>NZ_BMYK01000003.1 GCF_014652235.1 Pseudorhodoferax aquiterrae
CAAGTACCCACCAAAGAAAATGCCAGTCAGCGCTTAACTGACTGGCATTGGCCTCGTGGGGCGGTCTTTTTTTTTGCCTGCCTTGTCCGGCCAGGCCCCAGTGCGGCTGGCGCTACAGCAGTGCAGCCTCGCGCAGCGCCTGCTGCGAAGCAGCGCTGTCGCCGCGCTGCTCGGCCAGGGCTGCCAGCGCGCGCCAGGCATTGCGCCGCAGTTCGGCGTCCTGCAAGCGGCCCTGGGCCTGCGTGAGCAGTTGCTGGGCCTTGCCCCACAGCTGGTGGCGCAGGCAGGCGATGCCGGCCAGGTACCGGAGTTCGGCGCTCTCGGGATGCTGGCGCTGGGCCGCCTCGATGCGTTCAAGCCATTGCAGGTCGCTGGCGCCGGCCTCGGCACCGAAGCCTTCTTCCAGCGCATGGATCAGCTTGACCAACACCGGCACCTGCTCGCGCAGGTTGGGCGCGCGCACCAGTTCCTCCCACACCGGCGCCAGCCACTGGCGCGACAAGGCCACGTCGCCCTCGAGCGCGGCAAGCCGGTGGCCGGCCTGGATCGCCACCTCCGCCATGGTCTGCTCGGCCGGCTCCAGTTCGGCCCACGCGCGCTGCAGCTGCACGGGGTCGTGCGCGCCCTGGATCAGCTCCAGCGCCAGGCCCTTCAAGATCAGGTGCGCAGCCTCGGGCGAGAACGCGCGGTGCTTGGCCAGCAGCCGCGCCGTCTCCAGCGCCGGCAGGGTCTGGCGCGACAGCCGCGTGGCCTTGAGCCGGGCACGCAGCGCCAGCGTACGGCGTGCGGCGCCCTGGGGCATCGCGTCCAGCCATTGCAGCGCGGCCTGCGGGTCGCGGTCGGCCAGCGCCCAGCGCGCGGCCTGCAGCTGCACGCCTTCGCGGGTCTCCTGCGCCTCACGCACCTCGGTTTCCTTGAGCAGTTGCTGCAGGTGCGTTTCGCGCGTCGTGCGGTCCTGCAGTGCATGGGCGCTCTCGGCGGCCACGAGGTGGGCGGTGGCGCGCAGCTTGCCGGCGTGCTGGACCGGATGGCCGCTGGCGGCCAGCATCTCCTCCTGCTGCAACGCCGCCTCGGCGGCCTTGCGCGCGCGCAGGAAACGGCCGGCCTGCTGGTGCGTCAGCGCGTCCAGCACGGCGGCGTGCATGGCGCGCTCGCGCTGCTGCAGGCGCCAGCGCTGGGCCTGGCGCGGCATGGACAACAGGGCCGACAACCCGCGCAGCGCGAGGTGCAGCAACACGAAGCCCAGCGCCAGCGTGGCCAGCACCAGATTCAACGACAGGTCGACACGGTAGGGCGGCAGGAACAGCGTGACCGTCCCCTGGTTGTTGCCGGCCAGCAGCGCGGCACCAGCCGCCAGGCCGAACAGCGCGAGGAACCACAGCAGGGCGCGCATCATGCGGTTCAGCGCCCCGCTGCCGCCGTGGCCAGGGCCGACAGCGTCTCGTCGATGCGCGGCAGCTCCACGGCCTTGAGCTGCGCCTGCACCTCGGACAAGGTGTTGGCGAACTGCTGCGTGCGCCGCGCCGCCGGATCGAAATAGCGGTGCAGCATGAAAGCGGCCCCGGCCGCGTCGGCCCGGGCCGAGGGGAACTGGCGCGCCAGCAGGCCCATGCGCACGTTGAGCAGGCGCAGCTTGAGGTTCTCGCGCAGGAAGTAGGCCTGGTCGGGCGCCAGCAGCGCGGCCTCCGGCTGGTCGATGCGCGACACGCGCATGAGCCGCACGGCCTCCGCCCGCACCAGTTGCCAGATGCGCAGCCACCAGTGTTCGGAGGGCGGCTCGGCCTGCGCCTGCCCCTTGGCCAGGTTGGCGGCCAGCACGGCATTGAGCAGGGGCACGTCGTCGATCTGGCGCACCAGGTCGTCGAGCTTCTCGAGGATGGTCTGGGTGTCGGTGATCTGCGTGGAGCGGATCGCCTCGGTGTCGCGCGCGACCGCGCGGCGCACGGGCTCCAGCCGCGGCTGGGCCGCGCGCTCCAGGCGCTGGTCGGCCGTGCGCAGCGCGGCCAGCAGGGGCTCGGCGCTCAGCGTGAGCTGGGCCTGCTGCTGCGCCAGGCGCAGCGAGGATTCGAGGTCGATGACGAGGGTCTCGTCGCGCGAGCGCGACAGGCTGGCCAGCAGCTCGTCGATCTGGCTGCGCTGCAGCGTGGCCTCGCCGAGCTTGGTGTCGGTGACGGCCTGGCGCGCAGCGGTCTCGCGCGCGAGATCCGCGGCTTCGCGCGCCGCGGCGCGGGCTTCCATGGCCCGGGCCTGGGTGTCCGAACTCTGGCGCGCCAGGGTTTCCTGCATGCCGCCCACCTTCTGCCAGAGCAGGCCGACCGCCGCCAGGGCGAGCACGGCCAGCAAGGCCAGGAACAGCACGAGCGCCCGAATCGCAGTGGTGGCCGGCGGCCTGGTGTGGGGGGCAGGCCCTGCAGCGGCCTGGCCCGGCTGGGGTTCTGAAGACAGCTCGGCAGCGTTCATCGGGCGGATTCTATCGACGCGACCACGTCCTCCAGGGCGGGGCGCACCGTGTCGACACGGCCGAAACCGGCCGCGCGCGCCGCCTCGGCGATGCGGCCATGCGTGGCCAGCGCGCGCGTGGCATGCCAGTCGGCATCGGGCAGCAACTGCTGCAGATGGCGCACCGCGTCCGAACTGCTGAACAGCCACAGCGCATCGGTGGCGGCTGCGGCATGGGCACGGGTGGCCGCGTCCCAGCTCGGCGGGCGGCGCGTGTAGGCGGCCAGCGCCTGCACCTGCGCACCGGCCGCCCCGAGCCGGTCGGCCAGCCAGGGCCGTCCCGCCAGGCGGCCGTCGGCATCGGTGCCGCGCACGATCAGCACACGCGCCCCGGCAAGGCCGGGGTCCTGGCCGACCAGCTGCCACAGGGCCTCGGAATCGAATTGCGGTGCGTCGGCGGCCGGCGCCACGAGCGCGTGCGCGGGCACGCCGGCCTCGCGCAGCGCGCGCGCCGTGCCAGGGCCGGTGGCCCAGGCCGCCGTCTGCGCAGGCCAGGCCTGGCCCTGGGGACGCGCAGCGCAGAAGCCCTGCACCGCATTGGCGCTCACGAACATGGCGGCGCGGCAGTCCGCGAGCCGCGCCCAGGCCGCCGCCAGCGGGGCCGGGTCGGCGGGGGCGATCTCGATCAGCGGCAGCGCTTCGGCCGCGAATCCGCGGTCGCGCAGCTGGGCGCACCAGCGCAGCGCCTCGCGCTGCGGCCGCGTGACGAGCACGCGCATGCGGCGCTCAGACGGCCTTGCGGGCACCGCCGGCCTGCAGGGCTTGGGCCACCTGCCAGCCCAGCGCCTGCGCCGCGGGCAGGCCGTCGGCCGGTCCGTTCGACTGCGCATGCACGATCGCGCCCTTGACGTCCTGGTCGCCCCACTCGGCACGCAGCTGCAGCTCGCCATCGAGCCATTGCGCATGGGCGGCCAGCGGCATCGAGCAGCTGCCGCCCATGGCCAGGCTCACGGCGCGCTCGGCGGCGGTGGCCAGCCAGGTCGGCGTGTGCGCGAGCGCAGCCAGCACCGCCAGCAGATCGGCCCGGTCGGACCGCACCTCGATGCCCAGCGCGCCCTGGCCCGCGGCCGGCAGCATGCGCTCGGGCGCGAAGACTTCGCGGATCCGGTCGGCCATTCCCAGGCGCTTGAGGCCGGCCGCCGCCAGCACGATGGCCGCGAACTGGCCCTCGTCGAGCTTGCGCAGGCGCGTGTCCAGGTTGCCGCGCAGCGGCTGGATGTCCAGGTCGGGCCGCAGCGCCTGCAGCAGCACCGTGCGGCGCAGGCTGGACGTGCCGACCACGGCACCCAGCGGCAGGTCATCGAGCCTGGCGTAGCGTGGCGAGACGAAGGCGTCGCGCGGATCCTCGCGCTCGAGCACGCAGGCCAGCGCGAAACCGGCCGGCAGCTCCATGGGCACGTCCTTGAGCGAATGCACGGCGATGTCCGCGCGGCCATCTTCCAGTGCGGTCTCGAGTTCCTTGACGAACAGCCCCTTGCCACCGACCTTGCTCAGCGTGCGGTCCAGGATCTGGTCGCCGCGCGTGGTCATGCCCAGCAGTTCGACCGTATGGCCGCGCTGCTCCAGCAAGGCCTTCACATGCTCGGCCTGCCACAGGGCGAGGCGGCTTTCCCGGGTGGCGATGACGATGGTGGAAGAGGGAGAAGAGCGCACGCAGGTAACCAGTCCGTAATCGGCCGCGGGGGCCGGATGCTAGCATGGGGTCAACCCCAGTCCGGGCATGGCATTCTTCTTGCAGAGCGCTCGCACAGCCCTCGTTCCAACATGAAAACACAAGACCAGGCGCCCTCCCCTTCCGCTGCGGCCGCAGCCCCTGCCACCACGGAAGCACCACAGCGCAGCCGCGCCGCGGCACGCGACATCGAGCGCCCGCTGGTCGAGGACATCCGCCTCCTGGGCCGCCTGCTCGGCGACGTGATCCGCGAGCAGGACGGCGCCCCGGCCTTCGAACTCATCGAACAGGTGCGCAAGCTCTCGGTGGCCTTTCGCCGCGATGCCGACGAGGAGGCCGACAAGGCACTCAAGAAGCTGCTCAAGAGCCTGACGGCCGACCAGACCGTCAGCGTGATCCGCGCCTTCACCTACTTCAGCCACCTGGCCAACCTCGCCGAGGACCGGCACCACATCCGCCGGCGCGCCGTGCACGAGCGCGCCGGCAACACGCAGGAGGGCAGCATCGACGTGGCGCTGTCGCGCCTGCGCTGGGCCGGCATCTCGCCCAAGGCCATCGCGATGACGCTGGCCACGAGCTATGTCTCGCCCGTGCTGACGGCCCACCCGACCGAGGTGCAGCGCAAGAGCATCCTCGATGCGGAGCGCGACATCGCCCAGCTGCTGGCCGCGCGCGACGAGATCCGCCTGCGCGCCCAGCTCTCGGGCACGGGCCGCGACGCGCTGACCCCGCGCGAGCTGGCGGCCAACGAGGCCCAGCTGCGCGCCCGCGTGATGCAGCTGTGGCAGACGCGGCTGCTGCGCTTTTCCAAGCTCACGGTGGCCGACGAGATCGAGAACGCGCTGTCCTACTACGAGGCCACCTTCCTGCGCGAGATCCCCAAGCTCTACGCGCAGCTCGAGCGCGAGCTCGGCAACCAGAGCGTGGCCAGCTTCCTGCGCATGGGCCAGTGGATCGGCGGCGACCGCGACGGCAACCCCAACGTCAGCGCCGAGACCATGGAGTACGCCATGCGCCACCAGGCCGAGATGGCGCTGCGCCACTACCTGACCGAGGTGCACCACCTGGGCGCAGAGCTCTCGCTGTCGGCCCGGCTGGTCGACATCCCGGCCGAGATGCAGGCCCTGGCCGAGCGTTCGCCCGACACCAGCGAGCACCGCAAGGACGAGCCCTACCGCCGCGCGCTGACCGGCATGTACGCCCGCCTGGCGGCCACGCTCAAGCAGCTGACGGGCGGCGACGCCGCGCGCCATGCCGTGGCGCCGCAGAACCCCTACCTCCAGGCCGAAGACTTCCTGGCCGACCTGCGCACCATCGAGGCCTCGCTCAAGTCGCACCACGGCGGCGCCTTCGCGGCGCAGCGCCTGCACCCGCTGATCCGCGCCGTGGACGTGTTCGGCTTCCACCTGGCGACGCTGGACCTGCGCCAGAGCTCGGACAAGCACGAAGAGGTGGTGGCGGAGCTGCTGGCCACGGCGCGCCTGGAGCCCGACTACGCCGCGCTCGACGAAGCCGCCAAGCGCGAACTGCTGCTGCGCCTGCTCAACGACGCACGCCCGCTGCGCGTGCTGGGCGCGCAGTACTCCGATCTCGCCCGCCACGAACTCGCCATCTTCGAGAACGCGCGCAGCGTGCTGCAGCGCTACGGCCGCAACGCGATCCGCCACTACATCATCAGCCACACCGAGACCGTCAGCGACCTGCTGGAGGTGCTGCTGCTACAAAAGGAAGTGGGGCTCATGCAGGGCCTGCTGGACGAAGCCAGGACCAGGGGCGCGCGCGGTGAAGGCGCCCGCTGCGACCTCATCGTGGTGCCGCTGTTCGAAACCATCGAGGACCTGCGCAACGCCGCGCCCATCATGCGCGAGTTCTACGCGCTGCCGGGCATCGCGCGGCTCGTGCAGCGCTCGGGCGGAGAGCAGGACATCATGCTGGGCTACTCGGACAGCAACAAGGACGGCGGCATCTTCACGAGCAACTGGGAGCTCTACCGCGCCGAGCTCGCGCTCGTGGAACTGTTCGACGAACTGGCCAGCAGCCACGACATCACGCTGCGCATGTTCCACGGCCGCGGCGGCACCGTGGGCCGCGGCGGCGGCCCGAGCTACCAGGCCATCCTGGCGCAGCCGCCCGGCACCGTGCGCGGCCAGATCCGACTGACCGAGCAAGGCGAGGTGATCGGCTCCAAGTACGCCAACCCCGAGATCGGCCGGCGCAACCTGGAGACCCTGGTCGCCGCCACGCTGGAGGCCACGCTGCTGCAGCCCACCAAGGCCGCCACGCCGGCCTTCCTCGAGGCCGCTGCGGTGCTGTCGGAAGCCAGCATGCGCGCTTACCGCCACCTGGTCTACGAGACGCCCGGGTTCACCGACTACTTCTTCGAGTCCACCCCGATCCGCGAGATCGCCGAACTCAACATCGGCTCGCGCCCCGCCTCGCGCAAGGCCAGCCAGAAGATCGAGGACCTGCGCGCCATCCCCTGGGGCTTCAGCTGGGGCCAGTGCCGGCTCACGCTGCCGGGCTGGTACGGCTTCGGCTCGGCGGTGGAGAGCTTCCTGGCCGGCGACGGGCAGGACGGCGCCGCCGCCCGCAAGCCCGCCGGCGCCAAGGACCGCCTGGCCCTCTTGCAGAAGATGTACCGCCAATGGCCCTTCTTCCGCACGCTGCTGTCCAACATGGACATGGTGCTGGCCAAGAGCGACCTGCAGCTGGCCTCGCGCTACGCCGAACTGGTGAGCGACGCGCGGCTGCGCAAGAAGGTGTTCGGTGCCATCGAGGCCGAGTGGCAGCGCACGGCCCAGGCGCTGGCGCAGATCACGGGCGAGAAGCAGCGCCTGGCGGGCAACGCGGCGCTGCAGCGCTCGATCCGCCACCGCTTCCCCTACATCGACCCGCTGCACCACCTGCAGGTGGAGCTGGTGCGGCGCTACCGCGCCGGCCAGGCCGACGAGCGCGTGCGCACCGGCATCCACATCTGCATCAACGGGATCTCGGCCGGGCTGCGCAACACCGGCTGAGCCGGTTCAAGCGGCAGGCGCCGCGGCTCAGGCGTAGACGTCGAGCCGCGTGCCCAGCATGCCCTGCGGCACGGGCGGTGGCGGCGGCAGCGACGCCAGCAGCTGCGCCGCCGCGATCTCCTGCACATCCAGCGCCTTCTTCAGCACGCGCAGCTGCACGCTGGCCTGCACCGCATCGGTCGGCAACGACTGCGATGCGGCGCTGGCCGTGGCGGCCTGGACAGCGGGCGTGCTAGCGATGTTCATTGCGAACGGCCGTAGACGTCCTCGAAGCGCACGATGTCGTCTTCGCCGAGGTAGCTGCCCGACTGCACCTCGATCATCTCGAGCGGCAGGCGGCCCGGGTTCTCCAGCCGGTGCGTGGAGCCCAGTGGGATGTAGGTCGACTCGTTCTCGGAGACCAGGTAGCTTTCCTTGTCGCGGGTGACCTTGGCCGTGCCCGACACCACGATCCAGTGCTCGGCACGGTGGTGGTGCATCTGCAGCGAGAGCTGGCCGCCCGGCTTGACCACGATGCGCTTGACCTGGAAGCGCGCGCCGTTGTCCACGCTGTCGTACCAGCCCCAGGGCCGGAACACCTTGCGGTGCAGCTGGCCTTCGGAGCGGCCCTCGCGCTTGAGCGCATCGACGATCTTCTTGACGTCCTGGGTCTTGTCCTTGTTCGCCACCAGCACTGCGTCGGCGGTCTCGACGACGATCAGGTTCTCCACGCCCACGCAGGCGATGAGCCGGCCTTCGGACAGTGCCAGCGTGTTCTTGCTGTCGTGCAGCAGCACGTCGCCCTGTTGCACGTTGCCGCTCTCGTCCTTGGGCAGCACCTGCCACAGCGCGTCCCAGGCGCCCACGTCGGACCAGCCGGCCGACAGCGGCAGCACCACGCCGGCCGGCAGGTCCTCGCGACCACCGGCAGCCAGGCGCTCCATGACGGCGTAGTCGATGGAATCGCTCGGGCACGCCGTGAAGCCTGCCTTGTCCACGCGCAGGAATTCGCCGTCTGCCGAGCCCTTGGCGAAGGCCGCTTCGCAGGCGGACAGGATGTCCGCGCGGCAGGCCGCGATGGCCGCCAGCCAGACCGAGGCCTTGAGCATGAACAGGCCGCTGTTCCAGGCATAGCCGCCCGCGTCCAGGTAGCCCTGGGCCGTGGCGCGGTCGGGCTTCTCGACAAAGCGCGCAATGCGGTGCGCGCCGCCCTCGAAGGCCGCGCCGGACTGGATGTAGCCATAGCCGGTCTCGGGCGTGTCGGGCGTGATGCCGAAGGTCACCACCGCGCCGGCCTCGGCCAGCTTGGCGCCCTGCACCACGACGGTCTGGAACGCCGCCACGTCGACGATCACGTGGTCGGCCGGCATCACCAGCAGCACCGGGTCGGCGCCGTCGCGGCGGGCCGCCAGCGCGGCCAGCGTCAGCGCGGGCGCGGTGTTGCGGCCCACGGGCTCCAGCACGATGGTGCCCGGCTTGCCCATCAGGCGCAGCTGCTCGGCGATGACGAAGCGGTATTCCTCGTTGGAGACCACCATGGGCGCGGCCACGGACACACCGGCCAGGCCCTCGACACGGCGCACCGTGGCCTGCAGCAGCGAATCGTCGCCGATCAGCGGAAGCAGCTGCTTGGGGTACTTCTCGCGCGACAGCGGCCACAGGCGGGTACCGGAGCCACCGGACAGAACAACAGGTTGGATCAGCATGGTTGCTTCAGACGGAGTTGGAATCGGGTTCAGGCGGTGTAGCCGTTCGGGTTGCCGCTCTGCCAGCGCCAGGCGTCCTGGCACATGGCGACAAGGTCGCGCTCGGCACGCCAGCCCAGCACGGCCAGCGCCTGGGCCGGGTCGGCATAGCAGGAGGCCACGTCGCCGGGACGGCGCGGGGCGATTTTGTAGGGAACGGGCCTGCCGCTGGCCTCTTCGAAGGCGCGCACCATGTCCAGCACGCTGTAGCCGGTGCCGGTGCCCAGGTTGACGGTCAGGCCGCCTTCCTGCGCCTGCAGGCGCTCGAGCGCGCGCAGGTGGCCGATGGCCAGGTCCACCACGTGGATGTAGTCGCGCACGCCCGTGCCGTCGGGCGTCGGGTAGTCGTTGCCCCAGACCTGCAGTTGCTCGCGCCGGCCGATCGCCACCTGCGCCACGTAAGGCATCAGGTTGTTCGGCACGCCGCGCGGGTCTTCGCCGATCAGGCCGCTGGCATGCGCACCGACCGGGTTGAAGTAGCGCAGGATGGCGATGCGCCAGGACGCGTCGCTCGCCTGCAGGTCGCGCAGCATGTCCTCGATCATGAGCTTGCTGCGGCCATAGGGGTTGGTGGCCGACAGTGGGTGGTCCTCGGTCAGCGGCAGGCGCTGCGGGTCGCCGTAGACGGTGGCCGAGGAGCTGAACACCACCTGCTGCACACCGCAGGCGCGCATGGCCTCCAGCAGGCGCAAGGTGCCCACCACGTTGTTGTCGTAGTAGGCCAGCGGCTGCTGCACCGATTCGCCCACGGCCTTGAGCCCCGCGAAGTGGATCACGGCGCGCGCACCGCTCGTCTTCAGTGCATCGGCGAGCGCGGCACCGTCGCGGATGTCGCCGCGCACCAGTCTGGGCGCCCTGCCGGCGATGCGCTCGATGCGCGCGACCGACTCGGGACTGCTGTTACAAAAATTGTCAAAAATGGTGACGTCGTGGCCCGCTTGCAGCAATTCCACGCAGACATGGGAGCCGATGTAGCCGGCACCGCCGGTGACAAGAATCATGTGATGTTCTGGGCAATGCCGGCGCAGGCCGGCGGAAGATGGTTCTTGCCGCGCCGTTCGAGGCTGTGGGAGCCCTCCGGCGACGATGGCGCGGCAAGAATAGCATGGGCCATGCCAGCCCCCGTGTCAGCCAGCACGCTGTCGCGCCCGGGCCGGTCAGCCCTCCAGCGCCTGCAGCATCGCGCTGCGAAACCATTGCGAGGCCGGGTCCGCATCGGCCGTCGCGTGCCAGTACAGAAAGGTTTCCAGCGCCGGCAGCACCACCGGCAAGGCCAGCACCTGGATGCCGGCCTGGGCGTCGTCCAGCGCGGCCTGCGAGCGCGACATGGTGGCCAGCAGGTCGGTGCGCGCGACGATGGCGCTGGCCGCCGCATGGCGCTGGCAGCGCACGCGGATGCGGCGCCGCATGCCCAGCCGGCCCAGGGCCACGTCTTCCAGCCCCACGCCGCGCCGCCGGCCCGTCACCAGCACATGCTCCTGCGCCAGGTAGGCCTCCATGTCAAAACCCGGGCCGATGGCCGGGTGCCCGACTCGCGCCAGCACCACCAGCTCGCTCGTGCCGATCTGCTGACGGCGGATCTCGGCCGTCAGCGGCAGGCCGATGTCCAGCGCCAGGTCGAGTTCGCCGCTGCGCAGGTCTTCCTCGAGGTTGCCGCGGTCGGCGCGCACCGTCGCCAACCGGATGCCGGGCGCCTCGCGCGCCACGCGCTCCGCCAGTTCCGGCAGGAAGGACAGCTCGGCCGAGCCGCTCGTGGCGACCTTGAACAGCCGCTGGCTGCTGGCCGGATCGAACTGCCCGACCTGGCGCAGCGCCTGATCCAGGCCGCCCAGCGAGGCCCGCACCGTGCCGGCCAGGCCGCGCGCCATGGGCGTGGGGATCATCACGTTGCCCTGGCGCTCGAACAGCGGATCGCCCAGCAGCTCGCGCAGCCGCGCCAGCGCGTGGCTCACAGCCGGTTGCGACAGGTGCAGCTGGCGCGCGGCCGCCGTGATGCCGCGCTCGCGGTAGATCGCGTCGAACACGGCGAACAGGTTCAGGTCGATTCGGGACAGTTGCATGGTCTCGCCAGGGGTGGGCAGGCTATGCACGCGGCAAATACCGCGTGATGCGCACATTGCATTCGCCTTCGCGCAAGTGCGCTGGCAAGCTGGCGCCTTCCCGGCCTGCCGCCAGCGGGCCATTGTCCCTCTTCAGCCCGAGCCATCCGTGACCCTGCACGCACCGACGCACCCCGCCGTCTCCGACCGCTTCGCTCCGCTGCACGCCCTGGTCTGGCGCCCCGAGCCCGGCTCCAGCGCGCAGCATCGCTCGTGGACGCTGGAGCGCCCGCGCCCGTCCGTCATTTCGCCGACCCACCAACGCACGCTGCTGGCCGCCGACTGGCTGGCCGGCGTGGGCGAGGCCGCGCGCGAGGCGTTCATGGCAGCGCTCGGCGTCACCAAGGTCGCAGCCGGCGAGCAATTGCTGCACCAGGGCGAGGACAGCGTGCTCTGGTACGGCGTGGCCAGCGGCGCGGTGCGCCTGGGCAGTGTGAGCGCCTCGGGCCGGCAGCTCAGCGCCGCCCTCGTCGCGCCGGGCGAATGGTTCGGCGAAGGTCCGGCCCTGGGCCGCCTGGCCGAAGCCTGCAGCGCCCATGCCCATGCCGACTCGGTGCTGGTGTCCTTGCGCCTGGACACGCTGCGCCGGCTCACCGCCGCCCATGCCGACCTGCGCCACGCGCTGCTGCGCTGGAGCGCCGTGCGCCAGCGCGCCGCCATGGAGGCCGTGCTGCAGGCCGCCAGCGCGCCGCTGAGCCAGCGCCTGGCCGCCTGCCTGCTCGACCTGGGCCAGCGCTTCGGCCAGCCGCAGGAAGAAGGCTTTCGCATCGCGCTGCCGCTCACGCAGACCGACCTTGCGCAACTCGTCGCCACCAGCCGCCAGCGCCTGAACCAGGGCATGCAGGACCTGCGCCGCCTGCGCGTGCTCGACACGCGCGAGGCGCAGATCACCGTGCTGTCGACCGAGGCCCTGCAGCGCCGCGCCCGCCTGCCGGCCTGACGTTCACTCCAGCCCCATCAGCAGCGGCCGCACGTAGAGCGCGACGGCCGCCTGCGGCGTCGTGCCGGGCACGAAGCGTTGCAGCTCCGCCGCGGCATTGATGCCCACCATGGCCAGCTGCGCCGCCTGCATCGGGTCCAGCGGCCGGATCGAACCGTCCACCATGCCACCCACCACGAGCGAGGACAGCCGCTCGCCGATGCGCCCCAGGGCCTGGCGGATGCGGCTGCGCTCGGCCGCGTCCGGCAGCGTCGGCACGGCCGACCACTGCAGCAGCGGGCTTCCGTCCGGCGTGATCTGGAACAGCACCAGCGCGCGCAGCACGGCGCACAGGCGCTCCCAGCCGCTCGCGTCTTCCTGCTCGGCCTGGGCCAGTGCCTGGCGCACGATGGCGAAGGTCTGGTCGAAGCAGCAGGCGACGAGGTCGTCCTTGGTCTCGTTGTGGTAGTAAAAGCCGCCCTTGGTCATGTTGAGCCGCTCCGCGATGCGGTTGACCGAGGCGCCGCGGTAGCCCTGCTCGTTGATGAGCTGGGTGGCCGTGCGCAGGAAGGCCGCCGAAGGCGACAGGTCGGCCGAGCCGAGCTGCCAATGCGCCTCGCAACCTTCGGCCTGCCAGCGTGCACCGGGCGCCATGAGCCCGCGCAGCAACAGGCCCAGCATCCCGTCGACCACGGCGCCGAAGCGTTCGGGCTCGTGCCGCAGCAGCCAGACGCGCTGCGCGTTGACCACGCCCAGCACGATGTGGGTGCGCGCGTTGGCGGCGCTGCGGTCGGCCGTGGCCTCGTCGTTGAGCAGGCGGCGCAGCCGGCGGAACATGTCCTCGTAGGCCGCGTACACGGGCGCCATGTGCTCGCCACGCAGTGCGCGCAGGTCGTGGAAGCGCGTCACGGGCGCATGCTGCCCCTGCTCCACGGCCGCGAGCACCTGCGCGTGCGCGTGCAGCAGCGCGGCCAGCCGTGCGGGCAGGCCGGTCTGCGCCATGGCCTGCTCGGTCAGACGGTTGTAGAGCTCGATGCTGCGCAGGTAACAGGCGGCTGCCAGGTCTTCCTTGCGCCGGAAGTAGTAGGTGACGCTGTTCTTGACGAGGCCCACGCCCTCGGCCACGGCCGACAGCGTGGTGCCGCGGATGCCGTGCTCGTTGAGCAGGCCCGATGCCGAGGCGATCAGCGCCTCGCGCTTGTCTGCGAACTTGGTGGTCTGCGCGGGAGAGGTGTTCATGGTGGGCGGCCGCGATTGTCCGCGAGCCGCCCTGTCCGGTCAGTTCCGGAAGACCGCCGCCATGCTGGCGTCGTCTTCCTTGCTGCCTTCGTGCATACGGATCTCGTTGCGCCCCACCACCAGGTGGTGCACCTCGTCCGGGCCGTCGGCCAGGCGCAGCGTGCGTTGCTGCGCGTACATGTGGGCCAGCGGCGTGTGCTGCGAGACGCCCAGCGCGCCGTGCATCTGGATCGCCTGGTCGATGATCTTGCAGACGCGCTCGGGCACCATGGCCTTGACCATGTGCACCCACTGGCGCGCCTCGCGGTTGCCCAGCACGTCCATGGCCTTGGCCGCCTTGAGCACCATGAGCCGCATGCTCTCGATCTCGATGCGCGCGCGCGAGATGATCTCCACGTTGCCGCCCAGCCAGGCCAGCTGCTTGCCGAAGGCCTCGCGCGAGATGCCGCGCTCGACCATCAGGTCCAGCGCCTTCTCGGCCGCGCCGATGGAGCGCATGCAGTGGTGGATGCGGCCCGGGCCCAGGCGCAGCTGCGAGATCTCGAAGCCGCGGCCCTCGCCCAGCAGCATGTTGGACTTGGGCACGCGCACGTTGTCGAACACGATGTGCATGTGGCCGTGCGGCGCGTGGTCTTCGGCGAACACGTGCATGGCGCCGACGATCTTCACGCCCGGCGTGTCCTTGGGCACGAGGATCATGGACTGCTGCTTGTGCGCTGGCGCATCGGGGCTGGTGCGCACCATGGTGATGAGGATCTTGCAGCGCGGGCTGCCGGCACCCGAGATGTAGTGCTTCTCGCCGTTGATGACCCATTCGTCGCCATCCAGGACCGCGCTGGTCGCCACGTTCTTGGCATCCGACGAGGCATGGTGCACCTCGGTCATCGCATAGGCCGAGCGGATCTCGCCGTTCAGCAGCGGCTTCAACCAACGCTCCTTCTGCTCGGGCGTGCCCACGCGCTCGAGCACCTCCATGTTGCCGGTGTCGGGCGCCGAGCAGTTCATGCACTCGCTGGCCAGCGGCTGCTTGCCGAGCTCTGAGGCGATGTAGGCGTAATCCAGGTTGGACAGGCCCTCGCCGGTCTCGGCATCGGGCAGGAAGAAGTTCCACAGGCCTTCCTTCTTGGCCTGGTCCTTGGCGGCGTTGAGCAGCTCCAGCTGGCCGGGTGCGTACTGCCAGCGCTCCTCGCCCACGCGGTTCTTGCCCAGCGCCTCGTACTTCTCGGCCATGGGCGTCACGGTCTCGGCGATGAAACGCTTGACGTGCTCGTACAGCGGCATGGCCTTGGCGGACATGCGCAGGTCGTTCAGTTCGTCGGTGGGATTGAACCCGAATGCCGGGGCGGGCTTGCTCATGGTCAGAGGATCTCCAGGCGTGCTGTTGGTCGGTGGTTTCAGACACGCAGTATGGAAGATAGCCTGATGCCCCGGAGTCCAATCCGCGACAGCGCCATGCAGGGTTTGCACGGGGCTGCGCAGCAGGTGGCGCCGCTACCATTTTTGGCGTTTCATCCCCGGAGTACGGCCTGTCCCGCACCGGACAGCGGCCGCCCCCGCGCCCCCATTCCCAACCCACAGGACACCACCATGCGCCAAGCCGTCATCGTCTCCTATGCCCGCACCGGCCTTGCCAAGGCCGGCCGCGGCGGCTTCAACGACACGCCCGCCATGACCATGCTGGGCCACGCCATCCGCCATGCCGTGCAGCGCTCGGGCGCCGAGCCGGCCGAGGTCGAGGACGTGATCGCCGGCTGCGTGGCCTCGTCGGGCAACGTGGCGCGCGCCGCCGCGCTGCTGGCCGGCCTGCCCGTCACCACGGCCGGCATGACGCTGCACCGTGCCTGCTCCTCGGGCCTGAACGCCATCGCCGTGGCCGCACACCACATCGTCGAAGGCAACGCCGACGTGATGGTCGGCGGCGGCGTGGACTCCATCAGCCTGCAGGGCGGTGGCGGCGGTGGCCGCGACCCCCTGCTCGAGCAGCAGCACCCGGCCTTCTGGATGCCCATGATCGACACGGCCGACATCGTGGCCGAGCGCTACGGCCTGTCGCGCCAGTACCAGGACGAGTACGCGCTGCGCTCGCAGCAACTCATGGCCGCTGCGCAGGAGGCCGGCAAGTTCAAGGACGAGATCATCTCGGTCCAGACCCGCATGAAGGTCGTCGACAAGGTCACCAAGGCCGAGAGCTACGTCGACGCCGTGGTCGATCGCGACGAGTGCAACCGCCCCGACACCACGCTGGCGGGCCTGGCCAAGCTCGAACCCGTCAAGGGACCCGGCAAGTTCGTCACCGCGGGCAATGCGAGCCAGCTGTCCGACGGTGCGGCCGCCGTCGTGCTCATGGAGGCCAAGGAGGCCGAGCGCCGCGGCCTGCAGCCGCTGGGCGCGTTCAAGGGCTGGGCCGTGGCCGGCTGCGAGCCCGACGAGATGGGCATCGGCCCGGTGTTCGCGATCCCGCGCCTGCTGGAACGCCATGGCCTGAAGATCCAGGACATCGACCTGTGGGAGCTCAACGAAGCCTTCGCGAGCCAGTGCCTGTACTGCCGCGACAAGCTCGGCATCGACCCCGCCATCTACAACGTCAACGGCGGGTCGATTGCCATCGGTCACCCCTTCGGCATGACCGGCGCGCGCCTCACCGGCCATGTGCTCATGGAAGGCAAGCGCCGTGGCGCCAAGCATGTCGTGGTGTCCATGTGCATCGGCGGCGGCATGGGCGGCGCGGGCCTGTTCGAGGTGTTGTGACGGCGGCCACCAGCGCCGCAGCCCGGCCATCCCGCCGGCGCGCCGCCGCCAAGGTGCCGGCCAGCCGCACGACCGACCGCTTCCAGGTCAAGCGCGAGGCCATCCTGGCCGCGGCGGCAGAGGAATTCAACCGGCATGGCATGAAGGGCGTCACGCTGGCCGGCGTGGCCGAGCGCGTGGGCCTGCACAAGGCCAGCGTGGGCTACTACCACCGGCACAAGGAGGACCTCGCGGCCGACTGCCTGCTGCAGGCCATCGCGGCCATGCAGGAGGTGGTGAAGGCGGCCCTGGCCGAGCCCGAGCCCGAGCGCCGCATCCACGCCTTCCTGCGCGGGCAGGCCGCGCTGCTGGCCGACATCGCCACGGGCCGGCGCGGCGCACTGGTCTCGTTCAACGAGATCCGCGCGCTGGCCTCGCCGCAGGTGGACCAGGTCGTGGCGGCCTACAGCGCGCTGTTCCGCAGCCTGCGCCAGTGCTTTCCCAGCGCCGGCTGGACGCCGCCCCAGCGCAACGCGCGCACGCACCTGCTGCTGGCCCTGGCCAACATCATGCGCAACTGGATCGACCGCTACGAACCCGACGACTACGTGCACGCCGCCCAAGCCCTGGCCGAGCTGCTGCTCGGCGGCCTGGCCACCGACGCGCGGCGCTGGCAGACCCAGCGCGGGCCGCAGCTGCAGGCCGCGCCCGCCGAGGGCACGGAGGTGCGCGAGGCCTTCCTGCGCGCGGCCACGGCGCTCGTCAACGAACAGGGCTTCCGCGGTGCCTCGGTCGATGCGATCTCGGCCCGGCTGCACCTGACCAAGGGCTCGTTCTACCACCACCATGCAAGCAAGGACGAACTCGTCGCGCAGTGCTTCGAACGCAGCTTCGCCGTGATCCGCCAGACTCAGCGCGAGGCCATGGCGCAGACCGCCTCGGGCTGGGAGCGGCTCGTGGCCAGCAGCTGCGCGCTGGTGCGCTTCCAGTTGTCCGAGGCCGGGCCACTGCTGCGCTCGTCGGCGCGCAGCGTGCTGGCCGAGGGCGCGCGCCACGACCCCATCCAGCGCGGCAACCAGCTGACCGAGCGCTTCGGCCTGTTCATCGTGGACGGCATGCGCGAAGGCGCGATCCGCCCCGTGGACGCCAGCCTGGCCGCGCAGCAGGTGGCCGGCATGGTCAACGCCGCCTCGTCGCTGCGCACCTGGGTGGCCGGCATCCGCCTGGACGACGCCGTGCCGCTCTACGTCCAACCCCTGTTCACCGGCATCCTGGCGCCGCCGACGCCTTGACTGCTCTTCGTTCCATCCACTTCGGAGACATCCCATGACCGTTGCCACCCCTCCCGCCCACACGCTCGCCATCGAGGGCGACATCGGCGTGCTCACGCTGAGCTATCCGCCCGTCAACGCGCTCTCGCAGGTCATGCGCGAAGCCATCGTGGAAGGCATGCGCGAGGCCAATGCCAACCCTGCGATCAAGGCCATCGTGCTGATCTGCGACGGCCGCACCTTCCTGGCCGGCGCCGACATCACCGAGTTCGGCAAGCCGCCCAAGGCCCCCTCGCTGCGCGAGGCGCAGGACCAGATCGAGAACGCGGCCAAGCCCGTGATCGCCGCCATCCACGGCACGGCCCTGGGCGGTGGCCTGGAGGTCGCCCTGTGCTGCCACTACCGCGTGGCGGTGCCCAGCGCCAAATGCGGGCTGCCCGAGGTGCACCTGGGTCTGCTGCCCGGCGCGGGCGGCACGCAGCGCCTGCCGCGCATCGTGGGCGTGGAAAAGGCACTCGACATGATCTTGAACGGCAGCCACGTGCCCGCCAAGAAGTGCCTGGAGATGGGCCTGGTCGACGCGCTGGTGCCCGAGGGCGAGCTGCGCGCCGGCGCCATCGCCTTCGCGCGCACCGTGCTCACCGAGGGCCGGCCGCTGCGCAAGGTGCGCGACAACGACGACAAGCTCATCGCCGCGCGCGCCCACCCCGAGATCTTCGCCAAGGTACGCCAGGCCAATGCGCGCAAGTTCCGCGGCTTCCCGGCGCCCGAGGCCAACATCCAGTGCGTCGAGGCCGCCGTCAACCTGAGCTTCGAGGAAGGCCTGGCCACCGAGCGCCGGCTGTTCACCGAACTCGTGGCCGGCACGCCCTCCATCGCGCAGCGCTACGCCTTCTTCGCCGAGCGCAAGGCGACCAAGATTCCCGACGTGCCTGAAGACACGCCTACAGTGAAGGTGGCCAAGGTCGGCATCATCGGCGCCGGCACCATGGGCGGCGGCATCGCGATGAACTTCGCCAACGTGGGCATCCCGGTCGTGCTGGTGGAGACCCAACAGGCCGCGCTGGACCGCGGCCTGGCCGTGGTGCGCAAGAACTACGAGAACTCCGCCAAGCGCGGCCGCTTCACCACGGAGCAAGTGGAGCAGCGCATGGCCTTGCTGACCGGCAGCCTGCAAATGGAAGACCTGGCCGACTGCGACCTCGTGATCGAGGCCGTGTTCGAGAACATGGCCATCAAGAAGGAGATCTTCGGCAAGCTCGACCGCATCTGCAAACCCGGCGCCGTGCTGGCCACCAACACCTCTGCGCTGGACGTGAACGAAATCGCCAGCGCCGCCACCTCGCGGCCCGAGGCCGTGGTGGGCATGCACTTCTTTTCGCCCGCCAACGTCATGAAGCTGCTCGAAGTCGTGCGTGGCGCCAGGACCAGCCACACCGCGCTGGCCACGGCCATGCAGATCGCCAAGAAGATCGGCAAGGTCGCGGCCGTCTCGGGCGTGTGCCCGGGCTTCATCGGCAACCGCATCCTGGCCGCGCGCAGCGCCCAGGCGCAGGCCATGGTGCTGGAAGGCGCCATGCCCTGGGACATCGACGAGGTGCTCTACGACTTCGGCCTGCCCATGGGGCCGTTCGCGATGAGCGACCTCGCGGGCCTGGACATCGGCTGGAGCAAGGAGACCAGCAAAAGCGCAACCATCCGCGAGCGCCTGTGCGAGATGGACCGGCGCGGCCAGAAGACCGGCGCTGGATACTACGACTACGAAGTGGTGGACGGCACGCGCATCGCCAAGCCCAGCGAGGTCACGCGCGGGATCATCCGCGACCTCATGGGCGAACAGGGCAAGGTGGCGCGCGAGATCAGCAAGGAGGAAATCCTGGAGCGCTGCGTGTACGCCATGGTCAACGAGGGCGCCAAGATCCTGGACGAAGGCATCGCGATCCGGGCCAGCGACATCGACGTGGTGTGGGTCAACGGGTATGGCTGGCCGGTGTACCGGGGTGGGCCGATGTTCTATGCGGACACGGTGGGGCTCAAGACGGTGGTGGAGAAGCTCAAGGGGTATGGGGAGCGGATGGGGGCGGGGTTCAGCGTGTCGCCGTTGCTGGAGAGGATGGCGGTGGAGGGGAAGAGTTTTACTCGATAGCAGTGGCGCAAGTATTGCCTGCGCAGTAGTGACATGGAGCCGGAAGATGACAACGAGATCGTCAAGATCCAGGCCGAGAACTTGGACGATTTCGAGCGCAAGCTTCTCAACTACATCAAGGACAAGAGCCGCTACTTCGTGTCTGACATCGAGAAGCAGCTGAGCCAGCGCGCGATTGGCTTCGACAACAACGACAACGACATTCTTAAAGGCATGCGCAAGACCGGCGGCGATCTCTTGCGCGGCCCACCAAGCACGCGTTGCGCGACCCGGTTGTGCGATGAAATGTCATTTAAAAACATTCATCTACGACAAAATGGCGTTGCAGTCGATCGGGCGAAATGTGCAGCGGCAAGCATTTTGTGAGCCCCAATTGCCTCAGCTTCCGAGGTGGGCTGATCTGTGGATAACTCGCTTTCGGCGAAAGTACGGGTTGTGGCATCCCGGAAAATTCGCGGCATGGATAAACAACCTCGTCGGCTTCAACGACCCGACCCGTTGAAGCACTTCGCCAAAGACTCACCCGAGGTCCGGCTGAAAGCCCTGTGGATTGACCGGCTGCCAGCAATCTTGGGCGCGGCGGGAGGCGTTATGACTGTTGGTATTGGATCCGTTCTGTGGTTCGGGTGGGTTCGTGGTTGGTGGTGACGATTGCCAGGCCCTGGTCGGGATTATGTTGACGTGACGACCCGCCCCATCTTGGCTACAGAGTCGCTTCGTGCGGAGGCATCACAACACAGTACGTGTCGCTGTTTCGAGAAAACGGAAACACGTGGGGGACAACGTGTCCTTGCCGGTGACATGCCAGCTCATGCGAAAAATAGAACCGAGCCGCCGAGTCATCGGCAGGCGCCAACCACGCACTGATCGAAAGGACATGGAATGACTACTTCGCCTAAGGCAGTGCGTTTCGACGACGACAGCATGTGGGTCCAACTGGACGACGGCCGCGTCATCGCCGTGCCGCTGGCCTGGTTCCCACGTCTGCTGGCGGCATCGCCCGAGCAGCGCGCGCAGTTCGAACTCAGCGCGCGCGGCATCCACTGGGACGCGCTGGACGAAGACATTTCTGTTGATGGCCTGCTGGCCGGCCATGGCGACCTGACGCAGGGTCGGGCCGTGACCTCGGCCTGAATCGCGAGCGCGCGGCCAGCCGCTGGGCAAGACCGCGCGCGGCGTCAGCCCAGCTACTTCAGCGAGTTCAGCATGACTTCCCGAATCTTCCCGTCCTCCACCACCGCAGCCCGCCCATCCGCCTCCGAACTGCCGGTCGCATCCACGCCGGACACGCCAAACATGTTCTCCCGGCGCGGCATGGTCTTGAAGGCCTCGCTGAGCTTGGCGCGGATGGCCGTGGCGTCGGTCACGCTGCCGGCCAGCTTCATGGCCAGCGCAGTCGCGTGGACGGCGCTGTAGTTGAGTGAGGTCTCCGAGGTCACGAGCCGGTTCGGATAGAGCTTCTGGAAGCGCTGCACGAAGGCCACCGACTCGGGCAGCTTGTCTTCCATCACGGGCAGCACGCCGATCGCACCGTTGAGCGAGGCGTAGCCGCCGCTGACCTTGGCCACCTCGTCCAGCTTGGCCTGGTCGATCAGGATGAAGCCGCCCTTGAAGCCCAGCTCGCGGGCCTGCTTGACCACGAGACCGGTCGGCTCCGACGGCCCGCCGATGAACAGCACGTCGGGCTTGCCGGCCAGCGCGCGGCTGACACCGCTGTAGAAGTCCGTCGCCCGCGTGTAGCTCATGGGGTTGTCGGCCACCACCTTGCCGCCGGCCTTCTCCAGCAGGGGCTTGAACGCGGCGTTCCAGGCCTTGGCGTAGTCGTGGTCGGCATCGGCGATGGCCACGTTCTTGCCGAACTTCTTGGTCGTGTAGTGGATGAAGGGCTCGATGTAAGAGGTGAAGTCCGGCGGAATCCGCAAGGTCAGCTTGTTGCCGCGCGCGGTGATCTGCGGTGTGCTGCTGTAGGCCAGCACCAGGTACTTCTGCGCCTCGTTGTTGGTCTGCAGGGCATAGATGCCGCCCGAGTGCGGCACGAGGATGGCCGGCGTCTTGCTCTCCTGCACCAGGCGCTGCGCGTTGATGGCGGTCTCCGATGGGTTGTACTTGTCGTCCAGCGCCGCGATCTCCAGCTTGTACTTCTTGCCGGCGACCTCGAAGCCCGCGGCGTTGATCTCGTCCACGGCCATGTTCATGCCGTCCAGCACGTTCTTACCGTACAGGGCGGCGCCGCCGCTCAAGGGGCCCGAGAAGCCGATCTTCACGACCTCCTGCGCCCAGGCAGGGGCGCTGAGCGCCAGCCCGGCGGCAAGTGCGGCGGCAAGACGGTTGGGTTGCAAACGCATGGCAGTCTCCTTCGTGTGTAAAAAATGGACGCTCAGGCGCCGATGTAGGCGCGCCGCACGGCTTCGTTGTTGAGCAGGCTGTTGCGGTCGCCTTCGAGCACGATGCGCCCACGCTCCAGCACGTAGGCGCGGTGCGCGATGCGCAGTGCCGCAAACGCGTTCTGCTCGGCCAGCAGCACCGTGGTGCCGGCCTGGTTGATGCGCTGGATGACCTCGAACACCATCTTGACCACCAGGGGTGCCAGGCCCAGCGAGGGTTCGTCCAGCAGCAGCGCCTTGGGCCGGCCCATCAGCGCGCGGCCGATCGCCACCATCTGCTGCTGACCACCGCTCAGCGAGCCGGCCGGGTCGTCCTTCTTCTCGGCGAGGATGGGAAACATCCCCAGCACCTCGTCCAGGATCTTCTGGTTGCCGGCCCGGTCGCCGCGGTGCACATAGGCGCCCAGCGTGAGGTTCTTGAGCACCGACATCTGCGGGAACAGCTTGCGGCCCTCCGGACACTGCACCACGCCGGATGCAACGATCTGCGAGGGCTTCATGCCGACGAGTTCCTGGCCCTTGAACTGGATGCTGCCGCCGGCCGCCTTGTGCAGGCCGCTGGCGGTCAGGAAGATCGAACTCTTGCCGGCGCCGTTCGCGCCCAGCAGCACCACCAGTTCGCCCTCGCGCGCATGCAGGCTCACACCGTCCAGCGCGCGGAAGCTGCCGTAGTTGAGGCTGACCTTGTCAAACGCGAGCATCGGTGGACTCCAGGTGGTCGATCCCCGCGTGGTCGGTGCCCAGGTAGGCATCGATCACGGCCGGGTTGCTGCGGATCTCGGCCGGCGTGCCTTCGGCGATGCGCTCGCCGTAGTTCAGCACCAGGATCTTGTCGGCCAGGCGCATGATCATGTCCATCTTGTGCTCGATCAGGCAGACGGTCAGGCCGCTCTTCACCATCTTGCGGATCAGCTCCGCGAGGCCGAGCGTCTCGTCCGGGTTGACGCCGCCGGCGGGCTCGTCCAGCAGCACCAGCGACGGGTCGGTCGACAGGGCCAGCGCGAAGGCCAGGCGCTTGCGCTCCTCCTGCGAGATGTCGCCGGCCACCCGGTGCTCCAGGTGCGCCAGGCCCACGAAGTCGAGTGCCGCGCGCGCCTTCTCGCGGCAGACCTGCTCCTCCTGCCGCAGCCGCCGGGAGCCGACCAGCACGTCCCACAGGCCTGAGCGCGTGCGCAGGCGGTGGCCCACGATCAGGTTGTCGAGCACCGTGGCCACGTCGAACAGCGTCGTGGTCTGGAAGGTGCGCGCGATGCCCAGGCGCGCCATGCGGTCCGCCGGCAGGTTGGTGACGTCCTGGCCCTGGAAGACGATGCGCCCGCTCGTGGGACGGTGCACGCCGCTGATCAGGTTGAAGAAGGTGGTCTTGCCAGCGCCGTTGGGGCCGATGATGGCGTTGATGCGGCCGGCCTCGATGGTGGTGCTGACGTCGTGGACGGCCGCCAGGCCGCCGAAGCGCTTGGTGAGGTGGCTGATCTCAAGCATGGCGATCTCCTCCGACCGACGCAGCGGGCGCGCGCTGCGCCGCGGCGCGCCGCACGCGCCAGGCCAGGAAGCTGCCGACGATGCCGTGCGGCACGAAGATCACCAGCAGGATCAGGATGGGCCCGAACACGATGAAGCGGTACTCCTGCAGGAACTGCAGGTACTGCGCGAGCCAGGGCATCATGATCGCCCCGACCAGCGGCCCGAGCAGGGTTCCGAGGCCGCCGACGATCATGGACACCGTCATGTCGAAGGTGGTCTCCACGCCGGCCAGGCCCGGGCCCAGGAAACGCACGAAGCCGGCGTAGAGCCCGCCGGCCATGCCCGCGTAGAACACCGACAGCATGAAGGCCAGCAGCTTGGTGCGCATCAGGTTGATGCCGATCGACTCGGCCAGCGCGTCGCTGTTGCGGATGGCCATGAACGAGCGTCCGAGCAGCGAGCGCGTGATGCGATGCATCAGCCAGACGCCCACCACGAGCACGGCGAACACGAGGTAGTACAGCGCCAGCGGCGTCTCGAAGCGCAGCGGGCCGATCGGCGACGGCACCGGGATGCCGATGATGCCGACCGGGCCGTGCGTCAGGCTGTCCCACTTCTCGATGACGAGGAACATGATGTAGCCCACCGACATCGTGAAGATCGAGAAGAAGTGCCCCTTGAGCCGCAGCGACACGATGCCGACGAAGAAGCCCAGCACGGTGGCGAACACGCCGGACAGCGCAAACGCGATCCAGAACGGCACCTGGTGGTCCACCGTCAGGATGCCCACGGTGTAGGCACCCACCGCCATGAAGCCGCTGTGGGCCAGGTTGAACTGGCCCGTGTAGCCCACGATCAGGTTCAGGCCCAGGGTGGCCAGCGCGAAGATGTAGGCGGTCGACATCACCGTGAGGTGGTAGTCGTTGCGGGCCAGCAGGGGAAACGCCAGGCCGGCCGCCAACAGGACGGCCCAGCCGATGCGTGCAGCGCCCGGGCTCATCAGTGCGCCCCCTTCGAGAAGATGCCCTGTGGGCGCAGCGACAGGATCAGCACGAGGATGGCAAAGGCGATGATGTCCTTGTAGTCGGTGGAGATGTAGAAGGCCCCGAAACTCTCGGCAAAGCCGATGATCAGTCCGCCGACGATGGCCCCCGGCACGCTGCCCATGCCGCCCAGGATGATGATGACGAAGGCCTTGGTGATGACCAGGTTGCCCATGGCCGGAAAGACCAGGTTGATCGGCGCGAACAGGGCAGCCGCCACGGCGGCGAGCACGCCCGAGATCGCGAACGTGAGCATGGCGACCCGGTTGGCGTCGATGCCCACCAGCGAGGCGCCGTCGCGGCTCTGGGCCATGGCCACGATGGTCGAGCCCATGACCGTGCGCGTGAGAAACAGGTGCAGTGCCAGCATCAGCGCGAAGGCCGCGCCGATGATCAGCAGGCGCTGCACCGGGGCGGTGACGCCGGCCACCTCGACCATGCCGCCGTAGGGCGTCGGCATGCGGTGGAAGTCCGCGCCCCAGATGGCCTGCGCACCGGCCTCCAGGAACAGCAGCAGGCCGATGGCCGCGATCATGGGATGCAGCCCACTGGCGTTGCGCAAGGGGTGGAACACCAGGCGTTCGGCCAGCGTGGCCAGCGCCGCCACGCACAGCGCGGCGCCGGCCATGGCCACCCAGTAGTTCAGCCCCCACGCCACCATGAGGTGGAAGGAGACGAAGGCCCCCACCATGTAGAACGCGCCGTGCGCGAAGTTGGGCACGTGCAGGATGCCGTAGACCAGCGTCAGCCCGAGTGCCACCAGGCTGTAGATGCCGCCCAGCGTCAGGCCGTTCAGAACCTGCTGAAAAAAAAGCTCCATGTCGTCTCCATTCCTCGAGGGGTGCAGCGCGCCTTGGCTCGGCTGCCGCGTTCAGAGCCGATACACCCGCTCCGCCGTGCCATGGAACATGGCGTGCTGCTCGTCCGCCGAGTACCCCTTGGCGATCTTCTTCATCGCGTTCCAGTAGCTCACGTAGGGCAGCGATCGCCGGTCCACCGGGAAGTTGCTTTCGAACATGCAGCGCTGCGGGCCGAAGCATTCGATGGTGTGGCGGTAGTAGCGGCCCTGGGCCTCGACCAGTTCGTCCGAGCTGGCGGGCAGCGCGCGCCGGTCCCAGCCGAAGCCGTTGTCGGGCATGGCCAGGCCGCCGAGCTTGGCGACCACGTTGGGGCAGCGCGCGATCTCTTCGATGTCGCGCTGCCACTGGCTGAAGATCGCGTCCCGCTGGCCCGCGTAGGCGCCCACGCCCAGCGGCGTGCCGAAGTGGTCCAGCACCAGCGTCGTGCCCGGCACCGCGCGCGCGAGCGCGGCGAAGGCGGGGTTCTGGTGGTGGTAGTGCCAGGTGTCGTAGGTGTGGCCCAGGCGGCCCAGCAGGGCCACGCCGGCGCGGAAGTCGGCGTCCGCGTACAGGCCTTCGCTGCCGCGGCCCGGGATGGTCAAGGCCTCGGGGTTGGGGTCGCGCGCGCCGGCGTGGCGGATGCCGCGGAACAGGCCTTGCGCCGCATCGGCCTGCGCGGCCAGCACCTCGCGCAGCTGCGCCTCGCCCTGGCGCAGGTCGGTGTGGCCGACGAAGCCCGCGATCTCGGCGCCGCCACCGCCTTCGCGGCTCGCGCGCGCGATGCCGGCGACGAAATCGGCCTCGCCCACGCTGCGCAGGTGCTCGGGCCCGTCCGTGCGGTAGCTGGCCCGGCATTCGATGAACACGGTCTTGCGGATGTTGTGGCCTGCCCCCGTGTCGGCCCAGAGCTGGCCGAGCAGGTAGGGCCCCCAGTCGCCGCGCGCGTGCCACAGGTGGTGGTGCGGGTCGATGATGGGGCGCTCGGGGTCGATGGGCTGTTCGCGCACCTGGTGCAGCCAGGCGTCGGAGCCGATGGCGGGATGGGTCATGGTTGTGGTCTCCTGAAAGTGGGTCTACACGAGGTTGCGCGCGGGCTTGGGCGACAGGCCGATCACGCCCTCGGCCACCAGCGCGTCGAAGCGCGCCGGGCCGATGCCGGCATGGGCCTGCAGCGCGGCCTGGCTGTGCTCGCCGAGCAGCGGCGCAGGGCTGCGCGCGCCCAGGCGCTGGCCGTCCTGGCGGATGGCCGGGCCGACCTGGCGCTGCGGGCCCGACACGGCACGCACGAGGTCGATGAACAGATCGGCGCCGGCCAGGTCGGGATCGGCTTCGAGCTGGTCGGCGCGCAGCACGGGTGCCGCCGCGATGCCGGCCGCGCGCAATGTCGCGGCCGCTGTGGCGGGCGCCTGCGGTCGCGACCAGGCGGCGATGGCCGCGTCGATGGCGTCCTCGTGTTCACGCCTGCCCTCCAGCGTGCGCAGGGCCGGGTCCTGCGCCCAGTCGCTGCGGCCCAGCAGCTGGCACAGCGCGGCAAAGCCGTCCGCGTCGGCCACCTCCAGCGCCAGCCACTGGTCGGCGCCAGCGGCCGGGTAGATGCCGTGCGGCACGGCATGGCCGCGCCGGTTGCCGCGCCGCAGCGGCACGGCGGGCACCAGCTGGTGCGCCAGCAGCGCCGGCGTGGTGAACTGCAGCATGGCTTCGACCATGCTGATGTTCACGTACTGGCCCTGTCCGTGGCGGCGCCGGTGCACCAGCGCCGTCAGCAGGCCGGCGCAGCCGTACAGGCCGCCGACCGGGTCGCCGTGCGCCAGATGCGTCATGGTCGGCGGCGTGCCGGGCGTGCCCGTGAAGCTGGGCAGGCCGCTGCCCTGCTCCAGCGTGGAGCCGTAGGCACGCGTGCCCGACCAGGCGTTGCCCGTGCCGAAGCAGGACATGGAGGCCATCACCACGTCGGGCCGCACCGCGCGCAGCTGCGCATAGTCCAGGCCGAACTTGGCCATCACGCCGGCGGCCTGGTTCTCGACCACGGCGTCGGCGCCGCGCACCAGGTCCAGCGCGATCTGCCGGCCGGCCGCAGTGGTCAGGTCGATGCTGACGCCCTGCTTGCCACGGTTCATGCCGCAGAAGATGCTGGAGAGCTCGTAGCCGCGCTCGGCGATGAACTCGGGCGTCCAGTTCATGCCGCGCCACCAGTCGGGGTAGCGCGCCGCCTCGATCTTGACCACGGTGGCGCCCAGGTCGGCAAGCAGCCGCGCGGCCAGCGGCCCGGCCCAGCCCATGGAGAAGTCGACCAGCGTGAGGCCTTGCAGCGGCGGCGCGTGGGCCACGGCGGCCGGCGTTGCGGTGGCCTGCGCCGGGCCCGCGGGGTGGTCGACCGCCATGGCGCGCGCGGGCGCCAGGTGGGTCGGCACCGGCGTCTCCGTCAGGCCGAAGGGCGTGCGCGGCACCTGCACCGCGCCCCCCGGCAACGCCAGCCGGCCCAGCGACGCGCGTGCGCCGAAGACCGGGTGCTGCAGGATGCCCTCGGCATCGGGCACCACGACGATGGGCACGCGGTGGTCGCGACCGACCGCGGCCCATTCGGTGGCCGTGCGCCGGGCCAGCGCGGCGCACAGGCCCTGCTCCACCTCGTCCAGCCGGCCGAAGCGCAGCTCGCGCGTGGCCAGGCCTTCGTCGGCAGCCATGGTCTTGAGGTCCAGCGCCTCGCACAGCGCGCGCCATTGGTCGGGCGTGGCCACGGTGATGCCGACCCAGCCCTCGCGGCAGGGGTAGATGCCCACCGGGCTGTTGGGCGCGAAGCGGTTGATGCCCCAGCGCCGCATGGGCTGGCCGTCGCGCTGGAAGAAGTACATGTGCATCTCGGCCAGCACCAGGTTGGCCTCGGCGATGGACACCTCGAGCCGGCGCGGTGTGCCCGCCGGCTCGGCCAGCAGCGCGGCGCAGGCGGCGATGTAGGCCGTGACACCGCCGACCAGGGTGGCCTGCCGGTCGCCGTTGGCCAGCGGCGGGCCGTCTTCCGGGCCGACCATGTGCGGCATGCCGTTCAGGGCCTGCACGACCAGGTCGCTGCCGGGCCAGCCGTGGCGCGGGTCCCAGCGGCCGAACCAGCACAGATCGACGCTGGCCACGCGCGGTTGCAGCGCAGCGGCATCGCACTGCGAGGCCTCGCCGACCAGCACCAGGTCGAAGCCGCGGCTGAGCGTCTGCACCGCGTCCTGCGCCATGGCCGGCAGCAGGGTCTTGCCGGCCGCCAGCCAGTGGCCATAGGCCTGCTCGACCGGATCGTCGGCGCGCACGATGCCGGCCAGGCGCAGCGGCTCGCGCAGCGCCGTGCTGCAGACTTCGGCACCGGCATCGGCCAGCAGCCGGCCGCAGTAGGCCGCGGCCGCGCCGCCGCCGACCTCCAGCACGCGCAGGCCAGCCAGGGCGGCACGGTGTGGGGTGGCATCCGTCATCGGCCGCCCCTCACGGCCGCATGGCCGGACCGCTGCGGCCCGGCGTGCGCAGCGGCTCGGCCAGGTGCACGAAGTCGACCAGGCGCTCGCGCGTGGCGCGCGGGTCGATGATCTCCTCGACCCAGAACTTCTCGGCGCTGCGGAAGGGCGAGCGCAGCGCGTTGAGGCGGGCCTCGATCTTGCGCAACTCGGCGGCCGGGTCCTCGGCCGCGTCGATGTCGGCGCGGTAGGCCGCCTCGATGCCGCCCTCCAGCGGCAGCGAGCCCCAGCTGGCCGACAGCCAGGCGTAGCGCAGCGACAGGCGGCCGCTGGGCTGGTGGGCCGCGCCGGCCACGCCGAAGGCGTTGCGCACGATCACCGTGCACCAGGGCACGGTGGTCTGGTTCATCGCGGCCATGGCGCGCACGCCGTGGCGGATGGTGGCCGTGCGCTCGGCCTCCTGGCCGATCATGAAGCCCGGGCAGTCCATCAGGTAGACCACCGGCAGGTGGAAGGTCTCGGCCAGGTCGACGAAACGCACCAGCTTCTGGCAGGCGTCGGCGCTCCAGGCGCCGCCGTAGTGGTAGGGGTCGCTGGCCAGCAGCAGCACCGGGTGGCCGTCGATGCGGGCCAGCCCGGTGATGATGCTGCGCCCGAACTGCGCCCCCATCTCGAAGAAGCTGCCCGCATCGACCACCGAGGCGATGATGGGCCGCATCTTGTAGACCTGCCGCTTGTTGCGCGGCACGGCCTGCATGAGCGCCTCGTCCACGCGCGCGGGGTCGTCCTCGCTGGGCAACACGGGCGGCACGCCATGGACCGAGGACGGCAGGTACGAGAGAAAGCGCCGCACGCAGTCGAAGGCCTCCTCCTCGGTGTCGACCACCTGGTCGATCGCGCCGCTCCTGGCCTGGATGTCGGCCCCGCCGAGTTCCTCCTTGGACAGGCTCTGCCCCAGCCGCGCCACGAGCGGCGGGCCGGCCACGAACATGGCCGAGCTGCGCGTCATGACCGAGTAATGGCTGGAGGCCAGCCGTGCCGCGCCGAGACCGGCCACCGAGCCCAGGCCCAGGCCGACCACGGGCACTTCGCCCAGGTTGGCCGTCATCATGTAAAAGCCGCGCGTCTGGTCCACGCCGCCCGGCAGGTTGGAGGCGCCCTTGGTCTCGATGGTCTTGACCGAGCCGCCGCCGCCCGAGCCTTCGATGATGCGCACGATGGGCAGGCGGAAGGTGGCCGCCATGTCTTCGGCCATCATCGGCTTGGCGGCAATGGACGCATCGGCCGAACCGCCACGCACCGTGAAGTCGTCGCCGACCAGCACCACGGGCCGGCCGTCCACGCGCGCGCGGCCGAACACGCAGTTGGCGGGCGTCACCTGCTGCAGCCGGCCCTCGGCATCGTAGGCACCGATGCCGGACAGCTCGCCCACCTCGTGGAAGCTGCCGGCATCGGCCAGCCGGGCGATGCGCTCGCGCACCGTGAGCCGCCCGGCAGCGTGCTGGCGCTGCACCTTGTCGGGCCCACCCATCTGCCGGGCCATGCCCTGGCGCTGCTTCAGTTCCTCGAGTTCGGGGGTCCAGCTCATCGGTGTGTCTCCTTGTCGTTCAGCGTTTGGTGGTCGGGTCCAGCGCCACGCGCAGGGACTCGCCCAGCGTGTTGAAGGCCAGCGCTGTCAGCAGGATGGCCATGCCGGGCGCGTACATCTGCTCGGGGGCCAGCTCCATGTTCTGGTAGGCCCGCGCCAGCATCGAGCCCCAGCTCGGGGCGGGCGGCTGGATGCCCAGGCCCAGGAAGCTCAGCGAAGCCTCGGCCAGCAGGGCCGCCGCCAGCAGCAAGGTGACCTGCACGATCACGGGCTGCACGGTGTTGGGCAGCACATGGCGCCACAGGATGCGCGCCGTGCTCGCACCGAAGCAGCGCGAAGCGTCGACGTACAGGTCCTGCCGCACGACGAGCGCGCGCGCCCGCACCAGCCGCGCCAGCTGCGGCGAGAACACGATGCCCACCGAGATCATCCCGTTGGTCAGCCCGATGCCCAGCGCGCCGGTCACGGCGATGGCCAGCACGATGGACGGAAAGGACAGCAGCGCATCGATGAAGCGGCTGATGCCGTCGTCCACCCAGCCGCCGCGGTAGCCGGCCAGCAGGCCCACGGGCACGCCCAGCACCACGGCGATGCCGACCGCCAGCACGCTCGCGTACAGCGTGCTGGCGGCACCGTGCAGCATGCGGCTGAACACGTCGCGGCCCAGGTCGTCGGTGCCCAGCAGGTGCGCGGCGCTGGGCGCGGCCAGCGTGTTGTCCAGGTCCTGCGCCTCGACCGCGTAGGGCGCGATCAGCGGCGCCGCGAGCGCCAGCAGCACCAGCGAGGCCAGGAAGGCCAGGCTCAGCGCGGCGCGCAGGTCGCTGCGCAGCCAGGCCAGCAGGCGGCGGATGCCGGTCGGCCGGGCTGCCGCCTGGCGCATGGCGGCCGGGGCAGCTTGGGGTGGGCTGATGCTGCTCATGCGATGCGCGGGTCGAGGAAGGTGTAGAGCAGGTCGGCCGTGAGGTTCACCGCGATGACCACCAGCACCATCACGAACACCACGCCCTGCACCACGGGCAGGTCGCGCGTGAGCGCGGCGTTGACGATCAGGTTGCCCATGCCCGGGATGGCGAACACGGCCTCGACCACCACCGTGGCCGCCAGCATGCGGTTGAACAACAGCGTCACCACGGTCAGCAGGTTGACCCCGGCGTTCTTGAGGCCGTGCTTCCAGAGGATGGCCGCGGGCCCCAGGCCCTTGGCCCGCAGCGTGCGCACGGGCGGCGAGGACAGGATCTCCACCAGCGAACTGCGCAGCTGGCGCGAGACCTCGGCCACGCCGCCCGCGGCCAGCGCCAGCGCCGGCAGGATGGCATGGTGCAGCGCAGGCCACAGGCCGTCTTGCAGCGGCTTGGCGCCAGTGGCGGGGAACCAGCCGAAGTCCAGCGCCAGCCAGGCCACCAGCAGCATGGCGAGCCAGAAGTTGGGCACGGCGATGCCCAGCGAGGCGATGGAGGTCACGGCGCGGTCGCGCAGCCCGTCGGGCCGGCTGGCCGCCAGCATGCCCAGCGGGATGCCGACCAGCAGCGCCACGCCCATGGCCAGCACCACGATCAGCAGCGTGTTCGGGAAGGCGCGCGCGATCGAGCGCGCCACCTCCTCGCCGGTGGCCAGCGAGCGCGACAGGTCGCCCTGCACCGCGTGCGCGAGCCAGCTGCCGTACTGCACGAGGAAGGGCCGGTTCAGGCCGTAGATCTCGCGGATCTCGTGGATGCGGGCCTCGGTCGCGTTCTCGCCGGCCAGCGTGATCGCGATGTCGCCCGGCATCAGCTTGAGCAGGCTGTAGACCACGAAGGTGGCCAGCACCAGCACCGGCAACGCCTGCAGCAGCCGCCGCCGCACCACCCGCAGGCGGCCGGCGCTCAGCATGGCGCGGCCCCGCTCTTGTAGATGGCAGCGTTCATTGCAGCGCGATGAACTCGTACTTGGGCTTGCCCAGCAGGTTGGACGCGTAGCCCTGCACCTTGGACGAGGCCGCCACCAGCTCGTACTGGAAGGCCAGCGGCACCACCAGCGCGTTCTCCATCACATGGCGCTGCAGGCGCCGGAAGATCAGCGTGCGCGACTCGATGCGCTCGGCCACGCGGCTCTCGGCCAGCATGTCGGCCAGCTCCTTGCCGGTGTCCACGCGGCCGGCGTTGAAGTAGGCGTCCTTGCTGTACATCAGGCTGTAGGTCATGCTCGGATCGGGCCGGCCGGTCCAGGCCGACAGCAGCATGTCGAACTTCTTCTCGGTGCCGAAGAACTGGCCGCTGATCTCGGGGATGGTGCCGGTGATGAACTTGAGCCGGATGCCGGCCTCGCGCAGCTGTTCCATGACGATCTCGCTGCGCCGCACCGAATCCTGGTCGGTGTAGCTGCCCACGGTCAACTCGATGCCGTCCTTGTAGCCGGCCTCGGCCAGCAGCGCGCGGGCCTTGGCCACGTCGCGCGGGTACAGGCCCACCAGGCTCTCGTCGAAGGCCCAGTGGCTCTTGGGCAGGTTCATGTAGGCGGGCTCGCCCACGCCGGCCAGCGTGCCCTTCACGAAGGCCTGGCGGTCCACGGCATGGTTCAGCGCCTGGCGCACCTTGAGCTTGTCCAGGCCCGGCTTGGCCATGTTGAGGTACAGCTGCAGGCAGTACAGCGTGGGCCCGCTGATCCGGCGCAGGTCCTTGGCCTTGGTGATGATGGGGATCAGCCGCGGCGGCACCTGGTAGGCGAAGTCGTTCTGCCCGCTGACCACGGCGCGCAGGCCCGTGGCCAGCTCGGGAATGATGAAGAACTCGATGCCGTCGACGAAGGCGCGGTCCTTGCGCCAGTAGTTGTCGGCGCGCGTGACCTCCACCTTCTCGTTGGCCGACCAGCGCACGATCTTCCAGGGGCCCGCGCCCACGGGCTTGCGGTCGTGCTCGGCGCCCAGCGCCCGCACGGCCTTGGGCGAGACCATCATGCCCGCGCGGTCCGACAGGATGGCCGGCAGCGCGGTGTCGGGCCGCTGCAGCTTGACCGTCACCTGCAGCGGGCCGCTGACCAGCACCTCGCCCACGTTCTGCAGGTCGGCCTTGATGTTGGAGCGCGGGTCCTGGCGGTTGCGGTCGAAGTTGAACTTGACGGCCTCGGCGTTCATCGGCGTGCCGTCGTGGAAGACGATGCCGGGCTGGATGTCCAGCACCATGGTCAGCGGGTCCGGGAAGCTGTATCTGGCCATGCCCGGCTTGGTCTTGAGCGTCTGGTAGTCCCACTCGACCAGCGTGTCGAAGATGGTCCACAGGAAGGTGTGGTCGGAGCCCGCGCCGCCCGTGGCCGGGTCCAGGCTGGAGGGGTTGGCATTGGCCGAGACCTTGAGCACGCCGCCGCGTTTGGGGGCCGCTGCCTGGGCCCAGGCGCCGCCCGCGGCGGCCGCGCCAGCGATGGCGCCGGCCATGACCATGAGGTCTCGGCGCGACAGGACCGCGGCGGCGGGCCCGGGCCCGGGCTCGGTTTCGGATGCGGATGCTGGCTGGCTCATGCTTGTCTCCTGGTGGTGTTCTGGGAAGCGCTCTGCCGCAGGCCGCGCGCTCAGGGGCCTTGCCGTGTCGGCGGCCCGTCGGCCGTGGCGTAGTGGCAGGCCGCCCAGTGCGCGGGCCGCAGCTCGCGCCAGGCCGGCGCCTCCGCTGCGCAGCGCGGTTGCGCGCTGGGGCAGCGCGTGCGGAAGCGGCAGCCCGAGGGCGGGTCGATCGGGCTCGGGATCTCGCCCTGCAGCACGATGCGCTTGCGGCTGCGCAGGTGCGCGGGCAGCGGCACCGGGTCGGCCGACATCAGCGCCTCGGTGTAGGGGTGCAGCGGGCGTTCGCCGACCGCCTCGGTCGGCCCGAGTTCCATGAGCCGGCCCAGGTAGGTCACGGCGATGCGGTCGCTCACGTGCGAGACCACCGACAGGTCGTGCGTGATGAAGACGTAGGTCAGCCCCAGTTCGCGCTGCAGGTCGGCGAACAGGTTGAGCACGTCGCCGCGGATGGACACGTCCAGCGCCGCCACCACCTCGTCGCAGACGATGAGCTTGGGCTGCAGCGTGAGCGCACGCGCGATGTTGATGCGCTGCTTCTGCCCGCCCGACAGCATGTGCGGGTAGCGCTGTGCGTACTCGGCCGCGATGCCGACCCGGTCCAGCGCCTGCAGCGCGCGGCGCTCGCGCTCGGCCGCCGTGAGGCCACCGGCGATCTCCAGCGGCTCGCAGACGCTGTCGAGCACACGCTGGCGCGGGTTCAGCGCGGCATGCGGGTCCTGGAAGATGATCTGGTAGTCGCGCCGGTGCGTGCGCAGCGCGCGTGCGCCCAGCGTCTGCGGGTCCACGCCAGCGTGCAACACCTGGCCTTCGGTCGGCGCCAGCAGCGACACCAGGGCCCGCCCCAGCGTGGTCTTGCCCGAGCCCGACTCGCCGATGATGCCGAAGGTCTCGCCGGCCTGCACGTCGAAGCTCACGCCGTCGACGGCATGCACGGTCTGGCCGCGCTCGGGCAGCGGGAAGCGGATGGCGAGGTCGCGCACGCTGAGCAGCGGCGCCGCTGCGGCGGCAGTCAATTCAGCACCCCTGGCAGGCTGAGTTCGGCGGCGCGTTCGCAGCGCGCCAGGTGGCCGGCCTCGACCTGCCGCGCCACCTGCTCCTGGCTGCAGTGCGGCAGCGCATGGTCGCAGCGTTCGCGGAAGCGGCAGCCCGCGGGCATCTCGCTCGGCGAGGGCACGCGGCCGCGGATCGAGGGCAGGACCCCGCGCCGCGGAGCCAGCCGTGGCAGCGAGCGCAGCAGGCCCGAGGTGTAGGGATGGCGCGGCCGCACGAGCGCGGCGTCGACCGGGCCGTCCTCGACGATCTCGCCGGCGTACATGGTCAGCATGCGCGTGCAGACCTCGGCCACCACGCCCAGGTCGTGGCTGATGAACATCAGCGCCGTGCCCGCACGCTCGCTGAGCTCGCGCAGCAGGTCGGTGATCTGGGCCTGCACCGTGACGTCCAGCGCGGTGGTGGGCTCGTCGGCGATCAGCAGCTTGGGCTCGCAGATCAGCGCCATGGCGATCATCACGCGCTGGCGCATGCCGCCGGAGAACTGGTGCGGGTATTCGTCGAAGCGGCGCGCGGGCGAGGGAATGCCGACGCGCGCGAGCCCTTCCACCGCGCGCTCGCGCGCCTCGGCCGCACTGACCGGGAAGTGGCAGCGGTAGGCCTCGGCGATCTGGTGGCCGATGCTGAACACCGGATCGAGCGCCGTCATGGGCTCCTGGAAGATCATCGCGATGTCGCGCCCGCGGATGGCCTGCATGCGCGACTCGGGCAGGCCGACCAGGTCCTGCCCCTGCATCAGCACGCGGCCTTCGATCACGGTGTTCTGCGGCGGCAGCAGCCGCAGGATGGACAGGCCGGTGACCGACTTGCCGCAGCCGCTCTCGCCCACCACGCCGAGCCGCTCGCCCGCCGCGATCGAGAAGTTCAGCTTGCGCGTGACCGCCACGCGGCCATGCGCGGTGAGGAAGGACACGGAGAGATCCTGGACTTCGAGCATGGTGCGGTGGTGTCGTTCGAAGCCTCAGAGCACCTGGCGGCGGAAGGCGTCCGCGTCGTCGGCATCCAGGAGGCCCAGGTAGTGCAAGACCTCGTCGCGGGTGTTGCTCATGATCTTGCGCATCAAGGCCTCGGCGCCGTCCACGTCGCTGGCGCGGATCGTCTCGAGCAGCCGCGCATAGTCTTCGTACGTCGCAGTGCGCCGCGCCGAGCTCTCGTAGTCCGGCGGCGCGGGCTTGACCCACAGCATGCGCCACAGCGCATCGTGCGGCAGGTCGCGGTAGGTGGTCTGCAGCACCTTGGGGCTGCGGCAGGCGGCCAGCAGGCCCATGGCCACGCGGCCCGTGGCCTGCGCGAAATCGAGCAGCGAGGGCTTCTTCTGCCCGGCCAGCTTGCGCAGCTGCGCGAGGCGCGGATCGACCTCGGCGAGGCCGGACTTGTCAGGGTTGCGCGAGAGGTAGCGCACCGCCAGGCCCAGCAGCACGCCGCGCACGTTGAAGATGTCGGCGATCTCGTTGTGCGAAAGGTGGCGCACGCGCGCGCCGCGGCGCGCCTGGATCTCGATCAGGCCCTGGCGTTCGAGGATGCGCAGCGCATCGCGCACGGGGCCGCGGCTGACCGAGAACATCTCGGCTACGGCCTGCTCGCCGACGCGCGCGCCGACCGCATGGCGGCCTTCGAGGATGGCCTGGCCGAGCTGCTTGGCAATCTGCTCGCCGGTGGTGGCGGTGGTGGCGGCCCTGGTCGTGGTGGGGGTCTTCGCGGCCTTGTGCAGGGCACGCCCCCTCGACGTTCCAGCGGTGCTGGACGAGACCTTTGCAGCGGCTTTGGCGGGGGTCTTGCGGGCGTGTGGCATCTCTGACATGCACCTTGGCGCGTCGATTCTAGGAATCAGATGCCTCCATTGAAACTGTCATTTGTTAACAATTTCGGAGTGTTTTCCCCTATGTCTCGCGGACCCGTGCGCCGGTCCAATCGAGCGGCCATTCGCACTGGAGACACGACACCATGGGCATGCACCGCATCGAATCCCCCGTCACAGGAAAAGTCTGGAAGCTGGAGCGCCAGGTCGGCGACCAGGTCGCCGCCGGCGACACGCTGCTGATCCTCGAATCCATGAAGATGGAGATCCCGCTGGACGCCACCGCCAACGGCGTGCTGCAGCAGCTGCTGGTCGGCGAAGGCGACGAGGTGCAGGAGAACCAGGTGCTGGTCATCGTCGCGTCCTGATGCGCCGCTACTCGCCGTAGTGCGTGTCGGCCACGGAGGCCGCAGCGGCCGTCGTGCCGGCCAGTGGGCTCAGCATCAGCGGCCGGCGCCGCCAGCCGCCCCAGCGGTAATAGGCGCAGGCCAGCAGTGCCGAGCTGAGGCTGCCGAACGGAAAGCTCCACCAGATCGCATCGCTGCCCAGCCAGGGCTCCAGCCCCGCCGCGAAGGGCACGCGGAACACCCACATGGTGACCACGAAGATCAGCGTGGGGGCCAGCATCGCACCGTTGGCCCGCACCACGGCGAACAGGCCCATGGTGATGGACAGCGCGACCCAGCCCCACAGCGTGATGAAGTGGATGCGGCGCGCCTGCGCCAGCACCTCGCCGCCCGCGTCGTCGGCGCGGATGAACAGGCGCAGCGGCAGCTCGTCGAAGGCCGCGCCCAGCGCGTAGATCACCAGCAGGGCCGTGGTCGAGACGGCCAGGCTGGCCAGGCAGCCACGCAATGCGATCTGCTCCACGCGCGGCCAGCGGCCGGCGCCGATGTTCATCGCCGCCATGGCCGACATGGAGGCCGCCAGCGCATTGCCCGGCACCTGCACGTAGGTCCACAGCTGCGCCGCGCCCGCGTAGGCGGCGGCGGTGGCGGCGCCATGGCGGTTGACCAGGCCCAGCAGCGCAAAGTACGCACCCTGCGTGACGACGGACTCCAGCGCCATCGGCACGCCGCGGCGCAGCATGAGCAGCAGCAGCGCGCGCTCGGGCCGCAGGTGGCGGATGTCGTCGCCGTGCAGCGCGATGGGCAGCCGGCGGCGGTACACGGTGCCCAGCAGTGCGGCCAGCGCGGCACCGGCACTGAGCAGATTGGCCAGGCCCACGCCCGCGATGCCCAGCACGCGCAGCAGCAGCGGCACCAGCAGCAGCGACAGCACGATCCAAACGAGCGTGAAGCGGAACGGCGTGCGCGAATCGCCGGTGCCGCGCAGCATCATCACGAGCACGAGGTAGACGAAGATCGCCGGCATCGACAGGCAGGTGAAGCGCAAGTGCATCACGGCGTAGCCGCGCGCCTGCAGCGGCGTGCCCAGCGCGTCGATGATGGGCGGCGCCAGCGCCCAGCCCGCCGCGGCGACCAGCAGCGAGAAGCCGACCACGAAGGCCAGCGCGCAGCCGGCCACGCGCTTGACGGCATCCATGTCGCCCGCGCCCAGTGACTGGCCGATGGCCACGCCGGCGGCCGTGCCCATGCCCATCACGGCACCCATCAGCATGAAGACCAGCACGGCCGCCGTGGCCACGGCCGGCAGCGCGTTGGCGCCCAGCAGCTGGCCGACCCACAGCGCGGCCCAGGTGCTGGAGGCCGCGTGCAGCAGGTTGGTGGCCAACAGCGGCAGCGCGAAGCGCATCAGCACGGGCGCGATCGGCCCGGCGACGAAGCGGCTGGCCAGGGCGTGGGAGGGCGCGCTCACACGCCGGCGGTGTGGCCTTGGTGCTCGGCCAGCGCGTCCTCACGGATCTGGCGCTTGAGGATCTTGCCCGAGGGCGTGCGTGGCAGCGGGCCGGGCGCGATGCGGATGTAGCGCGGGATCTCGAAGCGCGCCAGGTGCTGCGCCAGGAAGCTGCGCAAGCTCTCCGCATCCAGGCCCGGTGCACCGTGCACGGTCGCACCGACCTCCTCGCCCATGCGCTCGTCGGGCACGGCGTAGACGGCGGCCTCGTGCACGTCCGGGTGCATGAGCAAGGCCGCCTCGACCTGGCCGCAGCCGATGTTCTCGCCGCCGCGGATGATGAGGTCCTTGATGCGGTCGACGATGAACAGGAAGCCGTCGTCGTCGATGTAGGCCACGTCGCCGGTGCGGAACCAGTCGCCGTCCACGAAGCTGCGTGCATTGGCATCGGGCCGGTTCCAGTAGCCCGGGAACACCGAGGTGCCGCGCACCAGCAGCTCGCCGCGCTGGCCGGCCGGCAGGGTCTTGCCCGTCTCGTCGACGATGCGCAGCTCCAGCACCAGCGCGCAGCGGCCGGCGCTGGCGGGGCGGGCCAGGTAGTCCTCGCCGCCGATGCCGGTGCCGATGGCGTTGGTCTCCGTCATGCCCCAGCCGGTGTTGGGCAAGGCCTGGCCGAAGCTCGCGCCGATCTGGCGCACCTGCTCGGGCGCACGCGGCGCGCCGCCGCCGCCCACGGTGACCAGCGTGTCCAGGCTGAGCTTCTTCTGCCGGGCCACGCGCACGAGGTCGCCCGTCATCGCGGCCGGCGCGTTGACCGAGGTCAGCCGCTCGCGCGCGATGAGCTCCGCCGCCTGCTCGGGGTCCCAGCGGTACATGGCGACCACGCGCCGCTGCAGGCGGTAGCTGGCAAGGTAGGACGCATGCAGCCCCGACACATGGAACAGCGGAATGGCCAGCAGCGTGCCGGGTTGCGGCGCTGGCACGGCGGGCGGCTCCAGGCCGGCCACGCGTTCGGCCACCGCGCGGTCGAGCTCCCAGGACAGCAGGGCCGACAGGATGTTGCGGTGCGTGGACACCACCCCCTTGGGATGGCCCGTAGAGCCCGAGGTGTAGAGGATGGTGGCGTGGTCATCGGGCGCGATGTCTGCGGCAGGCATGGGCACCTCGCCCACGGCGTCCGTCAGCTCCCGCAGCGCACGCACGCCCGGGGGCCGTTCCAGCGTGCGCACGGCCAGGCACTGCAGCTGCGGCAGCGCGGCGCGCACCTGGGGCTGCGTGAGCCGCGCCAGCCGTTCGGCATCGGCCAGCACCACCTTGGCCCCGCAGTCCTGCAGGCCATAGAGCAGTTCGTCGGCCTGCCAGTGGCCGTTCATGGCCACGGCCACGGCGCCGATGCCCGTGATCGCGCAGAAGGCCAGCACCCATTCGGGGTAGTTGCGCATGGCGATGGCCACGCGGTCGCCCGGGCGCACGCCGCAGTCGTGCACAAGCACATGGCCGATGCGGCTGGCCGCGCGCCAGGCCTCGGCGAACGTCATGCGCTCGTCCTGGTAGACCAGGAAAGGCCGGTCGCTGGCCGTGCTCTCGTACAGCGCGCGCAGTGACCTCGGGGCGTTCGTGAACACGCGCACCTGGCGGCCCAGCGCGGTGGCGTCTTCCAGTGCATAGGGCATGCCGGGCGCCGTCAGCGCGGCGATGGCTTCGGCGCGGGTCGTGGGTTGGGCCATGTCAGCGGCCGTTGAAGACGGGTTCGCGCTTGGCGACGAAGGCCTTGGTCGCTTCGCGGTGGTCCTCGGTCTGGCCGCAGTGGATGTGGTGCGTGGCCTCCAGGTCCATGCAGTCGTCGACCTCGCCGGCCAGCGCGCGGTTGAGGTTCTCCTTCATGTAGCGGTAGGCGACCGTGGGGCCGGTGGCCAGGCGCAGCGCGAGCGCGCGCGTGCGCTCGGCCAGTTCCTCGGGCGCGCAGACCCAGTTCGCGAGGCCCAGGCGCAGCGCCTCGTCGGCGCCCACGCGCTCGGACAGGAAGTACAGCTCGCGCGCCTTGGCGGTGCCCACGAGCTGCGTGAGGAAGTAGCTGCCGCCGTAGTCGCCCGAGAAGCCGACCTTGGCGAAGGCCGTGGTCATGACGGCCGTGCTGGCCATGATGCGCAGGTCGCAGGCCAGGGCCAGCGCGAGTCCGGCACCGGCCGCCGCGCCGGGCAGCGCGGCCAGCGTGGGCTTGGGCATCTTGAATAGCTTGCCGGCCGTGGCGCGCTGGTTCACGCGCTGGCGGTGGATGGCCTGGTCGATGGTCTGCGCGCCCACGGTGCCGTCGCCGCTGGCGGCCATGCCCTTGACGTCGCCGCCCGCGCAGAAGCCCTTGCCTGCGCCCGTCAGCACGATGCAGCGCACGGCGTGGTCGAACTCGGCCAGGGCCAGTTGCTCCTGCAACGCGGTGTTCATGGCACGGCTCATGGCGTTGCGCGCCTCGGGCCGGTTCAGCGTCAGCGTCAGCACGCCTGCATCCAGCTCGGCCAAGAGGTCGGGCGTGCCGGTGTCGATCACGGTGGGTTCGGACATGAGGGTGCTCCTGGTGGGGTTCAGTGGTGGCGGAAGCTGGCGTTGGAGACGACGGTCTTGTCGCCCACCCGCCCTTCGAAGACCAGTTGGCCGGGGCCGTCGTGCCAGCCCACGATGCGCAACCGGTCGCCCGGGTAGACCGGCGAGGAGAAGCGCAGGCCCAGCGCATGGAAGCGCGCGGCGTCGCCGCCGCACAGCGCGCCCAGCAGCAGCTGGCCGCAGTGGCCGTAGGTGCACAGGCCGTGCAGGATGGGCTGCTCGAAGCCGCCGAACCGTGCGGCGGCGGGATCGATGTGCAGCGGGTTGTAGTCGCCCGAGAGCCGGTAGATGTGGGCCTGGTTGGGCGGGATGGCCACCGACAGGTCGAGGTCGGGCGTGCGGTCGGGCATGGTCAGCTTGGCCGAGCGTGCGGTGCCCGCGCCCTCGAAGGGTGCGATGTCGCCCAATGCCGCCACGCCGCGCCGGAACGAGCCGCTGACCATGCGCACGCAGACGCGGCCGGAGGCGTCGATGACCTCGGCCTCGACCTCGGCGAAGGCCGCGCCGCGCGGGCGTGGGTGCACCGACAGCAGCCGCGCGCGCACCTGCACCTGGCCTTCGGTGGGCAGCGGTGCCAGCTGCTCCAAATAGCGCTCGGCGTCCAGCATGAGCGGGCCCGGCGAATTCGGGATGGCATCCGTGTCGAGCTTGAGGCCGGCCGCGCCCCAGCGGATCGCGAAGGTCGGGAACACGGCGAACTGCGGGTGCTGCTCGTAGACATGGCGCAGGTCGCTGCAGCCGATGCCCACGGCGTACAGCAGCACGTCGCGCTGCGTGTAGGCGATGGAGACCGGATCGCTCCAGGGGCCGGGTTGGTCGTCGGGCAGCAGTGCGCGCGGGCGGTAGGTGGGCATGGGTTTGTCTCCTTTGGTGTCGTTCAGGCCTGTTGCGCCTGCTGCGCCCATTGCCAGGCACGCCGCGCGCGCGGCGCGGCGCTGGCGCCGGCCGCCCTGGCCTGGGCGCTGGACGCCGTGCCGGCCTCCACGCGCTTGGCAATGCCCTGGGCGATGGCGGCCAGGCGGAACAGGTTGTAGGTCATGTAGAACGACCAGTCCTGGCGCAGCACCTCGGGCGTGCTGAGGCCGCTGTTCTCGCAGTACATGGCCATGTAGGCGTCGAGCGAGGGAATGCCCAGCGCGGCCAGGTCCAGCCCCTCCAGCCCGCGCTGCGTGGACGGCTCCACATGCCAGACCATGCAGTGGTAGCTGAAGTCCGCGAGCGGGTGGCCCAGCGTGGACAGCTCCCAGTCCAGCACGGCCAGCACGCGCGGCTCGGTGGGGTGAAAGATCATGTTGTCGAGCCGGTAGTCGCCGTGCACGATGCAGGCCTGGTCGTCGCGGCCGCTGGCCGGGATGTTCTGCGGCAGCCATTCCAGCAGCGCGTCCATCTCGGGGATGGGCTGCGTGATCGAGGCCTGGTACTGCTTGCCCCAGCGGCTGATCTGGCGCTCCAGGTAGTTGCCGGGCTTGCCGAAGCCGGCCAAGCCGCGCTCGGCGTAGGGCACGCGGTGCAGCGCGGCGATCACGCGGTTCATCTCGGCGTAGTGGGCCGTGCGTTCGGCCGGCGCCATGCCGGGCAGGGCCGGGTCCCAGAGCACGCGGCCTTCCACGTGTTCCATGATGAAGAACACGCGGCCGATCACGGATTCGTCGCTGCACAGCGCGAGCATGCGGGCCACCGGCACGCCGCTGCCGTGCAGGGCCTGCATCACGGTGTACTCGCGCTCCACGGCGTGGGCGCTGGGCAGCAGCTTGGCCGCGGGGCCGGGCTTGGCGCGCATCACGTAGCGCTGGCCGGGGGTGACGATGCTGTAGGTGGGGTTGGACTGGCCGCCGGGGAACTTGCTGACGGTCATGGGGCCGGTGAAGCCCTCGACGTTTTGCTGGAGCCAGCGGTGCAGGGCGGCTTCGTCGAAGCCGTGGTCAGTCGTTGTGGTGGTGTCGGTCATGTCGGTTGTCCGTGAAGGGCCAGAGCCGAGCGAAGCGATGGCCCGTGCGTGACCCCGCTCCTGGGGCCCCTGTGCCCACGCCGAGGAGCGCAGTGGACTGGGCGGCGCGGGGAACCTCGCGCTTTGTCATCTGACTCATTGCACTTGTTCGAGCTGAACGAACGCAGTGAGTGGTGCGAGTTGTGCAATGCGCCCAGGCCGCGAGCACCGCAGGTTGCCCGGAGCGCCAGCGGAGGGACGTGGGGACCGGGGTCGCCCTTTCTTTGGTTACTTTCTTTCGGCGAAACGAAAGAAAGTGACTGCGCTGCCGGGCGCACACCCCGGCCTCTGGTGCCCGCAAATAGCACTACGGTGGATTGAAGTGAGGAGGTGGGGGCTTCTCCCCCACACCCCGACTTACTTTCTCTTGCTTCGCCAAGAGAAAGTAAGCAAAGAGAAGGCGACCCCGGTGCCCCTGTCCCTCCGCTGGCGCTCCGGGCAACCTGCGGTGCTCGCGCCATGGGCTGCATTGCGCAACTCGCTTCGTTCACTGCGTTCACTGCGCTCGGACAAGCGCAATGAGTCAGATGTTGAAGCGCGTGGTTCCCCGCGCAGCCCATGGCGCTGCGCTCCTCGGCAGGGGCACAGGGGATTTTTCGATCCGGGCCATCGCTGCGCTCGGCCTTGGTTTCGGGCCATTGCTTCGCTCGGCCGCGGGTTGCGGTGGTTTTCCGCATCAGTGGTACGCCTCCAGCGCCTCGTCCAGCGTGCGCTCCAGGTCCGCCGCCGTCGCGCAGTGCGACATGCTGGTGCAGTACGGGCGGTAGCGCAGCATCGCGCTGTCGCCCATGCCCCAGCGGCCCTCGGCCTCGGGGCAGAGCCACACCACGCGCTTGGCGCGGCCGGCCAGTTCGGCGAACAGGTCGAGCCGCGGATCGGCACCGTTGCTGCGGCCGTCGCCGAGCACGATCACCGTGGTGCGGCGATCGATGGCGTCCCAGTGCCGGTCGTGCAGATCGACCCAGGCCTGGCCGTAGTCGGTGGAGCCGTTGCCGACCTCCTTGAGGATCAGCGCCATCGCGTCGTCGAAGGGCAGCTTCTCCAGCGGCTCGGCCACGTCCTGCAGGCGGTTGGAGAACGCGAAGCTGCGCAGGTCGCCCACGGCATCGTGCAGCGCGTAGAGGAACAGCAGCAAAAAACGCACATGCGAGGCCACCGAGCCCGAGACGTCGCAGACCGCCACGATGCGCGGCTTGTCGCGGCGGCGGTGCTTGAAGGCCAGCGTGACGGGCACGCCGTCGTGGCCGGCGTTGGCGCGCATGGTGCGCCGCAGGTCCAGCTGGCCGCGCAGCTCCACGCGCTGGCGGCGGGCGTGGCGGGCCGCCAGCTTGCGCGCCATGCGCGCGACGGCTGCCTTCATGCGCTCCATCTCGGCCGGCGCCATGCGGCCCAGTGCGCGCGTGACCACCACCTCGGTCATGAAGGCCTCGGTGGCGGGCTTGCCGAAGATGGCGTAGCGCTGCTGCACCACGGCGCGGGCCTGGCGGCGCAGCTGGTCGCGCGCGGCCTCCAGGGCCTGCACCTCGGCCTGGGCTTCGGGGTTGGCGCGCTGCGCGGCGATCCGCGCTTCGAGCGGCGCGATGCCCAGCGCGTCCAGCGTCTGGCGCGCGTAGTAGCCGGTCTGCGTGGCGAAGCGGATCTCGTCCACGCCGGCGCTGGTGGCGGCCCGTTCGAGCGCAGCCGCCAGCGCGTCGCCGCCCTGCCCGCCCGGGCCCGGCTCGGCCAGGGCCAGCAGGGCATCGACCTCGGCGTCGCCCGTGCGCAGCGGCGCCGCCGCCTGTTCCGTGGCCACAGCCGGCGGCCGGCCGAAGTACAGGTCGAACACCTCGTCGTGGATCTGCTTCTCGTCCTCGGACTTGGCCAGCACCAGGCCCAGCGCGGCCTTGAGGCCGGCGCGGTCGGCATAGCCCACGAGTGCCAGCGCGCGGGCCGCGTCGATGGTCTCGGCCGTGGACGCTTCGGCCCCCGCGGCGCGCAGCGCGCGCACGAAGCCGGCGAGGATGCTGTCCATCAGCCGGCGGCCAAGGCGGCCTGGGTCATCTTGGCGAGCCGGCCCTCGACTTCGCGCACATCGGTCTCGCGCTTGAGCAGCACGCCCAGCGTGTCGCGCACGGCCTGCTCGTCGAGCACGCTGGCATGCAGCAGCAGCAGCGTGCGCGCCCAGTCCACCGACTCGGCGATGGAGGGGGGCTTGCGGATGTTGTCGGCCCGCAGCGCCTGCACGAAGGCCACGAGCTGGGCCAGCAGCCGGTCGGCGATGCCGGGCACGCGCGCGCGCAGCACGCGCTGCTCCAGCGCGGCGTCGGGAAAGCCGATGTGCAGGTGCAGGCAGCGGCGCTTGAGCGCGTCGCCGAGTTCGCGCGTGTTGTTGGAGGTCAGGATGACCAGCGGCGGCACCTCGGCGCGGATGGTGCCGATCTCGGGGATGGTGACCTGGTAGTCGGCCAGCACCTCGAGCAGCAGGGCCTCGAAGGATTCTTCGGACTTGTCGATCTCGTCGATCAGCAGCACGCTGCCGCCGGGCTGCTCCATGGCCTGCAGCAGCGGGCGCGGTTCCAGGAAGTCGCGCGAGAAGAACAGGTCCTGAAAGCCCGCGAGCTTCTTGAACGCGCCGTCCAGCGAGTCGGCAGCGTCCACCAGCAGGCCGATCTTCTCCTTGAGGATCTGCGTGTAGAGCAACTGCTTGCCGTACTTCCACTCGTACAAGGCTTTGCTGTCGTCCAGGCCCTCGTAGCACTGCAGGCGCAGCAGCTCGAACTGCAGGGCGCGCGCGGCCGAGACCGCCAGTTCGGTCTTGCCCACGCCGGCCGGTCCTTCGATGAGCACCGGCTTGCGCAGGTGGTGGGCCAGGTACAGCGCGGTGGCGATGGGGCGCGAGGCGATGTAGCCCACGCCTTCGAGCAGGGCGGTGACGCTGTCCACGGACGCGAGGCCCGCTGGCGTGCTGGGGGGGAGTGCTGCGTTCATCCGGCCAGTATGGAAGGGCTGCTGCGCGCCGACAGTCCAGGGCGAGACAGCAGCACCAAGGGTTTTCCTCGGGTCAGTCGAGGGCCGCGAAGCGCTCCAGGTGGTGGTCGGCATCGCCGAAGCGCAGGCCGGCCATGGTCAGGCGGCGGAAGGTGTGCGAGACCTTGAGCTCCTCGGTCATGCCCATGCCGCCGTGCAGCTGCACCGATTCCTGGCTGATGAGCCGCGCGGCGTCGGCGATCTTCACCTTGGCGCCCGACACGGCCCGGGCGCGTTGCCGCGTGTCGCCCGCGTCGTCGACGCGGGCCGCGGCCAGGATGGCCATGGAGCGGGCCTGCTCCAGCGTGATCAGCATCTCCACCATGCGGTGCTGCAGCACCTGGAAGGACGCGATGGGCGTGCCGAACTGCTTGCGCGTCTTGGTGTACTCCAGCGTGGCCTCGTGGGCGTAGCGCATGGCGCCGATGGCGTCGGCACACTGCAGCGCGCAGGCGAAGTCCAGGGCCGCGTCGATGTGCGGCTGGGCGGCGCCCGCATCGCCCAGCAGGGCCTCCTGGCCAAGCTGCACGCCGGCGAATGCCACGTCGGCCACGCGCAGGCCGTCCACCGTGCGGCTGGGGTTCAGCGACACGCCGGCCATGCGTGGGTCGACGATGAACAGGCCCGCCCCCGTGTCGGTGCGGGCGGACACCACGAGCCGCGCGGCCGATGCGGCGCCCACGACCACGCTCTTGGCGCCGTCCAGCACCCAGCCCTCGCCTGCGCGGCGCGCCGTGGTGCGCTCGGGTGCCTGCGCATAGCGGCGCCCCGGCTCCAGGTAGGCGAATGTCCAGGCCGCCGAGCCATCGGCCAGCCCGGGCAGCAGCGTGGCGCGCTGGGCCGCCGTGCCGGCCTGGGCGAGCAGCCGGGCGGCCACGATGCTGTCCAGCAGCGGCTCGACCACCAGGGATTCGCCCAGGGCCTCCATGACCGGCATCAGGTCCAGCGCCCCGCCGCCGAAGCCGCCCTCGGCCTCGGGCAGTGCGATGGCGGTCAGCCCCATGTCGGCCAGCGCGCGCCAGACGGCATCGCTGTGGCCGCTGGCGGAATGGACGATGGCCTTGCGCTGCTCGAAGCCGTAGTGGCTGGCAAGGTACTTGCGCACCGACTCGGAGAGCTGCTGCTGTTCGTCGCTGAGTTCGAAGTTCATGGTCAGAGCCCCAAGGTCATCTTGGCGATGATGTTGCGTTGGATCTCGTTGGAGCCCGCATAGATGCTGGCCTTGCGGTAGTTGAAGTAGCGCGGTGCCAGGCGCGATGTCACGTGGTCGATGGCACCGCCCTCCTCCGCCTGGAACAGCTGGGCCTCGGGGCCGGCGGCCTGCACCATGAGTTCGGTGATCATCTGCTGCACCTCGGTGCCGCGGATCTTGAGCATGGACACGTCGGCGCCGGGCGGCTGGCCGCTGCGGCGCATCTTGTCCAGGAAGCGCATCGAGGTCAGTTCCAGCGCGTCGAGCTCGATCTCCACGCGCGAGAGCCGGTCGCGAAAGCGCGGGTCGGCCATCAGCGGCTTGCCGTCCTTCAGCGCGCGGCCAGCCCGGGCCTTCAGGGCCGCCAGCTCGCGGCGCGAACCGCCCACGTTGCCCGAGCCCATGCGCTCGTGGCCCAGCAGGTACTTGGCCACGGTCCAGCCCTTGTTCTCTTCGTGCACGAGGTTCTCCACCGGCACCACGACGTCGTCGAAGAACACCTCGTTGACCTCGTGGCCGCCGTCCATGAGGATCAGCGGGCGCACCGTGATGCCGGGCGTGCGCATGTCGATGAGCAGGAAGCTGATGCCCTCCTGGCGCTTCTCGGCCGTGGGGTCGGTGCGCACCAGGCAGAAGATCCAGTCGCCGAAGTGGCCCAGCGTGGTCCAGATCTTCTGGCCCGTGACGCGGTAGACATCGCCGTCGCGCACGGCACGGGTCTTGAGCGCGGCCAGGTCGGAGCCGGCGCCGGGCTCGGAGTAGCCCTGCACCCAGAAATCCAGCCCCTCGCGGATGCGCGGCAGGAAGCGCTCCTTCTGCTGCGGCGTGCCGAACTTGAGCAGCACCGAGGCGCACATGCTGGGCCCGAAGGACGGCAGCGCGGGCGCGCCGGCCAGGCCGAACTGTTCCTCGTAGAGGTAGCGCTGCGTGATGTTCCAGCCCGTGCCGCCCCACTCCACGGGCCAATGCGGCACGGCCCAGCCCTTGGCGGCCAGGATGCGGTGCCAGCGCAGGATGTCGTCCTTGGACAGGCCCTTGTAGTGCGTGACCTTGTCGCGGATGTCGGCGGGCAGGTTGGCGTCCAGCCAGCCGCGCACCTCGTCGCGAAAGGCCAGTTCCTCGGCAGAGTAATTCAAGTCCATGGCGTGCTCCTCAGACGGCCGTCTGGCCGGGCAGCTGGCGTGTGACCGGGTGCGAGCTCGACAGCCCGCCGTCCACCGCGATGGCCTGGCCATTGACGTAACTGCTCTGGTCGGAGGCCAGGAACAACGCCACCTGCGCGAGCTCTTCCGGCTGCGCCGCGCGGCGCAGCGGGTTCAGGCGGCCGAGCTTGTGGTCCACGCCCTTCTCCCGCGCGTAGTCGAAGGTCGGCCGGGTCATGCCGGTCTCGGTCAGGCCCGGGCAGATGGCGTTGACGCGCACATTGCTCTCGCACAGCTGCTGGGCCGAGACCATCACCAGGTTGATCACGCCGGCCTTCGACGCCGAGTACGCCGCCCCGCCCGCGCCCGAGCGGATGCCGGCCACCGAGGCCGTGCAGATGATGGAGCCGCCGCGCCCCGCGTCCACCAGGGCCCTGCCCGCGTGCTTGACCATGAGCCAGGGGCCGATCAGGTTCACGCGCAGCACCTCGGTCCAGTCCTGCGGCGTCAGTTCGAAGATGCCGGCGCGGCCGCCCGAGATGCCGGCATTGGCGAAGGCCACGTCGAGCTGGCCGTACTGTTGCTGCGCGGTGGCGACGAGCCGGGCGACGTCGGGCTCCAGGCCTGCGTCGATCTGCAGCGCCACGGCCTGGCCGCCGGCCTCCTGCACGGCACGCGCTGTCTCGTGCACGGCCTCGGTCTTGTCGCCCAGCACCAGCCGCGCGCCCTCTGCCGCGAAGCGCAGCGCCGCGGCGCGGCCGATGCCCGAGCCGGCGCCCGTGATGATGGCGACCTTGCCGCCGAGTTGTTCCGACATAGGGCTTGTCCTTGTAGGGATGGAATGGAGGAGCCAGCGTGCCAAAGCGGCGCAGCGCCAGCCATCACTTGCGCGACAGGCGCGCGCTGCCTCATGCAGGCTGGGCCGCGGGCAGGGCCCTCTCCCAGCTCTCGTCCCACTCCATGACGGAGTGGCGCGCGCCCACCTTGCGCACCTGGCGCTGCGGCGGCACGTAGCTGACGGGGCGCATGGGGCTCCTGATCTCGTCGTTGGAGACCGGGCGCTTCTGCAGCCGGCGCGCCGGGTCGGCGATCGGCACGGCCGCCAGCAGGCGCTTGGTGTAGGGGTGCTGCGGATTGCCGAAGACCTCCTCGCGCGGGCCGATCTCGACGATCTCGCCCAGGTACATCACGGCCACGCGGTGGGCGATGCGCTCGACCACGGCCATGTCGTGCGAGATGAACAAGTAGGCCAGGCCCATCTGCTCCTGCAGCTCGAGCATCAGGTTGATGACCTGGGCCTTGACCGACACGTCGAGCGCGGAGACCGACTCGTCGGCCACGATCAGCCGCGGCTTGAGCGCGAGTGCGCGCGCGATGCAGATGCGCTGGCGCTGACCGCCCGAGAACTCGTGCGGGTAGCGGCTGGCCATCTCGGGCGTGAGGCCCACGCGGCGCAGCAGCTCGGTCACCTGGGCCTGGGCCTCGTCCTGCGTGGCCAGGCCGTGGATCAGCAGCGGCTCGGCGATGGCCTCGCCCACCTTCATGCGCGGGTTCAGGCTCGCGTACGGGTCCTGGAAAATCATCTGCATGTGGCGGCGCTGCGCGCGCAGGGCCGACTTTGGCAGCTGGAGCAGGTCCTGGCCGTCGAGCAGGATCTCGCCCGCCACGGGCTCGTCCAGCCGCAGGATGGAGCGGCCCGTGCTGGTCTTGCCGCAGCCCGATTCGCCGACCAGCGCCAGCGTCTCGCCGGGCTGCAGGCTGAACGACACGTTCTCCACCGCATGCACACGGCCCGTGACCTGGCCCAGCATGCCGCCGCGCACCTCGAAACGCGTCGTGAGCTGGCGCACCTCCAGCACCGGCGGCACGCCCGAAGCCACGGTGTCGGCCACCTCGGTGGGCACGTCGCTGAGGCCCGTGGCCCGGTCCACCACGGGAAAGCGCATGGGCCGCGCCCGCCCGTGCATCGCACCCAGCCGCGGCACGGCCGACAGCAGCGAGCGCGTGTAGGGGTGCTCGGCGCGCGCGAAGATGTCTTCGGTGCTGCCGCTCTCCACGGCCTTGCCGTTGTACATGACCACCGTGCGGTCGGCGATCTCGGCCACCACGCCCATGTCGTGCGTGATGAACAGCACGGCCATGCCCTCTTCGGCCTGCAGGGTCTTGATGAGCTCCAGGATCTGGGCCTGGATGGTCACGTCCAGCGCCGTCGTGGGTTCGTCGGCGATCAGCAGCTGGGGCCGGCAGGCCAGCGCCATGGCGATCATCACGCGCTGGCGCATGCCGCCCGAGAAGCGGTGCGGGTGTTCGTCGAAGCGCGTCCCGGCGGCCGGGATGCGCACCTTCTCGAGCAGGCGGATGGTCTCGGCCCGCGCGGCGGCGCGGTCCAGCCCGCGGTGCAGCACCAGCGCCTCGGCGATCTGGAAGCCGATGGTCAGCGAGGGGTTCAGGCTGGTCATGGGCTCCTGGAAGATCATCGCGATGCGGTTGCCGCGCACCTGGCGCATCTGCGGCTCGCTGAGCTTCAGCAGGTCCTGGCCGTCGAACAGCACCTGGCCGGCCTCGATGCGGCCGGGCGGCTCGGGGATCAGCCGCATGATGGACATGGCGGTCACGCTCTTGCCCGAGCCGGACTCGCCGACGAGGGCCAGGGTCTGGCCGGCATGCACGTCGAACGAGACGTCGTCGACGGCGGTGAACAGGCCGCGTTCGGTCTGGAAGCGGGTGGTGAGGCCCTGGACTTGGAGGATGGGTGGCATGTCAATGGTCCTCACGACGAGGTGCCCGCAGGGCGAACAGAAGCGCGGCCGAGCGCAGCGATGGCCTGTGTGTGACCCCGCTCCCACCCCTGTGCCCACGCCGAGGAGCGCAGTGGACTGGGCGGCGCGGGGAACCTCGCGCCTTGTCATCTGACTCATTGCACTTGTTCGAGCTGAACGAACGCAGTGAGTGGTGCGAGTTGTGCAATGCGCCCAGGCCGCGAGCACCGCAGGTTGCCCGGAGCGCCAGCGGAGGGACGGGGGCACCGGGGTCGCACTTTCTTTGGTTACTTTCTTTCGGCGAAACGAAAGAAAGTGACTGCGCTGCCGGGCGCACATCCCGGCCTCTGGTGCCAGCCAATGACACTACGTCTGATCGAGGTGAGGAGGTGGGGGCTTCTCCCCCACACCCCGACCTACTTTTCTTGTCTCGCCAAGAAAAGTAGGCAAAAGAAGGCGACCCCGGTGCCCCTGTCCCTCCGCTAGCGCTCCGGGCAACCTGCGGTGCTCGCGCCATGGGCCGCATTGCGCAACTCGCTGCGTTCACTGCGTTCACTACGCTCGGACAAGCGCAATGAGTCAGATGTTGAAGCGCGAGGTTCCCCGCGCAGCCCATGGCGCTGCGCTCCTCGACAGGGGCACAGGGGATTTTTCGATCCGGGCCATCGCTTCGCTCGGCCTGGGAATCGGGCCATCGCTGCGCTCGGCCCGTGGTTCTGCAGCCGCAGCTCGGTAGCTCAGCGCGCCGCACTTCAGAACCCCATCTTCTTCTTGAGGTCCTGGTCGATCCACATGCGTGCGTAGATCGGCCCCGGGCGCGCCGCCCCGGCGAACAGCTCGCCGTCGTAGTTCTTGACCCAGGGCCACCAGGCCGCGTAGTAGTACGGCGTGGGCATGAAGAGGTAGGGCGCGCCGGCCAGGATGTCGCGCGTGGCCTGCTTGATCTTGGCCTGGCGCGCGGGCTCGTCGCGCTCGGCGTAGATGGCTTCCATCTGCGCGTCGAACTTCGGGTCGGCCCATTGGGCGGCGTTCCAGGTCTGGCCGGTCAGGAAGTTCTTGCGCAGCGAGGTCGTCGGGTTGGTGAAGCCGTTGCTCATGTAGTAGCCCGGCGCATTGGTCTTGGAGGTCATGGCCGACAGGAAGGGCGCGTACTCCATGGACTGGATCTCCATGCGCACGTTGACCTTCTGCAGGTAGCCCGCGATCAGTTGCAAGAGTTCCATGCTGTTGGGCTCGCAGGCGCAGACCTGCACCTTGAAGCTGAAGCCCTTGGCGTGGCCGGCCTCGGCCAGCAGCTTCTTCGCACCCTCGGCGTCGTAGGTGAACAGCTGCTTGACCTCGGGCGGCATGGCCGACAGGGGCTCGTAGTAGCCCTCGAAGGCCGGGCTCATCGGGAAGCTGAACAGCTCGGCGTTGCCGCCATAGAACTGCTTGACCACCTCCTGCTTGTTGACGGCCATGTTCAGCGCACGCCGCACGCGGATGTCGTCGAAGGGTTTCTGGTCCACGCGCATGGCCAGGTAGTTGGCGCTGGTGGCGAGGAAGCGCTTCCACTTGAGCGCCGGCGCGTTCTTCTTGAGTTCGTCCACCGAGGTCCAGCGGATGGTCTCCAGAATGTCGAGCCGCGCCGTGCGCAGCGCCGTGAGCTGCGAGGATTCGTCCTTGATCGTGCGGTAGGTGATGCCGTCGACGAAGGGCAGCTGATAGGCCTGGCCGCCGATGGTCTCCTTGTCCCAGTACAGCGGGTTCTTGACGTAGGTGTTGGCATTGCCCGCCACGAAGTTGCTGAGCAGGAAGGGGCCCGTGCCGTTGGCCTTGCGCCAGTCGCCGGCGCCGGCCTCCACCACCTCGCGCGGCACCACGCTGGAGTAGTAGCCCCAGCCCCAGCGGTAGTCCCATTCGGCGTTGAAGCTCTTGAAGCGGAACACCACGGTGTGCCTGTCCGTCGCCTCGACCGCGGCGATGTGGTCGAAGTAGGTCGGGATCTTCTTGGGGCTCTTGTCCTGGCGGTTGTAGGAATAGACCACGTCCTCGGCCACGAGCTCGCGCTCGGCCATCACGCCTTCCTTGGCCGGGAACCTGATGCCCTTGCGCAGCTTGACGGTGAGCGTGAGCGGATCGGTCCAGCTCCAGCTCTCGGCCAGTTCTCCGCGCATGGCCTCGGCCGGCACCCAGGCGTCGGCCGCGAAGGCCTGCTTGCCGCCGTTGCGCTGGGCCTTGGACAGGTCGGCGGCGAACAGCTGCTCGTACATCTGGCCGGCGTCGTGGTTGAACTTCCAGTTCCAGTCCGCGCCGTCCCACGACAACGCGGTGCGCGTGACGTAGACCGTGCCCACGTTGAGCGTTCCGCCGTACTGCGGTTTGGCGGGGGCCTGGGCGAATGCCGCGCCGGCGGCCAGCCACGCCAGGCCGGCGATGGTGCGCAAGGGGGTCATGCTGTCTCCTTCTGGTGGCGGGTCGTGCACCCTGCGGTGGCGCGGTGCTGCGTCAGAAACCCATCTTCTTCTTGAGATCCTGGTCGACCCAGATGCGCGCATGGATGGGGCCGGGCCGCTCCGCACCTGCGCGCAGTTCGCCGTTGTAGTTCTTGACCCAGGGCCACCAGGCCGTGTAGCGGTAGGGTGTGGGCAGCCAGATGTGCGGGGCCTTGTCGAGGATCTCGCGCGTCATGCCGCGCAGCATCTGCTGGCGCTTGCCCTCGTCGGGTTCGGCCAGCATGGCGTCGATCTGCTTGTCGAAGGCCGGGTCGCTGTACTGCGAGGGGTTCCAGGTCTGCCCCGTGGCGAAGGTCTTGCGCAGCGCCGTGGTCGGGTTGGTGGCGGCCAGGTTCACGAAGTAGCCAGGCGCGTTGGTCTTGGTGGTCATGGCCGACAGGTAGGCCGGGTACTCCATGACCTGGATCTCCATCTTCACGTTGACCTTGGCCAGCTGGGCCGCGATCAGCGAGAGCAGGTCGTTGTCCAGGCTGCCCGAATGGGTCTGCACCTTGAACGTGAAGCCCTTGGCCAGGCCCGCCTCCGCCAGCAGCTTCTTCGCCTGCTCGGGGTCGTGCTTGAACAGCGCCTGGATGCTGGCCGGCATCGACGACACGGGCTCGTGGTACGGCCCGTACGACGGATGCATGGGGTAGGACATCAGCTCGGCGTTGCCGCCGTAGAACGACTTCATGATCTGCGCGCGGTCGATCGCCATGTTCAGCGCACGCCGCACGCGGATGTCGTCGAAGGGCTTGGTGTCCACGCGCAGCGCCAGCACCGGGCCGTTGACGGCCAGGTAACGGCTCCACTGCAGCTGCGGCGCGCTCTTCTTGAGCTCGTCCACGGCCGTCCAGCCCACCACCTCGAGCAGGTCCAGCCGGCCCGTGCGCAGCGCCGTGATGTAGGTCGATTCGTCCTTGATCAGCCGGTAGTTGATGGTGTCGACGAAGGGCAGCTTGTACTTCTGGCCGCCGATGGTCTCGCTGTCCCAGTAGTTCGCGTTCTTCGTGAAGGTGACGGCGTTGCCCTGCACGTAGTTGCTGATGCCGAAGGGACCGGTGCCGTTGGCCTTGCGCCAGTCCTTGGCGCCGGCCTCCACCACCTCCTTGGGCACGATGGCCGAGTAGTAGCCCCAGCCGAAGCGGTAGTCCCACTCGGCATGGAAGGCCTTGAAGGTGAAGACCACGGTGCTGGCGTCCGTGGCCTCCACCTTCTCGATGTGGTCGAAGTAGTTGGGGATCTTCTTGGGGCTCTGCTCGTAGCGGTTGTAGCTGTAGACCACGTCCTGCGCGGTGAGCTCGCGCGCGGCCATGACCCCCTCCTTGGCCGGGAACATCACGCCCTTGCGCAGCTTGATCTCCACGCGGCGCGGGTTGTCCAGCATCTTCCAGCTTTCGGCCAACTCGCCGCGGATCGCGTCGCTGGGCAGGAAGGCGTCGATCGTGAAGTCGTAGGGGCCGCCGTTGCGCTTGGCCTTGGACAGGTCGGCCGCGAACAGGGACTCGTAGGTCAGGCCCATGTCGTGGTTGAACTTCCAGGTCCAGTCGGCGCTGTCGAAGGACAGCGGCGGCACCGTGAGGAAGATGGTGCCGATGTTGACCGTGCCCCCGTACTGGGGCTTGGCAGGGGCCTGGGCCAGGGCCGTGCCGACGGTCAAGGCGGCCGCGAGGGCCACGGCGAACTTGCGGGATGCGGTCATGTGTCTCCTTGTCTTGTGGGTGGCGGTCGCTCAGCGCGTCCCGCGCATGCGGGGGTCCAGCAGATCGCGCAGCGCGTCGCCGAACACGTTGGTCGCGTAGACCACGGCCGTCAGGCACAGGCCCGGCGCCAGCGCCAGCCAGGGGCCTTCGAACATGAAGGTGCGGCCGCTGCCCGACAGCATCGAACCCCAGGTGGGCGCCGGCGGCGGCACGCCCAGGCCCAGGAAGGAGAGGCCCGATTCGGCCAGGATGGCCGTGCCCACGCGCGTGGTGAACAGCACGATGATGGGTGGCATCACGTTGGGTAGCACATGGCGCCACAGGATGCGGTGCGTGGGCGCGCCGAGCGACTGCGCGGCGTGCACATAGGTGTTCTCGCGCACCGAGATCACGGCCGAGCGCACGATGCGCGAGCCCGCGATGCCCAGCAGCACGCCCAGTGTGACGATGATCTGCGGCATGCCCGGGCCCAGGACCGAGACCACCACGATCAGCACGACGAGGTCCGGGAAGCTCATCCAGGCGTCGACGAAGCGCTGCATGAACATGTCGAGCTTGCCGCCGAAGTAGCCGCTCACGATGCCCAGCACGGCCGAGATCACGGTCGCCAGCAGTGCGGCCGCGCAGCCGATGATGACGGACAGCTGCGCGCCGTAGATGCAGCGCGAGAGCAGGTCGCGGCCCAGGTTATCGGTGCCGAACCAGTGGGCGGCCCCGGGCGGCTTGAGGCGTTCGGCCGGTGAGATGTCGTTGAAGCCATGCGGCGCGATGAAGTCCGCGAACACGCCGCAGAACAGGAAGAACAGCAGCAGTGCGCCCCCGGCCGCGCCGAGCGGCTTCTCGCGCACGAGGCGGCGCAGGAAGGCGAGCACGCCGCCGGTGACCGGCACCGGGGCCGCAGTGGGAAGGGTGGTGGCTGTCGTCATGTTCAACGGTTCCTGACTTTGGGATCGAGCAGGCCGTAGCTCAGATCGACCAAGAGGTTGATGACCAGGACGGCCACGCCGACGATCAGGAACACGCCGGTGACGATGGGGTAGTCGCGCTGGCTCACGGCTTCGAGCAGCAGCATGCCCATGCCGGGGATCACGAAGATCTGCTCGATGATCACGGCCCCGCCCAGCAGCAGCGGCGCCTGCAGCCCGATCAGCGTGACCACCGGGATCAGCGCGTTGCGCAGCGCATGGCGCAGCACGATCACGCGTTCGCCGAGGCCCTTGGCCTGCGCGGTGCGGATGTAGTCCTGGCGCAGCACCTCCAGCATCATGGTGCGCGTCATGCGCATGGTGATGGCCGACAGCGAGGTGCCGAGCACGATGCCGGGCACCAGCATCTGCTGCAGGTTCTTCCAGGGGTCGGCGAAGAAGCCCACGTAGTCGATGGGCGGCGACCAGCCCCACCAGATCGAGGGGAAGACCACGACCATGGTGCCGAGCCAGAAGCTGGGCACGGCCAGCAGCAGGATGGAGAAGGAGCGCGCGGCGTAGTCGCCGGCCGTGTCCTGGCGCATCGCCGAGTAGATGCCGATGGGCAGCGCCATGGACAGCGAGACCACCAGCGCGATCAGGCCGAGCTCCATGGTCACGGGCAGGCGGTGGCCGATCTGCTCGGCCACCGAGGTGCCCTGCCAGAGCGAGGTGCCCAGGTCGCCATGGAACACGATGGCGCGCAGCCAGAGCAGGTACTGCTTCCACATCGGCTGGTCCAGGCCCAGCGCGGCGATGAGCTGCTCGCGGCTCTTGGGCTCGGCCGAGATGTCGTTGTTGCTGAGCATGAGATCGACCACATCGCCCGGAATGAGCCGGATCGAGATGAACACGATCAGGCTGGCGATGACCAGGGTCGGCAGCAGCGAGAGCAGGCGGCGGGCGATGTAGGCGTGCATGGATCAGCCCCGCCCACCACCCGCGCAAGCGGCCAGGGAACATCGTTGGCGAAGCGTCGCGGGTGATCGCATGGGTCTCCTTGATGTCATTGCGCCCGCTGCGGCAGCGGCTGTGCCGCGGGGCGTTCCGGTGCGGGCAGTCTAGTGACGGACCCCCCGAATTGGAACGTGGGGTATGCCCCAACCTTGGAATGTCTCTCGTACGACAAGCCCTACTGATGCTTGGGTTTAGAAAATGCGGTTTCACACGGTTGCAGAACGCACACAGGAGGCAGGCATGTCACTCTTCGCACTCGACGGCAAGGTCGCCGTCATCACCGGCTCATCGCGCGGCATCGGCCGGGCCATCGCCGAGCGCATGGCGGAACAGGGCGCGCGCGTGGTCATCTCCTCGCGCAAGGCCGGCCCCTGCGACGAGGTGGCGGCCGCGATCAACGCGCGCCATGGCGCGGGCCGCGCGATCGCGGTGCCGGCCAACATTTCGTCCAAGGACGACCTCAAGCACCTCGTGGATGAAACGAACCGCCAGCTCGGCGCCATCGACATCCTGGTCTGCAACGCGGCCTCCAACCCCTACTACGGCCCCATGGCCGGCATCGCGGACGAGCAGTTCCGCAAGGTGCTGGAGAACAACGTGATCGCCAACCACTGGCTGATCGGCTTCGTCGCGCCGCAGATGGTCGAGCGCAAAGACGGCGCCATCGTCATCGTCTCGTCCATCGGCGGCCTGCGCGGCTCGCCCGTGATCGGCGCTTACAACATCTCCAAGGCAGCGGACTTCCAGCTGGCGCGCAACCTCGCCGTGGAATACGGGCCGCACAACGTGCGCGTGAACTGCATCGCGCCGGGCCTGATCCGCACCGACTTCGCACGCGCGCTCTGGGAGAACCCGGACACGCTGGCCAAGGCCACGTCCACCGCGCCGTTGCGGCGCATCGGCGAGCCCGACGAGATCGCGGGCGCGGCCGTGTTCCTGGCCTCGAAAGCCGGTTCCTTCATAACCGGCCAGGCGATCGTGGTCGACGGCGGCGTCACCATCTGAGGGCGCGACCATGCAGGACGACAACACCCTGACCACCTTCCGCGCCGAAACACGCGCCTGGCTCGAAGCCAACTGCCCGCCCGAGATGCGCCAGCCCGTGGCGAGCGAGGACGACATCTGCTGGGGCGGCCGCAACGCGCATTTCAGCAGCGATGCCCAGCGCCTGTGGCTCGAGCGCATGGCCGCGCGCGGCTGGACCGTGCCGGCCTGGCCACGCGACTACGGCGGCGGCGGCCTTTCGCCGGAACAGGCCAAGGTGCTCGCGCAGGAGATGCGCGCGCTGGGCTGCCGGCCCCCGCTGTCGAGCTTCGGCATCTGGATGCTGGGGCCGGCGCTGCTCAAGTTCGGCACCGAGGCGCAGAAGCTGGAGCACCTGCCGCCGATCGCGCGCGGCGAGATCCGCTGGTGCCAGGGCTATTCCGAACCCGGCGCGGGCTCGGACCTGGCTTCGCTGCAGACGCGCGCCGAAGACCGCGGCGACCACTTCATCGTCAACGGCCAGAAGATCTGGACTTCGTACGCCGACAAGGCCGACTGGATCTTCTGCCTGGTGCGCACCGATCCCAAGGCCAGCAAGCACACCGGCATCAGCTTCGTGCTGTTCGACATGGCGAGCGAGGGGGTTTCGACCCGGCCCATCCTGCTGATCTCGGGCAAGTCGCCGTTCTGCGAGACCTTCTTCGACAACGTGCGCGTGGACAAGCGCAACCTGGTCGGCCAGGCCGGCGCGGGCTGGACGGTCGCCAAGTACCTGCTGACGCACGAGCGCGAGATGATCAGCGCGATCGGCGACCGCGCCGCGCCCACGCCGCTGGGCCGCACGGCGCTGGAGCAGGTGGGCGCGGACGCGCAGGGGCGGCTGGCAGACCCCGTGCTGCGCGCGCAGATCGCCGAGTTCGAGGTGGACGAGGCGGCCTTCCGCGCGCTGCTCGCACGCTTCGGTGAGGTGGCGCGCGCGGGCCAGGCGCACCCGGCCTTCTCCTCGGTGCTGAAGTACTACGGCGCCGAACTCAACAAGCGCCGCCACGAACTGCTGATGGCCGCCGGCGGCAGCGATGCGCTGGAATGGGAGAGTGCACGCTCGCAGCAGGGCCACGCCGCGCGCGCCTGGCTGCGCACCAAGGGCAATTCCATCGAGGGCGGCACCAGCGAAGTGCAGCTCAACGTGGTGGCCAAACGCATCCTCGAACTGCCCGGAGCCTGATCCCATGCCTTACCTTCCCACACAGGAACAGACCATGCTGCGCGACAGCGCGCGCGCCTTCCTGTCCGAACAGGCGCCCGTGGCGCAACTGCGCAGCCTGCGCGCGCAGACCAGCGGCGATGGCTTCGACCGCGCGCTGTGGCAGCGCTTCGCCGGCCTGGGCTTCACGGGCATGCTGGTGCCCGAGGCCCATGGCGGCCTGGGCCTGGGCCATACCGACGCCGGCCTGCTGATGCAGGAGATCGGCCGGCACCTGAGCGTGCTGCCCTTCTCGGCCTCCGCCGTGGTGGCGGCCAGCGCGATCCGCGCCGCGGGCAGCGAAGCCCAGTGCGCGGCGCTGCTGCCGGCCATCGCGAGCGGCGAGCGCATCGCAGCGCTGGCCGTGGACGAGCGCGGCAAGCACGATCCGCAGCAGATCGCGCTGAGCGCGCGGCGTGAAGGCGATGGCTGGGTGTTGAACGGCAGCAAGACCTTCGTCGAGTTCGGGCACGCGGCCGACCTGCTGGTCGTGGCGGCCCGCATGGCCGACGGGGTCGGCCTGTTCGTGCTGCCGCAAGGCAGGCCCGGCCTGGAGCTCGAGCGGGTCGCCATGGTGGACTCCCAGGCCTGCGCCCGTCTGCGGCTGCAGGAAGTGCGCCTGGGGGCAGATGGCCTGCTCGGCACGCCCGAGCAAGGCGCTGCCGCGCTGCAGGCTGCACTGGACGCGGGCCGCGCCGCGGCCGCGGCCGAGCTGCTGGGCATCGCCGACGAGGTGTTCGCGCGGACCCTGGCCTACCTCAAGGAGCGCCGCCAGTTCGACCGTGTGATCGGCGAGTTCCAGGCCCTGCAGCACCGCGCTGCGGTGCTCATGGTGGAGATCGAACTGGCGCGTGCCGCCGTCGGCCAGGCCCTGCAGGCGCTGGACTCCGAGCCCGCCAAGGCCAGCGCCGCCGTCTCGGTCGCCAAGTCGCGCGCCGGCCGCAGCGCCACGCTTGCGGTGCAGGAAGGCGTGCAGATGCACGGCGGCATGGGCATGACCGACGCGTTCGAGATGGGCTTTTTCATGAAGCGCGTGCGCGTGCTGCAGGAGCGCTACGGCGATGCGGGCTTTCACGCCGACCGGCTGGCGGTGCTGGGCGGCTACTGAGAGCCGGCGCGCCGCAGGGCTACTCCGGATGCCAACGCGAAACCGCGGGGGGTGTCGCGGAGGACCGGCCGCCTGCGAGCGCATAGGACAGCTGGTTGGCCGCGTGCACCACGCTCTTGGCGTGGCCGGCCAGCCTGGCCTTCGTGAGCCGTGAACTCGGGCCGGAGATGCACATGGAGCCCAGCAGGCTCCAATTGGTCCGGAACACCGGCGCGGCGACACTGGACACCTCCGCTTCCCGTTCGCCCATGGACACCTGGTAGCCCCGGCGCCGGATCGTCTCGTAGGGCTCTCCCTTTTCCCCGCTGAACGCCAGGATGACGCGCCCCGGGGCGCCCCGGTCCAGCGGAAGCCGCTCGCCGATCCGCACGTTGTGCCGCACCGACTGCGGCCCTTCCACGCGCGCCACGCAGGAGCGGATGCTGCCCTCGCGCACATAGAACGATGCGCTCTCGCCCGTCAGCCGCACGAGTTCGTGCAGTGCCGGCTCGACGACGTTGTTCACGTCGAAGCCGGCCTGGTAGCGCGCGCCCAACCAGCCTGCGGCCGGTCCCAGCCGCCACTGCCCGTCGTCGGTCTGCACCATGTAGTGGGATTGCGCGAGCGTGCGGGCCAGCCGCAGCACGGTGGTCTTGTGCATGTCGACACGGCGGCTGAGTTCGGCCAGCGACAGCGAGAACTCGCCCACCTCGAACACTTCCATGAGCGACAGCGCCCGGGTGACCGCCGTGACGCCGCCGTCTGTCTCTGCCATCGTGCTCCTCCCCGTTCTGTTGCGCCCACTGCACCATGGTCCACGGTGCGAAACGCAATTGTGCTTCGTGCAACGTCATCATAAAGTTTTCGAAACAGCGCGGCACCCGGCAGCGCTCGGAGACAAGGACATGCACCCTCGCACCCGCCCGCAGGCGACACATTCCGTCGCCTGCCCCGCACCCGGCCAGCAGGCCCGGACCTTCTCCCGTTCGCCTTCCAGCAGCGCCGGCCGCAAGGCCTGACGGCGCCCCATCCTCGCCCGCCTTCCAGACGGCCCTGCGTGCTGCATGGGCCGGCGTGGGCGCGCGCGCCATGCCACCGATTCATCAACAGGAGAGCCAATGAGAACGAAGCTGAGAAATCTCGCCCAGCGGGCCGCGCTGTCGGCCGCGGCCGTGCTGGCGGGCACGGGAGCGGCCTGGGGCCAGAGCCAGATGGACATCCATCTGGAAGCGGCGACACGCAACACCGGTGGAGACAAGTTCCTCAAGGACTGGACGCGCGACCGGTACTGCATGTATGTCGACAACCCTGCGCTGCTGGCGGAAATCCGCACGCAGCGCGCGCCCGTCCCCATGACCCAGGTGTTCGACGACGCCTGGTTCGTGGGCTTTCAGAACGTGGGGCAGTTCATCCTGAAGAACGGCAACGGCTTCACGCTGATCGACACGCTCAACAGCTCGGCCGACGTCGACAACTACACGCTGCCCGCGCTGCGCTCGCTCGGTCTCGGGGTGCAGGCGCCGCTGGTCGGTGCCTACATCACGCACGGGCACTTCGACCACGATGGCGGCGCCGCACGTCTGCGCGAGTTGTTCGGCACCGGTTTCCCGATCTACATCGGCTCGGGCGACGCGCAGGGCAAGACCTACGGCCCCATCCTGCTGGACTCCAACAACCTGGGCTACCAGTCCTTCAGCCTGGGCGGCCGCGCCATGACCGTGCTGGCCTCGCCGGGGCACACGCCCGGCACCATGTCGGCCATCGTTCCCGTGCACGACAACGGTGTGGAGCGCAAGCTGCTGATCGTCGGTGGAACGGCGATCCCGATGAACATCGCGGCATCGCGCAGCTACCTGCAGTCCGTCGAGCGCATGTACCAGGCCGCCAAGGACTTCAAGGCGGAAGGCACGCTGCACCCGCACGGCATCATCGACGGCGGCAACCAGCACATGGCCGACATCAACGCCAGGGGCTCGCGCACGGCGAACCCCTACATCATCGGCAACGAGAAGCTGCTGCGCACCGTCGCCATCATGCGCGAATGCGGTGCCGCGCAGGTCGCCCAGGTGGACGCCACGGCCAAGGAGCCCGTCTGGCGCGTGACCAGCCTCAGCTTCGACACCCAAAGCCCGTCGCCGGCCCGCATCGCCGCGAAGCTGCAGAGCGATTGGGGCCCGGTGGCCGACCAGCAGGTGGTCTTCAGCGTCGGCAACTCCGGTGCGGCCTGCACCGCACGCACCAATGCCGAGGGCATCGCGGTCTGCGGCTCGCCGCTGACCGTGCGCCCGCGCGACGAGGTGACCGCCACTTTCGCCGGAGCGGCAGGCCCGGACCACGTGGATCTGCCCAGCGTGCGCAGCGCGCTCGTCAGCAGCCTGCAATGCGACATCGACAGCAACGGCGCCGTGAACCGCAACGACATCAGCGCCATCATGGCCGGCATCGGCAAACCCATCGTGGCCGGGGACCCGCGCGATGCGGATGGCGACGGCAAGGTCACCGCGAGCGACGCGCGCATGTGCACGCAACGCTGTTCCAAAGAGCAATGCGCACTGTGATGCGCTGCGCCCAACCCCATTCTTTCAGGACCACCATGCACTTCCTCACCCGCACCCGCACGCTGAAGGCAGCCCTTGCCGCCACCCTGCTCGGCCTGGCTTCGCTCGCGCAGGCGGCCGTCGTCCTGCAGGCGACACCAGCCCACGCCGGCACCGCCGCCGGAACGACCTCCGTGGCCATCACCGCCACCAACCTCGCACCCAACACTGCCGTGGGTGCCTACGAGATCGAGCTGTTCTACGACGCAGCGCTCTGGACCCCCACCACCGTGCAATTCAGCCAGTACCTGGGCGACGTCGCGAGCTTCGAGGCGCTGACCGAAGTGGACCTCACGGTGGCAGGGCTGATCAGGCTGATGGCGATCTCGCTGCTCGGACCGTTCGACCCCCTGCCCTTGACGGCCATCCAGCCGGCCGCAGGGACCGCCTTTTCCCTGGTGGACATCTCGTTCACTGCCGTCGGCACCGGGACCGGCAGCTTCCGGCTGGGCGAAACCCTGGTGACGGACGAGTTCGGCGACGCCGTGAACGTGGTGTCCGAACCGTCCACCATCGCCAGCCTGTCGTTGGGCATGCTGGCGCTGCTGGCCGCGCGCGGACGCCGGGCCGGCCGTTGCGCCCGGGTGTCCGGCGGCACGTCGAGCGCCGTGGGCTGATGCTCCGGGGCGCCGGAACCAGCGCGCTGGCACAGATGCGCACGCTCGCTGCCGGTCTGCTCGCGCTGCTGGCCGCGGCAGCCGCTCCGGCCGCCGAGCCGGCGGCACCAGACGCTTGCGCGCACGGCGGTTCGGCGCTGCCGGCCCTGCCGCGCGGCAGCATGCGCGTGTGGACCGCCCAAGGCAGCGCCACGCTGGTGGTCGCGCCCGTTGGCGGCAGCCAGCCGGCGCACGCCGCCGCCGCCACGGCAGACCGTCCGCAGATGCTGCTGCAGCTGGAATCCGGGGCAGCACCTTTGCGGGCAAGCCGTCAACCCTTGTTCTCGAGCCTGGTGACACCGGGCCTGCCGGGCGTCGTGCCGCACATGGCCCGCGTCGGTTCCACGGAAATGGTGGCCTTCGTCCACGAAGACGGCGATCCGGTCCTGCTCGCCGTGCTCGTGACGGAGAGGGACGCGGTTGGTGGCGCATCGACCCGCTTGCACCTCGGCTTGGGCGGTGGGGACGAGACTGCGGCACCGATGGCGGTGGCGGCCCTGGAACACCTGTACGCCTACGTCTCGCGCCTGCCGCCCGAGCAGGCCTTCCGGTTCGCCACCGACGCCCAGGCGCTTGCGCAAGGCGATGCCCTGGCGCGCCTGGCGCAGCAGCGGCAATGCGCGGTGCGCCAGCTGTCGGCGCGCGCTGCGCCGGCAGCGATCCGGCCCTGGCGCACGGTGAGGCTGCAGCCCAAAGTGCTGGACCTGGGGCCGGACGGTGACGGCCACACGGTGGCGGTGAGCGTCCAGGATGGGGCGCACGCCGTGGGCCGAAGCACGGTCACGTTCACGCGCGATCCGCACCTGGTCTGCTTCGCACAGGTCGACGCCCAGGGGATGGCCAGTTGCCGCCTGAGCGACGCCCATTTCCACGCGCACCGGCACGACAACGAGGGCGAGGAGACGGTCGCGACCTTCAGTGGCGCAGTGGACGACGAAGCGACGTATCTCCCAACGACGGCGCGGTGGGCGAACCCGCGTCGGGCCTTCACCCAGCCCATCCCGTCCGGCCTGTCGATGCAGCCGTTGCACTAGGGTGGGAGTCGGCGCGCGTGCCGAAGGACGGTGGTAGGACCCCCGAGAGTCGAACTCGGCACCAACGGATTATGAGTCCGCTGCTCTAACCAACATGAGCTAGGGTCCCGCACGGCACCGGCGTGGCCGGTGGCGGGCGGCGCCGATTGTAGGGGGGTCAGCGCGGCCGGCTCAGCGCGTTGCTGACCAGCTTGGAGGTGATGTCCACGATCTGGATCATGCGGTCGTAGGGCATGCGCGTGGGGCCGATCACGCCCAGCGTGCCGACCACCTGGCCATCGACCTCGTAGGGGGCGCTGACGACCGACAGCTCCTCGAACGGCACGACCTGGCTCTCACCGCCGATATAGATGCGCACGCCCTCGGCGCGGCTGGAGACGTCGAGCAGGCGCAAGAGCTGCGTCTTCTGCTCGAACAGCTCGAAGGCGCGGCGCAGGTGGCGCATGTCGCTGGAGAAATCGCTGACGGCCAACAGGTTGCGCTCACCCGAGATCACGACCTCGTCTGCGGCGCCGGCCGGGTCGGTGCTCAGGTTGACGGCGGTCTGCATCAGCGTGGCGATCTCGCTGCGCAGCGTCTCGACCTCGCTGGCCAATTTGTCGCGCACCTGCTCGAAGGCCATGCCCACGTAATTGGCGTTCAGGTAATTGGCGGCCTCGACCAGTTGCGACTGGGTGTAGTCGACTTCGGTGAACAGCACGCGGTTCTGCACATCACCGTCGGGCGAGACGATGATGACCAGCACCCGGCGCTCGGACAGGCGCAGGAACTCGATGTGGTGGAACACCGAGGCCCGCCGCGGCGCCAGCACCACGCCCACGAACTGCGACAGGCTGGACAAGAGGTTCGCCGCGTTGGCGATCACCTTCTGCGGCTGCTCGGGCGCCAGGCGTGGGGCCTGCAGCTGGTCGCGCTGGGCCGTCAGCATGGTGTCGACGAACAAGCGGTAGCCGCGGGCCGTGGGAATGCGCCCGGCCGACGTGTGGGGACTGGCGATCAGGCCCAGTTCCTCCAGGTCGGACATCACGTTGCGGATGGTGGCCGGCGACAGTTCCAGGCCAGAGGCCTTGGACAATGTCCGCGAGCCGACGGGCTGGCCATCGGCGATGTAGCGCTCGACCAGCGCTTTCATCAACAACTTGGCTCTGTCATCCAGCATTGGCACATTTTAGTGATGTAATTTGCCGATGAAATCCACGTTCCGCCGGGTCGCGCTGTTCGGCAAGTACCAGCCTTCGGCCTTCGGCGGTTCTTCCTCGACACCGTCGCCGGCCATGCGCGAGATCGCGCAGTTCCTGGTGAGCCAGGGTTGCGATCTGGTGCTGGACCGGCAGACCCAGGCCAACACCGGCCTGCACGAGTACGAAGCCCAGGATGTGGAGGCCATCGGCGAGCATTGCGACCTGGCCCTGGTGGTCGGGGGCGACGGCACCATGCTGGGCATCGGCCGGCAGCTGGCGCCCTATGGCGTGCCGCTGATCGGCATCAACCAGGGCCGCCTCGGTTTCATCACCGACATTCCGCTCGAGGGCTACCAGACCACGCTGGCGCCCATGCTGGCTGGCGCCTACGAGGAAGACCACCGCAGCCTCATGCATGCCCGCGTGATGCGCGCCGGCCAGTGCGTGTTCGACGCGCGCGCCATGAACGACGTGGTGGTCAACCGCGGGCCGACCTCGGGCATGGTGGAACTGCGCATCGAGATCGACGGGCATTTCGTGTCCAACCAGCGCTGCGACGGGCTCATCGTCGCCACGCCCACGGGCTCCACGGCCTATGCGCTGTCGGCCGGCGGGCCGCTCATGCACCCCTCGATCCCGGGCTGGGTGCTGGTGCCGATCGCGCCGCACTCGCTGTCCAACCGGCCGCTGGTGCTGGCCGACCCGGCGGAAGTGGCCATCGAACTGGTGTCCGAACGCGACGCCAGCGCCAATTTCGACATGCAATCGCTGGCCTCCCTGCAGCAGGGCGACCGCATCACGGTGCGGCGCTCGCAGCACTGCGTGCGCTTCCTGCACCCCAAGGGCTGGCACTATTTCGACACCTTGCGGGCCAAACTGCACTGGAACGGAGGCGGCTGAAGATGCTCAGGCGCATGCAACTGCGCGATTTCGTGATCGTGCGCGAACTGGAACTCGACCTGTCGGGCGGCTTCACGGTCCTGACGGGCGAGACCGGCGCGGGCAAGTCCATCCTGATCGATGCGCTGCAGCTGGCCCTGGGCAGCCGTGCCGACGCGGGCGTGGTGCGCGAAGGCGCCTCGCGCAGCGAGGTCAGCGCCGAATTCGACATCACGCCGGCCGTGCAGGACTGGCTGCAACAAGCCGGCTTCGACGCGGCGGACCAGTTGCTGTTGCGCCGCATGGTCGACGGCCAGGGCAAGAGCCGCGCCTGGATCAACGGCAGCGCGGCGACGGCCACGCAGCTGCGCGAACTCGGCGAGCTGCTGCTGGACATCCACGGCCAGCATGCCTGGCAGAGCCTGACCCGGCCCGCCAGTGTGCGCGGCCTGCTGGACGGCTATGCCGCCCTGGACCTGGCGCCGCTGGAACGCCTGTGGACCGGCTGGCGCACGGCCGCGCGCGGCCTCGCCGATGCACGCCAGGCCCAGGATTCGCTGCAGCGCGAGCGCGAGCGCCTGGCCTGGCAGATCGCCGAGGTCGACAAGCTCGCGCCTGAAGAGGACGAATGGGAGCAGCTCAATGCCGACCACGGCCGCCTGTCCCACGCCCAGGCCTTGATCGACGCCTTGCAGACCGCCATTGCCGCGCTGGACGACGACGACCAGGGCGCCCTGCGCAGCCTGACGCGCGCGCACGCCGCGCTGGCCGAACAGCAGCACGTGGCGCCCGAATACGCCGAAATGGCCGAGGTGCTGGCCGCCAGCCTGGCCCAGGCCGAGGACGCGCTGCATTCGCTGCACGCCAGCCAGCGTCGCACCGAACTGGACCCCGACCGTCTGGCGGTGCTGGACGAGCGCATGGCCCTGTGGATGGGCCTGGCACGCCGCTACAAGCGCCAGCCCGCCGAACTGCCGGCGCTGTGGACCGGCTGGAAGGAGGAGCTTGCCCGGCTGGACGCCGCGGCCGACCTGGCCGCGCTGGAGCGCGGCGAGCGCCAGGCCTTCGCGGCCTTCGAGGCCGAGGCCAAGCGCATCGCCAAGGCCCGGGCCCAGGCCGCGCCCAAGCTGGCCAAGGCCATCACGGCCGCGATGCAGAGCCTGGGCATGCAGGGCGGCCGCTTCGCCGTGGCGCTGGAGCCGCTGGCCGAGCCGGCGGCCTATGGCCTGGACGAGGTGCAGTTCCTGGTGGCCGGCCATGCGGGCAGCACGCCGCGGCCGGTGGGCAAGGTGGCCTCGGGCGGCGAGCTCTCGCGCATCGCGCTGGCCATCGCCGTGACCACCAGTGCACTGGGCGGTGCGCCCACGCTGATCTTCGACGAGGTCGATTCGGGCGTGGGCGGTGCCGTGGCCGAGACCGTGGGCCGGCTCATGAAGCAGCTGGGCACGGATCGCCAGGTGCTGGCCGTGACGCATCTGCCCCAGGTGGCGGCCTGCGCCGACCACCACCTGGTCGTGGCCAAGCAGCGCGAAGGCGCGGCCACCGTCAGCCATGTGGGCGAGGTGCAGGGCGAGCAGCGTGTGGCCGAGGTCGCGCGCATGCTGGGCGGCGAGCGGCTTTCGGGCACCACGCTCGCGCACGCCCGCGAGATGCTGGGGGTGGCGCCATGAGCACGGAGGCCACCAACCTGGACATCGTGCTCATCACCGGCATGTCCGGCTCGGGCAAGTCGGTGGCGCTGCACGCGCTGGAGGATGCGGGCTACTACTGCGTCGACAACCTGCCGCCCGAGCTGCTGCTGAACCTGGCCGAGCTCGAGCAAAAGCACGGCAGCCGCCGCGTGGCCATCGCGATGGATGTGCGCAGCGCCACTTCACTGCCGCTGGTGCCCGCGCAACTGTCAGCGCTGCGCAGCCGGGGCGTGACGGTCAAATCGCTGTTCCTGGATGCGGGCACCGACACGCTGGTGCGGCGCTATTCGGAAACGCGGCGTCGCCACCCGCTGTCGCGCCGCGACCTGCTGGACCAGCAGAACGCACTCTACGAGGCCATCGAGCTCGAGCGCGAATTGCTGGCCGACCTGCGCGAGCAAGCCCATGTGATCGACACGAGCATCATCCGCGCCTCGCAGCTGCAGGGCTACGTCAAGTCGCTGATCGCCGCGCCCAACAGCCAGCTGACGCTGGTGTTCGAGTCCTTCGCCTTCAAGCGCGGCATTCCGCTGGATGCTGACTATGTGTTCGATGTGCGCATGCTGCCCAACCCGCACTACGACCCGGACCTGCGGCCGTTGACGGGCATGGACGCACCGGTCGCCGATTTCCTGCGCCAGAGCGCGGAAGTCGGCGTGATGTACACGCACATCGAGAGCTTTCTCACGCACTGGATGGAGCCGCTCGCACGCGACCACCGCAGTTATGTGACGGTGGGCATCGGCTGCACCGGCGGCCAGCACCGCTCGGTCTACCTGGTCGAGCAGCTGGCCAAGAGCTTCAGCCGCCATTGGGTCACGCTCAAGCGCCACCGTGAGCTGGACGCCCACGCCAGCAGCGTCATGGGGCCGGCGCCAGACCCGAAATGGGGTTCAACAGTTTTTTGACCGGGGCCGGCAGGCCGATGCCGGCCAGCTCCCCGGGCAGCAGCCACTGACCTTCGCGCGGCAGGTCGCGCGGTGCCAGTTGCACATACACGGGGTGCAGCAAGAGGTCCTTGTGCGTCAGCACATGGGTGAAGGGCGACAGCGGCTGGGCCTGTGCGCGCACGCCGGCCGGCAGGGCGGCCAGCAGCGCATCCTCTTCCTCGAACACGGGCAGGCAGTGCAGGCCAGACCAGATGCCCGTGGACGGGCGCCGCGCGATGAAGATGCGGCCCTCGCCATCCTCGGCCCACAGCAGCCACCAGTCGGCGCGGCCACGCTTGAGCTTGCGCGTCTTGACCGGGTAGTCCTCGCTGCGGCCTTCGCGGCTGGCGACGCAGCGCGACTGCAGCGGGCACAGCAGACAGGAGGGGTTGCGCGCCGTGCAGACCGTGGCGCCCAGGTCCATGAGGCCCTGGGTGTAGCGCGGCATGGCCTGGTCCAGGTCCGCCTGCGGCAGCAGCTCGGTCGCCAGCGCCCAGAGCGCGCGCTCGTGGCGGGCCTCGGCCAGGTCTTCGCCGAAGCCCAGCAGCCGCGTGAGCACGCGCTTGACGTTGCCGTCCAGGATGGCCACGCGCTCGGCGAAGCAGAAGGACGCGACCGCAGACGCCGTGGAACGGCCGATGCCGGGCAGCGTCTGCAGCGCTTCAGCCGTGCGTGGGAACTGCCCGCCGTGCAACGCTACCACCTGGCGCGCGCAGGCGTGCAGGTTGCGCGCGCGGCTGTAGTAGCCCAGGCCCGCCCAGTGCGCGAAGACATCGTCCTCGCTCGCCGCAGCCAGGGCCTGCACGTCGGGAAAGCGCTGCAGAAACCGCGCGTAGTAGCCGATCACCGCCGCCACCTGGGTCTGCTGCAGCATGATTTCGGACAGCCAGACCCGGTAGGGGTCGCGCGTGTTCTGCCAGGGCAGCGCATGGCGGCCATGTGTGGCCTGCCACTGCACGACCTGGTGCGCGGCCCAGCCGGGCTCGCGGGGGTCGGTGGCGCTCATGCCTTCTGGCACTGCGGGCAGAAGAAGGTGGAGCGCTGGCCCTGGCGCAGTGCGCGGATCGGCGTTCCGCAGACGCGGCAGGGCAGGCCTTCGCGGTCGTAGACCATGGTTTCCAGTTGGAAGTGTCCTTGTTCGCCGTAGGCGTTGGAGAAGTCGCGCAGGCTGCTGCCGCCGCGCTGCACGGCGCGTGCCAGCACCTCGCGCACGGCCGCGTGCAGCTCGCGCGCCCGCGCCGGCCCGATGCGCCGCGCGCGCGTGGTCGGCCGGATGCCGGCCAGGAACAGGGCTTCCGACGCATAGATGTTGCCCACGCCGACGACGAGCTCGCCGGCCAGCAGCACCTGCTTGATCGGCGCCGCGCGCAGGCGCAGGCCGGCGTGGAAGACGGCGGCGTCGAAGCCCTCGTCCAATGGCTCCACACCCAGGCGGCCCAACAGCTTGACGGCCTCGGGCGCCTCCTGGCTTTCGGCGTGCACGACGGCGCCGAAGCGGCGTGGATCGTGCAGCCGCAACAGGCCCAGCGAGGTTTCCAGGTCGAAGTGGTCGTGCGGTCCGGCCGGCTGCATCTGCAGGTCGAAGCGCAGGCTGCCCGACATGCCCAGGTGCAGCAGCAGCAGGCCGCGGTCCAGGTCCAGCAGCAGGTACTTGCCGCGCCGGCGCACGGCCTGCACACGGCGGCCGATCAGCGTCTCCGGCGCCACACCGAGGCCCCAGCGCAGCGGCTTGCCCAGGCGCACGCCGGTCACGGTCGCACCGGCGATGCGCTCGGCAAAACTGCGGCGCGTGACTTCAACTTCTGGCAGTTCCGGCATGGTCCATGGGGCTTGGCGGGCTGCATTATGATGGCCCGATGAAGCGACTCCTGCGACCGGCCGCCCGTGGTCTTGTCTCGCTGACATTGCTGCTGGGCCTGCTGCCGGCGCATGCGCAAGCACCTTCCGCCACCGACGGCGAAGCACCAGCCACACCCCCTACCACCCCGTCCGCCTTGACCGCGGAACTGTTCTACGAACTGCTGCTGGGCGAGATGAACGCCTCCGGCGGCGAGCGTGCGACCGGCTATGCGCTGATCCTCGACGCGGCCATCAAGGCCAAAGATCCGCAGCTGTTCCAGCGCGCCGTGGAACTGGCGCTGCAGTCGCGCTCCCCCGATGCCGCGTTGCGCGCCGCGCGCGCCTGGCGCGACACGCTGCCGCAGTCGCGCGAGGCCAACCGCTTCCTGCTGCAAATCCTGGTCGCAGCCAACCGCGTGCTCGAATCGGTCGAGCCGCTGCGCAGCGAGATCGCGAGTAGCCCGCCCATGGAGCGCAACGCCGCCATCCTGGCCGTGCCGCGGGTGTATGGCCGCGTGCCCGACAAGAAGCTCGCGCTGCAGGCCGTCGAGCAGTCGCTGCAGGGCTATCTGCAGGACCAGACCACGGGTGCGTCGGCCTGGACCAGCCTGGGCCGCATGCGGCTTTTGGCCGGCGATGCGGCCGGCGCGCTGGACGCCGCACGGCGCGGGCAGGAGATCGAGCCCGGCGCGCAGGCCCCGGCCATCCTGGCGCTGGAAATGTTCGGCCGCAGCCAGCCGCAGGCCGAGGACATCGTCAAGCGCCAGCTGCAGGCCAGCCCCTCGCCGGAGATGCAGCTGGCCTATGCCCGCGGGCTGCTCGACGAGATGCGCTACACCGAGGGGCTGGTGCAGCTCGAGCAGCTCACCACGCGCAACCCCGAGTTCCCGGACGGCTGGCTCGTGCTCGGCGTGGCACAGGCGCAGGACAGCCGCCCCGAGGTGGCCGAGGCCTCGCTCAAGCGATTCCTGGGTCTCGTGCAGCCGCTGCCCGAAAGCGAGCAGCGCAAGCGCGCCATGAACCAGGCCTACCTTGCCCTGGCGCAGAGTGCGGAGAAGCGCAAGGACTTCGCCGCCGCGGAGGGCTGGCTCGGCCGCATCGACAACGCCGAGGAGATGCTGGCCGCGCAGAACCGCCGTGCCTCGCTGCTGGCGCGCCAGGGCAAGTTCGACGAGGCACGCGCGCTGATCCGCGGCCTGCCCGAACGCAACGAGGCCGAGGCCCGTGCCAAGCTCAACGCCGAGGTGCAGCTGCTGCGCGAGGCCAAGCGCTACCAGGAGGCCTACGATCGCCTGCAGCAGGCGCTGGAGCGCGAACCGAACGACACCGAACTGCTCTACGACCAGGCCATGCTGGCCGAGCGGCTCTCGCGGCTGGACGAGATGGAGCGCCTGCTGCGCCGGCTGATCGAGCTGCGCCCCGACTACCACCACGCCTACAACGCGCTGGGCTACTCGCTGGCCGATCGCAACGTGCGGCTGGAGGAAGCCAAGCAGCTGATCCAGAAGGCGCTGGCGATCGTGCCGAACGACCCCTTCATCGCGGACAGTCTGGGTTGGGTCGAGTTCCGCCTGGGCAACCGGGCCGAGGCCGAGAAGATCCTGCTGCAGGCCTTCCAGGCCAAGCCCGATGCTGAGATCGCCGCCCACCTGGGCGAGGTGCTGTGGACGGGCGGCCAGCGCGAGCGCGCCATCGCCATCTGGCGCGAAGGCCTCGCCCTGAACGCCGACAACGAAACCCTGCGCACCACGCTCAAGCGGCTGCGCGTTCCCGGGCTGCAATGAGTGCACTGCCTGCACGGCGCGCGCTGCTGCTGGCCGCCGCGCTGGGTCTGAGCGCCTGCGCCCTGCCCCCACGTGCGCCAGACACAGCCGGCCAGCCCTACTGGAACGGCCGGCTCGCGCTGCAAATCGACGGCGACAAGCCCCAGTCCTTCTCGGCCGGCTTCGAACTGCGCGGCGCGCCGCAGGCCGGCGAACTCTCGCTGTATTCGCCGCTGGGCGCCACGCTCGCGCAGCTGCGCTGGGCGCCTGGCAAGGCCGAACTGCAGGCCGACGGCCAGCGCCGCCAGTATCCGTCGATCGACGCGCTGACCGAGGAGGCCACGGGCACCGCCCTGCCCCTGCCCGCGCTGTTCGCCTGGCTCGACGGCAAGCCGGCCGAGGTGCCAGGCTGGCAGGCCGACCTCTCGCGCATCGCCGACGGCCGCCTGAGCGCGCGCCGCAGCCAGCCGCTGCCCACGGCCGAACTGCGCATCGTGCTGCAGCAGCCATGAGGGCGCTGTACGAGGTCGCGGCGCCGGCCAAGCTCAACCTGTTCCTGCACGTCACGGGCCGACGCCCGGACGGTTACCACCTGCTGCAGTCGGTCTTCATGCTGATTGACTGGCACGACACGCTGCATTTCGATTTGCGCACCGACGGCATGCTCAGCCGCGAGGATTTGGGCCCTGCCCTGCCCGCCGACGATCTCACGCTGCGTGCCGCGCGCGCGCTGCAGCAGGCCAGCGGCACGCCGCTGGGTGCGCACATCGGCGTGCTCAAGCGCGTGCCTGCACAGGCCGGCATGGGCGGCGGCTCCTCGGACGCCGCCAGCTGCCTGCTCGCGCTGAACCGGCTGTGGGGGCTGAACCTCGGCCTGCAGCAGCTCGCGGCCATCGGGCTGAAGCTCGGTGCAGACGTGCCCTTCTTCCTCTACGGCCGCAACGCCTGGGTCGAAGGCATCGGCGAGTCCATGCAGCCCGTGGACATCCCGCCGGCGCGCTTCCTGGTGGTCAAGCCGCCGCAAGGATTGGAGACTGCAAAAATTTTTGGGTCCCCGTCGTTGAAGCGCGATTCGGATCGTGCTATAGTCGATGGCTTCGCTGCACAGCCCTTTTACTTCGGTAAAAACGACTTGCAGGACGTCGCTCAAGCACTGAGTACGGATGTCGCAGATGCACTCAAGTGGCTCTCGGCACACGGAAAAAATGGCAGAATGACGGGCTCTGGAAGCGCAGTGTTTGCACTCTGGGACCGGGACGATCAGCCGATCGCTCCGCAGGGTTGGCAGACACGGATTTGCAGCAACATGGACGTTCATCCTTTGGCGGGGTGGGCATCCGGAGACAATTGAGCGGTGGACGGCATTGCCGGACACCTGTGTAGGGGAGTCGCCAAGTTGGTTAAGGCACTGGATTTTGATTCCAGCATGCGAAGGTTCGAATCCTTCTTCCCCTGCCACCTGACAAGCCGGGCCTGATACAGGCCCGCTGTTTTTTCTGGCGCAATTTCTGCCGAGGCACGTGATGCAGGCCCTCCATCCCGATTTCATGATCTTCACGGGCAACGCCAATCCCGGTCTGGCGGCCGAGATCGCGCACCACCTGGGCATCACGCTCGGTGCAGCCAGCGTGGGCCGCTTCTCCGACGGCGAGGTCACGGTCGAGATCAACCAGAACGTGCGTGCCCGGGACGTGTTCGTCGTGCAAAGCACCTGCGCGCCGACCAACGACAACCTCATGGAACTGCTGATCATGGTCGATGCGCTCAAGCGCGCCTCGGCCGAACGCATCAGCGCCGTCATCCCCTACTTCGGCTACGCGCGCCAGGACCGCCGTCCGCGTTCGGCGCGCGTGCCGATCACGGCCAAGGTCGTGGCCAACATGCTGCAGTCCGCCGGCGTCGACCGCGTGCTGACCATGGACCTGCACGCCGACCAGATCCAGGGCTTCTTCGACATCCCGGTCGACAACATCTACGCCTCGCCCGTGCTGCTGGGCGATCTGCGCCAGAAGAACTACGAAGACCTGATCGTGGTCTCGCCCGACGTGGGCGGCGTGGTGCGCGCACGCGCACTGGCCAAGCAGCTGGGCTGCGACATGGCCATCATCGACAAGCGCCGTCCCAAGGCCAACGTCAGCGAAGTCATGCACGTGATCGGCGAGATCGACGGCCGCAACTGCGTGATCATGGACGACATGATCGACACCGCCGGCACGCTCGTGAAGGCGGCCGAGGTGCTCAAGGAGCGCGGCGCCAAGAAGGTCTACGCCTACTGCACGCACCCGATCTTCTCGGGCCCCGCCATCGAGCGCATCGCGCAGGGCTCGGCCCTGGACGAAGTCGTCGTCACCAACACCATCCCGCTCAGCGAATCCGCCGCGGGCTGCAAGAAGATCCGCCAACTCACCGTGGCGCCGCTGATCGCCGAGACGATCCAGCGCATTGCCAAGGGCGAGTCGGTCATGAGTCTGTTCTCGGAGCAGGACAACCTGTTCTGAGCCGGGAACATCAAGCGGACGCCGCCTCGCCCTCGCGCGTGGCGGCGTTTTTTCAACAGGAGCGCAGGCTGGTCGCGGCCCGTTCCAACAGGAGTTCACCATGAAATTCGTCGCTTTCGAGCGCGCCAAGCAGGGTACGGGTGCGAGCCGCCGTCTGCGCATCACGGGCAAGACCCCCGGCATCGTCTATGGCGGTTCCGGCGAGCCCCAGCTCATCGAGCTGGACCACAACGCACTGTGGCACGCCCTCAAGAAGGAAGCCTTCCACTCCTCCGTGCTGGAGATGGAACTGGGCGGCCAGGTCAGCAAGGTCCTGCTGCGTGACGTGCAAATGCACCCGTTCCGCCAGCTGGTGCTGCACATCGACTTCCAACGCGTCGATGCCAAGACCCGCCTGAACAAGAAGGTGCCCGTGCACTTCAAGGGCCAGGAAGAGTCCGACGCCGTCAAGCTGGACCACAACCTGGTCAACCACGTGACGACCGAACTCGAGCTGAACAGCCTGCCGGCCGACCTGCCCGAGTTCATCGAAGTCGACCTGTCGGGCCTGAAGAACAACGGCACCGTCACGCTGGCCGACATCAAGCTGCCCAAGGGCGTGAAGTGGGTCAGCCATGGCCGCAAGGCCCCGGTGCTGGCTTCGGCCACGGCGCCCGTGGTCGAAGAAGAAGTGGCACCGGCGGCAGCCGCCCCGGCCGCTGCTCCGGCCAAGGGCAAGGGCAAGAAGTAAGCTCTGCGCCTCGCCACGACGGCCCGCCTCGGCGGGCCGTTTTCATTTTCGCTTTCGCTGAACACCGATCCATGAACCTCCACGTGTCCCGCCGCAGCGTGCTGGGCGCCCTGGCTGCGCTGCCCCTCGTCAGCACAGCGCAAAGCATTCCGTCCACCGTGCGCATCGTCGTCGCCTATCCCGCTGGCGGCGTGTCCGACGTCGTGGCACGCGCACTGGCCGACAAGCTCGCCGCGCAGCTCGGCACCACCGTGATCGTCGAGAACAAGGCCGGCGCCAGCGGCAGCATCGGCATGGACATGGTGGCCAAGGCAGCACCGGACGGCGCCACGCTGGGATTTTCCGCGGTCAGCCCGCTGGTGCTGAATCCGCACCTGGGCAAGTCGCCGTTCGACCCGCTCAAGGACATCGCGCCCGTGGCCAGCGTGATGGTCTCGCCCGTGGTGCTGGCCGCCACGCCGGCCTGTGCCGCGCCCGATTTCAAGGCCTTGCTCGAACTCGCGCGCAACCAGCCCGGCGCCGTGCGCTGGGCCACCTCGGGCCAGGCCTCGCTGGGCCACATCATGCTTGCGCAGCTGCGCGCGGTCGCGGGCGTGGACATCACGCACATTCCCTACAAGGGCGGCGGCCAGCAACTCAACGATGCGCTCGGTGGTCAGTTCGAGATCCTCTCGACCAACGCCGGCCCGGCGCTCGTCAACCACATCCGCAGCGGCAAGCTGCGTCCGCTGGCCGTGGGCTCGCCCGCGCGGCTGGACAGCCTGCCCCAGGTGCCCACGCTGGCCGAACTCGGCGTGCCGGCGGCCAACCTGTCCTCGCAGTTCGGCATCTTCGCGCCGGCGGGCCTGCCGGCCGCACTGCTCGCGCGCTACAACACCGAGATCAACAAGGCCCTGGCCACGCCCGACCTGCGCGCCAAGCTGCAGGCCACCGACAACCTGCCCACGGGCGGTACGGCGGCGGAGTTCACACGCACGATCGCGGCCGAGCACGAAGCCAACGGCCGCATCATCCGCGCCGCCAGGATCTCGGCGGAATAATCGCGGCCATGGCGATCAAGCTCTTCGTCGGCCTGGGCAACCCGGGGGCCGAGTACGAACAGACCCGGCACAACGCCGGCTTCTGGTTCATCGACGCGCTCGCGCGCGAACTCAAGGTGTCGCTCGTTCCCGAGAAGAGCTACTTCGGGCTCGCGGCGCGCGCGCAGTACCAGGGCCAGACGCTGTGGCTGCTGGAGCCGCAGACCTTCATGAACCTGTCGGGCAAGTCGGTGGCGGCACTCGCGCGCTTCTTCAAGATCGCGCCCGAGGAGGTGCTGGTCGCGCACGACGAGCTCGACATCGTGCCGGGCCAGGTCAAGCTCAAGCAGGGCGGCAGCCACGCCGGCCACAACGGCCTGCGCGACATCCACGCCCAGCTCGGTTCGCCCAACTACTGGCGCTTGCGCCTGGGCATCGGCCATCCGGGCGTCAAGGACCAGGTGCTCAGCTGGGTGCTCAAGAAGCCCATGGCCGAGCACCGCGACGCGATCGACGAATGCATCGAGCGGTCGGTGCGCGCACTGCCGCTGCTGGTGGCGGGCGACTTCACGCAGGCCATGATGCAGATCCACACCAGCAAGCCCCCACGGCCGAAGCCGCCGCGGCAGGCGCCGCCAGCGCCCGTCGGCCCGCCTCAGGCCTGATCGACGGCGGGCTTGCCCGCCTCGGCCTGCAGCCTGCGGTACTTGGCCCACAGGCTTTCCTTGCTCTCCACGAAGTCCGGGTGCACCGGGATGCAGGCCACGGGGCAGATCTGCACGCACTGCGGCTCGTCGAAGTGGCCCACGCACTCGGTGCAGCGCTCGGGCGCGATCTGGTAGAACGCCTCGCCCATGGAAATGGCGTCGTTCGGGCACTCGGGCTCGCAAACGTCGCAGTTGATGCACTCGTCGGTGATGGTCAGGGCCATGGCGCGATTATCCCGCCCCACGAAGCGCTCGCTATGATGGCGGCCGCGATGACCCGCCCCACACAAGGCCCAAGGCCCACAACATTCCGCGGCGCCCCATGAGCCTGTTCCTGGCCAAGCGTTTCGCCACCCTGGTCGCCACGCTGATCGGTGCCTCGGTCATCGTCTTCCTGGTGCTCGACATCCTGCCCGGCAACGCCGCGCAGATCCTGCTGGGCCCCGACGCCTCGCCCGAGGCCGTGGCCGAACTGGCCGCCAAGCTGGGCCTGGACCTGCCGGCCTGGACACGCTACTGGCAATGGATCGGTGGCCTGCTGACGGGCAACCTGGGCGACAGCCACGCCTACGGCTCGCCCGTGCTGGACCTCATCCTCGAGCGCCTGGCGCTGACCATGCCGCTGGCCATCGTCGCCATGCTGCTGACCACGGTGCTGGCCTTGATCGTCGGCGTTACGGCCGCATCGCGGCACAACCAGCTGGGCGACGTCGGCCTGATGGGCCTGACCCAGGTCGGCATTGCGATCCCGAACTTCTGGTTCGCCATCCTGTTGATCCTGCTGTTCTCCGTGAAGCTGCAGTGGTTCTCGGCCGGTGGCTTCGACGGTTGGGGCGAAGGCCTGGACGGGCTGTGGCAAGGCCTCAAGGCCCTGGTGTTGCCGGCGCTCTCGTTGGCCGTGGTGCAGGCCGCCATCCTCGCGCGCATCACGCGCTCGGCCGTGCTCGAGGTCATGCGCGAGGACTTCGTGCGCACCGCACGCGCCAAGGGCCTGAAGCAGCGCGCGGTGCTCTGGGGCCATGTGCTGCGCAACGCGCTGATCCCCGTCGTCACGGTCATGGGCATGCAGTTCGCCGAACTCATGGCCGGCACCATCGTCGTGGAGAACGTGTTCTACCTGCCGGGCCTGGGCCGGCTGATCTTCCAGTCCATCGCCAACCGCGACCTGATCGTGGTGCGCAACTGCGTGATGCTGCTGGCGGCCATGGTGGTCATCGTGAACTTCGTGGTCGATCTGCTCTACGCCGTGATCGACCCGCGCCTGAAGGCGTCCGACATATGAGCGCCGTCCTCCCTGTTGCCCAAGCCCCCGGCTTCTGGTCGCGCGCGCTGCGCCACCGCAGCTTCGTCATCGGCGCCGTGCTCACCGCGCTGCTGCTGGCCGCCGCCGGGCTCTCCTACCTCTGGACGCCCTGGGCCCCGCTCGAGATGGACATGGCGAACAAGCTGCAAGGCCCCACGGCCAGCCACTGGCTGGGCACGGACGCCTTCGGCCGCGACGTGGCCTCGCTGCTGCTGGTGGGCGCACGTGCGTCCATCCTCGTGGGGGTGATCGCGGTCGGCATCGGCCTCGTGGTCGGCACGGCGCTGGGCCTCCTGGCCGCGGCCAGGCGCGGCTGGGTCGAGGAAGCCATCATGCGGCTGGCGGACTTCTCGCTGGCCTTCCCGGCCATCCTGTCGGCCATCATGCTGACGGCCGTGTTCGGACCCGGCATCGTCAACGCCATCGTCGCCATCGGCATCTACAACATCCCGATGTTCGCGCGCATCGCACGCGGCTCGGCCAAGGCCGTCTGGGCGCGCGAGTACGTGACGGCCGCGCGCGCCTGCGGCAAGGGCGCCTGGGCCATCACCTTCCAGCATGTGCTGCCCAACATCTCGGCCGCGCTGATCGTGCAGAGCACGATCCGTTTCGCCATCGCCATCCTGGCCGAGGCCGCGCTGTCCTACCTGGGCCTGGGAACGCAGCCGCCGCAGCCCTCCTGGGGCCGCATGCTCAGCGAGGCGCAGACACTCATGTTCCAGCAGCCGCTGCTGGCGGTGTTCCCGGGCATGGCGATCGCGCTGGCCGTGCTGGGGCTCAACATGCTGGGCGACGGCCTGCGCGACCTGCTCGACCCGCGACTGGCCCGTGCCCGATGAACGCGATGAGCGAACCCCTTCTTCAGGTGCGCGACCTGCGCATCGGCCTGACCACGCAGCGCGGCCCGGCCGACGCCGTGCGCGGCCTGTCCTTCGACCTGGCCCGCGGCGAGACGCTGGGCATCGTCGGCGAATCGGGCTGCGGCAAGTCCATCACCGTGATGTCGCTGATGGGCTTGTTGCCCGCCAGCGCGCGTGTGGGCGGCAGCATCCGCTTCGGCGGCCAGGAACTCGTGGGCCTGCCCGAGTCCGCCATGTGCAAGATCCGCGGCAACCGCATCGGCATGATCTTCCAGGAGCCCATGACGGCGCTGAACCCGCTGCACACCATCGCGCGCCAGGTGGCCGAGCCGCTGCGGCTGCACCGCGGCCTGTCCAAGGCCGATGCACGGCGTGAAGCCTTGACCCTGCTCGACCGCGTGGGCATCCCCGATGCCGCGCAGCGCCTGGATGCCTACCCGCACCAGTTCTCGGGCGGCCAGCGCCAGCGCATCATGATCGCCATGGCGCTGGCCTGCGGGCCCGACCTGCTGATCGCCGACGAACCCACGACGGCGCTGGACGTGACGATCCAGAAGCAGATCCTGGACCTGCTGGCCGAGCTCGTGGCCGAACGCGGCATGGCGCTGATCCTGATCTCGCACGACCTCGGCGTGATCGCGCAGACCGTCTCGCGCATGCTGGTCATGTACGGCGGCAGCGTGGTCGAGAGCGGTCCCACGGCGGCCGTGTTCGCCGAGCGCGCCCACCCCTACACGCAGGGCCTGTTCGCGGCCCGGCCGGCCCTGGGCGCGGCCAAGGGCCACCGGCTGGCGACCATCGCGGGCAGCGTGCCCGAACTCGTGGACCTGCCGCCGGGTTGCCCGTTCGCGGGCCGCTGCGCCCACACCGTGCCGGCCTGCCACACCACCGTGCCGCAGCCCACGCCCTTGCCGCACGGCCATGCCGTGCGCTGCATCCGGCTGCCCGAACTCATGGGAGTGCCGGCATGACGCAGTTGCTGGAGGTGCAGGACCTCGTGCGCCACTACGCGCTGCCGCGCGAGCGCCTGTTCGGTCCGCCGCCCATGGTGCGCGCGCTCAACGGCGTGCGCTTTGCGCTGCAGGCCGGCCGCAGCCTGGGCATCGTGGGCGAGTCGGGCTCGGGCAAATCCACCATCGCGCGGCTGATCATGGCGCTGGACCGCCCGACCAGCGGCAGCGTGCGGCTTCTTGGCCAGGACCTGCATGCGCTCGACGAGCAGGCGCTGAAGACCGCGCGGCGCGACTTCCAGATGGTGTTCCAGGACCCCTACGGCTCGCTGGACCCGCGCCAGACCGTGGCCCGCATCGTGGCCGAGCCGCTGGCCGCACTGGCGGGCTCCAGCCGGCAGGAACAGCGCGAGCGTGCCGGCGAGATGCTGGCCGCCGTGGGCCTGCGCAGCACCGACCTGGACAAGTATCCGCACGAGTTCTCGGGCGGCCAGCGCCAGCGCATCGCGATCGCCCGCGCGCTGATCACGCGGCCCAAGCTCATCGTGGCCGACGAGCCCGTCAGCGCGCTCGACGTCTCGGTCCAGGCCCAGGTGCTCAACCTCATGCAGGACCTGCGCGAGAAGTACGGCGTGAGCTACCTGCTGATCAGCCACGACCTCGCGGTGGTGCACCACCTCTGCGACGAGGTCTGCGTGCTGCACCGCGGCCTCATCGTCGAGCGTGGCGAGACGGCGCAGCTGTTCCAGCACGCCGAGCACCCTTACACCCAGGCATTGCTGGCCGCGGTGCCGCGCGCCGAACCTCCGGAACGCCGCCCGATTTGAGGTATGGTCCGGCGGTTTGTGCCGCAAGCCTTCTTTTTCGGAGAGAGATGACATGCTGAACCGCCGTACCGTCCTGACCACCAGCGCTGCCGGTGCCCTGGTTGCCGCGCTGCCGGCCGCCGCCCAGAACCGCAAGGACGCCATGGTGCTGGGCATGACGCTGGAGCCCACCGGCCTGGACCCGACCGTCAGCGCCGCGGCCTCGATCGCGGAGGTCACGCTCTACAGCATCTACGAGACGCTGACCAAGATCCAGCCCGACGGCCGCGTGGTGCCGCTGCTCGCCGAAAGCTGGGACGTCTCGCCCGACCTCAAGACCTACACCTTCCGGCTGCGCAGGGACGTCAAGTTCCACAACGGCGAGCCCTTCAACGCCCAGACCGTCAAGTTCGCGTTCGAGCGCGCCGGCGGCGAGAAGAGCACCAACAAGGACAAGCGCACCTTCGCCAACCTCTCGGTGCAGGCGGTCGACGACTACACCGTCGTGCTGCTGAACAAGGAGATCGATCCCGACCTGCCCTTCGCGCTGGGCCAGGCCACGGCCATCATCGTCGAACCCAAGAGCGTGGACACCAACGCCGCCAAGCCCGTGGGCACCGGCCCCTACCAGCTCGAGAGCTACAACAAGGGCGCCGCACTGTGGCTGCGCAAGTGGGCGGCCTACCGCAACCCGGCCGCGTCCAAGCTCTCGCGCATCGGTTTTCGCTTCATCTCCGACCCGGCCGCCCAGGCCGCCGCACTGCTGGCCGGCGACGTGGACGCCTTCCCGCGCATCGCCACGCGCATGGTCGCGCAGTTCAAGGGCAATCCGCAGTTCCAGACCATCCTGGCTGGCTCGCGCGCCAAGACCATCCTGGCCTTCAACCACCGGCGTGGCCCGCTCAAGGATGTGCGCGTGCGCCGCGCCATCCTGGCCGCGATCGACCGCAAGGCCGTCATCGACGGCGCGGCCGACGGCTTCGGCACGCCCATCGGCAGCCACTACGTGCCCGGCGCGCCCGGCTACGTGGACACCACGGGCGTCAACCCCTTCGACCTCGAGAAGGCGAAGAAGCTCATGGCCGAGTCCGGCATCAAGACGCCGATCGAACTGACCATGACGCTGCCGCCCCCGCCCTACGCTCGCCAGGGCGGCGAGGTCATCACGGCCCAGCTGGCCAAGATCGGCATCAACGTGAAGACGCAGAACGTCGAATGGGCGCAGTGGCTGTCGGGCACCTATGGCGGCGGCTTCAACTTCGACCTGTCCATCGTCTCCCACGTCGAGCCCTTCGACCTCAACAACTACGCCAAGCCCGACTACTACTGGGGCTACGACTCCAAGGAGTACCGCGCGCTGTACGACAAGCTCATGGCCACGGGCAACCTGGCCGAGCGCAACAAGCTGCTTGGCGACGTCCAGCGTTTCCTGGCCCAGGACGCGGCCAACGGCTTCCTGTACCAGCCGCAGTTCCCGACGATCGCGAAGAAGAACGTCAAGGGCTTGTGGACCGCCCTGCCGATCTTCGCGAACGACCTGGGCGCGCTGTCCTGGGGTTGAGCCGGGCATGACGGGCATGCCGGTCGACAGCCTGGGCAACCCCGTCACGCTGGACGATGCGGCCCACCTCGCGCGCGTCGACGATTTCGTCCAGGGCTTGCTGCGCTACGAGCCGAGGGCCGCGCGGCTGCTCGAGATCGCAGAGCAGGAGTCCGGCGCCCTGGTGCAGGCGTATGCCGCGGCGCTGCAGATGTTCGCCGAAACGCCCGATGCGCCCCAGCTGGCTCTGCCGCACCTCGCGCGTGCACAAGCCGCCGCCCCACGCGCGACGCCGCGCGAGCAGCGCTTCGTCGCGGCCATTGCGGCCTGGGTCGCCGGCGACATCGACCGTGCCATCGCGCTGCACGTGGAGCAGTCGGTGGAGTTCCCGCGCGACCTGGTCTCGGTCAAGCTCGGCCAGTACCACCTGTTCAACCGCGGCGACGCCCCCGCCATGCTGCGTCTTGCGCGCACCGTGCTGCCGGCCGCTGGCGAGGTACCGCAGCTGCATGGCATGCTGGCCTTCGGCTGGGAACAATGCCACTACCTGCGCGAGGCCGAAGACGCGGCGCGGCGGGCACTCGCAGGCGAGCCCGGCGAGCCCTGGGCGCACCATGCGCTCGCGCACGTGATGCTGACCGAGGGCCGGCTGCTGGAGGGTCAGCGGTTCATGGCCGAGATGGCGCCGCACTGGGCCGGCCTCAACTCCTTCATGCGCACGCACAACTGGTGGCATGCGGCGCTGTTCGCAGTCGAGCTGGAGCAGTTCGACGATGCCTTGCGGCTCTACGACGAGCAGGTCTGGGGCGTGCTGCCCGCCTATTCGCAGGACCAGATCAACGCCGTCTCGCTGCTGGCCCGGCTGGAGCTCGCAGGTGCACAGGTGGGGCCACGCTGGCAGGACCTGGCGCCCTGGCTTGCGCCGCGCGTGGCCGACCAGGTGCTGGCCTTCCTCGACCTGCAGTACCTCTACGGCCTGGCGCGTGCGGGCCGGCCCGAGGCCGAGCGGCTGCTGGCCAACATGGCACGGCACGCCGACGGCGACCGCACCTGGCGCGAGGTCGCCCTGCCCGCCGCGCAGGGGCTCATGGCCCATGCGCGCGGCGAGCATGCCGAGGCGGCACGCGCGCTCGCCCTGGCCCTGCCGCGGCTGCGCGAGATCGGCGGCAGCCACGCGCAGCGCGACCTGTTCCAGCAGATCTACATCGATGCGCTCGCGCGCAGCGGCCAGCTGGCCGAGGCGCAGCACCTCGTGCAGCAGCAGGCGCGGCTGCTGCCTGCCTCGCGCCGGCTGGAGCGCCAGGGCCGTTCCCTGGCACGGGCCCTGGGCATCGCCTAGAAGCGCCAGCCCAGGCCCACGCCGAACAGCACCGGGTCCACGTCGAACTTGCCGACCTTGTTGCCTGCAACCCGCACGTCCGTGCCGAGCCAGACCTTCTTGATGTCGAAGTTGAGCACCAGGTTCTTGTAGGGCAGCGGAATGTCCACGCCGGCCTGCAAGGCGCCGCCGAAACTGCTCCTGTCGATGCCCACGCCGGCCGGCAGGTGCACCGAGCTGAAGCGCGTGTAGTTCACGCCAGCCCCCACGTAGGGCCGCACGCTGCCTGTGGGGTTGAAGTGGTATTGCGCCGTCAGCGTGGGCGGCAGATGGCGCAGCGTGCCGATGGTCGCGCCGCCTGCGCGCAGGTCGTGCTTCTGCGGGATCGTCAGCACGAGCTCGGCCGCGATGTTGGGCGTGAAGAAGTAGCTGATGTCGACTTCGGGGATGGTCTTGTCGTTGATGGACAAAGCGAGGCCCGTGCTGTCGCCGTTGTCGCTGTTCAGGTGCACGGCGCGCAAGCGCACCTGCCAGGGTCCGGTGCCCGCGGTCTGCGCGAATGCGGGGGCGGTCACCGCCAGGCCCAGCACGGCCGCGGCGATCATTTGCTTGTTCATGGTCTTTTCTCTGTCTTCGGTCCGGGAACACTCCCGGCACCGATTACAGGAGGACCATGGCGCGCGCGGCTTGATGCGCCTCAACCCTTGCGGCGCCGCCGGGGCCGCACGGGCCGCCGGCTTGCGCTATGTCAAAGGCTCTACAGGCCCAGGCGCCGGCACAGCTCCAGCGTGGCCGCCGACTGGTTCATCGTGTAGAAGTGCAGGCCCGGCGCACCGCCGCGCAGCAGCTGCTCGCACAGCGTGCTGACGACATCCAGCCCGAAGGACTTGATGGACGCCGTATCGTCGCCGAAGGCCTGCAGCCGCAGCCGGATCCAGCGCGGGATCTCCGCCCCGCAGGCGTCCGAGAAGCGCATGAGCTGCGTGGAGCTGCCGATCGGCATGATGCCCGGCACCACGGGCACCGCCAGGCCCAGGCGCTGGCTCTCGTCGACGAAGCGGAAGTAGGCATCCGCGTTGTAGAAGTACTGCGTGATGGCCGAGTCCGCCCCCGCACGCACCTTGGCCGCGTAGGCTTGCAGGTCGGCCTCGGGCGAGCGCGCCTGCGGGTGCACTTCCGGGTAGGCCGCCACCTCGATGTGGAAGGCGTCACCGGTTTCGGCGCGGATGAAGGCCACGAGATCGCTCGCGTACTGGAACTCGCCGCCCGCACCATAGCCGCTGGGCAGGTCGCCGCGCAGCGCCACGAGGCGCCTGACGCCCATGGCGCGCAGCTCGGCCAGCTGCGTGCGCACGCTGTCCCGGGTGGCGCCGATGCACGAGAAGTGCGAGGCCGCGTCCACGCCCTCGGCCAGGATCTCGCCCACGGTCCCGAAGGTGCCCTGCTGCGTCGAGCCACCGGCTCCATAGGTCACCGAGCAGAAGCTCGGCTTGCGCGCGTACAGTGCCTGGCGCACGCCACGCAGCTTGGCCACGCCCTCGGGCGTCTTCGGCGGAAAGAACTCGTAGCTGACCGGCAAGGCCGGCTTGGACTCCGTGTTCATGTCTTCTTTCTCCCCAGGATCCAAAACTCGCGGTTACCGTCGCCCCCGCTGATCGCGCTGTCCCACCAGCCGGCCACGGCCAGGCCCAACTCGGCGCAGCAGGCCTCGACGCGCGCCCGCACGATGGGGTACATGGCCTCGTCGCGCACGATGCCGCCCTTGCCCACCTGGCCGGGCTGCAGCTCGAACTGCGGCTTGACCAGCATCAGCAAGGCGCCGTCGTCGGCCAGGAACGGCACGACAGCCGGCAGCACCAGCGTCTGCGAGATGAAGGACAGGTCGCCCACGATGAGGCCGAAGCCCCCGTCCGGCAGCTCATCGCCGAGATCGTCGGCCTCCAATGCACGCGCGTTCACGCCCTCGATGCAATGCACGCGCTCGTCGCCGCGCACACGTGGATGCACCTGGTCGTGCCCCACGTCCACGCCCACGACACGCGCCGCGCCGTGCTGCAGCAGGCAGTCGGTGAAGCCGCCGGTGGACTGCCCCACATCGAGGCAGACCAGCCCGGCCGGGTCCACGCCGCTGGCGCGCAGCGCGCCCTCGAGCTTGAGCCCACCACGCGAGACATAGCGCGACTCGGCATCGTCCTGCAACTGCAGCTCGGCATCCAGCGGCACTTCGTCGCGGTTCTTGGCCACCGTCCTCCAGCTCCCGCTGCCCACGCGCCAGGCCAGGCCCGCGGCGATGAGCCGCTGCGCCTGCGAGCGCGAGGCGGCCAGGCCGCGGTCCACCAGCAGCTGGTCGGCGCGCATGGTGTGCGCCGCCGCCATCAGTAGCGGTAGGTGTCGGGCTTGTACGGGCCCTGCACCGGCACGCCGATGTAGGCGGCCTGCTCCTTGGTCAGCACCGTGAGTTCGGCACCGAGCTTGGACAGCTGCAGGCGCGCGACCTTCTCGTCCAGGTGCTTGGGCAGCACGTAGACCTGGCCGACCTTGTACTCCTTGGGCTTGGTGTAGAGCTCGATCTGGGCGATGGTCTGGTTCGCGAACGAGGACGACATCACATAGCTCGGATGGCCCGTGCCGCAGCCCAGGTTCACGAGGCGGCCCTTGGCCAGGAGGATGATGCGCTTGGCGGGCTTCCTGCCGACCTTGGGGAAGATCACGTGGTCGACCTGGGGCTTGATCTCTTCCCACTGGCAGTTCTTCTCGAGCGCCGCGACGTCGATCTCGTTGTCGAAGTGGCCGATGTTGCAGACGATGGCCTGGTCCTTCATGGCCACCATGTGCTCGTAGCGGATCACGTCCTTGTTGCCCGTGGTCGTGACGAAGATGTCGGCCTTGTCGGCCGCGTACTCCATGGTCACGACCTTGTAGCCCTCCATGGCGGCCTGCAGCGCGTTGATCGGGTCGATCTCGGTGACCCAGACCTGGGCCGACAGCGCACGCAGGGCCTGGGCCGAGCCCTTGCCCACGTCGCCGTAGCCGCAGACCACGGCGACCTTGCCGGCGACCATCACGTCGGTGGCGCGCTTGATGCCGTCCACCAGCGATTCGCGGCAGCCGTACAGGTTGTCGAACTTGCTCTTGGTCACCGAGTCGTTGACGTTGATGGCGCGCAGCATCAGCTCGCCCTTGGCCGACATCTCGTTGAGGCGGTGCACGCCCGTGGTGGTTTCCTCGGTCACGCCGATGATGTTCTTCAGGCGGCGGCTGTACCAGGTCGGGTCGACCTTGAGCTTGGCCTTGATCGCGGCGTGCAGGATCTTCTCTTCCTCGCTCTTGGCGCGGCCCAGGGCCTTGATGTCCTTCTCGGCCTTGGCGCCCAGGTGCATCAGCAGCGTGGCATCGCCGCCGTCGTCCAGGATCATGTTGGGGCCGTCGTTCTTGCCCGTGAATTCGAAGATGCGGTGGGTGTAGTCCCAGTAGTCGACCAGCGACTCGCCCTTGACCGCGAACACCGGCGTGCCGGCCGCGGCGATGGCGGCGGCGGCGTGGTCCTGCGTCGAGAAGATGTTGCACGAGGCCCAGCGCACCTGGGCGCCCAGCGCCTGCAGCGTCTCGATCAGCACGGCGGTCTGGATCGTCATGTGCAGCGAGCCCGTGATGCGCGCGCCCTTGAGCGGCTGGCTCTTGGCGAATTCCTCGCGGATGGCCATCAGGCCGGGCATTTCGGTCTCGGCGATCGCGATTTCCTTGCGGCCCCAGGCGGCGAGGCCCAGGTCGGCGATGGCGCAATCGGTGTTCAGCAGTTGCTTGGCAGAAGCGGGGGCGTTCATGACGGCTCCGTAATCCCGGTCAGGGACAGGTTGAAGACGACCACGCTTGGGGGGAAGGAACTCACCGCACGGAGCGTGGGCGAGCGTCGTTGCAAATGGAATCCGAGCCTCGCACCATGCCGGCGCTGCAACGCTCCTCGGAAGCGGCGGATTATAGAAGCGCCAGCGTTGGCGACAATGCGCGCCCCTTTGCACCTGTTCGCACCGCCACGCCTGCCGCCATGCCAGCCACACGCGCCCCGGCGCTGGGCCTTGCCGCCCTGTTCGTCTCCACCTTCCTGGAACTGGTCGGCTACTTCATGGTCACGCCCTGGCTGCTGCTGCAGCTGAAGGGCGCTGCCGTCTCCAGCACCGTGGCCGGGCTGTTCGCGGCCAGCGGCTGGCTGGCGATCTTCCTGTTCACGCCCTTCTCCTCCTGGGTCACGCGCGCGCTCGGGCGCAGGCCAACGCTGTGGCTGTCGGCGGCCGTGCCGGCCCTGGCCTGCTGCGGCTTCGCGCTCACGCGCGCGCTGCCGATCTGGTTCGCGCTGGAGATCCTGGCCGGCGCCGCCTTGGGCCTGCGCTGGGTGCTGTCCGAGGCGCTGGTGGCTGAGTTCTCGACCGGGCGCACGCGCGGGCGCAACGTAGGCTTGTTCGAGACCATGGTGGGCGCCACCTTCGTGATCGGCCCGGCCATGCTGGTCTGGGTCGGCGCCCAGGCGCCCGCCGCGCCCTGGGTCGCCGTGGGCTGCATGGGGGCCGGGCTGCTGGTCAGCCTTCTGATCCCGCCCGTCCCGCCGGCCGACGACGCGCACGACGCCCACGTGGGTTGGCGCGGCGTCTGGACCGCCCTGCGCGCGCACCCGGTCATCATGCTGGCCGGCTTCGTCGGCGGCTTCTTCGAGGCCGGCATCACCTCCGTGTTGCCGCTGTACGGACTGAACCTGGGCCTGACCGCCGCCGCCGCGGCGCTGCTGGTCTCCGCCAGCGGTCTGGGCAGTGCGCTGCTCATGCTGCCCGTGGGCCTCCTGGCCGACCGCTTCGCCGATCCCGCGCAGGGCCGCCGCCGGCTCATGCGCGCGCTGGCCGCCACCACGCTGGCCGCGACCTGCACCATGCCCTTCGTCACGCAGCTGGGCTGGCTGGCCTGGCCACTGGCCTTCGTCTGGGGCGGCGCGGCCGGCAGCCTCTACACGCTGGCCATGATCGACATCGGCGCGCGCGAGCAGGGCATCACCCTGGTCAACAGCACGGCCGTGCTGGTGCTGTCGTACACGCTGGGCAGCACCTGCGCGTCGGCGGCCTCCGGGTGGCTGCTCGACCATTCGCCGATGCTCGGCTTTCCGCTGGTCCTGGCCGGCGTGGCGCTGGCTGGCTGCATGGCGCTGCGTCGCAACTAGGAGACGCCCCCGGCCATACCGTGCAAAAGTGCACGAATGCATGTACGCAATTGCACGATTCCCCGGAACAATACGCCGCGCCATGGAAACCGCCGACCCTTCCAGCCACCCGGTGCGCGCCGTCTCGGCAGCCCAGGCCGCCGATTTCTCGACGCTGTTCGACTTCCTGCCCATCGGTGCCTACCGCTCTTCGCCCGATGGCCGGCAGATCCGCGCCAATCCGGCCCAGGTGCGCTTGAACGGGTATGCCCACGAGGCCGAGCTCATCGCCGTGATGCAGGACATCGGCCGCCAGTGGTACGTGGACCCATCGCGGCGCACGGCCTTTCGCGAACAGCTCGAACGCCAGGGCTACGTGCGCGGCTTCGTCTCCGAGGTCTACCGCCACAAGACCGGCGAACGCATCTGGGTCAGCGAGAACGCCCATGTGGTGCGCGATGCCGCGGGCCGCGTCCTGTTCTACGAGGGCACGGTGGAGGACATCACCGAGCGCGTGCGTGCCGAAGCCGAGCTGCGCCGGCGCGACGAGATCTGGAAGCTGGCATTGGAGAGCACGGGCGACGGCGTCTGGGACTGGAACCTGGCCGAGGGCGTGGCCAGGATGTCGCGCCGCTGCCTGGAGATGTACGGCCTCAGCAAGCACGACCTGCGCCCCTCACCCCACAGCATGGACGAGCGCACGCATCCGGACGACAAGGCCCGCATGCTGCGCGACCGCCAGGCGCACCTGGACGGCGACGCGCCGAGCTATGTGAACGAACACCGCGTGTTGTGCGCGGACGGCAGCTGGAAGTGGGTGCTCGCGCGCGGCATGGTGATCAGCCGCGACGCCCAGGGCAAGCCGCTGCGCATGGTGGGCACGCACACCGACATCACGCAGCGCAAGGAGGCCGAGGCGCTGATCTGGCACCAGGCCAACTTCGACGCGCTGACGGGTCTGCCCAACCGCCGCATGCTGCGCGACCGGCTCGGCCAGCACATGCTGCGCTGCGACCGCGAGCGGCTGCAGCTGGCGCTGCTGTTCATCGACCTGGACCACTTCAAGACCGTCAACGACACGCTGGGCCACGAGGGCGGCGACCGCCTGCTGGTCGAGGCCGCGCACCGGCTCAGCCGCTGCGTGCGCGCCTCCGACACCGTGGCCCGCATGGGCGGCGACGAATTCACCGTGGTGCTGCCCGAACTGCACGATGCGCGCGAGGTCGAGCGCATCGTGCAGGCCATCCTGCGCGAACTGGCACGCGCCTTCCATCTCGGCGACGAGCCCGCCTTCGTGAGCGCCAGCATCGGCATCACCTTCTATCCCGGAGACGGCCAGAGCGTGGACGACCTGCTGCGCCAGGCCGACCAGGCGCTCTACGTGGCCAAGGGCGCCGGGCGCAACCGCTTCGCCTACTTCACGCCGGCCCTGCAGGAAGGCGCGCAGCGGCGCGCCCGCGTGGCCAACGACCTGCACGCCGCATTGCCCGCAGGGCAGCTCAGCCTCGAGTACCAGCCCATCGTGGCGCTGGCCAGCGGTGCCGTGCACATGGCCGAGGCGCTGCTGCGCTGGCGCCACCCGCGGCGCGGCCGCATGGCGCCGATGGACTTCGTGCCCATCGCCGAAGCCAACGGCATGATCGTGGAGATCGGCGAATGGGTGTTTCACGAAGCCGCGCGGCAGACGCAGCTGTGGCGCTCCCGGCTCGATCCGCGCTTCCAGATCAGCGTGAACAAGTCGCCCGTGCAGTTCCACCGCACCGACGCCGACCGCGCCCACTGGCTGCGCGAACTCGCGGCACTGGGCTTGCCACGCCACGCCATGACGGTGGAAATCACCGAAAGCCTGCTGCTGGACCCCAGCACCAACGTGGCCGAACACCTGCTGGCGCTGCGCGCGGCCGGCATCGGCGTGTCGCTGGACGACTTCGGCACGGGCTACTCCTCGCTGGCCTACCTGCAGCGCTACGACATCGACTTCATCAAGATCGACAAGTCCTTCGTGGCCGGTCTGGCACCGCAGTCCAACGACCTCGCGCTGTGCAAGGCCATGATCGTGATGGCACACCAGCTCGGCATCGCCGTCATCGCCGAAGGCGTGGAAACCCCGGCGCAGCGCGACCTGCTGCTGGAGGCAGGCTGCGACTTCGCGCAGGGCTTCCTGTTCGCGCACGCCATGCCGGCCGAAGCGTTCGAAACCTGGTTCAACCAGCGACGCGCCTGAGCGCCACGGTGCGCTGGCGCGCTTGGTCGCCGGCCATGGCCACCAGCGCCGGCGCGAACCACTCCCGCACGGTCTCGGCCGGCAGCTCGGCGCAGACGCGGTCGATGTTGGCCTGCATGCGCGCCGCATCCACGCGCAGGCCGGGCAGGGCCGTCGCCAGTGCGCGCAGACTGCCCAGCGCAGCCAGCCACAGCGAAAGCCATTCGGCCTGTTCGGCCTGCCAGGGGCCCAGCGCGCGCTCGTGCTGCTGCACCATCCCGGCCAGCAGCGCGGCGACGCGCTGCGGCGCGCGCTGGGCAGCCGACAAGGCCACCATGGACGCGACCGGGTTGCGCTTGTGCGGCATCACGGTGGAGACGCCGCGCCCGGTCTCGGCCGGCTCCATGAGCTCGCCGACCTCGTGCTGGCCCAGCAGCGCCAGATCGGCCGCGAGCTTGCCCAGGCTGCCCGTCAGCAGGGCCAGCGCGCAGCCCAGCGCCACCCAGTCGTCGCGCTGCGTGTGCCAGGCGCCTCCGCCGTCGCGCAGGCCCAGGGACGCGGCCACGCGTGCGCGCACGGCGGCTGCGCGCGGAGCATCCACGCCCATCTGCGCCAGCGTGCCGACGCCGCCGCCCAGTTGCAGCTGCAGCGCGTCGGCGGCGGCCTGCTGCAGCCGCTTTTGCCCGCGCACCAGCGGCGCGGCCCAGTCGGCGCACTTGAAGCCCAGGCTCGTGACCGAGGCCGGCTGCATCAGCGTGCGCGCCAGCATGGGCGTGTCGGCATGGGCCTCGGCCAGTGCCAGCAGGGACGCGATGCAGCGCCGCAGGTCGGCATCGAGCAGGTCCAGCGCGTCGCGCGTGACCAGCACCAGCGCGGTGTCGATCACGTCCTGGCTGGTGCTGCCGAAATGCGTCCAGGCCACGGCCTCGGCATTGAACAGGCCCACGGCCTCGCGCAGCGCCTTGATGAGCGGGATGGCCACGCTGCCGGCGCGGCCGCTGTCGCGCACGATCTTCTCGACGTCGAACAGCTCGACGCGGCAGCTGTCCACGATGGAACGCGCCGCCGCCGGCGGGACCAGGCCCTCCTCGGCCTGCGCCTGCGCCAGCGCCGCCTCGAAGCGCAGCATCGCCGCCACCACCGCGGGGCCGCTGAATGCGGCCACGGCCTCGGGCGTGGAGAGATAGCCCTCGAAGAGGCTCATGGCCGCGGCATTCAGAACGTGTGAATGAACGGATCGCGCCCACGACGGGGTGGGCCGGGCCGCAGGAGAAGGCGCAGGCCGCCGCCCGGGCTGGTGCCCGGGCAAGGACTGCAACGCGCGCATGCGGCCTGGCACGCCCCGGCCCGCAGGGCGCAGCCCTGGGCGCGGCGATCAGGATGGAAGCAGGTGCTCAAGGGGCCTCGCGCGGTGCGAGCGGCTCGTTCACAGGTTCTCAGTACTGCAGTTTGGCCACCGCGCGCAGCGCCTCGGCCGTGGTGGTGCCGAAACCGAAGAACTCCAGGTAGGCCGGGATCTGCTCGAACAGCATGTCGGTGCCGACCTGCACGGCACAGCCCTTGTCCATGGCGGCGCGCAGCAGCGGTGTGTACTCGCTCTTCATCACGACCTCGCCGACGAAGGTGCTGGGCGCGATGCGGGCGATGTCGAAAGGCAGCGGGTCGCCCTCCTGCATGCCCAATGGCGTGGCGTTGACGACGATGTCGAAGCCGGCCGGGTCCTTGCTGCCGGTGCGCACCGTGAGGCTGGGGTAGTGCTGGCGCAGGCGCGCGGCCAGGGCCTCGGCCGATTCGGCGCGCGCATCGAACAGCGCCAGCTCGGCCGCGCCGGCCTGGGCAATGGACGCCGCGATGGCCGAGCCCACACCACCCGCGCCCGAGACCAGCACGCGCGCGCCTCTGAAGCTGCGGCCCTTGCGCTGCACACCGCGCACGAAGCCGGCGCCGTCGAACATGTCGCCCAGCAGGCTGCCGTCGGGCCGCTTGAGGATGGCGTTGCAGGCACCGGCGATGCGCGCCGTGGGCGTGGCCTCGTCCACGAGGTCCAGCGTCACGACCTTGTGTGGCATGGTGACCAGCGCGCCGCGCAGGTTGGTGAAGCGCATGATCTGGCGCAGCGAGACCGCGTAGTCCTCGGGCAGCACGCCCATGGGCATGACCACCGCATCGATGCCCTGCTGCTCGAACCAGGGGTTGTAGATCATCGGCGCCTTGAAGGTGGCCGTGGGGTAGCCCAGGTGGGCGATCAGCGTGGTCTTGCCGGAGATCATGGTGTGTGCGGTGCTTTCGGAGACGAAAGGGCCATTGTCGGGCGCATCAGCTGCCGGCGCGTGCCTGTGCCACGGCCGCGGCACGCAGGCGCTGGTACTCGGCCAGCGGCACGGGCTGTGCGTCGGGCTGGCCGAGGTCCTGCATGTGGATGCGGTAGGTCTCGCGGGCACTGGCGGCGGCCAGCGCGGCGATGACGGTGATGCCGAAGGCGATGGCACCCACCGTCAGCCAGATGTTCTGCGCGCCGGGCGGCGCCACCAGCGTGAACAGCGCCGGCAGCATGGCGGTGACGGCCGTGCCCACGTTCTGCGAGATGGCCATGGCCGAGACCCGAGTGCGTGTGGGGAACAGCTCGGGGTAGAAGCTCGGGAACACCGCGTTGTAGCCCTGGTAGACCACGCCCCACATCAAGAGCGACATGGCGATGGCCAGGGTGACGTTGTGGATGCTGATGGCGTACAGGTAGCCGAAAGCGAGCAGGCCGGCCGCGAGCGAGCCCACGATGATCGGCGGCTTGCGGCCGATCTTGTCGGACAGGTTGCCCACGAACGGAATCACCAGCACCGCGAGAATGTTGCCCATCACCGGGATCCAGAGGTACACGTCCTTGGCGAAGTTCACGCCGTAGGCCGGCTGCACCGCGTAGGCGGCGCCGAAGATCGTGGCCACGACCGGAATCACGTTCATGAGCGCCATCAGCACCACGCGCAGCATGTCGCGCCAGCTGTACTTGAAGGCGTCGACGATGGGCGAGCGCGCGCGCTGCTTCTGCTCCGTCTTGTCGGTGAAGGCGGGCGTCTCGTCGACCTCGCGGCGGATGATGTAGCCGGCCACGATCACGATGAAGGACAGCAGGAACGGGATGCGCCAGCCCCAGCTGTTGAACGATGCCTCGGGCATGTAGTGCGCCAGCGGCAGGAACACGGCGGCGGCCAAAATCTGGCCGGCCTGCACGCCCTGCAGCGTGAAGCTGGCGAAGAAGCCGCGGCGGCCGAACGGTGCGTGCTCCAGGATCATGGAACTGGCGCCCGAGATTTCGCCGGCCACGGCGAAGCCCTGGATCAGGCGGCAGACCACCAGCAGGAAGGGTGCCCACAGGCCGATCTGCTCGTAGGTGGGCAGCAGGCCGACGGCGATGGTCGAGAAACCCATCAGGAACATGCACCAGACCAGCACCTTCTTGCGGCCATGCGTGTCGCCGATGTGGCCCAACACGAAGGCGCCGATCGGGCGGGCCACATAGCCTACGCCGTAGGTGGCCAGCGAAGCGATGATGGCGATGCCGGGATCGCCCTTGGGGAAGAAGATCTGCGGAAAGATCAGCGCCGCGGCCGTGGCGTAGATGAAGAAGTCGTAGTACTCCAGCGCCGACCCGATCCAGCCGCTGGCGGCGGCCTTCTTGGACTGGTGCCGGCCCTGCGGCTCGTGCGCAGCGGTTGCGGTGCTCATGCTCAATGTCTCCTGGTGAAACAAGATGTCGTTCGACAATCGCACGGCAGGTGCGACGAGCTGGACTCTAAAGAGCACCTGCACCCGCCGAATAGACTTGGCGAGCCACGCCCGATCGATCATCGAACAAAATCGTGCGATTATCGAACACACCAAGGGTTTTCACCGATGAGCAACCCCACCGCCCCCATTCCGGCAGGCCTGCAGCGGCGCGACTGGATCGCCGGCCTGGACCGCGGCCTGAACCTGATCGAAGCCTTCGACGACGCCCACCCGCGCATGACGGCCAGCGAGATCGGCCAGCGCACCGGCATGACGCGCACCGCGGCGCGGCGCTACCTGCTCACGCTGCAGCACCTGGGCTATGTGGCCGGCGACGGCAAGCTGTTCTGGCTCACACCCCGCGTGCTGCGGCTCGGCCAGTCCTACCTGGAGTCGGCGCGGCTGCCGCGCGTGGTCCAGCCCTTCCTGCAGCGCGTGGCCATGGGAACGCACGAGACGGCCTACCTCGCGGTGCTGGATGGCGACGACGTGGTCTACATCGCCCGCAACGGCCCCAACCGCAGCATGAACACGGGCTACGTGCTGGGCGCGCGCGTGCCTGCGCAGTTGACGGCCTCGGGCACGCTGATGCTGGCCCTGCGCCCCGAGGACGAGGCCGAGCACTGGTTGCAAACGCACGAACTGCGCGTATTCACGCCGCACACCATCGCCAGCAAGGACCGGCTGCGGCTGGAGTTCGCACGCATCCGCGCCCAGGGCTGGTCGCTGTCGGAACAGCAGCTGGACCTGAACTCGCGCGGCATCGCCGTGCCGCTGCGCGACCGCAACGGCGAGGTGCTGGGCGCGCTCAACATCACCATGCCCATGGGCCACGAAAGCAGCGACGACGCCGTCGCGCGCGTGCTGCCCGTGCTGCGCGAGACCGCACAGGCCATGCGCAACCTGATCTGATCAGGGGCCGACCACGAGGCAGGCCAGCGGCTGGGCTTCGCCCACGGTCCACTGGAGGGCCTGGCCCCTGCCACGCAGCTGGTGGCCGGCGCCGGCGTACCAGAAGCCAGGCTGCTGCGCCAGCCGCGCCTCGCCGCCGCCCGGCAAGGCCAGCAGCGCATGGTCGCGCTCGAAGCGCACGCCCAGCCGCACGCCGCCCTCGCAGGTGTAGCCCACCAGAGGCGCGCGCACCGGCGTGCAGGCCGAGAACGCAGCCAGCAGGCAGGGCATGGCCGCACCGGACAGCTTGGAAACTTTCGTCACGCGGCGCATTCTTGCAGCTGCGACACTCCCCGCGATGAAACCCTTGCTGATCCCCCTGCTCTGCCTGCTGGTCGGCAGCGCCCAGGCCGCCGACAACTGCGAAGCCATCCGCAGCGGCATCGAGGCCCGCATCCGCGCGGGCGGCATCGCCAACCCGGTGGTGACGGTGGTGGACGCCGCGCAGAGCGCGCCGGGGCAGGTGGTCGGCAGCTGCGGCATGGGCAGCAAGAAGATCGTGTACGTGCAGGGCGATGCCGCGCCGCGCAGCCCCGCCCCCATCCTGACGGAATGCCGCGACGGGTCCATGCCCGTCGACGGCCGCTGCCCGCGCTGATCCGGGTTTGCCCGAAAATAGCGGTTTTTCCGGCCGCGCCCCTGCCGCGCCGCCCGCCCCCTCACCTGGAACCGCGCTTTGTCCTTCGCCTCCGAAACCCGGCGTCGCCGCACCTTCGCCATCATTTCCCACCCCGACGCGGGTAAAACGACGCTGACCGAGAAGCTGCTGCTGTTCTCCGGCGCCATCCAGATCGCCGGCTCGGTCAAGGCGCGCAAGGCCAGCCGCCACGCCACCTCGGACTGGATGGAGATCGAAAAGCAGCGCGGCATCTCAGTGGCCAGCTCGGTCATGCAGATGGCTTACCGCGACCATGTGGTCAACCTGCTCGATACGCCGGGCCACAAGGATTTCTCCGAGGACACCTACCGCGTGCTGACGGCCGTGGACTCGGCCCTGATGGTCATCGACGCCGCCAACGGCGTGGAAGCGCAGACGCGCCGGCTGATCGAGGTCTGCCGCCAGCGCGACACGCCCATCATCACCTTCGTCAACAAGATGGACCGCGAGGTGCGCGAGCCGCTGGACATCCTGGACGAAGTGGAGCGCGAACTCGGCATGCCCTGCGTGCCCATGACCTGGCCCGTGGGCCAGGGCAAGAGCTTCGGCGGCATCGTGAACCTGCGCACGCAGGCCATGACGGTGTTCGAGTCCGGCAGCGAGCGGCGGCCGCAGGACTTCGAGACCATGCCGCTCGCGGACCGCGCCGCGCTGCAGGCCCGCTTCGGCCACGAGTTCGACACCGCCATGGAGAGCATGGAGCTGGCCACGGGCGCCTCCCCGGCCTGGGACCATGCCGCCTTCCTGGCCGGCAAGCAGACCCCCGTGTTCTTCGGTTCCGGCGTCAACAACTTCGGCGTGATGGAAGTGCTGGACGCGCTGGTCGACCTGGCCCCGCCGCCGCAAAAGCGCATCAGCACCGTGCTGGTCAACCGCCAGCCCGTCACCAAGGAGATCTTGCCCGAGGACAAGGACTTCGCCGGCGTGGTGTTCAAGGTGCAGGCCAACATGGACGCCAACCACCGCGACCGCATCGCCTTCGTGCGCATGGCCTCGGGCAAGTACCAGCCGGGCATGAAGCTCAAGGTGCAGCGCACGTCCAAGGAACTGCGGCCCACGTCCGTCGTGACCTTCATGAGCCAGCGCCGCGAGGCCGTGGACGAGGCCTATGCGGGCGACATCATCGGCTTCACCACGCACGGCGGCGTGCAGCTGGGCGACACCATCACCGACGGCGCCAACCTGCAGTTCACGGGTCTGCCTTTCTTCGCGCCCGAGATGTTCATGACCGTGATCCTCAAGAACCCCCTGCGCACCAAGCAGCTGCAGCAGGGCCTGGCGCAGCTCGGCGAGGAAGGCGCGATCCAGGTCTTCAAGCCCGAGGCCGGCGGCCCCATGCTGCTGGGCGCGGTGGGCCAGCTGCAGTTCGAGGTGGTGCAGCACCGCCTGAAGACCGAGTACGACGCCGATATCCGGCTGGAAGGCTGCCAATACACGGGTGCGCGCTGGATCACGGCCGACACGCCGGCCGAGCTGCGCCAGTTCGTCGACGCCTACCCTGCGCGCATGGCGCGCGACGCGGCCGACACGCTGGCCTACCTGTGCACCTCGCCCTATGACGTGCGGCTGGCGCAGGAACGCTTTCCGAAGATCCACTTCCACCCGCTGCGCGAGCATGCGGGGTTGGCGCTGCAGAACGCGGGATGAAACCGCTGGCGGCCTGGCCGGCAGCCGCTTCCCAAGCGCTGCGCGGCATCTTCACCGACATCGACGACACGCTCACGACCGAAGGCGCGATCACCGCGGACGCGCTGCAGGCCCTGGCCGAGCTGCGTACCGCGGGCCTGGCGGTGGTGGCGGTCACGGGCCGTTCGGTCGGCTGGAGCCTGCCGTTCGCGGGCGCGTGGCCCGTCGATGCCATCGTGGCCGAGAACGGCGCCGTGGCGCTGCTGCGCCGGCCCGATGGCAGCGTGGAGAAGCGCTACCTGCAGGACGCCGCCACGCGTTCCGCGAACTTCACGCGCATGCAGCAGGTGCTGGCCCAGGTCGAGCAGCACATCCCGGGGGCGCAACGGGCCGGTGACTCCGCCGGCCGCGAGACCGACATCGCGATCGACCACAGCGAGTTCGTGCAACTGGACCAGGCCCGCATCGACGCCGTGGTGCAGACCATGCGCGGTGCCGGCCTGCACGCCACGGTCTCCTCCATCCATGTGAACGGCTGGTTCGGTGACCACGACAAGCTCGAAGGCGCGCGCTGGATCCTGCGCGAGCTCTGGCAGCGCGACCTGGATGCCGAGATCGACCGCTGGGCCTATGTGGGCGACTCCACCAACGACGCGCGCATGTTCCAGGCCTTTGAGAACAGCGTGGGCGTGGCCAACATCGCGCGCTTCGTGCCGCAGCTGGCGCACCTGCCGCGCTATGTGGCACAGGGCGAACGCGGCGCGGGCTTCGCCGAGTTCGCGCGGCTGGTGCTGGCCCAGCGCGCCTAGAAACTGCTCTGCAGCACCCCGCGCACGGTGTCGGCCACCACGTGCCGGCTCTGTGCGCGCCAGGCCAGGTGCAGTTCGGCATGCAGGCCGGCCGGGTCGCGCAAGGGCCGGAACGCGACCTGCGCATAGCCCAGGCGCTGCGCCGAGGCCGGCACCAGCGCCACGCCCCAACCCGCATCGACCATGGCCAGGATGGAGTGCGTGTGGCTCAGCGTCAACACCGTCTCGGGTGCCACATCCTCGGCGCGCAGCCGGCCCGCGATGAGCTCGTAGATGTAACGCGTCTCCGACGGGCAGTAGGCAATGAAGGGCTGGCCCTGCAGCTCCGCCAGCGCCATAGCATCGCCATCGGCCAGCGCATGTCCCACGGGCGCGGCCAGCAGCAGCGGCTCGCGCAACAGCATGCTGGAGGCCGCGAAGCTGCGCGGCGCGAACGGCCGCACGATGCCCAGATCGATGCGGCCTGCGGCCAGGGCGTCGAGCTGGTCCACGGTCTGCAGCTCGCGCGGCACCACTTCCACGTCGGGCAGCGCCGTGCGGACCGCGCCCAGCACTTGCGGCAGCAGGGCGAAGCTGGCCGCCGCGATGAACCCCAGCGTGACCGTGCCCGCGTCAGCCCGCATGGCACGGCGCGCGGCCTGCATGGCGGCCTGGCTGCGGCGCAGGATGTCCTCGGCCTCGCGCAGGAAGCTGGCACCGGCCGGCGTCAGGCGCACCGTGCCGCCGGCGCGTTCGAGCAGCTGCACGCCGAGCTCGTGCTCGAGCAACTGGATCTGGCGCGTGAGCGGCGGCTGCGTCATGTGCAGCAGTGCGGCGGCACGGCCGAAGTGCAGTTCGGAGGCGACGGCGACGAAGCAGCGCAGTTGCGAAAGCTGGAACACGATTCAGAACTTGGATGGCGGGATCGCCGATTTGGATTGGACCGCTGGCGGCTTGTTTTCTAGAGTAGCACCCGCTGCAACACCCCCTCCTCTACATCCATGGCTTCTTTTCAAGGTCCCGCACTGCGCCAGGCGCTGAACGGCATTTCCGGCATCCTGGTCACACCCTTCGACGCGCAGGACCGCGTGGTCGCCGCCCCGCTGAAGCCCGTGGTCGACCGTGCCGTGCAGGCCGGCGTCCAGGTGCTGGTGGCCAACGGCAACACCAGCGAGTTCTACGGCCTGCAACCGGCCGAGGCCGAGCGTGCCGTGGCCATCGCGGCCGACTGCGTGGCCGGCCGCGTGCCGCTGTTGGCCGGCGTGGGCCGCAGCGTGGGCGAGGCCTGTGCGCTGGCCCGCGTTTCGCGCGCAGCCGGCGCCGACGCGCTCATGGTGCACCAGCCGCCGGACCCCTTCGTCGCGCCGCGCGGCGTGCTGGCCTACGTGCAGCGCATCGCCGAGGCCGGCGGCGGCCTGCCGCTGGTGCTGTACCTGCGCAACGAGAACATCGGCCTGGACGCGATCGAGGCGCTGTGCCGCATTCCCGAGGTCGTGGGCATCAAGTGGGCCTCGCCCACGCCACTGGTGCTGGCCGCCGCCATGCGCCGCACGGCCGACCGGCAGCTGGCCTGGGTCGGCGGCCTGGCCGAGGTCTGGGCACCGCCGTTCTACGCGGTCGGCGCGCGCGGCTTCACCTCGGGCCTCATCAACGTGCTGCCCGAGCGCTCGGTCGCGATCTACAACGCGCTGGAAGCCGCCGACCAGCCGCTGGCCATGCGCCTGATCGAAGAGATGCTGCCCTTCGAGGAACTGCGCGCGCAGGAAAACAACGGCACCAACGTGACCGTGGTGAAGAGCGCGCTGCAACTCATGGGCAACGACTGCGGTGCCACGCGCCCGCCCTCGGCCTGGCCGCTGAACGACCAGCAGCAACAAGGGCTGCGTGCGCTGCTGGACGGCTGGAAGCTCTTGCGCTGAGACGCACGCCCCCTTTTTCCCCTTTCCATTTCGAGGAGACATCCCATGCGCACACGTCGCGCGCTGATCGCGCTCGCCTGCACGGCAGCCATGGCCCCGCTGGCCTCTGCCCAATCCACGGTCCAGCCGGCCTTCCCCGCCAAGCCCATCACCATCGTCATCGGCTCCACACCGGGCAGCGCGACCGATGGCCTGACCCGCGCCGTGGGCGCCGAGATCACGCGCCTCAGCGGGCAGCCCGTGATCGTCGAGAGCCGGGCCGGAGCCTTCGGCAGCATTGCCGCGCAGTACGTGGCCAAGGCGCAGCCGGACGGCTACACGCTGTTCATGACGACCAACACCACGCAGTCGGCCAACCCGCACCTGCTCAAGAAGATCGCCTACGACCCGATCAAGGACTTCGCGCCCGTCTCGCTGCTGGCGCGCGGCTACCTCGCGCTGGTGGTGAACCCGCAGATCAAGGCGAACAACGTGTCCGAACTCGTGGCGCTGGCCAAATCCCAGCCCGGCAAGCTCAACTACGGCTCGGGCAGTTCCTCGGCCCAGGTGGCGACCGAGCTGTTCCAGCAGGCCACGGGCACCAAGTTCAACTACGTTCCCTACAAGGCCAACCCGCCGGCCGTGCTGGACCTCGTGGGCGGGCAGATCGATCTCATGATCGTGGACCTCACGACCAGCCTGCCCCAGGTGAAGGCCGGCAAGCTGCGTGCGCTGGGCATGAGCAGTCCGAAGCGCTCGCCGCTGGCACCCGAGGTGCCGGCCATCAACGAATCGCTGCCTGGCTACGAGTTCGGCTACTGGAACGCGCTGTACGCGCCGGCCGGCACGCCCGCGCCCGTGGTGCAGCGGCTCGCCGCACTGGTGCGCGAGGCGCTCGCGGCGCCCAGCGTGCAGCAGGTCATCGAGAAGACGGGGCAGGAGGCGGCCTTCATCGGGCCGCAGGAGCTCGCGAAGTTCCAGCTCGGCGAGCTCGAGCGCTGGGGCCAGATCATCCGGGCGGCGGGAATCGAGCCCGAATAAGGCTCAGACGTAGCAGGGCCCTTCGATCAGGGGGTGGTCGCGGATGAAGTCCAGGTCGATCTTCAGGCCGATGCCCACGCCCTCGTGGGGCCGCACGCAGCCCTCCGCATCCAGCGCGTATGGTGCCTTGTCGGTCAGCGCATCGCGGAACGGGTTCAGCGCCGTCACATCGCCCTCGAAATAGCCGGGGTTGTCCACGCCGCACAGGTAGTGGATGGTGGTCGCCATGTTGATCGCGGTGGCCGAGGTGTGCGGGTTCACGCTGAGCTTGAGCGCGCTGGCCATGGCCGCGATGCGCATGGCTTCGGTCACGCCGCCGGTCTTGGACAGGTCGGGTTGGGCAAAGCCGACGTGGCCATCCTCGAACAAGGTCTGGAACTCGTAGCGCGTGTAGTGGTTCTCTCCCGCCGCCAGCGGCACGCGACCCAGCCGGGCCGCGGCCGCGTAGGCCCGTCGGTCCTGTGGCGGAAAGGGCTCCTCGAGCCAGCCCACCGCGCATTCCTCGTAGGCCGGCATCACGCGGCGCACGTCGTCCAGCGAGTAGGCGGTGTTGGCGTCCACGAGGATGTCGATGGCCTCGCCCACGGCGCGGCGCACGGCGCGCACGCGTGCGATGTCGCGCACCGGCGTGTCGCCCACGCGCAGCTTGAGCGCGCGGTAACCGGCACCCACGTGCTGCAGCGCCTCCTCGGCCAGCAGTTCAGGGTCCTGCCAGCCCAGCGCGATGCCGCCGGCATAGGCCTTGATCGGCTTGGCCGCCCCGCCCAGCAGCCGGTACAACGGCCAGCCCGTGGCCTGGCTGCGCAGGTCCCACAGTGCGATGTCCAGTCCGCTCAGGGCCAGGGCGGCAGCCGCGCCCATGCCGTGGCTGGCCAGCTGCATCTTGTAGACGCGCGCCCAGACGCCATGCACGTCGGCCGCGTCGAAGCCCAGCACCAACTCACGCAGGGTGGTGTCGACGAGCCGCGCGATGGCGCCGGGGCAGCGCCCATGGTGCGCCTCGCCCCAGCCGACGTGGCCGTCGTCGGTTTCCACGCGGACCAGCACGGCATCGCGCTTGACGCTGCGCCCGATGCCCAGCGTGACGGACTTGTCGGCGGGGACGGGAAAGGAGATCGGAACGGCACGGAGATCGGCGATGCGCATGGTGGTGGTCTCTCGGGAAAGGAGGTCAGCGGAAGACTTCGGGGTTCACGACGTTGGACGGGCGCTCGCCGCGCAGCAGCGCGAGCACCGTGTCCACCGCACCGCGGCTCATGCCGTGCATGCTGGTGGCGGTGATGCCGGCCACGTGTGGCGTGAGCAGCAGCCGCGGGCAGTGCAGCACCGGGTCGTCGGCCTGCAGGGGCTGGCGGTCGTGGACGTCCAGAGCGGCGCCGGCCAGCCGGCCTTCGCGCAGGGCCGCCAGCAGCGCGGGCGTGTCGACAACGGGGCCGCGTGCGACATTGACGAGGATGGCGCCTGGCTTCATGCGGGCCAGCGTGGCGGCGTCGACCAGGCCGCGGGTGGCGTCGTTGAGCGGGCAGCACAACACGACCACATCGGCCTGCGCGAACAGTTGCGCCTTGTCGGCCGCTTGCACCCCGGGCGGCAGACCCTGCGGCCGCGGCGTGAGGCCCAGCACCCGCATGCCCAGGCCTTGCACCACCGCCGCCAGACGCGTGCCGATGCCGCCCACGCCCACGATGCCGCAGATCGACTGTCCCAGCTCGAGGCCGGTGTCGGCCAGGGGACGTGCGGCCGCCCAGCCTTCGCTGCGCAGGCGCGCGTCGAGCGTCGCCAGGCCGCGGCGCAGATGCAGCATGGCCGCCAGACAGTATTCGACGACCGCGGTGGCATTCGAACCGGGCAGATTGGCCACCGGGATGCCGCGCGCCGTGGCGGCAGCGACGGGGATCATGTCCAGGCCCACGCCATGGCGCACCACGGCACGCAGGCGCGGCGCATGGTCGAACAGATCGGCCGGCAGCTGGGTTCGCACGACCAGGGCGTCGGCATCGGCGACCAGACGCCGCAGCGTGTCGGCAGCGCCATCCGGCGCGGTGACCACTTCGCAGGCGGTCTGCAGCACCGGAAGCAACGCCGGGTGGATCGGGTTGGTGAGGAGGACGCGGGGCAAAGCGGTCATCGGCTTTCCAGGAAAGGTGGCCCCGCCATCACGGGGTTGGACAGTTCGCCCAGACCCGCCAGCGCCACGGTCACGGTCTGCCCCGGGCGCAGCCAGGCGGCGGGCGTGTGGGTGGCTGCTACGCCCGCCGGCGTGCCGGTGGCGATGACGTCGCCCGGGTCCAGCGGCATGCGGTCGGAGATGAACGCGATCAGCGCCGCGATGCCATGCAGCATGGTGGCGGTGGAGCCGTCCTGCAGCCGGCGGCCATCGATGTCGAGCCGGATGCCGACGCGGTAGGGATCCGGCACCTCGTCGGGCGTGAGCAGCCACGGCCCCAGCGGCGCCGAGGCGGGCAGGTTCTTGCCGCGGACGAAGTTGCCGCCATCGGCCTTGACCAGCGCACTGCCGCTCACGTCGTTGTGCAGGGTGTAGGCGGCCACATGCGCCATGGCGTGCGCACGCGGGACACGCAGCGCCCGGCGGCCGATCACCACGGCCAGTTCAGCCTCGTAGCCCACATCGCCGACATCGGGCGGTACCAGGACGGGCGCGCCGGGGCCGACCACGGTGGCCCCCGACCGCACGAAGGTGACTGGCTCGGGCGGCGCTGGCATGTTGCGCTCGGCCAGGGCGTCGCTGAAGTTGAAGGCCGCGCCGATGATCTTGCCGGGGCGCAGCGGCGCCAGCAGCTTCAGGCCCTCCAGCGGGCGCAGCACGGCCGCGCCGAAGCGTGCCCCGCGCAGACGGTCGGTCCACTCGCCCAAGCCCTGCTCGACCATGGCCAGCAGGCTCGGCGGGCTGTCGCCCATCCAGGCCCGGCAGTCCGGATGCGACAGGTCGGCCACGTCCGTTCCGACGACCACGCCCGGCGTGGCTCGGCCTTGCGGGCCGGCGAAGCTCACGAAACGCATGCTCAGCCCACGCGATAGCGGTCCAGCACCTGGCGGTCGACTTCGATGCCGAGCCCCGCGCCGGTGGGAATCTGCACCTTGCCGCGGCGCTGCACGATGGGTTCGCGCGACAGATGGTCGCGGAACGGGTTCTCGCACTGCTCGAACTCGAGCAGGGGCGGCATGGGCCGAAAGCTCGGCGGCTGGTCCGGCAGCGCCGCGATGAAGTGCAACGTGGCCGCGAGACCGATGGCCGAACCCCAGGCGTGCGGCACGCACTCCACGCCGTGCGCGCTGGCCAGTGTCGCGATCTTGCGGCATTCGCTGATGCCGCCGGCCGCACAGACGTCGGGTTGCACGATGTCCATGGCCTTGCGCACCACGAGGTCGCGGAAGCCCCAGCGCGTGAACTCGTTCTCGCCGCCGGCCACGGCCATGTCCAGTGCGCGTGTGACCTCGACATAGCCGTCGATGTCTTCCGGAGAGATCGGTTCCTCGAACCACTCCACGCCGAGCTTCTCCAACTCGCGGCCCAGGCGGATCGCCTGCGGTACGGTGAAGCAGTGGTTGGCATCGACCATCAGGCGCGTCTTGTCGCCGATGGCCTGGCGCACCGCGGCCACGCGGGCGATGTCCAGCTTGGGATCGCCCAGGCCGATCTTCATCTTCACAGCGGTGAAGCCCTCCTCGACATAGCCTTGCGCCTCTTCGATCGCCTCTTCGACGAGGCGGTCCATGTCGATGAAGTACATGCCGGTGGCGTAGCAATCGACCTCGCTGCGGTAGGCGCCGCCGATCAGCTTGTGGATGGGCTTGTTGCAGCTCTTGCCGATGATGTCCCACAGGGCGATGTCGATGCCGCTCATGGCCGAGGTGACCATGCCGCGCCCGCCGTAGTCCTTCACGCGGTTGTACAGATCCTCCCAGATGACCTCGACGTCGAAGGCATCGCGGCCGACCACACGCGGCGCGAACTGGGTCTCGATGTAGGCCTTGGAGACGGCCGACGGGCCATAGCATTCGCCCCAGCCGACGATGCCGTCCGCGGTCTCGATCTCGACGATGCACGACCCGCGGTTCTTGTACAGCCAGCCGCGCGAGGAAGTGAAGGGCTTCTCCACGGGTGCGGAAACGACGTGGCAGCTGACTTTTTGGATGAGGCTCATGGTGGTGGCTGGTTCGATGGGAGGGGAGGCTTCGCTTACTTCTTGTCGGCCACGAAGATCTTGGGTCCGACCTCGGCCAGCGACTTCTGCACGTTGTTGATCTCGCGGCCGAGCGCTGCGCCCGTCAGGTCGTCGACGACGGCACCGGCCTGCTCGGTCGGGGCCCTGAACTTGGCACTCTGGATCGCCTTCGAGAAGATCTCGGTCAGCTTCGAGCGCACCGGCTCGGGCACGCCGACCGGGGCCACGATGTAGGCCATCTGCACCAAGGGGCCGTGCGGGAAGACGTCGAAGCCACGCTCCTTGAACGTGGGCACATCGGGCAAGGTCTTCAGACGTTCGGTCGCGAACACGGCGAGCGGTTTGACCAGACCTGCATCCATCATGGCCTTGCTCTCCGAGGGCTTGAGCACGGCCGCCTCCAGCTGCTTGCCGGCCAGGTCGGCCACCACCTTGGAGCCGCCCGTGTACGGCACGTTGATGATCTCGACGCCGGCCACGCGGCCGGCCATGACCGAGAAGATGTGGTTGAGGTTGTTGGTGCCCGGCGTTCCGATGGACACCTTGCCCGGGTTCCTGCGGAGATGGTCGACGAAGGCTTCGAGGTTGGCGGGCCCGGACGAGGGCACCAGCAGCACCAGGGGATCGATGGTGACGCGGGCGATCGGCGCGAATTGCTCGTTGCGCAACGGCGTGAGGTTCTGCGCGATCAGCGACAGCGTGGAACTCGTGCCCATGCCGATGGTGTAGCCATCGGGCGCCGCATTGGCCACGCGCGTCATGCCGATGGAGCCGGTGGCGCCGGGCACGTTCTCCACGATGACCTGCACACCCTGCTCGGCGGCCAGCTGGGCCAGTAGGCGCGCGGCAATGTCGTTGGAGCCGCCGGCGTTCCAGGGCACGACGAAGCGGATCTCCCTGGCGGGAAATTCTGCGGCGGGTGCCGGCGACGCCAGGGCGGTCGCGGCAAGCCCCAGCAGGGCGAGGAAGGCACGGTGCAGGCGGTTGCGCATGGGTGGTCTCCGATGTTCTTGGTCAATGTTATAACAAACAACAAAAGCAGCGCAAGCGCCGTCCCGCCAGGGCGGCGCGAGCGCGCCATGCCCTCAGGGTCTCAACGGGGGTGCTTGTCGAGCAGCGCGCAAATGTCGGCGCGTGCGCTCTCGATGTCGTCGCGGATCGCCTCGGCCGCGGCGTCGCCATCGCCACGGCGCAAGGCGTCCAGAGCCGCCTCGTGGAAGGGGTAGCGCTTCAGGCTGGGGATGTATTCGGGCAGGGCCAGCGTGAGCGTGGGGGCGCAGCGCAGCCAGGCGCTCTCGATCACGTCCTGCACGATGGGCATGCGGCACAGCGCGTAGATGCCGAAGTGGAACCGGTAGTGCGCGTCGAGGTATTGTGCCGTGCGCCGCTCCTTGACGGAGCGCTTCATCTCGGCCAGCGAGGCCTCGATGCCCGCCAATGCCTCGGGTGTCGCATGCAGGGTCGCGGCCCGCGCGGCCACGGGCTCCAGACCGGCACGTACGGTCATGAGCTGGTCGAACTGGTCCGCGTCGAGCAAGGGCACGACAGCACCCCCGCCCTGGCCGACCCCGCCGCGGTCCAGCACCTTTTCGGCGACGAGACGGTTCACCGCGTCGCGCACGGGTGTCAGGCTCACACCGAGTTCGTCCGCCACATCCCGCAGCACCACGCGCTCGCCTGGGGCGTAACGGCCGGACAGCAGCGCAGCTTCCAGGGCCGCGTAGACACGGTCCCACAGGGCGCCCCGGGCGATCGATGGAAGTCGTGGCGTGTCGGTCATGGAGGAGGTTTGCGGGCGATGGTATCCGCTGCCGCACCGGCTTCCTGCACCTGGAAGCGCGCATCGCAGCCGATGCCCGCCGCGATCCAGCGCCGTGCCAGCGGCGCCAGCCAGCGCACGCCCAGCACCTCGGCCGGCTCGCTCAGCGCACCGCACAGGTAGCGCCCCTGGGCCTCGTCCCACCGCAGGGCGACGCAAGCGCCCTGCCGGCGCCGTGACAGCAGCATGCCCAGCGGACAGGGCTCCAGCAGGCAGCACATGCCGCAGCCGTTGCAGGGCGCACCATGTGCAGGCTTGGCCGGCGCGTACGGATGCACGTGCACGACCTGCCAGTCGGCTTGCTCGGAGGGTCCGGATCGGCGCATGACGCGATGATGCCGCGTCAGGCCACGGCGTTCACTGCGGCTTGGCCAGCCCCAGCTTCTCGATGATGGCCTTCTCGCGCGCCACCGTGTCCTGCGCGAACTTGGTGTAGTCCGCCGTGCTCTTGTAGTCGGGCAGCATGTCGTACTTGGCGAGCGTGGCCACGTAGCTGGGCTCTTCCATCGCCTTCTTGAAGGCGTCGTGCAGGCGCTTGACGACCTCGGGCGGCGTGCCGCGCGGCGCGCCGATGCCGAAGGGCGAGTTCTGCACGATGTCGTAGCCCAGTTCCTTGAGCGTGGGCGCATCGGGGAACTTGGGCAGGCGCTTTTCGCCCCAGGTGTTGAGCACGCGCAGCTTGCCGGCCTCGACCTGTGGCGCGAAGCCGGTGGAGTCCACGGCGGCCATCAGCTGGCCGCTGACCACGGCCAGCATCAGGTCCGCGCTGCCCTTGTAGGGCACGTGCTGCAGCTCGATGCCGGCCTGCTGGGCGATGATCTCGGTCGTCAGGTGCGGGCTGGTCAGCGTGCCGGTGGAGCCATAGGTCAGCTTGCCCGGGTTGGCCTTGGCGTAGGCGACGAAGTCGGCCCAGGTCTTGAACGGACTGTTGGTCGGCACCACGACACCGAAGGCATAGCCCGTGACGTTGATCACGTAGCTGATGTCCTTGATCGGGTCCCAGTTGATCTTGGTGGTGTAGCCCAGACGGAACACGCCCAGCGGGATCTGGGCGATGGTGTAGCCATCGGGCTGGGCGGTCTGCAGCGCCTGCGCGGGCAGCGTGCCGCCGGCACCGGGCTTGTTCTCGATGATGACGGGGTGGCCCAGCACCTTGGCCGCGTTGTCGGCCAGCGAGCGCATGGTGATGTCGGTGGGGCCACCGGCGGGGAAGGCGATGACGAGCTTGATCGGCTTGTCGGGGAAGTTCTTCCAGGCCTGGGCCTGGGCGGTGACGGGGGCCACGAGCGTGGTCAGCGAAGCGAGCGCGGCAGCGCCCAGCAAGGAACGGCGGAACATGGAGCGGTCTCTCATCGTGGCGGGTGCAAAGCGGGCCATTCAACACCACATGGCAGCGGCCCGCATCGGTGATGTCCCTGGGCGCGCGCTGCCTATGATGCGGCGGCCCGCGGCGACGTCCGACCGCGCAAGAACAGGAGACCCGATGGCAGAACCGCGCTTTTCCGAACTGGTGACCGGCTACAGCTTCCTCGAGGGCCCGCGCTGGCACGATGGCCGGCTCTGGCTGTCGGACTTCTACACACAGCGCATCGTCGCGGTCGGTCTGGACGGCCAGGCCGAGACCATCGCCACGGTGCCGCAGCAGCCCTCCGGCCTGGGCTGGTTGCCGGATGGGCGGCTGCTGGTGGTCTCCATGCGCGACCGCCGCGTGCTGCGGCGCGAGACCGACGGCCGGCTCGTGCCGCATGCCGACCTGTCGGGCGTCGCCGGCGGCCATGCCAACGACATGGTGGTCGACGGCCAGGGGCGCGCTTACGTGGGCAACTTCGGCTTCGACCTCATGGGCGGCGGCGCACCGGCGCTGGCCCGGCTCGCGCGCGTGGACCCGGACGGCACGGTGTCGGTGGCGGCCGAGGGGCTGTACTTCCCCAATGGGTCCATGCTCACGCCCGATGGCCGCACACTGATCGTCTGCGAGACCATGGGCAACCGCATCTCGGCCTTCGACATGCAGGCCGACGGTGGCCTGGGCCCACGGCGCGACTGGGCGGCGTGGGGACCGCAGCCGCCGATGACCGATGTCCCGACCGTGCTGGGCAGCCTGACGGCAGCACCTGATGGGGCTGTGCTGGACGCCGAGGGTGCGGTCTGGTTCGCCGATGCCGTGGGCCACCGCGCCGTGCGCATGGCTCCGGGTGGCGAGATCCTGCAGTCGATCCCGACTGGCAACATGGGCTGCTTCGCGCTGACGCTGGGTGGGCCGGACCGGCGCACCCTGTTCCTGTGCGTGGCCCCCGATTTCCACGAAGCCGCGCGCCAGGCCGCGCGCGAGGCGGCGGTATGGGCGACGCAGGTGGACGTTCCCGGCGCCGGGAGGCCCTGAGGCGCGACATCGGCGTGCATGGGGGTGCAGCGCGCATCCGCGTTTTCGCCGTGGACGGTATGCAGGCTCGCTGCTAGGGTTCGATGGCAGCCTGACTGCATGCACCCCTCATCTCCATTCCACGCCGTGCACCCATTCCACCGCACCGCGGCCTCCCTCGTCCTCGCCATCTTCGCCTGCGCGGCCAACGCCCAGAGCACACCTGCACCCAGCACCTTCGACAAGATCAAGGCCACCGGCGCCGTGGTGCTGGGTGTGCGCGAAGCCTCCGCGCCCATGGCCTACGCGCTCGGCGCCCAGGACAAGTTCGTCGGCTACCACGTGGAGCTGTGCGAGCACGTCCTCAAGGAGATCGCCCCGGGCGCCCGCTTTGACTACAAGGTCCTGACCGCGCAGAACACCATGTCGCTGGTGCAGAACGGCACCGTGGACATCGGCTGCGGCCCGACCACCAACAACCTCACGCGCCAGCAGCAGGTGGCGTTCGCGCTGACGAGTTATGTGAGCCAGGTGCGCATGGCGGTGCGCGCCGATTCGGGCATCACCTCGTTCGAACAACTCGCCGGACGCAACGTGGCCGCGTCCACCGGTACGACGGCCGTGCAGCTGCTGCGCAACTACGCCAAGATGAAGAACATCGAGATCCCGACCGTGCTCGGCAAGGACCATTTCGACAGCTTCCTGATGCTGGAGTCCGGCCGGGCCGACGCCTTCGTGCTCGACGACAACCTGCTGGCCGGCCTGATCGCCAATGGCCGCAACCCCACGGGCTATCGCATCGTCGGCGAGGCCCTGGCGTCCGAGCCCATCGCGCTGCTGTTCCGCAAGGACGACCCGGCGTTCAAGAAGGCCGTGGACGATTCGCTGCGCAGGTTCATGCTCTCGGGCGAGGCGGCCAGGCTCTACGCCAAGTGGTTCATGTCGCCGATCCCGCCCAAGAACGCCAACCTGAACCTGCCCATGAGCGAGACGCTGCAGCAGCTCTTCCGCGAGCCCAACGACAAGCCGCTGGAGTCCTACGCCAAGTAGGCGTCAGCGCGCCAGCACCGGCGCCAAGGCCTTGCCGGTCGCCGTGCCCAGGCGCACCAGCTCCTCCGGCGGCGCTGCGCCGACGATGCGCCCGCCGCCGTCGCCGCCCTCGGGTCCCAGGTCCAGCACCCAGTCGGCCTCGGCGATGAGGTCCAGGTCGTGCTCGATCACGACCACGCTGTGGCCGCCGTCGACCAGGCGGTGCAGCACGCGGATCAGCTTCTCCACGTCGGCCATGTGCAGGCCCACGGTGGGCTCGTCCAGCACGTAGAGCGTGTGCGGGGCTTTCTGGCCGCGGCGGCCCACGTCGTCGCGCACCTTGCTGAGTTCGGTGACCAGCTTGATGCGCTGCGCCTCGCCGCCCGACAGCGTGGGCGAAGGCTGGCCCAGTGTGAGGTAGCCCAGGCCCACGTCCTTGAGCAGCTGCAAGGGATGCGCGATGTTGGGCATGCTGGCGAAGAACTCCACCGCCTCGTCGACCTCCATTTGCAGCACCTCGCCGATGCTCTTGCCGCGCCAGCTCACGGCCAGCGTCTCGGGGTTGAAGCGCGCGCCGTGGCAGCTTTCGCAAGGCACCTTCACATCGGGCAGGAAGCTCATCGCGATGGTGCGGATGCCCTGGCCTTCGCAGCTCGGGCAGCGGCCCTCGCCGGTGTTGAAGGAGAAGCGGCCAGGGCCGTAGCCGCGCGCCTTGGCCTCCAGCGTCTCGGCGAACAGCTTGCGGATGGTGTCCCAGAAGCCGATGTAGGTGGCCGGGCAGCTGCGCGGGGTCTTGCCGATGGGCGTCTGGTCGACTTCGAGCACGCGGTCGATCTGCTCGTAGCCGCGCACCTCGTCGCAGCCAGTCCAGGTGGCGCCGTGCAGCGTGAGCGCGGCCAGGCCGGCCTGGGTGGACTTCTGCGCCACCACGGTCTGCACGTTGGACAGCAGCACGTCGCGCGCGAGCGTGGACTTGCCCGAGCCGCTGACGCCCGTCACGACGACCAGGCGCTTGAGCGGCACATCCGCGTCGACGTTCTGCAGGTTGTGCTCGCGCGCGCCGCGCACCGAGAGCCAGCTGGTGCCGGGCGCGGTGTCCCGGCGGGCCTTGAGCGGATGGCGCATGGCATCGCGCAGGTAGCGGCCGGTGACCGAGTCCTCGGTCTGCGCCAGGTCCTGCGCATTGCCCTGGGCCACGAGGCGGCCGCCGCGCTTGCCGGCGCCGGGGCCGATGTCGATCAGGTGGTCGGCGCGGCGGATGGTGTCCTCGTCGTGCTCGACGACGACCAGCGTGTTGCCCTTGTCGCCGAGCTTGTGCAGCGCGTTGAGCAGGATGTGGTTGTCGCGCGCGTGCAGACCGATGGTCGGCTCGTCCAGGATGTAGCAGACGCCCTGCAGGTTGCTGCCCAGCTGCGCGGCCAGGCGGATGCGCTGGGCCTCGCCACCCGACAGCGTGGGCGCGCCGCGGTCCAGCGTGAGGTAGCCCAGGCCCACCTCTTCGAGGAACTCCAGCCGGCTCGCGATCTCGGGCAGCAGGTCGCGTGCGATGTCGGCTTCGCGCGTGGGCAGGCGGCCCGGCGCGCGCAGCGACTGGATCCAGCGGCGCACCTCGCCGACCGACATGCGTGCGATGTCGGTGATGGCGCGGCCGTCGAAGCGCACGGCGCGCGCCGTGGCGTTGAGGCGCGTTCCCGCGCAGGTCGGGCAGGCCTGCTCGCCCACGTCCTCGGCCTCGGGTTCGGCGAAGGTTTGCTCGCGGCCCTTGTTGTCGTCGTCACGCACGGAGTCGTCGTAGACCGCGCGCTGTTCCCGGGTCAGCTTGACGCCCGTGCCCACGCAGTCGGGGCACCAGCCGTGCTTGCTGTTGTAGGAGAACAGGCGCGGATCGAGTTCGGCGTAGGAGGTCGCGCAGACCGGGCAGGCGCGCTTGGCCGAGAACACCAGCAGCTGGCCGATGGGGGCCGTGGGCTGGCCGTCCGCCATGGCGGCGCGCAGGCCGTCGAGCTGGCTCAGCACGTGCACCACGCCCTTGCCGTGCTCGAGCGCCTGGGCCAGGGCTTCGCGCAGCCGGGCTTCGTTGGCCGGCGTCACGTCCAGGCTGGCCACGGGCAGCTCGATGGTGTGCTCCTTGAAACGGTCGATGCGCGGAAAGCCCGTGGTCGGCAGGAAGTTGCCGTCCACGCGCAGATGCGTGTAGCCGCGCGGCCGTGCCCAGTCGGCCAGTTCCGTGTAGACGCCCTTGCGGTTGACCACCAGCGGCGCGAGCAGGCCCACGTGCTGGTCGCGGAACTGGCGCAGCAGCTGGGCTGCGATGCTGTCGGGCGTCTGCGGCTGCACGGGTGCGTCGTCCTTCACGCAGTGCTGCACGCCCAACTTGACGTAGAGCAGGCGCAGGAAATGCCAGACCTCGGTGGTGGTGCCGACCGTGGACTTGCGGCCGCCGCGCGACAGGCGCTGCTCGATGGCCACCGTCGGCGGGATGCCGTAGACCGCGTCGACCTCGGGCCGGCCGGCCGGCTGCACGATGCTGCGCGCATAGGCGTTCAGCGATTCGAGGTAGCGGCGTTGGCCTTCGTTGAACAGGATGTCGAAGGCCAGCGTGGACTTGCCCGAGCCGCTGACGCCCGTGACCACGTTGAAGCTGCCGCGCGGGATCTGCACCGACAGCGATTGGAGGTTGTGCTCCTTGGCGTTGACGATCTCGATGGCGGCAGGGGCCGCCGCGGCGTAGCGTGGCGCCGGCTCCTGCACGGACAGGGCCTGGCCCGGCGCCATGGCCGCTTCGTACTCGCGCAGCGCGGCCCCCGTGTGCGATGTCGGATGCGCGCGCACCTGCTCGGGTGTGCCCGTGGCCACCACCAGGCCGCCGCCGTCGCCGCCTTCGGGGCCCATGTCGATGAGCCAGTCGCTGGCGCGGATCACGTCCAGGTTGTGCTCGATCACGACCAATGAGTGGCCGGCGTCGAGCAGCTTGCGCAGCGCGCGCATGAGCTTGGCGATGTCGTCGAAGTGCAGGCCCGTGGTCGGCTCGTCGAACAGGAACAGCGTGCCCTTGCGCGCGAGGTTCTGGCGCGAGGGCGCGGCGTTCTTGGCGGCCTCGGCCAGGAAGCCCGCGAGCTTGAGCCGCTGCGACTCGCCGCCCGACAGCGTGGGCACGGGCTGGCCCAGCTTCACGTATTCCAGGCCCACGTCCAGGATGGGCTGCAGCGCGCGCACGACCTCGCGGTCGTTCTCGAACACCTGCACGGCCTCGCTCACGGTGAGCTCCAGCACGTCGGCCACGCTGAAGGCGCGGCGGCGGGCGTTGGCCACGTCGCGGCGCTCGATGTGCACCTCGAGGATCTCGGGACGGTAGCGCTTGCCGTCGCAGTCCGGGCAGCGCAGGTAGACGTCCGACAGGAACTGCATCTCCACGTGCTCGAAGCCAGACCCGCCGCAGGTCGGGCAGCGCCCGTCACCGCTGTTGAAGCTGAACTTGGACGCCGTGTAGCCGCGCTGGCGCGCCAGCGGCGCATCGGCGAACAACGTGCGGATGGCATCCCAGGCGCCCACGTAGCTGGCCGGGTTGGAGCGCGCGGTCTTGCCGATGGGCGACTGGTCCACGTAGACGACGTCGGCCAGGTGGTCGGCGCCCAACAGGCGGTCGTGCAGGCCGGGCGACTCGGTGGCGCGGCCGAAGTGGCGTACCAGTGCGGGCGCCAGCACGTCCTGGATCAGCGTGGACTTGCCCGAGCCGCTGACCCCGGTCACGCAGACCAGGCGCTGCAGCGGGATGTCGACCGTCACGTCGCGCAGGTTGTGCTCGCGCGCGCCTTCGAGGATCAGGCGCGGCGTGTTGTCACCGACCACGCGGCGCTGGCCGATGCCGATCTGCTTGCGCCCGCCCAGGTACTGGCCCGTGAGCGTGTCGGCCTGGCGCAGCTGCGCGGTGCTGCCGTCGAACACGATGCTGCCGCCGCGCGCACCGGGGCCGGGGCCCATGTCGATCATGCGGTCGGCCGCGAACATCACGGCCGGATCGTGCTCGACGACGACCAGCGTGTTGCCGGCATCGCGCAGGCGCTGCATGGCTTCGATGATGCGGTGCATGTCGCGTGGGTGCAGGCCGATGCTGGGCTCGTCGAGCACGAACAGCGTGTTGACCAGCGACGTGCCGAGCGCGGTCGTCAGGTTGATGCGCTGCACCTCGCCGCCCGACAGGGTGCGGCTCTGGCGGTCCAGCGTGAGGTAGCCGATGCCCACGTCGCACAGGTAGCGCAGCCGCGTCGTGATCTCCTCGAACAGCAGGCGCAGCGCCTGGGCCTCGCCGGGGTCGACGGCATGGGTGCTGCCGGAGAGCCGGTCGAAGAAGCGGCGCAGCCGGTCGATCGGCAACAGCATGAGGTCGTGCAGGGTCAGCCCGGGCAAGGCCTCGAGCTGCGCGCGCGACCACTGCACACCCTGCGGCATGAAGCGCTTGGCGGGGTCGAGCACAGCATCGGCGTCTTCCTTGCTGCCCAGGCGCCAGAGCAGGCTCTCGGTCTTCAGGCGCGCGCCGCCGCAGGTTTCGCACGGCGTGTAGCTGCGGTACTTGGACAGCAAGACGCGGATGTGCATCTTGTAGGCCTTGCTCTCCAGGTACTCGAAGAAGCGCTTGACGCCGAACCAGTGCTGGTTCCACTTGCCGTTCCAGTGCGGCGAGCCGTGGATCACCCAGTGCTTCTGCTCGGGCGTCAGCTGCTTGTAGGGCGTGTCGCGCGGGATGCCAGCGGCTTCGGCGTGGCGCATGAGGTCGTCCTGGGCCTCCTGCCAGGCGGGGGTCTGCATGGGCTTGATGGCGCCGGCACGCAGGGTCATCTTGTCGTTCGGGATGACGAGGTCGTAGTCCACGCCGATCACGCGGCCGAAGCCACGGCAGGCCTCGCAGGCACCGACCGGCGAGTTGAACGAGAACATGGACGGGATCGGGTCCGCATAGCGCAAATCGCTGTCGGGGCAGTGCAGGCCCGTGGAGAAGCGCCAGATCTCGGGTGCGGCCTCGGCATCGGCGGCGAGCGCGTAGACGTTGAGCCGGCCGGCGCCGCGCTTGAGCGCGGTCTCGATGGCCTCGATCGCGCGCACGCGCTCGGTGCCGGCCAAGCGGAAGCGGTCGGCCACCACGTCCAGCAGCTTGCGCGGGCCTGCAGGCGTGGCCACTTCGCGCTCGGCCTGGATGCGCGTGAAACCGCTGGCCGACAGCCACTCGGCCACCTGCTCGGCCGAGGTGCCCGCCGGCAGCTCGACCGGGAAGGTCAGCACCAGCCGCGGATCGCCCTGCTCTGCCGCGCGCGCCTGCAGCTGGGCGTAGATGCTGTCGGGCGAATCGTGGCGCACGGGCTGCGCAGTGGCCTTGTCGAACAGCTGCCCGGCGCGCGCGAACAACAGCTTCAGATGGTCGTTGAGCTCGGTCATCGTGCCGACCGTGGAGCGCGAGGAGCGGACCGGGTTGGTCTGGTCGATGGCGATGGCCGGCGGCACGCCTTCGACGCGGTCCACGGCCGGCTTGTCCATGCGGTCCAGGAACTGGCGCGCATAGGCCGAGAAGGTTTCGACATAGCGGCGCTGGCCTTCGGCGTAGAGCGTGTCGAACACCAGACTGGACTTGCCCGAGCCGCTGGGGCCGGTCACCACGGTCAGCTCGCCAGTGCGGATGTCGAGGTCCAGGTTTTTGAGGTTGTGCTGGCGCGCGCCACGGATGGCGATGGTTCCCTGGGACATGGCTTGGTGGGGTGGCAGACGTGGAAGGCGGGGGATTGTAGGGAGAGCTCCTGATCCGTGCTGTAAAGCGTGCAAATGTTCACAAAGACCTTGTGGAGCTGTGCGTTGGTGTGTTGCCCGTCCTGCAGACCCACCGTGTTGCGTGGACTTCTTCACGCGGCGATTTCTCAGAAGTTTTCACAATTCGTTGCATACAAACCAACCGCACTAGGCACTGAACATGAGCAAATCCATTCCTCTCCCGCAGCTGTCCAAGATCGCCATGCTGTGCGCTGGCGTGGTGCTGTCATCGGCCGCCGCAGCGGCCACCGTCACGCTGAATCCGCTGGTCACTGGCGCCGCCCCGACCGGCAGTGTGGCTGGCGGTCTGTCCGGCACTTGGTACAAGGTGCAGAACGACGCACACTTCAGCAACCAGCTCTACACCGACGAAAACGGCACCACCCAAGCCATTGGCGCCTACGGCTGGGGCACCGGCATCTGGTCCACCAGCGACATCGGCGGCATCGTCTCCGGCAGCAACCCCTACGTGACCAAGACCGCGACCAGCACGGGCCAGGTCAGCTACGCCAACAACATCTACAACAACACCCAGGCCAGCGGCGCCTACGGCGTCTGGGGCGAGGACTATCAGCGCGCGCTGGCCCCCATCGTCGGCGGCGCGAACGGCTGCCCACTGCAAACGGAGGCCGAGAGCCTCGCGCACTGCGGCGGCGAGTTCAACTACGCCGCCGTGTTCTCCGGCTACCTCTACGTGGGTGTCGCAGGTGTTTACGATTTCGGCGTGTTCGCCGATGATGGCTTCACCTTCACGCTGACCGGCTTGAACGCCAGCCTCGGCATGGCGCACGAGACGCTGGCGGGCAGCAGCGGACGTGGCCTGTACGAACTGCTGGCCATGAACGGCATCGACGAGTTGTACCTGGAACAAGGCTACTACGGCATCGACATGACCTATTTCAACCGCCTGGAAGCCGGCGTGATCGACCTGGGCTGGCGCGGTCCCGGCGCCACCGCCTGGACGAGCATCGATGAAGGCAACCTGTACAACCAGGTGCCGGAACCCACCTCGGTGGCGCTGTTCAGCGCCGCCCTGCTGGGCCTGTGGAGTATTCGCCGGCGCAGCCTCTCGGCCGCACGGTCGGCCGCATGAACCGGGCGCCCGTCCAGAGCCACGCCCGCTCGCGCCTGCAGGCCTGCGTCGCAGCGCTGTTGCTGGCCAGTTGCACATCGCCCAGTTGGGCGGTCGACCGCTACGGACAGGCCATCTCCCAGGCGCGCGCCGGCCAGTACGACAGCGCCCTGGCCACGCTGCAGGACCTGCTGGCCCAGAACCCGCGCCGGCTCGATGTGCGGCACGACCTGATTGCCGTGCAAAGCTGGGCCGAACGGCACGAAGAGGCGCTGGCCAGCAGCCGCACGCTGCGCCTTGGTGCCAACACACCAGACTACGTGCTCGCCGCGATCGGCAAATCTGCCCTGAGCCGCAACGAGGGTGCGCGCGCAGCCCAGGCTTACGGCTTGCTGGCGCAGCGCCGCCCGCGCAGCGCCGACGCCGCGCTGGGTGCAGGCCTGGCATTGCTGGCCGACGGCAAGCCGGCCCAGGCCGACGCGCAGCTGCGCCGCACGCTGGTGCTGGCGCGGCAGGATGTGCCCATGTTGCAGTCGGCGTTCGCCGCCCTGCAGGCACGCGGTGAAGGCCAGCGCGCCCGGCCCTTCGGCGAGCGCCTGTTGGCCCTCGGCGCGCAGCCACCCGTCGCGGCAGCGCCTGCGCCCACAGCGACGCCGCCGGTGCCGGCGCCGATCGCTGCTGCCCCGGTTGTCGCTCCGGCGCCAACGCCGACGCTGGCCGACGCCCAGGCCACCAATGGCCGCCACATCCGCGAAGCCATCGAAGTGCTGGACCGCGACTTCACATCGGCGCGCTACGCCCCGATCGAGGCCGCCATCGCCGAGAACGCCAGGCTCATCGAACAAGCCCGCACGCAAGGCGCTGCCGACGTGCTGCTGCGACTGCGCCGCGACCGCATCGTCGCGCTGCGCCAACGCGGCCAAGCGGAAGACGCTTTGGTGCTGTTCCGGGAACTCGAAGCCGAGGGCCCGCAGCCCAGCTACGTCGTGCTGGCCGCGGCGGACGCACAGCTGCAGCTGCGCCAGCCGACCGAAGCCCGAGCGCTGTACCGCCGCGTACTGCTGCAGGAGCCGACCAACGCCGCGGCCCGCTCCGGCCTGATCTTCGCCGAGGTCGAGGCAGAGAACTTCCCCGCGGCCGAAGCCGTGTCGCAGGACCAATTGCGCGACAGCGGGGCCAGCGTTTCCGCACGCCGAACCGACATCATGCTGATGCGCTTCGCCGACCGCCTGAACGAAGCCGAAGCTGCGCTGAATACCCTGCAGGCCGAATTGCCCGATGACGCCGGCCTGTGGCTCGACCAGGGCGAACTGCTGGCACGGCGCGGCCTGCCCCGCGCAGCCGCGGAGCGCTTCCAGGCCGTTCTGAGCCGCTCGCCCGACAACATCCGCGCGCGCGTGGGCCTGGCCGAAGCCATCTGGGCCCAGGGCGACATCGCCCAGGCCCGCACGGCCATCGAAGACCTGCAACGCAGCGCCCCCGAACACCCTGCCGTGCAGCGCCTGGTGCGCGCCTGGGAACGCAGCAAGCGCCCCCTCCTGGTCAGCGGCGCGACGCGCGGCCTGGGCCAGGGCCACGTGGCCGGCAACAACGATCTCATTTGGGAGTCCACGCTGTACAGCGGCATGTTCGGGGACGGTCAGCGCGTCTATGCCAACCACCATCTGGCGCGCGCCAGCTTCGACGACAACTCGGCCAAGCACGAACGTGCCGGCATGGGCATCGAGATCACGCGGCGCGACTGGCAGGCCAGCATGGAAGTGGGCCAGGATCTGCGCAACGGCAACGACGCCTACTGGGCGGTCGGTGGCAGCCGCCAGTTCGGCGACCACTTCTCGGTGCGCGCGCGGCACGAGAGCCAGACCAACGACTTCCCGCTCAAGGGCCGCATGCCGGATGCGGAGAACTACCTGAACGCACCCCGCTATCTGCATGCCAGCAAGAGCCTGGTCGGCGCGGCCTACCAGTGGAACGAGTCGCGCCGCATCGCGGCGGACCTCGCCTACTACGACTTCAACGACGGCAACCGCCGCAAGTCCTTCGCGGCCAGTTGGACCGAGCGGCTCTACAGTGGCTACGGCAAGACGCTGGACCTGCAGCCGGCCTTCTATGCCAGCGCCAACACGCTGCGCGACGCGATCTACTTCAACCCGGCGCGCGACATGGCGCTGTCGGTCACGCTGGCCGGCGACTGGCTGACCTGGCGGCGCTACGACAAGAGCTTCAACCAGCGCGCCGCCATCACCATCGGCAGCTACAAGCAGTTCAGCGACGTGCACGCCCCCGGCGGCGGCTGGATGCGCGAAGACTATGGCTGGAACTTCTTCCACGACCTGCGCTACGAGCACGAGTGGAACATCGGTCCCGACTTCTCGACCCGCTACGGCGTCGGTACGCGGCGCTTCCCGTACGACGGGGTCTACGAGACCAAGGGTTACATCTACCTGCACGCCACCTGGCGCTTCTGATCTACAGGAGAGACCCGCATGGACTTCGACCTCTCCCGCGGCATCGGCTGGCTGTTCGATTTCACCTTTTACTACCCGCTGTTCATGTCCTATGTGTGGATGTGCGGCGGCCTTTACTACTACTTCCACTACGAGCGCAAGGACCCGGCTTACGACCAGCCGCCGCCGCTGCCCTCCTACCCACCGGTCAGCGTGTTCGTGCCCTGCCACAACGAGGCCGCCAACCTGCACGAGACCGTGGCGGCATTGCGCGCGCTGAACTACCCGGAGTTCGAGATCCTGTTGATCGACGATGGCAGCACCGACGCCACGCCAGCCCTGATCGATCGCTATGCGCGCGAGGACAGCCGCATCCGCGCCATCCATCTGGCCGCCAACCAGGGCAAGGCCGTGGGTCTCAACACGGCTGCCGCGCTGGCCCGCTACGACTACTTCCTGTGCATCGACGGCGATTCCATCGTCGATCCGCATTGCCTGCGGTGGATGATGCGGCAGCTGCTGTCCAGCCCGCGCGTGGGCGCCGTGAGCGGCAACCCGCGCATCCGCACACGCTCCACGCTGCTGGGCCGCATCCAGGTCGGCGAGTTCTCGTCCATCATCGGCCTGATCAAGCGCGCCCAGCGCACCTATGGCAAGGTGTTCACGGTGTCCGGCGTCATGGTGTGCTTCCGCCGCGCAGCGCTGCACGATGCCGGTTACTGGAATCCCGATGCGCTGACCGAGGACATCGACATCAGCTGGCGCTTGCAACTGCGCCATTGGGACGTGCGCTTCGAGCCCGCCGCGCTGTGCTGGATCCTGATGCCGGAGACCTTCCGCGGACTGTGGCGCCAGCGCCTGCGCTGGTCCATGGGCGGCACGCAGGTGCTGTTCGGCCGGCGCGCCGTGTTCGGCCAGTGGCGGCACCGCCGCATGATCCCGGTCTACATCGAGTACTTCACGAGCGTGCTGTGGGCCTACACCATGGCAGCGGTGATCCTGCTCTGGATCGCAGGCCTGTTCGTGCACATCCCTGAGCCCTGGCATGTCAACACGCTGATCCCGGGCTGGCATGGTGTCGTGATCGGCACCACCTGCCTGCTGCAGTTCGCCGTGTCCATGTTCCTCGACCGCCGCTACGAGCAGGGCCTGGGCCGCAACTACTACTGGATGATCTGGTACCCGTTGGCGTTCTGGATCCTCAACGTCTTCACCACCCTGGTGGCCGTGCCCCGCGTGATCCTGCGCGGCAGCAAGCGCGCCACCTGGATCAGCCCGGACCGCGGCATCCGGGCACAACCGTAATCACAACGAGAGCCTGACATGAGCACTCTTCCCATCGACATGGGCCAGCGCCCTGCGAATCCACTCATCATCGAGCGCCCCGACCTGCAGAGCGGCAACCAGCGCGCGGTCTTCGGCGTGCTGACGGCGGTGTTCTGGTTGCTGTGGGTGGTGTTGTGGCTGCCGCTCATCACGGTGCTCGGCTGGGCCTTCTTCGGCTACCAGTTCAAGTTCCACATGATCGACATGGAAGGCTACAGCGGCTTCCTCGGCGTGCTGGGCGTCTACGCTCTGGTCATCCTGGTGCTCGGCGGCGGACTGCTGGCCTGGGCCAAATACAACCACCTGCGCTTTCGCGGCGTGGACCGGCGCAAGGGCTTCGCGGCCCCCACGCCAGCCGACCTGGCGGCCATCCACGGCCGCCTGCCCGAAGAGGTCGCACAGTGGCAGCAAATGAACATCGTCACCGTGCACCACGACGGGGATGGACGCATCGCGCGAGTGGAATGAAAAAGGCCCGAGTCACCGGGCCTTTTTGCTGGGGGCGCAGAACGCCCTTCAATCGTTCGCGTAGATGTCGTTGTCCTTGGTTTCCTTGACGAACAAGGTGCCGATGACCAGCGTGACGGCCGCGATGATGATGGGATACCACAGGCCGTTGTACATGTTGCCGGTCTGCGCCACGATGGCCAGTGCGGTGGCCGGCAGCAGGCCGCCGAACCAGCCGTTGCCGATGTGGTACGGCAGGCTCATCGAGGTGTAGCGGATGCGGGTCGGGAACATCTCGACCAGCATGGCCGCGATCGGGCCGTAGACCATGGTCACGAGGATCACCAGGTAGACCAGGATCACGATGGTCATGAAGGTGTTCATCTTCGCCGGATCGGCCTTGGCGGGATAGCCCGCCGCCTTGAGGTCGTCGGCCACGGCCTTCTTGAGCGCCGAGTCCTTGGCCTTGAGCTCGTCGGGGGCCAAGCCGGCCGCGTTGTAGCTCGTGATGACCTGCTCGCCGATCTTGATGGTCGCCGGGGCGCCCGCCGGGCCGGCGACGTTGTCGTAGCTGACCGAGCTGGCCGACAGGACCTGCTTGGCAATGTCGCACGAACTCGTGAACTTCGCCGTGCCCGTGGGGTTGAACTGGAACGAGCATTCCTTGGGGTCGGCCGTCACGATCACCTGGTTCTTGGCCTGGGCCGCGGCCAAATCCGGGTTGACGGCCTTGGTCAGCGCGTTGAACACCGGAAAGTAGGTCAGCACGGCGAGCAGGCAGCCGGCCATGATGATGGGCTTGCGGCCGATCTTGTCCGACAGGCTGCCGAAGATCACGAAGAAGGGCGTAGCCACGATCAGCGCCACCGCGATCAGGATGTTGGCCGTGGCGCCGTCGAGCTTGAGCGCGCCCGTCAGGAAGAACAGCGCGTAGAACTGGCCCGTGTACCAAACCACCGCCTGGCCGGCGGTCAGGCCGATCAGTGCCAAGATCACGATCTTGAGGTTGCGCCATTGGCCGAAGGACTCGGACAGCGGAGCCTTGGAGACCTTGCCTTCGGACTTCATCTTGAGGAAGGCCGGCGACTCGTTCATGGACAGCCGGATGTAGACCGACACGCCCAGCAGCAGGATGGAGACCAGGAACGGGATGCGCCAGCCCCACTCCGCGAAGGCCGTCTCGCCGATGGCCGTGCGCACGCCCAGGATCACCAGCAGCGACAGGAACAGGCCCAGCGTGGCCGTGGTCTGGATCCACGAGGTGTAGAAGCCGCGCTTGCCCGGCGGCGCATGCTCGGCCACGTAGGTGGCGGCACCGCCGTACTCGCCGCCCAGCGCCAGGCCTTGCAGCATGCGCAGGATGATCAGGATGATGGGCGCGGCCACGCCGATGCTGGCGTAGCCGGGCAGGAGGCCGACGATGAAGGTCGACAGGCCCATCAAGAGGATGGTCACGAGGAAGGTGTACTTGCGCCCGATCATGTCGCCCAGGCGCCCGAACACCAGCGCGCCGAACGGCCGCACGATGAAGCCGGCCGCGAAGGCCAGCAGCGAGAAGATGGTGCGCGAGGCCGGGTCCAGCGCCGAGAAGAACTGGTTGCCGATGATCACGGCGAGCGTGCCGTAGAGGTAGAAGTCGTACCACTCGAACACCGTGCCGATGGACGAGGCGAAGATGACCTTGCGCTCCTCCTTGGTCATGGGGCGGTTGGCCGCGACCGGCTTGCCCCCTTGCATTGTGGCTGCCATTGCGTTGTCTCCTGTTGTAGCCGACCCCAGGTCGGGGCCTGGGCGCATTCTTGGAGTGCGCACTGACCCGTCTCTGACACCGGGCCAACGCATTCTTACAACTCAGGTACTAACCCGCAGGCTCCGTTTCAGCATACGGGTTGTACGACCTCAATGGCTGAACATGCGGCGGTGCAGTTGGCGCAGCGACCACCAGACCGAGCCGGCGACCAGCGGAATCGCGAGCGCCGCCGTGCTCTCCGCCGACCAGGGCCAGCCCAGTTTCTGCGCCCCCTTGGCCAGGTAGCTGACCAGGCCGACGATGTAGTAGGTGATGGCCGCCACCGACAGGCCTTCGACCGTGGACTGCAGCTTGAGCTGCAGATCCTGCCGCTTGTTCATAGTCGCCAGCAGGGCCTGGCTGCTCTGCTGCTGCTCGATCTCCACGCGTGTGCGCAGCAGGTTGCTGATGCGCGAGACGCGCTGCGACAGCGCGTCCTGCCGGCGCGCCGCCCACTCGCAGGTCTTGCGCGCGGGCGTCAGCCGCCGGTCCATGAATTCGGCGATGGTCTGCAGGCCGGCGCGGCGCACTTCGGCGATGTCTGCGATGCGGCTGTCCATGAGTTCGAAGTACGCGCTGCTGGCCGAGAAGCGCGAATGCGTGGCCGCATGCTGGCTCTCGACCTGGCCGGCCAGCCTTGTGAGCCGGTCCAGCAGCGCCGGCTCGGCGTCGCGGTCGGCGCTGCGGATGGCCTCGGCCAGGGCCGCCAGTTCGCCCTCGGCGCTGGCCAGCACGGCGCTGGCGCGGCGCGCGGCGGGCAGGCCCAGCATGGCGACCATGCGGTAGGTCTCGATCTCCAGAAGCCGCTGCACGAGCCGGCCCAGGCGGCGCGTGGACAGGCCGCCCACGCGCAGCAGCATGCGCGAGCTGCCGTCGGCATGGATCGTGAAGTCGGTGTAGACCTCAGCCAGCCCGCCTGCCACGCTGGAGCCGACCTGCGGGTCCTCGTGCAGCCAGTGGCGCGCCAAGGCCTCGATTTCGCCGTCGCGCGCGGACAGCACCCACAGATTCAGGTGCGACAGGCACTGGCCCGGCAGCGCGGCCAGCCAGTCCTGCGGCACCTCGGCGGTGGCGCTGTCGGCCACGCGCTCGGCCGCCGGCGGTGCCGTCATGGGCAACATGAAGGTCCAGGTCACGAACTCGGTGTGCAGCTCCCAGCGCAGGCGCAACGGTCCCAGGCTCGCGCGCAGGTGCGTGGTGTGCTCGTCGGGCAGCGGCTGGTGGTGGTCGCGCAGCAGCGCCGCCAGGTGCGCGCGGCTCGCGGCCCGGCCCGCGGCATCGGCCAGCATGACCACGTGGGCGATGGCCAGCGGCGCCGCCAGGGCCTCGGGCGGCCGGGCATGGACTTCGTTGTGCAGCAGGGCCCGGTCGGGGTGCTGGTGGAGCGCGGTCGAGGGCAGCATCGTGGCGCGATTCTGCCCGCGCCGGGCGACCGGACTAAGGCAGGCGGTCGAGCGCCGAGGGCCGCCGGGGCGCGTCGTCCCAGACGCTGGTCGCGAACCAGGCATCGCCTTCGAGGTAGGCGCGCAGCATGGGCAGCGCATCCAGGCCCCAGAACACGCGGCCGTCCACCACCAGTGCAGGCACACCGAACACGCCGGCCGCCGTGGCCGCCTCCGTGTTGGCGCGCAGCTGCGCCTTGACGGCCTCGCCGGCCGGATCGCGCACCGGCGCCAGCTCGGCCGCCAAGCGCTGCAGGCGCTCGGGCGCACTGGCATCGGCGCCGCCGCGCCAGACATGGCGGAACACGGTCTCGCAGACGTAGCGGTTGGGCTGCGGGCCGGCGCCGCAGGCCAGCGCCAGCCGCAGCAGCGGCAGCGGCGGGAACGGGTGCTCGGCCGGCAGGTCCATGGGCACGCCATGCTGGTGCGCCAGCCACAGCACCTGGCGGTAGATGAATGCGCGCTTGGCCGGGATCTCGGCCGGGCCGCGCAGACCGTGCGCGCGCAGCACCGCGCCCAGCAGCACGGGCCTGTACTGCACCTGGTAGCTCAGGCCCTGCAGCGCCACCGGCAGGGTTTCGAACGCGATGTAGGCGTATGGGGACAGGAAGTCCAGGTAGAAGTCGATCTGCTTCATCTGCGCCGCCCTGCCGCCCGAAGGCGCAGATGCGCCCCCTCGGGGGGCAGCGATACGCGAAGCGATGAGCGTGGGGGCCTTGTCATGCCACAGCCTCGCTTGCGCGCTCCAACACCAGCCGCCACACGGCGCGGCGCCCCGCATCGTCCATGCGCGACCAGCCGGCGATCTCCTCCAGCTTGCGCAGGCAGCCCTCGCACAGGCCATCGGCCCCCATGCGACAGACCGAGACGCAGGGCGAACCCACCTCGCCGGCCGCGGCCAGCATGCGCGGGCCGCGCCGCAGCAGGGCCTGGGCGGGTGTCACGGCGTTTGCACCACGTCGGCCACGGGCGCGCCGGTCAGTGCTTCGAGGTCTTGCGGCCGCAGCTTGAACACGCCGTGCGGGTGCCCGGCCGCGGCCCAGATCTCCTCGAAGCGGAACAGCTCGCGGTCGATCAGCGTGACCGGCGGCGTGGTGTGCGCGAGCGGCGCCACGCCGCCGATGGAAAAGCCGGTCCGGCTCTTGACGAACTCGGCATCGGCGCGGCCGGTCTTGCCGACCAGTGCATCGACCTTCTTCTCGTCGACACGGCGGTCGCCCGAGGTCACGACCAGCACGGCCGCGTCGTCGCTCTTGCGCCGGAAGATGATGCTCTTGGCGATCTGCCCCACCGCGACGCCCAGCGCATCGGCGGCCTGCTGGGCCGTGCGCGCGGCATCGTCCAGCATGCGCGGCGCATGCGGGTGCGCCTTGTCCTGCAATGCGCGCGCCACGCGCTGCACGCCCTCGGGCAGTGCCGTCAATTCAGCTCCACACACTTTGCTTCCTCAGTTCGAAACACGCTTGACCAGGAACAGGCTGGCCCCCATGGCCATCAGCACGCCGCCGAACACGCGGTTCTGCGCGCTGCGCGCCCGTGCGCTGCGCAACAGGCGCTGCAGACGCGAGGCCAGCCAGGCGTAGCCGTGCATGACCACCATGTCCACCGCCACCGTGGTGGCCAGCAGCACCAGCAACTGCAGCCACAGCGGCCGCGCCGGATCGATGAACTGCGGCAGCACGGCCACCATGAACACGATGCCCTTGGGGTTGGTCATGTTGGTCAGCGCACCGCGCAGCACGCGCTGGCGCACCGACAGCGCCGCCTCGCCCACCACCATGCCGGTGTGCGCATCGCCATGCACGGGCGCGCGCCACTGGCGCCAGCCCAGCCACAGCAGGTAGCCCGCGCCCAGCACCTTGACCACCGTGAACGCCACGGCCGAGGCCATCAGCACGGCACCGATGCCGGCCCCGGCGACGAGCAGCACCACGGCCAGCCCGATCTGCAGGCCGACGATGGTGGCCGTGGTGCTGCGCACGCCGTACGAGAGCCCGTGGCTCATGCTCAACACCGCGCCCGAGCCCGGCGACAGCGCGATGACCCAGGCCGCCAGGAAGTAGGCCAGCCAGACATGCCATTCCATCTTCTGCTCTCCGTTCAGCCGCAACGCTTGGTGCGGATGGCCTTGGACACGCGCGAATGCGGCTCGCGGCCCAGCACCTCGCTGATGTAGACGCCGGCGTCGATGAGCTTGTCGAGATCGATGCCGGTGTCGATGCCCATGCCGTGCAGCAGGTAGACCACGTCCTCGGTCGCCACGTTGCCGGTGGCGCCCTTGGCATAGGGGCAGCCGCCCAGGCCGGCCACGGAGGACTGGAAGTTCCAGACCCCCATCTCCAGGCTGGCCAGCGTGTTCGACAGGGCCTGGCCATAGGTGTCGTGGAAGTGGCCCGAGATGGCGTCGATGCCATAGTGCGCCAGCGTCGCCTCGATGGCACGCCGCACCTTGAGCGGCGTGCCCACGCCGATGGTGTCGGCCACGTCCACGCGCTGCACGCCGATGCCCTTCATGAGCCCCGCCAGGTAGCCCACCTTCTCGGGCGCGATCTCGCCCTCGTAGGGGCAGCCCACCGTGCACGACATGGCGCCGCGCACGGCGATGCCGCGCGCCAGCGCAGCGTCGACCACGGGCGCGAAACGCTCGATGCTCTCGGCGATCGAGCAGTTGATGTTCTTCTGGCTGAAGGCCTCGCTGGCCGCGCCGAAGACCACGATCTCGTCGGGCCACTCTTCGCGCGGTGCGGCGATGGCCGCCTCGAAGCCCTTGAGGTTGGGCGTCAGCACCGAGTAGCGCACGCCGTCCTGGCGCCGGATGCCGTGCATGACCTGCGCGTTGTCGGCCATCTGCGGCACCCACTTGGGGCTCACGAAGCTCGTCACCTCGATCTCGCGCAAACCGGCCTCCTGCAGGCCCTGCACGAGGCCGATCTTGGCCTCGGCCGGCACCGGCTGCTTCTCGTTCTGCAGGCCGTCGCGCGGGCCGACGTCGATGATCTTCACGCGGGTGGGGAGCGTCATGGTTGTCTCTTGGGGTTGCTGCGGGCGAGCCCGCAAGCCTAGCGCATCGCGCGGCACCTGGTCGGCCAAGCGGGTATCGGATCGTGCCACGCCGGGGTGGGCGCGCCCTCAGTGCACGGGCACGGCGTGCGCGATACCGAAGCGCTGCGCCAGACCGGCCAGGCGCTTGTCCAGCGTCCACAGCCGGGCACCGGGCGTGATCAGCGTGGAGGCCAGCAGCGTGATGTCGACCAGCCCGCATCCCAGGCCGTACAGCCTCTCGCGTTCCACGAAAGCCATGACCTCCGCCGTGCTGCTCAGCGCGGCCGGCCGCAGTTGCCCCAACGCAGCCAGCGTGCGGGCACGCGGCGCGGGCGGCGTGCCGCAGGCGAGCTCGAGCAGAACCATGGGATGCATCAACACCCGATCCGCTTCGAGCAGTTCGACCAAGGCGGCATGGCGCTCGCGGAAATGGGCGACCCAGACCGAGGTATCGACCAGCACCGTCATGGCGTGGCGGGTTCACCGCGGCGCCGGGGCGGCTGCTCCATCTGCGGCGCCTGCCCGCCCAGCGCCGCCAGACGCTTGGCGGCCTGCACGCGCACGAAGGTGCGCATGGCCTCACGGAACAGATCGGCCTTGTCCATCTCGGGATCGGCGACCTCCAAGGCCTGTGCGTAGAGCTCGTCGTCGATGGTCACCGTCGTGCGCATGCCATGCCTCGCATCTGAAAAGATGCCATGATGCATCAAATGAAGCATCCACACCCTCCAGGTGGCCGCGTTGCCACGTTGCGGGCAGTCCTCGGCCTGCAGCCCCACCCCGAAGGTGGCGACTTCCGCGAGTGGTTCCGTTCGGCCGCGAGCGTACAGCCCGGCGACGCCCGCCCGTCCCGCAGTGCACTGACCAGCATCGACTTCCTGCTCGAGCGCGGCCAGTTCTCGGCCTGGCACCGCGTGGCCTCCGACGAAGCCTGGCACCTGCTCGAAGGCGGGCCGCTGCGGCTGTGGCTGCTGCCGCCGGACCTGTCGCGCCTCACGCACGTGGACCTCGCGCCCGTGGACGACGCCGGCCACGCGCCGCGCCACGTGGTGCCTGCGCACTGGTGGCAGGCGGCCGAGCCGCTCGGTGCCTTCGCCTATGTGGGCGCGACCGTGGGGCCGGGCTTCGACTTCGCCGATTTCAGTTTCGGCCGCGACGACGCGGCCCTCAGCACCGCCTTGCACCAGCAGCCTGGCGGGCTGGCCAGGCTGCTCTGACGCTCAGTAGCCGCGCTCCGGATCCACCACGCCGGCCACGGCCTCGCCACGCGCCAGCGCCATGATCTTGCCGGCGATCTGCGCGATCGACTCGCGCCGCAGCGTGCGCGCCGAGCCGTGCGGCGTGATGCTGATCTTGGGGTGCTGCCAGAACGGATGGGCGGCCGGCAGCGGCTCGGTTTCGAACACGTCCAGCGTGGCGCCCGCCAGCTTGCCGCTGTCGAGCAAGGGGATCAGGTCGTCTTCGACCAGATGGCCGCCGCGCGCGATGTTGATGAGGTAGCCGCCCGGCTGCAGCGCCGACAGCGTGGTCTTGTTCAGGATGCCGCGTGTGGCGTCGGTCAGCGGCAGCAGGTTGACCAGCACGCGCGTGCCGACCAGGAAGTCACCCAGCCGGGCCTCGCCCGCGAAGGTGCGCACGCCCTCGATCTCCTTGCGCGAACGGCTCCAGCCCAGCACCGGAAACTCGAACTGCGCCACGGCCCTGGCCACGCGCTCGCCCAGCACCCCGAGGCCCAGGATGCCGACCGGGAAGTCGGCCCGCTCACGCGGCTTGCGGTAGACCCAGCGGCCGGCGCGCGCCTCGGCCTCGTAGACGTCGAACTCGCGGAAATGCCGGATCAGCGCATGGCAGACGTACTCGGCCATCTGCACCGACATGCCGGCATCGTCCAGCCGCACGATGCGCGTGCTCGCGGGGATGCGCAGCTGCATGAGCGCGTCCACGCCTGCGCCGATGTTGAACAGCGCCTGCAGCTTCGGCTGCGCGTCGATGAAGGACTGCGGCGGCGCCCAGACCACGGCGTAGTCGGCTGCCGGCTGGCCCGGCTCCCAGGCCAGGACCTCGGCCTCGGGCAGCGCCTGTTGCAGGCCCTGGACCCAGGGCTCGGGCTTCTCGGGGAGGCAGACGGTGATGCGCATCGGGATCGGACCTTTCCTGGCGAAAAGGTCCGATGCTAACTACGCCGCCAGCTTGAGCAGCTCCGCGCCCTCGGCCACCTGGTCGCCCGGCGCGTAGAGCAGTTCGGCCACGGTGCCGTCGGCCGGCGCGGCGATGGTGTGCTCCATCTTCATGGCCTCCATCACCGCAAGCGCCTGGCCCTTGGCGACCTTGTCGCCGGCCTTGACCGAGAACGAGACGACCTTGCCCGGCATCGGCGCCGTGAGCCGGCCGCCTTCGGACTGGTGTTCGCCGGCATGGGCCAGCGCGTCAGGGAGCAGCACCTGGGTGGCGCCCTGCGGTGCGAACAGGTGCACGGTCTCGCCCTGGCGCACGCTGCCCAGCACCAGGCGCTGGCCGGCGAACTGCAGGTCGATGCGGCCATCGGCGCGCCTGCCGAAGGCCAGCACGCCCGTGGTCTCGCCCACGCGCAGCTGCAGCGCGCCGTCGTGCAGCACGCGCAGTTCGACCGCGCCCTCCTCGCCACGGAAGACGTAGTCGATGCGCCGCAGCATCGGCGTGTAGGCCCGCCAGCCGTCGCGCCGGCTCCAGGGATCGGCCCAGGTGCCAGCCGCCGGTGCAGCGGCCGCCTGCTCGGCCTGCAGCAGCTGCGCCACGGCGCCGGCCACGGCCAGGTCGCGGCCCAGCGGCTCCTGGTGGAACAGCACGGCGCTCTCGCGCTGGATCAGCGCGGTGTCCAGGTCGGCCTGGGCGAAGGAGCGGCTGGCCAGCACATGGCGCAGGAACTGCACGTTGTTCTGCACGCCCACCACGCGCATGGCGGCCAGCGCCTGGTCCAGCCGCGCCAGCGCCTGTTCGCGCGTGGCGCCGTGCACGATGAGCTTGGCGATCATGGAGTCGTAGAACGGCGAGATCGCATCGCCCTCGCGCACGCCCGAATCCACGCGCACGGGACCGCGCTCGAAGCGCACGCAGTCGGGCAGCTGGTAGGCGTGCAGCGTGCCGGTCGCGGGCAGGAACTGCTTGTCGGGGTTCTCGGCACAGATGCGCGCCTCGATCGCATGGCCTTGGATGGTCAGCTGGTCCTGGCGCAGCGGCAGCGGCTCGCCGCTGGCCACGCGCAGTTGCCACTCCACGAGGTCCAGGCCCGTGATGGCCTCGGTGACCGGGTGCTCCACCTGCAGCCGCGTGTTCATCTCCATGAAGAAGAAGTTCATCGTGCCGTCGGGCCGCTGCTCGACGATGAACTCCACCGTGCCGGCGCCCACATAGCCGACGGCACGCGCCGCGGCCACGGCGGCCTCGCCCATCTGCTGGCGCATGGCGGGCGGCATGCCGGGCGCGGGCGCCTCCTCCAGCACCTTCTGGTGGCGGCGCTGCACCGAGCAGTCGCGCTCGAACAGGTAGACCACGTTGCCCTGGGTGTCGCCGAACACCTGGATCTCGATGTGGCGCGGGCGCTGCACGTACTTCTCGACCAGCACGGCGTCGTCGCCGAAGCTGTTGATGGCCTCGCGCTTGCACGAGGCCAGCGCAGCCGCGAAGTCGTCCGCCTTGTCGACCGCGCGCATGCCCTTGCCGCCGCCACCCGCGCTGGCCTTGATCAGCACCGGGTAGCCGATGCGCTCGGCCTCGCGCGCCAGCAGCGCCGCATCCTGGTCGGCACCGTGGTAGCCCGGCACCAGCGGCACGCCGGCCTTCTCCATCAGCTGCTTGGACTCGGCCTTCAGGCCCATGGCCTGGATCGCCGAGGCGGGCGGGCCGATGAAGACCAGGCCGGCGGCGGCGCAGGCCTGGGCGAACTCCTCGTTCTCGCTCAGGAAACCGTAGCCCGGGTGGACGGCCTGCGCACCCGTGGCCTTGGCGGCCTCGAGGATGCGCTCCCAGCGCAGGTAGCTGTCCTTGGGCGCGCTGCCGCCGATGTGCACCGCCTCGTCGCAGGCCTGCACATGCTGGGCATGGGCGTCCGCGTCGGAATAGACGGCAACGGTCTGCACGCCCATGCGGCGCGCCGTGGCCGCGACACGGCAGGCAATCTCTCCACGGTTGGCGATCAGGATTTTTTGGAACATGTCTCAGCGTCCTTGGGATGCGGTGCTCGTAAAGAGGGAGGCCAGCTTGCGCGCCAGCAGGCGCAGGAACTTGAACAGCACGACCAGCAGCAGCACGCTCAGCACGAGCACGAGCAGCAGGCAGATGCCGAAGGCGACGGGATGGTGGGTGGCAAGCCACACGGCCGCCACCACCAGGCCGTCTTCCAGCAGGCTCAGGCCCAGGTTGGAGAAGGGTTCGGGCGAGGTGTTGGCCGCGGCCCGCGTGGTGGCCTTGGTGGCGAATGCCGTGGCCGCCAGCGAGCCGCCCAGCAGGCCGGCCACGGCCGCCATGGTGCCGCTGTCGGCACCGAACACGCCGGCCGCCAGCGCCGCGCCGGCCGGGATGCGGACCACGGAGTGCAGCAGATCCCACAGCGAATCCAGCCCCGGGATCTTGTCGGCGAAGAACTCCACGAACAGCATGAAGCCGCTGGCCGCCAGCATGGCCGGGTGCTGCAGCACCTGCAGGCCTGCGGGCAGCGGCAACCAGCCCAGCCAGCCCGACATGCCGACCAGGAACACCACGGCGTAGAGCCGGATGCCGCTGGCCCAGCCCAGCACGCCGGCCAGGGCCAGCAGCTGTGCCATGTCCAGCCCGCTGGCACCCGCCTGCGCGGCGCTGCCGGCCTGGCCCGCGGCCATGCCCAGCCAGGCGGCCAGTGCGTTCCACCAGGAGGCCAGCAGGTCCATGCTCGCTCAGCGCGCCGGCAGCCAGGCCGGCGCGCGCTTGTTCAGGAAGGACTGCACACCCTCGCGCCCCTCGGCGCTGGCGCGGATGTCGGCAATGCCTTCCACCGTGGCCGCGATCAGGCCGGCATCGATGTCCTTGCCGGCCACGTCCTGCACGAGCTTCTTGCAGGCCTTGACGGCCTCGGGGCCGGCGTTGACGAGCGCCTGTGCGAGTTCGGCCACCTTGGCGTCCAGCGCCTCGGCCGGCACCACGGCGTGCACGAAGCCGATGCGCAGCGCCTCGGCCGCGTCGAAGCGCTCGGCCGTCAGGAAGTAGCGGTGGGCGGCACGCGGCCCCATGGCGCGGATGACGTACGGGCTGATGGTGGCCGGGATCAGGCCCAGCTTGACCTCCGACAGGCAGTAGCCCGCCGTGTCGGCCGAGACCGCGATGTCGCACGCCGCCACCAGGCCCGTGCCGCCCGCGTAGGCGTCGCCCTGCACGCGTGCGATGGTGGGCTTGGGGCAGGCGTACAGCACGCGCAGCATCTCGGCCAGCTTGCCGGCATCCGCCAGGTTCTCGGGGCGCGTGTAGTCGGCCATGCGGCGCATCCAGTTCAGGTCGGCACCGGCGCAGAAGGACTTGCCCTCGGCCGCCAGCACGATGCAGCGCACGTCGGCGCGCGCGCCGAGTTCCGTGAAGGCCTGTGTGAGTTCGGCGATGAGTTCGTCGTTGAAGGCGTTGCGCACGTCGCCGCGCGTCAGCGTGACGGTGGCAACGTGGTTCTGGACCTGGGTGGTGAGCATGGCCATGGCGGGCCTCCTTACATGCGGAACACGCCGAACTTCGGCTCGGGGATGGGCGCGTTGAGCGCGGCCGACAGACCCAGCGCCAGCACGCGGCGCGTGTCGGCCGGGTCGATCACGCCGTCGTCCCAAAGCCGGGCCGTGGCGTAGTAGGGGTGGCCCTGGTGCTCGTACTGGGCGCGAATCGGCGCCTTGAAGGCCGCCTCTTCCTCGGCGCTCCACTGCCCACCCTTGGCCTCGATGCCGTCGCGCTTGACGGTGGCCAGCACGCTGGCGGCCTGCTCGCCGCCCATCACGCTGATGCGCGCGTTGGGCCACATCCACAGGAAGCGCGGCGAATAGGCGCGGCCGCACATGCCGTAGTTGCCGGCACCGAAGCTGCCACCGATGACCACCGTGAACTTGGGCACGTTGACGGTGGCCACGGCCGTGACCATCTTGGCGCCGTGGCGCGCGATGCCCTCGTTCTCGTACTTCTTGCCGACCATGAAGCCCGTGATGTTCTGCAGGAACACCAGCGGGATCTTGCGCTGGCCGCACAGCTCGATGAAGTGCGCGCCCTTCTGCGCGGCCTCGGAGAACAGCACGCCCTGGTTGGCGACGATGCCCACGGGCATGCCCTCGATGTGGGCGAAGCCGCAGACCAGCGTGGTGCCGTAGCGCGCCTTGAATTCGGCGAAGGCGCTGTCGTCCACGATGCGCGCGATGACCTCGCGCACGTCGTAGGGCTTGCGCGTGTCCGCCGGGATCACGCCGTACAGCTCCTCGGCCGCAAAGCGCGGCGGGCGGCTTTCCTGCAGCGCCATCTGCGCCAGCCGCGGCGCCTTGCTGCGGTTCAGGTGGGCCACGGCCTGGCGCGCCAGTGCCAGCGCATGGGCGTCGTCCTGGGCCAGGTGGTCGGCCACGCCCGACAGGCGCGTGTGCACGTCGCCGCCGCCCAGGTCTTCGGCCGAGACCACCTCGCCCGTGGCCGCCTTCACCAAGGGCGGGCCGGCCAGGAAGATGGTGCCCTGCTCCTTGACGATGATGGACTCGTCGCTCATGGCCGGCACGTAGGCGCCGCCGGCCGTGCACGAGCCCATCACCACGGCGACCTGGGCGATGCCCTGGGCGCTCATGTTGGCCTGGTTGTAGAAGATGCGGCCGAAGTGCTCGCGGTCGGGGAACACGTCGTCCTGGTTGGGCAGGTTGGCGCCGCCCGAATCGACGAGGTAGATGCAGGGCAGCTGGTTCTGCTGCGCGATCTCCTGCGCGCGCAGGTGCTTCTTGACCGTCATCGGGTAGTAGGTGCCGCCCTTGACCGTGGCGTCGTTGCACACGATCACGCAGTCCACGCCGCTGACGCGGCCGATGCCACAAATGATGCCGGCACACGGCGCGCTGTCGCTGCCGTCGCGGTCGGGGTACATGGCCAGCGCGGCCAGCGGCGAAAGTTCGAGGAAGGGCGTGCCGGGGTCCAGCAGCATCTGCACGCGCTCGCGCGGCAGCAGCTTGCCGCGCGACTGGTGCTTGGCGCGCGCGGCCGGGCCACCGCCCTCTGCCGTTTGCGCCAGCTTGGCGTTCAGGTCTGCGACGGCGGCGCGCAGCACCTCGGCATTGGCCTGGAACTCCGCGGAGCGGACGTTGAGCTTGGTCTCCAGAACGGGCATGGGGGTCTTGTCTCCAGGAAGAGACCCCGAGGGTACCCGCTGCGGCCGTGCAATTGCAGCCACAAGGGTTGCAGATCGTGCCAGCGCCCCGCCCGCGGACAGCGGCCCGCGCCGCGCCGTTTCAGGCCGGTGCGGGCGCCGGCTGGGCGCGCATCAGCACGTTCAGCGCGTGCGTGCCCGCGGCCAGCGCGGCCTCGTAGCTTTCGCTGGGCTCCGGTGCACGGCGCGCCACCTTGGTCGGGCGGCCGCGGGCATCGGTCTCGGCGAGGGTCCACACGAAGGCGCCCGGCACGGGCTCCTCCACCAGGAGTTGCATGGCTGGATGTGTCATGGCCCCATGCTGCGCCGCCGGCCCTGCGCGCGGTGTCGGACAAATGCGCATCCGGCTCGCTACCATCCGCGGCCATGCAAGCCCTTCCGCTGGCCCAGGTGCTGACGCTGTCGAACGCGCAGATCGTGATCGAGGCCGCCGCCACGCTCGCTTTCGCGGCCTCGGGCCTGCTGGCGGCGGCGCGCAAGCGGCTGGACGCCGTGGGCGTGTGCATCGTCTCGGGCCTGGCGGCCTTCGGTGGCGGCACGCTGCGCGACGTGCTGCTCGACCGCCGGCCCTTCTTCTGGGTCGAGCATGCGGGCTGGCTCTGGGCGCTGCTGGCACTGTGCGTGGCGGCCATGCTGTTCCTGCGCACCCGCCACTTCGCGGCCACCGAGCGCGCCATGCAATGGCCTGATGCTTTTGGCCTGGGCCTGTTCGCGGCCAGCGGCACGCAGATCGCGCTGCAGGCCGATATGCCGGCCGTGGTCGCCGTGCTGATGGGCACGATGACGGCGGTGTTCGGCGGCGTGCTGCGCGACATCGTCTGCAACGAGATCCCGCGCGCCTTCAGCGACCACCAGCCCTACGCCGTCTGCGCCTTCATTGGCGCCTGGGTGGTGGTGCTGGGCCACCGCCTGGCCATGGACGACTGGCTCGGCATGGTGGCCGGCGCCAGCACGGCCGTGCTGCTGCGCGCGGTGGCGCTGTGGACGGGGTGGACCTTGCCGGCCTGGCACACGGGCGACGAACGGCGCAGCTGACGCATTCAGCCCGCCGGCAGCCACGCGGCGAACACCCCCCAGCGCCAGGCCGCCACGCCGAGCACCAGCACGAGCAGCACGGCCAGCCAGGGCGTGGCGCTGCGCGGCGCGAACGGATCACGCAGCCGGCGCGTGCCGGGCGGCAACTGCGCCGTCTGCGACAGCGAGGCACCCAGCCGCACGTTGAGCCGCATGCGGCCATTGATGGCCCAGCCGCTGGCGTCCAGGATGGGGCCCAGGCTGCGCTGGCGCAGCTTGAGCCAGGCGATCAGCATGCTGGGACCGGAGATCGACAGCACGATGCCCAGCACACCCATCGGGATCCACCAGCCCAGGTCGATGAACTTGGTGAACAGGCCCACCATGACCGCGCTGATGCTGCCCAGCGCCACGCCCAGGGCCGCCACGGTGCCGACGTCGAAGCGACCGCGCATGCCGGCGGCTGCGGCAGCACCCGGCACGGCGGCCGTCGGCGCGGCCTTGTCCGCCGTGGCGAGCTGGCCCGCCAGGTTGCCCAGGCTTTTCTGCTGCAGCGCATCGCCGGCAGCGGCGCGCTTGGCGACCTGCTCCTCGACCATGCGCAGGAACTTCTTGTACGGCGACAGAAAGGCCTGGCCGATGCTGATCGGGTTCTCGATGACCTTGACGATGCGGGCGTCCCAGTCGCGCCCCTCGCGGTCGTAGAACAGGCCGTTGCGGCCCACGAACAGGAAGTCCACGTCGCCCGCCGTGAAGGCGGCGGCGATCGTCATCTTCTCCTTGCCGCGCTGGCATTCGCAGTAGGCGAGGTAGGTCTTGGCCAACCCGGCCACCACCGCGTGCTTGGCCGCGTCGGCCACCTGCACCGTGAGCTCGCAGCTGCGCCCGTCCAGGAACAGCCGGCCCGCCTGGAACACGGCGCCCTCGCGGTGGTAGAAGGACTCGAAGGAGACGAAGTTGCGCACCAGCACCAGCAGGTCGCGCTGCAGCCGCAGCAACTTCTCCAGCGCGTTCACGCGGGCCTGCTGGCCGCCGGCGGCCCGGTCCTGTGCGATCAGGTCGAGCACGCGCGCCTGGGCCTGCGCCGGCGTTTCGCCCACCAGCGCGCGCAGCTTCTCGCTGCCCAAGGCGGCCACCGCGCCCGGCGGGCGCCGCAGCAGCCAGGCGCGGCAGGGCGCGACATGCGTTTTCAGACGCTGCCAGCCGGCCTCGTCCAGCGCATCGCCTGCCTGCGGGCCGAGCAAGGGCAGCACGGCGGTGTCGCGCAGCGTGCGCAGGGCCGCTTGCCAGGCGGGGTGGGCCAGCGCGTCCAAGGGCAGCGCCCGGCCGGCCGCCACAGGGGCCAGCGGCATCTGGGCCAGCGGTTCTGCGTCCACCGCCAGGGGCTGCAGCGCATGGCTGCGCAGCTGCTCGGGCGTGGGCGCGCTCAGCGCGACGGCGGCCTGCGGGTCGTAGCTGGCCAGCCGGCAGCGCGCGAAGAAATCCTCGACCTTGGCGTACACCGCCTCGACGGCCTGCGCCGCCGCACGCAGCGTGCCGCAATCGCGCTCGCCCTCGGCATGCCATGCGAACAAGGCCTCGGCCTCCGTGAAGAAGGCCTTGACGCGCGCCTCGTCCACACCGGGCGTGCCACCCGCGTCGGCCACGCCGCCCTGGGTCGCGACGATCTGCTCGATGAGCGCGCGCAGCGCCTGGTCGTCCTCGGCCGTGGCCGGCACGACGATGCCGTCGCCGTTGAAGCGCTCGCCGGCCAGGTGCTTCTGGCGCTCCGCCAACTCGGCCAGGCCGATGTCGGCGGCATCCGCCTGGCCATGCAACTCCAGCGTGCGCCGCGCCTCGGCGGCCAGCGCCTGCCCCTCCTCGCTCGCGGCCAGATCCGCGAGCGCGAGCCGTTCGCCACCGTGCAGCAGGCGCTCGGGATCGCGCAGGCGGGCGCAGGCCCATTCGCAGGCGTCGATCAGCTCGGGTGCGCGGATGCGGCCATCGTTGTCAGTGTCGATGAGGTCGAGCGTGCGCGCATCGAAGTGCAGGCCACGCGTGGGACAGGCCAGCGCGACCCAGAGCTTCTGGTCGAGTTCACGCAGGTGGAGAAGGTCGGCGCCGCGGGCGATCAGGACCTGATCGACGCCGCCAGCCCGAAAGAACTGCCAGGCATGGGACATGGAGATCGACCGGCGGCTGCGAAGCGCCGCCCAGGAAGGGAGAGACAAGGGCGAGGCCCACAGATTGCCGCTGGCGTGCCGCCGCCGCCATCGCCCGATCCCGAACCCGTGCGTAGGACAAGGCCCAGCGCAGCACGGCGCGGCCTGCCCGTACAAGCGACGAACGCCCCCCCGCACGCCGCGTACACAGATGTGACGCTTGAAACGCACCGTTGCACCGACCGCCGGCGCATGCCACCACCGGCTCGCTAAATTCTGTGCCGGGAGACCACATGCCCCGCAGGACCTATTCGGCAGTCGTTGCAGGCACCGCTCTTGGAGGGCGGTCCGACCTGATCAAGGCCTTCGCACGCCAGGGGGCGGAGGTGCAACTCCGCCGTGAAGCCGCGAGCAAACATCCGGAAGCCATCGGCGTCTGGCTGCGCTGTCCGCGCTTCTGGGGCCTGTGGAAGACCTGGGCGCACATCGGATTCGTCGAGCACGACGGCGAGCAGCACTGGGCCCACAAGATGGACACCGGACGCCTGCGCGTGGTCAAGGCCTGGGTGCACAGCGCCCATGCCCCGCTGGAGCACCACCGCCCCAGGGTGTTGCTGCGGGTGACTTTCGAGGGTGAAGACGCGCGCGCGGAAACGGCCCGCTGACCGGCGGCACCGGGCGCGCGGAGGCTTCAGCTGGGTCGCGTCGGTATTCGCACGTCCGTCCGGGTCAGGCGCGCCACCTGCAGCGGCGGCATGCCGAGTTGCTTGCACAACCTGCGCTGGAACAGCGTCAGGCGCGGGATTCGGCTCTGCGATTCAGCGGGCAACGAAACCTCCTTGGACGGATGCCACAGCATAGCGGCGCTCCATGCGATCCGCGTGCAGGCGATCAGGGTCTGTTGCTTTGCGCCAATGCGCGCGCCTTGCACCGGTCGAGGATGCGTCTCGCAGACATGAAAAAGCCCGCGCGGCGGCGGGCTTTGGAATTGGCCGTGGACTCTTGCGCGGTTCACGTTTACGACCCTCTGGGGAGTTCTCCCCGATGCGCTCGGGTGGGGCGAGAGAAGCCTGATCTCCATCAGCCCACACTTCCTAGTGGACAGGGGCGCTAGCGCCAACGGATGAGATGGTATGGGAGCCGTGTGACGGTTCGGCGACGCACAGGCGCATGCGGCTGTAGGACGAAGCCGCGTTGCAGCATCAAGGTGCCGGCACGCCGGCGTCGCCAGGCCCGGAGCGATCGGCCTGTGCAAGGGCTTCTGCCAACTGCGCCACCTGCGCAGCGAGCGCGGGATTGTCGGCGAGCTGGGCGAGCAAAGGTGCGATGCCGGACCGGGCCAGCGGGCTCAGCGCGGACAGCGCCGTGCCGAGCTCTGCGATGGCATGGCCCAGCCCCGTTGCCGCGGACGCGCGCACAGAACCGTCTCCCGCCCGCTCTGCGTGGTCCGCCGACCCACCGCGCGGCGAAATGTTCTTCCAATCGCCCTCGCCGGTCTCGAGCCAGGCCGGACGCACACCGAGGGCCACGGCCAGGGTCGTGAGGTCGCGCGGTCGGTCGCGCACGCCGGCTTCGAGCTCCGTGATCGAACTGGTCAACACGCATGCGGACTTGGCCAGCGCGGCCGGTGTGAGCCCGCGCAGTTCGCGGGCCCACTTCACTCTTGAACCGATGGATGCCATGGGGTGATTACAGCGGATGTGTCCGGTGTCTGGAGGGGATCGGAAGCCCCAAGCCAAGAAAAAACCCGCCATGCCATGCGGGCATGCGGGTTGGGGGACGTCCGGAGACTGTCCAGTGGTGCCGATTGTCGGAATCGAACTGACGACCGTCCGCTTACAAGGCGGGTGCTCTACCAACTGAGCTAAATCGGCAAAAACCAGCGGCGATTCTACGCGGTCACTTGACGCGCTTGAGCGCCGGGCGCGGCGCGCCACCACCGGGCTTGGGCGGCTCGGGCTCGCTGCCTTCCTCGGCGGAGTCGACGGGCGCGAGTTGCAGCACCTTGGGCGCTGCCGGGTCCTCGGCCACCTCGGCCGGCAAGGGAGCGCCGGCAGGGGCCGGCGCCGCCTCGGACGCAGCAGCGGCCACCGGCGAGGGGAAGGCCATGCCTTGCCCGTTTTCGCGGGCGTAGATCGCGATCACGCGGCCGATGGGCACGAGGATCTCGCGGGCCGTGCCCGCGAAGCGCGCCTTGAACTCGATGAAGTCGTTGCCGAGCTTGAGTGCGCTGGTGGCGTCGAAGCTCACGTTCAGCACGATCTCACCGTCCTTCACGTATTCGCGCGGCACCTGCACCGTCTCGTCCACCAGCACCGCGATGTACGGCGTGAAGCCGTTGTCGGTGCACCATTCGTAGAGCGCCCGGATCAGGTACGGGCGGGTGGAAGTGGCGTCGAGCGCGTTCATCCGGTCCAGACTCCCGTGCTTACTTGCGCATGACCTTTTCGGACGGCGTCAGCGCTTCGATGTAGGCCGGGCGCGAGAAGATGCGCTCGGCGTACTTGAGCAGCGGCGCCGCGTTCTTGCTGAGGTCGATGCCGTAGAAGTCCAGGCGCCACAGCAGCGGCGCGATGGCCACGTCCAGCATCGAGAAGTTCTCGCCCAGCATGTACTTGTTCTTGAGGAACACCGGGGCCAGTTGCGTCAGGCGGTCGCGGATGTGGGCGCGGGCCTTCTCCAGCGCCTTCTCGTTGCCCTTGGAGGCACGGTTCTCGAGCAGGCTCACGTGCACGAACAGTTCCTTCTCGAAGTTGAGCAGGAACAGGCGCACGCGGGCGCGGTCGACCGGGTCGCCGGGCATCAGCTGCGGATGCGGGAAGCGCTCGTCGATGTACTCGTTGATGATGTTCGATTCGTACAGGATCAGGTCGCGCTCGACCAGGATGGGCACCTGGCCGTACGGGTTCATGACGCTGATGTCTTCGGGCTTGTTGTAGAGATCGACGTCGCGGATCTCGAAATCCATGCCCTTTTCGAACAAGACGAAGCGGCAACGGTGGGAGAAGGGGCAGGTCGTTCCCGAGTACAAGACCATCATGAGAGAAGACTCCTAAAAAACCAAAAAGAGTGGGTGCGGCAGCCGCACCCACTCTGATCACGCCCGCAGCCTGCTGCTGCCGGGCATGGACTGCTTACTTGACGTCTTTCCAGAACGCTGCGTTCAGACGCCAGGTGATGACCGAGAAGACCGCGAGGAACAGCAGCACCCACACCCCCACGCGCACGCGCGTGTTCTGTGCGGGTTCGGCCATCCAGGCCATGAAGCTGACCAGATCGCCGACGGCCTGATCGTATTGCAGGGGCGTCATTGTGCCCGGCTTCACTTGCTCCCATCCTTTGAACACGGCAGTGGCATGGCCATGGCTCTGGATTTCCTCGAAGACGGGCTTGCGCTCGCCCTGCAGTTCCCACAGCACATGCGGCATGCCCACGCTGGGGAAGGCCAGGTTGTTCCAGCCCGTGGCCTTGGTGTCGTCGCGGTAGTAGGTGCGCAGGTAGGTGTAGAGGTAGTCGGCCCCCGTGCCGCCGTGGCCGGAACGCGAGCGCGTCATCAGCGTGAGGTCGGGCGGGTTGGCGCCGAACCATTCCTTGGCCTGGCGCGGGTCGATCGCGGACTTCATGGTCTCGCCGACCTTGTCGGTCGTGAACAGCAGGTTGTCCTTGATCTGCTGCTCGGTCAGGCCGATGTCCTTGAGCCGGTTGAAGCGCATGAACGCGGCCGAGTGGCAGTTCAGGCAGTAGTTGACGAACAGCTTGGCACCGTTTTGCAGCGATGCCATGTCGTTGGTCTTGACGGGCGCCTTGTCCCAGGCGATGCCGCCTTCGGCCGCGTGCACGCTGCCGGCGGCCAGGCCCAGCGACAGCAGCAGGCCAGCGATGAAACCGTGGAGATTCTTTTTCATGGTCTTCGTCTGTTCCGTGGCTCAGTGCGGGTTGAAGGTCACGCGCGCGGGCACCGGCTTGGGCTCGCCCAGGCGGCTCCACCAGGGCATCAGCAGGAAGAAGCCGAAATAGAACAGGGTGCCGACCTGCGACACGCGCTCGCCGATCGGCGACGGTGCCTGCACGCCCAGGTAGGCCAGCACGATGAAGTTGATGACGAACACGCCATACACGTACTTGTGCCAGTCGGGGCGGTAGCGGATCGACTTGACCGGGCTGTGGTCCAGCCAGGGCAGGAAGAACAGGATGATGACGGCACCGCCCATGACGACCACGCCCCAGAACTTGGCGTCGATGTTGAGCATCAGCACCACAGCCACGACGGCCGCCGCCACGATGAAGGCCTTGACGAAGCTGGGCAGGCGCAGCTTGACGACCATGAGGCCGGCACCGAGCACCACGCAGGCGATCAGCACATACATCATCTCGCTCGTGATGGCGCGCAGCATCGAGTAGAACGGCGTGAAGTACCAGACCGGCGCGATGTGCGCAGGCGTCTTCAGCGGGTCGGCCGGGATGAAGTTGTTGTACTCGAGGAAGTAGCCGCCGAACTCGGGGGCGAAGAAGATCACCGCCGAGAACACCATCAGGAACACGCACACGCCGAAGATGTCGTGCACGGTGTAGTACGGGTGGAAGGGAATGCCGTCCAGCGGCTTGCCCTTGGCGTCCTTGGTGGCCTTGATCTCGATGCCGTCGGGGTTGTTGGAGCCCACGTCGTGCAGCGCCAGCAGGTGCGCGACGACCAGGCCCAGCAGCACCAGCGGCACGGCGATCACGTGGAAGCTAAAGAAGCGGTTCAGCGTGGCATCGCCCACCACGTAGTCGCCGCGGATCAGCAGCGCCAGGTCGGGGCCGATGAAGGGGATCGCGGCGAACAGGTTCACGATCACCTGGGCGCCCCAGTAGGACATCTGGCCCCAGGGCAGCAGGTAGCCCATGAAGGCTTCGGCCATCAGGCACAGGAAGATCGCGCAGCCGAAGATCCAGACCAGCTCGCGCGGCTTGCGGTAGGAGCCATACAGCAGGCCGCGGAACATGTGCAGGTAGACCACCACGAAGAAGGCCGAGGCGCCCGTGGAGTGCATGTAGCGGATCAGCCAGCCCCAGGGCACGTCGCGCATGATGTACTCGACCGAGGCGAACGCGAGGTTCGCATCGGGCTTGTAGTGCATCACGAGGAAGATGCCCGTGACGATCTGGATCACGAGCACCAGCAGCGCCAGCGAGCCGAAGATGTACCAGAAGTTGAAGTTCTTCGGCGCGTAGTAGTCCGACATGTGGACGCGGTACGCGTCGAAGGCGGTCGGGAACCGGTTCTCCAGCCAGTTCGTCAGCTGCGCGCTCATCGGCGCATTGGGGGAGATTTCTTTGAATTCAGCCATTGCCTGTGTCCCCTCAAGCCTTCTTGTCTTCGCCGATCAGCAGCCGCGTATCGGACAGGTACATGTGCGGCGGCACTTCAAGGTTGTCGGGCGCCGGCTTGTTGGCGAAGACGCGGCCGGCCAGATCGAAGGTCGAGCCATGGCAGGGGCACAGGAAACCGCCCTCCCAGTTGTCGGGCAGGGAGGGTTGCGGGCCGCGCGTGAACTTGTCGACCGGCGAGCAGCCCAGATGGGTGCAGATGCCGACCACGACCAGCACGTCGGGCTTGATCGAGCGGCCTTCGTTGCGTGCGTATTCGGGCGTCAGTTCCGATGGCTTGCGCAGCGACTTCGGGTCGGCCAGCTGGCTGTCGAGCTTGGGCAGTTCGGCGAGTTGCTCGGGCGTGCGCTTGATGATCCAGACGGGCTTGCCCCGCCACTCCACGGTGACCTTCTCGCCCGGCTTGAGCGCCGAGATGTCGACCTCGACCGCGGCACCCGCCGCCTTGGCGCGCTCCGACGGCTGGAAGGTGCTCACGAACGGAACTGCGGTTGCCACACCACCTACCGCCCCCGCGCAACCGGAGGCGATGAGCCATGTCCGTTTGCTACGGTCGACTGGAATGTCACTCATGGGGTTCCTCAATAGTCTCTTATTGGAGTCAACAAAAGATTGTAGCGGACGGGGTTATTCGCTCTCAAGGCGCGCCGATGGCCGCTGTGCGCCCTGAGCGACACGCAGTTGCAGCGAGAATGCCCCGGTTTTTCACTCAGCAAAGCGAGGACTGCCATGGGGATGGTTCAGGAGTTCAAGGAGTTTGCGGTCAAGGGCAACGTGATCGATCTGGCCGTGGGCGTGATCATCGGCGGGGCCTTCGGCAAGATCGTCGATTCGGTCGTCGCCGACCTCATCATGCCGGTCGTGGGCCTGGTCTTCGGCAAGCTGGATTTCTCCAACCTCTTCGTGGTGCTGGGCACCGTGCCGCCCGGGGTTCCGAACACGCTGGACGCACTGCGCAAGGCCGGCGTGCCGGTGCTGGCCTATGGCAACTTCATCACCATCGCGGTGAACTTCATCATCCTGGCCTTCATCATCTTCATGATGGTCAAGCAGATCAATCGCCTGAAGCGCTCCGAACCGGCACCCGCACCGGCCGCCCCGGTCACGCCCGAGGACATCGTGCTGCTGCGCGAGATCCGCGACAGCTTGAAGAAGTAAGCCGCTTCAGACGCGCGCCAGCTGGCGCGCCATGCGCAAGGCCTCGACGAGGCTGCGCGCATCGGCCTGGCCCGTGCCGGCGATGTCGAAGGCCGTGCCGTGGTCCGGGCTGGTGCGCACCAGCGGCAGGCCCAGGGTCACGTTGACGCCCTGCTCCACGCCCAGGTACTTCACGGGGATCAGGCCCTGGTCGTGGTACATCGCCACCACCACGTCGAAGGCACCGTTGCGCGCCCGCATGAAGACGGTGTCGGGCGCGTAGGGGCCCTGGGCGTCGATGCCCTCGGCCCGCGCGGCCGCCATGGCCGGCGCGATGGTGTCGATTTCCTCGCGGCCGAACAGCCCGCCCTCGCCTGCATGCGGGTTCAATCCCGCCACGCCGATGCGCGGCGCGCGCCCCAGCACGGATTGCAACGCAGCGTGCGTGATGCGCAGGGTCTGCAACACGTTGTCGAAGGTCACGGCGTCCAGCGCGGCGCGCAGCGCCACATGGATGCTCACCAGCACCGTGCGCAGCTCCGGGTTGGCCAGCATCATGCGCACGGGCATCTCGGCCACGGGCCGGCCGGCATGGGCCGCAGCCTCGGCCTGCAGCAGTTCCGTGTGGCCCGGATACGGCACGCCCGCGGCGGCCAGCGCTTCCTTGTGCACGGGCGCGGTCACCAACGCCGCCACCTCGCCTCGCAGGGCGGCACGTGCGCCCCATGCCACGCAGTCGGCGGCCAGGCGGCCGGCTGCCGCACTGACCGCGCCGTAGGCCATGGCCGGCGTGTCGGGCCCTGGCTGCAGCACCGGGATGCAACGCGGCGGCGCCTGCCAAGCCTGCGCAGGCGTGGCGATGGGCGCCAGTGCCGGCGCAACGCCCGCCAGCAGCGCGCACGCGCGCCGCATCAGCGCCACGTCGCCCACGACGAAGCAGCCCTGCAGCAGCGCAGGCTCGGCCTGGAAGGCCTTGGCGATGATCTCGGGGCCGATGCCGGCGGCATCGCCCATGCTGATGGCGATCGGCAGCGCAGGCATCAGGCCGGGTTCTCGATCTCGATGAAGCGGTGCGCGATGCCCAGCTGGGCCGCGACATGGGCTGCCACGGCAGGCGCGCCGTAGCGCTCGCTCGCGTGGTGGCCGCAGGCCAGAAAGGCCACGCCGCATTCGCGCGCCAGGTGCGCCTGCGGCTCGGAGATCTCACCCGTGATGAAGGCGTCGGCGCCCGCAGCGATGGCGGCCTCGAAGTACGACTGCGCGCCGCCCGTGCACCAGGCGATGCGGCGCAGCGGCCGCGCGTGCCCGGGGTCGACCAGCGTCACGCGGCGGCCCAGCCGCTGCTCCACGTGCAGGGCCAGCGCCTGTGCGTCGGCAAACGCGCCCTGCCCCATGAGGCCCAGGTCCTGCTCGCCGAAGCGTTGCGGTTCGAGCGGCAGGTCAAGAACGCGGCCCAGCTGCGCGTTGTTGCCCAGCTCGGGATGCGCGTCCAGCGGCAAGTGGTAGGCCAGCAGGCTGATGTCGTGCGCGAGCAGCAGCGCCAGACGCTGCTTCATCCAGCCCGTGACGGTGCCGCTCTGGCCGCGCCAGAACAGGCCGTGGTGCACGAAGATGGCATCGGCGCCGTCGGCAATGGCTGCCTCGATCAGCGCCCGGCTGGCCGTGACGCCGCTGACGAGCCGGCGGACCTGCGCCTTGCCTTCCACCTGCAGGCCGTTCGGCCCATAGTCCTTGAACCGGGCTGGCTGCAGCAGCGCATCGCAGGCCTGCAGCAATTCGTCGCGCGTGGTCGTGTGCATCGCCGGATTGTCTCAGGCGCGCGGCTCCCACCCGCGCGAGGCGAAAGGCCACAGGCCGATCAGGAAGCCCAGCGCCGCGACCGCCGCCACGTAATGGGCCGGGGCCATCACGTCGACCTTCTGCCACACGCTGATCAGCACCGGCGTGAGGCCGCCGAACACGGCATAGGCCATGTTGTAGGCGAACGAGAGACCGGAGAAGCGCACGGCCGGCGGGAAGGCGCGCACCCCCACGATGGGCAACAGGGCGATGGAACCGACGAAGAAGCCGATCAGCGCATAGCTCCACACCAGCGACTCCGGCGTGCCCGGCAGGCCCAGGTAGAACAGGTAGGTCGTGGCCACGAGGCCGCCCCAGCCGACCAGCATCACGGCCTTGGTGCCGAAGCGGTCCGAGGCCCAGCCGACCACCGCGCATCCCACCGTCAGCGTGAAGGTGGCGGCCAGGTTGGCCTGCAGCGAGAGCTTGGCCGGGATCTCGAAGACCTTCTGCAGGTAGGCCGGTGTGAACAGAATCACCACGACGATGGCGGTCGACAGCACCCAGGTCATGAGCGCGACCAGCACGATGGCCGCGCGGTGCTCGCGCAGCACGGTCTTCACGGGCAATTCCCGCGCGACCTTCTTGCGCTCGGCCAGTTCCTGGAACACCGGCGTCTCTTCGAGGAAGCGGCGCAGGTAGACCGACACCAGGCCGAACACGCCGCCCAGGATGAACGGAATGCGCCAGGCACCGTCGTGGATCTCGGCCGGGCTGTAGTGGGTGTTGAGCGCCACGGCGATCAGCGAACCGAGCAAGATGCCGCCCGTGATGCCCGCCGTCAGCGTGCCCACGGCCAGACCGTAGTGGCGCTTGGGCACATGCTCGGCCACGAAGACCCAGGCCCCCGGCATTTCGCCGCCGATGGCCGCACCCTGCAGGATGCGCATGGCCAGCAGCAGCAGCGGCGCGGCGATGCCGATCGAGGCGTAGGTGGGCAACAGGCCGATCACCAGCGTGGGCACGGACATCAGGAAGATCGACAGCGTGAACATGCGCTTGCGACCCAGGATGTCGCCGAAGTGCGCGATCACGATGCCGCCCAAAGGCCGCGCGAGGTAGCCGGCCGCGAAGATGCCCAGCGTCTGCAGCTGGCGCAGCCAGTCGGGCATGTCGGCCGGGAAGAACAGCGCGCCCAGCACGTTGGCGAAGAACACGAAGACGACGAAGTCGTAGAACTCCAGCGTGCCGCCCAGGGCCGACAGGCCCAGGGTGCGCAGATCGTTGCGGGTCAGCGGCCGGCGTTGGCCGGCGTCGGCCAGGGACGGGGCCGAAACGGTGGTGGTCATGGAGGCTATTTCCGGAAGCAGCAGGCAGGATCGCGTCTGCGCAGGACGCGGCCGCGGGATGGGCGGCACGAAAGGGATCGTTCGACGGGAGGGTCCGGATGGGGCCTGGTCCATGCAAGCCACCGGGGGTGACCGGTGCGGCATGGCGGGGAACGCAGCGGCTGACGCAGGGGCGCAATTCTAAGGGTTTACCCGATATTCCGCCCGACCAGGGCCGCCTGGCGGACCGTGGGAACGTGCTCGCCATGGCAGACAATGCGCACTTTCCCGGATTTTTTCCTCGCCACCATGAAGCGCTTCTGGCTGCTGTTCTCCCAGTCCGTGACCGTGCTGCTCGCGGCCTATTTCGTCGTCGCCACCCTGAAACCCGAATGGCTGGGCAAGCGCGGCTTCGCGGGCGGCAGCATCTCGGTGATCGAGGCGCCGCCCACACCGCCGGGCAGCGTGGCCGCGGGCAGCTTCGCGCCGGCCGCCAAGCGCGCCGCGCCGGCCGTGGTCAGCATCAACACCAGCACGGCGGCCCAGCCCCATCCGAACAGCAACGACCCCTGGTTCCGCTTCTTCTTCGGCGACCGCGGCAGCGAGGCGCGCGCCGGCCTGGGCAGCGGCGTGATCGTGAGCGCCGAGGGCTATGTGCTGACCAACAACCACGTGGTCGAGGGCGCCGACGTGATCGAGGTGATCCTCAACGACGCCCGGCGCACCCAGGCCAAGGTCATCGGCACCGATCCCGAGACCGACCTGGCCATCCTCAAGATCGACCTGGACAAACTGCCTGTCATGGTGCTGGGCAGCTCCGACGCGCTGCAGGTCGGCGACCAGGTGCTGGCCATCGGCAACCCTTTCGGCGTGGGTCAGACGGTCACCAGCGGCATCGTCAGCGCATTGGGCCGCAACCAGCTGGGCATGAGCCCGCTGCAGGAGTTCATCCAGACCGACGCGGCCATCAACCCCGGCAATTCGGGCGGCGCGCTGGTCGACACGGCGGGCAACCTGCTGGGCATCAACACGGCGATCTACTCGCGCTCGGGCGGCAGCATGGGCATCGGCTTCGCGGTGCCGGTGTCCACGGCCAAGCTGGTGCTCGAAGGCATCGTGCGCGACGGCCAGGTGCGGCGCGGCTGGATCGGCGTGGAGCCCAACGATCTTTCGCCCGAACTGGCCGAGACCTTCGGCGTGAAGACCACGGCCGGCGTGATCATCACCGGCGTGCTGCAGAACGGCCCCGCGGCCCAGGCCGGCGTGCGGCCCGGCGACGTGATCGCCCAGGTGGCCGGCAAGCCCATCGGCAACGTGACGGAGCTGCTGTCGTCGGTGGCCGCGCTCAAGCCGGGCGAGGCTTCGGAGTTCGAGGTGCTGCGGCGCGAAGAACGCCTGCGCCTGCAGGTCACGCCCGGCGTGCGGCCCAAGCCGCAGCGCGCACAGCGGCCCTGATCAGTTGCCGCTGGCCTCGGCCTCGGTTTCTTCCGGGGCCTTGGTGTGCTTGATGAAGAGCTGGGCCGCCCAGATGCCCACCTCGTACAGGATGCACATCGGAATGGCCAGGGCCAGCTGCGACACCACGTCCGGCGGCGTCACGATGGCCGCCACGACGAAGGCCACCACGATGAAGTAGCCGCGGAAGCTCTTGAGCTTCTCCACGCTCACGACACCGATGCGCGCCAGCACCACCACCGCGATCGGCACCTCGAAGGCCAGGCCGAAGGCCAGGAACATGCTCAGCGCGAAACCCAGGTAGGCCTCGATGTCCGGCGCCGCCGTGATGCTCTTGGGCGCAAAGCTCTGGATGAACTTGAACACCTGGCCAAACACGAAGTAGTAGCAGAACGCCACGCCGATCAGGAACAGGATGGTGCTGGAGACCACCAGCGGCATCACGAGCTTCTTCTCGTGCGAGTACAGGCCCGGCGCGACGAAGGCCCAGACCTGGTAGAGCACCACCGGCAGCGCGATCATGAAGGCCGCCATCAAGAGGATCTTGAGCGGCACCAGGAACGGGGAGATCACCGAGGTGGCGATCATGGTCGCGCCCTGCGGCAGCGAGGCCACCAGCGGCGCGGCCAGCAGGTCGTACAGCGCGCCGGGCCCGGGATAGACGGCCAGCACGGCGGCCACCACGGCGATCGCGACGACGGCCTTGATGAGCCGGTCGCGCAACTCCATCAGATGCTCGACGAAGGGCTGCTCCGTGCCGGCGAGTTCGTCTTCCTTGGTCTTCGGATCAGGCATGGTGCAAATGGCGACGCGGCCGACGCGGGGGCCGGCCAGACACGGCTGGCGCCGCGTTCAATTGAGTTTCTGGGGCCGGTAGCGGGCCACCCGCGCTGCGCCCGACAAGGCCTTGGTGCGAACGCCGTTGCGGGCCTTGTACCAGTGCGGCACGGCGCCCTGCTTCACGCGCCAGTGCTTCTTGGGGTGCTTGTATTCGGGGTACTGCACGAAGGTCTCGGCCGTCGTGCTGTCGGAAGACGCCGTCGTGCTGCCGTCCAGCCCGGCCGTGGTGGCGGCCCAGTCCTTCTCGAACTCGCTGGCGGTGGTCTGCATGGAGGTGTGCACGTCGCGTGCGGCGCCCTCCACCGTTTCCTTCATCTTCTTGAGTTCGTCCAGCTCCATGGAGCGGTTGACCTCGGCCTTGACGTCGGCCACATAGCGCTGCGCCTTGCCCAGCAAGGTGCCCACCGTGCGGGCCACGCGCGGCAGTTTTTCCGGCCCGATGACGATCAGCGCCACGGCGCCGATCAGCGCCATCTTCGAGATGCCGAGATCGATCACGGGCGGACGATCAGGACTTGGTCTTGGCTTCGACGTCGATGGTGGACTTCTCGGCGTTGGCCGTGTTGCCCACCTGCGCGTTCGGCGCGGCGGTCTTCTCGTCCGTGCTGCTGCCGTCCTTCATGCCGTCCTTGAAGCCCTTGACCGCGCCACCCAGGTCGCTGCCCATGTTCTTGAGCTTCTTGGTGCCGAACACCATGACCACGATCAGCAGCACGATCAGCCAGTGCCAGATGGAAAAAGAACCCATGGAAGTACTCCTAACGAATTGCGTTGAATTTTAGTGCGCGGGATGAACCATTCCCGCGACGGGCCCATAGACCGATCAGCCGCGCGCCCAGGGCCGCGGGCCGCCCAGCACGTGCAGGTGCAGGTGGTGCACCTCCTGGCCGCCTTCGGTGCCGGTGTTCACCACCAGCCTGAACCCGCCGTCGGGATAGGGGTTGCATCCCTCCTGCAGCGCCAGCCGCGGCGCCAGCGCGAGCATGCGGCCCAGCATGGGCGCGTGCTCGTCCGTGACCTGGGCCATGGAGGCCACATGGTGCTTGGGGACGATCAGGAAGTGGATCGGTGCGGCGGGGCGGATGTCGTGGAAGGCGAAGAACTCGTCGTCCTCGTGCACCTTGCGGGAAGGAATCTTGCCGTCGACGATCTTGCAGAACAGGCAGTTGGGGTCGTGCATGCGGGGCTCGCTCAACGGGGAAGGCCGACCGGGCGGCTGGCGTTCATGTCCACCATGCCACGCACGATGCGGTACAGGAACCAGATGGAGATCACCAGCCAGGCGATCGCGCCCGGCAGGTAGAGCAGGAAGAACAACGGCAGCGTGACCACGTAGAGCACGCCGGCCCACAGCACCGAGCGGATGCGCCAGGAGAAATGGCTGGCCTGCCAGGTGCCTTCGGCGTCCGACTTTTTGACGAGGTCGATCACGAGCGCGATCAGCAGCAGGCCGATGCTGGGCTGGGCCGAGGGAACCACCGCCGCCACCGCCACCACGAGGTGGAGCAGGTAGCTGATCCAGCCCACCGTCTTGAGCTGCTGGGCCTGTTCGCTGTCCTTGACCTGGACGTCGATGATGTCGTCAGCCATGGCCACCTCCTTCGCGCGCAACGGCCTTGCGCAAGGCCTTTTCCTCGATGCCGCTGGTGCCTTCGCGGCGCAGCAGCTCGGCGATCACGTCCTCGGGGCCGGAACCGTAATGGGCCAGGGCCACCAGCGAGTGGAACCACAGGTCGGCCACCTCGGCGACGAACTTGCCCTTGAGGTGTTCGGCCTCGCCGCGGCCGGCGTCGATGTCCTTGGCGGCCATGACGACCTCGGTCGCCTCCTCGCCGATCTTCTTGAGGAAGGCATCCGGGCCCTTGTGCAGCAGCCGGGCCACGTAGCTGGCCTCCGGGTTGCCGCCGGCCGCGGGCTTGCGGCTCTCGATCACGGCCGCGAGGCGGCCCAATGCATCCTGGGACAAGGTCATGGCCGCTTACTTGTAGATGGATTCGGGGTCTTTCAAGACCGGGTCGACGGCGCGCCAGCGCGCACCGGCCTTGTCATCGGCCTCGAGCTTGCTGAAGAAGCAGCTGTGCCGGCCCGTGTGGCAGGCAATGCCCGGCTCGTGGCCCAGCTGCGTGACCTTGAGCAACACCACGTCGGCGTCGCAGTCCAGCCGGATCTCGTGCACGGTCTGCACATGGCCGGATTCCTCGCCCTTGAACCAGAGCTTGCCGCGCGAGCGGCTGAAGTACACGGCGCGCTGCAGTTCGAAGGTCTTTTGCAGTGCTTCGCGGTTCATCCACGCGAACATCAGCACATCGCCGCTCGCGGCTTCCTGGGCGATCGCGGGCACCAGGCCCTGCGCATCCCACTTCACGTCGTCCAACCAGTCCATCGCGGGATTCTCGGCGATCATGATGACGTCAGACGCGTACGGGAATGCCGCGTGCCGCCATATGGGCTTTCGCCTGGCCCACCGTGAACTCGCCGTAGTGGAAGATGCTGGCGGCCAACACCGCGTCGGCACCGCCGGACTGCACGCCATCGGCCAGGTGGTCCAGGCTGCCGACACCGCCCGAGGCGATGACGGGCACGTCCACGGCGTCGCTGACGGCGCGCGTGAGCGCGAGGTCGAAGCCGGACTTGGTGCCGTCGCGGTCCATGCTGGTCAGCAGGATCTCGCCGGCGCCCCGGCGCGCCATCTCGGCGGCCCACTGCACGGCGTCCAGACCCGTGTTCTTGCGCCCGCCATGGCTGTAGACGTCCCAGCCGGCGCCGCGCTGGGCCGCGTCTTGCGGACTGCGGCGCTTGGCATCGATGGCCACCACGATGCACTGGGCGCCGTACTTGTCCGAGGCCCGGTTGATCACCTCGGGATTGGCGATCGCGGCCGAGTTGAAGCTGGTCTTGTCCGCGCCCGAGTTGAGCAGCCGGCGCACGTCCTCGACGGTGCGCACGCCGCCGCCCACGGTCAGCGGAATGAAGACCTGCGAGGCCACGGCCTCGATGATGGGCAGGATCAGGTCGCGGCCGTCGCTGGTGGCGGTGATGTCCAGGAAGGTCAGCTCGTCGGCGCCTTGCTCGTTGTAGCGCGCGGCAATCTCCACCGGGTCGCCCGCATCGCGCAGCTCGACGAAGTTGACGCCCTTGACGACGCGGCCGCCCGTGACGTCCAGGCAGGGAATGATGCGTTTGGCCAGCATGGGCGTGTGTGCTCGGAAAAGAGGGGGAAATCAGGCGACGACGCGCAGCCGCTGCCAGCCCGTCCACTGCGCGCCGGGCGCGAGGTTCAGCGGGCGCTCGACCTGGGCGGCTTCGACGCACAGCATCTGCGCGTAGCTGTCAGGCGCCATGTCGGCCATGGTGGCGGACTTGGCGGCACCGGGATTCCAGACCACGGTGTCCTCGAAGCTCGCGCTCTGGGCGATGTCCAGCACCGTGTCGCCGTCCAGCAGGCCCAGCGGCGCCGGCGCGGCAAGAAACACGCGGTCGAACTCGCCGTCGAAGCGCACCTCGCCGGCATGCGTGGTCCGCGTGTCGGCCAGTGCGTCCCAGCAGGGCTGGCCGTCCAGGCCTTGCAACCGCACGGCGGCGATGTCCTGCACCTGCAGATAGGTGTGCAGCGCGCCCGTGAAGGTCCAGGGGGCGCTGCCGAGATTGTGCAGGTCCAGCAGCATCTCCAGCCGGCCCGCGCCGAGCCGCAGCGTCAGCGCAAAGCGGAAGTCGGCCGGCCAGCTCGCGCGCGTGGCCGCGTCGCTTTCGAGGACCAGGGTCAACAGCACATCGCCCGAGGCCGCGTCCACGCGCGCGCCATCGCAGCGCCAGGGCAGATTGCGCGCGAAGCCGTGCTTGGGTAAGGGACCGCGTTCGTTGAACTGCGGCAGGCAGACCGGCACGCCGCCGCGGATGGCGGCCTGGCCGTCGAAGACCGCTTTGGGGCTCAGGTACAGGCGTTCGCGCCCGGCACCGGTCCAGGACAGCACGTGGGCACCGTGCAGGGCCACGAGCAGGCTGTCGTCCGGGCCCCAGGTCAGGCGCAGGCAGGGTTGGCCGCGGAAGGATTCGGCCGCGGCCGCCAGCTCAACCATTGTTGTAGGTGTCGGCACGCTCCTGCGCGCTGGCGAAGTCCAGGTCGCCGGTGTAGATGGCGCGGCCGCAGATCACGCCTTCGATGCCTTCGCTCTCGACCTCGCAGAGCTTTTCGATGTCGGCGATGTTCGACAGCCCGCCCGACGCGATCACGGGCGTGTTGAGCGCCTGCGCCAGCTTGACGGTGGCCTCGATGTTGATGCCGGTCAGCATACCGTCGCGGCCGATGTCGGTGTAGATGAAGGACTCGACGCCGTAGTCCTCGAACTTCTTGGCCAGGTCGATGACCTCGTGGCCCGTGAGCTTGCTCCAGCCGTCGGTGGCGACCTTGCCGTCCTTGGCGTCCAGGCCCACGATGATGTGGCCGCCGAAGGCCGTGCAGGCATCGTGCAGGAAACCGGGGTTCTTGACCGCAGCCGTGCCGATGATGACGTAGCGCAGACCTGCGTCCAGGTAGCGCTCGATGGTGTCCAGGTCCCGGATGCCGCCGCCCAGCTGCACATCGACCACGTCGCCGACTTCCTTGAGGATGCGCCGGATCGCCATCTCGTTCTTGGGCTTGCCGGCGAAGGCGCCGTTCAGGTCGACCAGGTGCAGCCGGCGTGCACCTTCGTCGACCCACTTGCGCGCCATTTCGGCGGGGTCGTCGCTGAAGGTGGTGGACTGTTCCATGTCGCCTTGCTTGAGGCGCACGCATTGACCGTCTTTCAGATCGATCGCAGGAATGAGAAGCATGGTGCTGAGGGCAGCCGTAGCGGTGGGGGAAAGAGGTCAGGGATTCCAGTGGAGGAAGTTGCGGTACAGCGCCAGACCATGCGCTGCGCTCTTCTCCGGGTGGAACTGGGTCGCAAAAATATTATCGCGGGCGATGGCGCAGGTAAAGGTTTCCCCGTACTCCGTCAAGCCCGCACTGTGGTTCTGATCCGACGGTCGTGCGTAAAAACTGTGCACGAAATAGAACCAGCTCTGATCCGGCACCTCGCCCCAGACCGGGTGGCGGCGCCCGCCGGGCTGCTGCTGCGCCACGCGGTTCCAGCCCATCTGCGGAACCTTGTAACGGCTGCCATCGGGCTGGGTGCGGCCCTGCAGTTCGAAGCGCAGCACCTCGCCGGCGATCAGGCCCAGGCCGGGCGTGAAGCCGCCCGCATCGCCCGCGCGCGTCTCGGCGCTGCGGTCCAGCAGCATCTGCATGCCCACGCAGACGCCGAACAGGGGCTTGCTGGCCGCGGCCTCGAGCACCGACTCCATCAGGCCGGAATCGCGCAGCTCGCGCATGCAGTCGGGCATGGCGCCCTGGCCCGGCAGCACCACGCGCGTGGCAGCGCGCACCTGGGCCGGGTCGCTGGTCACGACCACCTGCACGCCCTCGCCAGCGGCGGCCGCCTGCACGGCCTGCGACACCGAGCGCAGATTGCCCATGCCGTAGTCGACCACGGCCACGGTGTTGCCAGCCATCACAGCGAACCCTTGGTGGAAGGAATGGTGCCCAGCGCGCGCGGGTCGAACTCCAGCGCACCGCGCAGTGCGCGTGCGAAGGCCTTGAACACCGTCTCGCACTGGTGGTGCGCGTTCACGCCGCGCAGGTTGTCGATGTGCAGCGTCACGAACGCGTGGTTGACGAAGCCCTGGAAGAACTCGTGCGTGAGCTGGGTGTCGAACGCGCCGATCATGCCGCTCGTGAACGGCACATTGAGCACCAGGCCCGGACGGCCCGAGAAGTCGATCACGACGCGGCTCAGCGCTTCGTCCAGCGGCACGTAGGCGTGGCCGTAACGCCGGATGCCCTTCTTGTCGCCGATGGCCTTGGCCACGGCCTGGCCCAGCGTGATGCCCACGTCTTCCACGGTGTGGTGGCCATCGATGTGCAGGTCGCCTTCCACCGCGATGTCCAGGTCGATCAGGCCGTGCCGCGCGATCTGGTCCAGCATGTGGTCGAAGAAGCCGATGCCGGTGGCGAGCTTGGCCTGGCCGGTGCCGTCCAGGTTCACGCGCACCGTGATCTTGGTTTCGGCGGTGTTGCGGCTGACCTCGGCCGTGCGTGCCAATGGCGCCATCGGCGCGGTGGGGGTGGGGACTAGGCTGCTCATAAGGACTGCTGCAGGGCCCGCAGCATCTGGGCGTTGTCGTCGGCGCTGCCGACCGTCAGGCGCAGGCAGTTGGCCAGCAAGGGATGCATTCTAGAAACGTTCTTCACGAGCACGCCGCGGGCCTTCATGCCGTCGAACACGGCCTGGGCAGCGCCCTCCCCGCCCGGCACGCGCACGAGCACCATGTTGGCATCGCTTCTCCAGACCTGCAGGCCCAAGGCGCGCAGCGCCGGCAGCAAGGCATCGCGCTGTGTCCGCAGATCGGCGGCCTGGGCGTCGAACACCTCGGCATGCTCGAGCGCGAACAGCGCGCACTCGGCGTTGAGCACGCTGATGTTGTAGGGCGGGCGCACCTTGTCGATCTCGGCGATCAACGCGGCCGGGGCCATCATGTAGCCCAGGCGCACGCCGGCCAGGCCGAACTTGCTCAGCGTGCGCATCAGCAGCACATGGCCGTGCCGCGCCACGCGGTCAATGTAGGAGCGGCTCGCGAAAGGCTGGTAGGCCTCGTCCATGACCACGAGGCCTGGTGCGGCGGCGACGATGCGCTCGATCACCGCGTCGTCCCACAAGTTGGCGGTGGGGTTGTTCGGGTAGGCCAGGAAGACGATGGCGGGCTGGTGCTCTTCGATCGCGGCCAGCATGGCGGCCTCGTCGAGTTCGAAGTCGGCCGTGAGCGGCACGCCGACGAAATCCAGGCCCTGCAGCTGCGCGCTCATGGCGTACATCACGAAGCCGGGCACCGGCGCGAGGATGGTCGCGCCGGGCCGGTCGCAGGCCATCGCCAGCAGCGAGATCAGCTCGTCCGAGCCGTTGCCCAGCATGAGACCGAAGCCCTCGGGCATCTGCGCATGGCGGGCCAAGGCCTGGCGCAGGTCCTCGAGGCGGCTGCCCGGATAGCGGTTGAGCTCCACCGCGCCGAGGCGCGCGCCCAGTTGGGCCTGCAGCGCCTCGGGCAGCCGGTACGGGTTCTCCATCGCGTCCATCTTGAGCAGGCCGCTGGCGTCCTGCACGGCGTAGGCGTGCATGGACTGCACGTCCTGGCGGATGAGCCTGGCGAGTCGGGGGTCGAGGGGGGCGGTCATGGTTTCAAGCGCAGTTCGGCAGCGCGCGCATGGGCCTGCAGGCCTTCGCCATGGGCCAGCACGGAGGCAATGGGGCCCAGCACCTGGGCGCCCGCGGCGCTGACCTCGATCAGGCTGCTGCGCTTTTGGAAGTCGTAGACACCCAGCGGGCTGGAGAAGCGCGCCGTGCCAGAGGTCGGCAACACGTGGTTGGGGCCGGCGCAGTAGTCGCCCAGGCTCTCGCTGGTGTAGGCGCCCAGGAAGATCGCGCCGGCATGCTTGAGCAGCGGCTCCCAGCGGTGCGGCTCGCTGCTGCTGACCTCCAGGTGCTCGGGCGCGATGCGGTTGCTGATGGCGCAGGCCTCCTGCATGTCGCGCGTGTGGATCAGCGCGCCGCGGCCGTTCAAGCTCGCGGCGATGATCTCGGCGCGCGGCATGGCGGGCAGCAGGCGGTCGATCGCCTCCTGAACGGCGTCGATGTAGGCGGCATCCGGGCACAGCAGGATGCTCTGGGCCAGCTCGTCGTGCTCGGCCTGGCTGAACAGGTCCATCGCCACCCAGTCGGGCGGCGTGCTGCCGTCGGCCAGCACCAGGATCTCGCTGGGGCCGGCGATCATGTCGATGCCCACCGTCCCGAACACGCGCCGCTTGGCGGCGGCCACATAGGCGTTGCCGGGGCCGGTGATCTTGTCCACGGCCGGCACGGTGGCGGTGCCGTAGGCCAGCGCGGCCACGGCCTGGGCGCCGCCGACCGTGAAGGCGCGCGTGACGCCGGCGACATGGGCCGCGGCCAGCACCAGCATGTTCTTCTCGCCGCGCGGCGTCGGCACGACCATGATGATCTCGCCCACGCCGGCCACATGGGCCGGGATCGCGTTCATGAGCACGCTGGAGGGGTAGGCGGCCTTGCCGCCCGGCACGTAGATGCCCACGCGGTCCAACGGCGTGACCTTCTGGCCCAGCAGCGTGCCGTCGGCATCGCGGTAGCTCCAGCTTTCGCCGCTGGCCTTCTTCTGGGCCTCGTGGTACGTGCGCACACGTTGCGCGGCGGCCTGCAGGGCCTCGCGCTGGGCGGCAGGCAGGCCGTCGAAGGCCGCCTTCAACTCCCCGGGCTGCAGCGTGAGCGCCTGCAGGTCGGGCGCGTCCAGGCCGTCGAATCGGCGCGTGTACTCCAGCACGGCCGCATCGCCACGCTGCTGCACGTCGGCCAGGATCTCGGCCACGCGCTGCTCGATGGCGGCATCGGTGTCGGCCGACCAGTGCAGGCGCGCCTTGAACTGGGCCTCGAAGTCGGCCTCGGTGGTGGCCAGGCGCAGCGGGCGGGCGGCGGATGTCATGCCACGCTCCCGGCGGATGCGCGCACGGCGGCAGCGAAGCCGTCGATGATTCCGCGCAGCGGGCCCTGCTTGCGCTTGAGCGCGGCCTGGTTCACGACCAGGCGCGAGCTGATGTCCATGATGCGCTCGACCTCGACGAGGCCGTTGGCGCGCAGCGTGTTGCCGGTGGAAACCAGGTCGACGATGGCGTCGGCCAGGCCCGTCAGCGGCGCCAGCTCCATGCTGCCGTAGAGCTTGATCAGGTCCACGTGCACACCCTTGGTGGCGAAGAAGTCGCGCGCGATGCCCACGTACTTGGTGGCCACGCGCAGGCGCGAGCCCTGGCGCACGGCCGAGGCGTAGTCGAAGTCCTTGCGCACGGCCACGCTGATGCGGCAGCGTGCGATGTCCAGGTCCAGCGGCTGGTACAGGCCCTGGCCGCCGTGCTCGATGAGCGTGTCGCGGCCCGTGATGCCCAGGTCGGCGCCGCCGTACTCGACATAGGTCGGCACGTCGGTGGCGCGCACCAGCACCACGCGCAGCTCCGGCTGGTTGGTCGCGAGAATCAGCTTGCGCGAGGTCTCGGGGTCTTCCAGCACCTCGATGCCGGCCGCGCGCAGCAACGGCAGCGTCTCGTCGAAGATGCGTCCCTTGGACAAGGCCAACGTGATCATGCTTTCACCCGTTCGATGTCGGCGCCGATGCCGCGCAGCTTGGTTTCCATGCGGTCGTAGCCGCGGTCCAGGTGGTAGACGCGGTCGACCAGGGTCTCTCCGTCGGCCACCAGGCCGGCGATGACCAGGCTGGCCGAGGCGCGCAGGTCGGTCGCCATCACCGTGGCGCCCGACAGGCGCGGCGCACCCTCGATCAGCGCGACCTTGCCGTCGATCTGGATGCGCGCACCCAGGCGCATCAGCTCGTTCACGTGCATGAAGCGGTTCTCGAAGATGGTCTCCGTGACCTTGCTCGCGCCCTGCGAGATGCAGTTCAGCGCCATGAACTGGGCCTGCATGTCGGTCGGAAAGCCCGGGTACTCGGTGGTGCGGAAATTCTGCGCGCGCAGAAACTCGTAGGCCGGCGCATCGGCCTGCACGCGCACACCGCCCTCCACCGCCTGCACGCGGGCGCCCGCGTCGCGCAGCTTTTCGATCACGGCGTCCAGGTGGTCGGCGCGTGCGCCCTGCAGCAGCACGTCGCCGCCCGTGGCGGCCACGGCGCACAGGAAGGTGCCGGCCTCGATGCGGTCGGCCACCACGGCGTGCTTGCAGCCGTGCAGGCGCTCCACGCCCTCGATCACGATGCGGCGCGTGCCGTGGCCGTGGATGCGCGCGCCCATGGCGATCAGCATCTCGGCGAGGTCGGGGATCTCGGGCTCCTGGGCGGCGTTCTCGAGCACGGTCTCGCCTTCGGCCAGCGCGGCGGCCATCAGGAAGTTCTCGGTGCCGGTCACGGTGACCATGTCGGTCGTGATGTGGGCGCCGCGCAGGCGGGTGCGGCCCTCCGGCAGCCTGGCGACCATGTAGCCGTGCTCGACCACGATCTGCGCGCCCATGGCCTGCAGGCCCTTGATGTGCTGGTCCACCGGCCGCGAGCCGATCGCGCAGCCGCCCGGCAACGACACCGTGGCATGGCCGAAGCGCGCCAGCAGCGGGCCCAGCGCGAGCACCGAGGCACGCATGGTCTTGACCAGCTCGTAGGGCGCCTCTGGCTTGGACAGAGCGCGCGCATTGACGGCTACGCGGCCGTCCTCGTGCTGCTCGACCGCCACGCCCATGTTGCGGATCAGCTTGAGCATGGTGGCCACGTCCTGCAGGTGCGGGACGTTGGACAGCTCGACCGTGTCCTCGGTCAGCAGGGCGGCGCACAGCTCGGGCAGGGCCGCGTTCTTCGCGCCGGAAATGCGCACCTCGCCGCTCAGGCGGCGGCCGCCGCGAATCAACAGTTTGTCCATCAGAAGCCGATCAGGAAATCAGGCCCGCGCGAGAGGCCGCGGGCGGAAGGAAGCGCTCAGTGCTGGGGCCGGCCCTGCGCCGCCCATTCGTCGGGCGTCAGGGTCTTCATCGACAGCGCATGCACTTCGTCGTTGCGTATTTTCTCACCCAGCGTCGCATAGACCATCTGGTGCCGCTGGATCGGACGCTTGCCCGCGAACGCGGTGGAGACGATGGTGGCGTACCAATGCCGGCCGTCGCCCTGCACGTGCAGATGCTCGCAGGCCAGGCCGGCGGCGATCAGGGAGCGGAGTTGGTCGGCAGTCATGGTGGGCGGTCTAGTTTCGGATCTTGTAGCCGGTGCGCAGCAGGTGCACCGCGATCGCGCTCACGACGACGAGCGCCGTGCCCACGATGGCCAGGCTGGTCCAGGGCGAGATGTCGGACAGGCCGAAGAAGCCGTAGCGGAAGCCGTCGATCATGTAGAAGAACGGGTTCAGGTGGCTCACGGTCTGCCAGAAGCTGGGCAGCGAGTGGATGGAATAGAACACGCCCGACAGAAAGGTCATGGGCATGATCAGGAAGTTCTGGAACGCCGCCATCTGGTCGAACTTCTCCGCCCACAGGCCGGCGATCACGCCCAGCGCACCGAGCAGCGCGGCACCCAGCACGGCGAACACGAGGATCCACAGCGGCGCGACCATGTGCACGCCCGTGAAGCCCACCGTGACCAGGAACACGCCGAAGCCCACGAGCACGCCGCGCACCACGGACGAGCCCACGTAGGCCACGAACCAGCTCCAGTGCGACAGCGGCGTCAGCAGCACGAACACCAGGCTGCCCATGATCTTGCTCTGGATCAGCGAGGACGAGCTGTTGGCGAAGGCGTTCTGCAGCACGCTCATCATCACGAGGCCGGGCACCAGGAAGGCGGTGTAGCCGATGGTGTCGTAGACCTTGACCTTGTCCTCCAGCACATGGCCGAAGATCAAGAGGTAGAGCACGGCCGTGAGCACGGGCGCAGCCACTGTCTGGAAGCCGACCTTCCAGAAGCGCAGCACTTCCTTGTAGAACAGGGTCTGCCAGCCGCTCATCAGGCCACCAATGCCTCGGGGTTGCGTTCGGCGGCCATGACCTGCAGGAACACGTCCTCCAGGTCGGCCTTGCGGATTTCCACATCTTCCACCGTGAGGCCGGCCTGGCGCACGGCCGCCAGGTACTGCTCGATCTCGAGCGCGCCCTGGGCCGGCAACTGCACGATGCGGCCGGTCACGCGCGCGCTGCGCGCCAGCGCGGGCGGCAGTTCGCCGTCGACCTTGAAGCGCAGCACGTTGCTGGAGGCCGACTTGAGCAGCTCGCTGGTCTCGGCCAGCGCCACCATGCGCCCCTGCTTGAGCATGCCGATGCGCGTGCACAGCGCCTCGGCCTCTTCGAGGTAGTGGGTGGTCAACAGGACGGTGTGGCCCTGCTTGTTGAGCCGGGCGATGAACTGCCACAGCGTCTGGCGCAGCTCCACGTCCACGCCGGCCGTGGGCTCGTCCAGCACGATCACGGGCGGGCGGTGCACCAAGGCCTGGGCCACGAGCACGCGCCGCTTCATGCCGCCGGACAGCTGGCGCATGTTGGATTTGGCCTTGTCGGCCAGGCCCAGGCTTTCGAGCAGCTCGTCGATCCAGGCCTCGTTGTTGCGCACGCCGAAGTAGCCGGACTGGATGCGCAGCGCCTCGCGCACGTTGAAGAAGGGGTCGAACACCAGCTCCTGGGGCACCACGCCGAGCTTGCGGCGTGCTTGCGCGAAATCGCCCTGCACGTCGTGCCCGTGCACGGTGACGCGGCCGCTGCTGGCGCGCGAGAGGCCCGCGAGGATGCTGATCAGCGAGGTCTTGCCGGCGCCGTTCGGCCCCAGCAGGCCGAAGAACTCGCCCTCGCCGATGTCGAAGCTGACACCGTCGAGCGCACGGAAGGGGGAAGTGCCGCTGCGACCTGCATAGGTCTTGCTGACGGACTGGAACGAGATGGCGGGCATGGGGAGCCCGGCATTCTAAAGGGGACGGGTTTTTGCTGCTGGCGGCGGGGAAGGCTCAGAACGTGTGAACGAACCGATCGCGCCCACGACGGGGTGCGGCGGGCCGCAGGCGTAGGCGCGGGCCGCAGCCCGGGCTCGTGCCCGGGCAAGGACCGCAACGCCCGCATGCGGCCTGGCGCGCCCCGGCCCGAAGGGCGAGGCCCCAAGCGCAACGAACATGATGGAAACGGCTGCTCATCAGGGGCCTCGCGTGGGTGTGAGCGGTTCGTTCACACGTTCTCAGACCGCGGCGGGCAGCAGCAGGTCCACACCGTAGAGCTTGGCCAGGGCGCGCAGCCGCTCGGGCAGCGCGCGCACCGTGAAGCCGCGGCCCTGGCTCATGCTCTCGCGCCGGCACTGCAACAGCACGGCCAGCGCGGAGGAATCGAAGCGCTGCAACGCGCTGGCATCCACCAGCACCGGCCCGGTCTGCGAGGCCAGCCCCTGCAGCAGCATGTGCAAGGAGGCCGAGGCCTCCGCATGCGTCAGCGCGGCCGGCAACACCAGCATCAGCCGGCCTTCTTGTCGTTGGACTTGTTGCGCTGGGCGAGCGCCGCGATCAGGCCGTCCAGGCCCTTGGCATTGATCTCCTGCGAGAACTGGCTGCGGTAGGTCTCCACGAGCCAGATGCCCATCACGTTGAGGTTGTAGATCTTCCAGCCGGCGCCCTCGCCCGGCGTCTTCTCGAGCCGGTAGTCCAGCTGCACAGGGTCGCCGCGGCCACGCACCTCGGAGCGCACCACGACTTCCTTGTCCTCGGCCGCCGCGCGCAGCGGGCGCACCGAGATCTCCTGGTCGCTGACCTGGGCCAGCGCGCCCGAGTAGGTGCGCACCAGCAGCACCTTGAACTCGTCCTGCAGCTTCTGCTTCTGCGCCTCCGTGGCCTGGCGCCAGGCCGGGCCGACCGCCGAAGCCGTCATGCGCTGGAAGTTCACGTTGGGCATGATCTTGGAATCGACCAGCGCGATGATCTTGCCGACATCGCCGGCCTGGATGGACTTGTCGGCCTTGATGGCGCCCAGCACCTCGGTCGACAGGCGCGTGATCATGGCGTCGGGTGCTTCGTCGGCGGCCAGGGCCAGGCTCGACCAGCCCTGCGCCAGCACCAGGCTGGCGACGCCGGCCCAGCGGCCCAGTTGTCTGCGGTTCATCATTTCGCTCTCTCCAACAGGGCACGCAGCCCGTGTGTACGCATGGGATCTTGGAAACCGCCGGCCGCGTCCAGGTTCCGCAGCGGCCAGGCGGGGTGCAACAGAATGTGCAGGCGCCTACTTTGCCGGGGCGGGGGCCGGGCGCGCCTCCGGATCTTCGGCATTGCCGTCGTAGTCCGACTGACCGCGCAGCTGCAGGTAGATGTCGCGCGTGAAGCTGTACTTGTCGAGCGCCGCTTCTTCCAGCACGTTGCTGGCGCGCAGCAGTTGCGCCCGCGTGTCGACGATCCGCAGCGCGTACAGGCCATAGCGCGCGCCATGGTCGTCCAGGTGCGAGACCGGGTTGCCCCAGGTATCGACCGGCAGCGCCGCCGTGTCGCGGATGGTCGAGGGACCCAGCAGCGGCAGCACCAGGTAGGGCCCGGTCGGCACACCCCAGCGGCCCAGGGTCTTGCCGAAGTCCTCGCGGTGGCGCGGAATGTCGGCATCGCTGGCGATGTCGATCAGGCCGCCGAGGCCGAACACGGTGTTCACCTGCACACGGAAGAAGCTCTCGACCGCGGCCTGACCGCGCAGCTGCAACAGCGCGTTCACGGCGGTCCAGGCGTCGGCCAGGTTGTTGAAGAAGTTGCGCACGCCGGTGCGCACCGGGCTGGGCAGCGTGTCGTTGTAGGCCTGGGCCACGGGCTTGAGCACGGCCCGGTCCACGCCTTCGTTGAAGCTGTAGATGCTGCGGTTGAAAGGCTCCAGCGGATCGCGCGGGTCGGCATTGGGGCCGGTGGCGCAACCGCCGAGCAAGGCCAGAGCCAGCACCCCGGCGACGGCGCTGCGGGATCGGACGACAGAGAACTTCATGGCGTATTGACCTTCATTTTTTCGCAGCAGGCGCCGCCGGCGTGTCTGCTGCCTTGTTGTAGAGGAATTGGCCGATCAAGTTCTCCAGCACCACGGCGGACTGGGTGGTGGTCACGGTGTCGCCGGGGGCGAGATTCTTGTCATCGGCACCGGCCTCGATGCCGATGTACTGCTCGCCGAGCAGGCCGCTGGTCAGGATCTTGAGCGAGCTGTCCTTGGGAAAAGTGTAGCGACTCTGCATCGCGAGCGTCACGCGCGCCTGAAAGCTCTTGTCATCAAATTCGATGGCGTCGACGCGGCCCACGACCACGCCCGCGCTCTTGACCGCCGCCTTGGGCTTCAAACCGCCGATGTTGTCGAACTTGGCGGCGATCTGGTAGGTGGACGCCAGGTTGAGGCTGGTCAGGTTGGCCGCCCGCAGCGCGAGAAACAAGATGGCGGCCGCGCCCAGCAGCACGAACAAGCCCACCCACACATCCGTCTTGGAACGTTGCATCGATCGATCCTAGAGACCCGCCGGGTCTTCAAATATTGAACATCACGGCCGTCAGCACGAAGTCCAGCGCCAGCACGGCCAGCGAGGACACGACGACGGTACGCGTGGTCGCGCGCGACACGCCCTCGGGCGTGGGCTGGGCGCGCCAGCCCTGCAGCAGCGCGACGAAGGTCACCGTGAAGCCGAACACGATGCTCTTGAGCACGCCGTTGCCCACATCGGCCAACCAGTCCGTGCCGCCCTGCATCTGGCTCCAGAACGCACCCGCGTCCACGCCGATCATGACCACGCCGACCAGCCAGCCTCCGATGATGCCGACGGCAGAGAACAGCGCGGCCAGCAGGGGCATGGCGATCACGCCCCCCCAGAAGCGCGGTGCCAACACCCGGCTGACCGGGTCCACGGCCATCATCTCCATCGCGGTCAGTTGCTCGCCGGCCTTCATGAGGCCGATGCCGGCCGTCAGCGAGGTGCCGGCGCGGCCCGCGAACAGCAGCGCCGTGACCACCGGGCCCAGTTCGCGCACCAGACTCAGGGCCACCAGCAGGCCCAGCGCCTCGGACGAGCCATAGCGCTGCAAGGTGTAGTAGCCCTGCAGGCTCAGCACGAAGCCCACGAACAGGCCCGAGACCATGATGATGGCCAGCGAGTAATTGCCCAGGAAGTGGATCTGGTCGCGCACCAGGCCGAAGCGGCGCAGGCAGGCGCCACCCAGGCCGACCAGGCGCACGAACAGGCGCGCGGCCTGGCCCAGGTCGGCCAGAGCCGTGCGCGCCGCGAAACCGATGTCGGCGGGCTTGTACCAGCTCATTTGCGCACCGCGACGGAAGGCCCGTGCGTGGGACCGAAGTCCTGGTCGATGCCAGGGCCGGGGTAATGGAAATGCACAGGGCCCTCGGCCTCGGCGTGGACGAACTGGTGCACCAGCGGATCGGTGCTGGCGCGCACCTGCTCGGGCGTGCCCTGCGCGGCAATCCTGCCGTTGGCCAGCACGATGACCTGGTCGGCGATCGCGAAGGTTTCGTCCAGATCGTGCGAGACGACGATGCTGGTCAGGCCCATGGCATCGTTGAGCTGGCGGATCAGGCGCGCGGCCGTGCCCAGCGAGATCGGGTCCAGGCCAGCGAAGGGCTCGTCGTACATCACGAGTTCGGGGTCGAGCACGATGGCGCGCGCCAGCGCCACGCGGCGCGCCATGCCGCCCGAGACCTCGCTGGGCATCAGGTCGCGGGCGCCGCGCAGTCCCACGGCATTGAGCTTCATGAGCACGATGTCGCGCACCAGCGCGTCGGACAGGTCGGTGTGCTCGCGCAGCGGAAAGGCCACGTTCTCGAACACGTCCAGGTCGGTGAACAGCGCACCGAACTGGAACAGCATGCCCATGCGGCGGCGGATCGCGTACAGGCCGGCGGGGTCCAGCGCCGCCACGTCCTGGCCGTCGAACAGCACCTGGCCCTGCTGCGGCCGGATCTGTCCGCCGATCAGGCGCAGCACCGTGGTCTTGCCGCCGCCGGAGGCACCCATCAAGGCCGTGACCTTGCCACGCGGAATGGTCAGCGAAACGCCATCCAGGATCGGACGCTCTCCGTAGGAAAAGGAGAGATCCTTGAGTTCGATGAGGGGGTCGGGAAAAGGCAGAACGGCGTCCATCGACAGGAAGGCCGGGAGGACCCCGGCCGCTGGCGATGATAAAGGAAGCCGATGAAAACCGAATTAACGGAGCCCCCTCAGCGCGGCAGGTCCGAGAAGCCCATCAGGAACTCGTCCACCGCGCGCGCGGCCTGGCGGCCCTCGCGGATCGCCCAGACCACCAGCGACTGGCCACGGCGCATGTCGCCGGCCGCGAAGACCTTGGGCACGTTGGTGGTGTAGCCACCGTCGAACTCGGTCGTGGCCTTGGCGTTGCCGCGGGCGTCCTTGTCCACGCCGAAGGATTCCAGCACCGAGGCGACCGGGTTCACGAAGCCCATGGCCAGCAGCACGAGGTCGGCCTTCATGACCACCTCGGTGCCCGGGATCTCCACGAGCTTGCCGTCCTTGAACTCCACGCGCACGGTTTTGAGGCCCGTGACCTTGCCCTTCTCGCCGATGAACTCCTTGGTCGAGATCGCGAACTCGCGCTCGCAGCCCTCTTCGTGGCTGGAGCTGGTGCGCAGCTTGATCGGCCAGTAGGGCCAGGTCAGCGGGCGGTTCTCTTCCTCGGGCGGGCGCGGCATCACCTCGAACTGCACCACGCTGGCCGCGCCATGGCGGTTGCTCGTGCCCACGCAGTCGCTGCCGGTGTCGCCACCGCCGATCACGATGACGTGCTTGCCGTCCGCACGCAGCTGGCCCTTGAGCTTGTCGCCCGCGTTGACCTTGTTCTGCTGGGGCAGGAACTCCATCGCGAAATGGATGCCGTCCAGGTCGCGGCCCGGCACCGGCAGGTCGCGCGACTGCTCGGCGCCGCCGGTCAGCAGCACGGCATCGAATTCCTTGAGCAGCTCTTCGGACGCAACCGTGTTCTTGGCCCAGTTCGTGACCTTGGAGTCCTTGGGCCAGTTACCCACGACCGTGCCGGTCTTGATGGTCACGCCCTCGGCCTTGAGCTGCTCGACGCGGCGGTCGATGTGCGACTTTTCCATCTTGAAGTCGGGGATGCCGTAGCGCAGCAGGCCACCCACGCGGTCGTTCTTCTCGAACAGCGTGACGTCGTGGCCGGCACGGGCCAGTTGCTGCGACGCGGCCAGGCCGGCCGGGCCGGAGCCGACCACGGCGACCTTCTTGCCCGTCTTGTGCTTGGCCGGACGCGGCGTGACCCAGCCCTCTTCCCAGGCCTTGTCGATGATGGCGTGCTCGATCGACTTGATGCCGACGGCGTCGTCGTTCACGTTGAGCACGCAGGCGGCCTCGCAGGGCGCCGGGCAGATGCGGCCCGTGAACTCGGGGAAGTTGTTCGTGGAGTCCAGCACCGCGAACGCGTTCTGCCAGTCCTGGCGGTACACCAGGTCGTTGAAGTCCGGAATGATGTTGTTGACCGGGCAGCCGTTGTTGCAGAACGGCGTGCCGCAGTCCATGCAGCGCGCGCCCTGGACCTTGGCCTGCTCGGGCGTGAGCGCGACCACGAATTCCTTGTAGTGCTTCAGGCGCTCCTCGACGGGCTTGTAGCCCTCCTCGATGCGCTCATGCTCCATGAAGCCGGTGATCTTTCCCATCGTGTTCTACCTCGTTGTTCTGGCTGCGTTCAGACCTTGGCCGGCTGGCGCACGGCGTGCGGTTCCAGGCCGACATGGGCGTTGTTGCCGCTGCTGGCGAGCTCGACCTTGCGGTCGTGGATTTCGCCCAGCGCACGCTTGTATTCGTTCGGGAACACCTTCACGAACTTGCCGCGTGCCGTCGCCCAGTCGTCCAGCAGCTCGCGCGCGCGCTTGCTGCCGGTCCAGCGGTGGTGGTCTTCCAGCAGCTTGCGCAGGATGGCCTCGTCGGTCTGGCCGTTGTGCCAGTGGCCGCGCTTGATGGTGGCGGTCTGCTCGGCCGTGCTCAGCACCTTCTCCAGCGTGACCATGGATTGGTTGCAGCGGCTGGCGAACTGGCCGTCCTCATCGAAGACGTAGGCCACGCCGCCGCTCATGCCGGCGGCGAAGTTGCGGCCGGTCTTGCCCAGCACCGCGACGGTGCCGCCCGTCATGTATTCGCAGCCATGGTCGCCCGTGCCTTCCACGACGGCCGTGGCGCCCGACAGGCGCACGGCGAAGCGTTCGCCGGCCACGCCGCAGAAGTAGGCCTCGCCCGTGGTCGCGCCGTACATCACGGTGTTGCCCACGATGATGTTGCGCACGGCCTCGCCGCGGAAGTCCAGGCTGGGGCGCACCACCACGCGGCCGCCCGACAGGCCCTTGCCCGTGTAGTCGTTGGCCTCGCCGATCAGGTACAGCGTGATGCCCTTGGCCAGGAAGGCGCCGAAGGACTGGCCGCCCGTGCCTTCGAACTGGATGTGGATGGTGTCGTCCGGCAGGCCTTCGGGGTGCACGCGCGTGACGGCGCCCGAGAGCTTGGCGCCCACGGTGCGGTTCACGTTGCGGGCCACCTCGATGAAGCGCACCTTCTCGCCCTTCTCGATGGCGTCCTTGGCCTTCTCGATCAGGCGCGTGTCCAGGTTGTGCTCCAGGCCGTGCTCCTGGTTCTCCACGTGGTAGCGCGCCACGTCGGCCGGCACCTCGGGCTGGGCGAACAGGCGCGAGAAGTCCAGACCCCGCGCCTTCCAGTGGGCGATGCCCTTCTTCATGTCCAGCAGGTCGGCGCGGCCGATCAGCTCGTCGAACTTGCGGATGCCCAACTGCGCCATGATCTGGCGCACTTCCTCGGCGACGAAGAAGAAGTAGTTCACCACGTGCTCTGGCTTGCCCGAGAACTTCTTGCGCAGCACTGGATCCTGCGTGGCCACGCCCACCGGGCAGGTGTTCAGGTGGCACTTGCGCATCATGATGCAGCCCTCGACCACCAGCGGTGCGGTGGCGAAGCCGAACTCGTCGGCGCCCAGCAGCGCACCGATGGCGACGTCGCGGCCGGTCTTCATCTGGCCGTCGGCCTGCACGCGCACGCGGCCGCGCAGGCGGTTCAGCACCAGGGTCTGCTGGGTCTCGGCCAGGCCGATCTCCCAGGGGCTGCCGGCATGCTTGATGGAGGACCAGGGCGAGGCGCCCGTGCCGCCGTCGTGGCCCGCGATCACGATGTGGTCGCTCTTGCACTTGGTCACGCCCGCGGCGATGGTGCCCACGCCCACTTCCGACACCAGCTTGGTGCTGATGGAGGCGTGCGGCGCCACGTTCTTCAGGTCGTGGATCAGCTGGGCCAGGTCCTCGATCGAGTAGATGTCGTGGTGCGGCGGCGGCGAGATCAGGCCCACGCCGGGCACGGCGTAGCGCTGCTTGCCGATGTACTCGGTGACCTTGCCGCCGGGCAGCTGGCCGCCTTCGCCGGGCTTGGCACCCTGGGCCATCTTGATCTGGATCTGGTCGGAGGACGAGAGGTACTCCGCCGTCACACCGAAGCGGCCCGAGGCCACCTGCTTGATGCGCGAGCGCAGCGAGTCACCATCCTTGAGCGGCAGATCGACCTCGACCTCCTTGGCGCCGATGATGCTCTTGAGCGTGTCGCCGGTCTTGATCGGGATGCCCTTGAGTTCGTTGCGGTAGCGCGCCGGATCCTCGCCGCCCTCGCCCGTGTTGCTCTTGCCGCCGATGCGGTTCATGGCCACGGCCAGCGTCGCATGGGCCTCGGTGGAGATGGAGCCCAGCGACATCGCGCCGGTGGCGAAGCGCTTCACGATCTCGGAGGCCGGCTCCACCTCGTCCACGGGAATCGCCTTGGACGGGTCGATCTTGAACTCGAACAGGCCGCGCAGCGTCATGTGGCGCCGGCTCTGGTCGTTGATGATCTGGGCGTACTCCTTGTACGTGTTCCAGCTGTTGGCGCGCGTGCTGTGCTGCAGCTTGGCGATCGCGTCGGGCGACCACATGTGCTCCTCGCCGCGCGTGCGCCAGGCGTATTCGCCGCCGGCGTCCAGCATGCTGGCCAGCACCGGGTCGTCGCCGAAGGCGGCGGCGTGCATGCGCAGCGCCTCCTCGGCGATCTCGAACACGCCGATGCCTTCCACGCGGCTGGCGGTGCCGCTGAAGTACTTGTCGACCGTGCTGTTGTTCAGGCCGATGACCTCGAACAGCTGCGCGCCGCAGTAGGACATGTAGGTCGACACGCCCATCTTGGACATGATCTTGGACAGGCCCTTGCCGATCGCCTTGACGTAGTTGTAGACGGCCTTTTCGGCCGACAGCGCGCCGGGCAGGTCGGCGTGCATGGCCGCCAGCGTCTCCATCGCCAGGTAGGGGTGGATGGCTTCGGCGCCGTAGCCGGCCAGCACGCCGAAGTGGTGCACTTCACGCGCGCTGCCCGTCTCCACGACCAGGCCGGCCGTGGTGCGCAGGCCCTCGCGCACCAGGTGCTGGTGGATCGCGCTGGAGGCCAGCAGGGCCGGAATCGCGACCTGGGTCGCGCTCACCGCGCGGTCGGACACGATCAGGATGTTGGCGCCGCCCTTGATCGCGTCGACGGCTTCGGCGCACAGCGAGGCCAGCTTGGCCTCCACGCCCTCGCGGCCCCAGGCCGCGGGGTAGGTGATATCCAGCGTGGCCGAGCGGAACTTGCCCTGGGTGATGCGCTCGATGTCGCGCAGCTTGGCCATGTCGGCGAAGTCCAGGATGGGCTGGCTGACCTCCAGCCGCATCGGTGGGTTGACCTGGTTGATGTCCAGCAGGTTGGGCTTGGGCCCGATGAAGCTGTTCAGCGACATCACGATGGCCTCGCGGATCGGGTCGATCGGCGGGTTCGTGACCTGCGCGAACATCTGGCGGAAGTAGTTGTAGAGCAGCTTGTTCTTGGAGGACAGCACGGCCAGCGGGCTGTCGTTGCCCATGGAGCCGATGCCCTCCTCGCCGGCCTGGGCCATGGGGCTCATCAGGAACTTGATGTCTTCCTGCGTGTAGCCGAAGGCCTGCTGGCGGTCCAGCAGCGAAACGGCGCTGTCAGGCGGGTTGCCGGAGGTTTCCGACAGGTCGTCCAGCTTGATGCGCAGGTTCTCGATCCATTGTTTGTAAGGCTTGGTGTTGACGACGAGGGACTTGAGCTCCTCGTCCTCGATCATGCGGCCCTGCTCCAGGTCGATCAGGAACATCTTGCCCGGCTGCAGGCGCCACTTCTTGATGATCTTGTGCTCGGGAATGGGCAGCACGCCGGACTCGGACGCCATGATGACCATGTCGTCGTCGGTCTGGATGTAGCGCGAGGGGCGCAGGCCGTTGCGGTCCAGCGTGGCGCCGATCTGGCGGCCGTCGGTGAACACGATGGAGGCCGGGCCGTCCCAGGGCTCCATCATCGCGGCGTGGTATTCGTAGAACGCGCGGCGGCGTTCGTCCATCTTCTCGTGCTGCTCCCAGGGCTCGGGGATCATCATCATGACGGCCTGGGCGATCGGGTAACCGGCCATGGTCATGAGTTCGAGGCAGTTGTCGAAGGTGGCCGTGTCGGACTGGCCGGCGAAGCTGATCGGATACAGCTTGGCCAGGTCGGCCGCCAGCACGGGTGAGGACATCACACCCTCGCGCGCCAGCATCCAGTTGTAGTTGCCGCGCACCGTGTTGATCTCGCCGTTGTGGGCGACATAGCGGTACGGGTGGGCCAGCGGCCACTTGGGGAAGGTGTTGGTGGAAAAACGCTGGTGCACCAGGCCGATGGCCGAGACGCAGCGCTCGTCGGCCAGGTCGTAGTAGTACACGCCCACCTGGTCGGCCAGCAGCAGGCCCTTGTAGACCACGGTGCGGCTGGACATGGAGGGAACGTAGTACTCCTTGGAGTGCTTCAGTTCCAGGTTCTGGATGTTGGCGCTGGCGGTCTTGCGGATCACGTACAGCTTGCGCTCCAGCGCGTCCTGCACGATCACGTCGTTGCCGCGGCCGATGAAGACCTGGCGCAGGATGGGCTCGGTCTTGCGCACGGCCGGGGACATGGGCATGTCCTTGTTGACCGGCACGTCGCGCCAGCCCAGCAGCACCTGGCCTTCGGCCTTGATGGCGCGCTCCAGCTCCTGTTCGCAGGCCATGCGCGAGGCGTGTTCCTTGGGCAGAAAGATCATGCCCACGCCGTACTCGCCGGCCGGCGGCAGCGTGACGCCCTGCTTGGCCATCTCCTCCCGGTAGAGCGCGTCCGGGATCTGGATCAGGATGCCGGCACCATCGCCCATGAGCTTGTCGGCACCCACGGCGCCGCGGTGGTCGATGTTTTCCAGGATCTTGAGCGCCTGGGTCACGATGTCGTGCCGCTTCTCGCCCTTGATGTGGGCCACGAAGCCCAGGCCGCAGGCGTCGTGCTCGTGTGCGGCGGAATACAGGCCGTGCTGGGCCAGGTGTTGGATTTCTGCATCCGTGGTCATCGACGCACTCCTTCGGGTTTTCACTCAATCGCGGGGGAAGCGGAGCATAGTGCGTTGCAACAAGGATGCCAAGCAGAATAAATGGGGTCAGATACCGTTTAAAACTTGAGTTTTTCCATCAGAAATTATTTGGGGACACATCAAATCCGGCCGCGGTAGCGCTGTTGTGTACACCGCGCAGAGGGAACTCAGGCGGTTTTGCGCGGGCGGCCGGGCTGGCTGGGCGTGAGCCGGCGCGGTGCGGATTGCTGCAGCCGCGCGACGAAGCTGGCATCCCCCAACACCCAGCCGCCCAGAACGGACCGCGTCAGTGCATCCTGCTGCGCCGATGTGACGCCCTCGTGCACCATGCTGGCGTATGCCGCCTCGCGCGCGAACGGCGTGTTGCCCAATGCCCAGTAGGCTGGCGGCGGCGCCAGCCAGGGATCGTTGCGCAGCCCGGCGTAGTGGCCGTGGCTGGACCAGGGGTAGTCCTGCGCCGCCTGCACCAGCGACGCGCGCACGGGGTTCAGGTCGAAATAGGCCATGCAGGGCAGCAGGTGAAGCTCGGGCTGCAGCACCGTGGAGCGGTAGCGCCCCTCCCACAGCGTGCCGCTGCGGCCATGGGCCAGGTTGAAGCGGCGCACATAGGTGCGTCCCACGGCCTGCAAGGCGTGCGAGAGCGCGCCCTCCTCCGGCGGCGTCAGCAGCAGGTGGAAGTGGTTGGGCATCAGCACGTAGGCATGCACCGCCACGCCGGCGGCGCGGCATTCCTGCGCCAGCAGCTGCAGCATGGCCAGGTGCTCCTCGGCCTGCGTGAAGATGGGCTGGCGGTTGTTGCCGCGTTGCAGCACATGGTGCACCTGGCCGGCCAGGGACAGGCGGGGCAGGCGGGCCATAGGTCAGGGGCGCCCGGCCGCCCGAAGCCCCTGACGCGCCCCCTCGGGGGGCAGCGATACGCGAAGCGATGAGCGTGGGGGCAACATGTTTACGCGGGCAGCAGGTCGAAGCGGCTGTCGCGCAGCGCCTGCAGGCCGAACTCCTCGAGCAGCTGGCCCAGCCGCTCGGCCGCGCTGCGCTTGCCGCGGCCGGTCTTGCGCGCCACGATGAGCTCGTTCTTGAGGCTGTGCTCCCAGCCCACGAGCTCGGTCACCGTGACCTGGTAGCCGCAGGCCTCCAGGTACAGGCAGCGCAGTACATTGGTGAGCTGGCTGCCGATCTCGCGCGTGTGCAGCGGGTGGCGCCAGAGCTCGGCCAGCGGCGTGCGTGCCAGGGCCAGCGCCTTGTGCTGGCGCAGGCTGGCCGCCACCTCGGCCTGGCAGCAGGGCACCAGCACCATGCTGGCCGCCTCCTTCTGCAGGCCGAAACGGATCGCGTCGTCGGTGGCGGTGTCGCAGGCGTGCAGGGCCGTGACGATGTCGATGCGCGGCGGCAGCTGGTCCGAGGCGCCGGCTTCGGCCACGCTGAGGTGGAGGAAGGACATGCGGCCGAAGCCAAGCCGCTCGGCCAGCGCGCGCGACCTGTCGACGAGTTCGCCGCGCGTCTCGATGCCGTAGACATGGCCCGGCCGCTGGCCGAACACGAGGTCGTAGAGCATGAAGCCCAGGTAGGACTTGCCCGCGCCGTGGTCGGCCAGGGTGATGGCTGCGTCGGGCGCGAAGCCCTCGCGCATCTCGCGCTCGATGAACTGCACGAGGTGGTAGACCTGCTTGAGCTTGCGGCGCGCGTCCTGGTTCAGCCTGCCCTCGCGCGTGAGGATGTGCAGCTCCTTGAGCAGCTCGATGGACTGGCCGGGGCGCAGCTCGGCGGCCAGGGCCGCGGCTGGATCAACGGCTGGGCGTTTCATGGGGATTCCTTGGTGGCACCGACGCCGAGCGCAGCCCAGCCCTCGGCGCCGAGCTTCTCCAGCGTGGCCATGTTGCGCTCGAAGATGTCCGAGGCGTCGGGGAAGGCTTGGACGGCGCGCTCCACGCTGTCCTCGCGCAGCAGGTGCAGCATGGGGTATGGCGCGCGGTTGCTGCAGTTGGTCACGTCGTCGGGGTCGGTGCCGGCGAATTGGTAGTCGGGATGGAAGCTCGCGATCTGCAGTTCGCCCACGGCGTCGAGTTCGTCGAGCACGGCGTCGGCGCGGTCGAGGAAGTCGTTGAAGTCCAGGAAGTCGGGCAGCGCCAGCGGCAGCACCAGCAGCGTCGTGTCGCGCACCTGGGCATCGAGCGCGAGCAGGTCGCGGATCTCGTCGCGCAGCCGGGCCTGCACGGCATCTTCGTCGCGCGCGTCGCTGACGGCCACATGCAGCTGGCCCTTGGCCACGACGCCCTTGGCGAAGGGGCACAGGTTCAGGCCGATCACGGCGCGCTCCAGCCAGCGCTGGGTGTCGGCGCGGACCACGTCTTCAGATGGCATGGCAGCACTCATCCGAGCAAACGCTGTCCGGTCAGGCGCTCGTGTTCGCGCGCGGCGAAGCGGTCGGTCATGCCGGCGATGTAGTCGGCCACGACGCGGGCCTGGCCGGCCATGCCCACGGCCGCGAAACGCGTGGCGGCGCGCTCGGCGAAGCCACCGGCCATCTCGGCCGGCACCTGCTGGTAGGCCGCGAACAACGCCTGCACGACCGCCTTGGCCCGGCCCGTGACCTCGACCACCTGCGCATGCCGGTACAGGTTGCGCATCAGGAAGCGCTTGAGCTGCTGCGAGGCATCGCGCATGGCTTCACCGAAGCCGATCAGCGGCGCGCAGCGGCGGGCCGCGTCGGCGCTGCCGGGCTGTGCCTGCGCCAGCGCCGCGTTGCTCGCGTCGATCACGTCGTAGACCTGGGCACTCAGCATGCGGCGGATGCTTTCGTACAGCAGCCGGCGGCCGGTCAGATCCGGATGCTCGCGCAGCGTGGCACGGCGGAAGTCGTCGAACAAGGGCACCTCCTCGAGCTGCTCCATCACCAGCAAACCCGAGCGCACGCCGTCGTCGATGTCGTGCGCGTTGTAGGCGATCTCGTCGGCCAGGTTGCACAGCTGCGCCTCCAGGCTGGGCTGGGTGCGCTCGAGGAAGCGCAGGCCCACGTCGCCCGGAAACGCGGCCTCCAGCCGCTCGGCATTGGCGCGCGAACAGTGCTTGAGGATGCCCTCGCGCGTCTCGAACGAGAGGTTCAGCCCGTCGTAGCGTGGGTAACGCTCCTCGAGCTCGTCGACCATGCGCAGGCTTTGCAGGTTGTGCTCGAAGCCGCCGAACGAAGCCATGCAGGCGTTCAGCGCGTCCTGCCCGGCATGGCCGAAGGGCGTATGGCCCAGATCGTGCGCGAGCGCGATGGCTTCGACCAGGTCTTCGTTGAGCTTCAGCGAGCGCGCGATCGAGCGGCCCAGCTGCGCCACCTCCAACGAATGCGTGAGCCGCGTGCGGAACAGGTCGCCCTCGTGGTTCAGGAACACCTGGGTCTTGTAGACCAGGCGCCGGAACGCGGTGGAGTGCACGATGCGGTCGCGGTCGCGCTGGTATTCGGTGCGGGTGGGCGCGGGCGCCTCGGCATGCCGGCGGCCCCGGCTCGCAGCCGGGTCGCAGGCGTAGGGAGCCAGCACGCCCTGCATGGCTCAGACGCAGGAGGCGGCGATGACTTCGCGCACGAGAGCATCGGGCGCGCCGCGCACGACGGCGCGGCCGATGCCGGCTATCAGCACGAACTTGATCTCGCCGGCCTCGGCCTTCTTGTCCACGCGCATGAGTTCGAGGTAGCGGCCGGCGTTGTCCTGGGCGTCCAGGACAGGGCCGACCGTGGGCAGGCCGGCCCGCTCGATCAGGCGCGTGAGCCGCTCGACCTGCGCCGCGTCGAGCAGGCCCAGGCGCTGCGACAGCCGCGCCGCCATGACCATGCCGCAGCCCACGCCCTCACCGTGCAGCCAGGCGCCATAGCCCATGCCGGCCTCGATCGCATGGCCGAAGGTGTGGCCGAAATTCAGGATGGCGCGCAGCCCGCCTTCGCGCTCGTCCTGGCCGACGACATCGGCCTTGATCTCGCAGCTGCGCTGCACGGCATGGGCCAGCGCGGCCGGATCGCCCGCGCGCAGCGCATCGACGTTCGCCTCGATCCAGTCGAGGAAGGCCGCATCGGCGATCGGGCCGTACTTGATGACTTCGGCCAGGCCCGCGCTGAGCTCACGCGGCGGCAGGGTCTTGAGCACGTCTAGGTCGCAGACCACCAGTTGCGGCTGGTAGAAGGCGCCCACCATGTTCTTGCCCAGCGGATGGTTGATGGCCGTCTTGCCGCCCACCGAGGAATCCACCTGGGCCAGCAGCGTGGTCGGCACCTGCACGAAGGGCACGCCGCGCATGTAGCTGGCGGCTGCGAAACCCGTGATGTCACCCACCACGCCGCCGCCCAGTGCGAACAGCACGGTCTTGCGGTCGCAGCCGCGCGACAGCAGCGCGTCGAAGACGAGGTTCAGCGTTTCCCAGGTCTTGTAGGCCTCGCCATCGGGCAGCACCACGGTGTGCACCGCACGGAAGCGGCCGGCCAGCGCCTGCTGCAAACGCTGCGCGTAGAGCGGCTCCAGCGTGGTGTTGGTGACGATCAGCGCCGCCGCGGCCTGGGGCACGGCGGCATAGGTGCCGGGCTGGTCGAACAAGCCCGCACCGATGGCGATCGGGTAGCTGCGCTCGCCCAGCGCGATCTGCACCTGGGCCGTGGGAGGGGCGGAAAGGGTGGCGTCCATGAGGGCGCCAAGTGTAAGCCGCGGCCCTCAGCCGGCCTGCTGCTGCACCAGGCCGGCGATGGTGTTGACCAGGGCCGCGGTGGAAGGACGGCCGATCGTGATGACCTCGTGCGCCGTCTCGCGGTACAGCGGATCGCGCTGCGCGAACAGTTCACGCAAGCGGGCCTGCGGATCCGCCACCTGCAGCAAGGGCCGCACCTGGTCGTGGCGCAGGCGCCGGTAGACCTCCTCGGGCGTGGCGAACAGGTAGAAGACCCGCGTGTTCTGGCGCAGGCAGGCGCGGTTGGCCTCGCGCAGCACGGCCCCGCCGCCGGTGGCGATCACGGCAGGACCGCTGGCCGTGATGTCGGCCAGCGCCTGCTGCTCGAAGTCGCGGAAGCCGGCCTCGCCCTCGCGCTCGAAGTACTCGCGGATCGAGCAGCCAAGACGCTGCTCGACCCACTGGTCGGCGTCAACGAAGGGGAGTTGGAGCCGGCGCGCAAGTTGGCGGCCGACGGTCGACTTGCCCGAACCGGGCATGCCAACAAGCGCGATGTTCAAACAAAAACCTCATGGCAATGTCACAGCAGGAAACGTCGTGGCCAAGCCCGAAGGAGCAGTGACCGTGATCGTCACGGTGTTGCCGGCAGCACAGCCACTAAGAGACAGCGCCACCAAGCTGGCCAGATCCTCGGACGGGCTACCGGGCGCTGGACGCACATCCGCCAAAGGCGTCCCGCCTATGTTGTCGATCAGGCAGGTCGTCGGCGAAGTCGTGGCCGTGACCCGGGTACCCGCTGGCATTGGCAACAACGGATTATCAGCGCTCCGCAGGCGGAAGCTCACGCTGCTGCGCGTCGTGACAAACGAAGGTGTCGCTGGCGAGGTGGAAGCGAACAGCAACACGGCCTGCTGACGCACGGTCGTGGCGAGGCCGCTGTCACAGGTGTTGGCCCGGGACGGGAAAGCACCACCCGCCCCTGCACACGCCCCGCTCGCGCCACGCGGCACCACGAACTCGCCAGCATCGAAGGCATTGCTTTCATTGTCGTCACGGTACGCATCGCCGATCTGGACCAAGCTGTCGCCGGCGTCAAAGATGTTGTTGCCGTTGGCATCAACGTAATCCTTGGTGCCCTCGGTGTACGCGAGCACCGAAGCGCGCCCACCGGCTGGGCGTGGGTTCTGCGTCACGAATGTCACGGAACAGGACGAGATGTTGTTGGTGCGGGTGGTCGCACAGCTACGCGCGACCTGACCACCTTCCGCCGTGAAGTTGATGACCGTACCATCTTCAACCGCATTGCCTTGGCGATCAGCCAAACGTACCGTCAGCGTCGTGGACGTTCCATCGATCGCCCAGCCTTCCAGGGCAGCCTGGCCAGCCGACAGACTCATGAATCGCTGCGACGGAGGGCCTGATGCAACCGTCAGGAACTGAGACTCCGCGAACACCGTCGGGCTGCTGACCAATGCTGCACGCACCTTGACAGCACCAGGAATGGTGCCCGAGAACGCAGAGACTGACACATATCCATCGGCATCGCTGGTCTTCGTGACAGCCGCCGTTGAACCAGAAGCGTCAAGTCCGACGCCCCCAGGATTGGTCTCGATGCTCAACTGGACAGGGACGCTGGCCAGTGATGTGCCAACGGACGACAGCACACGGAACCGGAGCACGGCCTGCTCAGCTGCGCCACTTCCGGCAACGAAAATCTGCTGCGGCGTGGCATCGACGAACGTCACCGTGTTGGCCACGGGCGCCGCCACGGTCAGTGTGCCCGTCTGCGCCGACGCACCAGCACTGGATGCAGTCACTGTCACGGTACCGCTGCAAGGCTGCCCAGCGCCGTCGACAGACGAATAGGTCACCGAGGCAACACCGCTGCCGTTGGTTGTCTTGCTGAAGCTGCCTGCGCTGGTGTCCTGACCATCGATCCGACCGCAAGAGGCAGAGAACGCAACATTGACCGGCGTCGAGCCGGCCGCCACACCTGCGATGCTTGCGGTCGTGGACACGGTGGCGTTTCCACCCGAAACCAGAGAAGTCGAGCTGATCGACAGTGCCGACAGCGCAAGGCTGGACGCGGAGACTGAAAAATCGGTGCTGCCGGTCACCGGCGACTCTCCAACCGTTGCGCTGGCCGTCACCGTAGCGGCACCGCGCGCGGACAGCGAAGCAGGTTCGACGCTCACTTGGGCGACGCCGGAAGCATCTGTCAGTGCCGTTGCTGGCGACAGTGTTGCGATCGCTTCGTCAGAGACCGTGAAAGTGACAAGTCGGCCGGCAACTGCGGCACCAGACGAATCCCGCAAGGTACCGCGGACCGTCGATGCGCCACCCACGCTGACGCTCGTCACTGCCGCACCAGTGCTGTTGACGATGCTCAAGGTCAGCGTCGGCGTTGCGGTCCCGCCACCGTTGCTGCCACTGCTCCCGGTGGAACTCCCGCCCCCCCCGCAAGCCGCCACCAATCCAGCCGCGGCCACCGCCGCCAGGTATCGCATCCAACGCATAGCTCTTCCCTCTTGTGATTCTGTCGACCGCAGAACGCCGCCTCAGCGCCCTGCCATCCGCTCGGCGATCATCTTCGGCGTGATGAACACCAGCATCTCCGTCTTGTTGGAGGTGCGCGTGCGGCTCTTGAACAGGTTGCCGGCGATCGGGATGTCACCCAGCAACGGCACCTTGGTCACGTCGTCGTTCTCGGTCAGCTCGAAGATGCCGCCGATCACCACCGTGCCGCCGTTCTCCACCAGCACCTGGGTCTTGATGTGCTTGGTGTTGATCGCGAAGCCGGCCGAGGTGCTCTGGCCCACGCTGTCCTTGTTCACGTCCAGGTCCAGGATGATGTTGCCCTCGGGCGTGATCTGCGGCGTCACCTCCAGCTTGAGGTTGGCCTTGCGGAAGGCGATCGAGGTCGCGCCGCTGGACGTGGCGACCTGGTAGGGCAGCTCCGTGCCCTGCTCGATCAAGGCCTTGGTCTGGTCGGCCGTCACCACGCGCGGGCTCGAGACCACCTTGCCCTTGCCATCGGCTTCCATGGCCGACAGTTCCAGCGTGAGGAAGCGGCCCACGCCCTCGCGGAAGATCGACACGGCGAAACTGGCCGCCTCCGTCGCGCTGCCCTGGGCCGTGGCCGGCAGGTTCACGAAGTTGCTGCTGGTGTTGATGGCATTGCCGTTCGCCGCGGCCGTGGCGTTGCTGTAGCTGGTGCCGGCCACGATGCGGTTGCCGCCGCCGATGCTGTAGCCGTTGCCGTTGCCGCCCCCCAGGCGTACACCCAGCGACTTGCCGAAGGTGTCCGAGGCCTCGACGATGCGCGCCTCGATCAGCACCTGGCGCACCGCCACGTCGAGCTTCTTGATCAGCTCGTTGACGGCCTCCAGCCGGCTCGCCACGTCGGTCACGAACAGCTGGTTGGTGCGCGGCTCGGGAATGGCCGTGCCGCGGGTGCTCAGAAAGCGGCTGTTGCCCGTGGAGCCGGTGCCGCCTGCGCTCGCATTGGTGATCTGCGCGGCGATATCGACCGCACGCGCATAGTTCATCTGGAACGACTGGGTGCGCAGCGGCTCCAGGTTCTCCAGCGCCGCGGCGGACTCCAGGTCCTTCTTCTTGCGCGCGTCGATCTCGTCCTTGGGCGCGATCCACAGCACGCTGCCGCTCTTTTCCATGCCCAGGCCCTTGGCATCCATGATGATCTGCAGCGCCTGGTCCCAGGGCACGTCCTTGAGCCGCAGCGTCACCGCGCCGGTGACCGAGTCGGAGGTCACCACGTTGAAGTTGGTGAAGTCGGCGATCACCTGCAGCAGGGCCCGCACCTCGATGTTCTGGAAGTTCAGCGAGAGCTTCTCGCCGCTGAAGCCGGGCCCCTGGCTCAGGCGGTTGGGGTCGACGCGCTGCGGCCGCACCTCGACGACGAACTGGCCTTCGCTCTGGTACGCGCTGTGCTCCCAGTTGCCGCGCGGCTCGATGACCATGCGCACGCGGTCGCCGACCTGGAAGGTCGAGATGGTCTGCACGGGCGTGCCGAAGTCGCCCACGTCCAGCCGGCGCCGCAGGCCCTCGGGCAGAGAGGAATTGAGGAACTCCACGACCAGGCTCTGGCCTTGCTGGCGCACGTCCACGCCGACCTGGCTGCTGCCCAGGCCCACGAGCACGCGGCCGGTGTTGTCGGCACCACGCCGGAAATCGAGGTCGCGCAGCGCCGCGCGGCCCTGCGCGCCAGCATCCGGGAACACGGGTGCCGGGCTGGCCGGCAGAGCCGAGGCCACCGGGTCCAGCACGATCAGCACCGTATTGCCCTGCAGCAAGGCCTTGTACGAGGTGGCCTGCTTGAGGTTGAGCACAACGCGCGAGCGGTCGCCCACGCTGAGCACGCTGGCCGAGCGCAGATTGCCCTGGTTGATGTCGATGGGCGTGCGCGGCATGGCGCTGGCCACGCCGGCGAAGTCCAGCGCGATGCGCGCCGGCGACTGGATCGCCACACCGGCCGGCAGGGCTGCCGGGGCTTCGCTGAGGTCGATGCGCACGATCTCGGAGCCGTTCTGCACCGCGCCAGTGACCGACTGGATCGCCGGCACGGCCCAGACGCCGCAGCAGGCCAGCGCCAGCCCGAACGCTGCGAGGCCTCGCGCCACAATGCCGGAACGGTGGTTGTGCTTGTTCATTTGACTTTCTCCTGCAGCTGCAGACTCGCCGCCCGCTCGATCCACTCACCGCTGCCGTCCTGCACGATCTCGCGCAGGATCACCTCCGCTTCGTCGATCTTGGTGACTTTTCCGTAGTTCTGGCCCAGGTGTTCGCCCACCCGCACCTGGTACAGCAGGTTGTCCACGCGGACCAGCGCCACCGGCGCGCCGGCACGCCGCAGACTGCCGACCATGGTCATGGAATCCAGCGGATAGGCCTCCAGCGGCTCCTTGCGGCGCGCCAGCTCGGGGCCGATCAAGCCGCTGTTGGTCGCGCTGGGCGCCGCGTCCTGCCGCAGCACCGACGCCAGCCGCTGCTGGCTGAACGGGTCGACGGAGGCTTCCTGCGTGTAGGCCTGCGGCACGAACTGCTTGGGCGCCGACAGCGGCGTCACCTTGGTGCGCACCTGGCTGCGCCGCTCGGCCATCCATTGCTGCAATTCGTCCTGGTCGCTGCCGGTGCAGGCCGCCAGCCATGCGGTCGCCGCCAACAGTGCGACCTGGCCGGCCAGGCGCGGCAGCCGGATCACTTGCCAGCCCCCTTGGCCGGGGCCTTCTGGGCGGCGATTTCGTCGGCATCCAGGTAGCGGAAGGTGCGCGCCGTGGCGTCCATGGTCAGCGTGCCATCACGGGCGGGCACGATGGCGATGTTGTTCAAGGTCACGATGCGCGAGAGGTTGGCCACGTCGGCAGCGAAGGCCCCGATGTCGTGGAAGCGGCCCGTCACGCGCAGGGCGATCGGCAGTTCGGCGTAGTAGGGGCGCACCACGACCTGGCCCGGCCGGAACAGGTCGAACTGCAGGCTGCGCCCCAGGCCGGCCTGGTTCACGTCGGACAGCAACGCCGCCATTTCGGCCTTGCTGGGCAGCTGGCGCTCGAGCTGCGTCACGTACTGCTGGATCTGCTCGCGCTGCTTCTTGAGCGCATCCAGGTTGACGGCCTTGACCAGGCGTGTCTCGTAGGCCTGGCGCAGCTCCGCTTCCTTGTTCTGCTCGGCGACCAGTTCGTCTTCGAAGCTGCTCAGGTAGGCGAACCAGGCCACGGCCAGCACCGCCACCGCCACGAAGGCCAGCAACAGCACGCGCGGCAGCGGCGGCCACTGCGAAGGATCGGACGGATGCAGGTTGCGGAACTGCGCAGCGACCTGGGCCTGCAGCGCGGCGAAATCGAGGGAGCGGGCCTTCTTGGAGGGGGTCGCCATGGCGCAGTGCTTCCTCAGGGTTTCGCCGGGGCCGGCGCCGAAGCAGCTTTGGCAGCGGCCTCGACCTCGCTGGCGCGCACCAGGCGCACACGCAGGTTGAAATTGGCCACGCGGCGGTTGTCGCGCGCGCCCAGGGCCACGTTGCCGGCGACGATCTCGGCCAGGTCCGGCTTGGACAGCCAGGGCGTGTTCTCGGCCAGGTTGCGCAGCAGTTCGGAGATGCGCTCGTTGGACTGGGCCACGCCCTGCAGCGTGACGGCCTGGTCGTCCTGCTTGAGACTGGTGATGTAGACCCCGTCGGGCAACTGCTTGACGAGCTCGTTGAGCAGGTGCACGGGAAGGTTGCGGTCGGCCTGCAGATCTTCCACCGCCTTCTGGCGCGCCGTGAGCGCCGTGATCTCCTGCTCGATCGTGGCGATCTCCTTGATCTGCACGTCCAGCACCTGGATCTGCGACTGCAGGAACTGGTTGCGCTCCTGCTGGGTCTCGATGCGTGCCTGGAACCACAGGTAGATCGCGCCGGCCAATGCCAGGCCGACCAGGGCCGCCACGCCCAGCATGACCTGGAACGCCTCCTTGCGGGCCTTGCGCGCCGCCTCGCGGTGCGGCAGCAGGTTGATGCGCACGGTCGTCATGACTGCACCCTTCGGCCCGCAGCCTGTCCCGCCGAGCGGGAGCGCGCTTGCTTGGGGCGACCCGGCGCTGCGCTCATGGGAACCTGCGCAGCGCCAGGCCGCACGACGTCAGATAGGAAGGCGCCTCGCGCCCCATGCGCGCCGTGCGCACATCCTTGCCCATCTCCATGCCGTCGAAGGGATTGGCCAAGCTGCACGGGAAGGAGGAGTGCAGCGTGACGGCCTCCGTCAGCCCCGCCAGGGGCGCCGAGCCGCCGGCCAGCATCACGTGGTCGACCGTGTTGTGCGGGGTGCTCGTGAAGAAGAACTGCAGCGCCCGGGCGATCTCCTGCGACAGGCCTTCGACAAAGGGGGCGAGCACGCTGCTGGCGTAGTCGGGGGGCAGTTCGCCGCTGCGCTTCTTCTGCTCGGCCTCCTCCACCGAGAAGCCGTACTGGCGCACGATCAGCTGGGTCAGCTGCGCGCCGCCGAAGGCCTGGTCGCGGTCGTACAGCACCTCGCCATCGCGCAGCACCTGCATGCTGGTGGTCATCGCGCCGATCTCGAACAGGGCCACGATCTGGCCCGCGCCTTCGTTCGGCAGCTGCGCGACCAGCCGGCCGACGGCCAGCCGCGAGGCGAAGGACTCGATGTCCAGCACCACCGGGTTCAGGCCCGCGGCCTCGGCCAGGCCCTGGCGGTCCTGCACCTTTTCCTTGCGCGAGGCCGCGATCAGCACCTCCACGTCGCCGGTGCCTCCCCTGCTGGGGCCGATGACGCAAAAGTCCAGGCTGACCTCGTCGAGCGAGAACGGGATGTACTGGTTGGCCTCGGACTCGACCTGGAACTCCATCTCCTGCTCGGTCAGGCCGCCGGGCAGTGCGATCTTCTTGGTGATGACGGCCGAAGGCGGCAGCGCCATGGCCACGTTCCTGGTGCGCGTGCCGCTGCGCTTGACGAGCCGGCGCAACGCCTGCGCCACCTCATCGAACTTCTCGATGTTGCCGTCGGTGATCCAGCCACTCTCCAGCGGTTCGATGGCGCAACGCGTCAGCACCAGGCGCCCGGCGGGATCATGGTCCAGTTCCACCAGCTTGATGCTGGACGAACTGATGTCGATCCCCAGCAGCGGGGCCGGTTTACGGCTGAACATCGTCCCCAAAGAGATCAATCAAGGCCCCTGAATTGCTCAGAAATAGCTACAAATACTGACAAGCTTTATGGATGCTATCAGCAACAGTTTGGACCGGGAACCGCTTGTGTACGCCGCCGGGCGCGCGACGTTGGTAAAAGCAGACGCGTCTGGCCGCACCAGCGGTCCGGATTTGTAACGGCGCGTGGACAGGCGCCCTGCGGGAATCCCGCGGCGCGCGGGTGGCAGGGCAAAATGACGGCCCGCGCCCGGTCCCGACCGGCGCCATCCCGCGAGTCTTTATGCCTTCCAAGTCTTCCCCCGGCGACACCGCCAATGCCGCCCCCTCCACGCCGCGCAGCCCGTGGGCCTGGGTCGGCCGCGCGCTGGCCTGGCTGGTGGGCATCGCGGTGGCGGGCGTCGCGGCCCTGGCGCTGATGGTGGCCATCGCCCTGGCTGTGGCCTACCCGAACCTGCCGGACATCTCCGACCTGGCGGACTACCGCCCCAAGCTGCCCTTGCGCGTGTACTCGGCCGACAACCTGCTGCTCGGCGAGTTCGGCGAGGAGCGCCGCAACCTCATGCCGATCGCCGAGATCCCCCAGGTCATGAAGGACGCCGTGCTGGCCATCGAGGACGCCCGCTTCTACGAGCATGGCGGGGTGGATTACAAGGGCGTGGCCCGTGCGGCACTGGCCAACCTGGGCAACGTGAAGAGCCAGGGCGCCTCCACGATCACCATGCAGGTCGCGCGCAACGTCTATCTTTCCTCCGAGAAGACCTACACACGCAAGATCTACGAGATCCTACTGACCTTCAAGCTCGAGCACCTGCTCTCCAAGGACAAGATCCTGGAGATCTACATGAACCAGATCTTCCTGGGCAACCGTGCCTATGGGTTCGCCGCCGCCTCGGAGATCTACTTCGGCCGCCCGCTCAAGGACATCACGGTGGCCCAGGCCGCCATGCTGGCCGGCCTGCCCAAGGCCCCCTCCGCCTACAACCCGATCAGCAACCCCAACCGCGCGCGCGTGCGCCAGCTCTACATCATCGACCGCATGCTGGAGAACGGCTTCATCACGGCCGCCCAGGCCCAGCAGGCCAAAAACGAGGAGCTGCGCATCCGTCCCGGCAACGAGGGTGCGCGCGTGCACGGCGAGTTCGTCGCCGAAACCGTGCGCCAGCTGATGTACGCGCAGTACGGCGACGCCACCTACACGCGCGGCCTGAACGTCTACACCACGCTCAGTTCCAGCGAGCAGATCGCGGCCTACAACGCGCTGCGCCGCGGCATCATGGACTTCGAGCGCCGCCAGATCTACCGCGGTCCCGAGAAGTTCGTGACGCTGCCGGCCGGCGGCGCCGAACTCGAAGACGCCATCGACGACGTGCTGCTGGGCCATCCGGACAACGGCGACGTGCTCTCGGCCGTGGTGCTGGAGGCCACGCCCAAGCGCATCCTCGCGGTGCGCGGCAACGGCGACGAGGTCGAGATCACGGGCGATGGCCTCAAGCCCGCGCAGTCGGGCCTGGCCGCCGCCGCGCCGCCCAACATCAAGATCCGCCGCGGTGCCGTGATCCGCACGGTCAAGACGCCCAAGAACACCTGGGAGATCACCCAGCTGCCCGAGGTCGAAGGCGCCTTCGTGGCCATGGACCCGCGCAGCGGCGCCGTGCGCGCACTGGTGGGCGGCTTCGACTTCCAGAAGAACAAGTTCAACCACGCCACCCAGGCCTGGCGCCAGCCGGGCTCGAGCTTCAAGCCCTTCATCTATTCGGCCGCGCTGGAGAAGGGCTTCACGCCCGCCACCGTGGTCAACGACGCGCCGCTGTTCTTCGACGCGGGCTTCACCGGCGGCCAGCCCTGGGAGCCCAAGAACTACGACGGCAAGTTCGACGGCCCGATGACGCTGCGCACGGGCCTGGCCAAGTCCAAGAACATGATCTCCATCCGCGTGCTGCAGGCCGTGGGCGCCAAGAACGCGCAGGACTGGATCACGCACTTCGGCTTCGAAGCCGAGCGCCACCCGGCCTACCTGACCATGGCGCTGGGCGCGGGCTCGGTCACGCCCATGCAGATGGTGGCGGCCTACTCGGTGTTCGCCAACGGCGGCTACCGCGTCAATCCCTGGCTGATCGCCAAGGTGACCGACCACAAGGGCCGCGTCCTCGTGGAAACCCAGCCACCGGTGCTCGACGAATCCATGCGCACCATCCCGGCGCGCAACGCCTTCGTGATGAACAGCCTGCTGAACGAGGTCACGCTGCGCGGCACGGCCGCACGCGCGCAGGCCACGCTCAAGCGCCCCGACGTGTACGGCAAGACCGGCACCACCAACGACGCCATCGACGCCTGGTTCGCCGGTTACCAGCCGACGCTGGCCGCCGTCACCTGGATCGGCTACGACCAGCCGCGCAACCTGGGTTCGCGCGAGACCGGTGGCGGCCTGTCGCTGCCGGTGTGGATCAACTTCATGGAGACCGCGCTCAAGGGCGTGCCGGTCGCGGCGCTGACACCACCGCCGGGCGTGGTCAACAGCGGCGGCGAGTGGTTCTACGAGGAATACGCCCACAACGCCGGCGTCAACAGCCTGGGCCTGGATGCGCCGGTGCCGGGCAACAACGGCAACGGCAGCACGGTGGCCGCGCCGCCGCCAGCCGAGGAGCGCAACCGCATCCTCGACCTGTTCAGGAACTAGGAGAAGACGAGCGCCTGGCCAGCCTGGGCGCTCGCATCGCGCGAGAGCTGGGCAAAGAACTCGGCGCCGCCCTTGGTGTCGCGCCACTGGCCATCGGCGAAGCGGTAGTGGTAGCCGCCGGACTGCGCCGCGAGCCAGACCTCGTGCAGCGGCTTTTGCAGGTTCACGACGATCTGGCTGCCATTGGCAAAGGCCAGCGTGACCATGCCGCCCACGCGCTGGTTGTCCAGGTCGGCATCGCTCTCGTCGTTGATGCGGTCGCAGCTGGCTTCCACGGCCGCCAGGAGCTGCTCGGCGCGGTCCATGAATTCGGGGTCGGTCATAATTTCGCGGATGTCCTCATTGCCAAAGATTCTAGGTGCGGCCTTGCTGGCACTGCTGGCTGCCGCCTGCGGCCAGAAGGGCGATCTGTATTACTCCAAGGACCCTGCGGCGCGCAACCGCGCCTCGCTGGGCCAGGCCCTGCGCCCGTCGATGCCGGCCTCCGCCACACCAGCGCCCGAGGCCCAGGTGCTGCCGCCGGTCGCGCCGGCGACCCAGCCGCTGCCGCTGCCGAGCAACTGAAGGCCGGGCGGCGCCAGCGCCGTTGAATTCAAGCCCAGGCCGACCACAGGCCTTTCTTTGCGCATGGCACAGCGGGCTGGACCTGCATAACATCTTCCTCTTTTGGCTGCCTGCCCCATGACCACCACGCCCCTGCCCGGCCATCCCCATGTCCACCAGCGCGACGGCGCGCTGCACACCGAAGGCGTGCGCCTGGCCGATCTGGCCGCTGCGCACGGCACGCCGCTGTTCGTCTACTCCAAGGCATCGATGCTGGACGCGTTGGCCGCCTACCAGCGCGGCTTCGCGGGCCGGCGCGCGCAGATCTGCTATGCGATGAAGGCCAACTCCACGCTGGCCGTGCTGCAGCTGTTCGCGCGCGCGGGCTGCGGGTTCGACATCGTCTCGGGCGGCGAGCTGCAGCGCGTGCTGGCGGCCGGTGGCGACCCGGCCAAGGTGATCTTCTCGGGCGTGGGCAAGACCCGGGCCGAGATGCGCCTCGCGCTGGACCATGGCATCGCCTGCTTCAACGTGGAGAGCGCGGCCGAGCTCGACGTGCTCGACGAAGTGGCGCGCGCCCATGGCAGCCGCGCGCGCGTGAGCATCCGCGTGAACCCCGACGTGGACGCCAAGACCCACCCCTACATCTCCACGGGCCTGAAGGGCAACAAGTTCGGCGTGGCGCACGACGAGGCGCTCGCGCTGTACCGCCACGCGGCCAGCCTGGCGGGCCTGCAGGTGGTCGGCATCGACTGCCACATCGGCTCGCAGATCACCGACGCCTCGCCATATGTGGATGCGATGGACCGGGTGCTGGACCTGGTGGACGCGATCGAGGCGGCCGGCATCCGCATCGAGCACATCGACTTCGGCGGCGGCCTGGGCATCGTCTACGGTGCGCCCGGCGACGACGCACCGCCGGCCGCCGACGGCCTGTGGCAGCAGCTGCTGGCCAAGCTCGACGCGCGCGGCTATGGCGACCGGTTGCTCATGATCGAGCCCGGCCGCTCGCTGGTCGGCAATGCCGGTCTGTGCCTGACCGAGGTGCTGTACTTGAAGCCCGGCGCGCAGAAGAACTTCTGCATCGTCGACGCGGCCATGAACGACCTGCCGCGCCCGGCGATGTACCAGGCCTTCCACCAGATCGTGCCGCTGGCGCCGCGCACGCAGACGCCCGAGGTCTACGACGTGGTCGGCCCGGTCTGCGAAAGCGGCGACTGGCTGGGCCGCGACCGCAAGCTCGCCGTGCAGCCCGGTGACCAGCTGGCCGTGCTGTCGGCCGGCGCCTACTGCATGAGCATGTCCAGCAACTACAACACGCGTGGCCGGGCGGCCGAGGTGCTGGTCGACGGCAGCGCCGCCCACCTCATCCGCGCGCGCGAGGACGTGCAGGCGCAGATGCGCGGCGAGTCGCTGCTGCCGGACTGAAGCGGCGCCACAGCCGCCAGGCCAGCAGCACGCCGAGGATGGCCGCATACAACGCCACCTCGGCAAAGTCGTTCTTGCCCGCGCGCATCCAGAAGAAGTGCAGGATGGCCAGGCCGGCCACCGCGTAGACCGCGCGGTGCAGCACCTGCCAGCGCCGGGCGCCCAGGGCCTTGATCGCGCGGTTGAACGAGGTGGCGGCCAGCAGCGTGAGCAGCACCAGCCCCAGGAAGCCGACCAGGATGAAGGGCCGCTTGGCGATGTCGGTCGCGATCTCGGGCCATTCGAAGCCCATGTCGAACCAGGCATAGCAGAGCAGGTGCAGCGCGCCGTAGAACCAGCAGAACAGGCCCAGCATGCGCCGAAAGCGCGCCAGGGCCGGCCAGCCCGCGAGCTGGCGCAGCGGCGTGACGGCCAGCACGATGCACAGAAAGCGCAGCGTCCAGTCGCCCGTGGCGCGGATCAGGTGCTCGGCCGGGTTGGCTCCCAGCGTGTTCGCGAACGCACCCCAGGTCAGCCAGACGAACGGCAGCAGGCACAGCGCGAACACCAGCGGCTTGGCCGCAGGGTGCAGCAGGACGCGCACTTCAATAGTTCTTCTTGAGGTCCATGCCGGCGTAGAGCTGCCCGACCTGGGCCTCGTAGCCGTTGAACAGCAGCGTCTTGCGCTTCTTGGCGAACAGGCCGTCCTCGCCGATGCGGCGCTCCGTGGCCTGGCTCCAGCGCGGGTGGTCCACGTTGGGGTTCACATTGGAATAGAAGCCGTACTCGTTGGCCGCGGCCTTGTTCCAGGCCGTGGCCGGCTCCTTGTCGACGAAGCGGATCTTGACGATGCTCTTGGCGTTCTTGAAGCCGTACTTCCACGGCACGACTAGGCGCACGGGCGCGCCGTTCTGCTTGGGCAGCACCTCGCCGTACATGCCGAAGCTCAGCAGCGTGAGCGGGTGCATGGCCTCGTCCATGCGCAGGCCTTCGGCATAGGGCCAGCTCAGCACGCGCGAGCCCACGAAGGGCATGGTCTTGGGATCGGCCAGCGTCAGGAACTCGACGTACTTGGCACCGGGTTGCGGCTCGACCTTCTGGATCAGCGCCGACAGCGAATAGCCGACCCAGGGGATCACCATGGACCAGCCCTCCACGCAGCGCATGCGGTAGATGCGCTCTTCCTGGGCCGACAGCTTGAGCAGGTCTTCCAGCGCGTACTTGCCGGGCTTCTTGACCAGGCCCTCGATCTCCACGCTCCAGGGGTCGGTCTTGAGCGTGTGCGCGTTGCGCGCCGGGTCGGCCTTGTCGGTGCCGAACTCGTAGAAGTTGTTGTAGCTGGTGGCGTCCTCGTAAGAGGTCAGCTTCTCCATGGTCACCGCGCCGGCCACGGTGGAACGCACGCCCGGCAGCGCCGCGAGCTTGCCCGGCCGTGCCACCTGCGCCAGCGCCTCACGCTGGGCCCAGCCCGCCAGTGCCACGCCCGCGGCGCCACCGGCCATCCAGCGCATCAACGCGCGCCGGCTCTGGTAGACGCTTTGCGGCGTGATCTCGCTGGCATGCGGGTGGAGAAATCCGTCGGCATTCGTCTTGATCAGCATCGTGCATCCTTTCCGAGAAGTCATACGCAGAAACCGCCGCGCTGGATGCCGTCAGAGACGAAACAGCGTCACAACGTTCCGTAGCTGTGCAGGCCCGACAGGAACATGTTGACCCCCAGGAAGGCGAAGGTCGTGATGGCCAGGCCCACCAGCGCCCACCAGGCTGCCACGGTGCCGCGCAGGCCCTTCATGAGCCGCATGTGCAGCCAGGCCGCGTAGTTGAGCCAGACGATCAGGGCCCAGGTTTCCTTCGGGTCCCAGCTCCAGTAGCCGCCCCAGGCCTCGGCCGCCCACAGCGCGCCCAGCACGGTGGCGATCGTGAAGAAGGCGAAGCCGACCGCAATCGCCTTGTACATCACGTCGTCCAGCACCTCCAGCGCGGGCAACCGCCCGGCGATGCGGCGCCGGCCGAACAGGATGGCCGCCACGATCAACGCCGAGACGCCGAAGTACACCATCCAGTAGCTGCTACCGCCCTCCACGCCGCCCTGGCGGAACACGATGGGCTCAAAGCACAGCACCACGCCCAGCGCCCACAGCGGCGCCAGGCGCCACCAGCGGGTTTCGCCGGCTTGCTGTTTGATCAGGTAGGCGAAGGCCACCATGGCCGCCAGCGCGAAGGTGCCGTAGCCGACGAAGTTGGCCGGCACGTGCAGCTTCATCCACCAGCTCTTGAGGGCCGGCACCAGCGGCTGGATCTCGTGCGCCTCGCGCACCACGGTGTACCAGAGCAGGAAGCCCACGGCCGCGCTGATGACCAGCATCACGAAGGCGCCCAGCGCGCGCGTGCGGTACTGGTCTTCGAAGTAGAGGTAGAAGGCCGCCGTGAGCCAGCAGAACAGCACGAAGACCTCGTACAGGTTGCTGACCGGGATGTGGCCGATGTCCGGGCCGATCTGGTGGCTCTCGTACCAGCGCACCATGGTGCCGACCAGGGCCATGGTGACGGCCGCCCAGGCGATGCGCGAGCCGATCAGCTCCAGCGCCGCGGCCGGGTTGCGCGCGACCATGCCGCCCCAGTAGAACACCGTGCTGATGAAGAACAGCATGCTCATCCAGAGGATGGCCGACTGGCTGGACAGGAAGTACTTGAGCCAGAACACCTGGTCGGCGCGGGCCAGGTCGGCGCGGCCATCGACCTGGTAGGAGGCGATGGCCAGCAGCGCCAGCCCCGCCACGACCAGCATCAGCATGCGCAGCGGCCGCCAGAACCAGCCCAGCCAGATCAGGCTGGGCACGGCGCCGGCCAGGATCCACTTCTCGTAGATGTCCATGGCCGCGTGGTAGCGCGAGAACGCGAACACGCCGCCGGCCAGCACCAGCACGGCGAACAGCCAGTCGAAGCCGTTGCGGCGGGCCAGGAAGCCCTCGTGGAGCACCAGCGTCTCGCTGGGGCTGCGTGTGATGGTGTTCATCGTCTCACTCCTTGGCGCCGGTCCCGGCGCCGATCAGCCGGCTTTTGAGCAGGTCGAATTCGCGGTCCACGTCCAGCGTCTTGCGGTTGGACGACAAGGCCATGGTGGCCTGGGTGGCATCGCCCTGGGGTGCCATCCAGACCCACAGGCGGCGTTCGCGAACATACAGCATCGCGAAAATCCCCAGGATCAGCAGCAGACAGCCCAGGTAGACGATGTTGCGCCCGGGCGCGCGCGCCACCTGGAACACGCTGGCCTGCACCTGTTTGAAGTCGACGAGCTGGAACACCATGGGCGCGGGGTACAGCGATGCATCGCTGAGCGAGAGCACGGCCTGCGTCATGAAGCCCTGGGTCTTCTCGTTGCTCGCCAGCGGGGGGGCGCCCACGCGTTCCTGGCCCATCTGCACGAGCTCGAACAGCACGCCGTTCAGGATGCGCACCAGCACCTCGCCGGCGCGGCCGCGCTCGGCCTCGGGCACGTTGGTTTCCATGAAATCGGCGATCGCCTGCAGGCCGCCGCGCGGCTTGGCCGACGGACCGGCAGCCTGGCCTTCGCCAGCGAACAGGGCCAGCGCCTTGGCGGCCGAGGCGGCCAGCTGCTCGGCCAGCTCGGGCCGCTGCGGATCGACCGCGCGCGTCGCATAGCGGCGCACGGCGGCCGCGCGCTGCGCCGGGTCCATGAGGTCGACGCGCAAGCGCAGGAAGGTGTCCATGCTGGCGTTCTCGTCGGCCGGCACCCGCAGGTAGCGGAAGGACTCGGCCGGGGTTTCGCGCACACCCAGCAGGAAGGCCGCCACGCCGTCGCCGGTGTCCACGGGCAGCATGTAGTTGTGGTACTCGCGGGCCTGGCCGGCCGCATCGCGCAGCCGGTAGGTGATGCTGGGGCCCACGTTGCGCAGCTCGCGGTGCGTCACGGTCTTGTTGCCCGCGCCCAGGCGCGCATCGATGGCGCCGCGCAGGTCGACCTTGCGCACGTCCACGGCGTTGCCGGTCTGGCCGGTCAGGTTCTCGACGTTGATCACGCGCAGAGCCTGGTACTCCAGCGTCATCTTCTCGTCGCCGCGGTTCAGTTCGCTGCTGCCGCCGACCACGCCCTCGACCTCGAAGGTCTTGCCGCCCGGCAGCAGCGGCACGGCCTTGAGTCGGACGCTGGAGCCGCCGTCGTCGAAGCTGGACTGGTAGATCTCCACGCCCTTGTAGCTGAACGGGTGGTTGACCTCCACGCGCGCGGGCGTCTGGGCGCCGGTCTCGCGGTCGTGCACCACGATCTCGCTGGCGAACAGCTTGGGCATGCCGGTGGAGTAATACTCGACGATGAATTTCTTGAGCTCGACCGCGAAGGGCAAGTCCTGCAGCAGCACGCCGTCGGACTGCGCCAGGATGGCGGTGCTGGACTGCGTGCCCTCGGCCACCATGAGGTTGCCGCGGAAGGTCGGGTTGCGCATGGACAGCCGGTGCTCGGGCGCCACGTCGGCGATCATGCCGCCGCCCTTGTAGACGCTCTTGCCGTTGAACCAGGTCTGGGCGCGCACCACGAGATCGCCGTCCAGCAGGCCACCGATGCAGACCAGCACGATGGCGCTGTGCGCCGCGATGTAGCCGAACTTGTTGGCCGCGCCGGCCTTGGCGGCCACCATCCAGCCCTCGCCGGTCGGCGTCTCGCGGCGCTGCAGCTTGACCTTCCAGCCGGCCTTGGCCAGGGCCTGACCCACGCGCGCGGCCGCGGCCTCGGGCTGGCCGGCGACCATGGCGCTGGCCTTGTGGTGGAAGGCATTCAGACTCTGCGCGCGGATGTTCTCCTTGTAGACCTTGAGGTCCGCGAAGATCTTGGGTGTGCTGCGCGCGATGCAGAGCGTGGTGCTGATGACCAGGAAGGCCAGGATCAGCAGGAACCACCAGGCGCTGTAGACCGCGTTGAGGCTGAACTTGTCGAACAGCAGCGCCCAGAACGGGCCGAACTGGTTGACATAGTTGTTGGCGGGCTCGTGCTGCTTGAGCACCGTGCCGATGATGGACGCGATGCAGATGATGGTCAGCAGCGCGATCGCGAAGCGCATCGACGACAGCAGTTCCACCGCGGCCCGCCAGGCGTGCGAGCCGCTGCGTACGCGCAGGCCGTGGGTGGTGGTGGTCATCGTGCAAGGCCCCGTTCAAAAACAAAACGGGCCGCTGTACCAGCCGGCCCGCCGTGGCGCCCGTTCCTTGGGGTGGAAAGCGGGCATTTGGTTCCGCCCGCGCGCGGGCGTGTGCACTGCGGGATCAGCGCAGGCCGGCGATGTAGTCGGCCACGGCGCGGATCTCGCGGTCGTTCATCTTGGCCGCCACACCCGTCATCTGGGCGTTGTTCTTGCGCTTGCCGTCGCGGAACTCGACCAGCTGCGTGGTGGTGTAGTCGGCGTGCTGGCCCGACAGGCGCGGATATTGCGAGGGGATGCCGGCACCGTTGGGGCTGTGGCAGCCGGCGCAGGCGGCGACCTGGCGGTCCGGGATGCCGCCGCGGAAGATGCGCTCGCCCAACTGCACGAGCTCCTTGTCCTTGGCGAAGCCGGGCTTGGGCTTCTGCGACGTGAGCCAGTACGAGATGTTGCGCATGTCCTCGTCGCTGAGCGCCGAGGCGAAGCCCTTCATGATGGGGTTGTTGCGCTTGCCGTCCTTGAAGTCGTGCAGTTGCTTGACCAGGTACTCGGGGTGCTGGTGTGCCAGCTTGGGGTTGGCCGCGATGGCCGAATTGCCGTCTGCACCGTGGCAGGCTGCGCACACCGCCGTGTAGCCCTGCTCGCCCTTGACCAGATCGGGCTTCGCCGCCGCGGGAGCCGCCGGCGCGGCGTCGGCGGCATGGCTGGAGAACGAAGGCGCTGCGAACACTGCAGCCAGAACCATGGTGGCAAGCAACTTCATATCGAGGGTAGTTTTATGTACGCAAAACCGGGCGATTCTACAATGCGCCCCCGCGCCATCCCTGCACATTCATGACAGCTCCCGCTCCCGCCGCCGCCGCACCGGCCCCCTCTGCCGCTGCCGTCGCCTCGGGCTGGCTGCACACCGCCCGCTTCCTGACCACGGCCCCGCAGCTGCAGTTCCTGCCCGCGCTGGAGGTGCCCGAGATCGCCTTCGTCGGCCGCTCCAACGCCGGCAAGTCCACCTGCATCAACACGCTCACGCAGCAAAAGCAGCTGGCCTTCGCCTCCAAGAAGCCGGGCCGCACCCAGCACATCAATTTGTTCGCGCTCGGCAAGCAGGGCGTCACCGACGCCGTGCTGGCCGACCTGCCCGGCTACGGCTATGCCGCCGTGCCCAAGGCCGACAAGGAGCGCTGGCAGCGCGTGATGGCCAACTACCTCGTCACGCGCGAGAACCTCAAGGGTGTGGTGCTGCTGTGCGACCCGCGCCTGGGCCTGACCGAGCTCGACGAAGTGCTGCTCGAGGTGATCCGCCCGCGCGTGGAAGAGGGCCTCAAGTTCCTGCTGCTGCTGACCAAGGCCGACAAGCTCACGCGCATGGAGGCCAGCAAGGCCCTGGCGATCGCCAAGCTCAACGCGGGCGGCGGCGAGGCCATGCTGTTCTCGGCGCTCAAGCGCCACGGCATTGACGAGGCCAGCCAGCTGTTGTGGCGCTGGGCCCACCCTGAAGCTGCCGCTCAGTAGACCGGGGGCTCTCCGGGCGGGCGGGTCTTGAAGCGCTTGTGGACCCAGAAGTACTGCTCGGGCATGGTGTCGATGTAGCCCTGCAGGCGCTCGTTCATGAGCGCCGTGTCGGCCTCGGCATCCGGCCCCGGAAAGCCGTCCCAGCCCGGCAGGATCTGCACCTCGTAGCCCTCGGGCGTCAGCCGCGTGACCACGGGCACCACGCGCGCGCGGCCCAGCCGTGCGAAGCGGGCCAGCGAGGGCACGGTGGCCGCCGGCACGCCGTAGAAGGGCACGAACACCGAGTCGCGCGCGCCGAAGTCCATGTCGGGCAGCAAGTAGATCGGCTCGCCCGCACGCAGGGCCGCCACCACCGGCTTGACGCCATCGATGCGGTTGTAGAGCTTGGCGTTGCCGAAGCGCTGGCGCCCCTGCGCCACCCAGATGTCCACGGTCTGGTTGGACTGCGGCGTGAAGATGGTCGCGAACTGCCGCGGGATCTGCTGCGACAGCGCCGTCGCCCCCGCATCCAGGCCGACGAAGTGCGGCGCGAACAGCAGCGTGGGCGCCGTGCCGGCCAGCTCGTGCAGCGCGCCCGTCATGCGCAGGCGCGCGCGTACCACCTCGGGCCGCGCGTGCCAGAGCCAGGCGCGGTCCAGCCAGGCCTGCACGAACACCACGAAATGGCGCCGCGCCAGCGCCTCGCGCTCGCGCGGCGTCAGCTGCGGGAAGCACAGCGCCAGGTTGGTCAGCGCGATGCGCCGGCGGCTGCCGACCAGCGCATAGAGCAAGCGCCCCAGCATGGCGCCCAGCGCCCGCACCCAGGCCAACGGCAGCGGCGCGAGCAAGCGCAACAGCGCAATCGCGAAACGGGTCATCTCGCCAGCCGGCCGGTCAGGAGGCCATCGCACATGAGGTTCATGGGGAACGCTAGAATCGCCGCGGTCGCTGAGTTATTGAACTACTTGCAGGGCGACGTTAAACACATCTGCTAAAGCGTTCGCCACGAGCTCCCGCCAGAGGCAACGCGCGACGCAACAGCCTTTTACGAAGCGAAGGAGTTTATTCAAATGGCGAACGATTTCCTCTTCACGTCCGAATCCGTCTCCGAAGGCCATCCCGACAAGGTGGCGGACCAGATCTCCGACGCCATCCTGGACGCGATCTTCGAGCAGGACCCGCGCTCGCGCGTGGCGGCCGAGACGCTGACCAACACCGGCCTCGTGGTGCTGGCCGGCGAGATCACGACCAACGCGCACGTGGACTACATCCAGGTCGCGCGCGACACCATCAAGCGCATCGGCTACGACAACACCGACTACGGCATCGACTACAAGGGCTGCGCGGTCATGGTCTGCTACGACAAGCAGTCCAACGACATCGCCCAGGGCGTGGACCATGCCAGCGACGACCACCTGAACATCGGCGCCGGCGACCAGGGTCTGATGTTCGGCTACGCCTGCGACGAAACGCCCGAGCTGATGCCCGCGCCCATCTACTACGCGCACCGCCTCGTGGAGCGCCAGGCCCAGTTGCGCAAGGACGGTCGCCTGCCCTTCCTGCGCCCCGACGCCAAGAGCCAGGTCACGATGCGCTACGTGGACGGCAAGCCACACTCGATCGACACCGTGGTGCTGTCCACCCAGCACCACCCCGACCAGAGCGAGACGCCGACCAAGATGAAGGCCAGCTTCACCGAAGCCATCATCGAGGAGATCATCAAGCCCGTGCTGCCCAAGGAGTGGCTGCAGGACACCAAGTACCTGATCAATCCCACGGGCCGCTTCGTCATCGGCGGCCCGCAGGGCGATTGCGGCCTGACGGGCCGCAAGATCATCGTCGACACCTACGGCGGCGCCTGCCCGCACGGTGGCGGCGCGTTCTCGGGCAAGGACCCGTCCAAGGTCGACCGCTCGGCCGCCTACGCCGCGCGCTACGTGGCCAAGAACATCGTCGCCGCCGGCCTGGCGCGCCAGTGCCAGATCCAGGTGGCCTACGCCATCGGCGTGGCCCGCCCCATGAACGTGACGGTCTACACCGAAGGCACGGGCGTGATCCCCGACGACAAGATCGCCGCGCTGGTGCAGGAGCACTTCGACCTGCGTCCCAAGGGCATCATCCAGATGCTGGACCTGCTGCGCCCGATCTACCAGAAGACCGCCGCCTACGGCCACTTCGGCCGCGAAGAGCCCGAGTTCAGCTGGGAGCAGACGGACAAGGCGGCCGTGTTGCGTGCAGCGGCCGGCCTGTAAGCGGAGCCATCCATGCGCGTAGAGGCCACGCCCTCCTGGCGCGGCCCGCGCTGGGCCCTTGCCGTGCTGCTGGCCACGCTCGGCATGCTGGGGCCGTTCGCGATCGACACCTACATCCCGGCCTTCTCCGGCATCGCGCGCTCGCTGGGCGCAACGCCGGTGGAGATGCAGCAGACGCTGTCGGCCTACCTGTTCGGCTTCGCCTTCATGAACCTGTTCCACGGCGCGCTGTCGGACAGTTTCGGCCGACGGCCCGTGGTGCTGTGGGGCATCGCGGTGTTCACGATCGCCTCGGCCGGCTGCGCGCTGGCGCAGAACATCGGGCAGCTGGTCTTCTTCCGTGCGCTGCAGGGCTTGTCCACGGGCGCCGGCATCGTGGTCTCGCGCGCGGTGATCCGCGACGTCTATCCGCCCGCCGAAGCCCAGAAGGTCATGAGCCAGGTGACCATCTACTTCGGCGTGGCCCCGGCCATCGCGCCCATCGTCGGCGGCTGGCTGTTCGTGCACCTGGGCTGGCACAGCGTGTTCTGGTTCCTGACGGGCGTGGGCGTGCTGCTCTGGATCAGCAACTGGCGGCTGCTGCCCGAGACGCTGCAGCCCGCGCAGCGCCAACCCTTCCATGTGCCCGACCTGCTGCGCGGCTACCGCCAGCTGCTCTCGGACCCGCGCTTCGTGCTGCTGGCCTTCGCCAGCGGCGTGCCGTTCAACGGCATGTTCCTGTACGTGCTGTCGGCGCCTGAGTTCCTGGGCACGCTGCTGGGCCTGTCGCCGACCCAGTTCTTCTGGTTCTTCATCCTGACCATCGCCGGCATCATGGGCGGCGCCTGGGCCAGCGGCCGGCTGGCAGGGCGCATCCCGCCCAAGCGCCAGATCCGCCATGGCTTCTTGATCATGACCGTGGTGGCCGTGCTGAACCTGGCCGCCAACCTGCTCTGGACCGCGCACCCGCTCTGGGCGCTGCCGCCGATCGCGGTGTTCGCCTTCGGCTGGGCCTTGATGGTGCCCGTGGTCACGCTGCTGGTGCTGGACCTGTACCCCACGCGGCGCGGCATGGCCTCCTCGCTGCAGGCCGTGGTCGGCTCCACCGCCAACGGCGTGGTGGCCGGCGTGATCGCGCCGCTGGTCATGCACTCCACGGTGCTGCTGGCGCTGGCCTCGTTGCTGATGATGGGGGTCGGCCTGGTGTGCTGGATCGGGCTGCACCACCGCTGGCCCGAAATCGGCCGGCACGCGAACGTCGCGTAAAGCCGGCGCGGCGGGGGGAACCCCGGCGCGCCTGCCGGGCTCCCACCCGGCCATGATCGAACTCCAGCACCTGGCCCTGCACTATCCCTTGGGCGCGACGCGCGTGGACGTGTTGCGCGACGTCAACCTGCGCATTCCTGCGGGCCAGAGCGTGGCCATCGCCGGTCCCTCGGGTTCGGGCAAGACCTCGCTGCTGCTGTTGCTGGCAGGGCTGGAACGCCCGCAGGCCGGCCGCGTGCTGCTGGACGGCCAGCCGCTCGACACGCTGGACCGCGACGCGCTGGCCGACCTGCGCCGCGAGCGCATCGGCATCGTGTTCCAGTCCTTCCACCTGCTGCCGAGCCTCACGGCGCTGGACAACGTGGCCCTGCCGCTGCAGCTGGCCGGCCGGCGCGATGCCCATGCGAGGGCGCGCGATTTCCTGCGCCGCGTGGGCCTGGCTGCGCGCCAGCAGCACTACCCCGGCCAGCTCTCGGGCGGCGAGCAGCAACGCGTGGCCATCGCGCGCGCACTCGTGCACGGCCCACGCCTGCTGCTGGCCGACGAGCCGACCGGCAACCTGGACGACCAGACCGGCGCGCGCGTGCGCGAGCTGTTGTTCGAACTGAACCAGGAGGCCGGCACCACGCTGGTGCTGGTCACGCACGACATGGACTTCGCCGCCCGGTGCCAGCGCGTGCTGCGCCTGCACGAGGGCCAGCTGCACGAGGAACGGCACGAGGACGCCCATGCTGCTTAGCCTGGCCTGGCGCGACCTGCGCGCGAGCGGTCGCCAGCTCTGGGTGTTCTGCGCCTGCCTGGCGCTGGGCGTGGCCCTGGTCGCGGCGAGCGGCGGTCTGTACCGCCAGGTGGCCGGTGCGCTGCAGGAGGACGCGCGTGCGCTGTTCGGCGGCGACCTGAGGTGCGCAGCAGCGAACCCCTGCCCCCCGCCGAACGCGACTGGGTGCAGGCGCGCGGCGAGGTCGCGCGCGCGATCGAGCTGCGCAGCATGCTGCGCGCGCCGGACGGCCGCGCCCAGCTCGTCGTGCTGCAGAGCGCCGATGCGCGCTACCCGCTGTACGGCGAGGTCACCCTGGCGCCCGCGCAGCCGCTGGCCGATGCGCTGGCCCAGCGCGATGGACGCTGGGGCCTGGCCGTGGACGGCGGGCTGGCCCGGCGCCTGGGCCTTTCGCCCGGCAGCGCCGTGCAACTCGGGGATCTCACGTTGCAGTTGCGCGCGGTGATCGCGCGCCAGCCCGACCGCAGCCTGCGTGCCGACTGGAATGGCGCGCCCGTGCTGCTGGCCGAGGGCGCCCTGCAGGCCACCGGCCTCGTGCAGCCCCAAAGCCGCGTGCAGTACCACTACCGCGTGCGCACCGCCACGCCGCCCGCGGCCTGGCGCGACAACTTCATCGCGGCCTTCCCCCAATCCAACTCCGAGGTGCGCAGCTTCGAACAGCGCAGCGAGCGCGTGGCCCAGGTGCTGGAACAGGTCGGCTCGGCACTGCTGTTGATCGGCCTGTCGGCGCTGTTCATCGGCGGGCTCGGCGTGTTCAACAGCGTGCAGTCCTACCTACAGGGCAAGCTCGCGACGCTGGCCACGCTGCGCGCGCTGGGCCTGCGCGATGCCCGGCTGGCCGCCCTGGTGCTGCTGCAGGTGCTGATGCTGGCCGTGGCCGCCAGCGCACTCGGCGTTCTTGCCGGCGGCGCACTGGCGCTGGGTGGCGCGGCTGTGGCCGCGCGCAGTTTGCCAATGGTGCAGCAGCTCGGCCCGCAGCTCGCCGCGATGGCCGGCCCGGCCGCGCTGGCCATGGGCTTCGGCGTGCTGACCGCGTTGGCCTTCGCGCTGCCGGCCCTGGGCCGGGCATTGACGGTGACGCCCGCCGCCCTGTTCCGGGGCCTGGACGCCGCCGCGCTGCGCACGCCCGGCCGGGCCTGGGCCGCAAGTGCCCTCTGCGGCCTGGCCATCGCCGCGCTGCTGATCGCCAGCCTGCCCGATGCGCGCATCGGCGGGGCCTTCCTCGCCGTCGTCGCCGGGCTGCTGGTGCTGCTCGAAGGCGTGCAACGCCTGTTGCGCGTCCTCGCGCGCTGGTTGCTGGCCTCGCGCTGGCAACCCGGCTTCGCACTGCGCCTGGCGCTGGCCGGCCTGCAGCGGCCCGGCTCGGCGCTGCGCCCGGCCCTGCTCTCGCTGGGCACGGCGCTGACGCTGCTGGTGGCCTGCACGCTGGTCGTGGCCACGCTGCTGCGCACCATCGCCGACACCGTGCCGCGCGCGGCACCGGGCCTGGTGCTGCACGACGTGCAGACCGAACAGTTGCCGCTGCTGCGCGAGCAGCTGGGGCACGTGCAGCGCCTGCAGACCGCGCCCCTGGTGCTGGGTCGTCTGGCCGCCGTCAACGGCGAAGCACTGCGCGACAGCGGGGACGCAGGCCGCCTGCGCGCGGCGCGCAAGGAACACAAGCTCTCCACACGCGCCGGCAACCTGGACGACGTGGTGGTCGAGCGCGGCGCGCTGTGGGCGGACGACTACCAGGGCCCGCCGCTTGTGGCCATGGAAGACCGCGAGGCGGACGCGCTGGGCCTGCAGGTCGGCGACCGCCTGCGCTTCGACATCCAGGGCGAGCCGGTCGAAGCCACCCTGTCGGCGATCTACGGCCAGCGCCGGCTGCAAGCGCGGCTGTGGCTGGAGGGCATCTTCAGCGACGGCGTGCTCGACCCCTACATCACGCGCCACGTCGGCGCCGCCTGGCTGGACCCGCAGCAGGCGATCGCGGCACAGGACCGGCTCGCGGCCGCCGCGCCCAACATCGTCAGCGTGCGCACCGACGCCCTGTTGTCCGAAAGCCGCCTGCTGCTAGGCCGGGCCAGCGCCGCACTGGCGGTGGTCGCGGGCATCTGCCTGGCCGCCAGCCTGCTGGTGCTCACCAGCGTGGTTGCGGCCAGCCGGGCGCGGCAGGTCTATGACGCCAGCGTGCTGCACGTGCTGGGCGCGCGGCTCGCGAGCCTGCGCGGGGCACTGCGCTGGGAGTACGCGCTGCTGGCCTTCGTCACCAGCGTGTTCGCGACCGTGGCAGGCAGCGCCCTTGCTTCGGCCTTGCTGGACTGGCGGCTCGATCTGGACGCCACGGGCCTGTACTGGACCGGCGCGCTGGCCGCGACGTGCGTCAGCGGGCTCAGCCTCGCTCTGGGCGCACAGTGGCTGCTCGCGCAGCTGCGGCTCTCGCCGGCTCGGCTGTTGCGCGGCAGCTGAGCCTCAATCGTCCACGCCGGGCCCGCTCTCGAGCACCGGGTCGGCGCTCTCGTCTTCCGCCACCTCGGCACGCGGGCCGTACTGGGCATCGCCCAGGCCGCGCAGCGTGGCAGCGCCGTCTTCCCAGGCTTCGCTGAAGGTGTCGTAGGCGTCGTCGGAGGCTTCCACCACGAACCAGGTCTTCATGGCGTCCTCGCTCTCGAGCAGCATCCAGTGGAACAGGCCCGGTTCGGGCTCGTCGACGGACAGCGCCAAGTGGCGCAACGGTGTCTGTTGCATGGCAGCTCCTTCTAGGTTCCCGCCAGTATGGAAAGCACCCGTGCCGCCGCTGTAGGCCGGCGGCGCCCGCGGCTGCCGGCTCAGAACTTGGTGTAGCCGCCGTCGATGACGAATTGCTCGCCCGTGGTGTAGGCCGCGGCATCGCTGGCCAGGTACACGGCGATGCCGCCGAAGTCGTCGATGGTGCCCCAGCGCCGGGCCGGTACGCGCGGCAGCACGTTGGCTGCGAACTTCTCGTTGGCGAACGAGCGCTCGGTCATCTCGGTGGCGATCCAGCCGGGCAGGATGGAGTTGACGCGGATCTTGTGGCGCGCCAACTCCACGGCCAGCGCACGCACCATGGCCGTGACGGCGCCCTTGGAGGCACCGTAGTGGCTGTTGCGCGCCGCCCCTTCCACAGCCGCCGTGCTAGCCGTGGCCACCAGCGAGCCGCCCTCGCCATGCGCGGCCATGTGGCGGGCCGCGGCGCGGAAGGTCAGGAACACGCCTTCGACGTTGATGCGCTGGATGCGGCGGAATTCCTCCAGCGACATCTCGGTCAGCACCGTGCCCTTGCTCGACACGCCGGCGTTGGCGAAGCAGGCGTGCAGCGGGCCGAGCGCCGCCACGGTGGCGGCGAAGGTCTGCTCGACGGCCGCCTCGTCGCCCACGTCGCAGACGGCGCTGTGCACACGCGACGCGTCGCCGCATTCGCGCACCAGCGCATCGCGCGCGCTGGCGGTCTTGTCGGGGTTGGAGCCCCAGATCGACACCTTGGCGCCGCAGGCGAGCAGCGCGCGCGCCATGCCCAGGCCGATGCCGCCGTTGCCGCCCGTGATGAGCGCGCTGCGCCCGCTGAGATTGAAGGGTTGGTACATGTCTGCCTCCTGATGGTGGTGGCGTGTATAGCAAGCGCCGGCTGCGCGCGAAGACACCAAGGTGACGCGCCGTCCTCCACCCCCGCGCACAATCGTCGCCCATGGACCGCGAAGAACTGCACCACCGCCAGATCGACCTGCGCTTCTACCGGCTCGCCAGCGGCCTGTACGAGGTCGTCGGCCGGCTCGTGGACACCAAGCGCCAGCCCTTCCGGCGCCAGCTGGCCGAGGCCGACACGCCGCCCGGCACGCCCATCCACGACATCGCCGTGCACCTGGTCGTGGACGACGAGATGCAGGTCCACGACGCCTTCGCCTCCATGGATGCCACGCCCTTCAGCATCTGCCCGGGGGCAACGGCCACGCTGGCGCCGCTCAAGGGCTTGTCCATGCGCAAGGGCTGGAACCGCCAGGTGCGCGAGCTGCTGGGCGGCGCGGCGTCGTGCACGCACATCGTGGAACTGCTGGGGCCGATGGCGACCACCGCTTTCCAGGGCCTGGCGCCCGCGCGGCTGGCGCAGATCAACCTGCCCGGCAGCGAAGCCCAGCGCCAGGCCAAGGTCGACAGCTGCTACGCCTACGCGGCCGAGCGCGAGGTGGTGGCGCGGTTGTGGCCGCATCTACACCGTAGCCCGGATCGGCCGGACTGACCCCGGGCGGTGGCGCCGCAACCGCGCCAACACAGAAATACTGCACATTTCAGCCGCTGGCCGTGCGGCGGGAATGTGCCACCATCGCGCCCACCCATGGGAAGCATGTCCACTTACGCGCTGGATCCACGCACGACCGTCCTGATCGGCAGCATCACGAGCGGCTTGATGGCCATGGTGCTGACGCTGCTGGCCCGCGCGACCCCGCTGCCCGTGCCGGGCCTGCGCACCTGGGTGGCGGGCGCCTGGCTGGTGTTCGCGGGCATGTTGCTGCTCGGCCTGCGCGACTGGATCTCGCATCTGGCGACGGTCACGCTGGGCAATGCCGCCTTCGTGCTGGCCTACATCGTCTGGCTGGCCGGCACGCGCCGGCATTTCGGCGAACGCCTGCGCTGGGGGCCATGGCTGCTGGCATGGCTGGCCATGGTGGCCGCGGTGACCTGGTTCGCCTATGGCCAGCCCAGCTACCGCATGCGGCTGGTCGTCGTGGCGGGGCTGTGCTGCTTCATCAGCGTGCACCATGCGCTGTTGCTGCTGCGCTACCCCCAGGCCGAGCGCTTCGGCCGCGCGCTGGGCATCACGCTGACCACCTCGTGGCTGGCCGTCCTTACCACCGTCTACGCCGCCAGGGGCGTGCACGCAGCGCTGTTCCCGCAGGGCGACAGCGGCCTGCTCACGCAGGACGCGATCCAGATCGTCTACACGGGCAGCTTCACGGTCTGCAATCTGCTGCTCGTGATCGGCTTCGCCACCATGGCCTCGGACCATGTGCGTGCCCGCATCGAGGAGCAGGCCATCCGCGACCCCTTGACCGGCACACTGAACCGCCAGGCCTTGCTCGAATGCCTGGGGCGCGAGCGCGCCAACCACGGCCGCACGGGCCAGCCCTTTTGCGTCGCCATGCTGGACGTGGACCATTTCAAGAAGATCAACGACAGCCATGGCCATCCCGTGGGCGACCGCGTGCTCGTGCACCTGTGCCGGCGCATGGCGGCGCTGGTGCGGCCGCACGACGTGGTGGCACGCTACGGCGGCGAGGAGTTCGTCGTCGTGATGCCGCACACGCGCCTGCCCGAGGCCGCGCTGGTGGCCGAGCGCATCCTGGTCGAGGCCGTGCAGGCCGACGGCCTGGCCCTGCCGGCCTTCACGGTCAGCATCGGCCTGGCCGAATGGTCGACCGGCGATGCCACGGAGCAGGACGTGATCGCACGTGCCGATGCCGCGCTCTACCAGGCCAAGGCGCGAGGCCGCAACCGGCTCGAGCGCGCGGCCCTGCGCCTGGTCAACGCTTGAACAGGTCGAGGATGCTGCGGCGCTCCTCGGTGCGCTCCTGCGTGGCTTCGCCCATCGGGCCGGACATCGGTTGGGCCGTGGGCACCGCTTCGGTGGCCGCCATCCCGGGCTCGGCCGTGCTGGCGAACTCGGTGTAGGACCAGTCGCCCTCGTTGCGCACCACGCCCTCGGGTGCGGCGGGCGGCGCCACCGGCACGCCCTTGAGCGCCTGGCGCATGAAGTCGATCCAGACCGGCATGGCCAGCGCACCACCACTCGCATGCGTGCCCAGGTTCTGCGGCTGGTCATAACCGATCCAGGCGATGGCCGTCAGCGTGGGCTGGTAGCCCGCGAACCAGGCGTCGACGGCGTCGTTGGTGGTGCCGGTCTTGCCGTACAGGTCGGCACGCTGCAGCGTGGCACGCGTGCGCGCGGCCGTGCCGCGCGTGGCCACTTCGCCCAGCAACTGCGTCATCAGGAAGGCGTTGCGCGCGGGCACGGCGCGGGCCGACTCGTCGAGCATGGGCGCCGTTTCCTGTTGCAGCACCTGGCCGCGCTGGTCGGTCACCTTGTCGATGAGCCGCGGCTGCACGCGGTAGCCGCCGTTGGCGAACACCGAATAGGCCGAGGCCATCTGCAGCGGCGTGACCGCGCCGGCCCCCAGTGCCATGGTCAGCGAGGCCGGCTGGCGCTCGGTGTCGAAGCCGAAGCGCGTGACCCATTGCTGCGCGGCCGGCACGCCCACGGTCTGCAACACGCGGATGGCGACCACGTTCTTGGACTTGGCCAGTGCCGTGTCCAGGCGGATCGGGCCGTCGAAGGCGCCGTTGTCGTTCTTGGGCTCCCACGGCTTGCTGCCGGTGACGCTGGCGTCGAAGTACAGCGGGCCGTCGTCCACGATGGTGGCCGGCATCAACCCCTTCTCGAGCGCGGCCGAATAGATGAAGGGCTTGAAGGTGGAGCCCGGCTGGCGCCAGGCCTGCGTCACGTGGTTGAACTGGTTCCTGCCGAAGTCGAAGCCGCCGACCAGCGCGCGCACGGCGCCGTCGCGCGGGTCCATGGCGACGAAGGCGCCTTCGACCTCGGGCAGCTGCGTGATCTCCCAGCTGCCTTTGTCGGTGCGCAGTACGCGGATCACCGAGCCGGGCCGGATCTTCACGGCCGCGGCCGCATTGGCCGCCAGCCCCGACTGCGCAGGCTGCAGGCCCTCGCCCGTGATCTCCAGCCGTTCGCCGTCGCCGCGCACGGCCTTCACGCGCCGGCTGTCGGCCTCCAGCACCACGGCCGAGACCAGTTCGCCGTTGTCGGGGTGGGCATCCAGCGCTTCCTCGATGGCGTCGTCCTGGGCCTCGCCGGCGGTCGGGAGGGCGATCTGGGCCTCGGGCCCGCGGTAGACCTGGCGCCGCTCATAGGCCAGGATGCCGCGCCGCAGCGCGCCGTAGGCCGCGGCCTGGTCCTTGGCATCGAGCGTGGTGTAGACATTGATGCCGCGCGTGTAGGTGGCGTCGCCGTACTGCGCGAACATCTGCTGGCGCACGCTCTCGGCCACGTACTCGCCGTGCACGGCCACCGTGTCGCCGGCGCTGCGCACAGCCAGCGGCTCCTCCTTCGCCGCCTGCGCCTGGGCTGCGGTGATGAAGCCGTTTTCCTGCATGCGGTCGATGATGTAGAGCTGGCGCACGCGCGCGCGGCGCGGGTTGCTGATCGGGTTGTTGGCCGAGGGCGCCTTGGGCAGGCCGGCCAGCATGGCGGCCTGGGCCACCGTGATGTCCTTGAGCTGGCGGCCGAAATAGACCTCCGAGGCGGCCGCGAAGCCATAGGCCCGGTGGCCCAGGAAGATCTGGTTCATGTAGATCTCCAGGATCTGGTCCTTGGAGAGCGCGCGCTCCAGCTTGAAGGTCAGCAGCACCTCGCGCAGCTTGCGCGCATAGGTCTTCTCCGAGGACAGGAACATGTTGCGCGCCACCTGCATGGTGATGGTCGAGGCGCCCTGACTGCGCGAGCGGCCCAGGTTGGCCACGGCCGCGCGCAGCATGCCCGTGTAGTCCACGCCGTCGTGCGTGTAGAAGCGCTGGTCCTCGATGGCCAAAACCGCATCCTTCATGACCTGCGGGATCTCGGCGATGGGCGTGAGGTTGCGCCGCTCCTCGCCGAACTCGCCCAGTAGCACGCCGTCGCGCGTGTACACGCGCAGCGGCAGCTTGGGCTGGTAGTCGGCCGCCGCCGACACGTCGGGCAGCTGCGCGTAGGCCTGCCAGGCGGCCACGCCCAGCCCGACGGTGGCGAGCGCCGCCGTGGCCAGGACGGCGCCCGCGGCCCACAGCAGCGTGCGACGGCGTGCGGCGGCCCGCGGCGAAGCAGAAGATTCTTTCGGGGTGGGCGGGCGAGGAGAGGAAACCATGCAGTGGCGCGGAAAAGGCGTGGGGCGATGCCCACCTGGCAGAGTCGCCCACCTGCGAAATGGTTCAGCAGGGCAACGGCGCTCTCACGTAAGCCCTTGATTTTCCTCTATTGCCGATGTACCGGCCGCCTCGCCGATCGGGCGGCGCGTGTTCGACCACTGGTTGGGCGCGCTCGGGGGGCAAGCGTCCGCACGGCATGCCCCGGGGGCTTGCCCGACAGCGCCGCTACTGCAAGGCCTCACGGCTCCGCCCGAAGGTGGGCGGCGCGATGTACGGCGACTCCACCACACGCTCCGCAGTGCACAGCAGCCCGGCCCCGAGCATCGACTCGTACTGGTCGCGCGTGACGGGCATGCGGAACAGCGCTGCCGCGCCTTCCACATGGTCGGCGCGCAGCCACTCGAGGCAGCCCTTTCCAAGCCGGTAGCGGTGCGCCCCCTCGGGCACATAGATGCTCAGTTCGTGCAGCTTGTCTCGAACGTTCATGGCGGTCTCCCGGCGGGGTGGGTGAAGTCTGAACCGGCGTGCGTGCCGCCCATGTCGGACAGCAGCCTGTCTCGCTGCCACACGTCGGGGCGGGGACGAGGCGCGCGGGTTGCTTCAGGCCCGCGCCTCTGGCCAGCATAGGGGCCTGCTGTGACAAGTTTTCCAAGCCCCCGGCAGCCGCGGGTGGTTTTCCGTCGCGCGGCAGGTGTGCAGCTTTTTTCCTGCTCCCACTTGATCCTTCACATTTCGCCTTTATGATTAGCACTCGCTGGGGACGAGTGCTAACGATGCCTTCGTTCCCACGTTTTCCGGGCTTGCAGCCTCTGGCTGCCCCACAACGCAACGCAACCTTCTCAGGAGATGCAATTGAAACTTCGTCCTTTGGCCGATCGCGTGATCGTCAAGCGCATTGAAAGCGAAACCAAGACCGCCTCGGGCATCGTGATCCCCGACAACGCCGCCGAGAAGCCCGACCAGGGTGAAGTGCTGGCGGTGGGCCCGGGCAAGCTGGACGACAACGGCAAGCGCATCGAACTGTCGATCCGCGTGGGCGACCGCGTGCTGTTCGGCAAGTACTCGGGCCAGACCGTCAAGGTCGACGGCGACGAACTGCTGGTGATGAAGGAAGACGACCTGTTCGCGGTCGTCGAGAAGTAAGCACTTCGCTTCCCCTCCATCCCCTTCCTGTATTGATTCGGAGAAATTCACATGGCAGCTAAAGACGTAGTTTTCGGCGGCGAAGCACGCGCCCGCATGGTCGAAGGCGTGAACATCCTGGCCAACGCGGTCAAGGTCACCCTGGGCCCCAAGGGCCGCAACGTGGTGCTCGAGCGCTCGTTCGGCGCCCCCACCGTGACCAAGGACGGCGTGTCCGTGGCCAAGGAAGTCGAACTGAAGGACAAGCTCCAGAACATGGGCGCCCAGATGGTCAAGGAAGTCGCTTCCAAGACCTCTGACAACGCTGGCGACGGCACCACCACCGCCACCGTGCTGGCCCAGGCCATCGTGCGCGAAGGCATGAAGTACGTGGCCGCCGGCATGAACCCGATGGACCTCAAGCGCGGCATCGACAAGGCTGTCCAAGCCCTGGTCGCCGAGCTGAAGAAGGCCTCCAAGGCCACCACGACCTCCAAGGAAATCGCGCAAGTCGGCTCCATCTCGGCCAACAGCGACGAATCCATCGGCAAGATCATTGCTGACGCGATGGACAAGGTCGGCAAGGAAGGCGTCATCACCGTCGAAGACGGCAAGTCGCTGGACAACGAGCTGGAAGTCGTCGAAGGCATGCAGTTCGACCGTGGCTACCTGTCGCCCTACTTCATCAACAACCCCGAAAAGCAGGCCGCCCTGCTGGACAACCCGTTCGTTCTGCTGTTCGACAAGAAGATCAGCAACATCCGCGAACTGCTGCCCACGCTGGAAGCCGTTGCCAAGGCCGGCCGTCCGCTGCTGATCATTGCCGAGGAAGTCGAGGGCGAAGCCCTGGCGACCCTGGTGGTGAACACGATCCGCGGCATCCTGAAAGTCGTCGCCGTCAAGGCACCTGGCTTCGGCGACCGCCGCAAGGCCATGCTGGAAGACATCGCCATCCTGACGGGCGGCAAGGTCATCGCTGAAGAAGTCGGCCTGACGCTGGAGAAGGTCACGCTGGCCGACCTGGGCCAAGCCAAGCGCATCGAAGTGGGCAAGGAAAACACCACCATCATCGATGGCGCCGGTGCCGCTGCCGACATCGAAGCCCGCGTCAAGCAAGTGCGCGTGCAGATCGAGGAAGCGACCAGCGACTACGACCGTGAGAAGCTGCAAGAGCGCGTGGCCAAGCTGGCCGGCGGTGTTGCCGTGATCAAGGTCGGCGCTGCCACCGAAGTCGAAATGAAGGAAAAGAAGGCCCGTGTCGAAGACGCGCTGCACGCCACCCGTGCTGCCGTGGAAGAAGGCATCGTGGCTGGTGGTGGCGTCGCGCTGCTGCGCGCCAAGCAAGCCGCTGGCGAGATCAAGGGCGACAACGCCGACCAGGACGCCGGCATCAAGCTGGTGCTCAAGGCCATCGAAGCCCCGCTGCGCGAGATCGTCTACAACGCCGGTGGCGAAGCCTCCGTCGTCGTGAACGCCGTGCTGGGTGGCAAGGGCAACTACGGCTTCAACGCCGCCAACGACACCTACGGCGACATGATCGAAATGGGTATCCTGGACCCGACCAAGGTGACCCGCACGGCCCTGCAGAACGCCGCGTCCGTGGCTTCGCTGATGCTGACGACCGAGGCCATGATCGCCGAGGCTCCGAAGGAAGACGCACCCGCCCCGGCCATGCCCGGCGGCATGGGTGGCATGGGCGACATGGGCATGTGATGTGCCGGGTGCGGCCACCGGCCGCACCGCCCTCAGAAAAAAGCCCCGCGGCGCAAGCCGCGGGGCTTTTTCTTTGTCTGCGTTGCCTTTGCGTCAACCGGCGGAGCTGTCGCGCTGCTCCACGCGCGCCTGCGCCTGGCTCACACGGGCCAGGGCCTCCTCGAAGCTCGTGAACCAGGCCTGTTGCACGGCTGGCGAGCAGTGCGGGATCCAGGTGCGCAGCGTGTCCTCGATGGCGCTGCGCATGAACTGGCCGGCCTGCTCCGCCGTGACGGTGGCCGGCAGCGGCGCCGAGGCGCAACCCATGCCCTGCAGCAACTCGCCCACCGTGCCCTGCGCCGGCCCGGGCCGCGGCGGCATGCCCAGGCCCGAGGTGACGAAGCCGGCCGCGGAATCGTCGAACGGGGCCAGGTCCGGCCAGGGCGGCACGCGCCGCGCCAGCGGCTCGCCGGTCATGTCGTCGAACAGCGCCTCTTCCGCGTCGTCGAGCGGCAGCTCGTGCTCGCCCGCATCGGACACCAGCAGCGAGAAGCGGCCGATGCGCAGCACGTCGCCGGCCGCCAGCTCGGCCTCTTCGGCCGTGGCCAGCAAGCCACCGTTGTGGATGATGGTGTTCAGGCCCATGTTGACGAGCACGAAGCCGCTCGGGCGCCAGTCGACCCGCGCGTGCAGGCGCGACACCGAACGCTCGGCGTCGCTGAGCACCAGGGTGTTCTGGCTGGCCCGGCCCAGCGTACCGCCCTGGGGGCCGAACACCGCGCCGGAGTCGGCCGAGCCTTCGATGCTGATGCGCAATGCCGGCATGGGTGCCTCAGCCGCGCAGGCGCTGCAGCAGATTGGCGGTCGATGCGTCCAAGCCGCTCGCGTCGCCGCTGGCCAAACGCGGCTCGATGTCCTTGGCCAGGACCTTGCCGAGTTCCACGCCCCATTGGTCGAAGCTGTTGATGCCCCAGACCGAGCCGCTCGTGAACACCCGGTGCTCCTGCAGCGCGACCAGCGCGCCCAGGCTGCGCGGCGTCAGACGCTGCAGCAGCAGGAAGGTGCTGGGCCGGTTGCCCGGGAAGTCGCGGTGGCCGCCGGCATCGGCCTTGCCCTGCATCAGGGCCTGGGCCTGGGCCAGCGCGTTGGCCAGCAGCGCGGCCTGGTGGCCCGGCAGGCGGTGGGCGGCCTCGCGCACGGCGACGAACTCCACCGGCACCACATCCGTGCCCTGGTGCAGCATCTGGAAGTAGGCGTGCTGGCCATTGGTGCCGGGCTCGCCCCACAGCACGGGCGAGGTGCCGTAGGGCAAGGGCCCGCCGTGGCGGTCCACGCGCTTGCCGTTGCTTTCCATCTCCAGCTGCTGCAGATAGGCCGGCAGCCGCGCGAGCGCGCTGTGGTAAGGCGCGATGCTGCGGCTCGTGAACTGCAGGAAGTTGCGGTACCAGACATCGAGCAGGCCCAGCCGCATGGGCAGGTTGCTGCGCAGCGGCGCCTCGCGGAAATGGGTGTCCATGGCGTGGGCACCGGCCAGCAGCTCGCGGAAGCGTTCGGCGCCGATGGCGATCGCAATCGGCAGGCCGATGGCCGACCACAGCGAGTAACGCCCGCCCACCCAGTCCCAGAAGCCGAAGATGTTGGCGATGCCGAAGGCACGCGCACCGTCCACGTTGCTCGACAGCGCGGCGAAGTGGCGTGCCACGTCGGTGCCGCCCTCGCGCTGGAACCAGGACAGCGCGGAGCGCGCGTTGGCCATGGTCTCGGCCGTGGTGAAGGTCTTGGAGGCGACGAGGAACAGGCTGCTTTCGGGCTTGAGGCGGCGCAGCACGGCATCGAGCTCGTGGCCGTCCACATTGCTGACGAAGTGCAGGCGCCGCCCCGGCGCGGCATAGGCGTCCAGCGCGCGCACCGCCATCTGCGGCCCGAGGTCGGAGCCGCCGATGCCGATGTTGACGATGTCGGTGATGCGCGCATCGGCGCGCACCTGCTCGGCATAGGCCAGCATGGCGTCCAGCGTCTGGTGCACCTCGGCCAGCGCCTCAGCGAGGGCGGGCGTGGCCTGCGGCGCACCCGCTGGCGCGCGCAACAGGGTGTGCAGCACGGCGCGCTGCTCGGTGTTGTTGATACGCTCGCCAGCGAACATGGCATCCCGGTGCGCGGCCAGACCTGCCTGCTCGGCCAGGTCGAACAGCGTGTCCTCGATGCTGGCGTCGATCCAGTTCTTGGACAGGTCGGCGAACAACTCCGGCGCGTCCTGGCTGAAGCGCGCCACGCGGCCGGCATCGCCCGCCAGCGCGGCCCGCACGTCGTAGCCGGTCGTGAGCGCCTGGCTCAACGCGCGCAGCTGGCCCCAGGCGGGCAGCTGGTCACAGCGGGGTCGGTCGGCCCACCCCATCTCAGGCCGCCTGCATGAGCTTTTCGAGCTTGACGGCGTCCACCGCGAACGCGCGGATGCCCTCGGCCAGTTTCTCGGTGGCCATGGCGTCCTCGTTCAGCGCGTAGCGGAAGCCGGCCTCGTCGTACTGCACGGGCGCGAGGTCCAGCTTGCGTGCAGCGTCGGCGTCGAGTGCGCGCGTGAGCGTCGCGTCGCTGGCCGCCAGCTTGGCCAGCAGGTCCGGGCTGATGGTCAGCAGGTCGCAGCCGGCCAGCGCCGTGATCTGGCCCGTGTTGCGAAAGCTCGCGCCCATGACCTCGGTGGCGATGCCGAAGCGCTTGTAGTACTCGTAGATCTGGCGCACCGAGCGCACACCCGGGTCGTTGGCGCCGCTGTTGGCCGCCTCGTCCCAGGCGCTGCCCGCGGACTTCTTGTACCAGTCGTAGATGCGGCCCACGAAGGGCGAGATCAGCTGCACCTTGGCCGCACCGCAGGCCACGGCCTGGCAGAACGAGAACAGCAGCGTGAGATTGGTGCGGATGCCCTTCTGCTCGAGCTCGGCCGCCGCCTGGATGCCTTCCCAGGTGGATGCCACCTTGATCAGCACGCGTTCCCTGGCAATGCCCTCGGCCTGGTACAGCGCGATCAGGCGCTCGCCGCGGGCCACGGTGGCGGCGGCGTCGAAGCTCAGGCGTGCATCGACCTCGGTGGAAACGCGGCCCGGGATGATGGCCAGGATCTCGCTGCCGAAGCGCACCAGCAACCGGTCCATGACCTCGTCCAGCGGCTTGCCGCGAAAGCGGCCCACGGTGTCCTTGAGCAGCGGCGCGTAGTCGGGCAGCTGCACGGCCTTGAGGATCAGCGAGGGATTGGTCGTCGCGTCGGTGGGCTTGTAGGCATCGAGCTGCTTGAAGTCACCGGTGTCGGCAACAACGGTCGTCAGTGCCTTCAGGGCATCGAGTTGGTTCATGGCGGGTGGCAAGGCTATTGCGAGGGTGGCAAGGTGGGCGCAAGGATACGGCAAGCACAAGCGGGGCCAGGTCAGCCGGCACCGCATTGCGCAGCGCCCGCAGTATGCCCGAGCATGAAACTAAGTTACAGTCCCACCCACCTTTTCATGTAACAACCATGAGCTTCGACCTTGTATTGTTCGGCGGCACCGGCGATCTGGCCTGGCGCAAGCTGATGCCCGCGCTGTTCCAGTCGTTCCGCCACGGCACCCTGCCGGCCCAAGGCCGCATCATCGGCGTGGCCCGCGACGACCTCAGCGACGACGACTACCGCGCGCTGATCCGCTCGCGCTTCGACGCCGTGGAAGGCGACAAGCGCCCCAACGACGAGGAATTCAAGCGCTTCGCTGAGCTGCTGCACTACCAGCGCGTGGACCTGTCCAAGCCGCAGGACTTCGCGGCGCTGGCCGACCGGCTGAAGACGCGCGATGCGGATTCGCTCGTGATGTACGTGGCCACGGCACCGGCCCTCTTCACGCAGGTGGTCGAGCAGATCGCCGCGGCTGGGCTCAACGGTCCCAAGACGCGGGTGGTGCTGGAAAAGCCGCTGGGCCACGACCTGGCGTCCAACCGCGCCATCAACCAGGCCGTGGGCCAAGTGCTCAAGGAGAACCAGGTCTTCCGCATCGACCACTACCTGGGCAAGCCCTCGGTGCAGAACCTGTTCGCGATGCGCTTCGGCAATGCGCTGTTCGAACCGATCTGGCGCCGCGAGTACATCGCCAACATCCAGATCACGATCGCCGAGGATCTGGGCGTGGAAAAGCGCGGCGCCTTCTACGACCAGACCGGCGCGCTGCGCGACATGGTGCAGAACCATGCGCTGCAGCTGGTCTGTGCGATCGCCATGGAGCCGCCCATCAACGCCCACGCCGACGCGATCCGTGACGAGAAGCTCAAGGTGCTGCGCTCGCTCAAGCGCTGGAACCCCGAGACGTTGGGCCTGCACACCGTGCGCGGCCAATACACCGCGGGCACGGCCTACGGCGCGCGCGTGCCGGGCTACCTGGAGGAACCGGGCGTGGACCCGGAAAGCCGCACCGAGACCTTCGTCGCGCTGCGCACCGAGATCGAGAACTGGCGCTGGGCCGGCGTGCCCTTCTACATCCGCACGGGCAAGCGCCTGTCTTCGCGCGATGCGCGCATCGAGGTGAACTTCAAGCCCACGCCGCATGCCATCTACGACACGCCGCAGGGCAGCTTCAACCGCCTGGTCATCAACCTGCAGCCCAGGGACGGCCTGGAGCTGCACCTGATGGCCCAAGGCCAGGGCAGCCGCAAGCGCAGCGGCAGCGCCGAGCAACTCGCGCCCGTGCAGGCCGATCTGGACTTCGACAAGCGCTTCGGCACCGAACGCGTGGGCGCCTACGAGCGGCTGCTGCTGGACGTGCTGGACGGCCGGCTCAACCTGTTCGTGCGCAGCGACGAGCAGGAAGCCGCCTGGCGCTGGGTCGAGCCCATCCTGGAGTACTGGAAGAACGACAGCCGCCCGCCCCGCAGCTACGCGGCCGGAACCTGGGGGCCGAGCGCCTCCAGCGCCATGATCGCGCGCGACGGCTTCTACTGGAGCGAGGAAGCCTGAACGCCATGCTCGAGCGCATCCGCGCCTGCCTGCCTTCGCTGGCGCCTGCCGAGCAGCGGGTCGCCAGGCTGGTGCTCAACGACCCGCGCGCCTTCGCCTCGCTGCCGGTCGGCGAGCTGGCCGAGATGGCCCATGTGAGCAAGCCCACCGTGGTGCGCTTTTGCCGCAGCGTGGGCTACGACGGCCTGGTCGACTTCAAGCTCAAGCTGGCCGGCAGCGTGAGCGAGGGCGTGCCCTTCATCCACCGTTCGGTGGACATGGACGACAAGACCGGCGACGTGCTGGTCAAGGTCATCGACAACACCGTGGCGGCCTTCCTCAAGTACCGCAACGACGCCGGCGTCGGCGCCGTCGAGAAGGCCGCGGCCGCGCTGGCCGCCACGCACGCCACCGGGCGGCGTGTGGAGTTCTACGGCGTGGGCAATTCGGGCATCGTGGCCCAGGACGCGCAGCACAAGTTCTTCCGGCTGGGCGTCAACGCGATCAGCTACAGCGACGGCCACATGCAGGTCATGGCGGCCTCGATGCTGCGCCCGGGCGATTGCGTGGTGGTGATCTCCAATTCGGGGCGCACGCGCGACCTCATGGACGCCTGCGACATCGCACGGCGCAAGGGTGCCACCACGATCGTGCTGACGGCGAGCGGTTCGCCGCTGGCCGCCGCCGGCCAGATCCATCTGGCGGCCGACCATCCCGAGGGCTACGACCGCTACAGCCCCATGGTGTCGCGCTTGCTGCACCTGATGGTGGTGGACATCCTGGCCACCTGCGTGGCGCTGCGCATCGGCGGCGCACGCCTGCAGCCCATGCTGCAGGACATCAAGGACAACCTGCGCAGCAAGCGATACACGTAGCGTTCAGATCCGCCCTTCCTCCACCGCGTGGCACGCCACCGTCACGCCGCCGATCTTCTGCACCAGCGGGCGCTCGGCCTTGCAGCGGCTGCTGGCATGCGGGCAGCGGGGGTGGAAGCTGCAGCCGCTCGGCGGATTGAGCGGGTTGGGCACCTCGCCTTGCACCGGCGTGCGGGCGCGGCCGGTGTCGTGCATCTTGGGAATCGCATCGAGCAGCATGCGCGTGTAGGGATGGCGCGGCTCGGCGAACAGGGTCTGCTTGTCCGCCAGTTCCACCAGGCGCCCCAGGTACATCACGCCGACCTCGTCGCTCACATGCCGCACCACCGCGAGGTTGTGCGAGATGAACAGGTAGGTCAGGCCGCGGTCGCGCTGCAGCGTCTTCATGATGTTGAGCACCTGGGCCTGCACGCTCACGTCCAGCGCCGAGGTCGGCTCGTCGCAGACCAGAAAGTCCGGTTGCGTGGCCAGCGCACGCGCGATCGAGATGCGCTGGCGCTGGCCGCCGGAGAACTGGTGCGGGTACTTGGCCATGTCCAGCGGCGACAGACCGACGGATTGCAGCAGCTCGCCCACGCGCGCGCGGCGCGCGGCCTTGTCCTTGATGAGGCCATGCTCGAGCAGCGGCTCGGCGATGATGTCCTCGACCACCCAGCGCGGGTTCAGGCTTGCGTAGGGGTCCTGGAAAATCATCTGGATGCGCCGGCGCAGCGCCGCGCCCTCGCTGCCGGCACGCCCTTCGGACGCCTTGAACGCGGCATGCGCGTCCTGCCCGTCGAACGTGAGCCCGCCGCGCGTGGGCGCATACAGACCCACCAGCAGGCGCGCCACCGTGCTCTTGCCGCAGCCGGACTCGCCCACCAGCGCCAGCGTCTTGCCCTTCTCGATCGAGAAGCTCACGCCGTCGACGGCATGCAGCAAGGCCTTGGGCTTGCGCTCGATGACGCGGTTGAGCCAGGGCGGCGAGACGTCGAAGACCTTGGCCAGGTCGTGCGCCTGGACCAGCGCGCTCATCGGGCACCTCCCGCGTGCAGCCAGCAGGCGGCGCGGCTGGCGCCGGCATCCATGAGTTCGGGCCGCTCCACCTTGCAGCGGTCGAACACCCTGGGGCAGCGCGGGTTGAAGGCGCACCCCTTCGGAATGGCGTTGAGACGCGGCATCGCGCCATCGATCTGGTTCAGCATCTCGCGGTCGACCGTGATGTCGGGGATGGCGGCCATGAGGCCGTCGGAATAGGGATGGGCCGGATGGTTGATGACCTCGTGCACGGGACCGATCTCGGCGATGCGGCCGGCGTACATCACGGCCACGCGGTCGCAGGTCTCGGCGATCACGCCCATGTCGTGCGTGATCAGCATCACGGCCGCCCCATGCTGCTGGCACACGCGCTTGAGCAACGTGATGATCTGCGCCTGGATCGACACGTCCAGCGCCGTGGTGGGTTCGTCGGCCACGATCAGCTTGGGCTCGGCCGCCAGCGCCAGCGCGATCACCACGCGCTGGCGCATGCCGCCCGAGAACTGGTGCGGGTAGTGGTCGATGCGCTGCTCGGCCGCCGGGATGCCGGTGTCCTGCAGCAGGCCGATGGCGCGCTGGCGCGCCTCGGCCGCGGTGACGGGCAGGTGCGCTTGGATGGTCTCGATGAGCTGGCGGCCGACCGAGTACAGCGGGTTCAGCGAGGTCAGCGGGTCCTGGAAGATGGCGCCGATGCGCCGGCCACGGATGCGGCGCATGGCCTCGGCGCCGAGGTTGTCGATGCGTTGGCCCTCCAGCAGGATCTGCCCGCTGGCAACGCGGCCAGGCGGCTCGAGCAGGCCGATGATGGACGCGCCGGTCAGCGACTTGCCGGCACCGGATTCACCCACCACGCCCAGGATCTCGCCGGGCGCAATGGAAAAGGAGATGTCGTCCAGCGCGCGCAGCGTGCCGCGCCGGCCGGGAAACTCGACGACAAGGTTCTTGACTTCTAGCAGGGACATGCGGCTGGCTCGTGGCTGGCGTTGTGCGCAGGGTCAGCGCAGGCGGGGATTGAGCGCGTCGCGCAGCCAATCGCCGAGCAGGTTCACGCTGAGCGCGATGACGATCAGCATCAGCCCCGGGAACACGGTGATCCACCATTCGCCCGAGAACAGGTAGTCGTTGCCGACGCGGATCAGCGTGCCCAGCGAGGGCGAGGTCGGCGGCGCGCCCACGCCCAGGAAGGACAGCGTGGCCTCGGTGATGATGGCCGTGGCCACCTGGATCGTGGCCAGCACCATGACCGGGCCCGTCACGTTGGGCAGCACATGCCGGCGCATGATGCGCATGGGCGAGACGCCGGTCACGCGCGCGGCCTGCACGTATTCCTTGTTGCGTTCCACCAGCGTGGAACCGCGGACCGTGCGCGCGTACTGCACCCAGCCGGTCAGCGAGATCGAGATGATCAGCACGCCGAAGGCCAGGCCTTCGTGCGCATTGGGAAACAGTGCGCGGCCGACGCCGGCGATCAGCAGCGCCACGAGGATCGCGGGGAAGGACAGCATCACATCGCACAGGCGCATCAGCGCGGCATCGACCCAGCCGCCCTTGAAGCCGGCCAAGAGGCCCAGGCTCACGCCGACCAGCAAGGACAGCAGCACCGAGGCCAGGCCCACGACCAGCGAGATGCGCGCGCCGTACATGAGGGCCGACAGGATGTCGCGGCCCTGGTCGTCCGTGCCCAGCAGGTACTTGGCCGTGCCCTCGGCCTGCCAGGCCGGCGGCAGCCGTGCGTCGCCGAGCTCCAGCGTGGCGAGATCGAACGGGTTGTGCGGCGCGACCCAGGGCGCGAAGAAGGCGCAGAAGATGCACACCAGCGCCACCACACCTGCCACGATCGCCGTGGGCGAGGTGCGGAAGCTGTGGCCGACGTCGCTGTCCCAGGCGCGCTGGAACCAGTTGCCCTGCGTGCTGACTGCCTGCATCACTTGCCGACCTGGATGAACTTCCAGGGCATGAAGTTGTCCGGCAACTGCACCACCGTGACGCCCTTGCGCACGGCCCAGTTCAGGGTCTGCTGGTGCAGCGGGATGTGGCCGATGTCGTCCTGGTGCAGCTTCATGGCCTCGTGGATCATGGCCATGCGCTTGCCGTCGTCGACCTCAGAGGCGATCTTGTCGGTCAGCTCGTCGAGCTTGGGATTGCTGTAGGCGCCCAGGTTGAACTGACCACGGCCGCCCTCGCCCGGCGTGCCCATGACGGGGAACAGCACGTTGTGCACGTCCACCGTGCTGGCGACCCAGCCTAGCATGTAGAAGCTGGTGTCGCGCCGCAGGATCTTGGGGAAGTAGCTGGCCTTGGTCTCGGCCTCCAGGTTGATCTTGACGCCGATGCGCGCCAGGTTGGCCGCCACCGCCTGGCAGATGTCGCTGTCGTTCACGTAGCGGTCGTTCGGGCAGTTCATCTTGACCTCGAAGCCGTTGGGGTAGCCGGCCTCGGCCAGCAGCTTCTTGGCCGCTTCGGTGTCGTAGGGCAGGCGCTTGTCCAGGTCCTTGGCGTAGCCGCGCACCTGCGGCGGGATCATGAGCGCCACGGGGATGGCCGAGTTGCGCATCACGCGCGTGCGGATCGCCTCGATGTCGATGGCCTGGTAGAAGGCCTGGCGCACGCGCTTGTCCTTGAACGGGTTCTTGCCCTTGATGTTGGAGAACTGCAGCTCGTCGCGCTTCTGGTCCATGCCGAGGAAGACCACGCGCAGCTCGGGCCCCTGCAGCACGTTGGCCTTGCCGTCGCGCTTGATGCGCTCCACGTCCTGCACGGGCACGGGCTCCATCACGTCGACTTCGCCCGACAGCAGCGCCGCCACGCGCGTGGCGTCGTTGCCGACCACGTTGAAGACCACTTCGTCGACGTTGCTGTCGATCTTGCCCCAGTAGTTGGGACTGCGCGTGAACACCGAGCGCACGTTGGGCTGGCGCTCGCGTGCACGGAACGGGCCCGTGCCATTGGTGCGGAACGAGGCCGCGTTCTCGATGCCCTTGCGCCGGTCCACCGGGCGCGTGGCCTGGTTGGCCTCGCACCACTTCTTGCTCATGATGTACCAGTTGGTGATGAGGTCGGGCAGGATCGGGAACGGCTGGGAGGTGACGATGTCGATGGTGTGGTCGTCGATCTTGTTGATCTGCTTGATCTGGCCCACGTAGCTCTTGACGTCCGAGCCTTCGCCGCGTGCGCGGTCGTAGCTGAAGATCACGTCGTCGGCCGTGAACGGCGTGCCGTCGTGGAACTGCACGTTCTTGCGCAGGTTGAAACGCCAGACCGTGGGCGAAGTTTGCTTCCAGTCGGTGGCCAGCGCGGCGGTCAGCTTGAAGTCGGCGCCGCGCGTGACGAGCGGCTCGTAGACGTTGCCGGTCACGGTGAGCTGCAACGATTCCTGCAGCGAGTGCGGATCCAGCGAGGTGGCGTCGCCCTGGTTGGCGATGCGCAGCGTGACGGCCTGGGCCGAGAGGCATGCGGCCAGCAGCAGGGACGCAGTCAAGGCGGCGAGGCGGGGCTTGGTGTGCATGGCGTTGGCTCCGGTGAAGGGTTCACGTGGGGTGGGATGTGGCGAGCGGCATGCCCTGCTCGATGAGGCCGGCATGCAGCGCCGCGCCCAGGGGCAGGATGTCGTCGTTGAAGTCGTAGCGGCTGTTGTGCAGGTGGCAGCCATCGGGCGCGCCCTGGCCGATGCGCAGGTACGCGCCGGGCCTGGCCTGCAGCATGAAGGAGAAATCCTCGGCGCCCATGCTGGGCTCCATGTCGCGCACCAGCAGCTCAGCGCCGACCAGGCGCTCGGCCACGTCGCCGGCGAACAGGGCCTGGTCGCGGTGGTTGATGGTGGCGGGGTAGATGCGCTCGAAACGCACCTCGGCCCGGGCGCCGAAGCCCTGGGCCACCGCGGTGCACAGCTCGGCCAGCCGCCGCTCCACGAGCGCCTGCACCTTGGCGTCGAAGGTGCGCACGGTGCCGACCAGCGTGGCCTCGCCGGGCACCACGCTCATGGCGCCGAGGTCGCCCGCCTGCATCGCGCACAGGCTCAGCACCGCTGCGTCGATGGGGCGCGTGTTGCGCGAGACGATGCTCTGCGCGGCCGTGATGATGTGCGCGGCCACCAGCACCGGGTCCACGGTCTGGTAAGGGTGGGCGCCGTGGCCGCCCTTGCCGACCACGCGGATGGTCACCCGGTCGGCGGCGGCCATCATGGCGCCGCTGTTCAGCCCGATGGTGCCGGGCGCCATGGCCGGCCAGTTGTGCATGGCGAACACGGCCTGCACGGGGAAACGGTCGAACAGGCCGTCCTCGACCATCGCCCGCGCGCCGGCGAAGCCTTCCTCGCCGGGCTGGAAGATCAGCACCGCGGTGCCGTCGAAGTGGCGTGTCTCGGCCAGGTAGCGCGCGGCGCCGACCAGCATGGCGGTATGCCCGTCGTGGCCGCAGCCGTGCATGAGGCCGCTGCGCGCGGAGCGCCAGTCGCGCTCGCCCTGCTCGGCCATGGGCAGCGCGTCCATGTCGGCACGCAGGCCCAGCATGCGGCCGCTGGCCGTGCTGCGCCCGCGGATCACGCCGACCACGCCGGTCTTGGCGATGCCGGTGTGGACTTCGTCCGCGCCGCACAGCCGCAGCGCGTCGGCCACCCGGGCCGCCGTGTAGTACTCCTCGAAGCCCAGTTCCGGGTGGGCGTGCAGGTCGCGCCGCAGCGCCGTGAGCTCGGGATGGAACTGCGCGATGTGGGCGAATGCGCGCCCGCCTGCGCGTAGCAAGGGAGCCAGCATCAATGTCCTCCCGACTTGCCGAGGCGCAGCCGCGGATCGACCGCGAAGTACAGCAGGTCCACGATCAGGTTGATGGTCACGAAGATCAGCGCGATCAGGCACAGGTAGGCGGCCATGACCGGGATGTCCGCGAAGGTCACGGCCTGGATGAACAGCAGTCCCATGCCGGGCCACTGGAACACCGTCTCGGTGATGATGGAGAACGCGATCAGCGTGCCCAGCTGCAGCCCGGTGATGGTGATCACGGGCACCAGCGTGTTCTTGAGCGCATGGCCGAAGTGGATGGCACGGTCCGACAGGCCGCGTGCCCGCGCGAACTTGATGTAGTCGGTGCGCAGCACCTCCAGCATCTCGGCACGCACCAGCCGCATGATCAGCGTGAGCTGGAAGATCGCCAGCGTGATGGCGGGCAGCATGATGTGGTGCCAGCCCTTGGGCGTGAGCAGACCCGTCGTCCACCAGCCCAGCTGCACTGTCTCGCCGCGCCCGAAGCTCGGGAACCAGCCCAGCCAGACCGCGAACACCAGGATCAGCAGAATGCCGATCAGGAAGGTCGGCAGCGACACGCCCAGCAGCGACAGCGTCATCAGCACCTGGCTCATGAAGCTGCCGCGGCGCAGCGCGGCGTAGACACCGGCCGGCACGCCGACCAGCAGCGCGATCAGCGCAGCGACGAGCGCCAGCTCCAGCGTGGCCGGGAAGCGCTCGGCGATGAGCCGCGACACCTTGGCCCCCTGGCGCAGCGACAGGCCGAACTCGCCCTGCGCCGCGTTGTAGAGGAAGTGCCAGAACTGCACGATGAAGGGACGGTCCAGGCCCAGCGCTTCGCGCAACTCGCGGATCTGCTCGGGCGTGGCGTCCTGCCCGAGCAGGAACACGACGGGATCGCCGACGTACTGGAACAGCAGGAAGGCGATGAAGGCCACGGCCACCATCACCACCACGGCCTGCAACAGCCGGCGCAGGATGAATGCAAACATCGGTTGAGGCTCCTGGGGCCTGCGGCGCGCGTCGCGCGCCGTCGGCCCGCGGGATCAGTTGACCTTGATCAGGCGCCAGTCGAGACGGTTGTCGGCGCGGTGCACGACTTCGATGTTCTTGCGCATGGCCCAGGGGATGACCTGGTTGTACAGCGGCAGGTGCGAGACGTCCTCGTGCGAGAGGATCAGCGCCTTCTCGATGAGTTCATTGCGGTTCTTGAGGTCGGTCTCGACCTTGATGCGCTCCACCAGCGCGTCCATCTGCGGGTTGGAGTAACGGCCCACGTTGTAGTTGCCATCGCCGCCCGCGCCGACCGAGCGCACCAGCGACTGCAGGCTGTACAGCGCGTCGAAGGTGGGCACGCCCCAGCCCAGCATGTAAATGCTGGCCTCGTAGCGCTGGATCATCGGGAAGTAGGTGACCAGCGGCAGCGTGCGCAGCTTGGCCTTCACGCCCACGCGCGCCCACATGGCCGTGATGGCCTGGCAGACCGCTTCGTCGTTGATGTAGCGGTTGTTGGGGCAGGCGAAGTCGACCTCGAAGCCCTGCGGGTAGCCGGCATCGGCCAGCAGCTTCTGCGCGGCCTTGGCATCGTAGGGCCAGCGCACGTCGGCCTTCTTGGTCCAGCCATTGACCTGTGGCGAGACCAGCGTGCCGGTGCTCTCGCCCAGGCCGCGCAGCGTCACGCGCTGGATCGCGTTGATGTCGATGGCCTGGTACAGCGCCTTGCGCACGCGCACGTCCTTGAGCGGGTTCTTGCCCTTGACGCTGGAGCCCACCAGTTCGTCGCGGAACTGGTCCATCCCGAGGAACAGGGTGCGGTTCTCCACGCCGTCCATGACCTTCATGTCGGGGTTGCTGCGCAGCCGGCCCAGGTCCTGCGGGCTCGGGTCGAGCACGAAATCGGTCTCGCCCGACAGCAGTGCCGCGAGCCGCGTGGCCTGGGCCTTGATCGGCGTGTAGACGATCTCGGTCACGTTGCTGGTGTTCTTGCCCCAGTAATGCGGGTTGGCCACGAGCACCATGCGCTGGTCGGGCTGCCACTCCTTGAGCATGTAAGGGCCCGTGCCCATGGCGTTGCGGTGCGCGAAGGTCTCGTCCTGGGTCTTGATGTCCTTGGGCTCGACCGATTTGTTCTTCTCGGCCCAGGCCTTGCTCATGATGCGCAACTCGGTCAGCTGGTTGACCAGCGTGGGCGTGGGCGCCTTGAGCATCACGTCGACCGTGTTGTCGTCGACCTTGACCACCTTGTCGATGCCCTGGGCGTAGACCGCGTAGTTCGAGGTCTTGGCCATGGCACGCGTGAGCGAGAACACCACGTCGTCGGCGGAGAAGGGCGAGCCGTCGCTGAATTTCACACCCTTGCGCAGCGAGAAGCGCATCTGCGTGGGGCTGATCTGCTTCCATTCCGTGGCCAGCTGCGGCTCGGGCTTGAAGGTCTTGCTGTTGTAATAGACCAGCGAGTCGTACATGGAGGCATGCACGCCATTGCCGAGCGCGTTGTTCTGCGAATGGATGTCCATCGTGGGGATGTCGCTGGCACTGGACCATTTGAAGGTCTTGGCGTGCGCAGCACTTCCGAGGGTCAACGCGACGAATGCACCGGTACAGAACAAAGCAATCTTTTGCATGGGCAGACTCTCAAAAAAAGAGATTCCACTATGCAACAAGCGGGCCAGCGCAGGCAGCCGGAGTTTCCCGATGCGTTCAGCGCGCGGCCTGCGTCCTCGTGCGCAGATCCAACGGTCCGTACCAGGCCTGGACGCGGCTGCCGGTGTTGTCGGAGTCCGTCATGATGCCGACCGCCAGCAGCGCACCCGGCTCCTCGCCGAAGGCGCGCACGAAATCGGCACGCACGTCGCGTTCGTAGTCGCGCCACTGGCCCAGGCCCGCCGCACCCGACTCGACCACGATCTTGCGGATGCGGTCGGTGCGCGGGTTGAAGATCACCGTGCCCGGCGCGCGGCTGTTGCACCACACGTACATCAGCGTGGCGTAGGGCATCTCCTCGCCCGTCAGCGCACGCGCCAGTTCGGACAGCATCGCGTTCTTGGCCGAGAAGCGGCTGCGGTCGCCCTCGAAAGCCAGCACGAGGCGGACCGGGGCATCGTCGGCGTCGCGCGCAGCCATGTCGGCACCGGCGATGAGGGCCGGCACCTTCCAGGAGAACGACAGCGGACCCAGGGCGTCCGCCGGCACATGGACCTGCTTGCGCAGCATGCTGGCCGAGGCATCGGCGGTCACGGCCATCGCCGCCCGTCCATTCGCCTGCACCGGGTCGAACTGCGTCGCGCGCTTGCCCGGCAGCGGCAGATGCTGCCATGGCGTGCCCTCCACCTGCGGCAGCGACGCCCTGGCCCATGGGGTCTGGGCGACAGGCCCTGCGGCCGCCGGCGCGTCCTTGTCCGCGCGCCAGGATGCGCATCCCAGCAGCTGCGAGGCCACCAAAGCCACCCATACGAAGCGCATCAATCCAGATCCCTTCCAAAGCAGCACGCACGAAAAAAGCCGCCGGTCTTGCGACGCGGCGGCTTTATACATTGCAATCGTCAAGCTGCGCTCAGGCAGCTCTTGGATCAGAACGTGTGGACAACGCCCAGGCCGACGGCGTACGGCTCGGAGGGACGGGCAGGCGTGGCGGCGGTCGCAGCAACACCGTTCTGGTCGTAGGTCTTCACGAAGTCGACGTAGAAACGGGTGCGCTTGGACAGTGCGTAGTTCGCGAACACTTCCACGGCGCTGATGTCGGCACCGGTGTTGCGAGCGTACTGAACGCCGATGTTTGCGGGACCGAACGGAGCGACAGCAGCGAGCGTCCAGCCCTTGCCACCAGCCAGGCGACCGCTGTTGGCGGCAATGGTGTTGTAACCATCGATGCCTTCGGTCTCGCGGCGGTTGTAAGTGGCGGCCAGCTTCACAACCTTCAGGTCGTAGCTAACGCCAACTGCGTAAGCAGTGCGCATGCCTTCCTGAGCCTTGGACTCGCCCATTGCGCTCACGGACAGCGGGCCGTTGGCAAACGTGGCGCCCAAGCTGTATTGAGCCTTAGCTTCGCCGTACGGCGCCGGCAGCAAGCCCACGCTGGGGGTGCTGGTGGTCTGGTCGCCCTTGGCGGTGTAACCAGCGCGCAGGGTGAAGCCGCCGAAGTTCGGGGTCACGTACTGCACTTGGCTGCTGCGGCGCGACGAACCGTACCAGGTCACAGCGCTGATGCCGGCGCGGTCGTAAGCGGAGGAGTAGGACGTGCCGTTGAAGTCATAGGCACCCATCACCTTGGCAGCGACCGACGAAGAGCGACCGAGCTGGATTGCACCCCAGCCAGCGCCTTCCAGGCCCACCCAGGCTTCACGGCCGAAGTTCAGGCCGGTGCCGGAGCTCGACAGGTCCAGACCGCTGGTTTGCAGGTTGAAGTTGGCCTTCAAGCCGCCACCCAGGTCCTCCGTGCCGCGAAAGCCGATCACGGAAGTGCTGTTGAAGCCGTCGCCACCGCCAGAGTAGCCCTCACCGTTGTTCATGCCCCACTTTTCGCCCTTGACCTTACCGAAGCCAATGTCCAGCACGCCGTAGAGGGTGACGGACGACTGAGCCATGGCGGCGCCGGAAGCAGCCAGCACGGCCAAAGCGATCAGACTCTTTTTCATTGCGAGATTCTCCAAGGTTAAACAGAGGGCTCCGGTTCGAAGAGACCGCGTCGTGCTTCAGCACTTTTGTTCGATCTCGCCGGAGTCCCGGGCCAACCTCCTTTTGGGAAGTTGGGCGTATTGCACCAGAACAGGTGACCTTGGGCAAAAGAAAAGGCCGAATATGGCTCTTTTTCGTCGCTTGATTACAACAGACAGCAAACGGGCGCCGGGCGCCGCCCGCGCGCACTGCCGCGCGGGCGATCCCTATACTGGGGTTTTCCCAAACACGACCATGGACACCTTGCTCAGCACCGTCGACGCCGCCCTTCGAACGGTCTTCGTGCCGGCGCGCGCCAGCCGGCCCTGCCCGACCTTGCCCGCGCAGGCCACGGCGCTGGAGGCCAAGGAGAAGCAGTTGTCGGGCGCGCTGATGCGCGTGAACCACGTCGGCGAGGTCTGCGCCCAGGCGCTCTACACAGGCCAGGCCCTGGCCACGCGCGATCCGGCGCTGCGCGCCCATTTCGAGGAAGCCAGCCGGGAGGAAACCGACCACCTGGCCTGGACGGCCGAGCGGCTGCAGGAACTAGGTGCGCGGCCCTCGCTGCTCAACCCCGTCTGGTACGCCGGCGCTTTCGCGCTCGGCTTCGTGGCCGGCAAGATCGGCGACAAGCTGAGCCTGGGCTTCGTGGTCGAAACCGAGAAGCAGGTGGCCGAGCACCTGGGTTCGCACCTGGACCGCCTGCCGGAGAACGACCACGCCTCGCGCGCCATCGTGGCCCAGATGCGCGACGACGAGCTGCGCCACGCGCACGATGCGGCCATGGCTGGCGCACTGCCCCTGCCGCGGGTCGCCAAAGGCCTGATGCGTGCGGCGGCGAAGGTCATGACGACCACCGCGCACCGCATCTGAGGGTCCCTCAGCCTTCTTTCAGCTCGAAGCTGGTCACGATCTCGGCGGTCTTGCCGAGCATGATGGTGGCCGAACAGTACTTGTCGTGGCTCATGGCGATGGCGCGTTCCACCGCCGCAGCCGGCAGATCCTTGCCCGTGACCGTGAAGTGCATCTGGATGCGCGTGAAGACCTTGGGATCGGTTTCGGCGCGCTCGGCGCTGAGCTTGACCGAGCAGCCGCGCACGTCGTGCCGGCCGCGCTTGAGGATCAGCACCACGTCGTAGGCCGTGCAACCGCCCGCGCCGGCCAGCACGGTCTCCATGGGGCGCGGCGCAAGATTGCGCCCCCCGTTCTCGGGCCGCACCGCGTCGGGCGCGCCATCCATCGCCAGCACATGGCCACTGCCGGTTTCGGCCACGAACCCCATGCCGGACTGCGTGCCGGCGGCGCCGGTCCAGCTCACTGTGCATTCCATCTCTCGGTACTCCCTGTGTTGTTCAAGCCGAACAGCGTTGCGAAATTGCCGAATTCTTCACGAAAATTCACCGCTGACATGTCACGCAATGCTGCGTCGCACAAAAATTCTCGCTATACTGCACCCATCGCGTCGCAAGTCGGCGCACCGATTGTCTCCTCCACCCTCCGAAAAGGTGGATTGGCCCCGAACCGCAAGGTTCGGGGCTTTTTTCTTTGTGGCGTCGGTGGCGCACGCAGGACCGGGCTCCCGCGGTTCTCTATGATCCGCGCTCCCCGCATCTGCCGGCCCCGCTCCATCCCATGCCTTCGACCAAGCGCCTGTCCCCCGCCGACTACCTCAAGAAAATCCTGACCGCCCGGGTCTACGACGTGGCCACGGAATCGGCGCTGGAGCCGGCACGCGCGCTGAGCCAGCGCCTGCACAACACCGTGCTGCTCAAGCGCGAGGACCAGCAAGCGGTGTTCAGCTTCAAGCTGCGCGGTGCCTACAACAAGATGGCGCACCTGACGCCCGCGCAACTGAAGAAGGGCGTGATCTGTGCCTCGGCCGGCAACCATGCCCAGGGCGTGGCCATGAGCGCGCGCAAGCTCGGCACCCGGGCCGTCGTCGTGATGCCGACGACCACGCCACAGCTCAAGATCGACGCCGTGCGTGGCTTCGGCGGCGAGGTCGTGCTGCACGGCGAGAGCTACAGCGACGCCTACCAGCACGCCGCCAAGCTTGAGAAGAAGGAAGGCCTGACCTTCGTCCACCCGTTCGACGATCCGGACGTGATCGCCGGCCAGGGCACCATCGCCATGGAGATCCTGCGCCAGCTGCAGGGCCTGGGCACCCAGCACCTGGACGCCGTGTTCGTCGCCATCGGCGGCGGCGGCCTGATCTCGGGCGTGGCCAACTACATCAAGGCCGTGCGGCCGGAGACCAAGGTCATCGGCGTGCAGATGACCGATTCCGACGCCATGGCCCGCTCCGTCGCGGCGGGCAAGCGCGTGGCGCTGGACGACGTGGGCCTGTTCTCCGACGGCACGGCCGTCAAGCTGGTCGGCGAGGAGACCTTCCGCGTCGCGCGCGGCCTGGTCGACGACTTCGTGCTGGTCGACACCGACGCCGTCTGCGCCGCCATCAAAGACGTTTTCGTCGACACCCGCAGCATCGTCGAACCGGCTGGCGCCCTGGCCGTGGCCGCGATCAAGCAGTACGTGGCCACCCACAAGACGCGCGGCGAAACCTACGCCGCCATCTTGTGCGGCGCCAACATGAACTTCGACCGGCTGCGCTTCGTGGCCGAGCGGGCCGAGGTCGGCGAGGAGCGCGAAGCCTTGTTCGCGGTGACCATCCCCGAGGAACGCGGCAGCTTCCGCCGCTTCTGCGAGGTGGTTGGCCAGCTGCCCGGCGGCCCGCGCAACGTGACGGAGTTCAACTACCGCATCAGCGATGCGGCCCAGGCCCATGTCTTCGTGGGCCTGACCACCCACGGCAAGGGCGAGTCCGCCAAACTGGCCACGCGCTTCGTGCGCAGCGGTTTCGAGGCCATCGACCTCACGCACGACGAGCTGGCCAAGGAGCATGTGCGCCACATGGTGGGCGGCCGCTCGGCGCTGGCCCGCGACGAGCGCCTGCTGCGCTTCACGTTCCCGGAGCGCCCGGGCGCATTGCTCAAGTTCCTGAGCCTCATGAAGCCGAACTGGAACATCAGCCTGTTCCACTACCGCAACCAGGGCGCCGACTACGGCCGCATCCTGGTCGGTATGCAGGTGCCCGCCGCCGAGGCCAAGGCCTTCGGCAAGTTCCTGGACCAGCTCGACTACCCCTGGGTCGAAGAGACCGCCAACCCGGTCTACCGCCTGTTCCTGCAGGCCTGAGAAGCTGAGCGCGCGCGTGCAGCAGGCCGTCCGCCACTACCTGGTCGCGCTGCAGTTCTTCACGCGCGTGCCGGTGACGGGCCGGCTGGCGGCCTGGGTCGGCTTCGACCAGCGCATGTTGCGGGCGGCCGCGGCGCACTTCCCGGGCGTCGGCTGGCTGGTCGCGCTGTGCGCCTGCTGTGTCAGTGCCGTGCTCTGGTGGCTGCTGCCGGCCCAGGGCTTCACGCCGCTGGCGGTGGCCGCACTGGGCACCGTGGCCACCGTGCTGGTGACCGGCGGCTTCCACGAGGACGGACTGGCCGACGTGGCCGACGGCCTGGGCGGCAGCCTGGACCGCGAGCGCGCGCTGGACATCATGAAGGACTCGCGCATCGGCGCCTTCGGTGCCATGGCCCTGGTGCTGGGCCTGGTCTCCAAGATCGCGCTATTGGCCGTGCTGGGCAGCGCCGGCCTGGCGCCGTTGCTGTGGGCGCTGCTGGGCGGGCATGTGCTGTCGCGCCTGCTGCCGCTGGCCCTGCCCATGCTGCTGCCGCACGTGGGCGACACGGCCCGCTCCAAGGCCAAGCCGCTGGCCGACCAGATCGACGTGCGCACGCTGCGCCTGGGCGCGCTCTGGTGCCTGCCCGCGCTGCTCGGCGTCGCCTTCGGGCAGGGCCTGGCCTTCGCGCTGTACGGCTGCACCGGCGCGGTGCTGGCGGCGGCCTGGATGTTCCGCTGGTTCCGCCAGCGGCTGCAGGGCTTCACGGGCGACGCGCTGGGTGCCACGCAGCAGGTCTGCGAGATCGCCTTCTACTTGGGCGCGGCCTGCGCGCTCGGCCGCTGATGCGGCTGTGGCTGGTGCGCCATCCCCAGGTGCTGCTGGCGCCCGGCATCTGCTATGGCGCCAGCGACGTGCCGGCGGATCCGGCCCACACGGCCCAGTGCGCCACGCGGCTGGCCCGGCAGTTGCCCCACGGTCTCGCCGGTGCGTGCTCGCCGCTCCTGCGCTGCCGCGGCCTGGCCGATGCACTGGCGGCGCTGCGGCCCGACCTGCATTGCACGCCCGATGCACGCCTGGCCGAGATGGATTTCGGCCGCTGGGAAGGCCTGCACTGGGACGGCATCGGTCGCGCCGCCATGAATGCATGGACCGAAGATTTCGTCCAACACCGCCCGGGCGACGGCGAATCGGTGGGCGGCTTCGTCGCGCGCGTGGCGTCGGCCCTGCAGACCGTGACGGCGACGGCTGGCCCGCAGGCCCTGTGGATCACGCATGCCGGCGTGATCAAGGCCGTCCGCTGGTTGCTGGCGAACGAGGGACCGCTCGAGCGTGCGGACCAGTGGCCGACCGACAGCGTCGCCTGCGGCGACTGGTGCGTGCTGGAGCTGCCTGCGCCTAGCGCGTGATCGGCGGCAATTCCAGCGTGGCGAGCGGATCGGCATCGGGCGACGCCGCCAGCACCGCCTTGCGCGCACCGACCGAGGTCAACCGCACGCCCGGCTCGATCTCGGCACCGACGCGAAAGGGCTTGGGCGGCTGGCCGGCGATGGCGATCAGCGCTGCACCACCCTGGCGCCGGTCGGCCACGACACCGGTCAGCACATAGCGGTTGCTGGTCACGGCAGGAGCGGCCGCGACCACCTGGACCGTGGCCCCCAGCGCGCGGCCCACCGCGGTGGCGTCGGCCTGCGCCAATGCGGCCTTGGCCACGGGCGCCGTCGCCCCCTCGTCGCCGGGCCCTGCCAGACGCAGCGCCCAGAACGCCACGCTGAGGGCGGCCAGCACCCACACCAGCACGGTCACGAGCCGCACGGGCCAGGGATTCGCCGCGCGCGCGGACGCAAAGGAAGCTGGAGCGGTTCGCAACATGCGCGGATTATCATGGAACGCTTCGCCCCCGCAGCGCTCCACATCTCCCATGAATCTGCTGTCCCGCTCCCGCCGCCGCATCCAGGCCGGTTTCACCCTGATCGAACTGATGGTCGTGCTGGTCATCATCGGCGTGCTGGCCGCGCTGATCGTGCCCAACGTGCTCGACCGCGCCGACGACGCCCGCGCCACGGCAGCCAAGACCGACGTGACCAACCTCATGCAGGCGCTGCGCATGTACCGGCTGGACAACCAGCGCTACCCCACGGGCGAGCAAGGCCTGCAGGCGCTGCTGGTCAAGCCCACCACCAATCCCGTTCCCCTCAACTGGAAGCCCTACCTGGAAAAGCTACCCAACGACCCCTGGGGCCGCCCCTACCAGTACCTGAACCCGGGCGTGAAGGGCGAGATCGACGTCATGTCCTTCGGCGCCGACGGCCAGCCCGGCGGCGAGGGCAAAGATGCGGACATCGGCAGCTGGCAATAAGCCGACGACCAGCCGCACGCGCCAGCGCGGCTTCACGCTGCTCGAACTGCTGGTCGTCGTGGCCATCGTGGCCCTGGCCAGCGCCGGTGTCGGCTTCGCCTTCCGCGACAGCGCCGACAGCCAGCTCGAACGCGAGGCGCAGCGCCTGGCGGCGCTGTTCGACGCGGCCCGGGCCCAGTCGCGCGCCAACGGCGTGCCCGTGCGCTGGCGCGCGCTGGAGGGCGGCTTCCGCTTCGAAGGCGCCTTGCCGGGCACCCTGCCCGAACACTGGCTGAGCCGCGACACCATCGTCGCCGCGCAGGCCAGCGTGCTGCTGGGGCCCGAGCCCGTGATCGGCGCACAGTGGCTGGAGCTGCGCTCGGTGGCCAACCCACAGCTGGCGCTGCGTGTCGCGACCGACGGCGTGCGCCCGTTCGCGGTGCAGAACGTGCAACCGTGATGCGCCCGAGCCGGGGCTTCACGCTGGTCGAGGTGCTGGTCGCGCTCGGCATCGTCGCCATCGCGCTGCTGGCCGGCGGCCAGGCCACCAGCGCGCTGACGCGCAACGCCACGCGCCAGGGCGACGTGTTGCTGGCGCAGATCTGCGCCGAGAACGCATTGATCGCGCTGCGCCTGGCGCGCCAGCTGCCCGGCGTGGGCGACACCGACCAGCCCTGCGAGCAGGCCGGCCGCATGTTCCGCGTGCAGCTGGGCGTGCGGCCCACGCCCAACCCGAGCTTTCGCCGCATCGACGCCCAGGTGCTGGAAGACAGCGTGCCGGTGCTGCGCATCACCACCATCCAGGGGCGCTTCTAGATGCGCAGCCCCCACCGCGGCTTCACGCTGGTCGAGCTGCTGATCGCGCTGGCCATCATGGCCATCGTCGCCGTGCTGAGCTGGCGCGGCCTGGACGGCATGACCCGCACGCAGGCCGCCACGCGCGCCCACACCGACGCCGTGCTGACACTGCAGGCCGGCCTGGCCCAATGGACGGCCGACCTGGACGCCATGCTGGACGTGACCGAACGCCCGCCGCTGGACTGGGACGGCCGCGTCATGCGCATCGTGCGGGCCAGCACCACGCCCGGCGAGACCGGCCCGCTGGTCGTGGCCTGGACGCGTCGCGGCGTCGCCGATGGCGGCCAGTGGCTGCGCTGGCAGTCCCCCGTGCTGCGCAGCCGGGCCCAGCTGCTGCAGGCCTGGGAGCGCGCGGGCAACTGGGCCCAGACGCCCAGCAGCGACGAGCGCCAGCGCGAGGTGGCCATCGCCCCGTTGCTGGATTGGCGTCTCTTCTACTACCGGCTCAACACCTGGACCAACCCGCTGTCCAGCGCCGACACGCCCCAGACAGGTGGCAGCGGCAACACCGATGTGCCCGATGGCGTGCGCCTGGTGCTCGAACTGCCGCCGGGCGGCGCAGTGTCGGGCACCATCACACGCGACTGGGTGCGGCCCACGGTGGGAGGCAGCGACTCATGAAGCGCGCCCAGGCCCAACGCGGCGCCGCCCTGCTGCTGGCCATGCTGACCGTGACGCTGGTGGCGACCTTCGCCGCCACCGCGCTGTGGCAGCAGTGGCGCGCGGTCGAGGTCGAGCAGTCCGAGCGCGCGCGCAGCCAGTCGACCTGGGTGCTGGTCGGTGCGCTCGACTGGGCCCGACTGATCCTGCGCGAGGACGGTCGCGCCAGCGGCAGCATCGACCATCTGGCCGAACCCTGGGCCGTGCCGCTGCAGGAGTCGCGCATGTCCACCTTTCTGGCGGCCGAAAACGGCGTGAGCCAGGGCGGCGACGAAGGCCTGCCCGAGGTCTTCCTGTCCGGCAGCATCGTCGACCTGCAGTCGCGCATGAACGTCGCCAACCTCGTGGACGCCGACGGCAAGCTCATCGAAAAGCCTTTGGAGGCGTTCAAGCGCCTGTTCGAGCTGCTGGGCCTGCCCCACGCCGAACTCATGGCCATGGCCGAGAACCTGCGCCGCGCCAGCCAGAAGCAGACCGACGACGGCGCCGACGTGCCACTGCGCCCCGAACGCTTCGAGCAGCTGGTCTGGCTGGGCGTCTCTCAGGCCACGCTGCGCGTACTGGAACCCCATGTCACGCTGCTGCCGCAGAACGACACCAAGATCAATCTGAACACCGCCAGCGCCCAGGTCATCGCGGCCTCCTCCGAGGACCTGGACCTGGCCGACGCACAGCGGCTGGTGCAGGCACGCACCAACAGCCCGCTGCGCGACCTGCCGTCAGCCGCCAAGATCCTGAACCCGGACGGCCCGCTCGCCACGACCAACTACAGCGTGACCTCCAGCTTCTTCGAGGTCAACGGCCGCCTGCGCATGGAGGGCACCGTGGTCAGCGAGCGTTCGTTGGTCCAGCGCAAGAACAACGCCGTCACCACCGTCTGGCGCCAGCGCGTCGCCGGAGAGCGCCAGCCGTGACCGTCATGGACGCTCTCTACAATCGCGCGCCGCAAGCGCGGCCTGTCCGCGTCCCGCCGCCCCGGAGAGAGAAGTCTTGAGCACCCTGATCGTCGTCCTGCCCCTGGACACCCCCGGTGCAGCCACACCGCTGGAATACGTGCTGAGCGCCGACGGTCGCACCGTCGCCGCCCACGCGCAGGCCGTCGCGGCGCTGCTGCCCGCCGCACGCGAGACCGTGGCGCTCGTGCCGGCGCAGGCGCTGTCCTGGCACCGCGTGGAGCTACCCAAGGGCGCGCTGGCGCGCGGTGCCACCGGCACGCCGCGCCTGCGCGCGCTGCTCGAAGGCCTGCTCGAGGACCGCCTGCTCGACGACCCGGCCGCCGTGCATTTCGCGCTGGAGGCCGGTGCCCGCGCCCAGGCCCCGGCCTGGGTCGCCACCTGCGACCGCGCCTGGTTGCGCGCCGGCCTGGACCTGCTGGAGGCGGCACGCCGCCCGGCCGCCCGCGTCGTGCCCGAACTGGCACCCGGCAGCGAACAGATCGAGATCCTCGGCACGCCCAAATCCGCCTGGCTGGGCTACAGCGGCGCGCAGGGGGTCAGCGTGCTGCCGCTGGCCGCGCCCGCGCTGGACTGGGCCCTGGCCCAGGCCGGCAGCGCCGAAGAGGTGCCCGTGTTCGCCGATCCGGCCCTGGCCCAGCTGGCCGAGCAGAGCGGCGCGCGCCAGTTGCAGCTGCGCCCTGCCACCGAGCGCTGGCTGCAGGCCGGCGCCGGCGGCTGGGACCTGGCCCAGTTCGACCTGGCCAGCTCCGACCGCCGCCGCGCCGTGCAGGGCACGCTGCGCCGCGTGGCCGCCATCGCCCGTGGCCCGCAGTGGCGCCCCGCGCGCTGGGGCCTCGCCCTGCTCGTCGCGGCCCACCTGGTCGGCGTCAACGCCTGGGCCTGGAAGGAATCCACCGCCCTGGCCGACAAGCGCGCCGCCGTGCGCGGTGTGCTCTCCAGCAGCTTCCCGTCGGTGCGCGTGGTCGTCGATGCGCCCGTGCAGATGGCACGCGAGGTCGAGCTGCTGCGCCAGGCCTCCGGCGCCTACGGCCCGCGCGACCTCGAAGCCATGCTGGGCGCGCTGGGCACCACGCTGCCACCCGGCCAGGTGCCGCAGGCGATCGACTTCGGCAACGGCGAAGCCCGGCTGCGCGGCCTGGCCAACACCCCCGAAGCCCTGGCCGCATTGAACGGCCGCCTGCGCGCCCATGGCCTGGCGGCGCAGTCCGAAGGCGAGCGCCTGCTGCTGCGCCCCCTGCCCGACGCCGGAGCCACGCCATGAAGTTCGACGCCCTGCAGCAACAGCTGCGCACCCGCTGGGACCTGCTCGCACCGCGCGAGCGCGGCGCCGTCATGCTCGCCGGCGCCATCGTGCTGGTGGCCCTGGTCTGGTGGGTGTTGCTGGGTCCGGCCCTGTCCACACTGCGCCACGCCGAGTCCCAGCACCAGGAACTGGACCGGCAGCTGCAGACCATGCGCAGCCTGCAGGCCGACGCCATGGCGCTGCAGAACCAGCCGCGACTGGCCTATGACGACGCCTTGCGCGCGCTCGAGGCCTCGGTGCGCCAGCGCCTGGGCAACACGGCCCAGCTCAGCGTGGCCGGGGAACGCGCCACCCTCACGCTCAAGGCCGCCGAGGCCGACGCGCTGGCGCGCTGGCTCACGCAGGCCCGCGTCAACGCGCGTGCGCTGCCCGCCGAAGCGCGCCTGACCCGCGCGGCCGGCCCGGCCAATGCACCGGCCCGCTGGGACGGCGCACTGGTCCTCACGCTGCCGGCCCGCTGACCGTGGCCCGCGCCCCCCGCACCACCGTGACCGCGCGCGCCCCTTGGGGCTGGGCGGTGCTGGGTGGCGCCGTGGGCCTGCTGGCCGGCGTGCTGGTGTTCGCGCCGGCGCGCTGGCTGGCCTGGGCCGTGGAACAAGGCAGCGAGCAGCATGTGCTGCTGCGCGCGCCGCGCGGCAGCCTGTGGAACGGCTCGGCCCAGCTGGTGCTGGCCGGCGGCGTGGACAGCCGCGACGCCACCGCCCTGCCTGGCCGCTTCGAATGGCAGCTGCGCCCCGCGCTGACGGGCCTGCGGCTGGCGCTGCGCGCGCGCTGCTGCATGCAGCAGCCCTGGCAGGTGCACGCCCAGCCGCGCTGGACGGGCGCCCGCGTGCAGATCGGCGATGGCCAGTCGCACTGGCCAGCCACGGTGCTGGCCGGCCTGGGCACGCCCTGGAACACGGTCCAGCCCGAAGGCACGCTGGCACTGGCCGCACAGGATCTCTCGCTCGAATGGGTCTCCGGCCGCATGCTGGTGAACGGCCGGCTGCAGCTGGAGGCCAGCGACCTGTCCTCGCGCCTGTCCACGCTCAAGCCCATGGGCAGCTACCGGCTCACGCTGGCCGGCGGTGGCGACGGTGCGCCGGCCAGCCTGCGGCTGGAAACGCTCTCGGGCAGCCTCACGCTGAGCGGCAGCGGACAATGGGTGGGTTCGCGCCTGCGCTTTTCCGGTGAAGCCAGCGCCGACCCCGCGCGGGTCGACGCGCTTTCCAATCTCCTGAACATCATTGGCCGACGCAATGGCCTGCGTTCCATCATCCAAGTGGGCTAGCCCGATGCACTCCTTCCCGAACCGCCGCCCCGCCCCGCCGACCCGCCGCGCCTGCGCCCTCGCCGCCGCGCTGCTGTGCCAGGCCCTGCCGGCCCTGGCCCAGATCCCGCCGGCACCGCTGGTGCCGCAGACCGGGATGCCGGCCGGCGCCGCGCAGGCCCCGGGCGGCCCCAGCACCGTGAGCCTGGTGCCCAGCGGCCCGCGCCGCGGCGACCCGGTCACGCTGAATTTCATGAACGCCGACATCGAGGCCGTGGCGCGCACCATGGCCACCATCACCGGCCGCAACGTGGTGGTGGACCCACGCGTGAAGGGCACGATGAACCTGTCGACGGACCAGCCCGTGCCGCCCTCCGTGGCCTACAGCCAGTTCATCGCTGCGCTGCGCATGCAGGGCTTCACCGTGGTGGATGCCGCCGGCCTGGACAAGGTCGTGCCCGAGGCCGACGCCAAGCTGCAGAGCAGCCCGGTCAGCGTGAGCGAAGGCGGCGACGGCGGCCTGCCCAGTGGCAGCCAAATCGTCACGCAGATCTTCCGGCTCAACCACGAGAACGCCAACAACCTGGTGCCGGTGCTGCGCCCGCTGATCAGCCCGAACAACACCATCAACGCCAACCCCGGCACCAACTCGCTGGTCATCACCGACTACGCCGACAACCTGCGCCGGCTGGCCCGCGTGATCGCGGCCATGGACGTGTCCAACGCCACCGACGTGGAGGTGATCCCGCTGCGCCATGCCATCGCCAGCGACCTCGCGCCGCTGGTCTCGCGGCTCGTCGAGCCCGGCAGCAGCACGGGCGGCGCGGCCGCGCCGGCCGCGGGCCAGGCGGCCGACACCTCGTACCGCACCACGTTGATGGCCGAGCCGCGCAGCAATGCGCTGGTCGTGCGCGCCAGCAATGCGGCGCGCATGAACCTGATCCGCTCGCTGGTGGCGCGGCTGGACCAGCCGCCGGCGCCAGGCTCCAGCGCCGCCACGGGCAACATCCACGTCGTCTACCTCAAGAACGCCGACGCCGTGAAGCTGGCGGCCACGCTGCGCGCTGCCATCGCCGCGGGCAACGTGGGCGGTACCGGCACGCAGGGCGGCGGCAGCCAGCCCAGCAGCGGATCGCCGAGCCTGGGCGCGCTGCAGACCTCGTTCGGTTCCAGTTCCAGCAGCAGCGGAACGAGCGGCAGCGGCAGCAGCAGCATCTCGGGCTTCGGCAGCAGCGGCACGGGCGGCGGCAGCCTGAACCAGGGCAACAGCAACCAGCCCTCGACCGGTGGCCAGATCCAGGCCGACCCCTCGACCAACTCGCTGATCATCTCGGCGCCGGAACCACAATACCGGCAGCTGCGCGCCGTGATCGACCGGCTCGACGGCCGGCGTGCGCAGGTGCTAGTGGAAAGCCTGATCGTGGAAGTCAACGCCGAGAAGGCGGCCGAGTTCGGCATCCAGTGGTCGGCCCTGCTGGGCGGCAAGAACCTGGCAGCCATCGGCACCAACTTCAGCGTGGGCGGCCGCAACATCTTCAGCATCGCGCCCGGCCTCATCAACGGCTCGGGCACCACGACGACGGGGCAGACCGCCCTGCCCTCCACGGGCGGCAACCTGGGCTACATCTACCAGAAGAACGGCAACAACGTGCTGGGCTTCCTGGCGCGCTTCCTGGAGACCAACACCGACGGCAACATCCTGTCCACGCCGAACCTGCTGACGCTGGACAACGAGGAAGCCCGCATCATCATCGGCGAGAACGTGCCCTTCGTGACCGGCTCCTACACCAACGCCACGAGCACCGGCTCGGGCACCGTCAACCCGTTCCAGACCTACGAGCGCCAGGACGTGGGCCTCACGCTGCGCGTGCGCCCGCAGATCAACGAGAACGGCACGGTCAAGATGGTGATCTACCAGGAGAGCTCGGCCGTGAAGTCGGGCACCGAGTCGGCCGCCAGCGGCCCCACCACGACCAAGCGCGCCATCGAGTCCACGGTGCTGGTGGACGACGGCTCCATCGTGGTGCTCGGCGGCCTGCTGCAGGACCAGTACGGCGGCAACCAGGAGAAGGTGCCCGGCGTCGGCGACATCCCGTTCTTCGGCAACCTGTTCAAGAGCGAAGCGCGCTCGCGCCGCAAGACCAACCTCATGGTGTTCCTGCGCCCGGTGGTGGTGCGCGACAACCAGTCGGCCGAAACCCTGTCCATGGACCGCTACGACCTCATGCGCGTAGGCCAGCAGCAGGCCCAGCCGCAGGAAAGCTCGCTGGTGCGCGTGAACGAGGCGCCCGTGCTGCCCGAGCAGCCGCTGCGCCGCCCGGCCGCGCCGGTGCCCGCCCCGCTGATGCAGCCCTCCACCAACCTACAGACCCAGACGCCGGGCGCGCCCTCGCAACCCGTGGCCTCGCCGCAGTGATGCGCCATCCGCTGCCTTACGCCTTCGCCCGCAGCCAGCAGCTGCTGCTGGAAGACAACCTCGGCGAACTCACGCTGTGGCTGCACCCGGCCACGCCACCGACCGCCGTGGCCGAGGTCATGCGCAAGCACCCGGTGCGCCATGTGCAGTCGCTGGCCCAGGCCGCACTGGCCCAGCGCATCAGCGCGGCCTACGCCCAGGGCGAGTCCAACGCCGCGGCCGTGGTCAGCGAGGTCGAGAGCGACGCCGACCTCTCGCGCATGATGCAGGAGCTGCCGGCGGTGGAAGACCTGCTGGAGACCTCGGACGATGCGCCCATCATCCGCATGCTCAACGCGCTGCTCACGCAGGCCGCGCGCGACGGCGCCAGCGACATCCACATCGAGCCCTACGAGCGCCATTCCAGCGTGCGCTTCCGCGTGGACGGCACGCTGCGCGAGGTGGTGCAGCCCAACCGCGCGCTGCATGCCGCGCTGATCTCGCGCCTGAAAATCATGGCCGAGCTCGACATCTCGGAGAAGCGTTTGCCGCAGGACGGGCGCATCAGCCTGCGCATCGGCACGCGCGCGGTCGACGTGCGCGTCTCCACGCTGCCCAGCGCGCACGGCGAACGCGCCGTGCTGCGCCTCCTGGACAAGTCCAGCGAGCGCATCAGCCTGGCCTCCGTCGGCATGCAGGGCGCCGTGCTGCACCAGCTGCAGGAACTGATCGCCCAGCCGCACGGCATCATCCTCGTGACCGGCCCCACGGGCTCGGGCAAGACCACCACGCTGTACGCCGCGCTGTCCGAACTCGACGCCAGCCGCAGCAACATCATGACGGTGGAAGACCCGATCGAGTACGAGCTGCCCGGCATCGGCCAGACCCAGGTCAACGCCAAGATCGACCTGACCTTCGCCAAGGCCCTGCGCGCCATCCTGCGCCAGGACCCGGACGTGATCATGATCGGCGAGATCCGCGACTTCGAGACCGCGCAGATCGCCATCCAGGCCTCGCTGACGGGCCACCTGGTGCTGGCCACGCTGCACACCAACGACGCCGCCAGCGCCGTCACGCGCCTGATCGACATGGGCGTGGAGCCCTTCCTGCTGAGCTCCTCGCTCTTGGGCGTGCAGGCCCAGCGCCTGGTGCGCAAGCTGTGCCCGGCCTGCCGCGGCCCGGGCTGCGAGGCCTGCGGCCACACCGGCTACCAGGGCCGCACGGGCGTGTTCGAGCTGCTGGTGGCCGACGACGCGATCCGCGCCCAGGTGCACAACCGCGCCTCGGAGGCCGACATCCGCGCCGCCGCGCAGCGCAACGGCATGCTGCTCATGCGCGAGGACGGCGAGCGCCTGGTGGCCGCCGGCATCACCTCGCGCGAGGAACTGCTGCGCGTGACGCGAGACTGACATGAAGCCCCCACGCTCATCGCTGCGCGTATCGCTGCCCCCCAGGGGGGCGCGTCAGAGCCTTCGGGCGGCCGGGCGGCACTGACACATGCCAGCCTACGCATTCGAAGCCGTCGACGCCGAAGGCGCGACCCGCAAGGGCGTGCTGGAGGCCGACACCGCGCGCTCGGCGCGCACCATGCTGCGCGCCCAGGCGCTGGTGCCGCTGGCCGTCGAGCCGGTCGGCGCCGGCCAGGGCGCGGGCGAGGAAGCGCCGCGTTCGCGCGGGTTGTTCGCCGGCCGCATCTTCCGCGGCACGGCGCTGGCGGTCTGGACGCGCCAGCTCTCCGGCCTGGTCTCGGCCGGCCTGCCACTCGAGCGCGCGCTGACCGCGCTGACCGAGGAGGCCGAGGACGAACGCCAGCGCCACCTGCTGGCCGGCCTGCGCTCGGAGGTCAATGCCGGCTCGTCCTTCGCCAAGGCGCTGGCCCGGCACCCGCGCGAGTTCACGCCGATCTACACCGCCGTGATCGGCGCGGGCGAACAGAGTGGCCACCTGGGCCTGGTGCTGGACCGGCTGGCCGAGGACCTGGAGACGCAGCAGGAACTCAAGTCGCGCCTGATCGGCGCCGCGCTGTACCCGGCCATCGTGAGCTTGGTGGCCATCGTGATCGTGATGTTCCTGGTCGGCTACGTGGTGCCGCAGGTGGCCAACGTGTTCGCGGGCACCAAGCGCGCGCTGCCCATCCTCACGGTGGTCATGCTGGCCATCAGCGACGTGGTGCGCCACCACGGCTGGTGGATCGCGCTGCTGCTGCTGGCCGGCGGCGTGGGCCTGAAGCTCTCGCTGCGCGCCGAGGCCATGCGCCTGCGCTTCGACGCCATGGTGCTGCGCCTGCCGCTGATCGGCCGGCTTGCCGCGGGCTACAACGCGGCCCGTTTCACGAGCACGCTGGCCATGCTGGCCGCGGCCGGCGTGCCCATCCTGCGCGCCCTGCAGGCCGCGGCCGAGACGCTCAACAACCGCGCCATGCGCGCCGACGCGCTGGATGCGCTGGTGGCCGTGCGCGAGGGCGCGCCGCTGGCCTCGGCGATCGCGCAGAAGAAGCGCTTTCCCGGCCTGGTGTCCATGTTCGCGCGCCTGGGCGAGCAGACCGGCGAGCTGCCCACCATGCTGCAGCGCGCCGCGCGCCAGATCGGCAGCGAGGTACAGCGCCGCGCCATGGCGCTGGCCACCATCCTGGAGCCGCTCTTGATCGTGGCCATGGGCCTGATCGTCATGCTGATCGTGCTGGCCGTGCTCATGCCCATCATCCAGCTCAACCAATTCGCGAGGTAGACCCATGCCCGCCACCCTGGAAGACAAGCTCGTCGTCGCGATCTCCTCGCGAGCGCTGTTCGACCTGGAGGAGGAAAACCGGCTGTTCGAGGCCGGCGACGCGCGCGCCTACATGCAGCTGCAGCTCTCGCGGCTGGAAGTGCCGGCGCGGCCCGGCGTGGCCTTCTCGCTGGTGCGCAAGCTGCTGGCCTTCAACGACCCCGCGCAGCAGCGCGTGGAGGTGGTGGTGCTCTCGCGCAACGACCCGGTCAGCGGCATGCGCATCTTCCGCTCGGTGCGCGAGGCCGGCATCAAGCTCGAGCGCGGCGTGTTCACGCAGGGCCGCGACCCCTTCGGCTATCTGCGCCCGCTGCGCGCCCACTTGTTCCTGTCGGCCAACGAGGCCGACGTGCGCGAGGCGCTGGCCCAGGGCTTCCCGGCCGCGCGCGTGCTGACCGAATCGGCCCAGGCCGGCATCAACCACCCGGACGAGGTGCGCATCGCCTTCGACGGCGACGCCGTGCTGTTCTCCGACGAGGCCGAGCAGGTGTTCCAGGCCCAGGGCCTGGATGCGTTCCAACTGCACGAGACCGACAAGGCCGCGCTGCCGCTACCCGACGGCCCGTTCAAGCCACTGCTGGCCGCGCTGCACCGGCTGCAGCAGGCCTCCCAGGCCGGCATGCGCATCCGCACCGCGCTGGTCACGGCGCGCAGCGCGCCCGCGCACGAGCGCGCCATCCGCACGCTCATGAACTGGAACATCGAGGTCGACGAGGCCATGTTCCTGGGCGGCCTGCCCAAGGGCGAGTTCCTGCGCGAGTTCGAGCCCGACTTCTTCTTCGACGACCAGACCACGCATGTGCGCTCGGCCGCGCGCCACGTGCCGGCCGGCCATGTGAGCCACGGCGTGGCCAACCACCCGCCTCCCGTGCGCTGAAGACGGCCGCAGGCCGCGCAGCCTGCGGAACACCCGGATGCGGCGGCGCGCGGCGGCCGCTAGCATGCGCCGCGGAGGAGACTGCCCGTGACGTTCGACAACGCCGTGCTGACCGGTGCCTGCGGCGGCCTGGGCCAGGCGCTGGCCCGTGCGCTGATCGCCGGCGGTGCGCGGGTCGCGCTGGTCGGCCTGCAGCGCAAGGCCCTGGCCCCGCTGGCGGCGCTGGCACCCGGCCGCTGCGCCATCTACACCCCGGACGTGAGCGACGGCCCGGCCATGGCCGCCATGGCGGCGGACTGGACCGCGCGCTTCGGCCCGCCCGACCTCGTGATCGCCAACGCCGGCGTGGCCGGCGGCTTCGACACGGCGCGGCCCGAGGATCTGGCCGTGCTGCGCCGCATGCTGGAGATCAACCTCGTGGGCGTGGCGGCCACCTTCGCGCCCTTCCTGCCGGCGATGCAGGCCGCGGGCCGTCCGGGCGCCCTGGTCGGCGTGGCCAGTGTGGCGGGCTGGCGCGGCCTGCCCGGCAACGGGGCCTACTGCGCCAGCAAGGCGGGCCTGATCGCCTACCTGCAAAGCCTGCGCGCCGAACTGCGCCCCACGGCGCTGCGCGTGCACACCGTGAGCCCGGGCTACCTGCGCACCGCGCTCACGGCCGGCAACCGCTTCGCCATGCCGGGCCTGCTGGAGCCCGAGGATGCGGCCCAGCGCCTGCTGGCCGGTGTGGCCGCGGGCCGCGCGCACATCGTGCTGCCGCGCCGCACCGGCTGGCTGGCACGCGCACTGGCCCTGCTGCCCGCGCCGCTGCACGACCGCATCCTGCTCGCGCAACCGCGCAAGCCCCGGCCCGGCGAAGCCGGCGCCACCGAGATTCCCGGCCTGGAACGATGAGCACTCCGACACACGCACAGATCGCCCTCGTCGGCGCCGGCCCCTCGGGCCTGGCCGGGGCCCGCAACCTGCAGAAGCTGGGCATCGCCTTCCAGGGCTTCGAGGCCCATGGCGATGTCGGCGGTCTGTGGAACATCGAGAACCCGCGCTCCACGGTCTATGCCTCGGCACACCTGATCTCCAGCAAGCGCATGACGGAGTTCAGCGAGTTCCCGATGGCCGACACCGTGGCCGACTACCCGAGCCACCGCGAGCTGCTGGACTACTTCCGCGCCTTCGCACGCCGTTTCGACCTGCACCGCGACTACCGCTTCCATACCCGGGTGCTCAAGGCCGAACCCGTCTCGGACGCCCCCGGCACACGCTGGCGCCTGACCACGCAGACCGGCGACGCGGCGCCCGAGGTGGCCGAGTACAAGGGCCTGGTGGTGGCCAACGGCACGCTGGCCGAGCCCAACATGCCAACCTTCCCAGGCCAGTTCGCGGGCGCGCTCTGGCACACCTCGGCCTACAAGCAGGCCACCCAGTTCGCCGGCCAGCGCGTGCTGATCGTGGGCGCGGGCAACTCGGGCTGCGACATCGCGGTCGACGCAGTCCACCACGCCAGGAGCATCGACATCTCGGTGCGGCGCGGCTACTACTTCGTGCCCAAGTACGTGTTCGGCAAGCCGGCCGATTCGATCGGCGGCAAGCTGACGTTGCCGCCCTGGCTCAAGCAGCGCATCGACAGCACCATCTTGCAATGGTTCACGGGCGACCCGGTGCGCTTCGGCTTTCCGCGGCCCGATTACCGCATGTACGAGTCGCACCCGGTCGTGAACTCGCTGATCCTGTACCACATCGGCCACGGCGACGTGGGCGTGCGCCCCGACATCGCGCGCCTCGAGGGCCACACCGTGCACTTCAAGGACGGCAGCGCACGCGACTACGACCTGGTCCTGGCCGCCACCGGCTACAAGCTGCACTACCCCTTCCTGGACCACGCGCTGCTGAACTGGCAGGGCATGGCGCCGCGCCTGTACCTGAACATCTTCGCGCCGCGCTTCGACCGGCTGGCCGTGCTGGGCATGGTGGAGGCCAGCGGCCTGGGCTGGCAGGGCCGCTACGAGCAGGCCGAGCTGGTGGCGCGCTATTTCAAGGCACTGGACGACGGCAGCCCGCAAGCCGGCGCGCTGCGGTCGGCCAAGGATGCGGATCCGGCCGCCTGGCCCGACCTGTCGGGCGGCTACCGCTACCTGAAGCTCGAACGCATGGCGTACTACGTGCACAAGGACACCTACCGCAAGGCGGTGCGCGCGGCCGCCGCGGCCTTCCACTGAGAGCCCCCATGCTGCCCGTCGACGACATCCGCCTGAACTTCAACCCGGCCTCGCTGGCCGTGCTCAACGCGGTGCTGGCCTTCCTGATGTTCGGCATCGCGCTGGACACGCGCATTGAAGATTTCAGGCGCGTGGCGCGCATGCCGCTGGCCTTCGCGGTCGGCGTGGGCGCGCAGTTCATCGCCCTGCCGGCCATCACCTACGTGCTCACGCGCGTGCTGGGCGTGGGGCCCAGCATCGCGCTGGGCATGATCCTGGTGGCCTGCTGCCCGCCCGGCAACGTGAGCAATGTCCTCACGCACCGGGCCGGCGGCAACGTGGCGCTCAGCGTGTCCATGACGGCGGTGTCCAATGCCATCGCCATCGTGGCCATGCCGCTGAACTTCGCGTTCTGGGGCGGCCTGCATCCCACGGCATCCGCGCTGCTGCGCAGCATCTCCATCGACCCGCTGGAAATGGGCGGGCACATCCTGCTCATCATCGGTCTGCCCTTCGTGCTGGGCATCTGGTGCGCCGAGCGCTTTCCGCGCTGGACGGCGCGCTTCAAGAAGCCCATGCGCATCCTGAGCTTCGTGACGCTGATCGCCTTCATCCTCGGCGCCATCGCGGGCAACTGGCGCTACTTCCTCGACTACATCGGCCTGGTCATCGTGGCGGTGGCGCTGCACGACGCGCTGGCCTTCGCCACCGGCTGGCTCTGCGCGCGCGCCTTCGGCCTGGCCGACTACGACCGCCGCGCGCTGACCATCGAGGTGGGCATCCGCAACGCCGGCCTGGGGCTGGTGCTGATCTTCGGGTTCTTCGGCGGCCTGGGCGGCATGGCCGTGGTGGCGGGCGTCTGGGGCTTTTGGGACATCATCGCCGGCCTGGTGCTGGCCGGCTGGTGGGGCAAGCGGCCGGTGCAGGGCGGCGCTGCAGCCCCCGAAACGCCATGAGGGCCGAGCGCATCCTGGTCACGGGCGCAGACGGCTTTCTCGGCCGTGGCCTGCTCCATGCGCTGGCGACGCGGCCGGAACCGACCACGGTGGTGGCGGCCGATGTGCGCGAGGTGCCGGCCACACGCCGCCTGCTTGGCATCGCCTACCTGCGTTGGGACGTGCGCGACGAAGGGCTGGCGCAGGTGCTGGCCCGGCACGGCATCGACACCGTGGTGCACCTGGCCTCCATCGTCACGCCGCCCAAGGGCTCCACGCGCGCGCTGGAACATGCGGTGGACGTGGGCGGCACGCGCAAGGTGCTGGACGCCTGCCTGGCGCAGGGCGTGCGCCACCTGCTCGTCTCCTCCAGCGGCGCGGCCTATGGCTACCACGCCGACAACCCCGCCTGGCTGACCGAGGCGCATCCGCTGCGCGGCAACGAGAGCTTCGCCTATGCCCACCACAAGCGGCTGGTGGAGGAGATGCTGGCCGAGGCCCGTGTCCGGCATCCGCAGCTGGCGCAGACGGTGCTGCGCATCGGCACCATCCTGGGCGAGCGCGTGGACAACCAGATCACCGCCCTGTTCGAGAAGACGCGGCCGCTGGCGATCGCGGGCAGCGACAGCCCCTTCGTCTTCGTCTGGGACGAGGACGTCTGCGGTGCGCTGCTGCACGCGCTCGACGGCAAGGGGCCGCCGGGCTGCTACAACCTCGCCGGCGACGGCGCCCTCACGATCCACGCGATCGCCGAGCGACTGGGCAAGCGGCCCCTGGTGCTGCCGGCCGGCCTGCTGCGCAGCGCGCTGCGCCTGGGCCGCTCGCTGGGCATCGGGCGCTATGGGCCGGAGCAGCTGGACTTCCTGCGCTACCGGCCGGTGCTGGACAACAGCGCGCTCAAGCAGCGCTTCGGCTACGTGCCGCACAAGACCAGCGCCCAGGCCCTGGAGGCCTTCATCGCCGCGCGCAAGGCCCAGGGCCGGCCGCTCTAAGGCTGGCCTAAGTCTGCTGCGGCGGTCCGCGCTAGCATGGGCGCGCCCCCACGACCGCCGGCATTTCATGCAACTCCGAGAACGGCTTGCGCGCACGCGCCAACAGGCAGGGCGCATCTGGCGCCTGTCCCGTCCCTACTTTCAGTCCGAGGAAAAGTGGCGCGCGCGCGGCCTGCTGGCCGCCATCGTGCTCCTCAATCTGGCCGGCGTCTGGCTGCTGGTGCAGTACAACGACTGGTACCGCGTGTTCTACGACGCGCTCGAGAAGCGCGACCAGACCGTGTTCTGGGAGCAGCTGTGGCGCTTCACGGTCCTGGCCTTCGGCATGATCGTCCTGGCGGTCTACCGCTTCTACCTGACCCAGCTGCTGGAGATGCGCTGGCGCGCCTGGATGACCGGCACGTACCTGAAGCGCTGGATGGCCGACCACGCCTTCTACCGCATGGAGCTGGCGCGCTACGGCCAGGCCGAAGGCGGCGCACCGCCGGACAACCCGGACCAGCGCATCCAGGAAGACCTGAACCTGTTCACCACCTACACGGTTTCGCTGACCATGGGCGCGTTCAACGCCTTCGTCACGCTGGTGAGCTTCGTCGGCGTGCTGTGGGGCCTGTCGGGGGCCTTCGGTTTCAGCATCGGCGGCCAGCACTACGAGGTACCCGGCTTCATGGTCTGGGTGGCCGTGCTGTACTGCCTGGCCGGCAGCCTCATCACGCACTGGATCGGCCGGCCGCAGATCGGCCTGAACTTCCAGCAACAGCGGCTGGAGGCGGACTTCCGCCACCACATGGTGCGCGTGCGCGAGTACAGCGAGGCCATCGCGCTGGACCGCGGCGAACCCGTCGAGCGCAAGCAGCTGGACCTGCGCTTCTCCAAGGTGCTGGCCAACTACCTGGATCTGATCCGCGCGCAGAAGCGGCTGATCTGGTTCAGCAGCTTCTTCGGCCAGGCCGCCGTGATCTTCCCCTTCCTCGTGGCGGCGCCGCGCTTTTTCAGCGGCGCGATCCAGCTCGGCGAACTCATGCAGATCTCCACGGCCTTCGGCCGCGTGCAGGACTCGCTGGCCTGGTTCGTCGACAACTACCAGCAGCTCGCGGTCTGGCGTGCCACGACCGACCGGCTGACGAGCTTCGAGGCGCACCTGGCCGCCCATGCAGCAGGCGCCGACGGCCGGGTCCGCTACAGCGCGGGCGGCGACACGCTGGCCACCCAGGACCTCGCGCTGGCCCTGCCCGACGGCACGCAGCTGCTGCAAGGCCTCGACCTGCAGGTGCGGCCGGGCGAGCGCGTGCTGCTCCAAGGGCCCTCGGGCAGCGGCAAATCCACCTTGCTGCGCGCCCTCGCGGGCATCTGGCCGCAGGCCAGCGGCAGCGTGGCCCAGCCGGCGGACGCCATGTTCATCCCGCAGCGCCCCTACTTTCCGGACGGCCCCTTGCGCGATGCACTGGCCTACCCGAAGCCGGCATCGGACTACCGCGACGAAGACCTGCGCGCCGCGCTGCGCGACGCCCAGCTGCCGCAGCTGGCGGACGACCTGGACCGCCAGGACGCCTGGAGCCAGAAGCTTTCGGGCGGTGAGCAGCAGCGCCTGGCCGTGGCGCGCGTGCTGCTCAAGAAGCCGCGCTGGATCTTCGCCGACGAGGCCACCAGCGCGCTGGACGCACCGGCCGAGCAGGCGGTCTACGCCAAGCTCGTGGACCAGGTGCAGGCGGCCGGCGGCGCCTTGCTGTCGATCGCACACCGGCCAGCGGTCGCCGCCTTCCACGACCGCAGCTGGCAGCTGGTGCCGAACGACGGCGGGGCGGCGCGCTTCCGGTTGCAACAGGCGCCGCTGCCAGCGCATTGATGTGGCGGACCCGGCCCACTGCCGGGCTGCGGCGTCTGGCCCCACAACGGCACTGGACCGGGCGCGACAGCTGTCGCAGGCGGGTGCGACAGCTGTCACTCCGCCTGCGACATTCGGGTCCGTCCTGGCACAGAGGAAATGCTTTCAGAACAAGCACTTGCGCTTCATGACCCGGCAGGCATGCGGCTTGCGCAGCAGGGACCGCCGCGGCCACGCCGGCCCGGCCACACCCACCGCAAGGAGACGACAGCATGACCCAGACCCTGGCCGCAGCGCCGGTCACTTCCCCATCCGACCAGGCCGCGCAATGGCTACAGGACTTCGGCGCCGCGCTGGCCCGCGGCGACATCGCCGCCACGCTCGAGGCCTTCGCCGACGACTGCTATTGGCGCGACCTCGTGGCCTTCACCTGGAACCTGCACACGGCCGAGGGCAAGCAGGCCATCGCCGCGATGCTGCAGGCCAACCTGGCCCGCGTCGCGCCCAGCGGCTGGCAGGTGCAGGACCAGCCCAGCCATGCCGACGGCGTGACCGAGAGCTGGTTCACGTTCGAGACCGCCGTGGCACGCGGGCGCGGCCACCTGCGGCTCAAGAACGGCAAGTGCTGGACGCTGCTGACCGTGATGAGCGAACTCAAGGGCTTCGAGGAAAAGAAGGGCAAGCGCCGCGTGCTCGGCGCCGAGCACGGTGCGCGCCGCAATCGCACCACCTGGCTGGACCGGCGCCAGCAGGAGGAGGCCGCACTGGGCTACACCGAGCAGCCCTACTGTGTGGTCATCGGTGGCGGCCAGGGCGGCATCGGCCTGGCCGCACGGCTCAAGCGCCTGGGCGTGCCCACGCTCGTGATCGAGAAGAACGCGCGCGCCGGCGACTCCTGGCGCAAGCGCTACAAGTCGCTGTGCCTGCACGACCCGGTCTGGTACGACCACATGCCCTACCTGCCGTTCCCGGACGACTGGCCCGTGTTCTGCCCCAAGGACAAGATCGGCGACTGGCTGGAGATGTACACCAAGGTCATGGAGCTCAACTACTGGAGTTCCACCGAGGCGAAGAGCGCCAGCTTCGACGAGGCCAGCAAGACCTGGACCGTGACGGTGGAGCGCCAGCATGCCGACGGCCGCCGCGAAACCGTGGTGCTGCGGCCCACGCAGCTGGTGTTCGCGCTGGGCGTCTCGGGCTTTCCGTCCGTGCCGCGCATCGCCGGTGCCGAGACCTTCGAAGGCGCGCAGCACCATTCCAGCGCCCATCCGGGTGGCGCGGCCTATGCCGGCAAACGCTGCGTGGTGCTGGGTTCGAACAATTCGGCCCACGACATCTGCGCCGACCTCTGGGAGCATGGTGCCGACGTGACCATGGTGCAGCGCTCGTCCACGCACATCGTGAAGTCCGATTCGCTCATGGAGCTGGCGCTGGGCGGTCTGTATTCGGAAGAAGCCTTGGCCCAGGGCATCACCACCGACAAGGCCGACCTGCTGTTCGCCTCGGTGCCGTTCAGGATCATGCACAGCTTCCATGTGCCGGTGTACGAGGCGATCCGCCAGCGCGACCGCGACTTCTACGCGCGGCTGGAAAAGGCGGGCTTCCTGCTGGACTTCGGCGACGACGGCTCCGGCCTGTTCATGAAGTACCTGCGGCGCGGCTCGGGTTACTACATCGACGTGGGCGCGTCCGAGCTCGTGGCCGACGGCAGCATCCACCTCAAGAGCGGCGTCAACATCGAGCAGATCAAGCCGCGCTCGGTGGTGCTCACCGACGGCACGGAGCTGCCGGCCGACCTGCTGGTCTACGCCACGGGCTACGGCTCGATGAACGGCTGGGTCGCCAAGATCGTCTCGCCCGAGGTGGCCGACCGCGTCGGCAAGTGCTGGGGCCTGGGCTCGGGCACGACCAAGGATCCCGGCCCCTGGGAAGGCGAGCTGCGCAACATGTGGAAGCCGACGCAGCAGCCGCAGCTGTGGTTCCATGGCGGCAATCTGCACCAGTCGCGCCACTACTCGCAGTACCTGGCGCTGCAGCTGAAGGCAAGGATGGAGGGGATCGCGACCCCGGTCTACGGCCAGGGCGCCGTGCACCACCTGCGCTGAACGCAGGCCGCCGGCCTCACAGGCCGGTGGTCTTCTTGGCCGACGGGTCGGCGTAGGTGACCGGGCTGTCGGCTTCCTTGGGCGGGTTGAGCGTGAGGTTGCCGGTCTGCGCCACGTCGATGGCATTGCCGCCGGCGCGCCACAGGCTTTGCAGGAAGTCCAGCAGCTTCTTGGAGATGGGCTCCTTGGGCGGCTCTGGCGGCTTTTCTTCCTCGACCTTGGGCTTTTCGGTCCAGTTCTTGGGCGCGGCATCGTCCGGGCCGGAAGGCTGGTCCGGCCCCGGCTTCTGGCCGGTGGCCTGGTAGCGGCCGAGGGCCTCGGCCGTCTCGGCGGTCGGTGCGGCGTCCGTCTGCTGGCGCTGTTCGAACGCTTCTGTGGCCGCCTCGATGCTGGACTTGGCCGGCACCGCAGCGGCCTGCCCGGCGGGGGCGCCCGGCCCGCCCGCTGCGGACGCCGCCACCATGACCGCACCGGCGGAGGTGGCGGCTTCGTCCTCGCCGACACGGCCGGAGCGGATCAGGGCATCGGCCTGGGCCGACAGCTCGACCCGGATCGAGGGCTCGGGCTGCTGCGCGACGGCGCGCTCCTGCAGCACCCGGGTCTCCTCGCGCGTGGCCCGCGCCACGGTTCCGGCGGGCGCGGCTGCGCTGCCGGCGGCCGGCTGCGAATCGGCACCGGCGGCGGCCGGCCCGTTCACAGTGCGATCAACAGAAGGCAGTTGCATGGCGCTCACCAAAAGGACTGGACGAACGGCCAGGGAAATGGGTTTTCCCAGGCCTCGCTTGTCTTAACGGCAGAACTGAACCGGAATTTAGGCCTATTTCTTCGAAAGGCCCAAATTTCTTCACACCACGCCACATCCCGTCACAAAAAGCGCTCCAGCAGGCGACGCGAGGCCCGATCCAGGGCCTGGCGGTCGCGCACGCGGAAGTGCACGCCCTGGCCACTGGCGATCAGCAGGCCGCCGTCGGACAGGCGGCGGATGTCCTCCTCGCTCTTGAGCACGAAATCGCTGCTGCCGCGGTCCGTCTCCACGCGCCAGATGCTGGGCGTGGAGAAGGTGGACACGCTCAGGAGCCGCCGCACCTCGGGCTGGAACTCCCGCGCCGCGACCTCCTCGGCGAGCAATGCGCGCTGCGCCTCTGGCAATGCATCCAGCTTGTCGATCCAGACCAGTTCGCGGCCGTCGCTGCCGACCAGGGACAGGCCCTCGCCGGGCGCGGACAGCGGAAAGGCGCGCACCGGGACCACGCCCACATGGTCGATGCCGTCCAGGCGCAGGACCAGCTGGCCCATGGGGTGGCGTTGCAGTTCGAAGTCCATCACACGCCTCCTGCGGGGTGGGCCGGGTGGCTGGCCGGCAGCGCGGGCGGCAGCGCATCGCCGTCGGTGTCCACGCGCCGCACCTGGGCCTCGTAGAGCCGCCAATAGGCGCCCTGGCGCGCCATGAGCTCGTCGTGCGGACCGACCTCGACGACCTGGCCGCGGTCCATCACCACCAGCCGGTCGGCCTTGCGCAAGGTCGACAGCCGGTGCGCGATGGCGATCGTGGTGCGGCCCTGCACGAGGTTGTCCAGCGCCTTCTGGATCTCCTTCTCGGTCTCCGTGTCCACGGCCGAGGTGGCTTCGTCCAGGATCAGGATCTTCGGATCGATCAGCAATGCGCGCGCGATCGAGATGCGCTGGCGCTCGCCGCCCGACAGGCCCTGGCCGCGCTCGCCGACCAGCGAGTCGTAGCCCTGCGGCAGCCGCAGGATGAACTCGTGCGCGTGCGCGGCGCGCGCGGCGGCCACGATCTCGGCGCGCGTGGCGTCGGGCCGGCCGTAGGCAATGTTCTCGGCGATGGTGCCGAAGAACAGGAAGGGCTCCTGCAGCACCAGGCCGATGTGGCGCCGGTAGTCGGCCACGCGCAGGCGGCGCAGGTCCAGGCCATCGACGCGGATCGCACCCTCGCTCACGTCGTAGAAGCGGCAGATCAGGTTCACGAGCGTGCTCTTGCCCGAGCCGCTGTGGCCCACCAGACCGATCATCTCGCCGGGTCGGATGTCCAGCGACAGGTCGCGGATCACCGAACGGTTGCCGTAGCGGAAGGCGATGCCGTCCATCTGCAGCCCGCCGCGCAGGCCGCCGGCCGGCAGCGCGACAGGGTCGGCCGGCTCGGGTACGTTGGAGCGGTGGTCCAGGATGTCGAAGATGCGCTTGGCGCCCGAAGCGGCCTTCTGCGTGACCGAGACGATGCGGCTCATGGAATCGAGCCGGGTGTAGAAGCGGCCGATGTAGGCCAGGAAGGCCGTCAGCACACCCACCGTGACCTGCTGGTGCGCCACCAGCCAGATGCCGAAGGCCCAGACGACCAGCAGGCCGATCTCGGTCAGCAGCGAGACCGTGGGCGTGAACAGCGACCAGGTCCTGTTGAGCCGGTCGTTGACTTCCAGGTTGCGCCGGTTGGCGTCGCGGAAGCGCTGCGCCTCGCGCCCTTCCTGGGCGAAGGCCTTGACCACGCGGATGCCGGGAATGGTGTCGGCCAGCACGCTCGTGACATCGGACCAGACGCGGTCGATCTTCTCGAAGCCGGTGCGCAGCCGGTCGCGCACCACATGGATCATCCAGCCGATGAAGGGCAGCGGCACCAGCGTCACCACCGCCAGACCGGGGTGGATGGAGAACAGCACGGCCGCCGTCATCGCGATCATGAGCACGTCGGTCGCGAAATCGAGCGCATGCAACGAGAGGAACACGCAGATGCGGTCGGTTTCCGATCCGATCCGCGACATGAGGTCGCCCGTGCGCTTGCCGCCGAAGTAGTCGAGCGAGAGCTGCAGCAGATGGTCGAAGGTGGCTGTGCGCAGGTCGGCGCCGATGCGCTCGGACACCAGGGCCAGCAAATAGGTGCGCCACCAGTTCAGGCCCCAGCCCAGCAGCGCCGCGGCGAGCAGGCCGCCCAGGTACATCGCCACGGTGCCCGGTGCGATCTGCTGGCCGTTCTGGAACGGGATCAGCACCTCGTCCATGAGCGGGATGGTCAGGTAGGGCGGCACCAGCGTCGCGGCGGTGGAGGCCAGCGTCAGTAGGAAGCCCAGCAGCAACTGCATGCGGTAGGGATGCGCGAAACGCCACAGGCGCAACAGCACCCAGGTGGAGGGCGGCGTATGCAACTCACGGAAACAGACGCTACAGGTTTCGCTGTCCGCAGGCAGCGGCGCATGGCATGTCGGGCAGGCGCTGCCCTCCTCTTCATCGGCCGGCTCCCGGCTGTCGCGGCGTTCGAACTGGCGCAGCAGGCGCAGCGCCTGGGGGTCGGCTGCCAGCGTGAAGCGCCATTGCGCGAGGCGCTGCTGCCCGTCGTGCAGCGTGAGCTGGCCAACGCCGGCATGGTCGGAATGGCGCAGCGCGAGTGCCGGCATCAGCGGCCAGCTCTGCAGCCGCGGCCCCTCTGTCGCCAAAGTGACAAACAGGAGACGCTGGTCCGTTAACACCAGGAGACCGGGCGCAAAACGCAGTTGCGCATCCAGGTCAACCGCCACGCTGGCTGTTACGTTTTCACCGCCTGCCAGTTCGGCCCTCAAGGCCGACTGGAGCGTCGAAGAACTGGAAAGGTCGACCTGATGTGGATGATGCATGTTGAACAAATGAGGCGCGAAATTCTCGCCGAAGCCCGTCGGGCCCAGCCCGGCGGCCACCCACAACGCGCCAGGCGGCCCGCATGACGACAAGCACTCCGGCGGCACCCTCGCGCGCCGCCGACATCCAGCTGTTGCGCATCCGCTACCTGCGCGGCCCCAACATCTGGACCTACCGCTCTGCCCTGGAAGTCTGGCTGGACCTGGGCGAGCTCGAGGACTTTCCGTCCAACCTGATCCCCGGCCTGACCGAGCGCCTGGTGGCCATGCTGCCCGCACTGGTCGAGCACCACTGCGGCGTGGGCGAGCGCGGCGGCTTCCTGCAGCGCCTGGTCGAGGGCACCTGGGCCGGCCATGTGCTGGAGCACGTGGTCATCGAACTGCTGAACCTGGCCGGCATGCCGACCGGCTTCGGGCAAACCCGCAGCACCTCGCAGCGCGGCGTGTACCGCATGGTGTTTCGCGCGCGCGATGAGCAGGTCGCACGCACGGCCCTGGCCTGCGGCCACCGGCTGCTGATGGCCGCCATCCATGGCGAGACCTTCGCCGTGCCCGTGGCCGTGGCCCAGATCCGCGCCAAGGTCGACGACTGCTACCTGGGCCCCAGCACGGCCTGCATCGTGGCCGCTGCGGCCGACCGCGGCATCCCGCACATCCGCCTCAACGAGGGCAACCTCGTGCAGCTGGGCCATGGCGCGCGCCAGCGCCGCATCTGGACCGCCGAGACCGACCGCACCAGCGCCATCGCCGAAGGCATCGCCAGCGACAAGGACCTGACCAAGACGCTGCTGGCCTCCTGCGGCGTGCCGGTGCCCGAAGGCCAGGTGGTCGACAGCCCGGCAGCGGCCTGGGAAGCGGCACAGGACATCGGCCTGCCCGTGGTCGTCAAGCCCTCTGACGCCAACCACGGCCGCGGCGTGAGCCTGGACCTGTCCGAGCAGGCCGACATCGAGAAGGCCTTCGGCGTCGCCGACGCCGAGGGCAGCGAAGTCATCGTCGAGCGCTTCATCCGCGGCGACGAGCACCGCCTGCTCGTGGTCGGTGGCAAGGTCGTGGCGGCGGCGCGTGGAGAAAGCCTGTCCATCACGGGCGACGGCCGCCAGACCGTGGCCCAGCTGATCGACAGCCAGCTCAACAGCGACCCGCGCCGCGGCGATGCCGAGGAGTTCCCGCTGGAGACCATCGACCTCGAAAAAGACGGCGTGATGCGCCTGCTGCTCGAACGCCAGGGCCTGGACGGCGCGTCGGTGCCGGCCAAGGGCCGGCGCGTGCTGGTGCAGCGCACCGGCAACGTGGCGATCGACTGCACGGACGAGGTGCACCCCGAGGTGGCCCACGCGGCGGCGCTGGCCGCCCGCGTGGTCGGCCTGGACATCGCCGGCATCGACCTCGTGGCCGAGGACATCGGCAAGCCGCTGCAGGCCCAGGGCGGCGCCATCGTCGAGGTCAACGCCGGCCCCGGCCTGCTCATGCACCTCAAGCCCGCGGAAGGCGCGCCGCGCCCGGTCGGCCAGGCCATTGTGGACCACCTGTTCGCCGAGGACGAAGACGGCCGCATCCCTATCGTCGGCGTGGCCGGCACGCTGGGCACGGCCACCATCGCGCGCCTTGTGGCCTGGCTGCTGCACCTGTCGGGCCGCCGCGTCGGCCTGGCCTGCAGCGACGGCCTGTTCCTGGACAGCCGCCGCGTGGACGCCAGCGATTGCGCCGGCTGGGAGAGCGGCCACCGGCTGCTGATGAACCGCGCCATCAACGCCGCCGTGCTCGAAAACGGCCCCGCCTCCATCCTGCGCGACGGCCTGGCCTACGACCGCTGCCAGGTCGGCATCGTGACCGACATGGGCGGCGCCAGCCAGCTGGCGGAGTTCGACATCCAGGAGAGCGACCAACTGGCCCGTGTGCTGCGCACCCAGGTCGATGTCGTGCTGTCCGACGGCGTGGCCGTGCTCAATGCCAGCGACCCCCGCGTGGCCGCACTGGCCGCCCTGTGCGACGGCCAGGTCATCCTGTACGGCAAGGAGGCCGAGCTGCCGGCCATCATGGCCCACCGCGCCAATGGCGGCCGTGCCGTGCTCCTGCAGCAGGGCCAGCTGGTGCTGGCGACCGGCAACAGCGTGACGGCCGTGGCCGGCATCCAGCAGTTGACGGCGCGCCGCGGCAAGGCCATGCGCGACGACAAGCTGGTGTGCAGCGTGCTCGCCGCCGTGGCTGCGGCCTGGGCGCTGCAGATCTCGCCGGACCTGATCTCCGCCGGCCTCAAGACCTTCGAACTCGATCCCGGATCGACCACCCGTACCGCCAGGACCCTGGCCGCACGCTGATGCCCTCCAACGACGACAACAGCTTCGTGCAAGCACGAGACAACACCATGCACATCTCTCGCGTGCGGGCCCTGCGCGGCCCGAATCTGTGGAGCCGGCACACGGCGCTCGAGGCCATCGTCTCCTGCGCGCCGCCCGAGCGCTCCATCGTCGAACTGCCGGGCTTCGAGATCGCCGTGCGCGCACGCTTTCCGACCATCGGCACCTTGCGTTCCGGCCCCAACACCGGCCCCGTGGCGCTGGCCCATGTGCTGGAAAGCGCCGCACTGGCGCTGCAGGCCCAGGCCGGCTGCCCGGTCACCTTCAGCCGCACGGCGGCCACGCTGGAGCCCGGCATCTACCAGGTCGTGGTCGGCTATAGCGAGGAAGCCGTGGGCCGCCGCGCGCTCGAGCAGGCCGAGGCGCTGATCCAGGCCACGCTGCAAGGCCAGCCCTTCGATGTCGACGCCGCGATCGCCGAACTGCGCGCGCTGGACGAAGACGAGCGCCTGGGCCCGAGCACGGGCTGTATCGTCGAGGCCGCCGTGGCGCGCGGCATCCCCTACCGCCGGCTCACGCGCGGCTCCATGGTGCAGTTCGGCTGGGGCTCGCGACAGCGCCGCATCCAGGCCGCCGAGCTGGACGCCACCAGCGCCGTCTCCGAGTCCATCGCGCAGGACAAGGACCTGACCAAGAAGCTGCTGCACGCCGCGGGCGTGCCGGTGCCGCACGGCCGCCCGGTCGCCAGCGCCGAAGAGGCCTGGGCCGTGGCCCAGCAGATCGGCCTGCCCGTGGTGGTCAAGCCGCAGGACGGCAACCAGGGCAAGGGCGTCACGGTCAACATCGTCGACCGGGCGCAACTGGACGGCGCCTTCGCGGCCGCGGCCGAGTACGGTGAGGTCATGGTCGAGCAGTACCTGCCCGGCAGCGATTTCCGCCTGCTGGTGGTCGGCGACAAGCTGGTGGCGGCCTCGCGCCGCGACCCGCCGCAGGTCACGGGCGACGGCGAGCACACGGTGCGCGAACTGGTGGACCTGGTCAACGCCGACCCGCGCCGCGGCGACGGCCACGCGACCGCGCTGACCAAGATCCGCTTCGACGACATCGCCATCGCGCGCCTCGCCGTGCAGGGACTGGAGCCGGACTCCGTGCCCAAGAAGGGCCAGCGCGTGGTCCTGCGCAACAACGCCAACCTGTCCACCGGCGGCACCGCCACCGACGTGACCGACGACGTGCACCCGGCCATCGCCGCGCATGCCGTAGCCGCCGCGCAGATGGTGGGCCTGGACATCTGCGGCGTGGACCTGGTCAGCGAGACCGTGCTCAAGCCGCTCGAGCAGCAGCGCGGCGGCATCGTGGAAGTGAACGCCGCGCCCGGGCTGCGCATGCACCTGTCGCCCTCGTACGGCAAGGCGCGCAACGTGGGCCAGGCCATCGTCGACACGCTGTACGGCGCCGGCGAGGACGGCCGCATCCCGGTCGTGGCCGTGACCGGCACCAACGGCAAGACCACCACCACGCGCCTGATCGCCCACCTGTTCACGGCCGCCGGCCTGCGCGTGGGCATGACCAACACCGACGGCGTCTACGTGGAAGGCCGCCAGATCGACAGCGGCGACTGCAGCGGCCCGCGCAGCGCGCGCAACGTGCTGATGCATCCGGACGTGGACGCGGCCGTGTTCGAGACCGCGCGCGGCGGCATGCTGCGCGAGGGCCTGGGCTTCGACCAGTGCCAGGTGGCGGTGGTGACCAACATCGGCGCGGGCGACCACCTCGGCCTGAACTACATCACCACGGTGGAAGACCTTGCGGTGCTCAAGCGCGTGATCGTGCAGAACGTGGCCACCAGCGGCTACGCCGTGCTCAATGCCGCCGACCCCAATGTCGCGGCCATGGCCGCGGCCTGCCCGGGCCAGGTGATCTTCTTCGCGGCCGACCGGCACCACCCGGTGATGGCAACGCACCGCGCCCAGGGCCGGCGCACCGTGCACGTGGACGGGGACCACCTGGTCGCCGCCGTGGGCTCGTGGCGCGAAACCATCGCGCTGCGCGACATCCCGATCACGCGCGGCGGCACCATCGGCTTCCAGGTCGAGAACGCGATGGCCTCGGTCGCCGCGGCCTGGGCCGCGGGCCTGTCCTGGGACGCGGTGCGCCGCGGCCTGGCCAGCTTCGCCAACGATGCCGACAACGCACCGGGCCGCTTCAACGTGATGGACTACCGTGGCGCCACCGTGATCGCCGACTATGGCCACAACCCGGACGCCATGCGCGCCCTGGTCGCCGCCGTGGACGCGATGCCGGCACGCCGGCGCAGCGTGGTCATCAGCGGCGCGGGCGACCGGCGCGACGAGGACATCCGCGAACAGACCGCCATCCTGGGCAATGCCTTCGACCACGTAATCCTGTACCAGGACGCCTGCCAGCGCGGCCGCGCCGACGGCGAGGTGCTGGCGCTGCTGCGCCAGGGCCTGGCCCAGGCCAGCCGCGCGCGTGCGGTCGACGAGGTGCATGGCGAGTTCAAGGCCATCGACCAGGCGCTGGCGGCGCTGCAGCCGGGCGACCTGTGCCTGGTGCTGGTCGACCAGGTCGAGGAGGCGCTGGCCCACCTGGCGCGCTGCGTCGAGGAAGCGTCCGCCGTCCCGGCCTGACGCGTTTCGATACGGTTTCGGCGCAGCCTGCGGGGCCGACCCGCAGGCTAAAATCCGCCCCTTTGCCGAAACCCTCCCCCATGTCCGCTGCACCCGCTGGGCACGCCCGTGCCAGCTTCGAATTGAAGAGCGCCAGCCTGCCGTTGATTTCGGTGGTGCTCAAGACGCCGAATCTCGCGGTGCTGTCGCAGGAACTGCAGGCCCGTTTCGGCGAAACCCCGGACTTCTTCGATGACGACCCGGCCGTGATCGTGCTCACGCAGATCGCGCAGGACCCCACGCCGCTGAGCTTCTCGGTGCTGCTGACGCTGCTCAAGCACTACCGGCTGCGGCCCTTCGGCATCCACGGTGGCAGCCCCGCGCACAAGGAGCAGGCGGCCGCCGTCGGCCTGATGGACCTGCCCGAGATCTCCTCGTCCGCCGTGGCCGTTCCCGGCGAAGGGCCGGCACCCGCGCCGGCGCCGGCACCGGTGGCCGCTCCCGCTGCGGCGCCTGCTGCCAGCAACACCATGGTGATCGACCGGCCGCTGCGGTCGGGCCAGCAGATCTATGCCCGCGGCGCCGACCTGATCGTGCTGCAGGCCGTGAACTTCGGCGCCGAGATCATCGCCGACGGCAACATCCACGTGTATGCGCCGCTGCGCGGCCGGGCCATCGCCGGCGCGCGCGGCAACACCGAGGCCCGCATCTTCAGCACCTGCATGGAAGCGCAGCTGATCTCGATCGCCGGCATCTACCGCACCAGCGAAGTCGCCCTGCCCGCCGAAGTGCTGGGCAAGCCCGCCCAGGTGCGCCTGGTCGGCGAGAGTCTGGTGCTCGACCCCATCTGACTTCATCCCTTAGAAAAAGGACCTCCATTCCATGAGCAAGATCATCGTGGTCACCTCCGGCAAGGGAGGTGTGGGCAAGACCACCACCAGCGCCAGTTTCTCCTCGGGCCTGGCCCTGAAGGGCCACAAGACGGTGGTCATCGACTTCGACGTCGGCCTGCGCAACCTGGACCTGATCATGGGCTGCGAGCGCCGCGTGGTGTACGACCTGATCAACGTGATCCACAACGAGGCCAACCTGAACCAGGCCCTGATCAAGGACAAGCAGTGCGAGAACCTGTTCGTGCTGGCGGCCTCGCAGACGCGCGACAAGGACGCGCTGACGCAGGACGGCGTGGAGAAGGTGCTCAAGGACCTGGCCGAGATGGGCTTCGAGTACATCGTCTGCGACTCGCCGGCCGGCATCGAGACCGGTGCGCTCATGGCCATGCACTTCGCCGATTACGCGCTCGTGGTGACCAACCCCGAGGTGTCTTCGGTGCGCGACTCCGACCGCATCCTGGGCATGCTGGGCTCCAAGACCAAGCGCGCCATGGAAGGCGGCGAGCCGATCAAGGAGCACCTGCTGATCACGCGCTACAACCCCAACCGCGTGGCGGATGGCCAGATGCTGTCGCTGGAGGACATCCAGGACATCCTGCGCATCCCGCTGATCGGCGTGATCCCAGAGTCCGAGGCCGTGCTGCAGGCCTCCAACCAGGGCGTGCCGGCCATCCACGGCAAGGACACCGATGTGTCCGAGGCCTACAAGGACGTGGTGGCCCGCTTCCTCGGCGAGGACAGGCCCATGCGCTTCGTCGATGCCGAGAAGCCCGGCTTCTTCAAGCGCCTGTTCGGGAGGTAAGGCCGATGTCCTTTCTGTCCTTTCTGCTCGGGGAGAAGAAGAAGACCGCCAACGTCGCCAAGGAGCGGCTGCAGATCATCCTGGCGCACGAGCGCGGCAGCCGTGGCGGTTTGAAGCCCGACATGCTGCAGGAACTGCAGCGCGAACTCGTGGCCGTGATCTCCAAGTACGTCGCGGTGAACCAGGAGCACATCAAGGTGAACCTGGAGCGCCAGGACACGCTGGAAGTGCTCGAGGTCAAGATCGAGCTGCCCGAGGGCCGCTGACCCATGCGGGGCTGGCTGCTGCTCACCACGTTGCTGGTGCTGGCCTGCACGCGCGCCGACGCGCAGAAGGTCGGCGAGGTCGACACGGCCTTCCAGTGGCTGGGCCCCAACCACAAGATCGTCGTCGATGCCTACGACGATCCGCGCGTGCAGGGCGTGACCTGTTACGTCTCGCGCGCCCGCACGGGCGGCCTCAAGGGTGCCGTCGGCCTGGCCGAGGACAAGGCCGAGGCCTCCATCGCCTGCCGCCAGGTCGGCCCCATCAACGTGCCGCAACCGCTGCCAGCCCAGGAAGAAGTGTTCAGCGAGCGCATGTCGGTGCTGTTCAAGCGCTTGCGCATCGTGCGCATGGTCGACACCCAGCGCCACACGCTGGTCTACCTGACCTACTCCGACAGGCTGATCGAGGGCTCGCCGCAGAACGCCATCACGGCGGTGCCGGTGGACCGCGCCACGCCCCTGCCGGTGAAGTGAGCGGATGCCCGACGACCGGCCTTCCGTCCTGACGCCCGACGAGGCCTCGTCCCCCGACGCCGACCTTTCCACACTGGCTCCGCTGCGCTGGCCGGTGTTCCGCATGCTGTGGCTGGTCTGGCTGGCCTCCAACATCTGCATGTGGATGAACGACGTGGCAGCGGCCTGGCTCATGACCTCGCTGACGACCTCGCCGGTCTGGGTGGCGCTGGTGCAGACCGCCGCCACCATGCCGGTGTTCCTGTTCGGCCTGCCCAGCGGCGCGCTGGCCGACATCGTGGACCGGCGCCGCTTCTACATCACGACCCAGTTCTGGGTCGCCAGCGTGGCGCTGCTGCTGTGCGCCACGGTGCTCACCGGCACGGTCACGCCACCGCTGTTGCTGCTGCTGACCTTCGCCAACGGCATCGGCCTGGCAATGCGTTGGCCGGTCTACTCGGCCGTGGTGCCCGAGTTGATCCCGCGCGCGCAGCTGCCTGCCGCGCTGGCCCTGAACGGCATCACCATGAACGCTTCGCGCATCGTCGGCCCGCTGCTGGCCGGCGCGCTGATCGCCAGCATCGGCAGCGCCGCGGTCTTCGTGCTCAATGCCGGGCTGTCGCTGACCTCGGCCTTCATGCTCATGCGCTGGCAGCGCGAGCACAAGCCCGATCCCCTGGGCCGCCAGCGCCTGTGGAGCGCAATGCGCGTGGGCGTGCAGTTCGTGCGGCAGTCGCCGCGGCTCAAGGCCGTGCTGCTGCGCATCGCATTGTTCTTCTTCCACTCCACGGCGCTGATCGCGCTGCTGCCGCTGGTCGCGCGCGGCCTGCAGGGCGGCGACGCCGCCACCTTCACAGTGCTGCTGGCCTCGATGGGCATGGGCGCCATCGCCACGGCCTTCCTGATGCCGCGGCTGCGCCAGTGGCTGGCGCGCGACCAGGTCGTGCTGTACGGCACGCTGCTGCAGTCCGGCGCCACGCTGGTGATGGCCTTCGCCTCCAACGTGGCAGTGGCCGTGCCGGCGATGTTCGTGGCCGGCATGGCCTGGATCGCCACGGCCAATTCGCTGTCGGTCTCGGCCCAGCTCGCGCTGCCGGACTGGGTGCGCGCCCGCGGCATGGCGATCTACCAGATGGCCATCATGGGCGCGAGCGCCTTCGGCGCCGGCCTGTGGGGCCAGGTGGCGGCGCTCAGCACTGTGCAGCTGAGCCTGCTCGTGGCGGCGCTCACGGGTGGCACCGCCATGTGGCTGGCGACGCGCTTCGTGGTCGATCTGCAGATCGAGGAAGACCTCACGCCCTCGCATGTGCTGCCGGTGCCGGTGGCGAAACAACCGCCGGCCACGGGCCACGTGCTGGTCAGCATCGACTACCGCATCGACCCCGCGCGCGCGGCCGATTTCGAGCGCGTGATGCAGGACAGCCGGCGCAGCCGCCTGGCCCAGGGCGCGCTGGAGTGGCACTTGCTCCGCGACATCAGCGACCCCGGCCACTACACCGAGCAGATCGTCGACGAATCGTGGACCGAGCACCTGCGCCGCTTCGACCGCGTGACCGCGGCCGACATCGCGCTGCGCGAGCGCAAGCTTGCCTTCCACCTCGAGGAAGCGCCGCCGCGCGTGACGCGCTACGTGGTCGACACGCCGCGCACGTAGCGCCGCCGCAGTTCGATGGCGGCGATGCACACCGCCAGCCAGGTCAGGCCCGAAGCGAAGCCGGCCAGCACGTCGCTGGCCCAGTGCACCTGCAGCAGCACGCGGCTCACGCCCATGCAGTAGGCCAGCAGTGCCGCGAGCAGCACCGCCGGCAGATGCCAGCGCACGGGCAGCAGGCGCACGCAGAGATAGGCCAGCATGCCGTAGACCACCACCGAGCCCGAGGTGTGCCCACTCGGAAAGCTGTAGCCCTCGGCGACGGCGAAGCCGTGCTCGTGCAGCGGGCGCACGCGCGCGAAGACGCGCTTGAGGCCCTGGTTCAGCAGGCCGTTGCCGGCGCAGGCGACGACCCAGCCCAGCGCGAGCCAGCGGTGGCCGCGCCACAGCAGCCCACCGGCCACCAGCACCACGAGCGCGACCAGAGCCAGCGGATCGCCCAGGTGCGTGGCCGTGCCGACCAGGCGCAAGGCGGCTGCGGGCAAGCGCTGCGACAGCGCCTCGGCCAGGCGCTGGTCGAACAGGCCCAGTTCCTCGTCGGCGTCCACGTCCATGGCCTCCATGGCCTCGGCGAACAGTGCTGCCGTGGCCAGCATGAAGCCGCCGCCCAGCGCGAGCCACATGCCCAGCCAGGCCCAGGGCGGCAGCCAGGCGCGGGGCGTGTGCAGGTGCAGATGGCGCAGCCCTGCGAACAGCAGGCCCGCGCACACCAGGGTGGCCAGCAGCCCACCGCCGGCCGCCACCAGCGCATGCTGGCCCAGCCAGTCGGCCAGCGCCTGGACGCGCAGCGCGTCCTCAGCCATGGGCGCTCCGGTCCAGGTCCAGTGCGTGGCGGGCCACGCAGGCAAAGCGCTGCGTGGCCTCGTCGAAATCCCAGCGCTCCACATGCGCCACGCCCTCGCCCCGGTGCAGCACGTTGACCGAGTTGTTGGCCTCACGGCGCAGCCGCGAGGACAGCGCCGTGCCGGCCTGCACGCACCACATGCGCCGTGCCAGGCCGGCGTGCAGCGCGTGCAGGGGCAGGACGTAGGGCAGGTGGATGTGGCCGCCGGCCACCACGTCCGCACCGGCCTGTGCCCAGGCGCGCACGGCGGCCTCGTGGCCCCGCAGAAGGTCGCGCGCATCGCGCGGCGTCGGCACGGCCACGGGCTGGTGCACCACCACCACACGCAGCTGGCCGGGCGCGGCCTGGCGCAGCCGCGCCGCCACGCGTGCGATCTGCTCGGCCGAGACCTGGCCATGCTGGTGGCGCCAGCGGCGCGTGGTCTTCACGCAGACCACCAGCCAGTCGGCGCTGTCATGCACGGGTTCGAGGTCGGCACCGAAGGCCCGCCTCTGGCGCGCATAGGGCCACAGCAGGCGCGCCGCGAGGTTGACGAGCGGGATGTCGTGGTTGCCCGGGATTGCGAGCACGGGCCGGCCCAGCCGCGCACAGAACGCCCGGGCGGCCGCGAACTGCGCCGCGGTGGCGCGCTGGGTGATGTCGCCGGACAGCAGCACGCGTTCGGGCGCGAGCTCCTCAGCCAAGGCCAGCAGCGCCTCGACCACGGGCGCCCGCTCGGTGCCGAAATGCGTGTCCGAGATCTGCAGCAGGACGCTCATCGACGGCCTTCGCGCTGCGCGCTGCGGTGCCCAGCACCTTGGGGCGGCCCATCGGTGCTCACGCCGGCTCCACGCGGTCTTGCGGCATCGGCATCAGCAGCCACAGCGGCTGCGGCGAGACGCGGAAGTGCAGCGGCGCGCGCAGCCAGCAGATCTCGCCATCGGTCGCCACCTTGACGCGCGCCGTGCGGCGCGGCGCGGCCGGCCGCATGGCCAGGCGTTCGAAGCCGAAGCGCAGCACGTCCTCGGCCTCGCCGAGCCGGCCGAAAGCGCCGCGCAGCATCAGGCCCAGCATCGACAGCGTGCCGACCGGGCGCAGCATCAAAGCCACCAGTTGTCCCTGCGCCAGCAGGCCGGCTTCGGGCACGCCGATCTGCTGCAGCTGCAGGCCGTTGTTGCCGACGAACAGCGTCGAGGTGCGCACGGACTGCTGCCGGCCCTGGCATTCGAGTTGCAGCCGCAGCGGCCGGTGCGCGTGCAGCAGCGTGACCAGCGCCGACCACAGCGCGACGAGCCGGCTGCGGCCATAGCGCCGCTTGTAGGCCTCGCGGTCCTGCAGCAGCTGCGGGTACAGGCCCACGCTGGCGTTGACGAGGAACAGCCGGTCATTGACCAGGCCCACCTGCACCGGCGCGGGTCGAGCGCGCAGCAGGGCATGCGTCGCCTGCGCCGTGTCCGAGCTGATGCCGTGGGTGCGGCTGAAGTAGTTGAAGGTGCCCTGCGGCAGCACGCCGAACGGCAGGCCGGCCGGCAGCACGGCCTGGGCCACGGCGTTGAGCGTGCCATCGCCTCCGGCCGCGACCACCGCGCCCTGGCAGCCCTGCGCGCGCCGCACCGCCTGGGCCGCGATCTGGGCCACGTCCACGCCGCGTTCGATGCGCAGCACCTCGTGCGCACGTCCGGCCGCGTCCAGGATCTCGCGGATGGTGCGCTCGGTCGCATCGGCGTCGCTGCGCCCGGAGCCGGCATTGAGCACGATGACCAATGGACCGTCGGCTGCGAATGCGGGAGGGCTGGAGGCGACGGTGGTGGCTGGGTTCACGGGCGGGCAGCTTAGCAGCGGCCCGCATGGCCGCATGTCGGACGGGGCCGCTGCCGCAGGGCACGCACGGTTCTGGTGCAACGTGGACAATCGCGGGCTTTCGCGCCGCGAAGGCGCACCGGAGACCGGCCATTCGCTCCCACGACAACACGCGCGGCATCCTCGCCATGCTCGGCGCCATCAGCTTCTTCGCCTGGATGGACGCGGTCATGAAACTGCTGGCCGCCCACTACCCTGCAGTGCAGGTGGCGGCCCTGCGCGGCATCGCGGGCCTGCCGCTGGTCTGCCTGTACCTGTGGTGGCGTGGCGAAGCGGGCCGCGTGCTGCAGGTGCGCTGGCCGCTGCACCTGCTGCGCGGTGTGCTGGGCGTGGCCATGCTCTCGCTGTTCGCCTACGGCCTGCAAAGCCTGCCCATGGCGGTGGCCTACACGCTGTTCTTCATCGGTCCCATCCTGATCGCGCTGCTCTCGGTGCCCGTGCTCAAGGAGCGCGTGCGCGCCGCGCACTGGTTCGCACTGGCGGCCGGCATGCTGGGCGTGCTGGTGGCGCTGCGGCCGGACCAGGATGCGCTGCTGAGCTGGGGCGCGCTGGCCGTGCTGGGGGCCGCCTGCTGCTATGCGGTCTCGGCCATCACGGGCCGCGTGCTCACGCGCACCGACTCCAACGGCAGCCTGGTGTTCTGGATGACGCTGCTGGTGGCCGTGGGCGCCGGCGCGCTGGCCGCGCGCGGCTGGGTGCCGCTGCAGGCCGAGCATGGCTGGACCATCGTGGCGCTGGCCGTGACCGGCTTCATCGGCCAGATGTGCATCACCGAGGCCTTCCGCCATGGGCAGGCCGCGGTGGTCGCGCCCTTCGAGTACGCAGCGCTGGCCTGGGCCGTGGGGTTGGACTGGCTGCTGTGGCGCACGCTGCCCGACGCCGCGACGCTCGTGGGCGCGGCCATCATCGTGGCCAGCGGGCTGTACCTCGTACAGCAGGAACGCCGCGCGCGCTCCTAGCTACTTCTTCTTGCGGGCGGCATGGCGTTCATGCCATTCGGCCAGCGAGAAGTCGGGATAGCCGTCGAAGCGCGGGTCGCCGCGCTGGCCCTCCACCGCCACCCAGTTGGCCTTGGAATCGAGCAGGATGTGCGCGTTCTCGGGCGGCACGGGCAGCGGCGTGTCGATGGCGCTCGCATGCGGGTGCACGAGTTCGGGCCACTCGGGATCCCACAGCCACAGCGCGCTGCCGCAGCGGCCGCAGAAATGCCGCTGGCCGCTGCTCTGTCGGTCCGGCTTGCCCTCTTCCCGCATCACGGCCTGGTACTTGCGCAGATAGCGCTTGCCACGCACCTTCAGCGTGCCGGCATCGGCGCCCAGGTTGATCGCATAGCCGCCACCGCCGGCCGTCTTGCGGCAGATCGAGCAGTAGCAGCGCATGAACGGCACCGGCGAAGACGACGCCACCGAGAAGCGGACACTGCCGCAATGGCAGGAACCTTCGAGTTGCATGCAGGCCTCCAAAAGCAGAACCGCCGGGCAAGGCCGGCGGTTCAGGACAGGGAGCGGGGAAGGATCAGACCGAGAAGCTCGAGCCGCAGCCGCAGGTGGTGGTGGCGTTCGGGTTCTTGATCACGAACTGGGCGCCCTGCAGATCTTCCTTGTAGTCGATCTCGGCGCCGACCAGGTACTGGTAGCTCATCGCGTCGATCAGCAGCGACACGCCGTTCTTGGTCATGGTCGTGTCGTCCTCGTTGCTGATCTCGTCGAAGGTGAAGCCGTACGAGAAGCCCGAGCAGCCGCCGCCCTGCACGAACACGCGCAGCTTGAGGTCGGGGTTGCCTTCCTCGGCGATCAGGTCGGCCACCTTGGCCGCTGCGGCGTCGGTGAAGAGGATCGGGTCGGGCATCTGGACTTCGACGTTGTCGGCGACTGCGCTCATGGGGTTGTGCTCCGGAAAAAGTACGGGCAATGCTAAGCGAATCGTCTTGACGTTGCTTGCAATGCGGTCATTCACCAAAGAAAAACCGCCCAGCGGGCGGTTCTTCTCGGGTTCGCCAGGCGCGATCAGCGCTTGGAGAACTGCTTGCGGCGGCGTGCGGAGTGCAGACCGACCTTCTTGCGCTCGACTTCGCGGGCGTCGCGGGTCACGAAGCCGGCAGCGCTCAGTTGCGGCTTCAGCGTCGCGTCCCAGTCCAGCAGCGCGCGGGTGATGCCGTGGCGCGTGGCGCCGGCCTGGCCGGATTCGCCGCCGCCATGGACGTTGACCTGGATGTCGAAGGTCTCGACATGGTTGGTCAGCACCAGGGGTTGCTTCGCGATCATGATGGAGGTCTCGCGGCCGAAATAGGCCTTGATGTCCTTGCCATTGACCGTGATGTTGCCGCTGCCCTTCTTCAGGAACACACGGGCGACGCTGGATTTGCGACGGCCGGTGCCATTGTTCCAATCACCAATCATTGCGCGGCTCCTCAGATTTCCAGGGCTTTGGGCTGCTGGGCGGCGTGCGGATGCTCGGCGCCACCGTAGACCTTCAGCTTCTTGATCATGGCGTAGCCCAGGGGGCCCTTGGGCAGCATGCCCTTGACGGCCTTCTCGAGCGCGCGGCCCGGGTGCTTGGCCTGCATGTCGCGGAAGTTGGTCGCCGTGATGCCACCGGGGAAACCGGAGTGGCGGTAGTACACCTTGTCCAGGGTCTTGGCACCGGTCACGCGCAGCTTGGCTGCGTTGACGATCACGATGAAATCGCCGGTGTCGACGTGAGGCGTGTAAATGGCCTTGTGTTTGCCGCGCAGACGGAGAGCAACTTCGCTGGCTACTCGTCCGAGGACCTTGTCGGTCGCGTCAATCACAAACCACTCATGCACGACCTCAGCGGGCTTTGCGCTGAAAGTAGTCATGTTTCTCTTCTTAAAAAAGATGGGTTCGGGCAGCTCTTTTCCACGGTCGGTGTTTCTCTGAAGGAAACCTCTTAGGTGGGAGGACGTTCTTCGCCGCGGAGCCAGCCAGTCGCTGCGAAACCGCGCATTATAGGCAGAACCGCCGAGGGCGGCAACTAGGGGCCGTAGGGGCGCTGGCTCTCGCGCAGGCGCCGCGTGTTTTCCACGCACACCGGCATGGCCGCGTAGGGCGCCTGCTGGCAGGCGCGGAACAGGCACATGGGCCGCGTGAGGAAGTTGCTGTCGGGGCAGATCTGCTCGGCCGACAGTGCGCGCGGCGCTGCCGGGGGCGGCGGGCGGCGCACCGCCGGGGGCGGCGCGGGCTGCATCGGCAGTTCCGCCGGCGCTGGCAGCGCCTGGGGACCCGGCGCAGAAGCCGCTGGTGGCGCCGTGACCGCCACCGGGGCCTCGGCCCTGGCCGGCGCCTTGGACGGGACCGGTGCCGCAGCCGTCGCCGGCGGATCGCCGGGCGAAGCCACGATGCCCACCGCCGCCAGCAGGCCCACGATCAGCGCAGCCACCCCGGCCTTGGGCCACCACTGGCGCCTGTGCGCTTGCACCACGGCCGGCGCTGCCACGGCCAGGTCGATGGTGCTGTGCGGTTGCGGCGCCTGCCATAGCGTGGACATGTCGTCGTCCTCGTGCTGCGGGTCGCTCGCGGCGTGCGGCGCCTGCCAGTCGGGGCCGAGTTCGGCCCGCCAGTCGAAGCGCTCCATGCCCGGGACCGGCTGCAATTGCAGCAGGGCGCGGAACGCGGCCAGGTCGCGCGGCCGCCGCGCAGGGTCGAGCGCGAGCCCGGCCGTCAGCGCCTCGACGAGCGCCGGCGTGTACGCCAGGCCATGGACGCTGCGCAGGTGCTCCGCCAGCTCGGCCGGCGGGCGCAGGCTGTCGCGCACCGCGCGCACGCTGGCCGGCACGGGCGGCGCGCGGTTCAGGCAACCGTAGACCACGGCGGCCAGTGCATAGACATCGCTCCAGGGGCCCTGGGGCATATCCTGGGCATCGGCGTACTGCTCGATCGGCGCGTAGTTGACCTTCAGGATGGCCGTGTGCTGCGGCGCGTCCTGGCCGAGCGCCTGGCGCGCCGCGCCCAGGTCCAGCAACACGGGCGGGCCGATGTCCTGCAGGAAGATGTTGTCCGGCGAAATGTCGCGGTGCACCGTGCCGCGCCGGTGCAGCAGTTCGAGCGCCTGCAGCACCGACCACAGCAGCTTGCGCAGCCAGGGTTCGGGCGGCGGCGTGCGCATCTGCGCACAGGCCTCCTTGAGCGTCACGCCCTGGTACAGCGGCATCGCCATGTAGGCCGTGCGGTTCTGCTCCCAGACACGCAGCACCTTGACCAGCGCGGGATGGTCGAACTGCGCCAGCAGGCGGGCCTCGTTCATGAACGAACGCAGGCCCTCGTCGAAGCGCCGCGCATCGGCCCCGGTGCGCAAGGTCACGGCCTGGCCGACACGGTCGGCCACGCCGCCCGGCAGGTACTCCTTGATCGCCACCGTGCGGTGCAACGAGTGGTCGTAGGCGCGGTAGACCATGCCGAAGCCGCCGGCTCCGAGCAGTCCGTGCAGTTCGAACTCGCCCAGCCGCGTGCCGGGCGGCAAGCCCTGGGAGGGATGGCGGACGGCGGCGTTCACGGGCAGGACGGCGGGCGCAAGCCAGCCAGTGTAGAGGGCCATCGGCAACGGCGCCGCTACCATTGGCCGATGTTCAGTTACCGCCACGCCTTCCATGCGGGCAACCACGCCGACGTGCTCAAGCACCTGGTGCTGGTCGCCATCCTGCGCCATCTTGCCGAGAAGGAGACCGCGCTGGCCCTGCTGGATTCGCACGCCGGCGCCGGCCTGTACCGGCTCGATGGCGACTACGCCGCCACCAGCGGCGAGGCCGCCGACGGCGTGCTGCGGCTGCTGCAGGTGCCCGCCGCCCAGCGCAAGGATTGGCCCGCCGCGCTGACCGACTACCTCGCGCTCCTGGCCAGCTTCAACCCAAGCGGCGGCCACCGCATCTATCCCGGCTCACCCTTCGTGATGCACCGGCTGGCCCGCCCGCAGGACCGGCTCAAGCTGTTCGAGATGCATCCCACGGACGCCAAGACGCTGCAGGCCAACATCGACCAGCTCGAGGCCGGACGCCAGGTCGCGGTGTTCCGCGAGGACGGATTCGAGGGCGTGCGCCGCTTTCTGCCGCCGCCCTCGCGCCGTGCCCTGTTGTTGTGCGACCCGAGCTACGAACTCAAGAGCGACTACGGCCGCGTGGTCGAGCTGCAGACCATGGCGCTGCAGCGCTTTCCCACGGGCACCAGCATGGTGTGGTACCCGCTCATCGCCCGCAACGAGGCCCACATCCTGCCGCGCAAGCTCAAGAGCGTGGCCACGCGCGCGGGCAAACCCTGGCTGCATGCCACGCTGACCGTGAAGGGCGCCAAGCAGGCGGTGGCGGGCGAACGCCGCCCGGGCCTGCCGGCCAGCGGCGTGTTCGTGGTGAACCCGCCCTACACGCTGAGGCCGGCGCTGGAGCAGGTGCTGCCGCTGCTCGCGGAACTGCTCGCGCAGGACCAGCACGCCGCCCATGCGCTGGAGACCCAGGGCGGCTGAAGCGCGACTGAGTAGGCCGCGGCGCGCGGCCGCGGATCAAAAGTGGAAGTCGGCGCGCAGCATCGGCGTCTTGGCCAGCGAGCCCGGCACGGCGTGCGGGTTGCCGAACTTGTTGCGCCAGTACTGGTATCCCACGCCCACACGGAACGCGTTCTTGCCCGCGCCGATGTGCGGCGACACGTCGTAGAACAGCGTCATGTCCAGGTTGGTCTCGGGAGAGGTCGGGCCGCCGAATTCGTTCTTGCCCTTGTCGCCGATGTAGTTCAGGAAGCCCTCGAACGACAGGCCGGTGCTGCCCACCGGGATGCCCCAGGCCAGGTTCAGCATGGGATGAGTGTCGTAGGTGTAGCGCTCGGTGATGCCGCGCGGCTTGTTGCTCTCCCACAGCGCGTACACGCCGACGTTCAGGAAGCCGGCGGGCACGTCGATCATGAAGGTCGGGCCGGCCACCACCATGCGCTTCTTGGACGCATAGTTGTCGTCGTTCTTGGTGTTGACGTCGAAACCGGCCGTCAGGCCCAGGCCCTTGACCGGGCCGAAGGCAAAGGACTTGCCCGTGACCTTGCCCAGGTCCAGCGTATGGCGGTAGACCACGTAGATCTCCTGCGCATTGCTGTCCTTGCCATCGGACATCAGGAAGTCGACGTTGAGGAAGTTGCTGCCGTACTTGTAGCCGCTGGCATGCGTGAAGTTGACGATGGTCTTCTCGATGTCCTGCGGGTTGTAGGGCTCGGCGAACTTGGTGCCCCAGCGCACGCCCATGGAGGTGTCGCTCCAGTCGGCGGCCTGGGCGCCGATGGCGGCGCAGGTCAGCGCGGCGGCGGCCGCAAAACGAAAGATGTAATGGTTTTGGTGCATGGGGAAGGTTTCAGTGGTCATCGCACAGTGCTCACAGCAACCAACGTGCCATGTACTGCGCGAACGATCGTAGCCATGGCCGCCACGCCGGGCATCTGACTTCCAGTTCGCACGCGATACGCAATCGCGTATGCCGCGTCGCCGCGGTTCACCTATACGCGCGCACCCTGGCGCGGGCATCAAGGCGCTGCGGCCAGCACCTCGCGCGCCACGGCCACGAACGAGGCCAGCACGGCCAGACCGGCGTCCTCTTTGCGCCAGGCCAGCGCGCCCACCGTCAGCGGCACCAGGCCGCGCACGGGCACCAGCCGTGCCCCGCGCATGCCGGCCTGCGCCAGCGATGCCGGCACCAGCGCCACGCCCAGGCCGGCCGCGACCATGGCGACCACGGTCAGCCACTGGCGCGCCGCATGGCGCGTGCGCGGGTGGATGCCGGCGCGGTTGAACACCGCGATCACGTTGTCGTAGTTGGCCGGCGCCACATCGCGCGCGAACATCACGAAGTTCTCGTCGGCCAGGCGCTTCAGGTCGATGCTTTTCTCGCCCGCCAGCGGGTGCGCCTCGGGCAGACAGCAGACCAGCCGGTCGTCGGCCAATGGCAGGCTGGCCAGCGCCGCAGGAAACGCCTTGGCGTTGAGAAAGCCCGCATGCAGCTGCCCGTGGCGCAACGCCTCGAGTTGCTCGGCCGAGGACATCTCGCGCAGGTTGACTTCGATGTCGGGCCGGCGCGCCCCGAAAGTCTCGACGATGCGCGGCACCTCGCGGTAGACCATGGAGCCGGTCATGCCCAATTCCAGCCGACCGCGCATGCCGGCGGCCACGGCCTGGGCCGCCTCGCGCGCCGCGGCCACACGCTCCAGAACCAGCCGCGCCTGGGCCAGATAGGCCGCGCCGGCCGGCGTCAGCGCCACCTGCTTGCTGTTGCGTTCGAGCAGGCGCACGCCCAACTCTTCCTCCAGCGCCTTGATGGCCGAGCTCAGCGGCGGTTGGGTGATGGCCAGGCGCTGGGCGGCACGGCCGAAGTGCAGTTCCTCGGCGAGGACGACGAAGTAGCGCAGCAGGTGCAGTTTCATGGTGGGCCAGCAGTATGGTCCTTCGCCGGCGCAGCATGACCCGGGACACTGGGGCCGGGCCGCCCCGGCGGCCTATGGTGGCGGTCCCTTGTGCCATCGGTGTCCGCCATGCCCATCTGCCTGCGCTTCCCGCGATCGCTGCTTCGGCCCTGGCGCTGGCTGGCCACCGGCCTCTGTGCTGCACTGCTGGCCGCCTGCGGCGGTGGCGGCGGCGACGAGGGGCCGACGCCGCCCCCGCGCACGCCGGACACCGTGAGCGCCGTGATCGGCCCGGCCGGCGGCACCGTGACCGGCAGCGACGGCGTACAGGTCATCGTGCCACCCGGCGCACTCCGCGAGGACACGCGGATCGCCGTCACGCGCCATGCCGACGATGGCCCCCAGTTCGACCTGGCGCTGGCGACCCCGCCGACCGTCTATGCCTTCACACCGCACGGCCTCGTGTTCGACCAGCCGGTGACGGTGCGCATGCCGGTGCCGGCGGGCGCGACCGCGCCGCGCGCGCTCTTCGCCGCCAGCGGCGCGGACTGGAGCGAGCAGGACGCCGTGGCCGAAGCCGGCTTCCTGAACGTGCAGCGCAACACCTTCTCCTGGGGCACGGTGTACTGGGGCCAGGGCTGCACGGGCAGCGCTGATGGCAACCCCGACTGGTGTTTCGTCCCCTGGGGCACCACCGCCGTCGCGGCCACGCCGGCCAGCGCGCTGATCCCACTCCAGACGCCCGGCCCCTACAGCGCGGGCAGCTACCGACTGGACGCTGCCGCCGCCTTGAGCGTCACCGCCACCTATGTGATGTACCCCAGCTGCGTCACGGCCCAGCTGCGGCTGGTGCGCCGCAAGCTCGACGTCCCCTCGGCCGTGCTGGAGACGCTGGCCACAGCGCAGAGCAGCTTGCAGATCGGCGGCCACCCCTGGAGCACGCGCGGCGCCGCCGGCAGCACCACCTTCGCGCCGATCGCGCTGGACCACCGCGACGCGGGCCGCCATGCCTACGGCGTGTACGTCAGCTGCACGCGCAGCAACGGCCAGACGCGCGAGTTCGGCGAATCCCTGGTGCTGCACATCGCCGTGCCCACGCCCACCGTGCTCCACACCGTGGGCGGCAGCGTCAGCGGCCTCACGGGCGCGGGCCTGGTGCTGCGCAACAACGGTGGCGACGACCTGGCCGTGGCGGCCGATGGAAGCTTCCGCTTCGCCACCGCCATCGGTGCGGGAACACCCTATGACGTGACGGTCGCCGCAGCACCCGCCGGCCAGCGCTGCACCGTGACCAACGGCAGTGGCACCGCCAGCGCCGACGTGCGCAATGTGACGGTCAGCTGCAGCACAGCGCCCGGCGGCGCCAGGACCTGGCAGCCGGCAGCGCCACTGCCGCCCGTAGCCAGCGGCTCGGCCACCGAGCCGCAACTGGCCGTGGCCGCCGATGGCTCGGCCACGGCCCTGTGGTTGCAGGCATCGGGCCTGTGGTCCAGCCGCTACACGCCCGCGGGTGGCTGGGGTGCCGCGCAGCGCGTGGACAACGCCAGCAGCAGCGTGCCGCGCGCGCCGCGCGTGGCCGTCGACGGCCAGGGCCATGCCATGGCGCTGTGGGTACAGGCCGACGCGAACGACACCGCCCGCCTTGCGATCTGGGCCAGCCACCACGACGGCAGCGGCTGGTCCACACGCCAGATCGACGAGGGCAGCGAACATGCAGGCGAGCCCGAGCTCGCGGCAGACCCGGTCGGCAACTTCATGGCCGTGTGGTCCGAACAGGTTTCGGGCAGCAGCCGCATCCGCGCCCGACGCTTCGTGGCCGGCGACGGCTGGTCCAGCGGGCCGATGCCGGTGGACGGCGGCATCGGGCGCGCCACCACGCCGCGCGTGGCCATGGACGGCAACGGCATGGCCATCGCGGTGTGGACGCAGTACGACGGCACGCGCGAGCGCATCGTGGCCAACCGCTTCAATGGCATCGGCTGGTCCACCGCCGACACCATCGACGCCAGCAACACGGGCGAGCACAGCGATCCGCAACTGGTCGGCAACGCGGCCGGCCAGGCCATCGTGGCCTGGATCCACCGCGGCAGCGCCACGCCACAACTGCTGGCGCGCAGCTACACGCCATCGACCGGCTGGAGCGGGACGGTCCAGCCGCTGAACATCGGCGCGGCCAGCCCGCTGGCGCACCGCCTCGCACTGAACAGCCAGGGCCAGGCCATGGCGCTCTGGCAGGAAGGCATCGGCGATGTGAACACGCTCTGGTCGCGCAGCTACCAGACCACGACCGGCTGGAACGGCACGGTGCAACAGGTCGACGCCGCCCTGCCCGCCACCGACGCCATGGCCAGGCTGTGCCTCGCCAGCGACGCGGGCGGCGACGCGATCGCGGTCTGGTCGCACAAGGCGGCGGGCGGCCACCGCGACCTCTATGCGAGCCGCTGGAGCCCGGCCGGCAGCGCCTGGAGCACCGCCACGCTGCTGGAGACCGACGACAGCGGCAGCATGGGCGTGGACCAGTGCGGCCTGGGCACGGACGCAGGCGGCAATGCCGTCGCGCTCTGGAACCAGGCCGGCAGCGACGACGTCTTCCGTCTGCACAGCAGCCTGTTCCGCTGAACCGCTGCGCGCCGGGCCCTAACATGGGGTCCCATGCCCCCAGCCCCGCCCTCCGCCAGCACCGATGCGCGCGTGCTGCGCGAACAGGTGGCCGCGCTGTACGCCACGATGCCGGCGTCCACCGCCATCGACGTGCTGCTGGCCTGGGGCCTTTGCGCCCTGCTGTACTGGCAGACGCGCAACGCAGGCATCCTCGTCTGGCTGGGCCTGCACTTCATCCAGGTGCTGCGCTACCCGCTGATCCACGCCTACTTCCGCGACCCGCAGGCGGCCGAGCGCAGCGCCTTCTGGGCCCGACGCCATTGGCGCGAACTGCTGTACTACAGCATCACCTGGGGCCTGGCGCCCTGGCTGTTCCTGCCGGCCGACAGCCTGCCGCTGACGGCGCTGATGATGCTCACCATGCTGGGCCTGTGCAGCGGCGGCGTGCCCTCGGTGGCACCGCGCTGGCCCTCGGTGCTGGCCTTCGTCGTGCCGATGACGGTGGGACTCATCACGGCCCTGGCCTGGCGCGCCGACACCATCCACCTGTTCCTGGCGGCCTGCGCCGTTCTGCACGTGGGCGCCACGCTGCACTTCGCGCACGCCCAGCACCGGCTGCTGACCACGGCACTGACCACGCGCTTCGAGAAGGAGGCCCTGGCCGACGCGCTGGCGCACCAGGTGCAGATCACGCAGCAGGCCAGCGAAGAGAAGACGCGCTTCTTCGCGGCCGCCAGCCACGACCTGCGCCAGCCGCTGCACGCGATCGCGCTGTTCGGCGTGGTGCTCGAGCGCGAGCTGCAAGGCCATGCGAGCCAGCCGCATGCGCAGCGCCTCATGCGCGCCGTGAACGCACTGAGCGGCTCGCTGGACACCATGCTGGACGTCTCGCAGCTCGACGCCGGCGTGGTGCCCGCGCAGCCGCAGGCCGTGCCGCTGCGCAGCGTGCTGCTGGCCGTGCAGGCCCTGGCCGCCACGCGCGCCGAGGCGCGCGCGCTGCAGCTGCGCGTGCGCACCACGCCGCTGTGGGTGCGCACCGACCCGCAGCTGCTGCAGCGCCTGCTGGCCAACCTGGTGGAGAACGCCATCAAGTACACGCCCACCGGCGGCGTGCTGGTGCTCGCGCGTGCGCGCGGCGCCGAGGTCTGGCTGGACGTGGTGGACACCGGCGTGGGCATCGCGCCCGAGCACCACGAGCGCGTGTTCCAGGAGTTCTACCAGGTGCACAACCCGGGCCGCGACCGCGCCCAGGGCCTGGGCATCGGCCTGTCCATCGTCCGCCGGCTCTCGCGCCTGCTGGACCATCCGGTCGCGCTGCACTCGCGGCCCGGCCGCGGCAGCCGCTTCCGCGTGCGGCTGCCGCTGGCCCAGGCACCGGCCCAACTGCCCACGCCGGCCGCCGCACCGGCGGGCGCGCTGGCCGCCGCCACCCTCCCACGCCATGTGCTGCTGCTAGACGACGAGGCCGACATCACCGATGCGCTGGCCGCCTTCCTGCGCGGCGAGGGCATCGCCACCGCAAGCGCGCGCGACGAGCACGAAGCCATGCAGCAGCTGGAGCGGGCCACGGCCGCCGGCCAGCCCTTCGACGCACTGCTGTGCGACTACCGCCTGGCCGACGGCGCCGACGGCCTGGACGCCGCGCTACGCCTGCAGGCACATGCGGGCAATACTCCGGGCCTGCTGCTCATCACCGGTGAGACCGCGCCCGAGCGCCTGCAGCGCGTGCACGACTCGGGCGTGCCGGTGCTGTTCAAACCGGTACAGCCCGAGCGGCTGCTGCAGGCGCTGGCCGAACTCAGTACGACTTCGGCAGGCCCAGCACCTTCTCCGCGATGAAGCACAGGATCAGCTGCGGGCTGACCGGCGCTAGCCGCGGGATCCAGGCCTCGCGCATGTAGCGCTCCACGTGGTATTCCTTGGCGTAGCCCATGCCGCCGTGCGTGAGGATGGCGTTCTCGCAGGCGTGGAAGCAGGCCTCGGCCCCCAGGTACTTGGCGGCATTGGCCTCGGCACCGCAGGGCTGGTGGGCGTCGTAGAGGCTCGCGGCCTTGTGCACCATGAGGTGGGCCGCCTCGAGTTCCATCCACGACTTCGCCAGGGGATGCTGGATGCCCTGGTTCTGGCCGATCGGCCGGTCGAACACCACGCGCTCCTTCGCGTACTGGGCACCACGCGCGAGTGCCGCGCGGCCCAGGCCGATGGCCTCGGCCGCGATCAGGATGCGCTCGGGGTTCAGGCCGTGCAGGATGTAGCTGAAACCCTTGCCTTCCTCGCCGATGCGGTCCTCCACCGGAATGCGCAGGCCGTCGATGAAGACCTGGTTGGAGTCCACCGCCTTGCGGCCCATCTTCTCGATCTCGCGCACCTCCACCGTGCTGCGGTCCAGGTCGGTGTAGAACAGGGAGAGGCCCTCGGTTCCGCGCGCCTCCTCCACCGGCGTGGTGCGCGCCAGCAGCAGGATCTTGTTGGCCACCTGGGCCGTGGAGATCCAGACCTTCTGGCCCGACACCCGGTAGTGGTCGCCCTGGCGCACGGCGCGCGTCTTCAGGCGCAGCGTGTTCAGGCCGGTGTTGGGCTCGGTCACGCCGAAGCAGGCCTTGTCGCGCCCGGCGATCAAGGGCGGCAGCCAGCGCTGCCTCTGCGCGTCGCTGCCGAAGACCACGGCCGGATGCAGGCCGAAGATGTTCATGTGCACGGCCGAGGCGCCCGACAGGCCGGCGCCCGTGGCGCTGATGGTGTGCATCATGAGCGCGGCCTCGGTGATGCCCAGGCCGGCCCCGCCATAGGCCTCGGGCATGGCGATGCCGAGCCAGCCGGCCTGCGCCATGGCCTGGTGGAAGTCGTCGGGAAAGCCGCCCTCGCGGTCGCGGCGCAGCCAGTAGTCGGCATCGAAGGGCGCGCAGACGCGCTGCACGGCATCGACGATCTGCTGCTGTTGTTCGCTCAGGTTGAAGTCCATGGGGGCTCTCAGGGGCGGCGGACCAGGGCCGGGTTCTCGCCGTAGGGGGGGCTGTAGATGACGAGCAGGCGCGCGGGCTGTTCGCTCGTCACGGTGAAGACATGCATGGTGTCGGCCGGGAACAGGCAGCAGTCGCCGGGCTGCATCTCGAACACCTCGCCGCCGACCTCGGCGCGCGCCTGGCCTTCGAGCAGGTAGCAGACCTGCTCCATGCCTGGGTGCGCATGGGGCAGCGCGCCGCCGCCGGCGCCTATGGTGCCCAGCACCACTTCCAGATGCCGCGCGCCGTTGGCCGGGCCGATCAGGCGCTGGTTGTGGGTGTGGTCGTGGTTGGCCGGGCTGTAGGCGGGCACTTCGCTGCTGCGCACGAACAGGGGCGATCTCATGGGCAGGTCTCCTCGGGGGCTTGGTGGCAGGCGCCGCTGTGCAGCAAGGCGGTGATCTCGGTTTCGGTGAAGCCGGCCTCGCGCAGCACCGCGTGTGAGTCCTGGCCCAGCCGCGGCGCGGGGCCGGGCTGGTCGGCCGGCGGCGTGCCGCTCCAGCGCGTGGGCACGCCGGTGCCGACCAGCCGGCCTTCGCTGGGGTGGTCGAAACGGCGCACGAAACCGGTGGCCGCATGGTGCGGGTCGGCCAGCAGTTCGGCCGGCCCCAGCATCGGCATGTTGGGCACGTCGGCTGCGTCCAGCAGCGCCTGCCACTCGGCCGTGCTGCGCCCCCGCATGAGGCGCGCGACCTCGGCGTACACCGCGTCGATGTGCGCGGCACGCGCGCCGTGCGTGGCGAAGCGCGGGTCCTGGGCCAGCGCGGGCGCGTCGATGGCGGCAAAGAAGCTGCGCCAGTGCTTGTCGTTGTAGATCAGCACGCACAGATGGCCGTCGCGCGTGCGGTAGGGCCGGCGGTGCGCCGTGAGCAGCCGCGCGTAACCGGCATCGCCCTGCGGCGGGTCGAAGGCCAGGCCGGCCAGGTGGTCGCCCAGCACGAACTGCGTCATGGCCTCGAACATGGGCACGACCACGGCCTGGCCCTGGCCCGTCTTCTCGCGCGCATAGAGTGCGGCCGTCACGGCGTAGACCACGTGCAGGCCGGTCACGCGGTCGGCCAGCGTGACGGGCGCATAGGCCGGCTCGCCGCCCGCGTAGGCCTGCGTGAGCCAGGGGATGCCGGTGGCGCCCTGGATCAGATCGTCGTAGGCCGGCCGTGCGGCGTAGGGCCCGTCCTGGTCGAAGCCGCAGCAGCTCACATGGACCAGGCGCGGGTGCGCGGCGCGCAGGCTGGCCGCGTCCAGGCCCAGCCGTGCCAGCGCCTGCGGCCGCATGTTGCTGACCAGCACATCGCTTTGCCCGGCCAGGCGCAGCGCGGCGGCCCGCCCGGCCGGCTGCTTCAGGTCGAGCACGATGCTGCGCTTGCCCTGGTTGGCCTGCAGGAAGATGGGGCCCATGCCGGGGTTGCGCATGGGGCCCACATGGCGCATGTTGTCGCCCTCGGGGCTTTCGAGCTTGGTCACCTCGGCGCCCAGCGAGGCCAGGATCTGGGTCGCGAATGGCCCCATGATGACCGCGCTGAGGTCCAGCACCTTGACGCCCGCGAGCGGGCCGCTCGTCCTGGCGCTCATTCCGGCTTCACCCCGGCCTGGCGGATCAGTTGGCCCCAATGCGCCAGCTGGTCGGCCACGTACTGCGTGAACTCCTCGGGCGTCTTCGAGGGCCAGACCTCGAAGCCCAGCTGGCGCAGCTTGTCCTGCGTGTCCGGATCGGCCAGCACCTGCTGCAGCGCGGCGTTGACGCGGTCCACGGCCGGCTTGGGCAGACCGGCCGGGCCGAAGATGCCGTTCCAGGAGGTCAGGTCGAAGCCCTTGACGGTGGCGCCCACGGGCGGCACGCCGGGCAATATCTGCGATTCGCGTGCGGTGGTGATGGCCAGCGTGCGGATCTTGTCGGTCTTGAGCATGGCCATGCCCGAACCGAGGTCGGCCACGTAGACCTGCACCTGGCCGCCGACCAGGTCGGTCATGGCCTGCGGGCTGCTCTTGTAGGGAATCTGTGCGATGTCGATGCCGGCGATGCGCTTGATGGTCTCCATGGCCACCAGCGAGGTGCTGTTGGGCGTGGCGTACGAGAGCTTGCCCGGTTGGGCCTTGGCATAGGCGATGAACTCGGCCAGCGTCTTCGCCGGCACGGACGGGTGCACGGCCAGTGCGAACGGCAGTTCGCCCACGCGCGCGATCGGCGTGAAGTCCTTGATCGGGTCGTAGCGCAGCTCCTTGTACAGGGCCGGATTGGCCGAGTGCGAGGTGTTGGTGGTCATGAACAGCGTGAGCCCGTCGGGCTTGGCCTTGGCCACGTACTGGGCTGCCACCTGGGCGTTGGCGCCGGGCTTGTTGTCGATGACCACGGTCTGGCCCAGCTTCTCGGCCAGCTTCTGGCCCACAGTGCGGGCCACGGCATCGGTGCCGCTGCCGGCCGCGAAGGGCACGACCAGGGTCAGGGGCTGGGTGGTGGGGGCCTGTGCCATCGACAGGCCGGGCAGGCCGGCGGCCAGGGCCACGGCGAGGGCGGTACGGCGCGAAAAGCGCATGGACTTGTCTCCTTCGGAATCGTTGGGCGAAGTGCGCACGCATCTTCCCCATCCCGAGCATTCGAGTCCAATTGCTCTTTCGGCTCAGATCATTGCTTTCGCAAATGGTCGGCCGGCCGCTGGCCGCCGGCGTCAGACGCGCTGGCGGATCTGGGCCAGTCGCGCCTGGTCGTAGACCGGCTGCGGTGGCATGCCGTCCAGGTGGGCGATGTCGGCCCAGTCCAGGATGTCCAGCCGGTGCGGGTCCACATCCACATACACCTGGACGCGGTTGACGCCGCCATTGGGGATGTGCGTCACGCGCGGACCGTCCAAGGACAGCGCGCGGGCGCTGCGCCAGACCATGTCGAGCACGCCACCGTGCGTGACGGCCACCACGGTCTCGCCCGGATGCGCCAGCACCAGCGCACGCAGCGCCGCCATGACCCGGGCGTGGAAATGGCGCGTGCTCTCGCCGCCCTCGAAGGCGTAGTCGGCGCGGTAGTCGATCCACGCGTTCCAGGCGGCGGGATGGCGGCGCTTGATCTCGTCCACGCTCATGCCGTCGACGATGCCGAAGCTCTGCTCGCGCAGGCCGGCGATGGCAACCGGATCCGGCAGGCCACGCCGCGCCAGCAGCTCGGCCAGCGGGTCGGCCGTCTGGCGTGCCCGCACCAGGTCGCTGCTGACCACGCGGTGCACGGGGTCGCCGTCCGCCAGGCGCCGGGCGACCCTCAGCGCCTGCTCGTGGCCCGTGGCGTTCAGCGGCACGTCCACCTGGCCCTGAAAGCGCAGTTGGCGATTCCACTCGGTTTCACCATGGCGCACGAGAATCAGACGGGTCATGCCACGGATTATCCGAAAGCCCTCTGCGGATAAGCTCAGGCAGTGCACGAGTTCCATCGTCGATTCTGAGCATAAATGGACAAGTTGATCCTGATCCCCGGCCTGGCCTGCGATGGCGGGCTCTGGTATGCGCAATTGCAGGCCTTGCCCGCGCGCTGGAGCGCCAGCGTCACGGACGTGGCGGAGCGCAGCGCCAGCATCGAGGAGATGGCGCAGCGCCTGCTGGCCGAACACGCCGGTCCGCTGGTGCTGTGCGGCGCGTCCATGGGTGGCATGGTGGCCATGGAGGCCGCGCGCCAGGCTCCGGCGCGCGTGCGCGGCCTGGCCTTGTTGGGAACCTCGGCCCGGCCCGAGACGCCGGACATACGCCAGTTGCGCGAGCAGGCCATCGGCCTGTTCGAAAGCGGCCGTGCCGACGAGGTGCTGCGCGCCAACGTGCCCTTCGCCTTCGACCGGCGCCATCCCGAGCTCAAGGCCCTGGCCAGGAGCTATCTGGAGATGGTGTTGCGCGTGGGTGCCGCGCAGCTCGTGCGCCAGAACCGCGCCGTGATGGCCCGGCCCGATGCGCGCATGCACCTGCCGCAACTGCGCTGCCCGGTGCTGGTGGCCAGCGGCGAATCCGACAGCCTGACGCCGCCCGACTGCGCGCGCGAGATTGCCGCCCTCGTGCCGCAGGCCGAGCTGCACCTGCTGCCGCTGTGCGGCCACATGCTGACGATGGAGCAGCCCGGCGCGGTCAACGCGCTGCTGCTGGACTGGCTGGCGCGGCTGGCGTGAAGCTTCAGCCCGCGCGGCCGACCTTGGCCAGCAGGCAGCGCAGAACATAAGGCGAGACGAACTTTTCGACCTCGCCGCCCAGTGTGGCGATCTCGCGCACGAAGGTGCTGGAGATGAACTGGTACTTGTCGCCCGGCGTCAGGAACACGGTTTCCACATCGGGCATCAGCGCGCGGTTCATGCCGGCCAGCTGGAATTCGTAGTCGAAATCGGTCACGGCGCGCAGGCCGCGCACCATGGCCTTGCCGCCCTTGGCCACGACGAAGTCGCGCACCAGGCCGGAGAAGCTCTCGACCTGCACCTGCGGATACGGCTTGACCGATTCGCGCACCATCTCGATGCGCTCGTCGAGCGAGAACAGCGTCTTCTTGTGGTGGCCGGCCGCGACCGCCACGATCACGGTGTCGAACAGCTGGGCCGCGCGACGCACCACGTCTTCGTGGCCCAGGGTCATGGGGTCGAAGGTGCCGGGATAGACGGCGATCACAGGGTGGCGCATGGGCGGCTTGCTCCTCTGGGCTTGTCTCGTGCGGCGCGATTATGCGCGGGCCAGCAGGTGGGCATGGACGGCGCCGGCCTTGAGGTGGCGCAATTCCGCCAGGCCCTGGCCGGCTAGCCTGTCGGCCGCCCAATGCTCGGGCGCTTCCAGGTACAGCCGCCCTGACGGAGCAAGCACGCGCAGCGCAACCGCCACGGCGGCCGGGTACTGCGTGGTGCCGAAAGGCGGGTCCAGCAGCACGAGATCGATGCTGCCGGCAGCCAGGCGGCCCGCCAGCGCGATGCCGTCACCGCGCGCGATCTGCAGCGCCCCCGCACCGAGCCGGGCCTTGAGCTGCTGCAGCTGGGCCACCAGGGCTGCATCGGTCTCGAACAGGTGCACTTCTGCGGCGCCGCGCGAGGCCGCCTCCAGGCCCAGCGCACCGGTGCCCGCGAACATGTCCAGGCAGCGCCAGCCCGTGAGGTCCTGGCCGAGCCAGTTGAACAGGGTTTCGCGCACGCGGTCGGGCGTAGGACGCAGGCCGGGCTTGTCGGCCACGGGCAGCTTGGTGCGTTTCCATCGGCCGCCGATGATGCGGACTTCGTGCGGACGGGCCGGCGCAGCGGTGGTCTTGGCGGTCTTCTGTGCAGTGGGACGGGGCATGCGGCGAGCTTACGCGAGCCCAGCGGCACCCAGCGCCAGCCCCGCCGCCAGCGCCAGCATGGTGGCGCCGATCACGCGGTCCAGCCACTGCCAGGCCCGCGGCCGCGCGAACACCGGGGCCAGCCAGCGCGCGCCGAAGCCCAGCGCCGCGAACCAGCCGGCACTGGCCAGCGCCGCACCTGCCACGAAAGCCGCACGCGCCAGCGGTGCGTGCTGGGCGCCGACCGAGCCCACCAGCAGCACCGTGTCCAGGTACACGTGGGGATTCAGCAGTGTGAACGCCGCGGCCTGGGCCAGCACGGCCGCCCTGCCGCCGGCGCCGGTGGCAGCGGCCTGCAGTGCGGCCGGCTGCCGGCTGCGCCACAGCGCGCGCAGGCCGTAGCCGGCCAGGAACACCGCGCCCAGCGCCGCAAGCACGCGCGCCAGCAGCGGCTGCGCGCCCAGCAGGCCGGCCATGCCATAGACGCCGGCGCCCACCAGCAGCGCGTCGGCCAGCGCGCAGAACAGCACCACCTGCGGTACATGGGCACGGCGCAGACCCTGGCGCAACACGAAGGCGTTCTGCGCGCCGATGGCGACGATCAAGGCGAGGCTCAGCGAGAAGCCCTGGAGGAATGCGGACATGGGGTCAGAGCATGCCGGCGCCCTGCCGCGCGGGCCAGCGCAAACTTCTAAACTTGGTTCAGTTCTGCTTCATCGCCAGGAGAGCCCGTGCTGGACTATGCCGCCCTTGCCGCGCTGGCCGCCGTGGTCCGCGAAGGCAGCTTCGAACGCGCTGCCCAGGCGCTGCATGTGACGCCCTCGGCCGTCTCGCAGCGCGTGCGCCTGCTCGAGGAACGCGTGGGCTGCGCGCTGGTGATCCGCGGTCAGCCCTGCCGCGCCACCGAAGTCGGCCAGCACCTGTGCCGCCACCTGGCCCAGGTGCGCCTGCTGGAGCACGACCTGCAGGACGTGCTGCCGGTGGCCGCCCCGACCGCCGAGCGCGCGCGCCTGCCGGTGGCCGTGAACGCGGACAGCCTGGCCAGCTGGTTCGCGCCGGCCGCAGCGCAGTACGCGGCCTCGGCGCCGGTGCTGCTGGAGCTGACCGTGGACGACCAGGACCACACGGCCGAGCGGCTGCGCAGCGGGGCCGTGCTGGCGGCCGTGACGGCGCTGGCCAAGCCCGCGGCCGGCTGCAACAGCCAGGCCCTGGGCACGCTGCGCTACCTGGCCGTGGCCAGCCCCGGCTTCATGGCCCGGCATTTCGCCGAGGGCGTGCAGGCGCGCAGCCTGGCGCTGGCGCCCAGCCTGCTGTTCGACCGTAAGGACCAGCTGCAGGCCCGCTGGGTGCGCCGGCAGTGCCGCAAGGCGGTGCCGCTGCCCTGCCACCTGCTTCCTTCGCCGCAGGCCTTCGTCGAGGCCGGGCTGGCCGGCATGGGCTGGGGCATGCAGCCGCTGCCGCTGGTACAGCCGCTGCTCGCAGCCGGCCGGCTGGTGGAGCTGGTGCCGGGCACGCCAATGGACGTGCCGCTGTACTGGCAGCACGCGCGGGCCGCCTCGGCCTTGCTCGACGGGCTTGGCCGCGCGGTGCTGGCGGCCGCGCGCGCGGCGCTCGGCTGACCCGATCAGGCGCCGCCGACCACCACCGTCACCATGCGCTCGGGCTGCAGCATGCGCGCGAACGCGGCGCGGATCTGCGCCACCGTGACGGCCTCCACCCGCTGCGTCCAGGTGTCCAGGTAGTCCAGCGGCAGGCCGTTCCAGGCGATGTTGGCCACGTTGCCGAGCAGCTTGCGGTTGCTGTCCAGCCGCAGCGCGAAGCCGCCGACCAGGTTGTCCTTGGCGGCCTTGAGCTCTGCCTCGGTCGGTCCTTCGGCGACGAAGCGCGCCAGCGTCTCGCGTGCCACGGCGATGGCCGCATCGGCCTGGTCGGCACGGGTCTGCAGGCCCACCGTGAAAGCGCCCGCATGGCGACCCGGGGAGAAGTCGCTGGACACGCCGTAGGTCAGGCCGCGCTTCTCGCGCACCTCGTGGGTGAGGCGCGAGGTGAAGCCGCCGGCACCCAGGATGTGGTTGCCCACGAGCACGGCGAAGAAATCGGGGTCGTCGCGCTGGATGCCGGGCTGGCCGATCAGCACCTGGGCCTGGTTGGACGCGAACGGAATGCGGCGCTCCTCGGCCTTGGCCAGGGCCGGCACCTCGCCCACCGCAGGCAGCGGTGCACAGGCCGTGTGCGGCAAGCGGGACAGCAGGGCCTGCACCAGCTGGTCGGCCTGCGCGCGGGTCACGGCACCCACCACGCTGACCTTGGCGCGGCAGGGCAGGATGCTTTGGGCATAGAAGGCGCGCAGGTGGTCGACCGAGATGGCGGCCAGGGTCTGCTCCGTGGTCTCGCGGCCATAGGGGTGGCCGCCGTAGACCAGTTGCTGGAAGGCGCGGCCCGCCACGGGGCCGGGGCGCGTGTAGGACTCGCGCAGTGCTGCGCCGATGCGCTCGCGGTCGCGCTGCCACACGGCGGCGTCGAAGGCCGGCGCGCCCAGCTGGCGCGCCGCCAGCGCCACGGCCTTGGGCAGCAGGTCCGGATAGGTCAGCGTGCGCAGCGAGAAACTCATGCGGTCGCGGCTGGCATTGGCGCCGAACGAGGCGCCGAGGTCGGCCCAGGCCTCTCCGAGCGCGTTCTCGTCCAGCGCCGGCTCCTGGCCTTGTGCAGCGATGCCCTTGTTGGCCTGCCCGGCCGTGGCATCGGCCAGGCCCGCCTGGGCGGGCGGGTCGCGGCGCGAGCCGGCATCGAAGTCGAGCTGCACGTCGACCATGGGAATGCCCGGGCTTTCCACGAGGTAGACCTCGGCGCCATTGGCCTGGATCCAGCGCTGCAGCGGAATCGCGGCGCTGGCCCAGCCAGCCGCCACGAGCAGGGTTGCGGCCAGGGGCAGCCGCGCAAGGGACATCAGCTTGTTCATCGGCTCGGCTCGGTGGTGGGGTCCTGGCGGGCACCGGCAGGCGCCTTCTTGCGGGCGGCCGGATCGACGGGCTGCGGCCGCAGCACGGCCACATTGAGCTGGTCGTCGCCGAAGTAGCGCGCCGCCACCGCCTGCACCTGCTCGGCCGTGACCTGCCTCAGCCGCTCGATCAGCCGGTCGGACAGGTCGGGCGCAAAGCCGGTGGCCCACTGGCTGCCGAGTTCGCGCGCCTGGTTGAACAGCGAATCGCGCTTGTAGACCTGGCCGGCCACCCATTGCGTCTTCACACGGGCGAGCTCCGCCGCGCTGACTCCTTCGCGCGCCACGCGCGCCACCTGCTCGCGCAGCGCCGCCTCCAGTTGCTCGGTGGTCTTGCCGGGCGCCGGCACGCCGTCCAGCACGAACAGCTGCGGGCCGCGGCCCATGAGGCCGTTGCTGGCGCCGGCGCTGTCGGCCAGGCGGTCGGGGCCCTGGGTCAGCGCGCGCTCCAGCCGGGCACCGGGGTAGCCATCGAGCACGGCCGACAGCACGGTCAGAGCCAGCGCGTCGTCGCTGGCCTCCAGGGTCGTGAGCTTGGGCACCTTGAAGGCCATGGCCAGGTAGGACTGCTCGGCCGGTGCCTTGAGTTCCAGCCGGCGGATGCCGCGCTGCGCGGGCTCCTCGCGCGGCTTGCGGCCCGGCACGGCGGCAGCGGGGATGGCGCCGTAGATGCGTTCGGCCTGGGCCCGCACCTGGGCCACGTCCACGTCGCCCACGATGACCACGGCGGCATTGGCCGGCACGTACCACTGGCGGTAGAACTGGCGCACATCGTCCGCCGTGAGGCTGTCCAGGTCGCCCATCCAGCCGATGATGGGCCGGCGGTAGGGCGCAGCCTGGTAGGTCATGGCGTAGAGCGCCTCGTACAGCCGGGCGCGCGGCGCATCGTCGGTGCGCATGCGCCGCTCTTCCTTGATGACGGCCAGCTCGCGCGTGAATTCCTCGTCGGCCCAGCGGTTGTGGGCAAAGCGGTCGGCCTCTAGCCGCATCACCTCTTCGAGCCGGCCGGCCGGGATCTGCTGGTAGTAGCCGGTGTAGTCGTAGGAGGTGAAGGCGTTCTCGGAGCCGCCGATGGCCGCCACGCGGCGCGAGAATTCCCCGGGCTTGAGTTGCTCCGTGCCCTTGAACATCATGTGCTCGACGGCGTGGGCGACGCCACTGGTGCCGTCCACCTCGTCCATGCTGCCCACGCGCAGCCAGACCATGTGCACGGCTGTGGGCGCACGCCGGTCCTGCTTGACGATGAGCGTCATGCCGTTGGCCAACTGGAATTGCTGGGCGGTGGCTGCCGCCACGGCAGGCGCGGGGGGTGCGGTCTGGGCTTGCAGACCGGGTGCCGCCCAGGCCAGCGCGAAGGCCATGGTGCACGCAGAAAGAATGCGTTTCATAGAATCATCCGATTCTAAGAACGCCCCAAATGTTCAGTTTCTTCAAGAAAAAACCGCCCGCGGCGGAGCCAGCAGCCGTTGAAGCGCCCCCTGCGCCGGCGGCGCCCGAGCCGGTGGAGCCCGCCGGTCGCAGCTGGTTGCGCAATCCCTTCGCGGCCAAGCCCGAGGCTGCGCCGGAGCCGCCGCCGGCCGAGGCCGCCGCCGAACCCGTGGCCCGCGCGGGCTGGGTGGACCGGCTCAAGCTGGGCCTGCGCAAGACCGGCAGCAGCATCACCACGGTCTTCACGGGCACCCGCATCGACGAGGCCTTGTACGAGGAGCTCGAGGAGGCCCTGCTGATGGCCGACACCGGCGTGAAGGCCACGACGGTGCTGCTGGACGACCTGCGCCGCCGCGTGAAGGAGGCCCGGGCCACCGAACCGGCCGCCGTGCGCGAACTGCTGATCGATGCCATCGCCGACCTGCTGCGTCCGCTGCAGAAGCCGCTGGTCATCGGCGAGCACAAGCCCACCGTGGTGATGGTGGCCGGCGTCAACGGGGCGGGCAAGACCACCTCCATCGGCAAGCTGACCCGGCACCTGGCCGCGCACAAGGCCTCGGTGCTGCTGGCCGCGGCCGACACCTTCCGCGCCGCAGCGCGCGAGCAATTGGCCGTCTGGGCCGATCGCAACTATGTGGAGATCATCAGCCAGCAGGGCGGCGACCCCGCGGCCGTGGCCTTCGATGCGGTGAACGCCGGCCGCGCGCGCGGCAAGGACGTGGTGCTGGTCGATACCGCCGGCCGCCTGCCGACCCAGCTCCATCTGATGGAGGAGCTCAAGAAGATTCGCCGCACGCTGGTCAAGGCCGACACGGCCGGCACCGGCGTGCCGCACGAGGTGCTGCTGGTCATCGATGGCAACACCGGCCAGAACGCGCTGATGCAGGTCAAGGCCTTCGACGACGCGATCGGCCTGACGGGTCTCATCGTGACCAAGCTGGACGGCACGGCCAAGGGCGGCGTGCTGGCCGCCATCGCGCAGGAGCGGCCGGTGCCGGTCTACTTCATCGGCGTGGGCGAGAAGCTGGAAGACCTGGAGACCTTCGACGCGCGCGAATTCGCGCAGGCCCTGCTGGGCTGAACACACTCAGGGCCGGTCGTCGCAATCGCCCTTGAACAGCTGGCGGCCGTTGTCGCGCAGCAAGCGGGCCTGGCGCTTGCGGGTGTCCACGCGCCATTGCGCACCGGTGCCGAACACGACCTCGTCGCCCGCCACGAAACCCGAACTGAGCCACTGCCCGTTCACGGCCACGGCGTTCTCGGCCACGCTGTAGCGCACCTCCACGCGGCGTTCCGCCCGCCCGGCATCGGGCTTCATGCGGCAGTACAGGCTGCGGCTGTCGGGCGGGCTGCCGCGCGCCGCCAGTTCGGCCGCGATCTGTGCGGCACGGCCCGGCGCGCCGCTGGCCTCGCAGCTGAACTGGGCCACCATGGCGGTGCCGTCCATGGTGTGCACGGGCTCGAACACCAGGTTGGTGAGGTCGGTGCGGCCGCTGCGGCGCGGCGGCTGCACGAAGGGCTGCTCGGGCTCGAGCCGGCCCGAGGGCATGACGGAGTTGAGGATGGCGATGCGCTGCGGCGTGCGGCAGTCCACCACGTAGTTGGCATAGCCGACCAGGGGCGATGGCCGCAGGGCGTGCACGAGGAAGTAGGTGCCGGCGACATGGTCGCGGTCGACCACGTCGAGCGCGATGGCGTCCACGCCGACCAGCATCTCGTCGATGCGCTGCACCATGTGGAAGCTGGCCACCGTCTGGGCGGTTGCCGGCAGGGCTAGCAACACGGCGACAACGCAAAGAAGAGGGCGGCAGGAAGGCATCAAGGAATTCAGGGCCCGGCCTGCGCCGCACTGCGCGGACCTACATGGCGGGCTTGTCGCTCAGGGCCTTCAGATTGTCGCGCAGCTGCTGGCTCATCGGCAGGCCGAGGTTGATGCCGCGCGGCGGGATCGGCGACATGAACCACTTGTTGTACAGGCGCTCGAACTCGCCCGACTTCATGGCATCGGCGAACACGCCGTCGACCAGCGCCTTGAAGGCCGGGTCGTCCTTGCGCACCATGCAGGCATAGGGCTCGACCTGCAGCGAATCGCCGACCACCTCGAGCTGCTCGGACATCTTGGAGTTCGCGCGCAGGCCGAACAACAGGATGTCGTCCATCGCGAAGGCGACGGCACGGTCGCTCTCGACCAGCAGTAGCGAATCGTCATGGTCCTTGCCCAGCACCACCGTCATGCCGATGTTGTTGTCCTGGTTGTACTTGCGGATGACCTGCGCATTGGTCGTGCCGGTCGTCGTGGCCACGGTCTTGCCGGCGAGGTCGGCGTAGTTTTTGATGCCCGAACTCTTCTTCACGAGCAGGCGCGTGCCGGTGTAGAAGTGGTTGATGGCGAAGGCCACGTCCTTGCCGCGCGCGGTGTTGTTGGTGGTCGAGCCGCATTCCAGGTCGATGGTGCCGTTGGTGAGCAAGGGGATGCGGTTCTGCGAGGTCACGGCCATGGCGCCAACCTCCAGGTTGGGCTTGTTGAGCTTCTTCTTGACGGCCTCGACGACGGCGTCGGTCAGGTCGACGGCGAATCCCACGGCCTTGGTCGAACCCGCCAGGTAGCTGAACGGTACCGACGATTCGCGGTAGGCCACGGTGATCTTGTTGCTGTCGGCCACCTTCTTCAAGGTGTCGGCATGGACGGCGGACAGGCTGGCGCAGCACAGCGCGATAGCGCTCAGGCGGGACAAGGCAGACATGGGCTTCCTCGGCAAGCGGATGGGGTTTGCAGTGTAGGCAGGCGGCACACGTCGGGAAGCAAGGGATATGCCTGAGACCGGCTCCCTTGCCGCGCGCCAGCGGCCGCCGTGGGCCGGTAAAACCCGCTCACGCGCTCGGCGCAGCTTGCTTACGCTGGCGGCCTCGCCCACACGACAAGGAGACCCGCCACCATGCAGACTGCCCCCCGCCGACTGCTGCTGTCCACCGCCCTGCTCGCCCTCGTGGCCAGCAGCCTGCCCGCCAAGGCGCAGCCGGCGGCCTGGCCGAGCAAGCCGGTCCGCATCGTCGTCACCTTCCCGCCGGGGGGGGCGCCGGACACGTTGGCGCGCCTCCTGGCCGACAAGTGGAGCGCGCTGGGCCAGCCCGTGACGGTGGACAACAAGCCGGGCGCCGGCGGCAACATCGGTGCCGACACAGTGGCCAAGAGCCCGGCCGACGGGGCCACCCTGGTGCTGGGTACGGTGGGGACGCACGCGATCAACGCCGCGCTGTACGACAAGATGCCGTACAACAACCTCAAGGACTTCACGCCGATCAGCTTCCTGGCCAGTACGCCCAACCTGCTGGTGGTCAACAAGGCCGTGCCAGCCAACAACGTGCAGGAGCTGGTGGCGCTGGCCAAGCGCGAGCCACTGGCCTTCGGCTCGTCGGGCAGCGGTACCTCGATCCACCTGTCGGGGGAGCTGTTCAACACGCTGGCCGGCGTGAAGATGCAGCATGTGCCGTACAAAGGGCGCGCTCAGGCGATCCCGGACCTGCTGGGCGGACGCATCGCGATGATTTTCGACAACATGCCGTCGGCGCTGCCGCTCGTGAAGTCCGGCGAACTCAAGGCCCTGGGGGTGACCAGCGCGCAGCGCTCCCCTGCCGCGCCGGACATCCCGACCATCGCCGAGGCCGGCCTGCCCGGATTCGAGGCCACCTCCTGGTTCGCGCTGCTCGGGCCGGCCGGGATGCCGCGCGAGGTTCAGTTGCGCATCAACCAGGAAGTCGCGCGTGTGCTGGCGCTGCCCGATGTGAGGGAGAAGCTCGCCACGCTGGGCCTGGAGCCGAACCCCGGCACCCCCGAAGCCCTGATGTCGCTCATGCAGAGCGAGACCGCCAAGTGGGCCAAGGTGGTCAAGGCGTCCGGCGCGAAGCCCGACTGAGCTACAATCGGGGGCTCACTGGTTCTGCAACCAGTGAAATCGCCTGGCCAGGCAACGCCGAATCTCACGGCGGCACGTCGACAAGATCGCTCACGACGAAAAACGCAGAGTGGTCCTGCATGCGAAAGTGCCGTAAACGTGGACCGCGTAAGAGTCCACGACCAAATTCTTGAAGTCCCGCTGCAACGCCAGTCTGTGTTTTGCCACGACTGGCGTTTTGCATGGTGCGCATGCCCCGTGGCCCCGGCCCGTGTCCTCGCACGCAAAAAAGCCCCGCTCACGCAGGGCTTGGAAAGATGGCGGCCGCAACCCGGCTCAGGTTGGCAGCCCCTTGGTGGCATGCCGTTTGTGGTCTTCGGCGCCGGCGCGGACCGGCACCGATTTGCTCGGCACATATGGAACGGTCATTGCGCTGTTCACATGGGTTCTGGGCTCGACGGCCGCCGATGCAGGCGGTGCGGGCTTGGAACTGTCGCTCCTGGTCTGGTCGCTCATGCTTGAAGAATCCGGTTGGTCATCAGGTCCGCAGGCGTGCTGTCCACGCGTCAGGTGCACCTCGGCGTTGCACAGCCCGAGGCCAACGCATCTCGACGCAACATTCGCGCCATGCGGATGACTGCAATGAAATCAACACGGAACTTGCCGCGCCGATCGCGCGGCGGCCCAGCTTGTAAAAAGGACCGACAGAACGTCCAATTCGCGTCACGCACGGGGGCAATTCGCCTGGACGCCGACCTCTGACCAGAAAAGCCACGATTCCCCTCATGTAGCGCTTGGGGCCTCCCATCTCAAGCCCAGCAACAGCACCACCAACGACACCAAATCAAGGCCGCATCGCGACCATCCATGTGTCCAGTCTTGTAGGACATGGCCGATGACGACCCACGTTACAGGGAGCCCGGGAATACCCTAGGTACTCTCGCAAGTGCTTGAATCTTAAAGGCGGCACAGTGCTTGCTTGGAGTTCATGATGACTCCCATTCAGTTGATGAAGCGTCTCTTGATTGCCATTGCATCGCTGCTTGCTGTGTCAGCGGCGTTCGCATTGGGCGCATACCCCGACCTTCCCTCCGTTCAAGCCCTGCCCGGCGCAGCGGTTTCGTGGGCGACGTCCACGTTCAGTGGCGACCACAGCGGCATGTGGGAAGTGGCGGCGGCGATCGCCGTGATGGCTGTGATTGCCAAGCGCAACGGCAAGACATGATCCACCGGCGCGCCGCGCATGGCCGCGGTGCGCATGCGACATGCAAAACATGTGCGGCATGTCACATTGGAAATACCGTCTCATGGTTACGCTCGCGCGATGAAACAAATTCGCATTGCAAGCACGCGCGAAATCGCGCAGAACGACCAAGGCCAACGTTTCGTCTGCGAGTGGATGGAAGGCTCGCTGATGAACCGGTGGCTGCTGAAGAACCGACTGGCCGAAGCACTGGAGGTGCACGGCACGGGAAGCCACTGGGTTGAAGTCCGGGACGCGCACCCCGTGCGCCACACAGCACCGGCCTGACGTCGAAACAACGTCGCCGAGCGTTGCAGCCGGCAGAGTCGATCAGGCGCGGTGGTCGTGGTCTCGCGCCAACAAAAAGCCTCCCCGGTTCGAAGACCGGAGAGGCTTTGAATTTTGCTGACGCGTCCCGCCGATAGCGCAAAACCAGCGTCCTGAGAGACGCAGTCCCACGGGTCGCGTTGGCCGGATGTGAACGCGACAAGTCAGGGGGCACGGCGCTGCCAATGAAACCGTGCGGAAAGTCGCCAACGGTTTGCATGAGTTCCTGCATCATGCCGCACCTCCGCGCCCCGTGCCGGCCAACTTCCCAGCGCATTGCAGGCAGCCGACGCTCGCCACCTGCGCAGTGCGCATCATCAAAACATGCCAATGAAGCGCGCCCTGATCGCTCTCGTCTCGGTAGTGTCCGTCTCTGCCGTCGTGGCCTTCGGGCCCCGTTCCGACGTTCAACCATCCGCTCAGGAACCGCCGCTGCTGACTGCCAGTTGGTTTGCCGACGACGGCTGGGCGGTGGTCGCGGCGATCATCGCAATGGTTTTGATCGCCAACAGAAGAAATCGTTGAGTGTGCCTGTGGCTTGAACGGCCAGTAGTGGCCAAGAGACGCCACACCAGGGTTTGCACCCGTTCATCAATCCATCGATGGCGCGGAAGATCGCTGGTATCAATTAGTTTCAGATCTCAACGATTGAGACGCTTCCATGACGCTCACCGCACTCATCGCCATCGCTTGCATTGCATGTCTTGCCCGCGGGGCATTGGCGGCCGGCCTCCGGCTGGAGCAAATCAGCAAGGAGCGCCAGGAAAACGCTGAGTTCCGCCAGGCGTCCTGAAGCCTCCGCGAAAGAAACCGTGGGCGCCACCCTCGCGGCCGCTGGAACCGTGCCAATCAACGAGAACGCCGCAACGGCCGCTGTCGGCGACGGCAACAGGCTCTTCCACCCACTGCACGCCCGGATGCAGCGCCGTCAGTGGCACGGGCGGTAGCTGGAAGGCCTCCTCACCCGCTCAACCTGCACTGCAACAAACGCAGTGCGGAAACCGGTGAAGTGCGCAGCCCACACCACACTCCGGAAAATAAAAAAGCCTTCGAAACCATTGATTTCGAAGGCTTTCGGATGTTGGTGGCGCTTCACGGATTCGAACCGCGGACCTGTGGATTATGATTCCATCGCTCTAACCGACTGAGCTAAAGCGCCGAGCCGCTAATTATAGCGTGGATTTCGCGCCGCCTTCAAGTGTTGGTGAAGCCGGCCTTGCGCTTGTTCATGAAGGCGTCCATGCCTTCCTTCTGATCGGCCGTGGCGAACAGGCCGTGGAACAGCCGGCGTTCGAACATGACGCCGTCGGACAAGCCGCTTTCGAAAGCACGGTTGACGGACTCCTTGGCGGCCATCACGGCGATCTGCGAGAACTCGCAGATCGACAGCGCAGCGCCCAGTGCTTCCTCCATCAGCTTGTCCAGCGGCACGACGCGGCTGACCAGGCCGGAGCGCTCAGCTTCGGTCGCGTCCATCATGCGTCCCGTCAATGCCATGTCCATGGCCTTGGCCTTGCCGACCGCGCGCGGCAGACGCTGCGTGCCGCCCGCACCGGGGATCACACCCAACTTGATCTCGGGCTGGCCGAACTTGGCGTTGTCGGCCGCGATGATGAAGTCGCACATCATCGCCAGCTCACAGCCGCCGCCCAGCGCGAAGCCGCTGACGGCCGCAATGACGGGCTTGCGCACGCTGCGGATCTGCTCCCAGTTGCGCGTGATGTAGTCGCCCTTGTAGACGTCGGCGAAGCTGTACTTGGCCATGGCGCCGATGTCGGCACCAGCGGCAAACGCCTTCTCGCTGCCCGTCAGCACGATGCAGCCGATGCTGTCGTCCCGGTCCAGCTTCTTGAGCGCGTCGCCGAGCTCGTTCATGAGCTGGTCGTTCAGCGCATTGAGCTGCTTGGGGCGGTTCAGCGTGACGACGCCGACTTTGCCGGCTTCCACACGCAAGGTGATGGTCTCGTACTCCATGGTCTCTCCGATGTTGTCGAACAGCAAAAAACGCCGACGACTATAGCGAGCACTGGCGCATCCTTCAGGCCCTTTCGCGACGCAGTTCGCGGCGCAGGATCTTGCCTACGTTGCTCTTGGGCAGCTCGTCGCGGAACTCGATGTGCTTGGGGCGCTTGTAGCCGGTCAGGTTGTCCTGGCAATGGCGCGCGACATCCTCTTCCGACAGCGCGGGGTCGCTGCGCACCACGAAGACCTTGATGGCCTCGCCCTGCTTCTCGTCCGGAATGCCGATGGCCGCGCACTCGACCACGCCGGGACACAACGAGATCACGTTCTCCAGTTCGTTCGGGAAGACGTTGAAGCCGCTGACGAGGATCATGTCCTTCTTGCGGTCGACGATGCGGAAGTAGCCGCGCTCGTCCATGGTGCCGATGTCGCCGGTGCGCATGTAGCCATCGGACGTGAAGGCCGCCGCGGTTTCCTCGGCCCGCTGGTAGTAGCCGCGCATCACGTTCGGCCCCTTGATGCAGATCTCGCCGGCCTCGCCCTGCGCCAGCGACAAGCCGTCGTCGTCCTTGATGGCGACCTCGATGCCGGGCAACGGCAGGCCGATGGTGCCGCTGAAGGATGTCGCCGTCACCGGGTTGTTGGTGCCGATCGCCACCGTCTCGCTCATGCCCCAGCCTTCGATCATGGGGCAGCCCGTCACCTCGAACCACTGCCGCGCCGTGCCTTCGGATGCGGCCATGCCGCCGGCCTGCGTGACGCACAGCTGCGAGAAGTCCAGGTGTTTGAACTGCGGATGCTGCAGCAGGGCGTTGAACAGGGTGTTCACCCCCGGCAGCAGATGGAAGGGCCGCGCCTTGAGCACCTCGACGAACTTGCCGATGTCACGCGGGTTCGGGATCAGCGTGAGGTGCGCGCCGAGCCGGACGACCAGCAGGCACAGCGTCAGCGCGAAGATGTGGTACAGCGGCAGCGCCGCGATGCTGTTGACCTTGCGCAGATCGCCCACGCGCGCAAGCGCTGGTGAGAACCAGGCCTCGGACTGGAGCACGCCCGCGATCACATTGGCATGCGTGAGCACTGCGCCCTTGGACAGGCCGGTCGTCCCACCCGTGTATTGCAGGAAGGCGATGCTCTCCAGCGTGGCCTGGCCCGGACGCAGGCTGCGCCGCCCGCCCTCCACCAGCACGGTGCGGAAAGGCGTCACACTGCGCCCCCCCTCCAAGGGCAGCTTGAACTCCGGCACCATCTTGGCGAGGTGGCGCACGGCAAACGTGATCCACGGGCCGTAGAAGGTGCCCAGCATGTCTCCCATCGAGGCCACGACCACGTGCCGCAGCGGCGTCTCGGCGATCACGCTCTCCAGCGTGTGTGCGAAGTTTTCCAGGATCACGATGGCGCTGGCGCCGGAGTCCTTGAGCTGGTGCGCCAGCTCGCGCGCCGTGTAGAGCGGGTTGACGTTCACGCAGGTGTAGCCCGCGCGCAGCACACCGGCCATGGTCACCGCGAACTGCGGAATGTTGGGCAGCATGATGGCCACGCGCGCGCCCTCCTCCAGCCCCATGCCTTGCAACCAGGCGCCCACGGCCGCGGACGCCTCGTCGAGTTCGCGGTAGCTCATCCAGCAATCCATGCAGACCGAGAACGGCTGCGCCGCGTTCTTCTTGAACGACTCTTCCAGCAACTGGGCAAGCGAGCGGTAGCGCGCGACATCCACGTCGTGCGGCACGTTCGGGGGGTAGCTGTCCAACCAGGGCTTTGCCATCTGCGTCTCCTTGTGCGGCGGCATTGTGCTCAGCACCCGCGCCATCGCCAGCGGGGCTTGCCCTAGGACGACAATGCAGGCCGCTCCACCGCCCCGCGCCCATGCTCGCACGCCTGCAACGACTGCTTTGCCTGCTTCTCACCTCATTGGCCCTGGCCTGGCTGCTCGGTTTCTGGTCGTCGTCGCCGTTGCTGGCCTTGGCGGGCCTGGCCTTGCCGGTGCTCGGCTACGGCGCTCTGCTGGCCTGCGAGTTCGCGCTGCTGGCGCGCCAGCACGAGGACCCCGCACCCCGGCCCACGCCGGCGCAGCTGCTGGGGGCCTGGTGGGCCGAGCTGCGCAGCGGCATGCAGGTGTTCTTCTGGCGCCAGCCCTTCCGCGAACATGCCGAGCCCGACCACCTGCCGGCCGGCACACGGCAGCGCGGCGTGGTGTTCGTGCACGGCCTGTTCTGCAACCGCGGCTTCTGGGCACCCTGGATGCGGCGCGCCCGGGCATGGGGCCTGCCCCACGTCGCCGTGAGCCTGGAACCGGTGACCGGCTCGATCGATGCCTATGTGCCGACCATCGATGCCGCGGTCGCCAGGCTCATCGCAGCGACCGGCCAGCCGCCGGTGCTGGTGTGCCACAGCATGGGCGGCCTGGCGGCCCGCGCCTGGCTGCGCACGCCCGGTGCGGCAGCCCGCGTGGCGCATGTGGTCACGATCGCGAGCCCGCACAGCGGCACCTGGATGGCCCAACTGGGCCACGGCGAGAACGCCCGCCAGATGGAGCGCGACAGCCACTGGCTGGCCCAACTGGCGCGCGACGAGGCCCATGCCGCGCCCGTGCCCTTCACCTGCTGGTACTCCAACTGCGACAACGTGGTGTTCCCGGTGTCCACGGCCGCGCGGGCCGGTGCCGACAACCGCTTCCTGCCGGGCCAGGCGCATGTGGCCTTGGCATTCCACGAACGCGTGGTGCACGACAGCCTGCAAGCCGTCCGCAGCGCCTGAATCCAGCGGCAGAATCGCACCCCATTTCCTTCTGAGCAGGAGCGGCCTTGGAAACGCTGGACAAGCTGGATCGCCAGATCCTGAACGCGCTGCAGACCGACGGGCGCGCCACCTACGAGCAGATCGCCGAGCAGGTGGGCCTGTCGGCCAGCGCCGTGCTGCGGCGTGTCAAGCGGCTGGAAGACACTGGCGTGATCGACCGCTACGTGGCGCTCGTCAAGCCCGAGTCCGTGGGCCTGGCGCTCACGGCCTACCTCAACGTGCGGCTGGAAAAGCTGGCCGAGACGCACAAGCGCAACCCCATGGACCTGTTCCGCGCCAGCGTCGTGACCTGGCCCGAGGTCGTGGAATGCGAGGCCCTGACGGGCGACATGGACTATTTGCTGCGCGTGGTGGTGCGCGACATGGCGCACTACCGCAGCTTCGTAATGGGCACGCTGCTCAAGCACCCCAGCGTGCAGGACTGCAAGACCAGTTTCGTGCTGGACCGCGTCAAAGCCACCACCGCGCTGCCGCTGTAGCGTGGCTCAATGGTCGGCGCGCATCTGCGCCGCGTGGCGGACCAGGCCGCGCGGCACGTCGGTGCGCAGCACTTCCAGGCCGGTGCGCGCGTGCTCCTCCCGGTCCAGCAGGCCGGCGAACATGAAGCTGACGTCGCTCATGCGCTGGCGCGCCAGCAGTAGTCCCTCATGGTCCGCGAGTGCCGCCATCCAGTCGCCACGCAGCGCCCACAGTGCCTCCGGATCGGCGGCCGATTTGATCCGGACGGCCAGGCCGGCCCGTTGCTCCGAATCGGCGATGGTCGCGAGCTGGGCCAGCATCAGGCGCCGGATCTCGTCCAGGCGACCTTCCCGGCGGGACCAAAGCCAGCGCAGCCAGCCCTGGCGTCCGGTACGCTGCCCAAAAGCCGAGCGATCGCCGGAAACATTTCCAAGAGGGGTCAAAGGCACGGGGTACTCCTGCTGCGGACCAACTTCACCGACGCAGTATCCAAACGGCTGGTTACAGCCAGATTGCAGCCTGCGCCGCGCTTTGTTTCGTTTGTTGCGCGATACCAATCGCCCCGCAGGCGGGGCCGAAATCCGTGCAGAACTGCCTGCGACAAGCGCGCATTGGTCGTATATTGCTGCAATGCAGCATAACACCCGATCCCCAGCACCGTCCGCGGCCGACGGCATTTCGCGCGCCCATGGGCGCGACGGGGCCGAAAAACGCCGCAGCGCTCCGGTCATCGTGCCGATCCGCTCCCTGGGCCCGGAGCACCGCGAACGCATTTCCCGCCACCTGATGGCGTTGAATCCGCACGACCGCTACCTGCGCTTCGGCTATGCGGCGGCCGACGAGCACGTGCGCCGCTATGTCCACAGTCTGGACTTCGACCGCGACGAGATCTTCGGCATCTACAACCGCCGGCTCGAACTGATCGCCATGGCGCACCTGGCCTTCTCCATCGATCCCTCGCTGACCTCCTGCGCCGAGTTCGGCGTGTCGGTCTCCGAGCATGTGCGCGGACGCGGCTACGGCGCACGCCTGTTCGAGCGGGCCGTCATGCATGCGCGCAACGAGGGCGTGCAAAGCCTGTTCATCCACGCCCTCAGCGAGAACACCGCCATGCTCAAGATCGCGCGCAACGCCGGCGCCACGGTGGAGCGCGATGGCTCGGAGACCGAGGCCTTCCTGCGCCTGCCCGCCGCCACGCTGGACTCGCGCGTGACCGAACTCATGCATCAGCACCTGGGCCTGACGGATTACCACCTCAAGGCGCAGGCCCAGCAGTTCCGCCGCTTCCTGGAAGGCCTGCAGGAAGTACGCCAGGGCGTGCAGGGCGCACGCGGAAAGTCCGGCCGTTGAACGCTGCCGGCCGCCCCCCGGCTGGGTGCCCGGGCAGCGATCCGCTATCCTTGCGGTTCCCCCACAGCCGCACGCCGTGCACCCCCGTCAGTGTCAGACCCCTATCCTGGGCGCTCCGCGCCCGGTAGCCCCGAGCGCGAAGACAAGCGCAGCTTCCTGCAACGCCTGGCCGAATTCATCCATCCCGGCCCGGATTCGCGGGCGGAACTGATCGAAACACTCAACGACGCGGAACAGAACGACATCATCGGGCCGGACGCCCGCGTGATGCTCGAAGGCGTGATCCGCATGGCCGACCAGACGGCCGGCGACGTGATGGTGGCGGCCACGCGCATGGACTGCCTGGACATCGACGCCCCTTACGAAGAACTGCTGCACCAGGTCATCAACACGGCGCACTCGCGCTTTCCCGTCTACGAGGGCGAGCGCGAGAACATCATCGGCATCCTGCTGGCCAAGGACCTGCTCAAGCTGCAGCGCGCGCCCGAACTGAACCTGCGCGCACTGCTGCGCCCGGCCGTGTTCGTGCCCGAGAGCAAAGGCCTGAACGACCTGCTGCGCGAATTCCGCGGCAACCGCAACCACCTGGCCGTGGTCATCGACGAGTTCGGCCGCGTGGCCGGGCTCATCACCATCGAGGACGTGCTCGAGCAGATCGTCGGCGAGATCGAGGACGAGTTCGACATCGTGGAAGACCACGGCGACATCTTCGGCCTCGCGGACCGCACCTACCGCGTCAGCGGCGACACGCCGGTCGAGCGTGTCGAGGAGGCCTTCGCCGTCACGCTGCAGACCGGCCCGGAGGATGACCGCTTCGACACCATCGGCGGCCTCATCGCGCACGAGGTCGGCCATGTGCCGCGCCGCGGCGAGAGCCACGACCTGGCCGGCCTGCGCTTTCTGGTGTTGCACACCAAGGGCGGCGCGGTGCGCTGGTTCAAGGTGTTCCCCGCGACCGACACCGGCGACACCACCGCATGAACGTGCGCGCCCTGCCAGGCGCCTGGGTGGCCATGGCGGGTGCGCTGCTGGCCGGCGGGGCCCATGCCTTGTCCATCGCCTCGCCCTGGGACGGCCAGCCGCAATGGTGGCTGCAGCTGTTCGCGCTCGAGGTGCTGGTGCGCCTGGTCGACAGCGCGCCCAGTGCGCGCGCCGCAGCGCTGCGCGGCTTCCTGTTCGCGCTGGCCTGGTTGGCGGGCACCTTCTGGTGGCTGTTCATCTCGCTGCATGTCTACGGCGGGCTCCCGGCTGTGCTCGCGGTGCTCTCGGTCGGCGCCCTGGCGGCCCTGCTGGCGCTCTACTACGCGCTGGCCGCCGGCATCGCACGCCACTGCGAGCTGCAGAACCCGCTGGGCCGCGCGCTGCTGTGGGCCGCGCTCTGGACGCTGGCCGAGCTCGCCCGCGGCCTGCTGTTCACGGGCTTCCCCTGGGGCGCGGCGGGCTATGCGCACGTGGACGGCCCGCTGGCCGCCTTCGCGCCCTGGGTCGGCGTCTACGGCATCACGGCCATCGCCGCGCTGTCGGCGGCGCTGCTGGCTTCGGTCGCCGCCTCCGCGCAAGGTCGCCTGCCGGCCGCGCTGGCGCTGGCGGCCGTCGTCGCGCTGTCCGTTGCGCTGGGCCGCATCCAGCCCGCCGCCGAGAGCGCCGTCATCGCCCAGCCGCTGCGCGTGAGCCTGTTGCAAGGCAACATCCCGCAGGACGTGAAGTTCGAGCCCGGGGTCGGCATCGAGCAATCGCTGCAGTGGTATGGCCAGCAACTCAACCTGGCCTCGGCGCCGCTGGTGGTGGCGCCCGAGACCGCGCTGCCGCTGCTGCCCGAGCAGTTGCCGATCGGCTACTGGCAGGCGCTGCAGGCGCGCTTCGCGTCCGGCGGCCAGAGCGCGCTGATCGGCATGCCCATGGGCGACATGCGCAGCGGCTACATCAACGCGGCCGTCGGCTTCACGCCCGGCCGCACGGCCCACTACGAATACGCCAAGCACCACCTGGTGCCTTTCGGCGAGTTCATCCCGCCGCTGTTCCGCTGGTTCACCGAGATGATGCACATCCCGCTCGGCGACTTCCGCCGCGGCGACGTGGGCCAGGCCTCGATGGCACTGGGCGCGCAGCGGCTGGCGCCCAACATCTGCTATGAGGATTTGTTCGGCGAGGAACTCGCGGCGCGCTTCGTCGACCCGGCCAAGGCGCCCACCGTCTTCGTGAACATGAGCAACATCGCCTGGTTCGGCGACAGCATCGCGATCGACCAGCACCTGTCCATCTCGCGCATGCGCGCGCTGGAGTTCCGCCGGCCCATGCTGCGTGCCACCAACACCGGCGCCACCGCCATCGTCGATGCACAGGGCAAGGTCACGCACGCGCTGCCGCGCCTCACGCAGGGCGTGCTGACCGGCGAGGTCTACGGCCGCACCGACATCACGCCGTTCGCCTGGTGGGCCGGGCGCTTCGGCCTGGCCCCGCTGTGGGGGCTGGCGCTGGCCGCCGTGGCGCTGGCCCTGCTCCGGCGCAGACGTCACCCGTAGAATCTGCCGTTTGCGCGTCCCCGGGGCGCGCCGCCTTCGACTTCCTGGCCGGCCCTCGCCCGGCTCCGCATCGATGCTGTCATTCCAACAAATCATCCTCAAGCTGCAGGCGTACTGGGCCGAGCAAGGCTGTGCGCTGCTGCAACCCTACGACATGGAGGTGGGCGCCGGCACCTCGCACACCGCCACCTTCCTGCGCGCCCTGGGCCCCGAGCCGTGGAAGGCCGCCTACGTGCAGCCCAGCCGCCGCCCCAAGGACGGCCGCTACGGCGAGAACCCGAACCGCCTGCAGCACTACTACCAGTACCAGGTGGTGCTCAAGCCGGCGCCCAGCAACATCCTGGAGCTGTACCTGGGCTCGCTCGAGGCGCTGGGCTTCGACCTCAAGAAGAACGACATCCGCTTCGTCGAGGACGACTGGGAGAACCCCACGCTGGGCGCCTGGGGCCTGGGCTGGGAGGTCTGGCTCAACGGCATGGAGGTGACGCAGTTCACCTACTTCCAGCAGGTCGGCGGCATCGACTGCAAGCCCATCACGGGCGAGATCACCTACGGCCTGGAGCGCCTGGCCATGTACCTGCAGGGCGTGGACAACGTCTACAACCTGCAGTGGACGGAAGGCCTCAGCTACGGCGACGTCTACAAGCAGAACGAGGTGGAGCAGTCCACCTACAACTTCGAGCACTCCGACGCCGACTTCCTGTTCACCGCCTTCAACGCGCACGAGAAGCAGGCCAAGCACCTCATGGAGCAGCAGCTCGCGCTGCCGGCCTACGAGCAGGTGCTCAAGGCTGCGCACAGCTTCAACCTGCTAGACGCGCGCGGCGCCATCAGCGTGACCGAACGCGCCGCCTACATCGGCCGCATCCGCAACCTGGCCCGCGCCGTGGCGCAGAGCTACGTCGACAGCCGCGAGCGCCTGGGCTTCCCCATGGCACCGCGCGAATGGGTCGCGCAGATCCCCCCGAAGAAGGCGGCCTGAGAACCTATGACTGCCCAGAACCTTCTCGTTGAACTGTTCGTCGAAGAACTTCCGCCCAAGGCCTTGCGCAAGCTCGGCGACGCTTTTGCGGGCCAGTTGCTGGAGCAACTGCGCGCCCAGGGCCTGGCCAGCGCCGATGCGCAGCTGACCGCGTTCGCCTCGCCGCGCCGCCTGGCCGCGCACATCACGGGCGTGCTGGCCCGCGCGGCCGACAAGCCGCAATCGACCAAGCTGATGCCGGTTTCGGTCGGCCTCACGGCCGACGGCCAGCCCACGCCCGCGCTGCTCAAGCGCCTGGCCGCGCTGGGCGCCGATGCCTGCGCCGTGCCGCAGCTCAGGCGCGCGCCCGACGGCAAGGCCGAAGCCCTGTTCTTCGACAGCGTGCAGGCAGGCAGCGCCTTGGCCGACGGCCTGCAAAAGGCCTTGCTCGAAGCCATCGCCAAGCTGCCGATCCCCAAGGTCATGAGCTACCAGCTGGAAGAAGGCTGCGAGCTGCCGGGCTGGACCAGCGTGAGCTTCGTGCGCCCGGCCCATGGCCTGGTGGCGCTGCACGGCAGCGAGGTCGTGCCCGTCACCGCCCTGGGCCTGAAGGCCGGCAACAGCACGCAGGGCCACCGCTTCGAGGCGGCCAAGTCGCCCGTGGTGATCGCCCATGCCGACCGCTATGCCGAGACACTGGCCCAAGACGGTGCCGTGATCGCCGGCTTCGACGCGCGCCGCGCCGAGATCGCGCGCCAGCTGGCCGCCGCGGCAGCCGAGGTCGGTGGCGGCGCCCGACCCATCGAGGACGAGGCCCTGCTCGATGAGGTCACCGCCCTGGTGGAACGCCCCAACGTGCTGGTCTGCGCCTTCGAGGAGCAGTTCCTGGGCGTGCCGCAGGAGTGCCTGATCCTCACGATGAAGGCCAACCAGAAGTACTTCCCGCTGCTGGATGCGGCCGGCAAGCTGACCAACCGCTTCCTGGTGGTCAGCAACATCCGCCCCGATGACGCCAGCGCCGTGACCGGCGGCAACGAGCGCGTGGTGCGCCCGCGCCTGGCCGACGCCAAGTTCTTCTACGACCAGGACCGCAAGAAAACCCTGGCCGCGCGCGTGCCCGGCCTGGACAAGGTCGTCTACCACAACAAGCTGGGCAGCCAGGGCGAGCGCATCGCGCGCGTGCGGGCCATCGCGGCCGCCATCGCCCGGCAACTGGGCGGTGCCGAACTCGCAGCCCAGGCCGACCAGGCCGCGCAGCTGGCCAAGAGCGATCTCGTGACCGACATGGTCGGCGAGTTCCCGGAACTGCAGGGCACCATGGGCCGCTACTACGCGCTCAACGACGGCCTGCCCGAGGCCGTGGCCGACGCCATCGAGGACCACTACAAGCCGCGCTTCTCAGGCGACGCGCTGCCGCGCAACGACGTGGGCCTGGTGGTCGCGCTGGCCGACAAGCTGGAAACCCTGGTCGGCATGTTCGGCATCGGCAACCTGCCCACGGGCGACCGCGACCCCTTCGCGCTGCGCCGCCATGCGCTGGGCGTGCTGCGCATGTTGTCCGAGAAGAACCTGCCGCTGGCACCCGAGGCGCTGGTGCGCGCGGTCGTGCCGGCCTTCGGCGACAAGATCCAGGATCCGACCGAGGCGCTGCTGAATTTCCTCGACGAACGGCTGGCCGGCAGCCTGCGCGAGCAGGGTTACAGCGCCCAGGAAGTTGATGCCGTGCTGGCCCTGCGCCCGGCCCGCCTGGGCGAAGTGCCCAAGCGCCTGGCGGCCGTGCGCGCCTTCGCCGCCCTGCCCGAGGCCGCCGCGCTGGCCGCCGCCAACAAGCGCGTGTCCAACATCCTCAAGAAGGCCGGCGATGTCGATGCCCATGTCAGCGAAGTGCTGCTGCAAGAGCCCGCCGAGAAGGAGCTGTACGCCGCGCTGCAGCGCATCGCGCCGGCGGCCGACGCGCAGTTCGAAGCCGGCGACTACACCGCCTCGCTGCAGACCCTGGCCGCACTGCGTGCACCGGTGGACGCCTTCTTCGACGGCGTGATGGTCAACGCCGAGCAGGCGGACCTGCGGCTGAACCGCCAGGGACTGCTCAAGTCCCTGCATGTGGCCATGAACCGGGTTGCCGACCTGTCGGGACTTGCCTAATTCCGCCATGAAACTGGTCATCCTGGACCGCGACGGCACGATCAACGTCGACAGCGACGAGTTCATCAAGTCGCCCGAGGAATGGGAGCCCTTGCCCGGCGCGCTGGAGGCCATCGCCAAGCTCAACCACGCCGGCTGGCATGTGGTGATCGCCACCAACCAGTCGGGCCTGGGCCGCGGCCTGTTCGACGTGGTCTCGCTCAACGCCATCCACGCCAAGATGCACAAGGCCCTCGCGGCACTGGGCGGCCGCATCGATGCGGTGTTCTACTGCCCCCACACACCCGATGACCACTGCGCCTGCCGCAAGCCGCAGCCCGGCCTGTTCCAGCAGATCGGCGAGCGCCTGGGCGTGGACCTCCAGGACGTGCCCACGGCCGGCGACAGCGCGCGCGACCTGCAGGCCGGCGTCGCGGCCGGCTGCGAACCGCACCTGGTGCTGACCGGCAAGGCCGCCGCCTGGCGCGACCAGGGCGCGGCACCGCCGCTGCCCAACGACTTCCCCGCCCACACCATCGTGCACCAGGACCTGGCGGCCTTCGCCGAATTCCTGACCGCGCGCGAACTGCTGCAACGCCCGGCCCCTGCACCATGAGAAACGGTTTGTCTGCCGGCGCCTGGCTGCTGGCCTTCGTGCGCTCGGTGCTGCACCTGCTCTGGATGGTGGTCACCATCGTGCCCTGGGCCACCTTCGCGATCATCGCCTCGCTGTTCGTGAGCCCCACGCGCATGTACTGGATCTGCGCGGGCTGGCTCAAGACCGCCGTCAGCGGCGGCCAGTGGATCCTGGGCATCCGCAACCGCATCACGGGCTTCGAGAACCTGCCGCATGGCGAACTCGACGCCGCCGTGCTGCTGGTCAAGCACCAGTCGACCTGGGAGACGCTGGTGATGCCGGCCATCATGCCGCACCCGCTGGCCTATGTGTTCAAGCGCGAGCTGCTCTACATCCCGTTCTTCGGCTGGTCCATGGCCCGCATGGACATGATCCACATCGACCGCTCGCAGGGCGCACGCGCCTTCGCCAAGGTCGTGCAGCAGGGCCGCCGCCTGCTCAAGCAGGGCAACTGGGTCATCATGTTCCCCGAGGGCACGCGCATCCCGCGCGGCGGCGTCGGCAACTACAAGTCGGGCGGCACGCGGCTGGCGATCGCCTGCGGCGCGCCCGTGGTGCCGATCGCCGTGACCTCGGCCAAGTGCTGGCCGCGCAAGGCCTTCGTCAAGCGGCCCGGCATCGTCGACATCTCCATTGGCAAGCCGATTCCCACCGAGGGCCGCCAGGCCGACGAACTCATGCGCGAGGTGCAGGCCTGGATCGAATCCGAGATGCACCGGCTCGACCCCGAGGCCTATCCGGGCTTGAAGTGAAGCCCCTGGTCCAGCTGGCGCTCGACTTCTTCGCGCCACCGCCGCCACCGGAACCCAGCGCGCCTGCCGCGCCGCTGGCGCCGGCCGGCAGCGCCGTGCGCTTCTCCCATCCACAGGCCAACCGCCAGGCCCTGCTCGGCCCGGCCGTGGTCGACTACCTGTTCAAGCGGGCCAAGCGGCGCAGCATCGGCTTCGTGGTCGCGGCCGACGGTCTGGTCATCAGCGCGCCGCGCTGGGTACCGCTCGCCGAAGTGGACAACGCCGTGCGCGACAAGAGTGGCTGGATCCTGCGCAAGCTCGGCGAGGCCCAGGACCGGCAACAGCGCATGTCCCAAGCCCGCATCGTCTGGCAGGACGGCGCCGAACTGCCCTTCCTGGGCCAGCGCATCCGGCTCGTGCTCGACCCGAGCCACCGCTTCGCGGGCAGCGGCGGTGCCGCGCTGGACGCCGAACGCGGCCTGTTGCAGCTGGCCCTGCCCGGCAGCGCCGCGCCCGAGCAGATCCGCGACACCGTGCAGGCCTGGCTCATGCGCCAGGCCAAGCACCTGTTCACCGAACGGCTGCAGCACTATGCGCCGCAGCTGGGCGTGCAGTGGACCCGGCTCACGCTGTCCAGCGCCGGCACGCGCTGGGGCAGCGCGAGCAGCAGCGGCACGATCCGGCTGAACTGGCGGCTGATCCACCTGCGCCTGTCCATCATCGACTACGTGGTCGTGCACGAACTGAGCCATCTGCGCGTGATGGACCACAGCCCCCGCTTCTGGGACACGGTGGCCTCCATCGTGCCCGACTACGCCGCGCTGCGCGGCCAACTCAAGGACGAGCCCATCCCCCAATGGCCATGAATCCAGGAATGCGCCCATGACCGAACTCCTGCTGCTGCTGGCCGTGCTGGCCGTGGCCGCACAGGTGCGCAAGACGCGCGAACAGCAGGCCCGCGTGGCCCTGCTTGCGCAGTACCTGCGTCCCTACCAGATCGAGCAGCAGATGGAAGCGCTGATCGATGGCTACCTGCGCTGGCTCGGCGAGGCCGATGCCGAACGCGCGCTGCAGATCCGCGGCGTGCTGGCGGGCACCGAGCAAGGGCTGGCCGGCCAGTTCCAGCGCTTCGCGGCCGACGTGGCCGGCATGCCGGCACCGCAGGCCCAGGTCAGCAAGCTGCCGATGTGGATCCCCTGGGCCCAGCAGCTGCTGCCGCGCTACCGCATGTTCGACGTGCGCGAGGCGTTCAAGATCCATGCGCGCGGCATCGCCGACGTCGCCGCCAACAGCGCGAACCTCAGCGACAAGCAACTGGCGCGCCGCATGATGGCCGAGCTCCTGCTCATGCAGCACACCTGCCATTGGTTCTGCCGCTCCAAGGCCGTGGCCGATGCGCGCCTGGTCATGCGCCACCAGACCGCCTGGCAGCAGGCGCTGGACACCGTTTCGCCGCAGACGGCGCGCGATTACCGCGAACTGCTGGGGCTGCCGGCCGCCTGATCGTGGCCTGATGCCTCAGCGGCGCGCGCCGGCCGCCTGCACGGCGGTGGCGGCTTGCCGCACGCCGCGCGCCCCCTGCACGACGAGCTGCAGCCGGCGCTGCAGCCAGGGCAGCAGCGGCGCCTGCGGGTCGGGCCAGTCCAGGCCCGCACCGGCAAGGTGGCCCACGCCGGCTTCCACGGTGCCGGCCAGCACCCCGGCCACCTCGGCCTGCGCCGCCACCAGGGCCTGGCGTGCCGAGGGCTCGTCGAGCCGCTCGCGCCTGCGCTCCAGCATGGTCCGCACGGCCGACAGCTGCGCCAGCAGCACATGGCAGCGCGTGAGCAGCGTGGCCATGGCCGGCACCGGCAGCTGCACACGACTGGGCTCGGCAGCGCTGCGCTGGGCGCTCGCGGCGATGGAGCCGATGGCTTCGTAGAACTCGCGCCGCGCCAGCCGCAGCGCGAGGTCGGAACGGCCGGCCTCGGGCCAGCGCAGCGCCTCGGCCGCGAGCACGCGCGCCGCCTCCTGCACGCGCGCCACCAGCCGCGCGAGACTGCGCCGCTCCCAGGCCGGCAGCACGTAGCAGAAGGCCCAGGCCAGCAGCGCGCCCAGCACCGTGTCGGCCAGCCGCTCGCCGATGGCGAAGCCGCCGGCCGGGTGCGCCATGTGGGCCTGCAGCAGCGCCATCATGGTCGCGGCGGTGGCCGTCACGAGGTAGCGCACGTTGACGAAGGCGTGGGCCACGCCCACGGCCAGCACGAACACCGCGCCCGACAGCCAAGTCTGGCCCAGCCAGGCGAACAACAGCACCAGCAGGCAGCCCAGCACGGTGCCGGCCACGCGCGCGTCGCGCCGGGCCAGGGTCTGGTCCAGGTTGCCGCGCAGCACCACGGCCACGCTGAGCACCAGCCAGTGCGGATGCGAGGCCCAGGGCAATGCCAGCGCCAGGAAATACGCCGTGCCCAGCGCCGCGGCGCTGCGCAGGGCCTGGCGCAGGATGGGCGAGGACAGCCGCCGGTGCGGCGCCAGCGCGGCCAGCGGCCAGCCCTCGGGCGAGACGAAGAACTGCAGTTCGGCAGCACTCAGCGGCACGGGCTGGGCCTGGCCGCGCCAGGTCTGCAGCATGCGCTCGAGGTCGTCGGCGATGTGCTGGGCCCGTTCGCCCAGGGCGGCCGCCAGCGCGCTGCGGCGCGGATCGTCGCCGAAGGCGGCTAGTGCGGCCGGCAGCCCCTGGTCGCCCACCGGCGCAGCGGCCATGGGCCGGTCCCATTGCACGGCCTGGGCCAGCCAGTGCAGTGCGTCGGCCGTGGCCGCGATGCGCGCGGCCAGCGCCAGGCGCAAGCGCTCGGCCGCGGCATCCTCGCCGAGCAGGTCCAGGTCGAGCTCGCTGCCCAGCAGCGTGTCGCGCAGCGCGATGGCGTGCAGCAGGATCGCGATCTGGCGCTGCGCACCAGGTGCCTCGGTGGCCGGGAACAGCAGGTCGCGCGCAGGCTGCAGCCGCTCGTCCAGGCCCACCTGCCGCTGCATCCAGTCCTGCAGCGGCAGCGCGCCCGCGATCTCGCGCGGGCCGGCCGAGAGCATGGCCGCGCGCGAGCGCAGCAGCGCGGCCGTGCCCTCGACCACGGCCGCCAGCGCCAGCGCGCGGTAGCGCGGCTGCAGCCAGCGCGAAGCGAGAACGGCCCAGCCCAGGTAGACCAGGCTGCCGAACGCCGTCCACAGCGCATGTTCGATCTGGACCTGCCAGGAGCCCGGCGCCGGGCCGGCCATGGTGAACACGATGGCCAGCACCGGCACGAAGGAGATCGGCCCGGCGCGGGGGCCCCAGGCCAGCAGCATGCTGGCGCCGAAGGCCAGCAGCGCGACGAGAGCGCCGAGCACCACCGCATGCCCGCGCAGGGCCGTGACCAGCACGCTGGACACCAGGCCCACGGCCGCGGCCATCGCGACGCGGCGCCAGGTCCGGTGCGGCGGATTCGGCGTGTCGGCCAGGCTGGCGTAGATGGCACCGCTGGAGGCCAGCAGCGAGGCCGGCAGGCCACCCAGCGCAGCGGCCAACAGCTGCACGAGCAGCACGCCCAGCGCCGTGCCGATACCGTTCAGACCGTAGGCCGGCAGTTGCACCAGCCAGCGGCGAATGGCTTCGAGGGGGAATGTCAACGCACGGCCTCCATGAGGCCGGCGATCTTAGACGCCACCGGCGGCACATAGGCCGCCCATTCGGCTTCCGGCGCCTGCATGGCCTGCGCCAGGTAGTTCACCATCGAGGCGATGCGCACCGACACGGCCGACTGCTGGTGGTAGACCGCATGCACCGGCCGCGGCTTGTCCAGCGTGGCCTGCGGCAACACCTCCACCAGCCGTCCTTCGGCGACATCGCGTGCGGTCATGAAGTCGGCCAGGTAGGTGATGCCCATGCCGGCGATCGCCATCTGGCGCTGCGTTTCGCCGCTGGACGACAGCAGCGTGGGCTGGATGCGCACCACGCTGCCATCGGCGCGCTGCACGGGCCACAGATTCAGCACCTCGGGCTGGCTGAAGCCCAGCAGTTCGTGCGACAGCAGCGCCTCGGCATCCGCCGGCGTGCCGCGCCGGGCCAGGTAGGCGGGACTGGCCACGAGCCGGTTGCGGCACTGGCCCAGCAGGCGGCTGTGCAGGGTCGAGTCCTTGAGCTCGCCGATGCGGATAGCCAGGTCCACCCGCCGCTCCAGCAGGTCGATGAAGCCCTCGTTGTTGTGCAGCACCAGGTCCACGCCCGGATGCAGCGCGCGGTAGCCCGGCAGCAGCGGCACCAGCACATGCAGCATGAAGGGCGAGGACGCATCGATGTGCAGCGGCCCGGACAGCCGCCCGCGCCGTTCCATGAGGCGGTCTTCGGCCACACGCACCGACTCGACGATCTGGCGCGCGTCGTGCACGAAATTGCAGCCCTCGTCGGTCAGATCCAGCCGCCGGGTGGTCCGGCGCAGCAAAGTGGTCTGCAGCTTCTCCTCCAGCCGCGCCAGCAGCCGACTGGTGGTCGAGACCGGCTGGCCCAGGTGCTCGGCTGCGGCCGTCAGCGAACCTGTGTCGACCACGGCCAGGAACACGGCGACCTCTTCGAGCGTGATCTTCATATTCCCATCTGAAGCAAAAGTATTTTCGAAATTCTGCCGTTTACTGGAAAGGTCTGCCTCGCCACAATCGCCAACCTCGGGTTAACCCTAGACACACCACGCCACCGCCATGCACACCACCACCTCCATTGCGCCGGCCACGGCCGGGCACCCGCCCCGCAGCGCCACGGGCCCGCTGCTGGCCCTGGCCATCGGCTCCTTCGGCATCGGCACGACCGAATTCGGGCCCATGGGCATGCTGTCGTCCATCGCCGAGGGCGTGGACGTGTCCATCCCGTCCGCCGGCCTGCTGGTCTCGGCCTATGCCATCGGCGTGACGCTGGGCGCGCCCTTCATGACGCTGCTGCTGGGCCACTGGTCGCGGCGCAAGGCCTTGATGGTGCTGATGGCCATCTTCACGCTGGGCAACCTGCTGTCGGCGCTGGCGCCGGGCTATGCCAGCCTGATGGTCGCGCGCGTGGTGACCAGCCTCACGCACGGCGCCTTCTTCGGCATCGGCGCCGTGGTCGCGGCCAGCCTGGTGCCAGCGAACAAGCAGGCCAGCGCGGTCGCCACCATGTTCATGGGCCTCACGCTGGCCAACATCGGCGGCGTGCCGGCCGCCACCTGGCTGTCCGACAGCTGGGGCTGGCGCCAGTCCTTCGCCGCCATCGCGGTGCTGGGCGTGCTGGCCATGGTGGCGCTGCGCCTGGCGCTGCCGCGCGACGCTGCGGTGCGCGCGCGCACCGACGTGCGGGCCGAACTCAAGGTGCTCACGCGGCCCGTGGTGCTGCTGGCCATGCTGACCACGGTGCTGAGTTCGGCCGCCATGTTCTCGCTCTACACCTACATCTCGCCCGCGCTCAAGACCTTCAACGCGGCCTCGCCGGCGCTCATCACGGGGCTGCTCGCGCTGGCCGGCGTCGGCTTCACGGTCGGCAACAGCCTGGGCGGCCGGTTCGCCGACCGCTCGGTGGACAAGACGCTGGTCGGTTTCCTGGCGCTGATCGCGGCCAGCATGCTGGCCTTCCCCTGGCTGGCGCAGACGAACGTCGGCGCGGCGCTGGGCGTGCTGGTCTGGGGCATCGGTGCGTTCGCCGTGGTGCCGCCCATCCAGATGCGTGTGATGCGCGCGGCGGCCGGCGCGCCCGGCCTGGCCTCGGCCGTGAACATCGGTGCGTTCAACCTGGGCAACGCGCTGGGTGCCGCCATGGGCGCGGCCGTGCTGAGCGCAGGCCTGGGCTATGCGGCAGTGATGTTCGCGGGCGCCGCCGTGGCGGTGCTGGCGCTGCTGCTGGTGCTGTGGTCCGCCCGGCGCGGTGCCCGGCAGGACGTGCCGCACGCGGCAGCCTGCTGCTGATCAGCCTTCGCGCTCGCAGGCCAGGCTGTAGGACCAGGGCGCGACGGACAGCGCGAGCCGGTAGGCGGCCTCGGGCGCATCGATGGCAAAGGCGATCGGCACCACATCCGGCAGCTCGGCCGCGTCACCGTGTCGCCGCAGGTAGTCGCCGAGGGCCACGCGCAACTCATAACGGCCCATGCGCAGCGGGGCGCCGGTCATCAGCGCCACGCCGGCGCCGTTTTCCACGGACGCAGCCAGCAGCGCGCCATCGGCATCGTGCAGCGCCAGGTGCAGGCCCTCGGCGGGACGGCCGCGCTGGCGGTCCCGCGCCTGCACGGCCAGGCTGCCGTGCAGCCCGTTCAGCCCATGGTCCGCGATGCGCTCGGCCAGCCGCAGCCGCGTGATGCGGCCGATCTCCACCAGCGTGTTGGCCAGTTCGGTACCGCGGTCGTTGGCCAGCCGCTGCGCGAAGGCCGCCAGCGCCGACGCCCGCGTGTGCCGCTTGATGCACAGGATGAACGGAAAGCCGAAGCGCGCGCGGTAAGCCGCGTTGAGCGCATCCCAGCGTGCGCTGTCCTGCGGGCTCAGCGCATCCAGGGCCAAGCCGCCCTGCTCGCGCACCGAGTCGGCGGTCATGTGGCCCAGGCGCGCCGCCGCACCGGCCAGTTCGGGATGGCCGTTGAACAGCGCCACGCGCGCATCTTCCGCGCGCGCCGCCACGGCCGCCAGCATGGCGCGGTGCAAGGCGTCCGCAGTCGCGAAGGGACGCTGGTCGACGATGGCCGCGGCCACCCAGGGCGCATGCTCGAACACATCGCCCAGCAGGCTGCAGAACACGGACGCATCCGCTGCGTTGAGCTGCGCCAGCGTGGGGCGGACGGCGGTGTCGGAAACGGCAGGCATGGCGGCCATCGTAGGAAACATCCAGCATTGCCGTCCATCACCGATTCAGCACGCTTGCATGCGCAAAATGCGTATGCTCGGCGGCCATGCCGCAGTCCCTCGTCCCGCCCAACCTGCGCTACCTGGACCAGGTGGCGCGCTCCGGCTCGATCCAGGCCGCCGCCAAGGAACTGCACGTGGCGGCCTCGGCCATCCACCGGCAGATCCTGCAGCTGGAGGAGCAGCTCGGCGCGCCGCTGTTCGAACGCCTGCCGCGCGGCATGCGGTTGACCGTAGCCGGCGACGCCGTGGTCACGCTGGCGCGCCGCTGGCGCCAGGACGAACGGCGGCTGGCGAGCGAGATCCGGCGCTTCCAGGGGCAGCACCAGGGCCATGTGACGCTGCACGCCATGGACAGCCATTCCACCAGCGTGCTGCCCGCGCTGGTGGCCGCGCTGGGCAGCGACCACCCTCTGATCTCGCTCTCGGTCAACCTGGGCAGCACCGACGAAGCGCTGGGCGCCCTGATGGCCGGCACGGCGGACATCGCCGCCGTGTTCAACCTGCCGCCACGGCGCGAGGTGCTGCCGCTGTGGCGCGCCGAGCTGCCGTTCGGCTGCGTGGTGGCGCCGAACCATCCGCTGGCCGCTGCGCGCTCGGTCAGCCTGCAGGAGGCGGCGGCCTACCCGGTGGCTCTGCAGAGCCGCGCACTGGCGATCCGGCGCTACCTGGACGCGCAATACGGCTGGCTGTTCGACCCCACCCGCGGTCGCTTCGAGAGCAACTCGCTGCAACTGGTCAAGCAGCTGGCCCTGGGCGGGCGCTACGTGGTGTTCACGTCCGAGCTCGATGCCGCGCCCGAACTGGCGCAGGGCCTGCTGCGCTTCGTGCCCGTGCGCGACAAGGGCGCCGAGCCCCAGACCATCGCCATCGCGGTGGATGCGACACGCCCCTTGGGGCCGGTGGTCAAGGTGGTGGCCGAGCATTTGCAAACCGCGATCGAACGGGCCTTGGCGGCCAGCCGCGAGGGGGCTTCTAAAATCGCGCCCCCAGCCTCTGGATGAACACCATGAACCGCTGCCACACCACGATCGCCCTGCTCACCACGTTGCTCGCTGCCACCGCCGCCCAGGCCCAGGTGCGCGAATTCCCCGCCGCCGCCCTGCGCGGCACCTTCCAGGTCACCCAGCCGCCCGAGATCCTGCTGGACGGCAAGGCCGACCGGCTCTCGCCCGGCGCCCGCATCCTGGGCGTGCGCAACGAGCTCGTGATGTCGGCCGGCATCGTCGGCGAGCGCCTGGTGGTGAACTACACGCGCGAGCCAAACGGCATGGTCCACCAGGTCTGGCTGCTGAACCAGCAGGAGGCCGCGCTCAAGCGCAACAGCGCCACGCGCGAGCGCAACTTCCTGTTCGCGTCCGAAGAGGACACCCGGCCCCGGGACGACGGCAAGACGCCGTTCCACCTGTTGCCCAAGTACGGGCAATAAACCCGTCCCCTCGAACCCATTCGAACGGAGCGGCCCGCGCCGCCCGTCCTGCACTGCCCCGCGAGACCGCCATGACGAAAAAAGTCTTCATCAAAACCTTCGGCTGCCAGATGAACGAGTACGACTCGGACAAGATGGCCGACGTGCTGCATGCCGCCGAGGGCTACGAGCCCACGCAGGACGTGGACGAGGCCGACCTGATTCTGTTCAACACCTGCTCGGTGCGCGAGAAGGCGCAGGAGAAGGTCTTCTCCGACCTCGGCCGCGTCAAGCACCTCAAGAAGAAGGGTGTGCAGATCGGTGTGGGCGGCTGCGTCGCCAGCCAGGAGGGCGAGGCCATCATCGCGCGCGCGCCCTTCGTGGACGTGGTGTTCGGCCCGCAGACCCTGCACCGCCTGCCCGAGCTGCTGGCCCAGCGCCGCCGCCAGGACGAGCCGCAGGTGGACATCAGCTTTCCCGAGATCGAGAAGTTCGACCACCTGCCGCCCGCACGCGTGGAAGGCGCCACGGCCTTCGTCTCCATCATGGAGGGCTGCTCCAAGTACTGCAGCTACTGCGTCGTGCCCTACACGCGCGGCGAGGAGGTCTCGCGCCCGTTCGAAGACGTGCTCGTGGAAATCGCCGGCCTGGCGGACCAGGGCGTCAAGGAGGTCACGCTCTTGGGCCAGAACGTCAACGCCTACCGCGGCCGCATGGGCGAGACCAGCGAGATCGCCGACTTCGCGCTGCTGCTCGAAACCGTGGCCGAGATCCCCGGCGTCGAGCGCATCCGCTACACCACCAGCCACCCCAACGAGTTCACGCCGCGGCTGATCGAGGCCTACGCACGCGTGCCCAAGCTCGTGAGCCACCTGCACCTGCCCGTGCAGCACGGCTCGGACCGCATCCTGATGGCCATGAAGCGCGGCTACACGGCCATGGAGTACAAGTCCACCGTGCGCAAGCTGCGCGCGATCCGGCCCGACATGGCCATGAGCAGCGACTTCATCGTCGGCTTCCCGGGCGAGACCGAGGAGGACTTCGGCAAGATGATGAAGCTCATCGACGACATCGGCTTCGACAACAGCTTCTCCTTCATCTTCAGCCCGCGCCCCGGCACGCCGGCCGCCAACCTGCACGACGACACGCCGCACGATGTCAAGTTGAAGCGCCTGCAGCACCTGCAAGGCGTGATCGACGCCAACGTGCGCGCCATCGCCGCGCGCCGCGTGGGCACGGTGCAGACCATCCTGGTCGAAGGCCCTTCCAAGCGCAGCCATGCGGGCCAGCCCGAGCTCATGGGCCGCACCGAGTGCAACCGCGTCGTCAACTTCCCCGGTCCGGACCGCCTGGTCGGCCAGATGGTGGAGGTGCGCGTGACCGAGGCCATGTCGTACTCGCTGCGCGGCGAGGTCTGCACGCGCGAAACCGCGTCGGCCGCGTGACGCGCAAACGCCTGTCCTTCCGCCAGCTGCTGCTGCTGGCCTTTCTGCTGATCGCCGCGCTGCTGGGCGGCGTGGCCGTGCGCGCGGTCTTCACCTTCGACGTGCTGATGCAGCGCAGCCTGGGTTTTTCGGCCCGCACGCTGCAGTTGAACGGCGTGGCGCAGGCGCTCAGCGAGCGCAGCGCCACGGCAGAGCGCGCCGCGCGCCAGTCGCTGATCCTCAACGACGCGCTGCTGCGCAAGCGCTTCGCCGACAGCGCGCGCGAGGCCCAGGGACTGGTGGACGGCCTGCAGCCGGCCGACCTGCCGCCGGCCCTGGCCGCGCGCTGGCGGGGCCAGATGGCCCGCATCGCGCAGCTCATGGAGGGCCCGGCCGAAACCGCGCTGGACCGCGAGCGCGCCGTCGCGGCCGAGTTCCGCGAACTCGACGTGCTCAACGTCACGCTCGCGCAGCAGATGCAGGCCGCCATCGAGCAGCGGCGCCAGGCGCTCAACGCCGAGCTGGACACCAGCCGCATGCAGATCACACAGCAGGTGATCGGCATGGTGGTGCTGGCCGTGCTGCTGGCCATCGCACTGGGCCTGTGGCTGGCGCGCCCGCTCAAGCGCGTGGAGCGCGCCATCGTGGGCCTGGGCGAGAACCGGCTGGACCAGGCGATCGAGATCCAGGGCCCGTCCGACGTGCACCGCATCGGCCAGCAACTGGACTGGCTGCGGCTGCGCCTGTCCGAGCTGGATGCCGACAAGGCGCGCTTCCTGCGTCACATTTCGCACGAGCTCAAGACCCCGCTGGCCGCGCTGCGCGAGGGCGTCTCGCTGCTCGAAGAAGGCGTGGCCGGCGAGCTCAACGACAGCCAGCGCGAGGTCGCCGGCATCCTGCGCCAGAACACCATGCAGCTGCAGAGCCAGATCGAGGCGCTGCTGCGCTTCAACGCCGCGGCTTTCGAGGCGCGCCAGCTCAAGCGCGAGCGCGTGGATCTGCTGGAACTCATCGAAGCCCAGGTCGACGCCCAACGCCTGCAGTGGCGTGCGAACCAGCTCACGGTGCAGGTCGAGGGCGAGAGCCTCACGACGCGGGTGGACGCGGAGAAGATCGGCACGGTGCTGGCCAACCTGCTGTCCAACGCGATCCGCTTCTCGCCGGCCCGCGGCCGCATCCTGATCCGGCTGCAGCAGCACGCGCAGATCGTGCAGATCGACGTGCAGGACGAAGGCCCTGGCGTGGCCGAGCCCGACCGCGAGCGCATCTTCGAACCCTTCTTCCGCGGCCAGCGCCAGCCCGAGGGCGCCGTGAAAGGAACGGGCATCGGTCTTTCCATCGTTCACGAATACATCGCCGCACACGGTGGCAAGATGGCGCTGTTGTCCGGCACGCCCGGCGCCCATTTCCGCATCGAATTACCCCATGTGCCCTGAACCACGCGCGGCCCGCGCGTCTTCCCCCTTGCTGTGCGCGCTGGCCGCGGCGCTGCTGNNTGGCCGGCTGCGTCGCGCCACCGCCCGCACCGCCGCCTGCGCCGCCGCCTCCGCCGCCCGCCGTCGCACCGGCGCCGCCCCCGACCGCCGCGCCGCCGTTGGCATCGGCCGTGCCGCAGCCTGTGCAGGGCGGGCAGCCTGGCGGCGTGCGCACCGACAGCAGCACCGTGGCCCAGGGTCTGCTGTTGTATGCCGACCGTGTGCGCCGCATGGCGCCTGCCGAACTGGCGCAGGAGGTCACGCGGCTGTCCGACATCCCCGAAGCGCAGCGCCAGCCGGCCGAGGAGATGCAGTTGGCCATCCTGCTCGCGCAGACGCGCGTGCCGGCCGACCTGGTACGCGCCCAGGGTCTGGCCCAGCGCGTGCTGGGCAACCCGCGCGAGGAAGCGCGCGGCCTGTACCCGCTGGCCGGCATGCTGGTGGCGCGCTATGCCGAGCAGCGCCGTGTGGAGGAAGCGCTGGACCGCCAGGCCCAGCAGCTGCGCGAGCAGCAGCGCCGCATCGACCAGCTGACCGAGCGCCTCGAAGCCGTGCGCGCCATCGAGCGCAGTCTGACCTCGCGTCCCCCCCCGAACGGCCACCGCCCTCCGCCGGGGCAGCCCTGAACATGCCCGGCAGCGACTCCTCCCCGGCGCGCACCAACATCCTCGTCGTCGACGACGACGCGGACATGCTGCGCCTCTTGTCCATGCGCCTCACGGCCGCCGGCTACCGCGTCACGGCGGTGGGCTCGGCCGAAGCCGCGCTGAACCAGCTGGACATCGAGCAGCCGCAGCTGGTGCTGTCCGACGTGCAGCTGCCCGGCCGCGACGGCCTGGCGCTGTTCGACCTCGTGCGCGCCCGGCATCCGGCTTTGCCCGTGATCCTGCTGACCGCGCACGGCACCATTCCCGACGCCGTGGAGGCCACGGCGCGCGGCGTCTTCACCTACCTGACCAAGCCCTTCGACGGCAAGGCGCTGCTGGACAAGATCGCGCAGGCGCTGTCGCTGTCGGCGCCCACGGCCGCCGTGGTGCCCAAAGGCGGCCACGACGAGAGCTGGCGCGACGAGATCGTGAGCCGCTCGGCCCGCATGGCCGAGGTGCTGGCCGAGGCCAAGATGGTGGCCCAGTCCGATGCCAGCGTGCTGATGCTGGGCGACAGCGGCACCGGCAAGGAGTTGCTGGCACGCGCCATCCACAAGGCCAGCGCGCGCGCCAAGAAGCCGTTCGTGGCCGTGAACTGCGGCGCCATCCCCGAGGCGCTGCTGGAGTCCGAGCTGTTCGGCCACATGCGCGGCGCCTTCACCGACGCCGTGACCAACCACAAGGGCCTGTTCCAGACCGCCGACGGCGGCACGCTGCTGCTCGACGAAATCGGCGACATGCCGCTGGCGCTGCAGGTCAAGCTGCTGCGCGTGTTGCAGGAGCGGGCCGTGCGGCCGCTGGGCTCCAGCCAGTCCATTCCGGTGGACGTGCGCATCCTCTCGGCCACGCACCGCGACCTGGAGCAGGCCATGGCGGCCGGCCAGTTCCGCGAAGACCTCTACTACCGGCTCAACGTGGTCACGCTCACGCTGCCGCCGCTGGGCGAGCGGCGCGAGGACATCGCGCTCCTGGCCCAGCACTTCCTGCAGCTGCTGGCGGCCAAGTACCACAAGCGCCTGTCGGGCTTCGCGCCCGAGGCGCTCAAGGCGCTGACCACCGCCGCCTGGCCGGGCAACGTGCGCCAGCTGCACAACGTGGTCGAGCAGGTCTGTGCGCTGTCGACCACGCCGCTGGTGCCGCTGGCCCTGGTGCAGCGCGCGCTGCGCCAGCCCGCCATCGAGGTGCTGCCCTATGCCGAGGCCAAGCGCAAGTTCGAGCGCGAGTACCTGATCAACCTCTTGAAGCTGACCGACGGCAACGCCGCCGATGCGGCCCGGCTGGCCGACCGGAACCGCACGGAGTTCTACCGGCTGATGCAGAAGCACGAGCTCACGCCGGGGCTGTTCAAAGGGGATTCTGCGGCTTCCGGCGAGGGCGTCGCCGAACCGCGACAAGGCTAAGTCCTTGTTTTTCCTGGAGATCGCCGAACTGCGACCAGCGCTTGTCGCTGTTCGGCGACAAAAACCAGGGTTCTGGGGGCCGTTTTCCGGCCAAGTCCAAGAAAACCGCGACAGAAGCACCCAACCCATTGATCCATAAGGTGTTTTTACGCTGGCATGGGGTTTGCACTAGGACAGGCATATGAGCTCTGTCTCTCCCCACTCCTCCCACAGCGAGAACACCATGGACCAACCCAATATCGTCCGCGTTGGCCGGCAGATCGTCGGTCGCTCCTGGGACAAACAGCGCAGCCCGCTGCGCTCTGAACGCCATCCCAATTCCGTCACCGCACCGCCCGTGAACCGCGGCTCCATGACGCCCCGCCCCTGGCGCGGCTTCTGGAACAGCGTGGGCACGGCGCTGCTGATGTCCGTCCCCGGCATGCGCCCGGCTGCCGCCAAGGCCGCTGCGCCCGCACCGGAAGCCTGGCAGCAGGCCGCCAGCCGCCGCCGCATGGCGCTCATGCTGATCGTGCTGGTCACGACCGCGCTGGCCACCACCCTGTTCGCCAGCATGCAACCCGACTACGACAGCCTGCTGCTCGAAGTTGGCCAGCTGTCGCTGTTCGCGCTGCTGTCGGCCTGGATCGTGTCGGGCTTCGGCACGGCGCTGATGGGCTTTTTCGTCGTGCTGCGCGGCGACAAGCACGCGCTCTCGGTCAAGGAAGTGCGCGACCACGCGATGCCCACCGGCGCCGACGCGCGCACGGCCATCATCATGCCGATCTGCAACGAGGACGTGGCCACCGTGTTCGCCGGCCTGCGCGCCACCTGCGAATCGGTGCTGGCCACGGGCCATGGCCGCGCCTTCGACGTGTTCGTGCTGTCCGACAGCAACGACCCCGAGAAGCGCCGCGCCGAGCGCGCCGCCTGGGAAGACCTGCGCGCCGTGCTGGCCGCCGAGGCCAATGGTGCCCCGGCCATCGAGGTCTACTACCGCCTGCGCACCCGCCGCACGCACCGCAAGGCCGGCAACGTGGCCGACTTCTGCCGCCGCTGGGGCAAGGACTACAAGTACATGGTCGTGCTGGACGCCGACAGCGTCATGAGCGGCGACTGCCTGACCTCCATGGTCAAGCTCATGGAAGCCCACCCGCGCGCCGGCATCATCCAGACCGCCACCCAGTCCATCGGCCACCAGACCCTGCACGCCCGTGCGCAGCAGTTCGCCTCGCGCATGACCGGCCGTCTGTTCACGCTGGGCATGCAGTACTGGCAGCTGGGCGAATCCCACTACTGGGGCCACAACGCCATCATCCGCGTCAAGCCCTTCATGGAACACTGCGCGCTGGCCCCGATCAAGGGCACGGGCGGCCTGTCGGGCGGCATCCTGTCGCACGACTTCGTCGAAGCTGCGCTGATGCGCCGTGCCGGTTTCCACGTGTGGCTGGTGTCCGACCTGGTCGGCAGCTACGAGCAGCAACCGCCGGACCTGCTGTCCGAGCTGCAGCGTGACCGCCGCTGGTGCCAGGGCAACCTGCAGAACGCCCGCCTGATGGCCGAACCCGGCATCGCCGGCGTGCACCGCGCGATGTTTATCACGGGCGCGATGTCCTACCTGTCGGCCCCGCTGTGGCTGGCCTTCATGACGCTGGGCACCGCGCTGTGGCTGTCCGGCCATGCCCAGGCCACCGGCCTGGCGAACGTCGGCCAGGCCCTGTCGGCCATCCCGGCCGAGCTGATCGGTCTGTGGGTCTGGACGCTGGCCGTGCTGTTCCTGCCGCGCCTTTTGGGCATCGCCGCCGTGCTGATCCAGGGCGAGCAGCGCCGCTACGGCGGCACTGCCGGCCTGATCAAGAGCGCCGCGCTGGAAAGCGTGCTGGCCATGCTGCAGTCGCCGGTGCGCATGCTGGCCCACTCGCTGTTCGTGCTGGTCGCGCTGACCGGCGTGAAGCTGGAGTGGAAGTCGCCCCCGCGGGATGCCGAAGCCCTGCGCTGGCGCGATGCGGCCCGCAGCCTGGCGCCCATGAGCGGCATCATCGCGCTGCTGGCCGTGGGCATCGCGCTGATCGACCCGAGCGCCCTGGTCTGGCTGATCCCGGTCGGTCTGCCGCTGCTGCTGGCCATCCCGGCCAGCGTGCTGACCAGCCGCAGCGACCTGGGTGCCGCCATGCGCCGCCAGCGCTGGCTGCTGATCCCGGAAGAAAGCTGGTCGCCGGCCGTGCTGCGCCGCGCCTGGATGCACGCCAAGCTGCCGCTGCGGCAGGCTCCGCTCGCCCTGGCGGCCTGAGCGGCCTCTCTCCCAGGAACGCCCCTCGCCGAGGGGCGTTTCTGTTTCTGCGGCGCGTGCGTTTTTTTCGCACGGCTAGCACGAAAATCGGCGCTTGAGAGCAGCACCCCGTTTGCCTAGGATGCGGCCCCATTCCCAACAGCACAAGGCGAACCCCATGCGTGCCCCGCGATCCACCCTGGCCTGGCTGGCCGCCGCCGCTCTGCTGGCCGGCTGTGCCAGCCCCCCACCGTCCACGCCATCCGCCAGCGCGGCGCCGACCCGGACCCAGGCCGCCGCGCCCGTGCGCGTGAAGGTCTTCGTCGCCGCCATGTTCGAGATCGGTCAGAACACCGGCGACCGCGCCGGCGAGTTCCAGCACTGGTACGAGCGCTACTGGAGGAACGCCACGCCGGTCCGCGTGCCGGGCGCGCTCGCGCCCGTGTACTGCAACAGCGACGGCGTCTGCGGTGCCGTGCTGGGCATGGGCAAGGTCAACTCCTCGGCCTCGATGCAGGCCATCCTGCTGCACCCGGGCTTCGACTTCTCGCAGGCCTACTACCTGATCACGGGCGTGGCCGGCACGCCGCCTTCGCGCGGCACCATCGGCGACGTGTTCTGGGGCAGCTGGCTCGTGGACTACGACCTCGGCCACCGCTGGGCGCCCGAAGAGAACACGCCGGGCGCGCCGACCTTCATGCCGCGCAAGGGCTACGAGGAATACCGCCGCTTCCGGCTCAACCCGGCCTTGCAGGCCTGGGCCATGCAGCTGTCGGCCAAGACCCCGCTCTTGGACTCGGACAGCGCGCGCGCCTACCGGCTGCGCTACCCCGAGCCGCGCGCGCGGCAGGCACCCTCGGTGGGGCTGGGCACGCACATGACGGGCGACACCTTCTTCCACGGCCCCGGCCTGTCGAAGCAGGCCCAGTACATCGCCAGGCTGTACGGCGCCGACGACTACGTGATCACCGAGATGGAGGCGGCCGCCATCACGCTGGTGATCCAGCGCACCCACGGCACGGACCGCATCATGAGCCTGCGCGGCGCCGTCAACTTCGACCAGGGCAACCCGCGCGAGACCACGCTGCAGCACCTGGACCCGGCGCCCGGCGAGACCGCCGGCGGCTTCGCCGAGACGGTGGAGAACATCGCGCGCGTGGGCGAGCGCGTCGTCGACCACATCGTGAGCCAGTGGACGGAGTGGGCGGGCGGCGTGCCGCCGCGCTGACCCTTCCATGCACGCCAGCGTCCTCAGCTACTTCATCGAGGTGGCGCGCAGCGGCTCGGTGCGCAAGGCATCGGAGCGGCTGCACGTGGCGGCCAGCGCCGTGAACCGCCAGATCCTGAACCTGGAAGAGGAGCTGGGCACGGATCTGTTCGACCGCCTGCCCGGCGGCATGCGGCTGAACCCCGCTGGCGAGCGCTTGCTGCGCCATGCGCAGGAGACGCTGCACGGCTACCAGGTGCTGCGCACGGAACTCGACGCGCTGCGCGGCGAGCGCAGCGGCCATGTGAAGCTGGCGGCGATGGATTCATGCTTCGAGGGTCTGCTGCCCGCCGCGGTGGAAGAGTTCTCGCAGCTGTTCCCCGCCGCCACCTACACCATCGTCTCGACCCAGCCCATGGAGGTGCCGCAGCTCGTGGCGTCGGGCCAGGTCGACCTGGGCATCAGCTTCGTCACGCGGCTGCCGGCGGGCGCAGTGGCCGTGAGCCTGGCGCACCTGCCCCTGGGCGTCGTGATGCCGCCGGGCCACCCGCTTGCGGCGCACGAGCGGGTGGCGCTGCGCGACTGCGCGCGCCACCCCTTCATCCGTTCGGGCGCGCAGCCGGTGTTCGGTCCCACGCTGTCGGCCGAGTACACCGCCTTCTGGGAGGCCATGGAGCCGGTCGCCACCTGCAACTCCACACCCTTGGTCAAGCGCCTGGTCATGGCCGGCAAGGGCATCACGACCTTCTCCAAGATCGCGCTGCTGGACGAGTTGCGCCGCGGCGAGCTGGTCTGGCGGCCGTTCGCGCTGCCGGTGCTGGCCCAGCTGCAGGTCGGCATCGTGGTGCCGGCCCAGCGCGCACTGCCGCAGCTCACGCAGAACTTCGTGGGCCGGCTCGCGCGCCGGCTGGCGCAGCTGGAGCAGGAAGCGGCCGCGCTGTAGGCGCGTCCGCACCTGTGCGGACGAAGCGGCCCCACGCGGGGCGACATGTCATGCACACGTCGTGCTGTGTCACTGCCTTGTCGCGTGCACTGCCGACACTGCGCGGCTCCGGGCAAGCGCCCACAACCGCTCCAGTGCAATGACCCAAGAACCACGCGACGCCATCGAGCCGGACGCCGCGACAACACCAACGCACCCCTTCGCCAGCGACCGCCGCAACATGCTGCGCGGCGCGGCCGGCCTGTCCGCCGTGGCGGTGGGTGGCGGCTTTCTGCAGGCCGCGCAAGCCGCGACCGCAGCCACCACAAGCTTCGCGATCGCCGTGCTGCCCGACACGCAGTTCTATTCGCGCTATGCGACGACCGATGAAGGCCAGCAATTCCAGAACCGCTACGGTTCCACGCCCTACGCCGCGCAGACCAGCTGGATCGCCAACAACGCGGGCCGCTACAACATCCCGTTCGTGATCCACCTGGGCGACGTGGTCGACCAGGTCGGCAAGCCCAACCAATGGCGCGTGGCCGACGAGGCCATGCGGCAGCTGGAGAACGCCAGCGTCCCCTACGCCATCCTGGCCGGCAACCACGACGTGCTGGCCGACCACGACTACCACGGCCCGAGCGACCAGGGCTTCGGCACCGATGCCCAGCGCAACCTGGCGGCCGAGCCCTACCTGCAGTGGTTCCCGACCAGCCGCGCGGCCCGCCAGAGCAGCTTCCGCGAGCGTGACAGCTCGGGCTTCCACGAGTGCCACGTGTTCACGGCCCATGGCGTGCCGTTCATGGTGCTGTCGATGTCCTGGCGCGTCTCCGACGCCGCCATCGCCTGGGCCCGCGACGTGATGCGCCGCAACCCGACGCTGCCCGTGATCCTGTCCAACCACCAGCTGCTCAATATCGCTGCCGACGGCATCACGCCGGCCGAAACGGACTACGGCCAGATGCTGTGGGACAAGCTGATCTGCGACAACGACCAGATCTTCATGACGCTGAACGGCCACCACCACGGCGCGGCCTACCTCAAGAAGTTCAACAACTTCGGCAACGAGGTGCACCAGATGGTGGTGGACTACCAGATGGACTACCAGGGCGGCAACGCCATGATGCGCCTCTACGAGGTGGATTTCAGCGCCAACAAGATCGACGTGATGTCGTTCTCGCCCTGGGTCGTCGGCAAACCCGCCAGCACGCTGACGCAGTTCGACTTCGCCGAGCTCAGCGCGGCCAACCAGCGCTTCTCGATCCCCATCAACTTCAAGAAGCGCTTCGCGGGTTTCCTGCGCTGGCGCCCGCTGCTGGCCACCACGGGCACGCCCATCCTGCCACGCGTGCGCAGCGAGCTCCTGGCCAGCTACGTGGAGCCCACGCCCACGGTGCAGCGCCCGCCGGCGGACGCCAACGACTTTCCGCTGATTGCGGGCGAGGACAACTACGCCCACTGGCGCGCACCGGCCGGCATCGCCGAGGGCCAGGTCGTGCGCGTGGGCGAGGCCCTGCCCAACATCACCACCAGCGGCCAGCACGTGGGCCAGCACATGTACCGCGCCGCGCCCGTGGGCGCCGCGCAGCTGGGCGATGTGGTCTGGTCCACCGACAAGCACTACCTGTCGTCGGCCCCGGGCAGCGTGCGCGTCCTCAACAGCGACAAGACCGTCGGTCGCCTGAACGCCTTCCTGACCCAGGTGGGCGCGTCCATCAACAACCGCAGCTTCTGGAACGGCTACACCATCGAGGCCTTCATCAAGCTGCCGGCCGACTGGGATTCGAACAAGCACCGCTGGGCCAACCTGCTCGGCCGCGTCGGCCGGCGCGGCAACGTGCCGGGCGGTTTCCGCGGCGGCGACCCGGAAGCCTCCAGCGTGCTGTTCGCCATCTCCAGCCTGCGCGAAGTGCAGTGGGAGATCGTGCCGGCCAGCAACGCGCAGTACCCGCAGACGGCCTGGTCGGGCGAGCTGATCCGCAACACCTGGTACCACGTGGCCCTCGTCAACGACCCGACCACGCGCACGACCACGATGTACTTGGACGGCGCGCCGGTGCTGCGCAACATCGCCAACGCCGAGACGGGCACGCGCTCGCAGAGCGTCAACAACCCCTGGATCGTCGGCGCCGGCTGGTGGGACACCGTGCTCACGGACGGCTACTACGGCTGGATCGGCGAGATCCGCCTGGTCGGCCGCCCGCTGCCGTCCGCGCAGTGGCTGACGGCCCGCCGCAGCTGACACGCGCCGCTCCTCACCCGCCAGGGCAGACCGCAGGCGGCTGCCCTGCTCTCATTCGTTCTTCGGAGTTTTTCACCATGTTCTCTCGCATCGTCATGGCCGCAGCCGCTGCGTTGCTGCTCGGCACCGCCGCGCACGCCGCGCCCCTGCAGGCCACCCCCGGCATCTTCAACGGCAGCGGTTACGGCAGCAGCTACACCGGCCCGGGTGGCAGCAGCTCGCCGAGCAACGCCGCCCTGGGCTGGGTCGTCGACGGCGGCAACGGCGCCTTCGACGCCTTCGGCTTCTACAACAGCGGCACCGCCGGCCTCACGCAGACGCGCCAGGTCGAGCTGCTGAGCGGCAACGTGTTCCGCTTCTTCGACAGCTTCGCCAACACCTCCAGCCAGGTCATCACTACCACGCTGAACTTCTTCGGCAACCTGGGTTCGGACGGCGACGAACTGGTCCACACCCACCAGAACGGCCTGATCGTCAGCTGCGAGGACGACTGGACCGGCCACTGCGGCAGCGACCCCGTGCTGGCGCTGGTCTCGGGCAACAACGGCCTGGGCATCGCGTCGATCAGCCCGGACCGCTACAACGTGAGCTTCTCGGTCAGCATCGCGCCCGGCGAGGTCCTGAGCCTGCTGAACTTCGCCTTCCTGGCCAGCGACGAGAACGGCCCGACCTTTGAAGATGTGGCCCTGGCCCAGTCCACCGGTCTCGCCCTGCTGGACGCGCCGCGCCTGGAAGGCCTGACTGCGGAGCAGCTCGCCACGTTGGCCAACTACACGCTGGCGGGCGAGGTGCCCGAGCCCTCGGGCATGGCGCTGGTGCTGGCCGGCCTGGCGGCACTGGGCTGGCGCGCCCGGCGCAAGGTCTAGAACGCCATGAAAAAAGCCCGCGGCGCTGGCGCATCGCGGGCTTGTCGGGCCGGGGAGCCGTTCAGAACGGCAGCTTGGGCATGCCGCCCCCGCCGCCCATGAGGCCCTTCATGCCGCCCATGCGCTTCATCATCTTCATGAGGCCGCCGCCCTTCATCTTCTTCATCATCTCCTGCATCTGGCCGAACTCGTTGAGCAGACGGTTGACTTCCTGCACTTGAACGCCGGCCCCGGCGGCGATGCGGCGCTTGCGCGTGGCCTTGATCAGATCGGGCTTCTTGCGCTCGGCCGGCGTCATGCTGTGGATGATGCCCTGCTTGCGGCGGATCTCCTTCTCGGCGCGGTCCATGTCGACCTGGCCGGCCTTGGCCGCCATCTGCGTGGGCAGCTTGTCCATCAGGCTGGACAGGCCGCCCATCTGGTTCATCTGCTGGATCTGGGCCAGGAAGTCGTTGAGGTCGAAGCCCTCGCCGCCCTTGACCTTGGCCGCCAGCTTCTGCGCGGCCGCCATGTCCACGTTGGCCGTCACCTGCTCGACCAGGGCCACGATGTCGCCCATGCCCAGCACGCGGCCGGCATGGCGCTCGGCGTCGAACACCTCCAGGCCGTCGATCTTCTCGCTGGTGCCGGCGAACTTGATCGGCACACCCGTGACATGGCGGGCCGACAGCGCGGCACCGCCGCGCGAGTCGCCGTCGGTCTTGGTCAGCACGATGCCGGTGAGCGGCAGCGCCTCGCCGAAGGCCTTGGCCACGTTCATCGCATCCTGGCCCTGCATGGCGTCAACGACGAACAGCGTCTCCACCGGGTTCAGCGCCGCGTGCAGCTCGCGGATCTCCTGCATCAGCGCCTCGTCGACGGCCAGGCGGCCGGCCGTGTCGACCAGCAGCACGTCGAAGTAGTGGCGGCGGGCGTGGTCCAGCGCGGCGCGCGCGATGTCCACGGGCTTTTGCTCGCCCGTGCTCGGGAACCACTCGGCACCGGCCTGCTTGGTCACCGTCTTGAGCTGCTCGATGGCAGCCGGGCGGTAGACGTCGGCCGAGACCGTCAGCACCTTCTTCTTGCGCCGCTCGGTCAAGAGCTTGGCCAGCTTGGCCGTGGTGGTGGTCTTGCCGGTGCCCTGCAGGCCGGCCATCAGCACCACGGCGGGCGGCTGGGCCGCCAGGTTGAGCTCGGCACCCGGCTGGCCCTGGCCCATGGTGGCGGCCAGTTCGCGGTTGACGATGCCGACCAGGGCCTGGCCCGGCGACAGCGAGCCCAGCACCTCCTGGCCCAGCGCCTTCCCCTTGACGCGCGCGATGAAGTCGCGCACCACGGGCAGGGCCACGTCGGCCTCCAGCAGCGCCATGCGCACCTCGCGCAGCATGTCGGTGACGTTGGCTTCGGTGATGCGGGCCTGGCCGCGGATCTCCTTGACCAGACGCGAGAGTTTTTCGGTGAGGGCGGACGCCATGGAGGTCCTTTGCTCCTGCGCAAGGAGCGCGGTTGCGAGACGGGGGAAGCGGCCGGCGCCCAGAAGGCGTGCCGGTAAACTGAGCGCATGATTTTAGCGAGCGCCTCCATGGCCACCGTGTTGCTGTCGGCCGCCGCCGCCGCGGCCTATGCGGTGCCCGCGGCGGTCGCCTCTCGCCTGCAGCCCGAGCGCAGCCGCCACGCCCTGCTGCCGGCCTGGGTGCTGCACGCGCTGCTGCTGTGCTGGGGCCTGTGGTTCACGGCCACGCCGCGCTTCGGTTTCGCGCCGGCGCTGTCGGTCACGGCCTGGCTGGTGCTCACGGTGTACGCCGTGGAAAGCCATGTGTTCCCGCAGCTGCGCGCGCACTGGGCGCTGGCCGGTTTCGGCGCCGTGGCCGTGCTCATGGCCCTGGTGTTCCCGGGCACGCCGCTGCACGAGAACGCCTCGCCCTGGCTGCCGCTGCACTGGGCCTTGGGCATCGCCTGCTACGGCCTGTTCGCCGCCGCCGTGCTGCACGCCTGGCTGATGCGCCGCAGCGAGCGTGCCATGCGCGACGCCGGCCCCTCGTTCAGCGGCGTGCCGCTGCTGACGCTGGAGCGGTTGACCTTCCGCTTCGTGCAGGCCGGCTTCGTGCTGCTGACGGCCACGCTGGCGGCCGGCTGGCTGTTCGGCGAATCGCTCTACGGTGCGGGCGCCGGCCGCTGGCGCTGGGACCACAAGACGGTGTTCTCGCTGCTGTCGTGGGTCAGCTTCGCGGTGCTGCTGATCGGCCGGGCGCGCTTCGGCTGGCGCGGCCGCACCGCCGTGCGCGTGCTCTATGCGGGCGCAGCGCTGCTGCTGCTGGCCTATGTGGGCTCGCGTTTCGTGCTCGAAGTCTTGATCGGCCGGGGAGCCGCATGAAGTTCCTGATCGTCCTCGCGGTGGTGGCCTTCGGCATCTGGCTGTGGCGCTCGCGCCGGCCACCGCCACCACCGGCCAAACCGCGCAGCCGCGCGAACCAGCCCGCCGAGATGGCGCGCTGCGCCGCCTGCGGCCTGCACCTGCCGCTGGCCGACGCCGAGCGCAGCCCGCGCGGCGTGTACTGCAGCAAAGAGCACCGGCGCCAGATCGAGGGCTGAGAAACTGTGAAGGCGAAGACGGCGTGACCGCCCTCGACGACGCCTGGCCACCGTCCGATTTCGATCCGCGCGCCACCATCCAGGCGCCCGTGGGCGACCTGGCCATGACACGCGCCTGGTACGGTTTCATGACCGCACGCGCCACGATCGCGCTGGCCCTGCTGCTGCTGCAGGCCACGCAGTACGCGTTGACGGGCACCGTGCCGGTCTGGGTGCTGGCCATGTGCGCGCTCTACCTGGCCAGCGCACTGGCCACGCGGCTGCTCGCGCGGCCCCGCCTGCCGCGCCACGCGCTGGAGCCGACCTGGCTGCTGACGGTGGGCATGGACGTGCTGGTCATCGCGCTGCTGCAGCTGTTCCAGTCCGGCACCGTCAGCTACACGCCCCTGCTGGGCGTTCCCGTGCTGCTGACGGCGGTGCTGGGCACGCGACCCATGGCCATCGGCATGGCGCTGGCCATCACCTTGCTGCTGTTGCTGGAAACCTGGTGGACATCCGCGCACGGCCAGGCCGAAAGCACGGGCCGCTACCTGCAGGCCGGCCTGGCCGGCCTGGGCTACCTGCTGCTGGCCTTCCTGGCCAACCAGCTGGCGGCCCGGCTCGTGCGCGAGGAGCAGCTCGCGCTCGCGGGGCTGCACGCCGCGCGGCTGCAAGCCCAGGTGAACCAGCTCGTGATGGAGACGCTGACGGACGGGGTCGTGGTGGTGGACGCGCAGACCCGCCTGCGCAGCGCCAACCCCGCGGCGCGCACGCTGCTGGGCCTGGACGCCGCGCAGCCGCCGGCGCTGGACGCGCAACCCAGCTGGACGCCGCTGCTCGAGCTGGCGCGCGCCACGTTCGACCAGGCCGCGCCGCAGGCGGCCGACCTGACGCTGCGCAGCGCCAGCCGCGGTGCCCGGCGCCTGCGCGTGCGCACGCGCATGACCGAGGCGCCGGGCCGCGCCCACGAACGGCTGTGCGTGATCTTCCTGCACGACCTGCGCGAGGCGGAGGCGCGCACGCGCACCGAGAAGATGGCGGCCATGGGACGCATGTCCGCCGCCGTCGCGCACGAGATCCGCAACCCGCTGGCCGCCATCGCCCAGGCCAATGCCCTGCTGGAGGAGGAGCTGCAGGCCCCCGGCCAGCGTCAGCTCACGCAGATGATCCGGCACAACGCCCAGCGCCTGTCCAAGATCGTCGACGAGGTGCTGGACGTGGCCCGCGTGCCCGAGGCCGGCCGCACGGCGCCGCCCAGCCTGCTGCTCGATGCCAACGTACAGGACATCTGTGCCGACTGGGTCCGGCGCGCGCCGCAACGCCGCCGCGTGCAGCTGGACCTGGCCACCGAGGGCTTGCCGGTGGATTTCGACAGCGAGCACCTGCGCCGCGTGCTGGTCAACCTGCTGGACAACGCGCTGCGCTACGCCAGCGAGCGGCCGGCCGCGATCCAGGTGACGACACGGTTGTCGGCCGAGCGCCAGTCCAGCCTGCAGGTCTGGAGCGACGGCGCACCGCTGGAGGAGTCGGTCGAGCGCCACCTGTTCGAGCCCTTCTTCTCCTCGGAGAGCCGCTCCAGCGGGCTGGGGCTGTACATTTGCCGCGAACTCTGCGAGCGCCACCGCGCCAGCATCGGCTACCAGCGCAGCGCGCGGCAGCTCGATGGCGCCAGCGTCCAGGGCAACGAGTTCTCCGTGCAGTTCCGTCCCCCGAAACCTGCAGACCGCACCACCGCCGCCCATTGAGCCATGCCGCCGCACCAGCCCGCCTCTTCCGCACACCCGCCCGCCAGCGTCCTGGTGGTGGACGACGAGCCTGACCTGCGCACGCTGTACGAACTTACGCTGCTGCGCGAGGGCCACCGCGTGGAGACGGCCGGCACCCTGGCCGAGGCGCAGGCGGCGCTGCAGCGCCAGCGCTTTCGCGCCGTCATCACCGACATGCGGCTGCCCGACGGTCTGGGCCTCGCGCTGCTGCAGGATCTGCGCGCGCAGCAGCGCCCCGAGCGCTGCATCGTGATCACGGCCTACGGCTCGGCCGAGAACGCCGTGGAGGCACTGAAGGCCGGCGCCTTCGACTACCTGACCAAGCCCGTGGACCTCAAGCAGTTCCGCGCGGTGGTCGCGTCGGCGCTGCAGGAGCACGATGCCGCGCCGCCGCGCCCGGTGGCACGCAGCAGCCAGCCCGAGGGCGCGGTCCATGCGGCACCGGCGCTGGACCGGCTGGTCGGCGAATCCGAGCCCATGCGCCAGGTCAAGCAGCGCATCCTCAAGGTGGCGCGCAGCATGGCGCCGGTGCTGGTGCGCGGCGAATCGGGCACCGGCAAGGAGCTCGTGGCCCAGGCCCTGCACGCGGCCAGCCACCGGGCCGCCGCGCCGCTCGTGGCCGTGAACTGCGGCGCCATCCCCGAGAACCTGCTGGAGGCCGAGTTCTTCGGCGCCAAGAAGGGTTCGTACACGGGCGCGCTGGCCGACCGGCTGGGCTACTTCCAGGCCGCGCGCGGCGGCACGCTGTTCCTGGACGAGATCGGCGACCTGCCGCTGGCCATGCAGTCCAAGCTGCTGCGCGCGATCCAGGAGCGCAGCGTGCGTCCGCTGGGCTCCACCCAGGAGGATGCGGTCGACGTGCGCATCGTGAGCGCCACCCACAAGGATCTGGCGGCCGAGGTCAAGGCCGGTCGCTTCCGCCAGGACCTGTACTACCGCCTCAACGTGATCGAGATCGTGGTGCCGCCGCTGCGCGAGCGGCGCGACGACCTGCCGGCGCTGTGCACGGCGCTGCTGGGCCGCATCGCGCACGAATCCGGCATGCCGGTGCCGCCGCCGTCCAGCGCGCTGCTGGCCGAGCTGCAGCTGCATCCGCTGGCCGGCAACGTGCGCGAGCTCGAGAACCTGCTGCACCGCGCCGTGGCCATGAGCGAGGGCGACGAGCTCAGCGCCGATTTCTCCGACAGCGGCAACCAGGCCCTGGCGCCGCTGCCGCCGCCCGAAGAGGCCACGCCCAGCGACCTGCAGGCCTACCTGGACCGGCAGGAGCGCGCCATCCTCGTGCGCGTGCTGCACGAGACGGGCTTCAACCGCACGGCGGCGGCGGCGCGGCTGGGCCTGTCGCTGCGGCAGATCCGCTACCGCATCGCGCGGCTCGCCATCGCCACACCGCAGGACAACGAACCGCATGACGAGTGACGCGCTGTGGCAGGACGGCTGGTACCGCTTCGCGCGGCACCAGCCCTCGCCCAACTTCGGCCCGCGGCCGGCCGGTGCGTACATCGACCTCGTGGTGCTGCACTCCATCAGCCTGCCGCCTGGGCAGTACGGCGGCGACGAGATCCTGGCCCTGTTCGACAACCGGCTGGACTGGGACGCCCATCCCTACTTCGCGCAGATCCGCGGCCTGCAGGTCTCGGCGCACTTCCTGATCCGCCGCGGCGGCGAACTCTGGCAGTTCGTCGACGCGGACGCACGCGCCTGGCACGCCGGACGCTCGCACTGGCGCGGCCGCGACGAGTGCAACGACGACTCCATCGGCATCGAACTCGAAGGCCTGGAGGGCGAGCATTTCGAGCCGGCCCAGTACGACACGCTGACCAGCCTGTGCACCGCGCTGGCCCAACGCTATCCGATCGCCCATGTGGCCGGCCACGAGCATGTGGCGCCCGGCCGCAAGCAGGACCCCGGCCCGGGTTTCGACTGGGCCGCGCTGCGCCAGGGCACGGGCTGGCCAGCCGACTGGTTCCCGCTTGCGGTGCGCGGATCCGCCCCCACCTGAAGACAGGCCCAGCAACCATGCCGCCTGCGGGGCGGAATGCGGCGCGATCCCGCATGAAACCTCATCTTTGCGCGACCATGGCGCACCGCTGCTGGCGTTGCGGCGGGTGTCGAAAAGCAACACACAAAAAGCTGCGCAACACGCTACCTGTAGTGGCTAGAATGCCGCCGGACCCTAGATATGGGGCCCTGCGCAAGACCCGTTCCGGGCGCGCCCGGCCCCGTCCGCGGTGACATCGCACCGCCAGATTTCGATCCCGTACCCAGCACCACAAGGAAGCCATGCAAACTGCAGCTCACCTCCCATCCGCCTCGCAACTGTCTCCCACGGCCGCCACCGCACGCGCCGCCACGGCCGACAGCACGGCGCCGAACGCGCTGGCGCACTACCAGATCATTCGCCGCAACGGCGCCGTCGTGCCGTTCGAGCCGAACAAGATCGCCGTGGCCATGATGAAGGCCTTCCTGGCCGTGCACGGCACCCAGGGTGCGGCCTCGGCCAGCGTGCGCGAGACGGTGGACGGCCTCACGCAGACGGTCACGCGCGCGCTGATGCGCTCGCGTCCGGGCGGCGGCACCTTCCACATCGAGGACGTGCAGGACCAGGTCGAGCTGGGCCTCATGCGCGGCGGCCACCACGAGATCGCCCGCGCCTACGTGCTGTACCGCGAGCGCCGTTCGCAGGAACGCCACCGCCAGGGCGAGCAGGAGCAAGCGGCCGCTGCGCCCACGCTGCATGTGCTGGACGGCGGCGAGCGCGTGGCGCTGAACCTGGCGGACCTGCAGCAGCTGATCGCCGATGCCTGCGCCGGTCTGGGCGCGGACGTCAAGCCCGAGCCCATCGTGGCCGAGACCATGCGCAACCTGTACGACGGCGTGCCGATCGAAGAGGTCTACAAGGCCGCCATCCTGGCCGCCCGCACGCTGATCGAGAAGGACCCGGACTACACCTACGCCACGGCCCGGTTGCTGCTGCACACCATCCTCAAGGAAGTGCTGGGCGAGGAAGTGCCGCGCGCCCAGATGGCCACGCGCTACGCCGACTACTTCCCGCTCTACATCAAGAAGGGCGTGGAGAACGAGCTGCTGGACGAGAAGCTGCTCCAGTACGACCTGGCCCGTCTGGGTTCGGCACTGAAGGCCGAGCGCGACGAGAAGTTCGACTACCTGGGCCTGCAGACCCTGTACGACCGCTACTTCCTGCACGTGCGCAAGACCCGCATCGAGTTGCCGCAGGCCTTCTTCATGCGCGTGGCCATGGGCCTGGCGCTGAACGAGATCGACCGTGAAGCCCGCGCCATCGAGTTCTACGAGGTGCTGTCCTCGTTCGACTTCATGTCCTCCACGCCCACGCTGTTCAACAGCGGCACGCTGCGCTCGCAGCTGTCCTCCTGCTACCTGACCACCGTGCCCGACGACCTGGACGGCATCTATGAGTCGATCAAGGAGAACGCGCTGCTGTCCAAGTTCGCGGGCGGTCTGGGCAACGACTGGACGCGCGTGCGTGCGCTGGGCAGCCACATCAAGGGCACGAACGGCGAATCGCAGGGCGTGGTGCCCTTCCTCAAGGTGGTCAACGACACGGCCGTGGCCGTGAACCAGGGCGGCAAGCGCAAGGGCGCGGTCTGCACCTACCTGGAGAGCTGGCACCTGGACATCGAGGAGTTCCTGGAGCTGCGCAAGAACACCGGCGACGACCGCCGCCGCACGCACGACATGAACACGGCCAACTGGATTCCGGATCTGTTCATGCGCCGCGTGATGGAAAAGGGCAACTGGACGCTGTTCTCGCCCTCCTCCGTGCCCGACCTGCACGACCTGTTCGGCGCCGAGTTCGAGCGCGCCTACGTGGCCTATGAAGAGAAGGCCGCGCGCGGCGAGATCAAGCCCAGCAAGACGGTCCCGGCGACCGACCTGTGGCGCAAGATGCTCTCGATGCTGTTCGAGACCGGCCACCCCTGGATCACGTTCAAGGACGCCTGCAACGTGCGCTCGCCGCAGCAGCACGTGGGCGTGGTGCACTCGTCCAACCTGTGCACCGAGATCACGCTGAACACCAGCGACACCGAAACCGCCGTCTGCAACCTGGGCTCGGTGAACTTGCTGCAGCACCTGAAGAACGGCGCCGTCGACCACGAAAAGCTCAAGAAGACGATCTCGACCGCGATGCGCATGCTCGACAACGTGATCGACATCAACTACTACGCCGTCAAGAAGGCGCGCGACTCCAATCTGCGCCACCGCCCCGTGGGCCTGGGCGTGATGGGCTTCCAGGACGCGCTGTACGAACTGCGCATCCCCTACGCCAGCGAAGCTGCCGTGCAGTTCGCCGACAACTCGATGGAAGCCGTGTGCTACTACGCCTACTGGGCCTCCACCGAACTGGCGGCCGAGCGCGGCAAGTACAGCAGCTTCAAGGGCTCGCTGTGGGACAAGGGCATCTTGCCGATGGACTCGCTGAACCTGCTCGAGCAGGCCCGCGGCGGCTACGTCGAGGTGGACCGCTCGTCCACGCTGGACTGGGACGGCCTGCGCGCCAAGATCAAGCAGGACGGCATGCGCAACTCCAACTGCGTGGCCATCGCGCCGACCGCGACCATCTCCAACATCATCGGCGTCGACGCCTCGATCGAACCCTGCTTCGGCAACCTGTCGGTGAAGTCCAACCTGTCGGGCGAGTTCACGGTCATCAACCACTACCTGGTGGCCGACCTCAAGCGCCTGAACCTGTGGGACGACGTGATGGTCATGGACCTCAAGCACTTCGACGGTTCGCTCGAGCCCATCGACCGCGTGCCGCAGGACATCAAGGCCCTGTACGCCACGGCCTTCGAGGTCGCGCCGCAGTGGCTGGTCGAGGCCGCGGCACGCCGCCAGAAGTGGATCGACCAGGCCCAGTCGCTGAACATCTACATGGCCGGTGCCTCGGGCAAGAAGCTGGACGACACCTACAAGCTGGCCTGGACGCGCGGCCTCAAGACCACCTACTACCTGCGCACGCGCAGCGCCACGCACGCCGAGAAATCGACCGTGGCACCGGGCCGTCTGAATGCGGTGTCGTCGGGTGCGAATGCCGCGCCAAGCATGAGCGCGCTCGATGCCGCAGCAGCCAAGGCACGTGCCCAGATGGAAGCGCAGATGAACGCGCCGCTGGCCGCATCGGCCGCGACCGATGTGAAGTTCTGCGGTGTGGACGACCCCACCTGCGAAGCCTGCCAATGAGCCTGCAGACACGGCCGCGATGAAGCGCTGAAGCGCAGTCCCGTCGCATCGCATGCGCAGCGCGGTTTTTGCGATGCACGGGAGCAACAAACATGCGCGGTGCCTGGGTGAAGCCTTTGCTTTTCAGGGCACCGCTTTCATAATCTCGGCACTGGAAAATCTATGCTTACCTGGGACGACGAAGTCAAGCCCTCCTCGCCATCGACGCAACACAGCGGGTCCACGGGACACCGCGAGGCAGCGGTCTCTCCCAATTCCGTGAATCCCCTTCCCGCCGCCGCAACGGCCGCGGTCCAAGCCCACAGCTTCAACGCACCCGCCGCATCGCGCCTGCCCGATGTGGCACTGCCGCCGGTGGCTGCACCGCGGGCTGCCGAAGGTGCGAGCGCACGCCGCGTGAACGCGGCCGACAAGCGCATCATCAACGGCCAGACCGACGTCAACCAGCTGGTGCCGTTCAAGTACAAGTGGGCCTGGGAAAAGTACCTCGCCACCTGCGCCAACCACTGGATGCCGCAGGAAGTGAACATGAACCGCGACATCGCGCTCTGGAAGGACCCGAACGGCCTGACGGAAGACGAGCGCCGCATCGTCAAGCGCAACCTCGGCTTCTTCGTGACGGCCGACTCGCTGGCCGCCAACAACATCGTGCTGGGCACCTACCGCCACATCACGGCGCCCGAGTGCCGCCAGTTCCTGCTGCGCCAGGCCTTCGAAGAGGCCATCCACACGCACGCCTACCAGTACATCGTCGAGTCGCTGGGCCTGGACGAGTCCGAGATCTTCAACGCCTACAACGAGGTGCAGTCGATCCGCGACAAGGACGAGTTCCTGATCCCCTTCATCGAGGCGATCATGGACCCGGACTTCAAGACCGGCACGCCCGAGAACGACCAGCGCCTGCTCAAGAGCCTGATCGTCTTCGCCTGCCTCATGGAAGGCCTGTTCTTCTACGTCGGCTTCACGCAGATCCTGGCGCTGGGCCGGCAGAACAAGATGACGGGTGCGGCCGAGCAGTACCAGTACATCCTGCGCGACGAGTCCATGCACTGCAACTTCGGCATCGACCTGATCAACCAGCTCAAGCTCGAGAACCCGCACCTGTGGACGCCCGAGTTCAAGGCCGAGATCAAGGCGCTGTTCGAGAAGGCCGTTGCGCTCGAGTACCGCTATGCCGAGGACACCATGCCGCGCGGCGTGCTGGGCATGAACGCTTCGATGTTCAAGGGCTACCTGCGCTACATCGCCAACCGGCGCGCCACGCAGATCGGCCTGGAGCCGCTGTTCCCGAACGAGGAGAACCCGTTCCCCTGGATGAGCGAGATGATCGATCTCAAGAAGGAACGCAACTTCTTCGAGACGCGCGTCATCGAGTACCAGTCCGGCGGCGCGCTGTCCTGGGACTGAGGACCACACACTACAACACCATGTTCCACCGCACGTCACGCCCTCCGAACCGCACCGACAGAGTGCGGGCGTGCACGTGTCCTGAATCCATGGCGCTGGGGCTTTTGGCCCCAACGCCATGCATCGCTTGTGGCGTACCAACGCGCCGCAAGTGCTCTTTGTAATCCGATCAAGGAGAACACCATGGCAACTGCGAAGAAACCGGCCGCGAAGAAGGCCGCCCCGGCAAAGAAGGCCGCCGCTCCGGCGAAGAAGGCCGCTCCGGCCAAGAAGGCTGCTCCGGCGAAGAAGGCCGCTGCACCGGCGAAGAAGGCCGCTCCGGCCAAGAAGGCTGCGCCCGCCAAGAAGGCCGCTCCGGCCAAGAAGGCTGCACCCGCCAAGAAGGCCGCTCCGGCCAAGAAGGCTGCACCCGCCAAGAAGGCCGCTCCGGCCAAGAAGGCCGCTCCGGCCAAGAAGGCTGCGCCCGCCAAGAAGGCTGCGCCCGCCAAGAAGGCCGCCGCTCCGGCCAAGAAGGCTGCTGCCAAGAAGGCCGCTCCGGCCAAGAAGGCGACCGCCAAGGCCGCCCCTGCCAAGAAGGCCGCTGCCAAGAAACCTGCGAAGAAAGCGGCCCCTGCGCCTGCTGCCGCTGCCCCTGCCGCCGCGTCCACGCAGACCACGCTGAACCCGCAGGCCGCCTGGCCCTTCCCGACGGCCAGCAAGCCCTGAGCCGTGCGTCGCAAGACGCATCCCAGCCCGGAGCCGCAAGGCCCCGGGCTTTTTCATTTCAAGAGGGGCTCACAGTCCCCAGGCCGCGCGGTCCACGCGGTAGTTCTGCGGCCCGCGGTGGGCGATCTTGAGGGCACCGATGCGGTTGCCCAGCTCCGCGCAACGCGCCAGCGGCCAGCCACGCTCCAGCCCGTACAGCAGCGCGCCGCGGTAGGCGTCGCCGCAGCCCGTGGGATCGACCAGTTCGGCGGCCTGCACCGGCGCGACCAGCTGGCGCTCGCCCTCGATCCAGACCTCGCTGCCCTCGCCACCCAGCGTGACGACCAGGCCTTGCACCTGGCGCGACAGCTCGGCGAAGCCAAGGCCGGTGCGCTCGCTGAGCATCTTGCCCTCGTAGTCGTTGACCGTGACCCAGCTGGCCAGCGAGACGAAGTGGCGCAGCGCGGCACCGTCGAACATCGGCAGGCCCTGGCCCGGGTCGAAGAGGAAGGGAATGCCGGCAGCCGCGAACTGCTCGGCATGCTGCAGCATGGCGTCGCGCCCGTCGGGCGAGACGATGCCCAGCTTGACATCGCTGCGCGCCGCGATGCGGGTCTGGTGGGCCTGCATCATGGCGCCCGGGTGGAAGGCCGTGATCTGGTTGTTGGCCTGGTCCGTCATGATCATGGCCTGGGCCGTGTAGCTGCCCTCCACCACGCGCACGTAGTCGGTGGCGATGCCATGGTCCTTCAGGTGCTGCAGGTAATCGGCGCCATCGGTGCCCAACGTGGCCATGGGCAGCGGCTCGCCGCCCAATTGCTGGAGCGCGTAGGCGATGTTGCCGGCACAGCCGCCGAAGTCGCGGCGCAGGGACGGCACCAGGAAGGACACGTTCAGGTTGTGGATCTGGTCGGGCAGGATCTGGTCGGAGAACTTGCCCTCAAACCGCATGATGGTGTCGAACGCGAGCGAGCCGCAGATGATGCTGGCCATGAAAACTCCTGGGAGGTGGAAGGTCAGGGATAGAAGGGGTCGAGCCGGTAGCCCACGACGCGCGCGCGGCCCGCATTGTCGGCGATCTGCAGGTCGGCACTGGCCGTCCACTCGCCGTGCGCATCCAGCGCCGCGGGGGGACTGCCGAGCTCTTGCGGCATCAGCACGCGGCGCAGCACGGGCTGCTCGGCGATGTCGGTCAGCGTCAGCGCGATGGCCGGCAGCGCCACCGCATGTGCGGCCCGGTTGCGCAGTGTCAGGCTGAGCCGGAAGCTGCCATCGCCCAGGGCCTGGAAGGCCGAGCCGTCGATGACGATGGCGTCGATGCGGCGCAGCGGCTCGACACGGCAGGACAGCGGTGCGCACAACACGCCCAGCAGCGGCCGCAGACCAGGTGCCGTGGCGGCCAGGCGGTCGCGCTCGTGCACGGCCCATTGCCACAGCAGCAGCACCGCGGCCAGGCCCGCAGCCAGGGACCAGAGCAGGCGTGTGCGCTGCGTGGTGGCGGGCAGCGCCACCGGCGGCACGGGCGCGGCATCGCGCAGGAACGAGAGTTCGGCATGCGCAGGATCCGGCGGCACAGGCCGCACCACGGGCGGCGCTGCCACCACGCGCGGCGGCAGCGGTGCGGGCCGCGGCGCGTCTTCGGCGGCCGCGCGCAGCGGCAAGGGCAAGGCGTGGTCGGCCTGGGCGCTGCGCAGCGGCGGTGGTGCCGAACCGGCGGCCAGCGACACCACGAGGCGGCCGGGCGGCTCGGCCGGCGCAGGGGCCGGTCCCGGCTCGGCGCTGACGCGTTGCAGCTCCGGCACCACGGTGGTCCCGGGCAGGCCGGAGGCCGGCTCCACGGCCGGCACGGCGGCTTGCGCCTGCACGTAGTCGGCCAGGTCCTGCTCCAGCGATGCGACGGAATCGGTCACCGGGATCTCGGCGGGCGCATGGGGCAGCCAGGGCGGCACATCGTCGTCGGCGACGGGCGGCTGCGCCTGGCGCGCGTCCGCCACCAGGTCCTCGGCTTCGGCAGGCTGTGGCGCCGGCTCGGGCACGGGCTCGGCCGCCGCCAGCGCCGCCGGGGCGGCCTCGTCCGGAGCACCCAGGTGCCGGGCGGCGTCGAAGACCTCGGCGCAGTGGCCGCAACGCACCCAGCCTTCGGAGATGCGCAGCTGATCTGGCACGACCCTGAAGCGGGTTCCGCATGCAGGGCAGCGCGTGATCAACTGGGCCATGGACGCGCTCAGCCCGGTGCGCCGCGCGTGGCTGTCATCAGGATCCAGCCGTCTTCCTCGTCGGAAACCTGCAGCGCCAGGTAGGGTGCATAGGCGGCCTTGAGCTCGTCGGCCTGGCGCGCGAGGATGCCGGCCAGCACCAGGGCACCGCCCGGCGCCACATGGGCGCTGAGCAGGGGTGCCAGCATCTTGAGCGGCGTGGCCAGGATGTTGGCCAGCACCACCTGGTAGGCGCCGCTGGCCGCATCGGGCAGGCCGGCGCGCAGCTGCACGCCATTGGCGCGGGCGTTGTCTCCGGTGGCCTGCACGGCCGCCTCGTCGATGTCGACGGCATCGACCTCGGTGGCGCCATGCTTGGCGGCCGCGATGGCCAGGATGCCGGAGCCGCAGCCGTAGTCCAGCACGCGGCCCCAGTCGCCGCCAGTGCCGCGGCCGGCGATCCAGCGCAGGCACATGCGCGTGGTCGGGTGCGTGCCCGTGCCGAAGGCCAGGCCCGGGTCCAGCCGCAGCACGCGCTGCGCCGCGGCCGGCGGCTCGTGCCAGGTCGGAACGATCCAGAAGGCCGGCGTGATCTCGACCGGCGCGAACTGCGATTGCGTGAGCCGCACCCAGTCCTCGTCCGGGACGGCGCTCACGCCCTGCAGCGTGCAACCGGCGAAGAAGTCCTGCGCCTGCAGCAGCAGAGCGGCCTCGTCGGCCAGCGCCTCGGTGGCGAACAAGGCCACCAGGCGCGAGCGCTGCCAGCCCTCGGCCGGCGGCGGCATGCCCGGCTCGCCGAACAGGGCCTGCTCGGCCGCGGTGTCGCCGTCGGCGTCCTCGACGCTGACGGACAGCGCGTCCAGCGCCTCCAGCGCATCGCTCAGGGTCTCGACCCGGTCCTCCGGGCACAGCAGGCGCAGTTCGAACATCGCGCTCACCGCTTGTGCTGCGCCAGCCACTCTTCCAGGTAGTGGATGTTGGTGCCGCCCGCCATGAACTTGGCGTCCACCATCAGCTCGCGGTGCAGCGGGATGTTGGTGTTGATGCCCTCGATGACGGTCTCGGCCAGCGCCGTGCGCATGCGTGCCATGGCCTGCTCGCGCGTGTCGCCGTGCACGATGATCTTGCCGATCATGGAGTCGTAGTTGGGCGGCACGAAGTAGTTGGCGTAGGCATGCGAGTCCACGCGCACGCCAGGCCCGCCCGGCGGGTGCCAGGTCGTGATGCGGCCCGGGGACGGGGTGAACTTGTACGGGTCTTCGGCGTTCACGCGGCACTCGATGGCGTGGCCGCGGATCTCGATCTGGCGCTGCGTGAACGGCAGCTTCTCGCCGAAGGCCACCATGATCTGCGTGCGCACCACGTCCACGCCCGTGATGAGTTCCGTCACCGGATGCTCGACCTGCACGCGCGTGTTCATCTCGATGAAATAGAACTCGCCGTTCTCGTACAGGAACTCGAAGGTGCCGGCGCCGCGGTAGCCGATGCGCTTGCAGGCCGTCACGCAGCGTTCGCCGATGCGTTCGATCAGCTTGCGCGGGATGCCGGGGGCGGGCGCTTCCTCGATGACCTTCTGATGGCGCCGCTGCATCGAGCAGTCGCGCTCGCCGAGGTACACGGCGTTCTTGTGCTTGTCCGCCAGCACCTGGATCTCCACGTGCCGCGGGTTCTGCAGGAACTTCTCCATGTAGACGGCCGGGTTGCCGAAGGCCACGCCGGCCTCGGCCTTGGTCATCTGCACCGCATTGACCAGCGCCGCCTCGGTGTGCACCACGCGCATGCCGCGCCCGCCACCGCCGCCGGCGGCCTTGATGATGACCGGGTAGCCGATGGTCTTGGCGATGCGGCGCATCTGCACCGGATCGTCGGGCAGTTCGCCGTCCGAGCCCGGCACGCAGGGCACGCCGGCCTTGATCATGGCCTGCTTGGCCGAGACCTTGTCACCCATCATGCGGATGTTCTCGGGCGTCGGGCCGATGAACTGGAAGCCGCTCTTCTCGACGCGCTCGGCGAAATCGGCGTTCTCGCTCAGGAAGCCGTAGCCGGGGTGGATGGCTTCGGCATCGGTGACCTCGGCGGCCGAGATGATGGCCGGCATGTTGAGGTAGCTCTGGGCCGAGGGCGCAGGACCGATGCAGACCGCCTCGTCGGCCAGGCGCACGTACTTGGCGTCGCGGTCGGCTTCGGAATAGACCATCACGGCCTTGATGCCGAGTTCGCGGCAGGCGCGCTGGATCCGGAGAGCAATCTCTCCCCGGTTCGCGACCAGGATCTTCTTGAACATGAGGCGGCTTATTCGATGACGAACAGCGGCTGGCCGTACTCGACGGCCTGGCCGTTCTCGCACAGGATCTGCGTGATCGTGCCGGCCTTGTCGGCCTCGATCTCGTTGAGGATCTTCATGGCCTCGATGATGCAGACCGTGTCGCCTTCCTTCACCGTGCTGCCGACCTCGACGAAGGCCTTGGCGCCGGGGCTGGGCGAACGGTAGAAGGTGCCAACCATGGGCGATTTGGCCACATGGCCCTTGATGGCCGGCGCTGCGGGCGCGGGCGCAGGAGCGGCTGCAGCCGCGGGTGCGGTGGCGGCCTCGGCCGCAGGCTGGGCGGCTTGTACGGGTGCGGCCACGTAGGCCACGGGGCCCGGGGGGACGCCCTTGACGATGCGGACCTTGCCCTCGGCTTCGGTGATTTCCAGCTCGGAGACGTTGGAGTCCGAGACCAGGTCGATCAAGGTCTTGAGTTTGCGTAAATCCATGAAGGCTCCTGTCGCCCAGACGAAAACGCTGGAATCTAACTCAAATCCAGCAAACTTTCGCCTATTGCAGGCAATTTAGACGTTCTTCGCCGATCAACGACGAAGTGAATTGCAGCGACGGACTTAGGAAGCGCGGATTTGCGCTGCCCACCGTTGCAAATCTTGGGGGGTGATTTGCCCTATTTTACGTTCGACCACATGTCCGGCCGCGTCCAGCACCAAAGTGAAGGGCAGGCCGCCGGCTTGGTTGCCGAGTTCCTTGACCACCGATAGGCCCGCCAGGCCCAGGATGCCGACCGGGAAACCGACGGGCGTCTTGTCCAGGAATTTCTGTACCGCTGCCGGTTTATCGACGGCGAGGCCGACGACTTGCCAGCCGTTGGGGCCATGTTGACGGAAGAAGGCGTCGATCATGGGCAGCTCCTCGACGCACGGCGGGCACCAGGGGGCCCAGAAATTGACCAGCAGCGCTCGCCCCCGGAAGTCGGCCATGGGCAGCTTGCCACCGTCCGGACGCTCGCTCTGCAGAGACCACAGGCCGGCGCTTTCGGGCGGAACCGCGGCACCGAAGCGGCGCGACCACCACGCCGCGCCGGCGCCGGCCACCAGGGCACAGGCGCCCGCGGCCAGCAGCACGCCACGCCGGGCCGCAGAGAAGGTCTGGTCCGTCATGCCGCAGCCTCCTCGACCACGAGCTTGCGCACGGCCTCGAGGCTGCCGCGTGGCGTGCGGCCTCGCGCATCGGGCTTCAAGGCACCGCGCAGGTCGCCCAGGTCGTGCACCAGCAGGTGAACGCCGATGGTCTCGCCGAGTTCGGCGCAGGAGCTGTGCAGGCTCAGGGCATCGACCGGGTCGCCCCGGAAGCCGGGCACGGTGCTGGGCTCGTAGCGCACGCCGCGGTCGATCAGCAGGATTTCGGCCGACTTGGGGTCGTCGCAGAACAGCTGCAGGTAGATGTCGGAGCGGCGCGTGGCCGTGCCGTACCACACGGCGCCAGCCAGGTGCGGGCGAAAAATCTCCAACCGCTCCATCCAGGTCAGAGCCAGCCGGCGCAGCGCCGCGAGCTCCCGGGGCTGTGTATCGGCGCAGAAGATGGCGATGTGCTCGCGCACCGCGTCCTCCAGCTCGTCGTTGCCCGGCAGCCGCGCGCGCGGCCCCAGGCCCAGCTGCTGGACGGCGCGGCGCTTCGCGGCGCCCCACTCCAGCCCGTCGTCGACCACCATGCGCGCTGCGACAGCCGCGATCTCTGCACTTGCGTTGTCCATGGGCGGATTGTGCGCCCCGTCCGAACAGCCCCTGCGCCACTCCTAGAATCCCGCGATGCACATCCATATCCTGGGCATCTGCGGCACCTTCATGGGCGGCCTGGCGGCGCTGGCGCGCAGCGCCGGCCACCGCGTGACCGGCTGCGATGCCGGCGTCTACCCCCCCATGAGCGACCAGCTCCGTGCGCTCGGCATCGAGCTGATCGAAGGCTTCGGCGCGGACCAGATGGCGCTGAAGCCCGACGTCTTCGTGGTCGGCAACGTGGTGTCCCGCGCACGCCTGCCCGACGGCACGCCCAAGTTTCCGCTCATGGAGGCCATCCTGGACGCGGGCGCGGCCTACACCAGCGGCCCGCAGTGGCTGGCCGAGCAGTTGCTGCAAGGCCGGCATGTGCTGGCCGTCGCCGGCACACACGGCAAGACCACCACCACCTCCATGCTGGCCTGGATCCTCGACTGCGCGCGCCTGAACCCCGGCTTCCTGGTCGGCGGCGTGCCATTGAATTTCGGCATCTCGGCCCGCCTCGGCGCGCCCGGTGGCTGCTTCGTGATCGAGGCCGACGAGTACGACACGGCCTTCTTCGACAAGCGCAGCAAGTTCGTGCACTACCGGCCGCGCACCGCCGTGCTGAACAACCTGGAGTTCGACCACGCCGACATCTTCGACGACCTGGCCGCCATCGAGCGCCAGTTCCACCACCTCGTGCGCACCGTGCCGGGCCGGGGCCGCGTGGTCGTCAACGCCGAGGAGAGCAGCCTCGCGCGCGTGCTGGCCCAGGGCTGCTGGAGCGAGACCGTGGGCTTCGGTGCAGGCGGGCGCTTCACGGCCGAAGGCACGGCCGAACAGTTCAGCGTGCTGGACCAGGGCCGGCCCGTCGCCCAGGTGCACTGGTCGCTCTCGGGCCTGCACAACCGCATGAACGCGCTGGCGGCGATCGCCGCGGCCGAGCACCTGGGCGTGGCGCCGGCCGTAGCGGCCGAGGCCCTGCAGCGTTTCGAGAACGTGCGCCGCCGCATGGAACTGCGCGGCGAGGTCGCGGCCGCCGGCGGCACGGTGCGCGTCTACGACGACTTCGCCCACCACCCCACGGCCATCCGGACCACGGTGGACGGCCTGCGCGCGCAGATCGGCCCCGCCGGCGGCCGCATCCTGGCCATCTTCGAGCCCCGCAGCAACACCATGAAGCTGGGCAGCATGAGTGCCAAGCTGCCCTGGAGCCTGGAATCGGCCGACCTGGCCTTTTGCCACGCCGCGGGGCTGGGCTGGAACCCGCGCGAGGCCCTGGCGGCCATGGGCGAGCGCCTGCAGGTGGCCGACAGCATCGACCAACTGCTCGTCCAGGTGCTGGCCGCCGTGCAACCGGGCGACCATCTGCTGTGCATGAGCAACGGTGGCTTCGGCGGCGTGCACACCCGCCTGCTCGACGCACTGAAGGCGCGCTTCACTCAGTAGCTGACGCTCAGCTGATCGAGATCCAGCCGCACGACGGGCTTGGCCAGCGCCGCGCTCGCCGCACGCGCGAAGCTGGAAAACCACTGCGGATCGGCCAGCAGCTCGGGGCCCGCTGCGCGCGCGATGGCGATCAGCTTGTCGGCCAGCAACACCTTGCCGGTGGCGCGCAGCGGCTCGCATTCCAGCTGCACGAACTGCGTGTCCAGCCAGCTGCGCGCCTGCTCCTGCAGCATGGGCGTCGCGTCTTCGAGGTCGAAACGCAATTCCTGGCCACCGGCCAGCCGCACGGACACTTCACTGCGCATGCTCGCTCCCTGCAAAGCGCCCAGCATCGCCGCGGAGCCGCACCGCCGCAATCGACGCAAACCCGACTTCAGCCGGCTGCACGGCGCTTGGCCACGGCCCGTGCCAAGGTGTCCAGCACGTCGACCGAAGGCTCCCAGCCCAGGCAGGCATCGGTGATGCTCTTGCCGTAGGCCAGCGCCTGCACGCTGTCCTTGCCCGGCGTGAACTTCTGCGCACCGGCCACGAGGTGGCTCTCCACCATGACGCCGAAGACCTGGCGCGATCCGCCCGCGATCTGGGCCGCGATGTCGCCGGCCACCTCGGCCTGCTTCTCGTGCTGCTTGCTGCTGTTGGCATGGCTGCAGTCCACCATGAGGCTCGGCTGCATGCCGGCGGCGGCCAGTTCCTTGCAGGCAGCGGCCACGCTGGCGGCGTCGTAGTTGGGCGCCTTGCCGCCGCGCAGGATCACATGGCAATCCTTGTTGCCGTTGGTCTGCACGATGGCGACCTGGCCGTTCTTGTGCACCGACAGGAAGTGGTGGCCGCGCGCAGCCGCCTGGATGGCATCGGTGGCGATGCGGATGTTGCCGTCCGTGCCGTTCTTGAAGCCGATCGGCGCCGACAGGCCGGAGGCCAGTTCGCGGTGCACCTGGCTTTCGGTCGTCCGCGCGCCGATCGCACCCCAGGCGATCAGGTCGCCGATGTACTGCGGCGAGATCACATCCAGAAATTCACTGCCGGCCGGCAGGCCCAGGCGGTTGATATCGGTCAAGAGCTGGCGTGCGATGCGCAGGCCTTCGTCGATGCGGTAGCTCTCGTCCAGGTAGGGATCGTTGATCAAACCCTTCCAGCCCACGGTGGTGCGCGGCTTCTCGAAGTAGACCCGCATGACGATCTCCAAATCGTCCGCGTACTTGTCGCGCAGCGGCTTCAAGCGGCGCGCGTACTCCAGCGCGGCGGCCGGATCGTGGATCGAACAGGGGCCGATGACGACCAGCAGGCGGTCGTCCTTGCCGGCCATGATGTCGTGGATGCGGGCCCGGGTGCGGCTGATCAGCGCCTCGACCGGCGTGCCGCGGATCGGGAAGAAGCGGATCAGATGTTCGGGAGGCGGGAGCACGTTGATGTCCTTGATGCGTTCGTCGTCGGTCTGGCTGGTTTTCTCGACGTTCGCGTACCAGGCGTCGGGGATCTGTTGCGTGCTCATGGTCTCTTCCGTTGGTTGAAATCGATGGGGCCAAAAAAAACCGCCGGTCCTTGCGGTACCGGCGGTTTTTGGAGGTTCTTTGCTAGCTGCTGTTTACGCGCGCGCCTCTCGTCCGCCGGATTCCGGGAACCAAAAGTAGGCAAAGTAAAAAGCGCGGGAGGCAGACATCGGGCGCGACTCTAGCACATCCCAACGGGTCAGGCCGTGCCGCCGACCGTGAGGCCGTCGATGCGCAGCGTGGGCTGGCCCACGCCGACCGGCACGCTCTGGCCTTCCTTGCCGCAGGTGCCCACGCCCGAGTCGAGCTTCATGTCGTTGCCGATCATGGACACGCGGGTCAGCGCATCCGGGCCGTTGCCGACCAGCGTCGCGCCCTTGACCGGGTACTGGATCTTGCCGTTTTCGACCCAGAAGGCCTCGCTCGCAGAGAACACGAACTTGCCCGAGGTGATGTCGACCTGGCCGCCGCCGAAGTTGCTCGCGTACAAGCCCTTCTTGATGCTGGCGATGATCTCGGCCGGGTCCTTGTCGCCGCCCAGCATGTAGGTGTTGGTCATGCGCGGCATCGGGATGTGGGCATAGCTCTCGCGCCGGCCGTTGCCCGTGGGCCGGACCTTCATGAGCCGCGCGTTCATGGCGTCCTGGATGTAGCCCTTCAAGATGCCGTCCTCGATCAGCACGTTGCGCTGGCTGGCGTTGCCCTCGTCGTCCACGTTGAGCGAGCCGCGGCGGTCGGCGATGGTGCCGTCGTCCAGCACGGTCACGCCCTTGGCGGCCACGCGCTGGCCGATGCGGCCGCTGAATGCGCTCGATCCCTTGCGGTTGAAGTCCCCTTCCAGCCCGTGGCCGATGGCCTCGTGCAGCAGGATGCCGGGCCAGCCCGCCCCCAGCACCACGGTCATCTCGCCGGCCGGCGCGGGGCGCGCGTCCAGGTTGGTCAGCGCGGCCTGGACGGCCTGGTTCACGTACTCGTCGATGCGCGCGGAATCGAAGTAGGCCAGGCCGAAGCGGCCGCCGCCGCCGCTGGAGCCGACCTCGCGGCGCGTCTGGCCGGCCACCTGGGCCTCGGCGATCACGGTGACCGACAGGCGCACGAGCGGCCGCACGTCGGCCGCCAGCGTGCCGTCGGCGCGCGCCACCAGCACCACGTCGTACTCGCTCGCCAGGCCAGCCATGACCTGCACCACGCGCGGGTCCTTGGCCCGGGCGCGTTGCTCCACCTGTTCGAGCAGCTTGACCTTGGCCGTGCTGTCCAGCGTGGCGATGGGGTCCAGACCGTCGTACAGCGAACGGCTGCCCGCGATCTTCTGCGCCGGCACCTTGGCACGCCTGCTCTGCGCGGCCGAGGAGATCGCGCGCACGGTGCGCGCGGCGTCCAGCAGCGAGGCCTCGGAAATGTCGTCGGAATAGGCGAAGGCGGTCTTCTCGCCGCTGACCGCGCGCACGCCCACACCCTGGTCGATGCTGAAGGAGCCCGTCTTGACGATGCCCTCCTCCAGGCTCCAGCCCTCGCTGCGCGTGTACTGGAAGTACAGGTCGGCATCGTCGACCTTGTGCGCCTGGATCTCGGCCAGCGCGCGCTGCAGGTGCGCGGGCGTGAGGCCGAAGGGATCGAGCAGCAGTTGCTGAGCGGTGGCGATGCGGGCCAGGGTGGGTTCGCGGGAAATCATCCGGTCATTCTAGGAAGGTGGACCTAGGTCTGCAGCAGGCGTTTGGATTTCGCGATGGACATCAGGATTCCGAGGCCCATGCCCAGCGTGACCATGGCCGTGCCGCCGTAGCTCACGAAGGGCAGCGGCACGCCCACCACGGGCAGCATGCCGCTGACCATGCCCATGTTGACGAAGGCGTAGGTGAAGAAGATCAGCGTCACGGCCCCGGCCAGAAGCCGCGAGAACAGCGTGGGCGCCTCCAGCGCGATGACCAGTCCGCGCAGGATCAGGAACACGAAGGCCAGGATCAGGAAACCGTTGCCGAGCAGGCCGAACTCCTCGGAATAGGCGGCGAAGATGAAGTCGGTCGTGCGCTCGGGAATGAACTCCAGGTGCGTTTGCGTGCCCTGCATGAAGCCCTTGCCGAACACGCCGCCCGAGCCGATCGCGATCATGCCCTGCAGGATGTGGAAGCCCTTGCCCAGCGGGTCGCGCGTGGGGTCCATCAGCGTGCAGATGCGCTGCTGCTGGTATTCGCGCAGCACCACCCAGCGCACGCCGTCCTGGCACAGGTCGGAGGAGAACCAGACCAGCAGGCCGATGCCGATCGCCCCCAGCAGCACCGGCGGCACGACCAGCCGCCAGGGCAGGCCGGCGAAGAAGATCACCGACATGCCCGCCGCCGCCACCAGGATGGACGTGCCCAGGTCGGGCTGGTGCATGATCAGCAGCACCGGCACGGCCAGCAGCACGAAGGCCACGACGAAGTCGAACGGCTGGCGGTGCCCCTCGCGCCGCTGGAACCACCAGGCCAGCATCAGCGGCGTGGCGATCTTGAGGATCTCGCTGGGCTGGATCACCACGCCCACGTTGATCCAGCGCGTCGCACCTTTCTTGGTGATGCCGAAGAACTCCACGCCCAGCAGCAGCACCACGCCCACCACGTAGACGGGCACGGCGAACTTCATGAGCTGCTGCGGCGGCACCTGGGCCACGACGAACAGGATGGCGCCGGCCAGCAGCATGTTGCGGCCGTGGTCGACGAAGCGCGTGCCATGGTCGTAGCCCGAGGAGTACATGGCCAGCAGGCCGGCCCCGCAGAGCAGCAGCACGGCGAAGGCCAGCAGCGCGTCGAAGCCGCGGAACAGCGGCAGCGCACGGCGCCACAGCGGAGGATTGTCGAGAACGGCGGCCATGGGAGAGAAAAAATCCGAGCGCGGATTATCCGGCGCGCGCGGCCCGCGGCGCGCACGGCGGCGCGATCACCCGCCCAAGACGCGGTTCTTGCCGGTCCGCTTGGCCAGGTACATGGCCGCGTCGGCACGCTTGAGCGCATCGGCCACGGCCTCTTCCTCGCCCAGCTGGGCCACGCCGGCGCTGAAGGTGATCAGCACCTTGTCCTTGCCGTTGAGGAAGTAGCGCGTGGTCAGTTCGCGCTGCAGGCGTGTGAGGATGGCGATGGCATCGGCCAGCACGGTGTCGGGCAGCACGATCACGAACTCCTCGCCACCGTAACGCGCGAGCGAATCCTGCGGCCGGATCGCCGCGCGCGCCACCTCGGTCAGGTGCAACAGGGCGTTGTCGCCGGCGTCGTGGCCGAGCTGGTCGTTCAGCCGCTTGAAGTTGTCCACGTCCAGCAGCGACACGCACAGCGCCTGGCTCTTGCGCCGCGCCGTGGCCACCTCGCGCTGCAGCGTCTCGTCCAGACCGCGGCGGTTGAGCACCCCGGTCAGCGCGTCGTGGCGGGCCAGCGCGCTCACGCGGTCCAGCTCCACATGCAGCTTGGTGATTTCCACCTCGGCCTCCTGGGTCTTGGCCCGCATGGCCTGCAGTTCGTCGCGCGAGTGCACGGTGTCGCGCGCCATCGCGCGCGTGGCAGCGATGGCTTCCTGCAGCACGGGGCCCAGCTCCTCGAACGAGGTCGCCTGTTCGATCTGCCGCGCGCAGTGTTCGATCTTGCTGTGGTAGGTGCTGCTGCTCTCGGTCATGAGCGACAGGCGGTCGACGAAGGTCGCCAGCAGCTGGCGCATCTGCAGCTGTGCCTCGTAGGCGCGGCCCTTGGCCTCGGTCTGCTTGAAGATGACGTCCTTGAGCCGGCGTTCCACGTCGTCGAGGCGGCGCAGGTTCAGTGGCGGCGTGGCCGCGTTGCGCAGCGCATCGATCTGGCCGCGCATCCAACGGTCGTCCACGCAGAGTTCGCCGATGTTCTCGAACACCAGGTTCAGCAGGCTCAGCAGGCCGTTGCGGATCTCGGCCTGGTCCTCGGCCGCGAACGACAGGCGCAGGGCGTAGTTGCCCAGCACCGAGCGCGCGTCGCGCAACTGGAGCTGGGGCCGGCGCAGCAGCTGCAGCACCTCGGCCGTCTGCTCGGCGAAGCGGTCGTCTTCCTTGCCCAGGGCCGGCTGCGCGCACTCGATCAGCCGCGCCACCTGCTCCAGCACCAGCGCGGCGGCCGCATCGGCCTGCGCATCGGCGGCCACCGGCTCCAGTGCGGCGAAGGAAGAAGGCCCGGCCGCGAAGCTGCCATAGGCCACCAGCGCGGCACCCACCTTGTCCCAGCTGCGCTGGCCAATGGCCGACTCCAGCAGGCCCAGCTGCTTCTCCTGACCCGGGTTGCGCGCGGGCATGGCGGCCGCGATCTGGCGCAGGGAATCGGACGGGAAGTAGGCCGGCGGCAGCGTGCCTGCCACCTCGTGGTAGAGCGTCTGGTAGTTCTCGGGCGTGGGCGGCAGGCGCTTCTCGGCCAGCCGCTTGAAGGCTTCTCTGGCGATTTCGCTGGGCGATCGGTCGAGCATGGGACGGCGGGCAGGCAGGGTCGAAGCGTGGCGCAGGGCGCACGGGTCCGCGATCCTACCGAATTCGGCCTCCAGCATCCAATTTGTGTGTACACACAACAGCCTGAAGGCGCCCTCCCAGCGCAGTGGCCGCGCCGCCCCTGGGGCGCGGCACCGCGTTCTCGCCCTGTCTATCGGATCGCGATCGGGTTCACGATCGCTTGCACGCCACCGGTCATCCGGCTGGCGCCCAGCACGAACATGAACTCCCAGGCCTTGTCCTTCACGAGCTCGGCCGTGTCCACGTTCTCGAGGATGTAGATGCCGTTCTTCGGGATCAGGATCTGGTGGATCTCGAAGATGCCCACGCCCTGCTCGAACGGAATCGCCTCCACGCCCCAGGTGTCGGCGCCCACGGCCACCACCTGCTTGCTGGCCAGGTACTCCGCACCCTCCTTGCCGACGCCGGGCTCGCCGCCGATGTAGCGCTTGTCGTCCTTGCCCACCAGGCTCAGCCAGCCGCTGTAGAACAGCACCACGTCGCCCTTGCGGATCTCCACGCCCTGGCGCGCGGCCTGCTCGTCGATTTCCTTGCGGTTGTAGGCCGTGCCCTCGGGCACGGGGTTCTTGCCGTAGTAGGCCGTCATGTCCAGCACCACGCCGCGCGTGACGATGGCCGGCACTTTCTCGATGCCCAGCTTGGTCAGGCCGTTGGCCTGCACGAACTCGCTGTTCTTGTTGCAGTTGTAGTAGACGTTGTCCACGCCGATGTGGCCCATGCCGTCGATCTGCGTGCCGGTGCCCACGTAACCCATGTAGATGTCGTCGTTGTAGTTGGTCTTGGTGTGGCCCAGGCCGATACCGCCCACCTGGCCAGGCTGGTTGATGACCAGCGCCCAGCTGCGCGGGCCGAAGGCCGGCGTCTTGGCATTGGTTTCCACGCCCAGGCGGTAGGTCTTGCCGGTCTTGACGAGCTTGGACGCGGCCAGCGCCAGCTCCGAAGTCAACAGGTTGCCGGCGCCGATCTCGTCGGCCGCACCCCATTTGGACTTGCACCAGTCGGGCTGTTGCGGCTGCTGCGCACAGGCCGGCAGCACCGCCAGGCTGGCCGTGGCCAACAGCAGCGGGATGAAACCTCGCTTGATTCCCATGTCGTCTCCTCCTTGGCGAGGGCCGGCAGATGGCTGAATGTCGATCGCCCCCGCGGGTCTCCTCGCGAACATGCCGGCGCACAGGGGCGGCGCATCATCGCCAGAAATCCCGGCGCTGGGAACGCTGCAAGATGCAAGCGGGCGTAACGCGGTGCACGCTGCCGCCACCGATGCTGCGTACCATCGCCTGCCAACCCCCATCCCCCATGCCACTCACCCACCTGCTCTACCTGCACGGCTTCCGCTCCTCGCCGCAATCGACCAAGGCCCGCCTCATGGCCGCACGTGTGCAGGCGCGGCACCCCACGCTGCGCTGGTGGTGCCCGCAGCTGCCGCCTTCGCCACGCCAGGCCATGGAGGCGGTGCTGGCCGGCGTGCAGGACTGGCCACGCGAGACCATGGCCGTGGTCGGCTCCTCGCTGGGCGGCTTCTACGCCACCTGCGTGGCAGCACACACCGGCTGCCGCGCCGTGCTGCTCAACCCTGCCGTGCATCCGGCGCGCGACCTGTCGCGCCACATCGGCGAGCACAGCGGCTGGCACGACCCGGCGCAGCGCTTCGTCTTCACGGCCGAGCATGTGGCCGAGCTGCGGGTGCTCGAGCAGGCCGCCGCCGCAGCCGACACCGCGCGCATGTTCGCTGTCGTGGCCAAGGGCGACGAGGTGCTGGACTGGCGCGAGATGGTGGCGCGCTATCCGCAGGCCCGCCTGCGGCTGCTCGAAGGCAGCGACCACGCCATCAGCGGGTTCCCCGAGTACATCGACGAAGTCTTCGAATTCCTGCTGGCCGGCTAGACCGGCATCCGCCTCGGGGACAATACGGCCCATGTACGCATTGTTCGAAGAAGCCGGCAAGTTCATGACCGGCCGGGTGCTGTCCGAGGCCGAGGCCTCGGCCCAGGTGGAGCTGGACAGCGGCAAGCGGGTCAAGGTCAAGGCCGCCAACCTGCTGCTCAAGTTCGACAAGCCCACGCCGCAGCAGCTGCTGGCCGAGGCCCGCGCGCAGGCCGAGTCCATCGAGCTCGAGCTGGCCTGGGAGTTCGCCAGCGAGGACGAGTTCGGTTTCGCCGACCTGGCCCGGGTCTATTTCAGCGACGACGCCACGCTGGCCCAGCAGGTCGGGGCGCTGCTGCGCCTGTTCGAGGCACCGCACTACTTCCGCCGCGCCGGCAAGGGGCGCTTCCGCAAGGCGCCGGCCGAACAGATCCAGCAGGCCCTGGCCGCCATCGAGAAAAAACGCCTGCTGCAGCTGCAGATCGACGACTGGGCCCAGGAGCTGGCCGAGGGCCGCTGCCCCGCGCCCATCCGCGACCAGCTCTACCGCATCCTGTTCAAGCCCGACAAGAACGGCCCCGAGTACAAGGCCGTGGTCGAGGCCGCGCGCGCCACGCAGCGTGCGCCGCTGGACCTGCTGCAGCGCGCCGGCGCGATCGACTCGCCCTACCAGTTCCACTGGCGGCGCTTCCTGTTCGAGCACTTCCCCAAGGGCACGGGCTTCGCGGCCCTGCAGGCGCCGGCCATCACCGACGAACTGCCGCTGGCCCCGGTGCGCGCCTACTCCATCGACGACTCGATGACCACCGAGATCGACGATGCGCTTTCGCTGCAGGGCCTGGGCACGGACGAGGTCACGGTGGGCATCCACATCGCCGCGCCGGGCCTGGCCATCGCGCCGGGCACGGCGATCGACCAGGTGGCGCGCGCCCGCCTGTCCACCGTCTACATGCCCGGGCACAAGCTGACCATGCTGCCCGACGAGGTGGTGCAGCGCTACTCGCTGCAGGAAGGGCGCGACTGCCCGGCCGTCTCGCTGTACGCGCGCTTCGACGCCCAGACGCTGGAGTTGCGCGGCACCGAGACGCGCCTGGAGCGCGTGCCGATCGCCGTGAACCTGCGCCACGACCAGCTCGACACGCTGATCACCGAGGACTGGCTGGCACAGGAGACGCCGCCGGCCCTGCCCGATCTGCCCGCCGGCGTGCAGCCGGCCGAGCTGGCCTTCCTGTACCGCCTGGCGCGCCACCTCAAGGCCCAGCGCGAAGTGGTGCGCGGCAAGCCCGAGACCTTCAACCGGCCCGACTACAACTTCCGTCTGGTCGAGAGCCCCGAAGCCCCGCTGGGCGACGAGCCGGCCGGCCGCGAGCGCGTGGAGATCAGCGTGCGCCAACGCGGCGCGCCGCTGGACCTGATCGTGGCGGAGGCCATGATCCTGGCCAACAGCAGCTGGGGCCAGTGGCTCGCGGCCTGTGGCGTGCCCGGCATCTACCGCAGCCAGACCAGCCTGGCGCCGGGCGTCAAGGTGCGCATGGGCACCAAGGCGCTGCCGCATGCCGGCATCGGCGTGCCGGCCTATGCCTGGAGCACCTCGCCGCTGCGCCGCTACACCGACCTCGTGAACCAGTGGCAGATCATCGCCTGCGCGCGCCACGGCAAGACGGCCGCGCTGGCCGCGCCGTTCAAGCCCAAGGACGCCGACCTGTTCTCCATCATCTCCAGCTTCGACGCGGCCTACAGCGCGTACAACGGCTTCCAGGGCGGCATGGAGCGTTTCTGGACGCTGATGTACCTGCAGCAGAACGGCATCACCGAGATCGACGGCCAGGTCATCAAGGACGGCCTGGTGCGCGCCGACAGCCTGCCGCTGGTGCTGGGCGTGATGGGCGCACAGGGCCTGCCGCGCGCCGCCCACGTGCGCGTGAAGCTGGGCGCCATCGACCTCATCACGCTGGACGTGGCCGGCACCGTGACCGAGCGGCTGGACCCGCTGGACGCGCCCACGGCCCCCGAGGAAGAGGCGGACGAGGAAGAAGCCACGGCCGGCCCCATTGCGATCGCCGTGGACATGGACGCCCCCGCCACCACCGAGGACGCGCCCACGCCATGAAGGCGCCGGCCTGGCTGCGCCGACTCAGCACGCTGCAGGCGGCGTTGCTGTTCTCGGTCGCCGCGCATGCCGCTCTGCTGGCCGTGCGCTTCGCCGATCCGGCCGCGTTCGACCGGCTGTTCCAGGACACGCCGCTGGAGGTCATCCTCGTCAACGCCAGGTCCGACGAGCGGCCCGACAAGGCCCAGGCCATCGCCCAGGCGTCCCTGGCCGGCGGCGGCGATGCCGCGGCCGGGCGCGCCACCTCGCCGCTGCCGCCCTCGCCACGCGCCGACATCGGCGATGCCGTGGAAGAGGCGCAGCGCCAGATCGAGGCCATGCACCAGCAGCAGACCCTGCTGCTGGCCCAGGTCACGCGCATGCTGGCCGCGCTGCCGCCGCCCGACCCGCGCAACGTCAGCGATTCGGCCGAGGCGCGCGAGCAGGACGAGCGCCGGCGCCAGCTGCTGCAGCACCTGGCCGAGATCGAGCGCCGCATCGAGATCGAGAACGCACGGCCCAAGCGCCGCGTGGTCAGCCCCTCCACGCGCGAGGAGGTCTACGCCGTCTACTACGACGCGCTGCGCCGCAAGGTGGAGGAGCGCGGCACGCAGAACTTCCCCGAGCACAACGGCCGCAAGCTCTACGGCGAGCTCGTCATGATCATCACCGTGGACCACCGCGGCCAGGTGCTGTCCACCGAGGTCGCCGAAAGCTCGGGCAACCGCCTGCTGGACCAGCGTGCCCAGGCCATCGCGCGCGCCGCCGGCCCCTATGGCGGCTTCACGCCGGCCATGCGCATGCAGGCCGACCAGATTCTCGTGGTCTCGCGCTTTCGCTTCGCGCGCGACGCCACGCTGCAAACCAATGTCAGCACACCTCCATGAGCTTTGATTACTGCGTGATGGGCAACCCCGTGGCCCACAGCCGCTCGCCCTGGATCCACGCCCGCTTCGCCGAACTGACGGGCCAGGCCATGGCCTACGACCGGCTGCATGTGGAGCTGGACGGCTTCCAGGCCGCCGTGCAGGACTTTCGCGCGCGGGGCGGCAAGGGCTGCAACGTGACCGTGCCGTTCAAGCTCGAAGCCGCGGCGCTGGCCACAGCGCATTCCGGCCGCGCCCGGCTGGCCCAGGCCTGCAACACGCTCCACTTCACGCCCGAGGGCATCTACGGCGACAACACCGACGGCGCCGGCCTGGTGCAGGACATCACGCAGCACGCGGGCCAGGCGATTGCCGGCCATGACCTGCTGCTGGTCGGCGCGGGCGGGGCCTCGGCCGGGGTGCTGGGTCCGCTGATCGAGGCCGGCGCCCGGCGCATCACGGTCGCCAACCGCACGGTCGCCAAGGCCCAGGCGCTGGTCGAGCGCCATGCGCCGCTGGCCGCGCCGCGCGGCTGCGTGCTGTCGGCCTGCGGACTTGACGATGCGCCCGGCCGGTACCACATCGTCGTCAACGCCAGCGCGAGCAGCCTGGCCGGTGCCGGCGTGCCCGTGGCCGCCGGCGTGCTGGCCGAAGGCGCGCTGGCCGTGGACATGATGTACGGCCCCGCAGCCGCCCCCTTCCTGGCTTGGGCACGCGCCCATGGCGCGCGTGCGCGCGACGGCCTGGGCATGCTGGTCGAGCAGGCGGCCGAATCCTTCGCGCTGTGGCGCGGCGTGCGCCCCCCCTCGGCCCAGGTGCTGGCCGAACTGCGCGCCATCGTGGACGCCTGAATGCGCCAGATCGGCCGCTGGCTGCTGTTGCTCGCCGTCGCCGCGCTCGCGCTGCAGCTGTTCTTCGTGGGCCGCATCGCGGCGATGGCCGTGCTCGCCCCACAGTCCACGGCCTTCCAGCGTTCCGAAGCCTGGCGCCTGGCGACCGGTGGCGGCAGCTTCCACTGGCGCCAGCAGTGGGTGGACGCCGACAGGATCTCGGACAACCTCAAGCGCGCCGTGATCGCCTCGGAAGACGCCGGCTTTCCCGACCATGACGGCGTGGACTGGCAGGCGATGGAGAAGGCCTGGGAGAAGAACGAGCAGGCGGCCGCCCGCGCCGCGACGCGCCCCAACGCCAAGCCGGCCAAGATCGTCGGCGGCTCCACCATCACCCAGCAGCTGGCCAAGAACCTGTTCCTGTCGGGCGAGCGCACGCTGCTGCGCAAGGGCCAGGAGTTCGTGCTGACCCTCATGCTCGAGGCCCTGCTGGACAAGCGCCGCATCCTCGAGATCTACCTCAACAGCGTGGAATGGGGCGAAGGCGTGTTCGGCGCCGAGGCCGCTGCGCGCCACTACTTCAAGAAGAGCGCGGCACAACTGACGGCCTACGAATCCGCGCGCCTGGCCGTGATGCTGCCGCGGCCGCGCTACTTCGAGAAGCTGCCGAACTCGGCCTACCTCGCCGGCCGCAGCCGAACCATCGTGGCCCGGATGGGCGATGTGCAGCTGCCATGAGAAGCGGCACGCGCGCCAAGATCGTCGGCTGGCTGCTGCTGGGCCTGGTGCGCCTGCTCACCGGCGCGCAGGCGCGCTGGTGGGGCTGCCCGCCCAAGGCCGAGCAGCGCATCTACTTCGCCAACCACCAGAGCCATGCCGACCTGGTCATGATCTGGGCCGCGCTGCCGGCCGAGCTGCGCGGCATCACGCGGCCCATCGCGGCCAAGGACTACTGGACCAAGACGCCGCTGCGCCAGTGGATCACCACGGCGGTGTTCAACGCCGTCTACGTGGACCGCGAGCGCACCGAAGGCCAGGATCCGCTGGCGCCGCTGGTGCAGGCGCTGGACGCGGGCGACTCCATCATCCTGTTCCCCGAGGGCACGCGCGGCCATGCCGAGGAACCGCAGGCCTTCAAGGCCGGGCTGTACAACCTGGCGCTGCGCTTTCCGCAGGTGGTGCTGGTGCCGGCCTGGATCCACAACGTGCAGCGCGTGATGCCCAAGGGCGAGGTCGTGCCCGTGCCCATCCTGTGCTCGGTGACCTTCGGGGCTCCCATGCAGCTGCAAGCCGATGAATCCCGCCAGGACTTCCTGGTCCGTGCGCGCGATGCGGTGATCGCGCTGCGAGATGTATGAGCGACGCGCCGGGCCGCCCCAAGCAAGCTCGCACCCCCTTGGGGGGTAGCGAACCTCGCGCAGCGGGGAGCGTGGGGGCGTCATGAGCGCCTGGCTGCGAAACCTCACCCCCTCGGAGCAGGTCGGCGCGCTGTTCGTGCTCGTGTTCGGCCTGCTGATCCTCGTGACGGGCACACTGGTCACGCTGTCGGTGCGCAGCCGCCACGAAACCGACGAGACGCGCGCGGCCTTCCATGCCGACTGGTGGGCGCTGCTCAAGACCAGCTGGTTCATGGTCAGCGTGTTCTGGGTCGGCTGGGTGCTGGGCGAAACCGCCGCCACCGTGCTCTTCGCACTGGTGGCCTTCCTCGCGCTGCGCGAGTTCATCACCTTGTCGCCGACGCGGCGCGGCGACCACCGCAGCCTGGTGCTGGCCTTCTTCGCCGTGCTGCCAGTGCAGTTCTGGCTCGTGGGCAGCAAGCACTTCGACCTGTTCACGGTGTTCATCCCGGTCTACGTGTTCCTGGCCATCCCGGTGGTCAGCGCGCTGGCGGACGACCCGCAGCGCTTTCTCGAACGCAATGCCAAGCTGCAATGGGGCATCATGGTCTGCGTCTACGGCATGAGCCACGTGCCGGCGCTGCTGCTGTTGAACCTGCGCCACTACGAGGGCCGCGGCGCCTTCCTGGTGTTCTTCCTGGTCTTCGTGGTGCAGACCTGCATGCTGGTGCAGCACCTTGCGGCGCGGCATTTCCCGCGCCCGCCGGCCGCGCCCCACGTGAGCCGCAGCTTCAACTGGACCAGCTGGGCCGTCGCCGTGCTGGCCGCCAGCAGCCTCGGGGTGGTGCTCTACGCGATCACGCCGTTCCGCCCGCTGGAGGCGCTGGCCATGGGTGCCATCGCCTGCGTGGCCGGCAGCATGGGCCATCTGGTCATGAAGGCGCTCAAGCGCGACCGCGGTGTCACCAACTGGGGGCCGCAGGGCCGCTCGGTCACGGGCGCCAATGGCCTGCTGGACCGCGTGGACGCGCTGTGCTTCGCGGCGCCGGTCTTCTTCCACTCTGCACGCTGGTACTTCGGCGCATGAACCCCGCATGAGGATTCTCGGCATCGATCCCGGCCTGCAATGCACCGGCTTCGGCGTGATCGACGCCGACGGCCCGCACCTGCACTACGTGGCCAGCGGCACGATCAAGACCATGGCCAGCGCGGCCATGGGCGACCTGCCGGCCCGGCTCAAGGTGCTGTTCGACGGCATCGGCGAGATCAACGAACGCTACGCGCCGCAGACGGCCGCCGTGGAGATCGTGTTCGTGAACGTGAACCCGCAATCCACGCTGCTGCTGGGCCAGGCGCGCGGCGCCTGTGTCACCGCGCTCGTGGCGCGCGAGCTGCCGGTGGCCGAGTACACCGCGCTGCAGATGAAAAAGGCCGTGGTCGGCAGCGGCCGGGCCGACAAGAGCCAGGTGCAGGAGATGGTCAAGCGCCTGCTGCAGCTGCCCGGCGTGCCCGGCAAGGACGCGGCCGATGCGCTGGGCATCGCGATCACGCACGCGCATGTGGGCCAGGCCATGGCACGCATCGCCCAGGCCGCGCCGCTCAAGCGCACGACGACGGGGATGTACCGGGGCGGGCGCGCGCGCTGAGCCGCAGATATGTACAATTAAACGTACATAAGGAGTGCCACCCATGGACGCCATCACCTATTCCTCCGCCCGCGCGAACCTGGCCCGTACGATGGACCGTGTCTGCGAAGATCACGAGGCCCTGATCATCACGCGCAATGGGGAGCAGTCGGTCGTGATGCTGTCACTGGAGGACTACCAGGCGCTGGAAGAAACGGCCTACCTGCTGCGCAACCCGAGCAATGCCAAGCGCTTGCTGGCAGCGACGGCCCAGTTGGCTGCGGGCAAGGGTGTGGAGCGCAGGCTGACCAAATGAAGCTCGTCTTCGCGGACGAAGCCTGGGAAGACTACCTGTACTGGCAAAAGCAGGACCGCAAGATGGTCGAGCGCATCAACAAGCTGATCGCCGAAGTGCAGCGCGAGCCGTTCTCCGGTGTCGGCAAGCCAGAACCCTTGAAGCATGCACTGTCGGGCTACTGGTCCCGTCGCATCAACGACGAGCACCGCATGGTCTACCGGGTGGAAGACGGCGCGCTGCTGCTGGCACAGCTGCGCTACCACTACTAGGAGCGCGGGCGGCAGAAATCCGGCCCCGCGCCGGGGCGAGTGGCGGTGCCAGCCGAGGCGTCGGCGAGGCCGTGTGGCCTGCCACACAACGAGCCGGCAACGAAGGCTGGCGCTGCCAATCGCCCCGGCCCGAAGGGTGCGGCCTGCAAGGGGGCGCATGCGTCGTTGCCGTCCTCGCGCAGGCGGCCAGCCTGCGCTTCGTCCGGCGCCTAGCCTGCGCCCCCTTGCAGGCCGCACGCGGGGCCGGATTTCTGCCGCCCGCGCTCCTAGGCAATGCGTTCGAGGATCAGCACCGCGAAAAAGCCCAGTGCCGCGAGGATGGTCCACTTGAGCGTGAGCAGCCCCCAACGCCGGTAGTGCGGCCGCCCGGTGCCGGCGTAGAACGCGAACATCACGCCCGCGGCCAGCAGCAGGAAGAAGATCGCCCAGCGGAACAGCAGCATCGGCCCGGCGACTCACCAGGCCCGCAGCGGCTGCGCGAAGCCCTTGGGCGCCTTGCGCTCGTCGTCGAAGCTGACGATCTCGTAGCACTCGGGGTGGGCCAGCAGTTCGCGCAGCAGCTTGTTGTTCATCGCATGGCCCGAACGGAAGGCGCTGTAGGCCGCCAGCAGCGGCTTGCCGACGATGTAGAGGTCACCCATGGCGTCCAGGATCTTGTGCTTGACGAACTCGTCGTCGTAGCGCAGCCCGTCGGCATTGAGCACCTTGTAGTCGTCCATCACGATGGCGTTGTCGAGACCGCCGCCCAGGGCCAGGCCGTTCGCGCGCATCATCTCCACGTCCTTGGTGAAGCCGAAGGTGCGCGCACGCGCGATGTCGCGCGCATAGGAGTCGGACGACATGTCGAACTCCACGCGCTGGCCCGTGCTGTCCACGGCCGGGTGGTGGAACTCGATCTCGAAGCTGAGCTTGAAGCCGTGGTAGGGCTCCAGCCGCGCCCACTTGAGGTTGGCGCCCTCGCCTTCGCGCACTTCCACGGGCTGCGTCACGCGGATGAAGCGGCGCGGCGCGCGCTGCAGCTCGATGCCCGCGCTCTGCAGCAGGAACACGAAGGACGCGGCCGAGCCGTCGAGGATCGGCACTTCCTCGGCGCTGATGTCCACGTACAGGTTGTCGATGCCCAGGCCGGCGCAGGCCGACATGAAGTGCTCCACCGTGTGCACCTTGGCACTGCCGTTGGCGATGGTGGAGGCCAGCCGCGTGTCGCTGACCGACTGGGCCGTGACGGGAATGTCCACGGGCTCGGGCAGGTCGACGCGGCGGAACACGATGCCGGTGTCGGGCTGGGCCGGGCGCAGCGTCAACTCCACACGCTGGCCGCTGTGCAGGCCCACGCCCACGGCCTTGGTGATGGATTTGAGGGTGCGTTGCGCAAGCATGGCCTGGATTTTAAAGGCGTGGTACCGACCTGCGCCTTGCAGGGCCATCGCGTTCGCGATGGCCCGCATTGCCAGGATCAATCGGCCTGCTTGCGCAGAAAGGCCGGGATCTCGTAGTCGTCCATGCCGCCCGAGGACAGCGCGTCCACGCGCGCCGTGGCCTGGGTGCGGTTCGGCGTGCGCCAGACCGCCGGGCCGCGCAGCGACTCGTAGTCGGGCTGCACGTTGCCCAGGCCGGCCATGCCGCTGGCCGCGGTCAGCGTGGGGATCGCGAAGCCCTGGTTGTCGGTGCCGGTGCGCTGCACCACCTGCAGTGGGGGCGCGGCACGGCGCTGGTTGCGCGCCAGGCCGGTGGCGACCACGGTCACGCGGATCTGGTCGCCCAGGCTTTCGTCGTAGGCCGTGCCGTAGATCACATGCGCTTCGGCCGAAGCGTAGGCGCGGATGGTGTTCATGGCCAGGCGCGATTCGGACAGCTTCAGCGAGCCCTTGGCCGCCGTGATCAGCACCAGCACGCCCTTGGCGCCGGACAGGTCGATGCCTTCCAGCAGCGGGCAGGCCACGGCCTGCTCGGCGGCGATGCGCGCGCGGTCCGGGCCGGCGGCCAGGGCCGTGCCCATCATGGCCTTGCCGGGCTCGCCCATCACGGTGCGCACGTCTTCGAAGTCGACGTTCACATGGCCGGGCACGTTGATGATTTCGGCGATGCCGCCGACGGCGTTCTTGAGCACGTCGTTGGCGTGGGCGAAGGCTTCGTCCTGCGTGGCGTCGTCGCCCATCACCTCGAGCAGCTTCTCGTTGAGCACCACGATCAGCGAGTCGACGTTGGCTTCGAGCTCGGCCAGGCCGGCGTCGGCGTTGGACATGCGCTTGGGACCTTCGAAGTCGAAGGGCTTGGTGATGACACCCACGGTCAGGATGCCCATCTCCTTGGCCACGCGTGCGATCACGGGCGCAGCGCCCGTGCCCGTGCCGCCGCCCATGCCGGCCGTGATGAACAGCATGTGCGCGCCGCTGATGGCCTGGCGGATGTCGTCGATCGCGGCCTCGGCCGACTCGCGGCCCTTTTCGGGCTTGCTGCCGGCGCCCAGGCCCGTGGTGCCGAGCTGGATGGTCTTGTGCGCGGCCGTGCGCGTGAGGGCCTGGGCATCGGTGTTGGCGCTGATGAACTCCACGCCTTGCACGCCGCAGCCGATCATGTGCTCGACCGCATTGCCACCGCCGCCGCCGACGCCGATGACCTTGATTTGGGTGCCGAGGTTGAACTCTTCGACTTCGATCATTTCGATGGGCATGTTCTTTTCCTTCAATCTCAAAAAATGTTGCAGTTGCCTGAGGTGTTCCGACGTTCTAGATGCTCTTGTGTCTTCGCTGCGGGGGCGGGTGCGGGCTTCGCCATCGGCCGCCATCCCCGGCATGCCAGGGGCCGGCGCGGGCCAGCCGGGCAGGCCAGTTCAGTTGGAGTGATCGGTGCGACATGGCCGGGCCTCAGAAGTTTCCGATGAACCAATCTTTGACACGGCCCATGGCGGTCTTCATCGAGCCCGCCTTCTGCGCCACCTTGTAGCCGCGCATGCGCGCCACGCGGCCCTCTTCGAGCAGGCCCATGACGGTGGCCGCGCGCGGCTGCGCCACCATGTCGGCCAGCGCGCTGGCGTACTTGGGCACGCCGCGCCGCACGGGCTTGAGGAAGATGTCCTCGCCGAGCTCGACCATGCCGGGCATGACCACACTGCCACCCGTCAGCACGATGCCCGAGGACAGCACCTCCTCGAAGCCCGACTCGCGGATGACCTGCTGCACGAGCGAGAAGATCTCTTCCACGCGCGGCTCGATCACGCCGGCCAGGGCCTGGCGGCTCAGCATGCGCGGGCCGCGGTCGCCCAGGCCCGGCACCTCGACCTGGGTGTCCGGGTCGGCCAGCAGCTGCTTGGCGCAGCCGTTCTCGACCTTGATGTCCTCGGCGTCCTTGGTCGGCGTGCGCAGCGCCATCGCGATGTCGCTGGTGATGAGGTCGCCCGCGATCGGGATCACGGCCGTGTGGCGGATCGCGCCGCCCGTGAAGATCGCCACGTCGGTGGTGCCCGCGCCGATGTCCACCAGCGCCACGCCGAGCTCGCGCTCGTCCTCGGTCAGCACCGACAGGCTGGAGGCCAGCGGGTTCAGCATGAGCTGGTCCACGTCCAGGCCGCAGCGGCGCACGCACTTGATGATGTTCTCGGCGGCGCTCTGGGCGCCCGTCACGATGTGGATCTTGGCCTCCAGCCGGATGCCGCTCATGCCGATCGGCTCCTTGACGTCCTGGCCGTCGATCACGAATTCCTGCGGCTCCACGAGCAAGAGACGCTGGTCGGTCGAGATGTTGATGGCCTTGGCCGTCTCGACCACGCGCGCCACGTCGGCCTGCGTGACCTCGCGGTCCTTCACGGCCACCATGCCCGCGGAGTTGATGCCGCGGATGTGGCTGCCCGTGATGCCCGTGTAGACATGGGCGATCTTGCAGTCGGCCATGAGCTCGGCCTCCTTCAAGGCCTGCTGGATGCTCTGCACGGTGGCGTCGATGTTGACGACCACGCCGCGCTTCAAGCCGTTGCTGGGCGCCACGCCGAAGCCGGCCAGCTTGAGGTCGCCGCCCGGCATGACCTCGGCCACCACGGCCATCACCTTGGCCGTGCCGATGTCCAGCCCCACCACCAGATCTTTGTATTCCTTCGCCATGTCGGTTCCTGTTGTTGGCGTCTATTTGCGTTTGGGCACGGCCGTCGTGACCGTGGTCACGCCGCGCAGCTTGAGGGCGAACCCGGTCGGGTAGCGCAGGTCGGCCGACTCGAGCGCATCCGCGCCGCGGCCGTACTGCTGCGCCACCGTGGGCAGGGTCTTCACGAAACGCTCGATGCGCTCGGTGATCTCCTCGGGCGTGCCGCGCCCCAGTTCCACCACGGCGCCCGAGCCGAGCTGCACGCGCCAGCTGCCACGGCCCGTGAGTTCCAGCTGCGCCACCTCGGCATCGAGCGGGTCGAACAGCGGGGCCAGCGTGCGGTACATGCCCAGGATCTGGTCCGACTCGCCATCCGGGCCCAGCAGGCGTGGCAGGTCGCTGCGGTGCACCTCGTCCACGTTGGCCTCGAACACCTCGCCGAAGCTGTTGAGCAGCTGCGAGCCGCTCTCCGGCCCCCAGTAGGCGGCGGCCTGGTGCTCCTGCAGCGTCACGCCCAGCCGGTTCGGGAATTCGCGGCGCACGGTGGCGCGGCGCACCCAGGGCACGGCCTCGAAGGCGCTGCGCGTTTCATCCAGGTTCACGGTGAAGAAAGTGCCGCGCAGGTGCGGCGCCACGTTGGCCTTGAGCGTGAGCACGTTGTTGTGCGTGACCTCGCCGCGCACCTCGATGCCGCCCAGTGCGAACACCGGCTGGCGCAGCACCCACAGGCACAGCGCGCCCAGCGACAGGGCGGCGAAGATCAGGAACAGCACCGAGGCGGTGATGTTCATGAGCTTGACGTCCATGGGCGCGGGCAGCGTGGCGTTCATGCGGCGGCGGCTCCCGGGGAATCGAGTGCGGCCGAGGCCAGCACGCGCAGGCACAGGTCGGGGTAAGCGATGCCGGACGCGCGCGCGGCCATGGGCACGAGCGAGTGGCCCGTCATGCCCGGCGAGGTGTTCATCTCCAGCAGGAAGGGCTTGCGGTCGCTGGCGCGGACCATGAGGTCGGCCCGGCCCCAGCCGCGGCAGCCCAGCGCGCGGTAGGAGGCCAGCACGATGCGCCGGATCTCCATCTCCTCGGCCTCGGGCAGACCGCTCGGGCACAGGTAGCGCACCTCGTCGGTGAAGTACTTGTTCTGGTAGTCGTAGGCGCCCTCGGGGGCCTGGATGCGGATCACGGGCAGCGCCTGGGCATCGGCGCCCGTGCCCAGCACGGCGCAGGTGACCTCTTCGCCCGCGATGAACTCCTCGCACAGCACGTCGGGGTCGTACTGGGCCGACAGGCGCACGGCGTCCAGCATCTGCGAGTAGCCCTGCACCTTGCTCACGCCGATGGACGAGCCCTCGCGCGGCGGCTTGACGATCAGCGGCAGGCCCAGCGCGTCGGGCACCTGGCGCACGTCGGCCAGTTCCTGGCTGCCGGGCTGCAGCACCACATGGCGCGGCGTGGGCAGGCCGCAGGCCTCCCAGATGCGCTTGGTCATGACCTTGTCCATGGCGATGCTGGAGGCCATGACGCCGGAACCCGTGTAGGGAATGCCCAGCAGCTCCAGCGCGCCCTGCACCGTGCCGTCCTCGCCGTGGCGGCCGTGCAGCGCGATGAAGCAGCGGGCGAAGCCGTCGGTCTTGAGTTCATGCAGGCCGCGCTCGGCCGGGTCGAAGGCGTGGGCGTCCACGCCGACCTGGCGCAGCGCGTCCAGCACGCCGTGGCCCGACAGCAGCGAAATCTCGCGCTCGGCCGAACTGCCGCCCATCAGGACCGCGACCTTGCCCATGCTGGCTGCCAAGCCCGTGCTCATGCCTTCACCCCCACCAGTTCCACGACCTTGGCCGGCACCCCACCAATGGAGCCCGCCCCCATGCACAGCACCACGTCGCCATCGCGCGCGTTGGCACGGATGGCCGCCGGCATCGCGCCGATCTCGTCCACGAACACCGGCTCGACCTTGCCGGCCACGCGCAGCGCGCGCGCCAGCGCACGGCCGTCGGCCGCGACGATGGGCGTCTCGCCGGCCGCATAGACCTCGGCCAGCAGCACGGCATCAGCCTCGCCGATGACCTTGACGAAGTCCTCGAAGCAATCGCGCGTGCGCGTGTAGCGGTGCGGCTGGAAGGCCAGCACCAGGCGGCGGCCCGGGTAGGCGCCGCGTGCGGCGGCCAACGTCACGGCCATCTCCACCGGATGGTGGCCGTAGTCCTCGATCACGGTGTAGTGGCCACCGCCCTCGGCCGGCAGCTCGCCGTAGCTCTGGAAGCGCCGGCCCACGCCCCGGAACTCGGCCAGGGCCTTGAGCACGGCGGCGTCCGCGATGTTGAGTTCCACGGCCACGGCGATCGCCGACAGCGCGTTGAGCACGTTGTGGCGGCCGGCCAGGTTCAGCACCACCTGCAGATCGGGCAGCGTCACGCCGTTGCGGCGCTGCACCGTGAAGTGCATCTGCGTGCCCACGGCCCGCACGTCCACGGCGCGCACCTGGGCCTCTTCGCCGAAGCCGTAGCTCGTGATCGGGCAGGTCACCTGGGGCACGATCTCGCGCACGGCCGCATCGTCCGTGCACAGGATGGCCGTGCCGTAGAACGGCATGCGGTGCAGGAAGTCGACGAACGCGCCCTTGAGCCGGCCGAAGTCGTGGCCGTAGGTCTCCATGTGGTCGGCGTCGATGTTGGTCACGACGGCCATCACGGGCAGCAGGTTCAGGAACGAGGCATCGGACTCGTCGGCCTCCACCACGATGTAGTCGCCGCTGCCCAGCTTGGCGTTGGCGCCCGCGCTGTTGAGCCTGCCGCCGATCACGAAGGTCGGGTCCAGGCCGGCCTCGGCCAGCACGCTGGCCACGAGGCTGGTGGTGGTGGTCTTGCCATGCGTGCCGGCGATCGCGATGCCCTGCTTCAGGCGCATGAGTTCGGCCAGCATCAGCGCGCGCGGCACCACCGGGATGCGCATGGCGCGGGCCTGCTGCACCTCGGGGTTGTCGGCCTGCACGGCGGTCGAGGTGACGACCGCGTCGGCGCCGGCCACGTGGGCCGCGTCGTGGCCGACGAAGGTCTGGATGCCCAGGCCGGCCAGGCGGCGCAGCGTGGCGCTGTCGGACATGTCCGAGCCCGAGATCTGGTAGCCCAGGTTGCGCAGGACTTCGGCGATGCCGCTCATGCCGGCGCCGCCCACGCCGACGAAGTGGATGTGACGGATCGCGTGTTTCATCGCGCGGCACCTCCCGAACGCTGCGCCACTTCGTGGGCCCCGCAGTGCTCGACGAAGTGGATGGAATGACGGATGGCGTGCTTCATGCGCGGGCCAATGCTTCGATCTGGTCGGCGACACGTGCGGCCGCCTGGGGTTTCGCCAATGCGCGCGCCTTGGCCGCCATGGCCTGCAGTGCGTCGCGCGAGAGTCCGGCCAGCAGCTGTGCCAGCCGGCTCGGGTTGAGTTCGGTCTGCGGCAGGTGCATGCCGGCACCCTGGCCGGCCAGCCACTGCGCGTTGTCGCGTTGGTGCGCCGTGGTGCTCACGATCAGCGGCACCAGCACCGCGGCCACGCCCGCGGCGCACAGTTCGCTGACCGTCACGGCGCCGGCCCGGCAGACCACCACGTCGCAATCGGCCAGGGCCTGGGCCATGTCCTCGATGAAGGGCACGGCCTGGGCCGTGACGCCGGCGGCCGCATAGGCCTGGGCCACGGCCGCGTCGTTGCCCTGGCCGCACTGGTGCAGCACCTGGGGCCGCTGGGCGGGGTCCATCGCGGCCAGCGCCTGCGGCAGGCATTCGTTGAGCACGCGCGCGCCCAGGCTGCCGCCGACCACCAGCACGCGCAGCGGGCCGCTGCGGCCGGCGAAGCGCTGGGCCGGCGCCGGCAGCGCCTCGATCTCGCGCCGCACCGGGTTGCCCGTGACCTGCGACTTCTTGACGCGCGCCACGTCCGGGCCGTCGAAGCCGAAGGCAACGAAGTCCGCCACGGGCAGCAGCGCCTTGTTGCTCATGAGCAGGGCCGCGTCGGCATTGACCAGGGCCAGCGGCTTGCCGAGCGCGGCCGCCATCAGCCCGCCCGGGAAGCAGACGTAGCCGCCCATGCCGAGCACCACGTCGGCGCGGCGCCGGCGCAGGATCTGCAGGCAGGACCAGAAGGCACCCAGCATGCGCATGCCGCCGGTCAGCGTGTGCACGAGGCCCTTGCCGCGCAGACCCGAAAAGCCGATGGCGTCCAGCGCGATGCCCGAGGGCGGCACGAGGCGGTTCTCCATCCCCGTGCGCGTGCCCAGCCAGCTGACGGTCCAGCCGCGCGCTTGCAGCTCGCGCGCCACCGCCAGGCCCGGCATCACGTGCCCGCCCGTTCCTGCCGCCATGACCACCAGATGCGTCACAGGCCGCGGCCTCCGTGCATGAGTTGCCGGCTTTCGTAGTCGACCCGCAGCACCACCGCGATGGCCACCACGTTGAGCAGGATGGCCGAGCCGCCGAAGCTCATGAGCGGCAGCGTGAGCCCCTTGGTCGGCAGCGCGCCCAGGTTCACGCCCATGTTGATGAAGGCCTGAAAGCCCATCCACACGCCGATGCCCTGGGCCGCGAGGCCGGAGAACACGCGGTCCAGCGCGATGGCCTGGCGGCCGATGTGCATGATGCGGCGGATCAGCCAGTAGAACAGCACGATCACGCAGACCACGCCGACCAGCCCGAACTCCTCGCCGATCACCGCGAGCAGGAAGTCGGTGTGGGCCTCGGGCAGCCAGTGCAGCTTCTCGACGCTGCCGCCCAGCCCCACGCCGAAGACCTCGCCGCGGCCGATGGCGATCAGCGAGTGCGACAGCTGGTAGCCCTTGCCCAGCGCGTGCTTCTCGTCCCAGGGGTTGAGGTAGGCGAAGATCCGCTCGCGCCGCCATTCGGAGGTCAGGATCATGAGGCTGAAGGCGGTCAGCAGCACGGCCGCGATCAGGAAGAACATGCGCGCGTTGACGCCGCCCAGGAACAGGATGCCCATGGCGACGATGGCGATCACCATGAAGGCGCCCATGTCGGGCTCCAGCAGCAGCAGCACACCGACCAGCGCGATGGCCACGCCCATGGGCAGCACGGCGCGCCAGAAGTTCTCCTTCACTTCCATCTTGCGGACCATGTAGGCCGAGGCATAGAACACCACCGCGAGCTTGGCCAGTTCGGAGGGCTGGAAGTTCATGATGCCGATGGAGATCCAGCGCCGCGCACCGTTGACGCCCTTGCCGATGAACGGCACCAACACCAGCACCAGCAGCGCGACCGAGAACACGAACAGCCAGCCCGAGTACTTCTCCCAGGTCTGCATCGGCACCTGGAAGGCCAGCAGCGCGAAGACGAAGGCCACGCCGATGGCGATGGCATGGCGCACCAGGAAGTGGGTCTGGGTGTAGTTCTTGAAGCGCGGGTTGTCCGGCATCGCGATGGAGGCCGAATACACCATGACCAGCCCCCAGGCCAGCAGTGCCACGCAGACCCACAGCAGCGTCTGGTCGAAGCCCAGCACGCGCACGGGCGTGGCGCGCGTCTGGGCATAGCCGCCCAGACCCAGGCGCACGGGCAGCGCGTCGGCGGCGGCCTGCGGCAGGCCGCGGAACCAGTTGGGCAGGCGCAGGAATGGCAGATTCACAGGGAGCCCTCCATGCCGACACCGGCGGCATCGGCCAGCACGCCCACCGCGGCGCGGAAGACCTCGGCGCGGTGCTCGTAGTTGCGGAACATGTCGAAGCTGGCGCAGGCCGGCGACATCAGCACGGCGTCGCCGGGCTGGGCTCGCTCGGTGGCCAGGCGCACGGCGTCTTCCATGCTGGCGGCATCGACCAAGGCGACGCCGGCCTCGGCCAGCGCGGCGCGGATCAAGGGCGCGTCGCGGCCGATCAGCACCACGGCGCGTGCGAACGCGGCCACGGGCGGCGCCAGCGGCGCGAAGTCCTGGCCCTTGCCGTCGCCGCCCAGGATCGCGACCACGCGGCGCTCCGCGCCCAGACCGTTCAGCGCGGCGACGGTGGCGCCCACGTTGGTGCCCTTGCTGTCGTCGAAGTACTCGATGTCCTCAATGAGGGCGACGGGCTCCACGCGGTGCGGCTCGCCACGGTACTCGCGCAGCCCGTAGAGCATGGGCGCCAGCGCGCAGCCGGCGGACTGGGCCAGCGCCAGCGCGGCCAGCGCGTTCACGGCGTTGTGGCGGCCGCGGATGCGCAGCGCATCGGCCGGCATCAGGCGCTGCAGGCTCAGCTCCTCGGGCGCCTCGGAGCGCTTGCGCTTCAAGCCATCGCTCTCGCGCGCACGCACCAACCAGGCGATGCCGTTGACGACCTCCAGGCCCCAGTCGCCCGGGCGCTGCGGCAGGTCGGCGCCGAAGCTCTGGTAGTCGCGCGGCACCGGCCTGGCCTTGGAGCCCTTGGGCACCACCGGCTTGGGCAGCATGGCCATGACCTCGGCGTCGTCGCGGTTGAGCAGCATCAGCGTGCGTGCGCCGAAGATGCGCGCCTTGGCCTGGGCGTAGGCGGCCATGCTGCCGTGCCAGTCCAGGTGGTCCTGTGTGAGGTTGAGCACCGTCGCGGCCGTCGGCTCGAACCGGCTGCAGGCGTCGAGCTGGAAGCTGGACAGCTCCAGCACCCAGACCTCGGGCAGGTCGTCGGCGGCGATGCGCGCGGCCAGCGTGTCCAGCAGCGTGGGGCCGATGTTGCCGGCCACGGCCACGCGCTTGCCGGCGCGCTCGACCAATTGACCCGTCAGCGAGGTCACGGTGGTCTTGCCGTTGGTGCCGGTGATGGCCAGCACGGCAGGGCGGTAGCCGGTCTCCACCGGCGGCGGCGCGATGGGCGGCAGGCTGCTGTCGTCGTCATCGGCCAGTGCGGGCGCGGCCGGCGGCGGGGCCGATTCGGACGGTGCGGTGTCATCGGACGGCGCGGCGTGGATGGGTTCTTCGGCCTGCTCCGACTCTTGCGCTTCCTGTTCCGGGGCGTCTTCGGCCTCGGCTGGCACTTCCGCGTCGCGCAGGTCCTCGATCGCCTGCGCGAACAGGTCGAGTTCGCCGCCGACGACGAGGCCGATGGCGCGCGCGGCATCCAGCACCGGCGCCAGCTGCGCGGGCGACAGGCCGGGCGAGCGGTAGACGGCGCGCACGTCCTGGCCCTCGACGAGGGCGGCGCTGAACGGGCCCGCGACGAAGCGCACCTGCGGCAGCTCGGCCTGCAGCGGGCCCAGCTGCGGCGGCGCCTCGCGCGTGTCGGCCACGGTCACGCGCGCACCGTGGGCGGCGCACCAGCGCGCCATCGCCAGCCCGGAAGCGCCCAGGCCCAGGATCAGCACGGAGAGGTCTTGCAGGTGCTTCATCGGAGTTTCAGCGTCGACAGGCCGATGAGGCACAGCAGCATGGTCACGATCCAGAAGCGCACGACCACCTGCGTCTCCTTCCAACCGCTCTTCTCGAAGTGGTGGTGCAGCGGCGCCATCTTGAGGATGCGCCGGCCCACGCCGTACTTCTTGCGCGTGTACTTGAACCAGCTGACCTGGATGATCACGGACAGCGCCTCGACCACGAAGATGCCGCCCATGATGGCCAGCACGATCTCCTGGCGCACGATCACGGCGATGGTGCCGAGCGCACCGCCGAGCGCCAGCGCACCCACGTCGCCCATGAAGACCTGGGCCGGATGGGCGTTGAACCACAGGAAGGCCAGGCCCGCCCCCGACATTGCGGCGCAGAAGATCATGAGTTCGCCCGCACCCGCGATGTTGGGCAGCAGCAGGTACCGGGCGAACACGGCGTTGCCGGTCACATAGCAGAACAGGCCCAGCGCCGCCCCGACCAGGATCACGGGCATGATGGCCAGGCCGTCCAGCCCGTCGGTCAGGTTCACGGCGTTGGACGCGCCGACGATCACCAGGTAGGTCATGACCACGAAGCCCAGGACGCCCAGCGGGTAGCTGACCTCCTTGAAGAACGGCACCTGCAGGCCGGCCTTGGGCGGCAGGCTCAGGTCGAAGCCGGACTGCACCCAGGCCATGAACAGCTCGAACACGCGCTGGTTGGAGTTCTCGGAGATCGAGAACACCAGGTAGACCGCGGCCACCAGCCCGATCAGCGACTGCCACAGGTACTTCTCGCGCGAGCGCATGCCCTCGGGGTCCTTGCGCACGACCTTGCGCCAGTCGTCGACCCAGCCGATCGCGCCGAAACCGAAGGTGACCAGCATCACGATCCAGACGAAGCGGTTGGACAGGTCGAACCAGAGCAGCGTGGACAGCGCGATCGACAGCAGGATCAGCACCCCGCCCATGGTCGGCGTGCCGCTCTTGGCCAGATGCGCCTCGATGCCGTAGCCGCGGATGGGCTGGCCGATCTTGAGCGCGCGCAGCTTGCGGATCACGAACGGCCCCATGCCGATGCCGATGACCAGGGCCGTCATCGCGGCCATGACCGCACGGAAGGTGATGTACTGGAACACGCGCAGGAAGCTCAGTTCCGGCGACAGCGTCTGCAGCCATTGGGCCAGGCTAAGCAGCATGGGCGCCCTCCTGCTGCAGTGCCTCGACCACGCGCTCCATCTTCATGAAGCGCGAACCCTTGACCAGCACGCTGGCCACCTGCGGCGCGAGCGCGCGGGCGGCTTCGATCAGCGCCTGCGCGTCGTCGAAATGCCGGCCGCCGGCACCGAAGGCCGCCACGCTGCCTGCGCTCTGCACGCCCAGCGCGAGCAGGTGCTCGATGCCGGCCGCGCGCGCCTGTTCGCCGGCCTCGGCGTGAAAGCGCGGGCCGGCGTCGCCGACCTCGCCCATGTCGCCCAGCACCAGGAGGCGCGGGCCCGGCAGCGCGGCCAGCACGGCGATCGCGGCCGCCACGGAGTCGGGGTTGGCGTTGTAGCTGTCGTCCACCAGCGTGCGGCCACCCGCCAGCGCGAGCGCACGCGAGCGGCCCTTGACCGGCTCGAAGGCAGCCAGGCCTGCGGCGATGGACGCGATGGGCACGCCGGCCGCCAGCGCGCAGGCCGTGGCGGCCAGCGCGTTCTGCACGTTGTGCCGGCCCGCGATGCGCAGGCGCAGCGCGAAACCGCCCTGCGGCGTGTGCACGCGCACCTGCCAGGCGCCGCCGGACCAGCGCGGCTCGTCGGCGCGGACTTCGGCGCCCGGTGCGTCCAGGCCGAAGGTGATGGCGCGGCGCTGGCCGGCCATCGCGCGCCACAGCGGCAGGTAGGTGTCGCCGGCCGGCAGCACCACGGTGCCGCTGGGCGGCAGCGCAGCGATCACGCTGCCGTTCTCGCGCGCCACGGCCTCGACCGTGGCCATGAATTCCATGTGCTCGCGCTGCGCGTTGTTGACCACGGCCACCGTGGGCTGGGCGATGGCGGCCAGCTGGGCGATCTCGCCCGGGTGGTTCATGCCCAGCTCGACCACGCCCAGGCGGTGGCCGGCGCGCAGGCGCAGCAGCGTGAGCGGCAGGCCGATGTCGTTGTTGAGGTTGCCCTGCGTGGCGAAAGCGCCCTCGCCAGCCGCCGCGCGCAGGATGGCCGCAACCATCTGCGTGACCGTGGTCTTGCCATTGCTGCCCGTCACGGCCACCAGCGGCAGCGTGAACTGGGCGCGCCAGCCACGCGCGAGCTGGCCCAGCGCGGCGATGGTGTCGTCGACCTCGATGCAGGGCAGGCCGTGCGCCGCGAAGCCGCCGCTGGCGCCGCGCAGGCACAGCGCGGCCGTGGCACCGGCGGCCTTGGCCTCGCGCAGCATGCCGTTGGCGTCGAAGCGCTCGCCGCGGATCGCGACGAACAGGTCGCCTGGGGCCAGCGAGCGCGTGTCGCTGTGCACGCGCGCGCAGCGCACGGCGCCGTCGCCGTGCAATTCGCCGCCGGGGATCCAGGCCAGGGCCTGGCGCAGGCTCAGCATGCGGCACCTCCGGCGGTCCGGGAGGTGCGCGCGGCCAGCGCGGCTTCGGCCTGCGTGCGGTCGGAGAACGGCAGCTTGGCGCCGGCGATCTCCTGGGTGGTCTCATGGCCCTTGCCGGCCAGCAGCACCACGTCGTGGGCGGCGGCCTGGGCCAGGGTTTCGGCGATGGCGCGGGCGCGGTCGGCCTGCACCTGTGCGCGGGCGCGCTCGGTGAGGCCCGCAAGAATCTGCTCGATGATGCTCTCCGGGGTTTCCTGCCGGGGGTTGTCGCTGGTCACCACCACGCGGTCGGCGGCACGCTCGGCCACGGCGCCCATCAGCGGGCGCTTGCCGGCGTCGCGGTTGCCACCGCAGCCGAACACGCACCAGAGCCGGCCGCCGCGGGCCTGGGCCAGTGGGCGCAGGGCCCGCAGCGCCTGTTCGAGCGCGTCGGGCGTGTGGGCGTAGTCGATGGCCACCAGCGGCTGGCCGTCCAGCGCGATGCGCTCCATGCGGCCGGGAACGGGCAGCAGCGCCTGGCAGGCCGCAACGGCCGCCGGCAGCGCATGGCCCAGCGCACGCAGGGCGGCGATAACGCCCAGCAGGTTGTTGACGTTGTACTGGCCGATCAAGGGCGTGGCCAGTCGCAGGTGTTGCGCGCCTTCGCGCACCGTGAAGGCCAGGCCGCCGGCGGCGTAGCCAATCTCGGTGGCGACCAGGCGCGCGGCGCCCTGGGCCGAGACGGTCCACAGGTCCAGCGCGCCACCAGCCAACTGGTCGGCCAGGCCGCGGCCATGGGCATCGTCGACGTTGACGACGGCGGCCTGCAGGCCCGGCCAGGCGAACAATTCGGCCTTGGCCTCCCAATAGGCGGCCATGGAGCCGTGGTAGTCCAGGTGGTCCTGCGTGAAGTTCGTGAAGATGGCCACGCGGATGCGCGTGCCATCGAGCCGGCGCTCGGCGATGCCGATGGACGAAGCCTCGATGGCGCAGGCCGCCAGGCCGGTGTCCACGAACTCGCGCAGCCGCGCCTGCAGCAGCACCGGGTCGGGCGTGGTCATGCCCGTGGAGACCAGGGCCGGCGGCACGCCCGTGCCCAGCGTGCCGACCACGGCGCAGCCGCTGGGCACCTGGCCCGCGGCCAGCTGGGCCTGGCCCAGCGCCTGGGCCAGCCACCAGGCGGTGGAGGTCTTGCCGTTGGTCCCCGTCACGGCCAGCAGGTCCAGCGCCTGCGAAGGGTGTTCGTAGTAGGCCGCGGCGATCGGGCCGGAGCCGGCCTTCAGGCCCGCGAAGGTGGCCACGGCCTCGCCGTCGAAGCCGTAGGCCTCGCTGCCCGCGCGCTCGACCAGGCAGGCGGCCGCGCCCTGGGCCAGGGCCTGCGGCACGAAGCGCCGGCCGTCCGTGGCCGCGCCGGGCCAGGCGATGAAGCCGTCGCCCGGGCCGACCTGGCGGCTGTCGGTGTGCAGCACGCCCGTGACACGGCCGCGCAGCCAGGCGGCGCAGTCCTGCACGGTGGCGATGCTGGCCGGTGCTGGCATCAGAACGACTCCTCCACGGTGGTGGCGACCACCTGGGGCTTGACGGCCATGTCGGGCTGCACGCCCATCATGCGCAGGGTCTGCTGCACGACCTCGCTGAACACCGGGGCGGCCACGGTGCCACCGTAGTAGGTGCCGTTGCTGGGCTCGTCCACCATCACGCCGACGATGATGCGGGGCTTGTCGATGGGCGCCATGCCTGTGAACCACGCGCGGTACTTGCCGACGGCATAGCCCTTGCCGGCCTGCTTGCGCGCCGTGCCCGACTTGCCGCCCACCGAATAGCCCACGGTCTGCGCCAGCTGGCCCGTGCCACCGGGGCCGGCCGCCATCTGCAGCATGCGGCGCACGGCAGCGGCGTTCTTGGCCGAGAACACCTGCGTGCCGACGGCCGGCTCGCTGTGCTTGAGCATGGTGACGGGGATGATGGAGCCGTCGTGCGCGAAGGCCGTGTACGACTGCACCATCTGGAACAGCGAGGCCGACAGGCCGTAGCCGTAGGCCATGGTCGCCTGCTCGACGGGCTTCCAGCTCTTCCAGGGCCGCAGCCGGCCCGTGACGGCGCCGGGGAACTGCACCTGGGGCTTCTGGCCGTAGCCCAGCGCCGTGAAGGTGTCCCACATCTCGTGCGGCGTCATCTTCTGGGCGATCTTGAGCGCGCCGACGTTGGACGATTTCTGGATCACGCCCTCCACGGTCAGCGTGCCGTAGTTGTGCGTGTCGCTGATCGTGAAGCCACCGATCTGGAAACGCCCCGGGTTGGTCTCGATGATGGTCTGCGGCGTGACGCGGCCGGCCTCCAGCGCCATGGCGGCCGTGATCGGCTTCATGGTCGAGCCCGGCTCGAAGGTGTCGGTGATGGCCCGGTTGCGCAGCTGCTCGCCGGTCAGGTTGCGGCGCTGGTCCGGCACGTAGCTGGGGTAGTTGGCCAGCGCCAGCACCTCGCCCGTGATGGCGTCCAGCACCACGACGCTGCCGGCCTTGGCCTTGTGCTGGGCCACGGCGTCGCGCAGCTTCTGGTAGGCGAAGAATTGCACCTTGCTGTCGATGGACAGCTGGATGTCGCGCCCGTCCACGGGCGGCACCTCGTCGCCGATGTCCTCGACCACGCGGCCGAGCCGGTCCTTGATCACGCGGCGCGAGCCGGCCTTGCCCAGCAGCTCGTGCTGGAAGGCCAGCTCCACGCCCTCCTGGCCCTGGTCTTCCACGTTGGTGAAGCCGACCACGTGGGCGGCGGACTCGCCCTCGGGGTAGTGGCGCTTGTACTCGGGGCGCTCGTGGACGCCCTTGATCTTGAGCGCCATGATCTGCTGGGCGATCGGTGCATCGACCTGGCGGCGCAGCCAGACGAAGGTCTTGTCCTCGTCCTCCAGGCGCTTGTTGAGGTCGGCGATGGGCATGTCCAGCAGCTTGGCCAGCTGGCGCAGCTTGGCCGGGTCGCGGTCCACCTCCTCGGGGATGGCCCAGATGCTGGCCGCCACCACGCTGCCCGCGAGCAGCAGGCCGTTGCGGTCCAGCACGCGGCCGCGGCTGGCCGGCAGCTCCAGCGTGCGCATGAAGCGCACCTTGCCCTGGCGCTGGAAGAAGTCGTTCTCGATGACCTGGATGTAGGCGGCGCGCGCGGTCAGGCCGAGAAAGCCCAGGGCCAGCGCGGCCACGACGAACTTGCTGCGCCAGACCGGCGTCTTGCCGGCCAGCAGCGGACTGGAGGTGTAGCGCACGCTACGGCTGTTGCGGCTCATCGCCGGGCTCCCGGACGTTGCGGCGCCGAGGCCGCCGAGGCCGCGGGAGCCGCGGGCAGCGGGATCAGGGCGCCGGTGCTGGCACTGACGTATTGCGTGATGGCCGGCGTGGTGGTGCGCATCTGCAGCTGCTCCTTGGCCAGCTTTTCCACGCGCAGCGGCGTGGCCTGGCCCCGGCGCTCGACCTGCAGGCGGTCGAACTCCACGTCGAGCCGGCGCGCGAGCCGCGTCTCGCGGTCCAGCTGCACCGTGAGGTTGCGCGACTCGTACTGCGTGCGCACGAGGTACATGGCGCTGGCCAGCACGGCCAGCAGCAGCACGAGGTTCAGGCGCGTCATAGGGCCCCCACGCTTGTCACTGCGTGTACTGCGCTGCCCCCCGAGGGGGTCGCGTTCCGCCTTGGGGCGGCCCGGCGGCAGAACTTCGCTTCGCTCATGCGCCCGTCCTCTCCGCCACGCGCATGACCGCGCTGCGCGCGCGCGGGTTGGCGGCGACCTCGGCGGCCGAGGGCATCACGCGGCCCAGCGACTTGAGCGGCATGGCCGTGCCCTTGCCCAGCATCCAGTCGGGCGAACGGCGGTCCACCGTCTCCTTGGCATGGCGCGCGATGAACTGCTTGACGATGCGGTCCTCCAGCGAGTGGAAGCTGATCACCGCCAGCCGGCCGCCCGGCGCCAGCACGCGCAACGCGCCATTCAGCGCCTGTTGCAGCTCTTCAAGCTCGGCGTTGATGTGAATCCGAAGAGCCTGAAATGTGCGCGTTGCAGGGTCCTTGCCCGGCTCGCGGGTTTTGACCGCGCCAGCCACGAGTTGGGCCAGCTCGGCGGTGGTTGAAACAGGGCCCCGTTCCTGTCGGCGAGCAACAATCGCCTTTGCAATCGGAACAGCAAACCGTTCTTCGCCATAGTCACGAATCACCTCCGCGATGGTTGTGGTGTCGGCCGTGGCAAGCCACTCGGCCACGCTAGCGCCGCGCGTCGTGTCCATGCGCATGTCCAGCGGTCCATCGGCACGGAAGCTGAAGCCCCGCGCCGGATCGTCGATCTGGGGCGAGCTGACCCCGATGTCCATCAGCACGCCGGCCACGCTGGCCTCGGGCAGCTCGCCCAGCGCGTGGAAGGCCTCGTGCCGGATCGAAAAGCGCGGATCGGTGATCTGCGCAGCAGCGGCAACGGCCTCGGGGTCGCGGTCGAATGCGACCAGCCGGTCGTTGGGGCCCAGCCGCGTCAGCAACAGCCGGCTGTGGCCGCCGCGGCCGAAGGTCGCGTCCACGAAGGTGCGTGCCGCACCCGGTGCCGGCTGTGCCTGCTTGTTGAAAAGAGCCTCGACTGCTTCGTTCAACAAGACGGTGGTGTGAATCCATGAGGTTTCCACCGTCTGCCCTTAAAAAGCGATGTCCTTGAACGCCTCGGGCGGCGCGGCCTTCATGGCCTCGGCTTCCTTGGCCAGGTAGGTCGGCTTGTCCCACAGCTCCAGGTGGTTGCCCATGCCCAGCAGCATGGTGTCTTTGGTGATGCCGACCGCCTCGCGCAGTTCGGGCGCGATCAGCACGCGGCCGCTGGCGTCCATGTCAACGTCCATGGCGTTGCCCAGGAAGATGCGCTTCCACCAGTGGGCCTCGGCCGGCAGGGCTGCGATGCGCGCGCGAAACAGCTCCCATTCGGGCCGGGGATAGACCATGAGACAGCCGTGGGGATGGCGGGTGATGGTCAATGCACCCTTGCCGCCGGCCTCCGATTCGAGCGCAGGCCGATACCGGGTCGGCATGGATAGCCGACCCTTTGCATCGAGACTGAGCGACGAAGGCCCTTGAAACACCGCGCACCACCTTGGGTTCGTGCCGGGGAAATTTGGGCTGAAATAGCCCCTCCACCCCACAAAACTGCACCTTTTCCCACTGTAGCACCAAACGCACGGGCCACCCGATGGGTGGCCCGTCTTTTTGTAATCAAATCAATGACTTAGCTAGCAGAATCGCAGCGCCATAAAAGGGTAAAAATCGTTAAAAAAGAAGTACTTAGCACGAATATTCAATGTACGTGTTGAGCTTCTCGACTTCGACCCACTGGCTGCATACACAGGTACGCCCTGGTACGCGTTTCACAGGATATAGCGCGACAGATCCTCGTCGCGGCTCAGCGCCTCCAGACGTGCATTGACGTAGGCGGCATCGACGACGACCGTCTGTCCGCCCAGTTTGGCAGCCTCGAAGCTGACCTCGTCCAGCAGCCGCTCGAGCACCGTGGACAGGCGGCGCGCGCCGATGTTCTCGGTGCGTTCGTTGACCTCGTAGGCGATGTGGGCCAGCCGCGTGACGCCCTCGGGCGTGAACTCCAGCGTGACGTTCTCGGTCGCCAGCAGCGCCTGGTACTGGCGCACCAGCGAGGCGTGGGTCTGCGTGAGGATGGCCTCGAAGTCCTGGACCGACAGCGACTGCAGTTCCACCCGGATCGGAAAGCGCCCCTGCAGCTCGGGGATCAGGTCGCTGGGCTTGGACAGATGGAACGCGCCCGAGGCGATGAACAGGATGTGGTCGGTCCGCACCACGCCGTACTTGGTCGTCACGGCCGTGCCCTCGACCAGCGGCAGCAGGTCGCGCTGCACGCCCTGGCGCGAGACCTCGCCGGCCTGCCCTTCGCTGCGCGAGGTGACCTTGTCGATCTCGTCGATGAAGACGATGCCGTTCTGCTCGGCGTTGTGCACGGCCTCGAGCTTGATCTCCTCCTCGTTGACGAGCTTGGCGGCTTCTTCCTCGGTCAAGAGCTTCATGGCCTCGCCGATGCGCAGCTTGCGCGTCTTGCGCTTGTGCTGGCCCATCTGGCTGAACATGCCGCGCAGCTGCTCGGTCATCTCCTCCATGCCGGGCGGGCCCATGATCTCCAGCGGCTGCTTGGCGTCGGCCACGTCGATCTCGATCTCCTTGTCGTCCAGCTGGTGCTCGCGCAGTTTCTTGCGGAAGGCCTGGCGCGCGGTGCTGTCGGCCGGCTTCTCGGCCGGGCTGCCGGCGGAAAAGCCGAAGGAGGCCTCGGTGGCCGGCACGCGCGCGGGCGGCAGCAGCACGTCGAGCACGCGCTCCTCGGCCGCGCCCTCGGCGCGCGTGCGCACCTTGCGCATGGCCTGCTCGCGCGTCTGCTTGACGGCCGAGTCGACCAGGTCGCGGACGATGGAGTCCACGTCCTTGCCGACATAGCCGACTTCGGTGAACTTGGTCGCCTCGACCTTGATGAATGGCGCATCGGCCAGCTTGGCCAGGCGCCGCGCGATCTCGGTCTTGCCCACGCCCGTGGGACCGATCATGAGGATGTTCTTGGGCGTGATCTCCACGCGCAGCTTCTCTTCGACCTGCTGGCGGCGCCAGCGGTTGCGCAGTGCGATGGCCACGGCGCGCTTGGCGTCCTTCTGGCCGACGATGTGGCGATCGAGTTCGGAGACGATCTCCTGGGGAGTCATGGACGACATGGGCTTACAGAACCTCGACCGTGTGGTGCATGTTGGTGTAGATGCAGACCTCGCCTGCGATCGCGAGCGACTTGCGCACGATGTCCTCGGCCGAGAGCTCGGTGTTGTGCAGCAGCGCGATGGCGGCGGACTGGGCGTAGGCGCCGCCCGAGCCGATGGCCACGATGCCGTGCTCGGGCTCGAGCACGTCGCCGTTGCCGGTGATGATCAGCGAGGCCGTGTGGTCGGCCACGGCCAGCATCGCTTCAAGGCGGCGCAGCACGCGGTCGGTGCGCCAGTCCTTGGTGAGTTCGATGGCGGCGCGCGTCAACTGGCCCTGGTGCTTCTCGAGCTTGGCCTCGAAGCGCTCGAACAGCGTGAAGGCATCGGCCGTCGCGCCGGCGAAGCCGGCCAGCACCTTGCCCTGGTGCAGCTTGCGCACCTTGCGGGCCGAGCCCTTGACGACGATGTTGCCCAGCGTGACCTGGCCGTCCCCGCCGATGGCGACCTGGACGCCCTGGGGTGTGGACCGGCGCACGCTGACGATGGTGGTACCGTGAAATTGCTCCATCGTGTGGACCTGGGGTTGGATCGGTGAAAAACAAGCGGCCGGCGCGCAGCGCCGGCCGGCACGGCCGCCGTCAGTGGCTGCGCGGCACGAGGGTGGCGTGGTCGGCCAGGCCGATCACATGGAAGAAGATGGCCACGAGCCGGTGCAGCCCGCGGAACTCCAAACGCTGGCCGGCGGCCTGCTGGGCTGCGGCCCAGTTCAGCACCGAGCCGGCGGCGGCGAAGTCGATGCGCACGAGATCCGCGCAATCGACGACCAGCGGCAGACCGGCGGCGGGCGGCACGGCCACGGACGCCAGCGCACCCTGCGCATCGCCGGTCACCTCGCCAGCGAGCCGCGCGGCGGGCGCCACGGCCTGGCCGGCCGGTGCGGTGCCCGGCCCGCTGTCCTGCGGCGCGACCAGGCTGCACCGGGCATCCTCCCAGGCCGGCGGTGCCACTTCGTAGGTGATGCAATGGTCGAGCGCGACGAGGTCGAACTCCTCGGGCCGCTGTGTCAGCCGCAGCCAGGCCAGGCGCAGGCGCCACCAGGCCACGGGCTGGGCGCGCTGCCCCGACACGGTGTGGTGGCGCAGCAGCTGCTCCAGGCGCAGGTTGCCGCGGACCGACACGCGCAGCGGCCGGTCCGCCAACTGCGACAGCAGGTCGGCCAACGGGCCGAGCGCGGGCGGCTGCACCGCGTCGAGGGCACCCCAGTCCAGTTGCACGGTGTCGCCGCGGAAGCCGGCGACCTGCACCGCCAGCGCCGTGACCTGGGCCGCATCCAGCAACGCCGGCGCCGCCCAGGCGAGCGGGGCGTCGATGCCCGAACCCGCGCGGCCCGGCCCGCCAATCGCACTCCAGGCCGGGGCCTGGCGCTGGTGGCGCACCTGGAAATCGACGGCCATGGCCTCGAAGCGGCCTTGCTGCGCGGTGGCGCGGTACAAGTCGAACAAGGCCGCCCAGGCGCGCAGTGCCAAGGGCACCGGCGTCTGCGCCTGGGCCAAAGCCAGCAAGGCCGCCTCGCAACCGGCGTCGTCGCCGTTGGCGAAGCGGATCGCCGCCTCCTCCAGCCCAGGGTCGGACACGAACTCGCCCCCCTGGACGGAGGCACCCAGCGACCAGTCCACATCCGGCAACATGTCTTCGGGCGGTGCCTCGGCCAGCAGCGCCTCGCGCGGCTGGACGTCCGTGGCGGCGAAATCGGTGACGCGGGCTTCGGCCGGCTGCGGCTCGGCGTTGACGGTGGGCGAGAACTGCGGCGCAGGGGCCGCATCGCGTGGCGGCTGCCACTGCGGATGCGCCATCTGCGCCTCGATCTCGTCGATCTTCTTGAGCGTGCCTTCGCGCTGGCCGGCGCCAGCGGGCTGGCTGCTGTCGAAGAAGCCCGAATCGTCGAGCGCCAGGGGCGTGACGGAGGCGCCGACGGCGCCACGCTGGCGCAGCTTGCGCAGCTGGTCGAACTCACGCTTGCGCACGAAGTCGTTCGCGCGCTTGCGCTCGATCATCTCCTTGAGCACATGCTTGTTGTACTGGCTGTCGCGTTCGTCCAGCTGGTCCAGCTCGGACCAGTTGACCGTCGGGTTGCGAACGAACTTGACGACCTTGGACAGCAGTCCGCCGGGCGGAGGCGTGTCTTGGGCCATGGGCGTGGCGGAAAAAAGCCGGGCGGGACCTCAGTCGCCGAACATCTTCTGCTTGAGCTCGCGGCGCTGCTGCGCTTCCAGCGACAGCGTGGCCGTGGGCCGGGCCAGCAGGCGGCCGACGCCGATGGGCTCGCCGGTCTCGTCGCAGTAGCCGTAGTCGCCGGCGTCGATGCGGGCGATGGACTGCTCGATCTTCTTGAGCAGCTTGCGCTCGCGGTCGCGCGTGCGCAGTTCCAGCGCGTGCTCTTCCTCGATGGTGGCGCGGTCGGCCGGGTCGGGCACGACCACGGTGTCCTCGCGCAAATGCTCGGTGGTCTCACCGGCGTTGTTGAGCATGTCCTGCTTGAGCGCGACCAGCTTGAGGCGGAAGAAGGCCTGCTGCTTCTCGTTCATGTACTCCGAGTCGGGCATGGACAGGACTTCGGCGTCGGTCAGCTCCTCGGCCGACTTGGTCTTCCAGTTGTTGGCCAGCTTGGGGTCCTTCTTGGACACGGCGGAGGGCGGCGGAGCGATCATGGGGGAAGACATCTCTTGCAGAAAACTGGCTTTGGCAGCGGTGGAGGCCACTGCTGGGGCCATGGATGGTACGGTGATTTGCGAGAGCCGCGAAGCCCTGCCGGCGCGGGCGGGCATGGGGGCCGCGGCGGTCTGCGCAGCGGGTGCGGGCGCTTTGGCCGCCTTCTTCGCGGCGGCCGCCGGTGCAGGCGCCTCCTGCGGCTTGGCCGCAGCCTTGGTCTTGGCGGATGGTTCTTTCACGCGGCGCCTCCTCGCGGGTTGGCGAACCCCGGCGCCAGCGGTTCCGGCACCAGGCGGGTCCGACCACCGCCCGCAACGTCGGCACGGTTTATACCCGCAATAGGGGGCTTTTCCGCGCCGGCGCGAAACTTTGTGCCCTGCGCCTCAGACCAGGCACTGCTCCAGGCCCTGCAGGAAGATGTCCTTGGGCAGGTCGATGCCGATGAACACCATCTTGCTGGTGCGTGCCTCGCCCTCGGCCCAGGCCGGGCCCAGGTCGCTGCCCATGAGCTGGTGCACACCCTGGAAGATGACCTTGCGCTCGGTGCCCTGCATGTGCAGCACGCCCTTGTAGCGCAGCATGCGCGCGCCGTAGATGTTCACCACGGCGCCCAGGAAGTCCTCCAGCTTGGCCGGGTCGAAGGCACGGTCGGCGCGGAACACGAAGCTCTTGACGTCGTCGTCCGTGTGGTGGTGGTGCCCATGGCCGTGCTCGTGCGCATGCGAGGGGTGGTCGCAGTGCTCGCCGTGTTCATGGTCGTGGTGGTGGTGATCGTGGTCGTCTTCCTTGAGGAAGTCGGGGTCGATGTCCAGCTTGGCGTTGAGGTTGAAGCCGCGCAGGTCGAACACCTCGGACAGCGCCACCTCGCCGAAATGCACGGCCTTGTGCGGCGCGCGCGGGTTCATGTGCTTGAGGCGGTGGATCAGCGCATCGACCTCGTCCTGGGCCACGAGGTCGGTCTTGCTGATGAAGATCTGGTCGGCGAAACCGACCTGGCGGCGCGCCTCCTGGCGCTCGTTGAGCTGCTCGGCGGCGTGCTTGGCGTCCACCAGCGTCAGGATGGAGTCGAGCAGGTAGCTCTCGGCGATCTCGTCGTCCATGAAGAAGGTCTGGGCCACGGGGCCGGGATCGGCCAGGCCGGTGGTCTCGATGACCACGCGCTCGAAGTCGAGTTCGCCCTTGCGCTTCTTCTCGGCCAGCATGGACAGCGTGGAGCGCAGGTCCTCGCGGATGGAGCAGCACACGCAGCCGTTGTTGAGCTGGATGATCTGCTCGCCGGGCTCGGAGACCAGGATGTCGTTGTCGATGTTCTCCTCGCCGAACTCGTTCTCGACGACGGCGATCTTCTGGCCATGGGCTTCGGTCAGCACACGCTTGAGCAGCGTGGTCTTGCCCGAGCCGAGGAAGCCGGTGAGGATGGTGGCGGGAATGAGGGCCATGGGGGTCTCGCTAACGACGAAAGGGCGCAAGTTTAAAGAGCTTGCGATGACCCTGTTCAGCGCCGCATGACCACCAGGCCCTTGAGGTATTCCCCTTCCGGGAAGTTGATGGTCATGGGATGGTCGGGCGCGCCGCCCATGCGCTGGGGGATGTAGCCGTCCACACCGGCGTCGATGCCGGCGCCGGCCACGATCTTGTGGAACAGGTCGGCCGGGATGCCGCCCGAGCAGGAATAAGTGAACAGCACGCCGCCCGGCTCCAGCAGGGCCAGCGCGAGCCGGTTGATGTCCTTGTAGGCGCGCGCGGCGCGCTCGGCATGGGCGGCGGTGGGCGCGAACTTGGGCGGGTCCAGCACGATGGCGTCGAAGCGCCGGCCTTCCGCACCGAAGCGCCGCAGCGAGGCATTGACGTCGGCGTCCAGGCATTCGGACCGGTCGGCCGCGAAGCCGTTCAGCGCCACGTGGGCCTGCACGCGCGCCAGCGCCGGCCCCGAGGAATCGATCGAGGTCACATGCCCGGCCACACCCGCCGCGCGCATGCCGGCCAGCGCGGCGACCGTGAAGCCGCCCGTGTAGCAGTAGCAGTTGAGCACGCGCTGGCTGCCGAGGCGCGCCACGGTGTCGGCGAACAGCTTGCGGCTGTCGCGCTGGTCCAGGTAGAAGCCGGTCTTGTGGCCGGTGGCGATGTCCAGCGTCAGCTTCCAGTCGTGCTCGGCGATGGTCAGTTCGGTCGCGCCCTCGCCGCGCAGCCAGCCCGTGGCCTCGGGCAGGCCCTCCAGGCCGCGCACGCTGGCGTCCGAGCGCTCGTACAGGCGCGTGAGGCCGGTCAGCGCGCACAGGGCGTCGGCCAGCGGCTTCTTCCAGCGCTCGGCGCCGGCCGCGCCGAACTGGGCCACCAGCGTGTCGCCGTAGCGGTCCACCACCAGACCGGGCAGGCCGTCGGCCTCGCCATGGACCAGGCGGACCCCATCGCTGCGGATGTCGAAACGGCCACGCGCCGCGATGGCCTGGGCCAGGCGCTCGCGCAGGAAGGCCGCGTCGATGCGCTGGCCTTCGTCGAAGCTCCAGGCGCGCGCCCGGATGCGCGAGGCCGGGCTGAACGCGGCCCAGGCAAGGAAGCGGCCGTCGGCCGCCTCCACGCGCACGGTCTCGCCGGCATCGGCGCCACCCCGCGCGATCGCGGACTCGAAGACCCAGGGGTGGCGGCGCAGCAGGGATTTCTCCTTGCCCTCGCGCAGGCGGATGGTTTTCATGGAAAGGGACGGTTCAGGATTTGCCCGGCGCGCGCCGCGCGCGCGGGTGCGCGGCGTCGTAGGCGCGGGCCAGGTGCTGGAAGTCGAGCCGGGTGTAGACCTGGGTGGTGGCGATGTTGGCGTGGCCCAGCAGTTCCTGCACGGCGCGCAGGTCGCCGCTGGACTGCAGCACATGGCTGGCGAACGAGTGCCGCAGCATGTGCGGATGCACGGGCGTGGCCAGGCCGGCCTGCAGGCTGCGCCGGCGCAGCCGCTGCCAGACCGACTGAGCGGTCAGCCGCGTGCCGTGGCGACCGATGAAGAGCGCCGGGTTCAGCGCGGCACCCTCGCCGCGCAGCGCCAGCCAGGCCTTCAATGCGGCCGCCGCGGCCGCGCCGATCGGCACGCTGCGGCGTTTGCTGCCCTTGCCCAGCACATGGGCTTCGCCGGCGTCCAGGTCGATCCAGCCGCGCGCGGCGCCGCTGGCCCGCACGTCCAGCCCCGTCAGTTCGGCCACGCGCAGGCCGGCGCCGTAGAGCAGCTCGACCATGGCGGCATCGCGCGCCTCCAGCCAGGGATCGTCGGCCTCGCTGCTGAACTCGGCCAGTTGCACGGCCTCGTCCACGCCCAGGGCCTTGGGCAACGGCTTGCCGGACTTGGGCGCGCGCACGTCCTGCACCGGGTTGGCGGCGACCAGGCCCTCGCGGCCCAGCCAGGCGTAGAAGCCGCGCCAGCCCGACAGGATCAGCGCGATGCCGCGCCCGCTGCGGCCGCCGCTGTGCATCTGCGCGACCCAGCGGCGGATGTGGGCGTTGTGCACGGCCAGCAGGCCGATCTGGGAGGACTCGGCATGCGTGCGCAGCTTGGCCAAATCGGCCTGGTACAGCGCCAGCGTGCGCGCGGCCAGGCGGCGCTCGACGCGCTGGTGTTCGAGGTAGCGCTCGACCAGCGCGGCATCGTCCATGGCGGGCGTCGCGGCCTTACTGCAGGCGCGACAGCGCGGCGCTGGCCAGTTCTGCGATGCGTTCGAGGAAGTCCGTGCCCATGCCGGATTCGAAGCGCTGCGGATCGGGCGAGGCCAGCACCAGCATGCCGAAGGCCGGCTCGGTGCTGTTGAGTTCGCCCACGCGCAGCGGCATCAGCACCACCGACATGGCCTGGGCCGGCTCGGGCAGCCACTGCACGGCGTCGAAGCCGGGGTTCACGCCGCAGAACGGCGCCGTCAGCGAGGACGCGAAGCTCTTGGCGTCGTCGCTGACGCCCTGGGCGAAGCCGTGGCCCGCATAGTCGCCCGACACACCCCAGACCTTGAGCGCGGCCTGCGGCACGCCGAACTGGCTCTGCACCTCGGCCACGATGCGCTGCGGCAGCTCGGCCGGTGCGCGCGTGCGCAGCAGGCTGCGGGCCCAGCGCTGCAGCTTGTCGGCGATCAGCACGTTCTCGTTGCCGTGGCGCATCATGTCCATGATGCGGTGCTCCAGGCCCTTGATCTTCTCGCGCAGCATCTCGGCCTGGCGTTCCTGCAGGCTCACCGCGCGGTTGCCGTGCGGGCTGGTCATCTGCACGGCCGTCAGCACCTCGGCATGGCGCTCGAAGAAGGCGGGCGTGTGGATCAGGAAATTGGCGATGTCGTCTTCGGTGATGGGGTTGTTGGCATGCATGCTTGTGCTTTTCCGCAGAGGGGTGCGATCAGAGTGCAGCACCGCGCAGCTGCGACACGCAGGCAGCGGTACCGAAGGCCGCGGAGCAGGCCGTGCCAGCGACATCCGCGGGACTGGCTCTGCCAGACCGCTGGATGTGCCCCCTCGAGGGGGTTGGCGAAGCGCGCAGCGCGGAGACTGGGGGTGTTCTCATGCTGGGATGTCGATTTCGCCTTCGAAGACGGTCTGGGCCGGGCCGGTCATGCGCACGGGCTGGCCGGGGCCGTCCCAGGCGATGGTCAGCAGGCCGCCGCGCGTCTGCACGTCCACGGGGCTGTCGAGCCAGCCCTGCTGGATGCCACCGACCACGGCCGCGCAGGCGCCCGTGCCGCAGGCCAGCGTCTCGCCAGCGCCGCGCTCGTAGACGCGCAGCTTCACATGGCGACGGTCCAGCACCTGCAGAAAACCGGCGTTCACGCGGTTCGGGAAACGCGGGTGGTGTTCGATCAGCGGGCCCTGCGCGGCCACGGGCGCGCTGTCCACGTCGTCCACGCGCTGCACGGCGTGCGGGTTGCCCATGGACAGCACGGCCAGCTCCACGGTGGGGCTGTCGGCTTCGGTGCCGAGCGCGAGCTTCCAGGGGCCGACCAGGCTTTCGCCTTGCGGCGACAGGCCGGCGGCGTCGAAGGGCACGCGCGCGGGCTCGAACACCGGCGCACCCATGTCCACGGTCACGCGGCCATCGGGCTCCATGGCCGGCGCGATCACGCCGGCGGCCGTGTGCACGCGCAGAGCCGCCTTGTCCGTCAGGCCATGTTCGCGCACGTACTGGAAGAAGCAGCGCGCGCCGTTGCCGCACTGCTCGACCTCGCCGCCGTCGGCGTTGTGGATCACGTACTCGAAGTCCACGCCCGGGCCGGTGGAGGGCCGCACCGTCAGGATCTGGTCGGCGCCCACGCCGAAATGCCGGTCGGCGAGAAAGCGGTACTGGTCTGCATGCAGGCCGAGCCGGCCGCGCGTCTCGTCCAGCACCACGAAGTCGTTGCCGGCCCCGTGCATCTTGGTGAATCGGATTCGCATGGCGGGATTATCGCGGGCGGGCGGTGGCCTTGTAGCCTGCGGGACAGACGCCTGCACACCGTTGGTGCGCAGCCGGCAGAATCGCCGCCATGCCACGCTCCAGCCAACTGCTCCACCCGCAGCGCGACCCGGTCGTGCCGCGCCCCGCCGCCACCGTGCTGCTGCTGCGCGATACGCCGGCGGGCATCGAGGTGCTCATGACACGGCGTTCGCTGACGGCCAGCTTCGCACCCGGCGCCTTCGTGTTCCCGGGCGGCACCATCGACGCGGCCGACCACGCGGCCCACGCCCAGGCCAATCGCCGGCCCGGGCAGGACGATGCGCGGCTCACGCAGGCGATCGCGGCCGTGCGCGAGAGCTTCGAGGAACTGGGCGTGCTGCTGGCCCGCCGCGCCGACGGGCGCTGGGCCGATGCCGCCGACGCCGCCGGGCTGGACCGCCACGCCCCGCTGCTGCCGCAGTGCGCAGCCCAGGGCCTCGTGCTGGCGGCCGACCAGGTCTTCGTGCTGGCCCACTGGACCACCGACCGCGACCTGCCCAAGCGCTTCGACGTGCCCTTCCTCGTCGCGCGCATGCCCGCAGGGCAGGAACCGGTGGCCGACGAGGCCGAGCAGTTCGAGCCCAGCTGGGTGCGCCCGGCCGACGCGCTGGCGCGCCATGCGGCCGGGCAGTTCGAGATCATCTTTCCGACCATCCGCACGCTGGAACGGCTGCAGGCCTATGCCTCGGTCGATGCCGTGCTCGCGGCCTGCGCCAGCGAGCAGCCGCTGTGGACCTCCTGCCCGCGTGCCGGCTGGCTCAACGGCGCCGAGGCCCGCTACATGGAGCACGAGACCGCCTTCGGCGAGCTGGCCATGGTCTGCCCTGACGGCCAGCTGCTGCACGCGCTGGACTGGCGCCACGACCAGCCCACGGCCCTGCTGCGCAACGTGCAGCGCCTGACCTGCGGCAACCCGGGTGTGATGACCGGCCCGGGCACCAACAGCTACCTGGTCGGCGATGCGGCCAGCGGCTACATCGCGATCGACCCGGGCCCGCTGGACGAGGCCCACCTGGACCGGCTGTTCGCGGCGGCCGGCGGCGACATCCGCAGCATCGTCTGCACGCATTCGCACGCCGACCACTCGCCCGGCGCCCAGCCGCTGGCCGATCGGGTGGAACGCGCGGGCCGCCCACGGCCGCCCGTGCTGGGCCTGGCCTCGCGCCCGACCGCGCGGCCGGCCAGCCAGTTCACGCCCGACCGCGAGATGGTGGACGGCGAACGCCTGGTGCTGCGGGGCGATGGCGTCACGCACACGCTCAAGGCCGTGTTCACGCCCGGCCACGCGGCCAACCATGTCTGCCTGGTGCTGGAGGAAGACGCCCTGCTCTTCAGCGGCGACCACGTGCTGAACGGCAGCACCACCGTGGTCGACCCGCCGGACGGCGACATGGGCCACTACCTCGCGTCGCTGGACAAGCTCAGCGCCGCCTGCGCGAAGGACGGCATCGCCTTCATCCTGCCGGCCCACGGCTACGTGCTGGGCGACGCGCCGGGCGCCATCGCCAGGCTCAAGGCGCACCGGCTCGCGCGCGAGGCCAAGGTCTTGAAGGCCATGCGCGCGGTCCCGGCCGGCAGCATGCGCGACTGGGTGGCCATCGCCTACGACGATGTGCCCCCCAAGATGTGGCCCGTGGCCGAGCGCTCCATGCTGGCGCATGTGGAGCACATCCGGTCGGCTGGAATGGTGTGAGACTCGGGCGCCCAACGGCACCCTTGGCAGAATCCCACCGCATGACCACCGACGCGACGACCACGCAGGCCGCCATCCGGGCGCTGTCCGAGGCTGCGCCACCGGACACGCAGATCCTGCTGTTCGGCTCGCAAGCCAACGGCACGGCGCACGTGGACTCGGACCTGGATTTCCTGGTGATCGAGCCCGAAGTCGATGACCGTGCCCAGGAAATGGTGCGCCTGCGCCGGTCGTTGCGTCCGCTGCGCGTCGCGGCGGACATCCTGGTCTATTCCAGGGACGAAGTGGCGCGCTGGGGCAGCCAGCCAGGCACGGCCCTGTACTGGGCGCTGAAGGAAGGCCGCCTGGTCCATGGCTGAGCCGGCGCCATCGGGCGACGTGGCGCAGCTTCTGCTCGCAGCGGCGGAGCAGGATTTGGCCGCCTGCGAGGCACTGGCGCAGGCGCCGGGCATCGGCGATGCCATCGTGGGCTTTCATGCGCAGCAGGCGGTCGAGAAAGCCATCAAGGCCGTCCTGAGCCGGCATGGCGTGGAGTTCCGCCGCACGCACGACCTGGCGCTGCTGCTGGACCTGCTGCACGACGGACAGCTGCCGGCCCCACCCGGCGCGGACTGGCTCGACGAGCTCAATCCCTATGCTGTCGAGTCCCGCTACGGCGTGCCCGGCATCGCGGGCCTGGACCGGCCCAAGGTGCTCGCGGCGCTGCGCGCGCTGTTGCAGTGGACGCGCGCGCAGCTTCGCGGCAGCGCTTGAATCACTCCCCCAGGTAAGCCCGCATCAGCGCCCCGTCGGCCTGCAGTTCCGCGGCGCTGCCCTGGGCCACGATGCGGCCGGACTCCAGCACATAGGCGTGGTCGGCCAGCGACAGCGCCAGGCCGGCCATCTGGTCCACCAGCAGCAGCGTCATGCGCTCGTCGCGCAGGCGCGCCAGCGCCGCGAACAGGTCCTCGATGACCTTGGGTGCCAGGCCCAGCGAGGGCTCGTCCAGCAGCAGCACCTGCGGCTGGGCCATGAGGCCGCGCGCGATGGCCAGCATCTGCTGCTCGCCGCCCGACAGCAGGCCGGCGCGCTGGTGCAGGCGTTCGCGCAGGCGCGGGAAGCGCTGCAGCATGTCCTCCACACGGGCCTCGCACCCCTCGGGTTTCAGGAAGGCGCCCAGGCGCAGGTTGTCCAGCACGCTGAGCTCGGGGAAGACCTGGCGGCCTTCGGGCACCAGCACCAGGCCCAGGGCCGCGATCTGCTCGGCGCCCAGGCCCGCCAGCTCCCGGCCGTTCAGGTGGATGCCGCCTGCCACCGGCCGGTGCAGCCCGGCCAGCGAGCGCATCAGCGTGGACTTGCCGGCGCCGTTGGCGCCCAGCAGCGCCGCCATCTGGCCTGCCCGCACGGACAGCGCCACGCCGTGCAGCACGGGTTCGGCGCCGTAGCCGGCCTGCAGCGCACCGATGCCCAGCACCTCCGCGCTCGCCGCAGGCGCCGGGCGGGGTACGGCGGCGCTGTGCAGACCCGCTTCGCCGAGGTAGGCGCGGCGCACCGCCGGATCGGCCCGCACCGCGGCCGGCGGGCCGTCGGCCAGGCGCTGGCCGGCGTCGAGCACGACGACGCGGTCCGACAGGTCCATCACGAGCGCCATGTCGTGCTCCACGATCACCACGCCGATGCCGCTGTCGGCAATGGCGCGCAGCAGCGTGGCCAGCCGCGCCTTGTCCTCGCGCGAGAGGCCGGCGGCCGGCTCGTCGAGCAGCAGCACCTGCGGGTCGGTGGCCAGCGCACGCGCGATCTCCACCAGGCGCTTGTCCACGTGTGCAAGGTCGGCCGCAGGCACATCGGCCGGCCCGGCGTAGCCGCATTGCGCCAGCAGCGCGCGGGCGCGTGACCGCACGGCCGGTGCGTGGAAGCGCCGCGCCGCCAGCGGCGAGCCCAGGCGGCCACGGCACATGGCCAGCGCCACGTTGTCCTCCACGCCGAGGCTGCCGAACAGCTGCGAGGTCTGGTAGCTGCGCGCGATGCCGGCCCGCGCCAGCAGGTGGCCCGCGCGGCCCTGCAAACTGCGGCCTTCGAGGCTGAAACCGCCCGCGCTGGGCTTGTAGAAGCCGCTCAGCATGTTCAGCACCGTGGTCTTGCCGGCACCGTTGGGGCCGATCAGGCTGGTGACGCCGCCGCCCACGGTCTCGAAACTGAGGTCGTGCACGGCGCGCAGGCCGCCGAACTGCCGGCCCAGACCCTGCACGCGCAGCACGCCGCGCGCAGGGCCGCGCGGCAGCGGCGGCACCGCCACCGGCGTGGTTGGCCCGGTCGGCTTGCGCCGCCAGCGCCCGAACAAGCCCGCCACGCCCAGCGGCGCCGCCCACAGCACCACCAGCAGCAGCGCGCCGAAGAACAGCAGCCGCCAGTCCTCCATGCCGGCCAGAAGTTCGGGGAGCAGGCCCACGATCAGCGCGCCGATCAACGGCCCGGCCACCGCCCCTGCGCCGCCCACCATGACGACCAGCACGAACAGGATGGACTGCAGCATGCCGAAGGTCTGCGGCGTGACGAAGCCCGACAGCGGCGCGAACAGTCCGCCCGCCAGACCCGCCAGCGCGGCCGACAGCGCGAAGGCCACGGCCTTCACGCGGACCGGCGCGATGCCGATCGATTCGCTGGCCACCTCGCTGTCGCGCACCGCGCGCAGCGCCGCGCCCCAGGCACTGCGGTCCAGCCAGGCATAGAGCAGCACGAGCACCGCGCAGGCCAGCACCGCCAGCGCGGCCACGGCGCGCTCGCCCGCCAGGCCGAACAGCCCCGGCGCGGCGATGCCCATGATGCCGTTCTGCCCGCCCGTGAGCCCGCGCCACTCCACCGCGCCGTGCTCGACGATGAAGCCGAAGGCGATGGTGACCATGGCCAGGTAGGGGCCCTTCACGCGCAGCGCCGGCACCGCCAGCAGCAGGCCCACCGCGCCGGCCAGCAGCACGCCGATCGGCCAGGCCAGCCAGAACGACAGCCCGGCCTTGGTCGTCAGCACCGCCACCGCATAGGCGCCCAACGCATAGAAGCCCACATGGCCGAACGACACCTGGCCCGCCAGGCCCAGCAGCACGTTCATGCCGATGCCCACGATGGCCAGCAGCGCCACGTTGGCCAGCACGTAGACGTAGTAGCCATTGAGCGTGGCGGCGAGCGCCAGCGCGCCGGCCAGCAGCAGCACCCACGCGGCCCAGCCGGTGGGCGAGACGACGCACTTCATACCTTCTTCACCTCGGCGCGGCCGAACAGGCCATCGGGCCGCAGCGCCAGCGCCACGATCACCAGCGAAAACATCATGATCTGGGTGTAACCCGATCCCAGCGTGGCCGTGACCAGCGCCTCGCCGGCGCCGAACACGAGACCGGCCAGCATCACCCCCCAGGCACTGCCGATGCCGCCCAGGATGGCGACTGCGAAGGCCTTGAGCCCGAACAGCGTGCCCATGTCGGCATGCACATTGAACAGCGGCGCCACCAGCGCGCCGGCCACGCCCGCCAGCAGCGTGGACAGCGCGAACGCCAGCAGCACCACATGCTTGACCGGGATGCCCATGAGCCGCGCCGCATCGCGGTTCTGCTGCACGGCCAGCACGGCCACGCCCCAGCGCGTGCGCCGCGCCACGAAGTGCAGCACGCCGGCCAGCGCCAGGCCGACCACCGGGATCACGAGCTGCAAGGGGTAGACACCGAGCGCGGTGTCGCCCAGGCTCATCGGCGTCTGCGCCCAGGGCGAGGGCAGGCTGCGCGGCTCCTTGCCGAAGCCATGCATGACCAGGTTGTCCAGCACGATGCCCAGCGCCACGGTGGACATCAGCCACGCGTTGGAGCCGCGCCGCGCGAACGGCCGCACGGCCACCAGCTCGACCACCATGCCGTACAGCGCACACACGGCAAGCGCCGCCGCCAGCGCCAGCGGCATGGGCCAGCCCATGGACTGCGAGAACACCCAGGTCAGCACCGCGCCCAGCATCATCGAGCTGCCCTGCGCGAAGTTGACCGTGCCCGACACCGCGTAGGTGATGTGAAAGCCCAGTGCGATCAGCCCGTACATGGCGCCCAGGCCCAGGCCGCTGACCAGGGCGGAGATCAGCAGCATGGCGCGCCCTCCCGGCAACGCCCCGTCACTGCGCCCCTCATGGAGCGACGGGCAGGATCTTGTTGTCGATGAACTGCGCCCAGACGTAGTCGTTCTCGGTCACCGCGTCGTGCACCTGGTCCGTGAAGGGCTTGTCATAGGTCTTGATCAGGCCCTCGTAGCGCCCGATCTTGTAGAAGCCCTGGCGCACGGCGTCGCCCTGGGTGCTGCCGGCCTGGGCGATGGCCAGCGCGCTGAGCTGCACGGCGTCGTAGGCGTTGGCCACGCCGACGGCGGGCGTCACGTCGTCCGGGCCCTTGATGTCCGGGTACTTGGCCTTCAGTGCCGCCAGCACCTTCTCGCCCACGGGTGTCTGCTTGCCGAAGAAGCTGTAGGTCTGCACGAAGTGCACGCTCTTGGCGTTGGGGCCGGCCAGCTCGGTGAAGCGCCCGCCCGCAGGGCCCCAGTGCGAGACCACGGGCACCTTCCAGCCCATGCGGTCCAGCGACTTGACGACCTGAGCCGAGGGCCCCACGTTGCCGACCAGGAACAGCGTGTCGGCGCCGGCCGCCTTGAGCTTGGTGAGCTGCGGCACCACGTCGACCGCGTTGCCGTCGAACTTCTCGATGCCCGCGGCCTGCATGTTCTTGGCGGCCAGCGCAGCCACCAGGCCCTTCTCGTTGGATTCGCCCCAGGGGTTGTCGACCAGGATCATGGCCGGCTTGGCGGCCTTGAAGGTCTTTTGCGCGTACTGCAGCATGGCCTTGTTGACGATCTCGTCCACGGCCGAGACGCGGAACGCGAAATTGGGGTTGGCGCCGTTCTTGGTGATGGGCGTGCCTGCCGCCCAGGGCCCCATGAAGGGCACCTTCTCCTGGTTGGCGATCGGCACGATGGCCATGGAGACGGGCGTGTCCAGCCCGCCGAACAGCACGGCCACCTTCTCCTTGTAGATCAGTTCGCGCGCGGCCACCACGCCCTTGGCCGGGTTGCCCTCGTCGTCGCGGCGCACGAGCTCGAGCTTGCGGCCGCCCAAGAGGCCGCCCTTGGCGTTGATCTCGTCGATGGCCACCGCCATGCCGCGCGTGATCGCTTCGCCGGCGCGCGCCGACTGGCCCGACAGCGCGGTCACGAGACCGATCTTGATGGTCTCCTGGGCGAAGGCCTGGGGGCCGGAAAGGGTGGCCAGGGCCGTCAGTGAGGTCACAGCCAGCGAGAGCAGGGAGCGGCGAAGCAGGGGCATGGGTTTCTCCGTCGGATGAATGAGGACGCACGCTCTTCGCAAGCTCCATGCCATTTCTGTCAGCAAGCCGTCAAACACATTGACGTCAAAGTCAAAAACGGATTGTCGACAATCAAAGGCGTAGATAGGCACCATAATTGCTCGGCCCTGTCCGGCGCAGCCCACCGCGCCTCGCACCATGTCTTCGCACCAAAAGCTCTCTTTTTCGCACCTCGACAGTGCAGGCCCGCTGGCCGAACGTGCCCTGCCCCACCACGGGCTGTTCGACTACCGCCCCATCACGCAGCGCAGCGACTACCACTGGCCCGGCGGCCGGCGCCTGGCCTGCTACATCGGCTTCAACCTCGAGCATTTCGCGTTCGGCGACGGCCTGGGCGCCTGCCTGGGGCCGGCCACGCCGCATCCCGACGTGCTGAACTACGCCTGGCGGGAGTACGGCAACCGTGTGGGCGCCTGGCGTTGCCTGGAGCTGTTCGACCGGCTGGGCCTGGCGACAGGCGCCATCCTCAACACCGCGCTGTACGACCACTGCCCCGAACTGGTGGCGGCCTGCGCCGCGCGCGGCGACGAACTCATCGCCCATGGCCACACCAATGCCGAACGCCAGGGCGCCATGGACGCGGCCGCCGAGCGCCGGCTGCTGGCCGACTGCCGCGCCCGCATCGCGCGCGAGAGCGGCGTGGCGCCGCAGGGCTGGCTGTCGCCCTGGATCTCCGAAAGCCCGGCCACGCCGCACCTGCTGGCCGCCACGGGCTACGCCTACACGCTGAACTGGTGCCACGACGACCAGCCCGTGCGCATGGCCACGCAGGACGGGCCGCTGTGGTCCGTGCCCTACCCGCAGGAGCTCAACGACATCCCGATGATCATGGCGCGCCAGATGGACGCCAAGGACTTCGCGCAGATGGTGATCGACAACTTCGACGAGATGCTGGAACAGTCGCGTGCGCAGCCGCTCGTGATGGGCATCGCGCTGCACCCCTACATCGTGGGCCAGCCCTACCGGCTGCGGCACCTGCGCCGCGCGCTGGAGCACATCGCACGCGCGCGCGACGCGGGCGCCATCTGGTGGACCACGCCCGGCGCCATCGCCGCCCACATGCAGGAGCACCATCCCCATGGCCACGCGTAGCCGCAGCGCCGCTGTCACCCCCTCCGTCGCGCCCGCAGCGCCGGCCCCCGTGACCGGCCTCAACGAGGCCGAGAGCCGCATCTACCACCAGGTGTTCGAGAGCGTCATGAGCCAGCGCCTGGCGCCGGGCACCAAGCTGCCCGAGCAAGGCCTGTCCGATCTGTTCGGCGTGCACCGCGCCGTGGTGCGCAAGGTGCTGCAGCGGCTCGCGCACGACCGCATCGTGGACCTGCGGCCCAACCGCGGTGCGGTGGTGGCCGAACCCACGGTGCAGGAGACGCGCCAGATCTTCGAGGCGCGCCGGCTGCTGGAAGCTGCCATCGTGCCGCTGGCCGCAGCCCGCGCCACCAAGGCCGACCTGGCCGCGCTGCGGCGCCAGCTGCGCGAGGAGCACGCCACGCTGCACCAGCAGAACCAGCCGGCCTGGGCCCGGCTGGCCAGCGCCTTCCACCAGCGGCTGGCCGAGATCGCCGGCAACGAAGTGCTGCAGCGCTACCTGCACGAGCTGATCTCGCGCTGCTCGCTGATCGTGGCGCTCTACGAGCCGCCCGGCAACGCGGCCTGCGAGCACGACGAGCATGCGCGCATCGTCGACCACATCGAGAAGGGCGAAGTCGCCAAGGCGATCAAGCTCATGGACGAACACCTGCTGGACCTGGAGCAGCGGCTGCACCTGGACCGGCCGCAGTCTGAAAAGTCACTCGGGCAGATGCTCGGATTGGGGTAGCCATGGACATCGATTTCTCCGCCATCACCGAATACCAGCGCTACAAGCTCATGGCCAGCCTGATCGTGCCGCGGCCGATCGCGCTGATCACCACGGTGAATGCACAAGGTGTGGTCAACGCCGCGCCCTTCAGCATGTTCAACATGCTGGGCGAGGAGCCACCCATCGTGATGGTCAGCATCAACCGGCTGCAGGACGGCGAGCTCAAGCACACGGCCCAGAACATCGTCGCGAACAGGGAGTTCGTGGTGCACATCGCCGACGAGGCCATGGCCCGGCAGATGCACCGCTGCGGCGAGACCTTCGCGGCCGACGTGAGCGAGCTGGCGGCCGTGGGGCTGACGGCCGCGCCCTGCCAACGCGTCAAGCCGCCGCGCATCGTGGAGGCGCCCGTGGCCTTCGAATGCACGCTGCACGAGCTGCTGGAGACGGCCAGCCGGCAGATCTTCATCGGCCAGGTGCGCTGGCTGCATGCACGCGAGGGGTTGATCGACACCGCCACCTGGCGCGTCAGGCTGCAGGATTACTTTCCCGTCGCGCGCTTCGGCGCCAGCTTCTACGTGAACACGCGCGAGCGGTTCTCGCTGGAGGGCAGCGCCAGCGCGCCGGCCACGACGACGGCCATCGACGAGATGTGAGCCGATCCAGCGTTCTCCGGGGAACGACAATCGCCAGCCTGCAGCCCACCCGAAAATGCCATGGCCAATGCTTCCAAGCTGTTCGATGGCAGTGTCGCCATCCCCGTAGCCTTCCTTGCCGAACTCGACTGGCGTGATGGCGACCAGATTGTTTGGACCGCCAGAGGCGGCGAGTTGGTGGGCATCACGCGTCGTGCGCAATTGCGCCGCGCCCAACTGCGGTTCCAACAGAGTGCCGCCAATCCTTCACCGTCTTTGTCGCAGGAATTGATCACGGAGCGCCGTCGCACAGCACAAGCCGTGTAAGGCAGGCCCGTCGTGGACGGCAGTGCTGGCGGCAGACCGAAAATGACATGACATCTGCCGACCGCGCATCCGTGCCCACTGAATCCACTGCATCCATGAACCTCCCCGTCCCCGAGGACGACGGCGCCGAGCGCCTGTCCAAGCGCGTCGCCGCGCAAGGCGGCTGGTCCCGCCGCGACGCCGAACTTCTGATCGACAACGGCGTGGTGCGCGTCGACGGCACCGTCGCCGTGCTGCCGCAGATGCGCGTGCGGCCCGAGCAGCGCGTGGAGATCGAGAAGAACGCCCGGCCGCTGCCGGTGCCTCCCGTCACCTTGCTGCTGCACAAGCCCGCCAGCGTGGAACTGGACCTGACCGCGCCGCTGGCCGGCGCGCAGCGCAGCGCGGCCGACCGCTCGGGCCTGCGGCCGCTGCCCAGGCACCTTGTGGACCAGCACTGCGTGGCGCCGCTGGGCCCACGCGACAGCGGGCTCGTGGTGTTCACGCAGGTGCACGGCATCGAGCGCAAGCTGACCGAGGATGCGGCCCTGCTGGAGCACGAACTGCAGGTCGAGGTGGATGGCGAGGCCACGGCCGAGGCGCTGCAGGCCATGCGCCCGGCGCGCGTGAGCATCGGCTCGCAGCGCGAGGGCCGCACCGTTCTGCGCTTCGCCGTCAAGGGGCCGCAGCCGGGCCAGGTCACCAACCTGTGCGCGCGCGCCGGCCTGCAGGTGCTGGGGGTGCGCCGGCTGCGCCTGGGCCGGGTGGCGCTGGCCGGCCTCGCGCCGGGCGAGTGGCGCTACCTGCGCAGCGACGAGAAGTTCTGAAGCGCCGCGGCCGCGGCGCCGTGCATGAAAAGTGTGAAGCCCGCCGATACGCCGGATTCTGTGCACCGGGGTCGCCCCCGGTGTGACCGCCATTCCTCTGGGCCGTCTGTCGCCAGACGGCTCGGTGCTACCTACCCGCCGGCTCCGCGGAGCCACATCATCACCGGCCTATTTGGTATTGCTGCGCGTAGAGATTGCCCGTTTCACCCCCGGTGGTTTGCCTTGCGGCACTCCCCCGGGACTCGTCTCTGTTGCTCTGATCCTCACCTCGCGGTGGAGAGCCGTTAGCTCCTACGCTGCCCTGTGCAGTCCGGACGTTCCTCCAGTGCGGCCTTTCGGCGCTTGCACCAGCGGCGGCCTGGCGGGCTTCACGGCGAGCATTATCGCAGTGCGCCAGAATGCCCTCTTTGCCCACCCACCGGGAGACGCCATGAAAGCCGCCAACGTCCTGCACACCATCGGCAATACGCCGCACATCCGCATCAACCGCCTGTTCGGCGACCAGGCCCAGGTCTGGGTCAAGTCCGAGCGCAGCAACCCGGGCGGATCGATCAAGGACCGCATCGCCCTCGCCATGGTCGAGGACGCCGAGAAATCCGGGCAACTCAAGCCCGGCGGCACCATCGTCGAGCCGACCTCGGGCAACACCGGCGTGGGCCTGGCCATGGTGGCGGCCGTCAAGGGCTACAAGCTCATCCTCGTGATGCCCGATTCCATGTCGGTGGAACGCCGCCGCCTGATGCTGGCCTACGGCGCCAGCTTCGAGCTCACGCCGCGCGAGAAGGGCATGAAGGGCTCGATCGCGCGCGCCCAGGAGATCGTGGCCAGCACGCCTGGCGCCTGGATGCCGCAGCAGTTCGAGAACCCAGCGAATGTGGAGGTGCACGTGCGCACCACGGCGCAGGAGATCCTGGCCGACTTCCCCGACGGCCTGGACGTGCTGATCACGGGCGTGGGCACGGGCGGCCACCTGTCCGGTTGCGCGCGCGTGCTCAAGGAAAAGTGGCCGCAACTGAAGGTCTTCGCGGTCGAGCCCCAGGCCTCGCCAGTGATCTCGGGCGGCGCGCCCTCACCGCACCCGATCCAGGGCATCGGTGCGGGCTTCATTCCCAAGAACCTGGACACCGCCCTGCTGGACGGCGTGATCCAGGTCGACGCCGAACCAGCGCGCGAGATGGCGCGCCGCTGCGCGCGCGAGGAGGGCCTGCTGGTCGGCATCTCGTCGGGCGCGACGCTGGCCGCCATCGCGCAGAAGCTGCCCGAGCTGCCGGCCGGCAGCCGCGTGCTCGGCTTCAACTACGACACGGGCGAACGCTACCTGTCGATCGAAGGCTTCCTGCCCGCATGACCCCCTCGCGCACGCTGGCCATCGCGCAGCCGGCGGCCACCAGGCTGTCGCCCGCGCAGAAGAAGTTCAACAGCCTGGTCAAGCGCATCGCCGAGCAGCGCGCGCTGCTGGCACAGTGGGAAGAAGCGGTGCCTTTGTTCCGCGAGCGGCGCGCACGCGAACTCCTGCCGCTGCTCGACGACTACCGCGTGCTCAGCGTGCAGATGGTCCGCGTGCTGCACGCGGCCGCCGCCAACCGCAAGGGACTGGGCAAGGCCGACCGCGACACCATCGCCGCGCTCATCACCGACCTGGCCGGCGCGCTGGCCGACAGCGCGCCCGACGAGGCCCTGCGCGCCGAGATGAAGCAGCGCTACAACGAGCATGCGGGCAGCGACTTCGATGAAGACGGCGCCGACAGCGATGCCATGGCGCGCGAGATGGCGCGCGATCTGTTCGGCATGGACATTCCCGACGACGTGGACCTCAACTCGCCCGAGGAGTTGATGCGCCACATCGCGCAGGAGATGCAAGCCGATGCGCAAGCACCACCGGATCGCCCGGCGAAGAAGCCATCCAAGCGCGCGCAGCAGGCCACCCAGTCGCTGCGCGAGGTCTACCGCAAGCTGGCCAGCGCGCTGCATCCCGACCGCGAGGGCGACCCGGCCGAGCGCGCCCGCAAGACGGCGCTGATGCAGCGCGCCAACGAGGCCTATGCCAACAACCGGCTGCTCGACCTGCTGCAGCTGCAACTGGAGGCCGAGCAGATCGATCCCGGCCAGCTCGCCAACCTCAGCGCAGAGCGCCTGAAGCACTACAACCATGTGCTGGCAGAGCAACTGGACGAATTGCGCCACGAGGTCGCGGCGACCGAGGGCGCGTTCGTGCTGGAGTTCAACCTGCCGCCGCTGCAGCCCCTGAAGCCAGCCCGGCTCATGGACACGCTGCGCCACCAGATCGCGCAGCTCACGCTGGACACGCACCATCTGCGCCAGCAACTGCCGCTGCTGGACGATCTGCCGACGCTCAAGCGCTGGCTCAAGGAACAGCGCGCCGCGATGCGCGCACGGCAGGAAGAGGAAGACCTGCTGAGCCTGTTCGGGCGCTGAGCGGCGATGGTGGATCTCGTCACCACGGCCGACCGCGGCCAACCGCCCCAGCTGGCCGAATTCCACCGCCTGACCGACGCCATCGCCGCGCAGCGCACCGTGCTGCAGCGCTGGCAGCAGGCCGGCGCGGACTTCCACCGGCAGCAGGCCCAGGCGCTGGCGCCGCTGCTGGCCAGCCAGCGCGCGATCGACCTCGACCTGCTGCGCCTGCTGGACCAGGCCGCCCATGCCGGCGAACTGGGCCGCAACGACCTGCACATCCTGCATGCGCTGGTGCGCGACCTTGCGGCCAGCCTGCTGCGTCAGGGCGAAGAACCCGAACTGCGCGCGATCTTCGCGCGCCACCAGGACAACGCCTACGACGACGTGCCCGAGGAAGCCCCCGAAGCCGCGGCGCCAGCCCCCACCGCCGCCGCCCCGGCCGACGACGATGGCGACTGGATGGCGCAATGGGAGCGCATGGAAGCCGCGCAATCCGATGCCGCCCAGCAGCGCGCACGCCAGCGCGCCCAGCACAAGGCGGCCAGCCGGCGCCGGCGCATGGCCGCGCCCGAACCCGAGGACGCCAGCCAGACCATCCGCGCCGTGTTCCGCAAGCTGGCCAGTGCGCTGCATCCCGACCGTGCGCCCGACGATAGTGAGCGCGCACGCAAGACCGCACTGATGCAGCGCGTCAACGTGGCCTATGCCGCGCGCAATCTGCTCGATCTGCTGCAGCTGCAATTGGAGATCGAGCAGATCGACCTGCGCAGCATCGCGGCCATGGGGGAGGAGACGCTGGCCCGCCACAACCGCGTGCTGGCCGAACAGCTCGAGGAGCTGCGCCAGGAGACTGCCGACACCGAGCGCGGCCTGCGCACGCTGCTGGGCCTGGGCCACGGCGCCGAGCCCACGGCGGCGCGGATCGCGCGCGCGATCCGCGAGCAGAGCCGCGCGCTGCAACAGAACATCGCCTACTACCGCTGGGAGCTCGACGAACTGCAGGACCCGCGCTTCTTCAAGCAGTGGCTGCGCGAGCAGCGTGACTGAGCCCCAGAGGGTCTTTCCTCTCAGCGCAACAGCGTGCGCCGCGCGAACCGCACCACCGTGACGCCGGCGCGCGCCTGCCGCGTCGAGGGCATGACCAGCACGCAGTCGTCGTAGGGCGTCGCCACCGGCTCGCCGTCGTTGTCGCCGATCACGGTGCCGGCCTTCGCGATCACTTCCAGCCCGGTGAAGGCCTCGGTGAAGCGAAAGCGCGCGCTGCGCGCGACGACAGGGCCCGTGACGTGCAATGCCCACTGGTGCGGCGCGTCCGGCTGGCGCCAGCCGGGCAGCTGGCTGGCCTCGGCGCCCGGCGCCAGCAGGCCCGCCGCGTCCAGGAAGCGCACGCACTGGTCGCGCGCCACGGCCACGCTGGCGGGATCGCCATGGAAGCCGCATTCCACCAGGAGCGAGCGGGTGTCGGGCGCCTGCGCGTCCGGCGCGCCGAAACGGCCGAAGTCGCGCATGCGCACACCGTCCTGGTGGCCGGCATCGACCACCACGTGGGCGGGCGTGCGCAGCTGGCGTGCCAGCGCCAGGTTGCGCGCTTGCAGGCCGGTCAGCGCCAGCGGTGCGCCGCTCTCGTGCATGGAATGCAGGTCCAGCAGCCAGTCGGCGCGCGCCACGAAGGCTTGCAGCGCGGCCGCGCGGCGCCGCTCGCGCGTGCCGCCCTCGGCCATGCGCGCGGGAAGCCACTGGCGGTTCAGGTCCTCGTCGACGAAGCGCGAGGCGTCGTGGTCGCGCACGTCGAAGCGGTCGAAGGCCTCCAGGTTGCAGAAGGCCAGGGTCAGCGTGCCGCGCGCTGGGCGCACGCCGGCCTCCAGCAGCCCGCGCAGGGCCCAGGCACCACACAGCTCGTTGCCGTGGACCAGGGCGCTCAGCATGACGTGGGGGCCGGGCCGGCCAGAGTCGAAGGACCAGACGCCCTCGGTGCCGGTGTTGCCGGCGCGCCAGGCGGACAGGTCGGGCGGCGCGAGTTCGAATGCGGGGGTGTTCATTCCTTGATCTTCGCAAACTCGACGATCCGGCGGTACTTGGCCGTCTCGGCGGCCAGGAAGCGCGGCAGGTCCGCGCCCGCCAGCGCCAGGGTGGAGCCGCTGTCCTCCAGCTTCTTGCGCAGCTCGGGTGCCTGCAGCGCCTCGGCCAGCGCCGTGCGCAACCGGGTGGCGATGGCTGCGGGCAGCTGCGCCGGCGCCATCAGCGCGAACCACACGCCGATGTCCAGGTCCTTGAGCGCCGGATGGGCGGCCAGCGGCGCGATGTCGGGCGCAGCGGCCGAACGCGTCTTCTCGGTGATGCCCAGCGCCACCACCTTGCCGCTGCGGATGTGCGGCAGGCCGCTGGACAGCACGTAGACGCCCAGGTCGATCGTGCCGCCGTACAGGTCGGTCGTCAGCGGTGCCACGCCGCGGTAGGGAATGTGGGTCATGAACAGCCCGCCCTGCTGCTTGGCCATCTCGCCGGCCAGGTGCAGGGCGGTGCCCACGCCGGAACTGCCATAGCTGTAGTGGCCGGGCCGGGCGCGCACGGCCTGCAGCATCTGGTCGACCGTGCGCATGCCGCTGGCGGTGGAGGCCACCAGCACCATGGGCTGCGAGGCCACCAGGCCGATGGGCGTGAAATCCGACGTGCTGTACTTGACGGCGGCCGAGACCTGCCGGGCGATGGCGATCTCGTTGTTGGCGCCCAGCAGCAGCGTGTAGCCGTCCGGCGCGGCACGGGCCACCTTCTGCGCGCCGATGGTGCCGCCGGCGCCGCCCAGGTTCTCGACCACCACCGGCACGCCCAGCGTGCGGGCCAGCTGGTCGGCCACGGCCCGGCCGGTCAGGTCGGTGCTGCCGCCCGGCGGATAGCCCACGACCAGCGTGATCGGGCGTTCGGGATAGCCGCCGCCCTGGGCCTGGGCGGCGGGCGCGAGCATGGCGGCCAGCAGCGCCGGCAGCAGCAGCGCGCGGATGCAGTGGATGGATGGCATGGTGTGTCCCCGGGGTTCGGATGCCGCCGATTGTTCTGGCGCGGCCGGCGCAACCCGGTGCCGGATCGGCACGGAACGGTGCCGATCCGGTGCGCCTGCCCTCATGCCGGCACGACGGCCTCCCACAGCCGCTCGGCCAACGGTGACAGCCGGCGCTTGGAGCGCACCATGCGCACCTCGAACGCGATCTCCATGGCCTTGCCGGCCAGCGGCACGATGTTCTTCTGCCGGCAGGCGCCCGCCGCCAGCGACCAGGGCAGCCAGGCCACGCCCATGCCCTTCTGCACGTACTCGAGCAGAGCGTCGGCGGAATCGACCTCCAGCCTGCGCTCCAGGCGCGGCGCCTGGGCGTGGTTGGCCAGGTGGTCGGCCACCAGGTGGCCCAGTGCCAGGCTGTCGGCATAGGCCAGGAAGGGTGCGGGCCGGGCACCGTCGAGACGGAACATCGGGCGCCCGTCGGCCTGCGCGCGGGCCACCGGCACCAGGCGGTCGTGCGCCACCGTGTGCTGCAGGTGCTGCGCGGGCTCCAGGTGCAGCGCGATCAGCGGGTGGTGGTAGCTCAGCATGAAGTCGATTTCGCCGCGCTCCAGGCGCTGCAGCACCTCGGCCATGGCGCTGGTGCGCACCTGGACCATGGCCTGCGCCGTCAGCGTGCGCACGCGCCAGAGCCAGTCGGCCGCGATGGTGCGTGCCAGCGTGCGGCCCGTGCCCAGCGTGAAGACGGGCTGGCCCGAGGCTGCGCCGCCGCGCATCTCGCGCTGCGCGGCGGCCAGGCCGTCCACGGACTGGCGCGCCTGCCGCAGCAGGGTCTCGCCGGCGGCCGTGAGTGTGACCGGCGCGCCACCGCGCAACACCAGCGGCACGCCGGCCCATTGCTCCAGCTCCCGGATGCGCCGGCCGAAGGCCGGGTGCGTCACATGGCGCACCGCGGCTGCGCGCGTGAAGCTGCGCGTCTCGGCCAGCGCGATCAGGTCTTCCAGCCATTTCATCTGCATCGTGGGGCTCTCCTGCGCAACGCGCACATGTTCCGTATCATCCGCGGGCCCGAAGCCTGCCCGATCACCACGGGCCACCACCATGCCCCTGCGCCTTTCCGAGATCAAGCTGCCGCTGGACCACGATGCCGCGGCACTGGCCAACGCCATCGCCCGCAAGCTGGATCTGCCGCCCGCCGCCATCGCCGGCCACACCGTCCACAAACGCAGCTTCGACGCGCGCAAGGCCGAGCTGCTGCGCGTGTACATCGCCGACGTGGCGCTCGCCGACGGCCGGGACGAGGCCGCCGTGCTGGCGCGGCTGGCCGGCGATCCGCATGTGGCGCCCACGCCCGACATGGCCTGGCACCCGCCCGTGCAGCGCGCGCAGCCGCCCCAGCTGCGCCCCGTGGTCGTGGGCTTCGGCCCCTGCGGCATCTTCGTCGCGCTGGCGTTGGCGCAGATGGGCCTGGCGCCCATCGTGCTGGAGCGCGGCAAGGCGGTGCGCGAACGCACGCAGGACACCTGGGACCTCTGGCGCCGGCGCGAACTGCACCCCGAATCCAATGTGCAGTTCGGCGAAGGCGGCGCCGGCACCTTCTCCGACGGCAAGCTGTACAGCCAGATCAAGGACCCGCGCTTCCTCGGCCGCAAGGTGCTCGAGGAATTCGTCAAGGCCGGTGCCCCCGAGGAAATCCTGTGGGAAGCCCACCCCCACATCGGCACCTTCCGGCTCGTGAAGATGGTGGAGAACATGCGGGCCGACATCCTCGCGCTGGGCGGCGAGATCCGCTTCCAGCACAAGGTGGAGGACATCGTGGTCGAGAACGGCCGGCTGCGCAGCCTGGTCGTGTTGAACCAGGCCAGCGGCGCCACCTACGAACAGCGCGCGGACCATGTGGTCATGGCGCTGGGCCACAGCGCGCGCGACAGCTTCGAGATGCTGCACCGGCGCGGCGCGCCCATGGAGGCCAAGCCCTTCTCGATCGGTTTTCGCGCCGAACACCCGCAAAGCCTGGTCGACCGCGCGCGCTGGGGTCGCCATGCGGGCCACCCGGACCTGGGCGCGGCGGAGTACCGGCTCGTGCACCACGCCAGCAATGGCCGCTCGGTCTACAGCTTCTGCATGTGCCCGGGCGGCACCGTGGTCGCCGCGACGAGCGAGCCGGGACGCGTGGTCACCAACGGCATGAGCCAGTACTCGCGCGCCGAGCGCAATGCCAATTCGGGCATCGTGGTGGGCATCACGCCGGCGGACTTCCCGACGGAGTACCGGCATCTGGACGTGCCGGCCTCGGCCCAGGGCAAGCCGCATCCGCTGGCCGGCGTCGAGCTGCAACGCCGACTGGAGACCGCCGCCTTCGTGCTGGGCGGCGGCGACTACAGCGCACCGGGCCAGCTCATGGGCGATTTCCTGGCCGGCCGGCCTTCGACGCAGTTCGGCGCGGTGCAGCCCAGCTACAAACCCGGCGTGCACCTGACGGACCTGTCCGGCGTGCTGCCCGACTACGCCATCGCCGCGATGCGCGAGGCCTTCCCGGCCTTCGCGCGCAAGATCCCCGGCTACGACCTGCCCGATGCCGTGCTGACCGGTGTGGAGACGCGCACCTCGGCGCCCGTGCGCATCGCGCGCGACCCCGACACACTGCAGTGCGAGGGCCTGGCAGGCCTGTACCCCGCCGGCGAGGGCGCGGGCTATGCGGGCGGCATCCTGTCGGCCGGCGTGGACGGGCTCAAGGTCGCCGAAGCCGTGGCCAAGGCGATGGCGTGAGCGCAGCGCCGGGCCGCCCCCAGCCAGCTCGCTGCTGCCCCATGGGGGGACAGGCCGCAAGCCGAAGGGGGCCGCAGTGAGCGGCGCGCCGCGCGGCGCCGACGGCCGGTTCCGTAACACCGAGGCCTTCGAGCCCCGCGGCCTGGCCGACGTGCTGCGCTGGCAATGGCAGGCCCGGCGCGAACAGCAGGCCGCAGCACAGCCCACGCCGACCCAGCCTGCCGACCTCGACTTCCTCGCGCGCAACCGCGGCGGCGCGATCGGCCCGGCCGTGACCTGGCTGGGCCACGCCAGCGTGCTCGCCCAGTTCGGCGGCGTGAACCTGCTGACCGACCCGCATTGCAGCCACCGTGCCTCGCCGTTCTCGTTCACCGGCCCGCAGCGCGCGCAGCCTGCCGCCATCGCGCCGCAGGACATGCCGCCCATCGACCTCGTGCTGGTCTCGCACAACCACTACGACCACCTCGACGTCGCCACCGTGCAGGCGCTCGCGCGCCAGCCCGGCGGGCCGCCGCTGTTCGTCGTGCCGCTGGGCCTGAAGACCTGGTTCGCGCGCCGCGGCATCGCCGAGGTGCTGGAACTGGACTGGTGGCAGACCGCGCTGGCGCGCGGCGTGGAGCTCACGCTGACGCCCGTGCGCCACTGGTCCTCGCGCACGCTGGGCGACCGCATGGCCTCGCTGTGGGGCGGCTTCGCCGTGCTGGCGCCCGACATGCACCTGTACTTCGGCGGCGACACGGGCTATTCGCCGAGCAACTTCATCGACACGCGCGCGCACTTCGCCGGGCGCCAGAGTGCGGCGCACGGCGGCGGCTTCGACCTCGCGCTGCTGCCCATCGGCGCCTACGAGCCGCGCTGGTTCATGGCGCCCCAGCATGTGAACCCCGAGGAATCGGTGCGCATCCACCAGGAGCTCGGCGCCAAGCGCTCGCTGGGCATCCACTGGGGCACCTTCAAGCTGACCAACGAGCCGCTGGACGAACCGCCGCGCAAGCTGGCCGAGATGCTCCGCACCGCGGGCCTCACGGCGCAGGACTTCTGCGTGACGGCCATCGGCGAAACCCTGCGGCTCGCGCCGCGCACTCCCCTGCCTCCACCATGATCCACGACGACCTGCACTCCTACGAACCGCGCTCGGGCCATGACCTGCCACACGACCCGTTCAATGCCATCGTCGGGCCGCGGCCGATCGGCTGGGTGTCCACGCGCAGCGCGGCGGGACTCGTGAACCTCGCGCCCTACAGCTTCTTCAACGCCTTCAACTACGTGCCGCCCATCGTGGGCTTCGCGAGCATCGGCCGCAAGGATTCACTGGCCAACGTGGAGCAGACCGGCGAGTTCGTCTGGAACCTGGCCACGCGCCCACTGGCCGAGGCCATGAACGCGAGCTGCGCGGCCGTGCCGCCCGAAGTGAACGAGTTCGAACTGGCCGGCCTCACCCCCGTGCCGTCCGTGCGCGTCGCCCCGCCGCGCGTGGGCGAAAGTCCCGTGGCCTTCGAATGCAAGCTGTCGCAGCTGATCCGGCTGCAGGGCGCCGACGGCCAGGCCGTGGACACCTGGCTGGTGCTGGGCGAGGTGGTGCAGGTGCACATCGCGCGCACGCTGCTCAAGGACGGCATCTACGACACGGCCGCCGGCCAGCCCATCCTGCGCGGTGGCGGCCCGGCCGACTACTTCGGGCTGGGCGAGAAGTTCCTGATGCGCAGGCCGCGCTGAAATGCAAAGAGCCGCCCGAAGGCGGCTCCTTGCATGGGAGAAACGAAGCTCAGACTTCGCCGCCCACTTGCTGGCCGTGGCGCACGGCGTAGACGGCTTCGGCACGCACGGCGTCGCGGCTCAAGGTGCTCTTGGCGGTGGCGACCGCACCGGTGTCGGCGCCTTCGCCGTACTCGGGCAGCGTGCCGTTGCGCTCGGCCTGCAGGTACTCGGCACGCACGGCGTCGCGGGACAGGCCGCTCACGGTGCTGGAGACTTGCGGCACGTAGCCGACTTCACCGCTGATGTTGTCGCCCGCGAAGCTGGGGGCGGCAGCGAAACCGGCGGCGGCGATCAGGGCGGAGGCGAGGAGCTTGTTCATGATGGATTCCTTTCAACGGTGGACGGGACTTCTCAGTCGGCGGGGCTGGACACCATGTCTGCCCCGTCTCGATGAGTCGTCTTGCATGCGTCTCATCGATGGGTTGAATTGTGGAAGTCGCAGCACAAAAGAAAAACCGGCCTTCGCGCAATGGATCGTTTCCTTTGCAGAAACAAAAGAGCCGCCCGAAGGCGGCTCCTTGGCGGGGGACACGCGGCTTATTGCGCGTTCTGCAGCGCGGCGATGCGCTGTTCGATCGGCGGGTGCGTCGAGAACAGCTGGCCGATGCCACCGGCGATGCCGAAGGCCGCCACGCTCTTGGGCAGCTCGCCCGTGTGCAGGCCGCCCAGGCGGGCCAGCGCGTTGATCATGGGCTGCTTGCGGCCCATGAGCTGGGCGGCGCCCGCGTCGGCACGGAACTCGCGCTGGCGCGAGAACCAGGCCACGATGATGGCGGCCAGGAAGCCGAGCACGATGTCCAGCACGATGGTGGTGACCCAGTAGCCGATGCCGGGGCCCGAGTTCTCGTTGTCGCCGCGGCGCAGGAAGCTGTCCACCGCATAGCCGATCACGCGCGAGAGGAACACGACGAAGGTGTTCATCACGCCCTGGATCAGCGTCATGGTGACCATGTCGCCGTTGGCGATGTGCGCGACCTCGTGGCCGATCACGGCCTCGACCTCTTCGCGCGTCATGTTCTGCAACAGGCCGGTGGACACCGCGACCAGCGCCGAGTTCTTGAACGCGCCGGTGGCGAAGGCGTTCGGGTCGCCCGGGAAGATGCCGACCTCGGGCATGCCGATGCCGGCCTTGTCGGCGAACTTGCGCACGGTCTCGACGATCCAGCGCTCGTCGGCCGAGCCCGTGCCGTCGATCACCTGCACGCCCGAGCTCCACTTGGCCACGGGCTTGCTGATCAGCAGCGAGATGATGGCGCCGCCGAAGCCCATGATCAGCGCGAAACCGAGCAGCGCGCCGAGGTTCAGGCCATTGGCGGTGAGGTAGCGGTTGACGCCGAGCAGGCTGGCGACGACGCCCAGCACCACCACGACGGCGAGGTTGGTCAGGACAAACAGGACGATGCGTTTCATGGGTTCTCCGGGGGCGCCCTTCAATCAAAGTGGGGGGACGGTTGCGCACATGGGGGCAGTGTGCACAACCTCAAGCCGCGCCTGGCAATGTCCTTTGTTCTCGTACGTCTGAACACGGGGCGCGGCGAAAGACAAACGGGTCATCATAGAAGGATTCGTGTGCGTTCCCTGCGCACCACCCTGGTACGCCGAGCACCGGCAGCGGTGCGAAGGGCTTGGCCTCCCACGCGTCGGCAGCGATGGAAGCGGCCAGCCAGCGGTCGATGTCCGCTATCGAATCAAGAGCTTTCGGAGCCGCCAGCACGTGGGCGGTGAGGGGCTTGCGCGGGTGCTGGAGCTGCTCCAGCAAGCCGTGACCGAAGACCAGCAGGCGGGCCTGGGACCACAGCGCACGGCGCGTGACGAAAAGGCCGCGCCAGTCGCGCGCGCGCAGCGCATCCCACATGCTGCGTGGGGCCAACAGCAGCGCGCCGTTCTCGTCGAACAGCGTCAGCGCGTCGCGCAGGGGGCCGCGCCGCGAGTCTGCACCGCGCCGGGCGATCTCGGCTGCGTGCAGCGCGTTGAAGCGCCACTTCGTGCGCGGAAAGTGCAGCCACGACAGGCCATTGAGCAGGTCGTGCAGGTTCTCGCGCGTGGGGCACAGGCGCTGCGCGTGCAGCAGCGCCTCGTAGCCCTGGCCCGCGGACAGCGACTGCTGCGGCACGAAGCGGGGCTGGTCCGTGCCGGCGACGGCGTTCAGGGCCGCGTGCAATGGCAGGCCCTGACCCCTGGCGTTCTCGAGCGCGTGCCCCTGCGCGGCGTAGGGCTGCAGCCAGGGCCGGGACCAGTCCAGGCTCACGCCGGGTCGGGTGCCCAGCGCAGCTTGCGCGGCTGCGCCTGCGGCGTGAGTTCCACGCCGGGCACGTGCTTCTTGAGAAACTTGGACATCACGGCCTGGCGGCCCAGCAGCTTGGCCTCGCGCAGGCGCTTGGCGACTTCGCCGAAGTCGACCTCCTGGCCGTCGGCCACGCCCGGCAGTTCGCGCAGCAGGGCCTGCACGCGCTCGCTGAGCTCGGCTTCCTTGGCGGCGGCGGCAGCTGCACGGGCCGAGACCGCGGCCGCCTCGGGGGCCGTCGCCGGTGCAGACGCTGGCGCTGGCGCCGGCGCGGGCGCCGCTTCCACCACGGCCTTGGCGGCGCTCTTGCGGGCCGGCGTCTTCCGCGCGGCCGCCTTGCGCACCGGCGCGGGCGCCTCGACCGGTGCGGCGACCGCCACGACGCTGGCCGCCGCGCTGCGCCGCGCGCCGAGCAACACCACCTCGTCGTAGAAGCCGTGCACCTCGGGCGACATCTTGTTGGCCTGCGAGAAGCAGACCGTTCGCACGCCGCGCTCGCGCAGCCGCAGCACCAGCGGCGCGAAGTCCGCGTCGCCCGTGCCGATGGCCAGCACGCCCGGCTGGTATTGGGCGCACAGGTCCATGGCGTCCACGGCCAGGGCCATGTCGGTGGTGTTCTTGGCCAGCGGCAGGTTCACGCAGAGGTGGAAGGCGTACTCGCGCAGCACGCCGGCCAGGCCCCTGAGGTTTTCGGCGCTGCCATAGGCGCGGCGGACCGCCACCGGCCCGGCCAGCTGCGTCAGGTGCCGCACGGCCTGGGCCACCATCTCGGGTGCCGACAGGTTGTCGGCATCGATGAGCAGGACGACCGGGCCCGCAGGCACCACCGTGCTCATGCGAGGACCCGCCACGGCAGCACCTCGCCCGCGCGCAGCGGCTTGAGGTTGGCCTCGCCGTAGACGTAGCTGTCGGGCACCGTCCACTCCTCGCGCCGCAAGGTCACGGTGCCCTGGTTGCGCGGCAGGCCGTAGAAGTCGGCGCCGTGGAAGCTCATGAAGCCTTCCAGCTTGTCCAGCGCCCCGGCCTTGTCGAAGGCCTCGGCGTACATCTCCAGCGCCGCATGCGCGGTGTAGCAGCCCGCGCAACCCGTGGCGTGCTCCTTGAGGTGCGCCGCATGCGGCGCGCTGTCGGTGCCCGCGAAGAACTTGGGACTGCCGCTGGTGGCGGCCTCGACCAGTGCCACACGGTGCGTCTCGCGCTTGAGCACGGGCAGGCAGTAGTAATGCGGACGGATGCCGCCCGTGAAGATGGCGTTGCGGTTGTACAGCAGGTGGTGCGCCGTGATGGTGGCGGCGGTGTTGGCATCGGCGCTGCCCACGTACTGCGCGGCCTCGCGCGTGGTGATGTGCTCCATGACGATCTTGAGCCCGGGGAAATCGCGGCGCAACGGGATCAGCTGCTGGTCGATGAAGGCGGCCTCGCGGTCGAACAGGTCCACGCTCTGGTCGGTCACCTCGCCGTGCACGAGCAAGAGCATGCCCTCGCGCTGCATGGCTTCGAGCACGGGGTAGACCGTGCGCAGCCCGGTCACGCCCGCATCGCTGTTGGTGGTGGCCCCGGCCGGGTACAGCTTGGCCGCCACGACACCGGCCGCACGCGCACGGCCGATCTCTTCGGGCGCGATCTGGTCCGTGAGGTACAGCGTCATGAGCGGCTCGAAGGCCGCGCCCTGCGGCAGGGCCGCCAGGATGCGCCCGCGGTAGGCCACGGCCTGGTCGGTCGTGGTGACGGGCGGGCGCAGGTTGGGCATGACGATGGCGCGCGCGAACTGCGCGGCGCTGTGCGGCACCAGCGTGCGCAGCACTTCGCCGTCGCGCAGGTGCAGGTGCCAATCGTCGGGGCGGGTCAGCGTCAGGGTGTCGGTGGTGGCTTGCATGGGGCGGATTCTCCCATCGCACCTCCATGTGAAGGCGCGCCTCCATAGAATCGAACATCGATATTCATAACAACGCAATCGCACGCACCGAGTTGGATCACCGATGCAACCCGGTGGTGCATTCCAGACCCGATGGCCACACGCAAGCCCACCGCGGCGCCCGCGCCCAAGGTCGACGAGGACAAGCCCGCCGACCCCCTGTTCAACCAGTCGCTGGAGAAGGGCCTGGCCGTGCTGCGCGCCTTCGACGCCTCGCACCGCACGCTGACGCTCGCGGAACTGGCCGAGCTGACCGGCATGACCAAGGGCTCGGCCCAGCGCACCGTGCACACGCTGCAAGTGCTGGGCTACGTGGGCAAGCACCCGCGCACGCGGCGCTTCCAGCTGCTGCCGCGCGCCATGGAGATCGGCGCCAACTACCTCGTGGGCCATCCGCTGGTGCAGGTGTCGCACCCCTACCTGGCGCAGCTGACCCATGCCAGCGGCGAGACCGCCAACGTGACGGAGCCGGTGGGCACCGACATGCTCTACCTCGCGCAGCTCACGACCTCCAAGCACATCCCGGTGTTCACGCCCGTGGGCATGCGCATCCCCATGTACTGCAGCAGCTGCGGCCGGGCCTGGCTCAGCATGCTGCCGGACGAGCAGGTGCGCCAGATCCTGCAAACCTCGCCGCGCCCCGCGCGCACGCAGCACACGCTGACCGACGTGGATGCCATCCTCGAGCAGGTGCGCCAGTGCCGCCAGGTCGGCTACGCCACCAATAGCGAGGAGCTGTTCCTGGGCGACATGGGCCTGGCCGCGCCGCTGGTGGACCGCCAGGGCCAGCCCGTCGGCGCGCTGCACCTGTCGCCACCGACCAGCCGCTGGACCATGGAGGAGGCGCGCCAAAAGCTCGCGCCCATGCTGATCGAAAGCGCGCGGGCGATCTCGAGCACGATCGCGTTCTGACGCTCAGACCACCGAGGCCGCGGCCACCTCCGTCGGCACCGAAGCGTGCGGATCACGCGGCGGCGCCGTGACGATGGAGGTCACCGCCGGTTCGGCCATGCGCAGCCGCGCGATGTCCGGCCGTGGGCGGCGCAGCCGCGGGTCGGCCGCGAAGGCCTGCTCCAGCGCCTGGGCCGCGTCCAGCAGCCGCAGGTCGCCGCGGAAGGGGCCCACCACCTGCAGGCCGAACGGCATGCCACGCGCGTCCACGCCGCAAGGCAGCGTGATCGCCGGGTTGGTCGCGAGCGTCACCACATAGGTCAGCGCCAGCCAGCGGTAGTAGTTCTCCTGGGGCTTGCCGTCGACCTCGGCCGCGTAGAGCTGGGTCCAGGGGAAGGGCGAGACCGGCGTGGTCGGCGACAGCACGAGGTCGTAGGAAGCGAAGACCCGCTGGAAGCGCTGGATGATGCGCGTCTGCTCGGTCTGCGCCCAGGCCGCGTCGCGCAGACTCATGCGCACGCCCATCTCGTAGTTGGCGCGGGGGTTGGGGCCCAGGCTGTCCGGGTCGCGTTCGTAGGTGGCACGCATGCCGGCGACGAAGGCCTCGGCGCGCAGCACGTCGAAGCAGCGGTGCACCTCGCCCAGCTCGAAGCGCACCTCGTCGCAGGCCGCGAACAGGCCACGCATGGCGGCCATGCGCTCGCGCATGGTGCTGCGCACCAGCGGGTCCACGTCGCAGGCGTCGAAGTCCTCGGTCCAGGCCACGCGCAGGCGCGACAAGTCCAGCGGCGCAGCGTGCAGGAAGGCCAGCGGGTCCAGCGGATGGCTCAGCGGATCGCCCGGGTGCGGGCCGGCCGTGGCAGCCAGCTGCAGCCGGCAGTCGGTGACGTCGCGCCCCATGGGGCCGACCACCGAGATCGGCGACCAGCCGAGCGGCTTGCGCACGCTGGGCACCACGCCGGGCGAAGGCCGCAGGCCCACCACGCCGCACTTGGCGGCCGGGATGCGCAGCGAGCCGCCCGTGTCCGAGCCGGTGCACACGGGTAGCATGTCCAGCGCCAGCGCGGCCGCCGAGCCGCCCGAGGAACCGCCCGCGTTGAGGTTGGGATCGAAGGGATTGCCGGTCGCGCCCCAGACCGGGTTGCGGCTGTTGGCCCCGGCGCCCATCTCGGGCACGTTGGTCTTGCCGACCACGATGGCGCCGGCCGCGCGCAGCCGGCGCACCAGTTCCACGTCCTGCGCCGGCACATGGTCGCGCAGGCTGGGCGTGCCCGAGGTGGACAACAGGCCTTGGGTGGGCTCCAGGTCCTTCACGCCCAGCGGCAGGCCGTGCAGCAGGCCCAGCGGTTCGCCGCGCAACACGGCCTGCTCGGCCGCGCGGGCCTCGGCGCGCGCACGCGCGTAGCAGGTGGCTGTCACGGCGTTGACGAAGGGATTGAGCTGCTCGATGCGCGCGATGCAGGCCTCCAGCAGTTCGACGGGCGAGAGTTGGCGAGCGCCGATCAGGCGGCGCAGTTCGATGGCGGATTGCTCGACCAGCATGGGATCAATCGGCCTTGATGTCGGCACGTTGGGCCACGGCGCGCATCAGCGGCAGCTCCTTCTCGATCAGCGCGGCCGATGCGGCCGAGCCCGAGAACAGCGGCTCGGCGCCGTTGGCGCGCAGCTGCGCCGCAACCGACGGCAGGGCGACGCTGCGGGCCAGCGCGCTCTCCAGCTTCTGGCGCACGGCGGCGGGCAGGCCCTTGGGCGCAACGACCATGATCCAGGTGTCGGCATCGATGTCGGGGTAGCCCGATTCCGCGAAGGTGGGCACCTCGGGCAGCTGCGAGGAGCGCTTGGCGGTGGTCACCGCGATGGCCCTGACCTTGCCGGCCTTGAGTTGCGGCAAGGCGGCCGTGACCGTGTCCACCGAGAACGGCACCTGCCCGCCGATCAGGTCGGTCATGGCCGGTGCGCTGCCCTTGTACGGCACGTGCAGCGCCTTGGCGCCGATGGCGCGCAGCACGATCTCGCCCGTGAAGTGCGCCGTCGAGCCCGAGCCGAAGGAAGCGTAGGCGTACTTGTCGGGGGCTGCGCGCAGCGCCGCCACGAACTCCTTGACGTTGTGCACGGGCACGTTGTTGTTGGCCAGCACGATGAGCGGGATGCGCGCCACCACGGCGATGGGGTCGAAGCTCTTGACCGCGTCGTAGGGCAGGTTCGTGCGGATCGCCGGGTTGGCCGTGAAGGTGGAGCCCGAACTGATCAGCAGCGTGTGGCCGTCGGGCTGCGCCTTGGCCACCATGCCGGCCGCGATGGCCGTGCCGGCGCCGGGCCGGTTGTCGATGACGACGGGCTGGCCCAGGGCCTCGGACAGCTGCTGGCCCATGAGCCGGCCCACGGTGTCGGCGCTGCCGCCAGGCGGGAACGGCACGACCAGCGTGATGGGCTTGCTCGGGTAGACGCTCTGCGCCAGAGCGGGAACGGCGGCCTGCGCAGCGGCCAGGCTGGCGACGGCCAGGGCAGCACGGCGGGAGAAGCAAGCAAGAGGCATGGGCGGAACCTGGGTGGCGAGCGGATGGGGGCATCGTAGGAACGGCATTGCCGTGCAGCAAGCACAATGCATGGAAACCTTCGTTGCCCATATCGCAACGCAACCGGAGCCCGAGCGCCATGCCATCCACCCCTGTTCGCCGCCCACGCGCCCGCCGCGGCCTGAACCAGCGCGTGCTGCAGGAGGTGGCGCTGCGCCACTTCCTCGAGGTGGCGCGCGCCGGCTCGGTCACCGAGGCCGCGGCGCGGCTGGAGGTGGCGCCCTCGGCTGTGAGCCGCCAGATCGGCCGGCTCGAGCAGGAGCTGGACACGCTGCTGTTCGAGCGGCGCGCGCGCGGCATGGTGCTCAACAGCGCGGGCGAGCTGCTCGCCGCCCACGCGCGGCGCGCCTGGCTGGACATCGAACGCGTGGCCGACGAGATTCTCGCCCTGCGCGGCCTGCGCCAGGGCGAGGTGCGCATCGTCGCTACCGAGGGCTTCGCCTACGACTTCCTGCCCTCCCTGGTGGCCGGATTCCAGCAGCGCAACCCGGGCATCCGCTTCACGCTGGACATGTCGGTGCAGAGCGAAGTCAGCCGCCGCGTGCGCGAAGGCCAGGCCGACCTGGGCGTCACGGTGTCGCTGCGGTCGGAGCGCGGCATCGACGTGGTGCTGCGCCACCCGGCGCCCATCCTGGCCGTGGTGGCCGCCGGCCATGCGCTCGCGGCGCGGCGCCATCTGGCACTGGCGCAGTTGGTCGCGCACCCGCTGGCCTTGCCCGCGGCCAGTTCCACGCTGCGGCAGCTGCTGGACATCAGCGCCAGCCGCCAGGGCCTGGCGCTGGAGGCGGCCATGACCAGCGACCACCTGTACCCGCTGATCCAGTACGTGGCCCACACCCAGGCCGTCACCTTTTGCGGCGAACTGGCGCTGCGCCAGCTGCTGCACAGCGGCAGCATCGCCGCCGTGCCGCTGCGCGACCGCGAGATGAACGAGCGCCACTTCGAGGTGCAGGCCATGGCCGGGCGGCACCTGCCGGAGGCGGCACGCGCCTTCGTCGCCCACCTGCGCGAGGCGCTGGAGCGCGACGCATGAGGGACGCCGGGCCCCTGCGTTGCGCCACCGGCAACGCAGGCTTGCCCGTCGCCGCATTGGCGCATGGCATGCCAGACGACACAATGGACCAGGACTTCCCGCAACTCCATCCCGCACCCCCGATGTCGATGCCGCCTGCCCTCCCCTCCCCCCAGCCCCCCTGCCGCAACGGGCGGCCATGCCTGTCCGGCGGGTGGTCGGCATGAGCGCGACAGTGCTGGTCCTGGGTGCCGGCATGGTCGGCACCTGCACCGCGATCCACCTGGCGATGCGCGGCCACAGCGTGGTGCTGGCCGACCGGCGCGCGCCCGGCGAAGAAACCTCCTACGGCAATGCCGGCCTGATCCAGCAGGAGGCCGTCGAGCCCTATGCCTTTCCGCGCGAAGCCGCCAAGCTGCTGCGCGTGGCCCTCAAGCGCGGCATCGACGTGAACTACCACGCCGCGGCGCTGCCCGGCCTGGCCGGCCCGCTCGCACGCTACTGGCAGGCCTCCGGGCCGGCGCATTACCCGGCCATCGCCCAGGCCTATGCGCGCTTCATCGCGCAGGCCATCCCCGAGCACGCGCCGCTGATCGCCGCGGCCGGTGCCGACGACCTCGTGCAGCGCACGGGCTACCGCTGGGTGTTCCGAGAACAAGCCACCATGGCCGAGGCCCTGGCCCGCGCACAGCGCCTGCACCGCGACTACGGCGTGCAGCACCACGCCATGGACGCCGGCGCGCTGGCGGCGGCCGAACCGGCGCTCAAGCTCCGGCTGGCGGGCGCCATCCATTGGCCGCAGCCCTGGGCCGTCGCCGACCCCGGCGCCCTCGTGGCGCGCTATGCGGCGCATTTCGCGCGGCTGGGCGGGCGCATCGTGCAGGCCGACGCTGCCACGCTGCAGGCACGGGGCGCGGGCTGGGCCGTGCAGAGCGCCGACGGCCTGCTGGATGCCGAGCATGCCGTGGTGGCCCTGGGCCCCTGGGCCGACACGCTGCTGCGCCCGCTGGGCTACCGGCTGCCGCTGTTCGTCAAGCGCGGCTACCACCGCCATTACCGGGGCGGCCCGGTGCCCACCATGCCCTGGCTGGACGCGGACCGCGGCCTCGTCGTCGCGCCCATGCAGCGCGGCGTGCGCGTGACCACCGGGGCCGAATTCGCGCCGCGCGATGCGGCGTCGACCCCCCGGCAGATGGCCGGCGCCGAAGCCGCGGCGCGCGAGCTGCTGGACCTACCGCAGCCCGTGGAGCCCCAGCCCTGGCGCGGCGCGCGGCCCTGCACGCCGGACATGCTGCCCGTGGTCGGCCCCGCCCCGCGCCACCGCGGCCTGTGGTTCAACTTCGGCCATGCGCACCAGGGCTTCACGCTGGGGCCGGCGAGCGGGCGGCTGCTGGCCGAACTCATCGACGGCAGCGCGGCGCCTATGGTCGATCCGGCGCCCTATGCGCCGGGACGCTTCGGGGCTTAGCCCGCGCGCTCCAGCATCGCCAGCAGCAGCACATTGGCGCCGGCCTCGATGTGCTCGGGCAGCGCATTCTCGATCTCGTTGTGGCTGATGCCGTCCTTGCAGGGCACGAAGACCATGCCGGTGGGCGCGACCTGGGCCACGTAGACGGCGTCGTGGCCTGCGCCGCTGACCACATCCATGTGCGGCAGGCCGAGCAGCTCGGCCGCGCGGCGCACGCTGGCCACGCAGGCTGCGTCGAAGTGGCAGGCGTCGAACTGCACGACCTGGCGCAGTTCGACGGCGACGCGCGTGTCGCCGGCGATCTGCACCAGCTGTGTGCGCAGCGCGGCCTCCATGCGGTCCAGGCCCTCGTCCGTGAGGTTGCGCAGGTCGACCGAGAAGTGCACCTCGCCCGGGATCACGTTGCGTGAATTGGGCAGCACCTGCAGGTGGCCCACCGTGCCGCGCCCGTGCGGGGCCTCGGCCAGCGCGATGCGGTGCACGGCCTCGACCATGCGCGCGGCGCCCAGCATGGCGTCGCGCCGCAAGGCCATGGGCGTGGGGCCGGCATGCGCGTCCATGCCGGTCACGGTCACGTCGAACCAGCGCTGGCCCAGCGCGCCGCTGACCACGCCGATCGGCAGGCCCGCATCCTCCAGCACCGGGCCCTGCTCGATGTGGGCCTCGAAGTAGGCGGCATAGCCGCCGCCCGGCACCTCGCCGCAGGCGTGCTCGCCCAGGTAGCCGATGCGGCGCAGTTCGTCGCCGACCGCCAGCCCCGCCCCATCGACCTGCGCGCGCACGAAATCGGGCAGGAATACGCCTGCGAATGCACCGGAACCCATCATGACCGGCGTGAAGCGCGTGCCCTCCTCGTTGGTCCAGACGACGACCTCGAGTGGCGCACGCGTGGCGATGCCATGGTCGTTCAGCGTGCGCATGACCTCCAGTCCGGCCAGCACGCCGAAGTTGCCATCGAACTTGCCGCCCGAGGGCTGGGTGTCGATGTGGCTGCCCGTGGCCACGGCGCGGGCCTGCGGATCCGTGCCCGGGCGGCGCGCGAACATGTTGCCGACCTCGTCCACGCGCACGTCCAGGCCGGCCTCGCGGCACCAGGCCGCCACCTGGTCGCGGCCGGCGCGGTCCGCGTCGGTCAGCGCGATGCGGCAGACGCCGCCCTTGGGCGTGGCGCCGATGCGGGCCAGGTCCATCAGCGAACGCCACAGGCGCGCACCGTCGATGCGCAGCCCGACGTTGGCCATGGTGCCGACCGTTGCGGCGGAAGGGGTGAGAACGGACGAATCCATGCTGCTTGCTCCAAAGTGGGGAATGAACGCCAGCGGGAAAGCGCGAATTGGCAGACCGTCCTGGCGAAGCAATAAACGGACCGCACACCTATGCAATCAATATTAGTTGACCGATTTTCGATGCACAGAAAATCATTTCATCAACATGAAAATCGATTATCGATATTCAGGGGCTGACCTGGCACACCGCTTGCTAAACGGACCTGGACCGTCATCCGTCATCCACCGCCCGTACCCCACAGGAGATCCCACGTGAACCTTGCACTCCCTTCTTTCGCGCTGAAGTCCGTGACCGCAGGCGCCGCACTGTGCCTGCTGTCGCTGGCCGGCACCGCCCAGGCGCAGGAAAAGACGCTGCGCATCGCGATGACCGCCGCCGACATCCCGCGCACGCTGGGCCAGCCCGACCAGGGCTTCGAAGGCAACCGCTTCACCGGCATCCCCATGTACGACGCGCTCACGCAGTGGGACCTGTCCAAGGCCAACGGCCCCAGCGTGCTGATCCCGGGGCTGGCGACCGAGTGGGCCGTGGACGCCAAGGACAAGACCAAGTGGGTGTTCAAGCTGCGCCCGGGCGTCAAGTTCCATGACGGCTCGGCCTTCAACGCCGACGCCGTGGTCTGGAACGTGCGCAAGGTGCTCGACAAGAGCGCCCCGCACTTCGACGCCAGCCAGGTCGGCGTGACGGCCTCGCGCATGCCCACGCTGGTCTCGGCCCGCAAGATCGACGAGCTCACCGTGGAGCTGACCACCAGCGAGCCCGATTCCTTCCTGCCGCTGAACCTGACCAATCTGTTCATGGCCTCGCCCGCGCACTGGGAAGCCAAGCTCAAGGCCGTGCCGGCCAGCGTGGCCGACCCGGCCGAGCGTGCCAAGCAGGCCTGGACGGCCTTCGCCTCCGACGCCTCGGGCACCGGCCCGTTCAAGATGACGCGCTTCGTGGCGCGCGAGCGCCTGGAAGTGGCGGCCAACAAGGCCTACTGGGACCCCAAGCGCACGCCCAAGATCGACAAGGTCGTGATGCTGCCCATGCCCGAGGCCAACGCGCGCACGGCCGCGCTGCTGGGCAACCAGGTGGACTGGATCGAGGCACCCGCACCCGACGCCATGCCGCAGATCACGCAGCGCGGCTACAAGATCTATTCCAACGCCCAACCGCACGTGTGGCCCTGGCAGCTCTCGTTCGCCGAAGGCTCGCCCTGGCTGGACAAGCGCGTGCGCCAGGCCGCCAACCTGTGCGTGGACCGCGCGGGCTTGAAGCAGTTCCTGGGCGGCATGATGGCCGAGCCCAAGGGCACGGTGCCGCCCGGCCACCCCTGGTGGGGCAACCCCAAGTTCGACATCAAGTACGACGTGAAGGCGGCCCAGGCGCTCATGGCGCAGGCCGGCCACACGGCGGCCAAGCCGCTCAAGGTCAAGGTGCAGATCTCGGCCTCGGGCTCGGGCCAGATGCAGCCGCTGCCCATGAACGAGTTCGTGCAGCAGTCGCTCAAGCAATGCTTCTTCGACGTGCAGTTCGACGTGATCGAATGGAACACGCTGTTCACGAACTGGCGCCGCGGCGTCAAGGACCCTACCGCCAACGGTGCCAACGCGATCAACGTGAGCTTCGCGGCCATGGACCCGTTCTTCGCCATGGTGCGCTTCGCCTCGACCAAGACCTACCCACCGGTCTCCAACAACTGGGGCTACTACGGCAACGCCGAGGTCGACAAGCTGATCAGCGATGCGCGCACGACCTTCGACGACAAGGGCCGCGACGCCGCGCTGGCCAAGCTGCACGCCCACCTGGTCGATGACGCAGCCTTCATCTGGATCGCCCACGACGTGGGCCCGCGCGCCATGTCGGCCAAGGTCAAGAACGTGGTGCAGCCGCAGAGCTGGTTCATCGACATCGCGACGATGACCATGGATTGATGCTCCGCCCCCGGCCGCGCGCCCTGCGGCCGGGCATTCCCTCCGCCAGCTTCCAGCCAGCCCCGCCATGCTCGCCTACATCCTGCGCCGCATCGTCTACGCCATTCCCATCATGCTGGGCGTGGCCCTGGTCTGCTTCGCGCTGGTGCACCTCGCGCCGGGCGACCCACTCGTCTCCATCCTGCCGCCCGACGCCTCGGCCGAGCTGCAGGCCCAGTTGCGCGAGCTGTACGGCTTCAACCGGAGCCTGCCCGAGCAGTTCGCCAGCTGGGTCTGGCGCGCGCTGCAGGGCGACCTGGGCACCTCGATCGCCACCAGCCGACCGGTCGCGGGCGAGGTCCTCAAGGCGGTGGGCAACACGCTGCGGCTGGCCGTGGTCGCAACCCTCATCGGCTTCGTGTTCGGCTGCCTGTTCGGTTTCGTGGCCGGCTACTTCCGCGGCTCCTGGGTCGACCGCGTCGCCTCGGTGGTCTCGGTGCTGGGCGTGTCGGTGCCTCACTACTGGCTCGGCATGGTCATGGTGATCGTGTTCTCCTCGCTGCTGGGGTGGCTGCCGGCCACGGGCGCGGGGCCAAGCGGTTCCGACCAGTGGCACTGGAACTGGGAGCAGCTGCAGTTCCTGATCCTGCCGGCCATCACCATGTCGGTGATCCCCATGGGCATCATCGCGCGCACGGTGCGCGCGCTGGTGGCCGACATCCTCGAGCAGGAGTTCGTGCTGGGCCTGCGCGCCAAGGGGCTCACGCACTTCGGCGTGTTCTGCCACATCGTCAAGAACACGGCGCCCACGGCGCTCGCGGTCATGGGCCTGCAGCTGGGCTACCTGCTGGGCGGCTCGATCCTGATCGAGACGGTGTTCTCGTGGCCCGGCACGGGCTTTCTGCTGAACTCGGCGATCTTCCAGCGCGACCTGCCGCTGCTGCAGGGCTCCATCCTGGTGCTGGCCATGTTCTTCGTGGTGCTCAACCTGGTCGTGGACATCGTGCAGACGCTGCTGGACCCGCGCATCGCGCGCGGCTGAACGAAGGAGAAGAACCATGTCCGCCGTCCTCTCCCCCTCCGCTGTGGCCGTCGAGCCGCTGCCGGCCCAGCGCTCGCGCGGCTACTGGGCCTCGGTCTGGCTGCGCTTTCGGCGCGACCCGGTTGCCGTGGGCGCCGCCTGCGTCGTGCTGCTGCTGATCGCAGTGGGCCTGTTCGGCGCCTGGCTCGCGCCGGCCGACCCGTACCAGGCCTCGATGCTGAACCGGCTCAAGCCCATCGGCACCCCCAACTACCCGCTCGGCAGCGACGAGCTGGGCCGCGACATGCTCTCGCGGCTGATCGTGGGCGCGCGGCTGTCGCTCTTCATCGGCATCACACCGGTGCTGTGCGCCTTCGTGATCGGCTCGGTCATCGGCATCGTGGCCGGCTACGCCGGCGGCGCCGTCAACAGCGTGATCATGCGCACCATCGACGTGTTCTACGCCTTCCCTTCGGTGCTGCTGGCCATCGCGTTGTCGGGCGCCTTGGGTGCCGGCATCCTGAACTCGCTGATCTCGCTGACCATCGTGTTCATCCCGCAGATCGCGCGCGTGGCCGAGGCCGTGACCACCCAGGTGCGCGGGCGCGACTACGTGGAGGCCGCGCGCGCCTCGGGCGCCAGCGCCTTCACCATCGTGCGCGTGCACGTGCTGGGCAATGTGCTGGGGCCGATCTTCGTGTACGCCACCAGCCTGATCGCGGTCTCCATGATCCTGGCCTCGGGCCTGTCCTTCCTGGGCCTGGGCGTGAAGCCGCCGGAGCCCGAGTGGGGCCTGATGCTCAACACGCTGCGCACGGCCATCTACGTGCAGCCCTGGATCGCCGCGCTGCCCGGCGTGATGATCTTCATCACCTCGATCTCGTTCAACCTGCTCTCGGACGGGTTGCGCACAGCCATGGACAACAAGGGGTGAGCACGATGACCACAGAACTGCTGGCCGCCGCCGCCACGCTGGAGCATGCCGACGAGATCGGCGGCCCGGCCCAGCCGCTGCTGACCATCCGTGGCCTGACCAAGCACTTCGCGCTCAAGGGCGGCGTGCTGCCGGGCGCGCCGCGCAAGGTGGTGCGCGCCGTGGACGGCGTGGACTTCGAGGTGCTCAAGGGCGAGACGCTGGGCGTGGTCGGCGAGTCCGGCTGCGGCAAGTCCACCACCGCACGGCTGCTCATGCAGCTGATCGCCCCGAGCGCGGGCGAGGTGGTGTTCGACGGCCGCACCGTGGGCAGCCGCGAACTGCCGCTCAAGGAGTTCCGGCGCCAGGTGCAGATGGTGTTCCAGGACAGCTACGCCTCGCTGAACCCGCGCCTGACCATCGAGGACTCCATCGCCTTCGGCCCGCAGGTGCACGGCGTCTCCACCCGCGAGGCCGTGGCACGCGCCCGCGATCTGCTGGCCCGCGTGGGGCTGGAGCCCGGGCGCTTCGCCGAACGCTATCCGCACGAGCTCTCGGGCGGGCAGCGCCAGCGCGTGAACATCGCCCGCGCGCTGGCGCTGCAGCCGCGCATGGTGATCCTGGACGAGGCCGTCTCGGCGCTGGACAAGTCGGTCGAGGCCCAGGTGCTGAACCTGCTCATGGACCTCAAGGCCGAGTTCGGCCTGACCTATGTGTTCATCAGCCACGACCTCAACGTGGTGCGTTTCATCAGCGACCGCGTGATGGTGATGTACCTGGGCCGCGTGGCCGAGGTCGGCCCTGCGGACGCGTTGTTCGACGACCCGGCCCACCCCTACACGCGGGCGCTGCTGTCGTCCATGCCGTCCATGGACCCGGACCACCGCACCGAGGAGGTGCCGTTGGCCGGCGACCCGCCCAACCCGATCGACCCGCCCTCGGGCTGCCGCTTCCATCCGCGCTGCCCGCAGGCCGCAGCCGTGTGCAACCGCACCGAACCCCAGCGCGTCGTGCGCGCGCAGCAGTCCGTCGCCTGCCTGATCCACCAGGCCGGTAGTGGCCATCCCCTCGCGAGCCTGGCATGAGCACCTCCACCGAACCCTTCGTCCGCCTGCGCGACCTGCACGTCACCTTCACGGGTGGCCGCAAGCCCGTGCAGTCCGTCAACGGCGTGAACCTGGACCTGCGCCAGGGCGAGGTCGTCGCGCTGATCGGCGAGTCCGGCTCGGGCAAGAGCGTGACCATGCGCACGCTGCTGCGCCTGCACCCGCCGCGGCGCAGCCAGGTCACGGGCGAGGTGCGCGTGGCCGGCCGCGACGTGCTGGCCATGTCCGAGCGCGAACTGGCCGACTACCGCGGCAAGATGGTCTCCATGATCTTCCAGGAGCCGCTGCTGGCGCTGGACCCGGTCTACCCCGTGGGCGCGCAGATCGTCGAGTCGATCCGCCGGCACGAGCCCGTGTCCAAGGCCGAGGCGCACCAACGCGCGCTCGCCCTGTTCGAGCGCGTGCGCATCCCCAGCCCCGAACGCCGGCTGCAGGCCTACCCGCACGAGATGTCGGGCGGCATGCGCCAGCGCGCCATGATCGCGCTGGCCCTGGCCTGCAAGCCGCAGGTGCTGCTGGCCGACGAACCCACGACGGCGCTGGACGCCACCGTGCAGATCCAGATCCTGCTGCTGCTGCGCGAACTGCAGCGCAACCTGAACCTGTCGGTGCTGTTCGTCACGCACGACATCGGCGCGGCCGTCGAAGTGGCCGACCGCATCGCCGTGATGTATGCCGGCCGCATCGTCGAGGAAGGCACGGCGCGCGAGCTGATCCGCGCGCCGCGCCACCCCTATACCGTGGCCCTGCTCAAGAGCCGCGCCCACGGCGCGCTGGCCAAGGGCGCGCGGCTGGAGACCATTGGCGGCGCGCCGCCCGACCTGGCCGCGCTGCCGCCGGGCTGCGCCTTCGCCGCGCGCTGCAGCCTGGCCGAGGCTGCCTGCCTGCAGACCCGGCCCGAACCCGTCACACTGGCGCCGGGCCACCGCGCCCGCTGCCTGCGCACCGATGCCGTGGCCGCACTCGCGCCCGTGGCGGTCGGTTGAACCCACCCGGAGATTCCCACGATGCCCATGCACGATCCCGCCCACGCCTTCGTCCCCTACCCCGACGTGCCCGTCCCGGCGGCGCCCACCGGCCCCTTGACGGGCCTGAGCTTCGCGGTCAAGGACCTCTACGACGTCGCGGGCTACCCGACCGGTGGCGGCAGCCCCTTCGTGCTGGCCATGTCCGGCATCAAGACGCGCAGCGCGCCCGTGGTGCAACAGCTGCTGGACGCCGGCGCGCGCTTCGTCGGCAAGACCGTGACCGACGAGCTGGCCTTCTCGATGAACGGCAACAACGCGCACTTCGGCGCGCCCATCAACGGCGCGGCGCCGGAGCGCATCACGGGCGGCTCGTCCTCGGGCTCGGCGTCCGCCGTGTCGTCGAAGCTGTGCGATTTCGCGCTGGGCAGCGACACGGGCGGCTCGGTACGCGCGCCGGCCAACCACTGCAGGCTCTACGGCATCCGGCCCACGCACGGCCGCATCAGCCTGGAGGCCACGCTGGACCTCGCGCCCAGCCTGGACACCTGCGGCTGGTTCGCGCGCGACGTGCAGACCTTCGCGCGCGTGGGCGCCGTGCTGCTGGGCGACGATCCGACGCCGCTGCCGGCCAAGGTCCGGCTGCTGCGCCCCAGCGACGTCTGGTCACTGGTCGAGGCGCCCGTGGCCGACGCGTTGGCCGAGGCCGTGGCCCGCACCGAGCAGGCCTTCGGCCCGGCCGCGGACTGCCGCGTGGCGCTCGAGTCCTGGGACGCGATGTACTGGAACTTCCGCTACATCCAGGCGCGCGAGGCCTGGCTGACCGACGGCCCGCTGATCGAGCGCTTCGCGCCGCCGCTGGGCCCCGGCGTGGCCGAGCGCTTCGCCTGGTCGCGCGGGGTGACCGACGCCCAGGTGCAGGCCGCACGCGCCTTCCGCGAGAAGTTCCGCGGCCTGCTGGCCACGCTGCTCGGTCGGGACGGCGTGCTGCTCATGCCCACCATGCCCGACATCGCGCCGCTGCGCAGCGAGGGCGAGGCGGGCCTGGAGACCTACCGCAACCGCGCGATCCAGATGCTGTGCATCGCCGGGCTGTCGGGCTTTCCGCAGATCTCGCTGCCGCTCGCGCAGCGCGAGGGCGCGCCGCTGGGGCTGTCGCTGCTGGGCCCGGCGGGCGCGGACCGCTCGCTGATCGCGCTGGCCGAACGGCTCGCTTGAGCGCGACCGCGCGTGAAGGGCTCGCGCAACGCGCTGGTCTCGCTGCGCGTGTTCGTGGCCGCGGCGCAGCGCCTCAACTTCAGCCGCACGGCCGAGGACCTGCACCTCACGCAGAGCGCCGTCAGCAAGCATGTGCAGGCGCTGGAGTCCAAGCTCGGCGTGGCCTTGTTCAAGCGCACGCCGACGGGCCTGCGCATCACCTACGCCGGCGCCGTCTACTTGGAGAAGGTGGCGGCCGCGCTGCGGCTGATCGACGAGGCCGATGCCGCGGTCGCGCATCCCGACGCGCGCGTGAACCTCAACATCGCGGTGTCGCCCTCGTTCGCGCAGTACGTGCTGATCCCGCGTCTGCGCGCCTTCTTCGCACTGCACCCCGAGGTGCGGCTCAACATCCGACCGCGCCTGCTGTCGCCACGCGACAAGGGCGAGCGCTTCGACGCCGAGATCCAGCTGCACACGGGCCACGTCAGCGGCATGCAGAGCCGTTACCTGTGCGGCCATGAGATGGCCCTGGTGGCCGCGCCGTCGCTGCTGGACGGCCACCGGCTCACCACACCGCAGGACCTGTCCGCCCTCACGCTGCTCAAGCGTGCGCAGCGCGGCTACGGCTGGGACGACTGGCGTGCCGCCATGGCCCCCCACTGGCCCGGCCCGGGGCCGCAGGCGCCCGAGTACGAAGGCTTCTCGGTGCTGATGCCTGCGCTGCTGCACGGCCTGGGCGCCGCCATCGTGCCGCTGTGCCTGGTGGCGGACCCCTTGCGCGAAGGCCGCCTGGTGCGCCCCTTCGGAGAGAGCGTGGCCGGCCGCTACGGCTACCACCTGATGCTGCCGCAGCCGCACTCCGGCGGCCTGTACCTCGAGAGCTTTTGCAACTGGGTGGCCGGCATGGCCGGCGACCTGGCCCTGCCTGCCGCCCGCCATTCCTGAGTGGAATGGGGGATGCCCATTCGTCGCTTGGCGCCTGCGCCAGCGCTGCGAAGAATCGCCGATTCCTTCTCTTCCTGCCACACCATGCGACGCCACTTTCTCCGCGCGCTGCCGGCCCTGGCCCTGGCGATGACCAGCCTGGCCGCGCAGGCACAGCCCTACCCCAGCCAGCCCGTCAGGATCGTCGTGCCGTACTCGCCCGGCGGCAGCTCCGACGTGCTGGCCCGCGCCATCGGCGACGAACTCGGCAAGGCGCTGGGCCAGGCCGTCATCGTGGACAACCGCCCCGGTGCGGGCTCCATGCTGGGCACCCAGTTCGTCGCGGGCGAGAAGGCCGACGGCCACACGCTGCTGCTGGCCGATGTGCCTTTCGCCATCGTGCCGGCGCTGTACCGCGAGCGCGTCAAGTACCACGTGGAGCGCGACTTCGCGCCGGTCGCGCTGCTGGGCGTGTCCCCGGCCTACCTGTTCGTCAACGCCGATGCGCCGCAGCGCAGCGCCGCCGACCTCGTGCAGGCTGCCAAGGCCGCGCCGGCCACGATCTCGATCGGCTCGGGCGGCAACGGGTCGCTCACGCACATGATGGCCGAGCTGTTCATGGGATCGACCGGCGCCCAGCTCGTGCACGTGCCCTACAAGGGCGCGGGCGCGGCCATCACCGACCTCGCGGCCGGCCAGATCCAGTCCGGCTTCACCACCATGGCCAGCGCCAGCGGCCTGTACCGCGCCGGCAAGCTGCGCGCGCTGGCCGTGACCAGCCCCGAGCGGCAGAAGGCCACGCCCGACGTGCCGACCTTCGCCGAAAGCGGCATCGCCCACATGACGGTGCAGAGCTGGTGGGGCCTGGTGGCGCCGGCCGGCACCAGCGCCGAGGTGCGCCAGCGCCTGTCCGGTGCCATGCGGCAGGTGCTGCAGATGCCAGCCGTGCGCGCGCGCTTCGCGACCGCTGGCGTGGAGGTGCCGGCCGACACCGGCGCTGCCGCGCTGCAGAAGTACGTGCAGGAGGATCTCGCGCGCTGGCGCGAGGTGGTGCAACGGGCCGACATCCGCATCCCATGACGCCCGAACTCCTAGCGGCTGGCAACCAGCCTGCCGGGTGGCTCGATGCCGCCGCGGCCGATGCGGCCTTGCTGCCCGACTTCGCGCGGCTGTGCGCCTTCGGCGGCCGGCTGGCCGGCAGCGGGGGCGACGAGGCCGCACTGGCCTGGGCACTGGAACGCCTGGCCCCGCTGGGCGGACAGGTACGCCGCGTGCAGGTGCCGTACGCCGGCTGGCGCGCAGAGCGCGCCGAGCTGCTGCTGCCCGGCGCGAGCACACCGCTCGCCTGCCGCGCGCTGCTGCGCTCGGCCTCCACCCCACCCGAGGGCCTCGTCGCCGAAGTGCTCGATCTGGGCCAGGGCCGTGCGCAGGACTTCGCGGCCGCCGGCGCGCGGCTGCGCGGGCGCATCGCACTGGTGCGGCACGAGTACCCATTCTCGGCCGCGCACCTGCACCGCCGCCGCAAGTACGACATGGCCATGGCGCAGGGCGCCGCGGCCTTCCTGATCGCCAACCCCTTGCCCGACCACGGTCTGCTGTCGGGCTCGTCCGGCCGGCCGCCGGGTGGCGCCGGCATCCCGGCGGCCTACATCGACCACGCGGCGGCCAGCCGCTTGGCCAGTCTGCCGGCCGGCCAGTCCGTGCGGCTCACGGTACTGGGCCACGAGCAGCCGGGCGCCCAGGCCGGCGTGGCGGTCTGGGACCTGGCCGGCGAGCGTGCCGAACGCATCGTCATCAGCGCCCACATCGACGGCCATGACCTGGGCTGCAGCGCGCTGGACAACGCCACCGGCGTGGCCGTGGCGCTGGCCGCGGCGCGGGCGCTGGCGCCGCGCATCGGCCGCGGCAGCAACAGCCTGCGGCTGTGCCTGTTCTCGGCCGAGGAATGGGCGCTGGCCGGTTCGGCCGAATACCTGCGCGGCCTGCCCGCCGACGAACGCGCGACGCTGAAGCTCAACCTGAACCTGGACACCGTGGCCGGCGACGACCGCCTGACCGCGCTGACCAGCGGCTTCGCGGGCCTGGCACCGCTCGTGGAGGCCGCAGGCCGGCTGGCCGGCGTGCCGGTGGGCGTGCACCTGCCCCTGATGCCCAACTCGGACCACGCCAACTTCGCCGCGGCCGGGGTGCCGGCCCTGCGGCTGCTGGCCGGCTTCGAGCGGCCGGCATCGCGCGTGCGCCACATCCTGTCGGCGCACGACCGGCCCGAGGTGGTGCGGCCCGACGAGCTGCGCCAGGCCGTGCGTGTGACCTGCGCCATGGCGGCACTGGGCCTGGCCGCCGACGCGCCGGCCCTGGGGGCCCTGGCGGCCTGATCAGGCCGGCGCGGCGCCCACCAGATCCTGCAGCGTCTCGCGAAAGCGCCGCGCCGCGGGCTTCTCGCGCTCGGCGCGCCAGGCCAGCGCCAGGCCGATCTCCACGTCGGCGCCCGGCCCTTGCAGCGGGCGGAACACGATGTGGCGCGTGGCATGGCGCGCCGCCACCGAAGGCACCAGCGCCACGCCCAGGCCGCTTTCCACCAGGCTCACCACGGTCTGCACCTGCACGGCCTCCTGCTGCACGCGCGGCACGAAGCCGGCCTGCTGGCAGGCCAGCAGCGCCATGGCGTGCAGACCGGGCACGGCCTCGGCACCGAACAACACGAAGGGCTCGTCCTGCAGCTCGGCCAGCGCCACGCGGCGGCGCCGCGCGAGCCGGTGCGTAATGGGCAGCGCCGCGACGAAGCGGTCGCGCTCGATCGGCAGGATCTGCAGGGCCAACGCGCGCACCACCGGAAAACGCAACAGCGCGGCATCCACATCGCCCTGCTGCACGTCGTCGATCAGGCGGCGCGTGGTCGATTCGGTCAGCGCCAGCTGCACCTCGGGATAGCGCGCGCGGAACACCGGCATGACCTGCGGCATCAGCGCGTAGGTTGCAGATCCCACGAAGCCGATGCGCAGGCTGCCGGCCTCGCCGCGCGCGGTGGCGGCGGCCACGCGGCCGAACTGCTCGGTGTGGAACAGCGCACGCCGCGCGTCCTCCAGCGCCGCGGCACCGGCCGCCGTCAGCGCAGTGCCGCGGCGCGTGCGCTCGAACAGCTGCACGCCCAGCTGCTCCTCGAGCCGGCGGATCGAGGCCGACAGCGGTGGCTGCGACATGTGCAGCTGCTCGGCGGCGCGGTGGTAGTTCAGCGTTTCGGCCACGGCGACGAAGTGGCGCAGTTGTCGGGAGTCCATTGATACGGTTGGGCTATCACAGGCAGAGAAAGAAATATTAGACGCGACACAGCGGCCGCCGAACAATCCGCGCCCATTCCCATCCCCATGGAGACAAGACGATGGCGCCGCTCAAGGGCCTGCGCGTGCTGGACCTGTCCAGCGTGATCTTCGGCCCGCTGGCCAGCCAGCTGCTGGCCGACTACGGCGCCGAGGTCGTGAAGATCGAGCCGCCCGAGGGCGACTCCACGCGCCACACGGGGCCCGCGCGCGAGGACGGCATGGCCGCGATGTTCCTGGGCGCCAACCGCAGCAAGCAGAGCGTGGTGCTGGACCTGAAGCAGCCGGCCGCGCGCGAGGCCTTGCAGGCCCTGCTGGCCACGGCCGACGTGTTCATGCACAGCATGCGGCCGCAGAAGCTCGCGGCCCTGGGCGTGGACCCCGGCACGCTGCGCACGCGCTTCCCGCGCCTGGTCTATGCCAGCCTGCTCGGCTTCCTGCCCGGGCCCTACGCGGGCCGCCCGGCCTACGACGATGTGGTCCAGGGCATGTCGGGCCTGGCCGACCTCATGGCACGCCAGGGCAGCGACACCCGCTACCTGCCGACCATCGCGGCCGACAAGACCTGCGCCCATGTGGCGGCCCATGCCATCCTGGCCGCGCTGTGGCAGCGCGAGCGCACGGGCGAAGGTGCGCACGTGGAGGTGCCGATGTTCGAGTCCATGGTGGGCTTCAACCTGGTCGAGCACTTCTACGGCCAGCACTTCGAACCGCCGCTGTCCGGCGCCGGCTACCCGCGCGTGCTGGCCCCATGGCGCCGGCCCTACCGCACGGCGGACGGGCACGTGGCCATGATGCCCTACACCGACCAGCACTGGCAGCGCTTCTTCACCGAGGTCGGCGCACCCCAGCATGCGGCCGATCCGCGCTTCGTCGGCATCGCGAACCGCACGCGCCACATCGCCGAACTGCTGGAGCTGGCTTCGACCTACGTGGCGCGCGAGAGTACGGCCCACTGGCTCGCCACCTGCGAGCGGCTGGAGATCCCGGCCGCGCCGATCGCGCGCCTGGACGCACTGCCGCAGGACCCGCACCTGGCGGCCACCGGCTTCTTCGAGACCGTCACCGACAGCGCGATGGGCCAGCTCCGCTTTCCCGGCACGCCCGTGCGCTTCGACGGCGGGCGCCAGCCGGTGGCCCTGCCTCCGCGGCTGGGCCAGCACACGCGCGCGCAGCTGGCCGCGGCCGGCCTCGCGCCACCACAGATCCAGGCCCTGATCGACCAGGGCGCCGCCCGCAGCCATCCCACCGGAGATACCGCATGAACAGCCCCGCCGCCATCGACCGCAGCCTGCCCCGCCTGGGCCAGGGCTTCGTCTGGCAGGACCTCACGGTCGGCCAGCGCCTGCGCACCTTCGCGCGCACCGTGACCGAGACCGACCTCGTCAACTTCATCGGCGTGACCGGCATGCTGGAGGCCATCTTCATCGAAGAAGGCTACGAAGGCGCCGCCATGGCCGGCCGGCCCGTGCCGGGCGCGCTGACCTACGCGCTGATCGAGGGCTTCATCCTGCAGACCATGATCCAGGGCACGGGCCTGGCCATGCTGGAGCTGCACCAGAAGATCCTCGCGCCCGTGCTCGTGGGCGACACCATCGAGGCGCAGATCGAGGTCACCGGCATCAAGCCCACGTCCAGAAGCGGCCGCGCCGTCGTCGATTCTCGCATCGACGTGTTCAACCAGCGCGGCGTGCTGGTCATGACCTACACCGCCACGCGGCTGCTGGCCGGGCGCCCCTGAGACACCACACAACCATCGAAGGAGACACCGTGAACCTGCCATCCACCCGCCGCGCCGCGCTCGCGCTCGCCCTCACCGCCGCACTGGCGCCCTGGGGCGCCGCCCAGGCCCAGGCGGCCTACCCAGCCAAGCCCATCACCATGGTCGTGCCCTTCCCGCCCGGCGGGCCGACCGACCTGGTGGCGCGCGTGCTCGCGCAGAAGCTGTCCGAACAGATGGGCCAGCCCATCGTGGTCGACAACCGGGCCGGTGCCAACGGCAACATCGGCGCGGTGGCGGTCGCCAAGGCCGCGGCCGACGGCTACACGCTGCTCTACAACACCTCGTCGATCACGCTGAGCCCTTCGCTGTACAAGAGCCTGGCCTATGACCTGCAACGCGACCTGGCGCCCGTGGCGCTCACGGCCGTGGTGCCGCTGGCGCTGGTGGTGAACCCCAGCGTCCCGGCCAACACCGTGGCCGAATTCGTCGCCTACGCCAAGGCCAACCCCGACAAGCTGTCCTATGGCTCGGCCGGCAACGGCAACGTGACGCACCTGGCGGCCTACCAGTTCGTGCGCGCCCAGGGCATCGTCGCCACGCACGTGCCCTACAAGGGCAGCGCGCCGGCCGACGTGGACCTCGCGGCCGGGCAGATCCAGTTCATGACCGACACCATCAACTCGGTCATGCCCTTCGTGAAGGACAAGCGCATCAAGCTGCTGGCCGTGACCTCGGCCAAGCGCATGGCGCTGTTCCCCGCCGTTCCCACATTGGCCGAAACCGTGATGCCGGGCTTCGAGGCCGGTGCCTGGCAGGGCCTGATGGTGCCGGCCGGCACGCCCGCGGCCGTGGTGCAGCGGCTCAACGCCGAGGTCGCCAAGGCGCTCAAGAACCCGGACCTGCGCGACAAGCTGGCCGTGCAGGGCGCCGAACCGCTGGGCTCCACGCCCGAGGAGTACGGCACCTATCTGCGCAAGGAAACGGAGCGCTGGGCCGGCGTCGTGAAGGCCACGGGCGTCACGCTGGAATGACGACGGAGATGCCCTGCTCCCAGCGCACCACGTCGCAGTCCACGGCCTGAGCCGCCCGCTCGACGACCACGAAGTCGCCGGCGTCCACGGCCAGCAGCGCGTGGTGCCAGGTGCCTGGCGCGAGCACCACGCCCTGCGTGCCATCGGTCATGAATGCGGCCAGCGCGCCGAGGTCCGGCTCCGGTGCCGCCGGGGCCACCACCAGCACGAAGCGCCGCTGCCCCAGCGGCACGAAGGTCTGGCTGCCCAGCGCGTGGCGCTCCAGTTCGTTCACGGCATGCGGGAAGCGGCGCGCCTGGGCGCGGAACAGCGCGAGCATGGGGCGGCCGCCCTCGGCGGTGAGCGCCATGTCGGCGAGCAGGTCGAAGCGTTGCGAGGTGCCGCCGTTGATGGGGCGGCCCGCGCCGCCGCGGGGGACTTCGACGACGGTGCCGAACGCGGCGAAGGCGGCCGCGGTCAGCGGCTGGACGGACAAGGTGTTGTGCATGTGCCCATCCTAAGGAAAGTCCCCATGCGGCAGTGCAGCACGCGCACCTATGATCCGCGCCGATGCCGCCGGGCCTCGTGGCCGGCGGCTTTTGTTTTTGGCTCTTCCTTCGCTCCATGCCTCCTGAGAACGACCCGGGCCTGCCCGACGCTCCGGCCCCCGCTGACGAACCGACCCGCGTACCCCTGAAGATCGAGGACTGGCTGACCGTGCTGATCATGGCCGCGCTGGCGCTGATCACCTTCGCCAACGTGCTGGTGCGTTACTTCACCGACAGTTCCTTCGCCTGGACCGAGGAGTTCTCGGTCTTCCTCATGATCCTGCTGGCCATGGTGGCCGGCTCGGCCGCCGTGGCGCGCGACCGCCACATCCGCATCGAGTACTTCAGCGAGGCCGGCTCCATGGCGCGGCGCCGGCGCCTGGCCCAGTTCGGCGCGCTGATGGTGGCGCTGCTGTTCTTCCTGATCGCCGCGCTGTCGCTGCGCGTGGTCTGGGACGACTTCCGCTTCGAGGAAACCTCGCCCGGCATCGGCGTGCCGCAGTGGTGGTACTCCATCTGGCTGCCCATCGTCTGCACGGCCATCGGGCTGCGCGCCGTCGGCCTGTTCATCCGCCGTGGCCGGACGGTGCAGGAATGATCGCCACGCTGCTGTTCACGGGCTTCGTGCTCATGATGCTGGCGGGCGTGCCCATCGGGGCCGCCCTGGGCCTGGCCGGTGCGGCCTGCATCGCGCTGGCCAATGCCGACGCGCAGTGGTTCGGCCTGCTGGCCGTGCCGCAGAACTTCTACGCGGGCCTGGGCAAGTACCCGCTGCTCGCGATCCCGATGTTCGTGCTGGTCGGCTCCATCTTCGACCGCTCGGGCGTGGCGCTGCGGCTCGTCAACTTCGCCATCGCCATCGTCGGCCGCGGGCCCGGCATGCTGCCGCTGGTGGCCATCGTGGTGGCCATGTTCCTGGGCGGCATCTCGGGCTCGGGGCCGGCCAACGCGGCAGCCGTGGGCGCCGTGATGATCGCGGCCATGTCGCGCGCGGGCTATCCCGCCGCCTACTCCGCCAGCGTGGTCGGCGCGGCCGCCGCCACCGACATCCTGATCCCGCCCTCGGTGGCCTTCATCGTCTACTCGGTGCTGGTGCCGGGCGCCTCGGTGCCGGCGCTGTTCGCGGCCGGCATGGTTCCGGGCCTGCTGGCCGGCCTCGCGCTGGTCGTGCCGGCGGTGTGGATGGCACGCCGCCACAACATGGGCCAGCTCGAATCCAGAGAGCCGCGCCCGGCGTTCTGGCAGAGCCTGCGCGAAGCCATCTGGGGCCTGGCCGCGCCCGTGCTGATCCTGGGCGGCATGCGCATGGGCTGGTTCACGCCGACCGAGGCGGCCGTGGTGGCGGTGTTCTACGGCCTCTTCGTGGGCATGGTGGTGCACCGCACGATCAGCGTGCGCGACCTGTTCCCCATCCTGCGCGAATCGGGCGAGCTCTCGGCCGTGATCCTGCTGGTGGTCTCGCTGGCCGGCATCTTCGCCTACTCGCTGTCCACGCTGGGCGTGATCGATCCGGTGGCCAAGGCCATCGTCAACTCCGGACTGGGCGAGTACGGCGTGCTGGCGCTCTTGATCCTGCTGCTGATCACCGTGGGCATGTTCCTGGACGGCGTCTCGATCTTCCTGATCTTCGTGCCGCTGCTGTGGCCCATCGTGCAGCACTACCAGTGGGACCCGGTGTGGTTCGGCGTGATCCTCACGCTCAAGGTCGCGCTGGGCCAGTTCACGCCGCCGCTGGCGGTCAACCTCATGGTGTCCTGCCGCATCGCCAAGGTGCGCATGGAAGAGACCGTGCGCTGGGTCGGCTGGATGCTGTTCGCGATGTTCCTGGTCATGGTGGCGGTGATCGCCTGGCCGCAACTCGCGCTGTGGCTGCCGGCCAAGCTCGGCTATTGATGTTTCCAACGAAAGGAGTCTGTCCATGAAATTGCGCCGCTCGCTGCTCGCGCTGGCCGCCGTCGCCACCGCCTTCGGCACCTTCTCCGTTTCCGCCACCGCGCAGAACTACAAGGCCGAGTACAAGCTCTCGCTGGTGCTGGGCCCGCCCACGCCTTGGGGCATGGCCGGCAAGATCTGGGCCGACATGGTCAAGGAGCGCACCCAGGGCCGCATCAACATCAAGCTGTACCCCGGCGTCTCGCTGATCCAGGGCGACCAGACGCGCGAGTTCAGTGCGCTGCGCCAGGGCGTGATCGACATGGCCGTGGGCTCCACGATCAACTGGTCGCCGCAGGTCAAGGAATTGAACCTGTTCTCGCTGCCCTTCCTGATGCCCGACTACGCGGCCGTGGACGCGCTCACGCAGGGCGAGGTCGGCAAGGACCTGTTCGCGCGGCTCGAGAAGGCCGGCGTGGTGCCGCTGGCCTGGGGCGAGAACGGCTACCGCGAGATCACCAACTCCAAGCGCCCGATCAAGTCGCCGGAAGACCTGAAAGGCATGAAGCTGCGCGTGGTCGGCTCGCCGCTGTTCGCCGACACCTTCACGGCACTGGGCGCCAACCCCACGCAGATGAGTTGGGCCGATGCCCAGCCCGCGCTGGCCAGCGGCGCCGTGGACGGCCAGGAGAACCCGCTGTTCATGTTCCCCGTGCTCAAGCTGCACAACATGGGCCAGAAGTTCGTGACCACCTGGGGCTACATGGCCGACCCGCTGGTCTTCGTGGTCAACAAGGAGATCTGGGAATCCTGGACGCCGGCCGACCGCGAGATCGTGCGCAAGGCCGCGCTGGACGCCGGCAAGGAAGAGGTCGCGCTGGCGCGCAAGGGCCTGGTCGAGGCCGACAAGCCGTTGCTCAAGGACATCGCCGGCTTCGGCGTGACGGTGACCCAGCTCAGCGCCGCCGAGCGCGATGCCTTCGTCAAGGCTACGCGCCCGGTCTACACCAAGTGGAAGGCGCAGATCGGCAGCGGGCTCGTCGACAAGGCCGAGAAGGCCATCGCGGCGCGGCCGAAGTGAGGGGGCCCAGCGCATGAGCACCTACTCCGGCAGTTGCCACTGCGGCAAGGTCGCCTTCGAAGTGGATGGCGAGATCGGCACCGCACTGGCCTGCAACTGCTCGATCTGCCGTCGCAAGGGTTCGCTGCTGTGGTTCGTGCCGCGCGCAAACCTGCGGCTGACCACGCCCGAGGCCGACGCCAGCACCTACTTGTTCAACAAGCACGTGATCCGGCACCGCTTCTGCGCGCGCTGCGGCATCCATCCCTTCGGCGAAGGCACGGATCCCAAAGGCAATGCCATGGCCGCGATCAACCTGCGCTGCCTGGACGGCATCGACCTGGACGCCGTTCCCGTGCAGCACTTCAACGGCCGCGACGTGTAGGCCTTTTCAGCGCAGGTATTCCCCGCTGGCCTCGGGCTGGAACAGCAAGGCTTCCACCCGCAGCGCCGCGGCCCGCCCGTCGGGCAGCGTCCACTGCGCGACCTCGCCCACCTTGGCGCCCAGCAGCGCCGTGCCGATCGGCGAGAGCACCGAAACCTGGCCTTGCGCGGCATCGGCCTCGGACGGATAGGCCAGCGTCAGCTCGCGGGCCGGGGCGCCGGCCGCACCCGCCGCTTCGGCGACGCGCACGCGCGAGCGCATGGTCACCACATCGGGCGCGATCTCGGCCGGCGCCACCAGGTCGGCGTTGTCGAGCAAGGCCTGCATTGCGGCATGGGCCGGGTTGCCGGCATCGACGAGCTTGGCGATGCGCACATGGTCCAGCTCGTTGAGGGTGCGGATGGCGGCGGTGGGGGTCGGAACATTCATGGCACTGTCCTGTCGCAAAAAGAGAAACGCCGGGAGCGAGCCCGGCGATCCGATGTGGCTAAGAGGAAGGATGAAGGTTCGCCGGGCTCAGGAGGGTGCGGTGGGCTTTCGGCCCACCACCATGGGGCGGCCGGCCGGCTCCTGGTTCGCGCGCGCGAACGCACCCGCTGCAGGGCAGCGGTGCAGAGGGCGCGACGCGAAGACCACCATGCTCAGTGCTGCAGGATCTTGTTCAGGAAGTCCTTGGTCCGCGGCTGGCGTGCCTCGGGGTTGCCGAAGAACTCTTCCTTGGAGCAGTCTTCCAGGATGCGGCCGCCCACGTCGATGAAGATCACGCGGCTGGCCACCTTGCGTGCGAAGCCCATCTCGTGGGTCACGCACATCATGGTCATGCCTTCCTTGGCCAGGCTCACCATCACGTCCAGCACCTCGCCGACCATCTCGGGGTCCAGTGCCGAGGTGGGCTCGTCGAACAGCATCACGATCGGGTCCATGGACAGCGCACGTGCGATCGCCACGCGCTGCTGCTGGCCGCCCGACAGCTGGCCCGGGAACTTGTCCTTGTGCGCCATCAGGCCCACGCGGTCCAGCATCTTGAGGCCGCGCGTCTTGGCCTCGTCGGCACTGCGGCCCAGCACCTTGATCTGGGCGATCGTGAGGTTCTCGGTGACCGACAGGTGCGGGAACAGCTCGAAGTGCTGGAACACCATGCCGACCTTGGAGCGCAGCTTGGGCAGGTCGGTCTTGGGATCGCTGACCTTGACACCGTTGACGATGATCTCGCCCTTTTGGATCGGCTCCAGCGCGTTGACGGTCTTGATCAGCGTGGACTTGCCCGAGCCCGAGGGGCCGCAGACCACGACCACGTCGCCCTTGTTGATGCTGACGTTGCAGTTGTTCAGCACCTGCACCGGGCCGTACCACTTGGACACGTCCTTGATTTGGATCATTTGTTCAGCCATTTGGGTTCTCTCCAGACGAGGCTTGTGTTCAGCGGATGATGGCGATCTTCTTGTGCAGGCGCTTGACCAGGTAGGACAGCGCATAGCACAGCACGAAGTAGACGACCGCGGCGAGCAGATAGGACTCGATCGGGCGGCCGAAATTCTTGCCGGCCGTCTCGAAGCCCTTGAGCATGTCGTAGGCGCCGATGGCGTAGACCAGCGAGGTGTCCTGGAACAGGATAATGGTCTGCGTCAGCAGCACGGGCAGCATGTTGCGGAAGGCCTGCGGCAGGATCACGAGCGTCATGTTCTGCTTGTAGGTCATGCCCATGGCCTGGCCCGCGAAGACCTGGCCGCGCGGGATCGACTGGATGCCGGCACGCATGATTTCCGAGAAGTAGGCGGCTTCGAACGCGATGAAGGTGATGATGGCCGACATCTCCGCGCCGATGGGCCGCCCGATCATGAACGGCACCAGCAGGAAGAACCACAGGATCACCATCACCAGCGGGATGCTGCGCATGCCGTTGACGTAGATGGCGGCCGGCGCGTCCAGCCATTTCTTGCCCGACAGGCGCATCAGCGCCAGCAGCGTGCCGAAGAAGATGCCGCCCAGCGTGGCCACCACCGTCAGGAACACGCTGAAGTAAAAGCCCTTCAGCACGAAGTCGGTGATGACGCTCCAGTTGTAGAAACCGAAATCGAGATTCATGTCAGTGGCCTCCCGTGCCGCCGGCTGCGACGAAGCCCGGCACGCGCGCGCGCTTCTCGATGAAGGCCATGATGCGGTTGATGGCCATGGCCGAGACGATGTAGAGCACCGTCACGCCCAGGTACATCTCGATCGGGCGGGCGGTTTCCTCACCGGCCTGCATGGCGAACTGCGTGAGTTCGGCGATGGACACGGCGAACGCGACCGAGGAGTTCTTGAAGATGTTCATGGACTCGCTGGTCAACGGCGGCAGGATCATGCGGTAGGCCATGGGCAGGATCACGTAGCGGTAGTACTGCCAGGTCGTGAAGCCCATGGCCATGCCCGCGTAACGCTGCCCGCGCGGCAGCGCCTGGATGCCGGCGCGCAGTTGCTCGGCGATCCGTGCCGAGGTGAAGAAGCCCAGCGCCAGCACCACCAGCACGAAGGGCGGCACGTCGCGCGCGGCCGTGAAGATCGCCGGCACCACGTGGTACCACAGGAAGATCTGCACCAGCAGCGGAATGTTGCGGAAGAGTTCCACCCAGGCGTTGCCGAAACGCACCCAGCCAGGGCTGTTGGGCAGGGTGCGCAGAATGCCGATCAGTGAGCCCACGACCAGCGCCACCAGCAGCGCCGACAAGGCGACGGAGATGGTCCAGCCCCAGGCCGAGAGCATCCATTGCAAGTAGGTCGGGTCCTTGCCGCCCGGATCCTGCAGGTAGACCTGCCAATCCCAATTTCCCATCGGGAACTCCTCTGTTGTCGTCGTCTTTGGATTTTGGTCCCGGCACAAAAAACGCCCGCTCGAATCGGCGGGCGTTCAGTGCCTCACCCAGCGCAGATTACTTGGCTGCGTACTCTTCCATGGGCTTGTCGTTCGGATGGGCCCAGGCTTCCTTGGTCGCCTCGGACATCGGCAGGCCGATCTTGGTGTTGGTCGGCGGGATGGGCTGCATGAACCACTTGTCGTACAGCTTGGCCAGCGAACCGTCGGCGATCTGGCGCTTGATGCTGTCGTCCACGGCCTTCTTGAAGGCCGGGTCGTCCTTGCGCAGCATGCAGGCGATGGGCTCGACCGACAGCACTTCGCCGACGATCTTGAAGTCGGCCGGGTTGCGCGACTTGGAGGCGTTGGCGGCCAGGATGGAGCCGTCCATCACGAAGGCGTCGGCGCGGCCCGACTCGAGCAGCAGGAAGCTGTCGGCGTGGTCCTTGCCCATGACTTCCTTGAAGTCGATGCCTTCGGCGCGCTTGTTCTTGCGCAGCGTCTGCACCGAGGTGGTGCCGGTGGTCGTCGCCACCGTCTTGCCCTTGAGGTCGGCGATGCCGTTGATGCCCGAGTTGGCCTTGGTCAGGATGCGCACTTCCTCCACATAGGTCGTCACGGCGAAGGACACGTCCTTGGCACGCGTGGCGTTGTTGGTGGTGGAGCCGCACTCCAGGTCGACCGTGCCGTTCTGCACCAGCGGAATGCGGTTCTGCGAGGTGACGGGGGTGTACTGGATCTTCAGTTCCTTGCCGGCGGCCTTGGACAGGTCGGCCACGATGCGTTCGCCCATTTCAGTGTGGAAACCGACGTACTTGCCGTTGCCCAGGGTATAGGACAGGGCCGAGGAGTCGCGCACGCCGAGGCTGATGCTGCCACTGGCCTTGATCTTCGCCAGCGTGTCGTTGCTTTGCGCGAATGCGCCGCCCGCGGCCAGTGCCGTGCACACGATGGCGAGGATGTGCTTCTTCATTCAATCTCTCCTAAGAAAACGGAAGGGAAATAAGACCTTAAACCAGGATATCGGCGTCAGCGGAGATACCCGCATGCCCCTCGCCAACACGAAAGATCCGTGAAAACTGTGGCAACGTGCTTGTCTCTCATCGCGGTCGTGCTGCCGCTGCAATCTTTGAAAAAGGTCTGGGTCGTTGCATGGGCAGGAGCGCAAGCAGCTTGCATGCCAGACTCTGCTGTCCACACCGGGCGCCGCGGACTGTAAGGTCCTCGGCGGTATTCAAGCCAATGCCGATTGGATGCGGCCGGATGCAAGAAACGAATAATCTCACGCCGCGCCCGATGCCTCGGCGCCGCGCGGTCCGGCGGTCTCGACCAGGTAGGTCCACAGCGCCTGGGCCGAGCGCTTGGGCACGGCATGCGTCCCCGGCTTTTCGCGGTAGGCCCGCACGTCCAGTGTCATCTCCACGCCCGGCATGCCGGCCGGCGCCGCGCTGACGAGACGGCGCGCGCGCAGCTCCTTCTTGACCGCGCTGTAGGGCAGGAAGGCGATGCCGTGGCCTTCCAGCGCCATGGCCTTGAGGCCTTCGGACATGTCGGTCTCGTACACGCGGTCCAGGTGGATGGGCGTGGGCGACTGCTTGAGCAGCATGTCCACCATCTGCCCCATGTAGGCGCCCGGCGCATAGCCCAGGTAGGGCAGCAACTGGCCGGGCCGGCCCGGCAACTGGTACAGCGGCGCGCCGTCGGCGTCCGCCTTGACGTAGGGCGCCATGACCTCGCGGCCCAGGCTCACCATCTCGTAGCGGTTGGCGGCCAGCTGGAACGGCTGGGAGCTGTGGTGGTAGGCGATCAGCAGGTCGCAGCTGCCCTCGACCAGGCGCATCACGGCGTCGTGCACGTTCAGCGCGATGAGACGGCTCTTGAGCGGGCCGAACTTCTCACGCAGGCTGGTCACCCAGGCCGGAAAGAAGGTGAAGGCCAGTGTGTGCGGCACGGCGAACTCGATCACGTCCTGCCCCGCCGAGTTGTGGCCGCGCAGCATGGCGCGCGTGCTCTGCAGCGCCTGCAGCATCTCCAGCGACTGGGTGTAGAGCGTCTCGCCGGCCGGCGTGAGTCGCGTCGGGTAGGAGCTGCGGTCCACGAGGTCGGTGCCGGCCCAGGCCTCCAGGGCCTGGATGCGGCGCGAGAACGCCGGCTGCGTCACATGGCGCAGCTGGGCCGAGCGGCTGAAACTGCGCGTCTCGGCCAAGCTCACAAAATCTTCGAGCCACTTGGTCTCCATCACCGCATTATGGAACGACGGCGGTGCCCGGGCCGCGTGGCGCCCGGCAGCTCATCCCGCGGCTGACAGCGCCAGCAGCAGGACCAGCAGCACGGCGTACGGAAACGCCACCGTGGGCCGGACGGCGGCCGCGAGGTATTGCGCCACCAGTCCCATGGTGCCTGGCCGCATCGCCTGCCAGTCCGAATACAGCTGGCAGGGCGCGCGCGGCGAGGCCATGGGGTCGCGCAGCAGGCCCTCCACGTAGAGCAGGCGGTCGACCAGACGGGCCTGGCCGGTGCGCACGATGGCCTCCTGCAGCCACAGCACACCGACCAGAACGATGGTCAGCACGGCGTCGAAGCTCAGGGCCACGGCCGTGGCCGTCAGGGCCACCGCACCCAGCTTGATCCACAAGGCACTGCGCTCGCTGGCTTCGCAGTCGCCATGCAGCGCCGTCCATTCGCGCCCGAGCAGGGCGGCTTCACTCGTTTCCATGCGGGCGAGCATAGCCGCCCGCCGCAGCGCCTCAACGCCGGCGCTTGTCGATGAAGGCCTGCACGCCGTCCAGCGCGCAGGCGTCCATCATGTTGCAGGCCATGGTCTGGCCCGCGTCCTGATAGGCCGCCGCCATGCCGACTTCGAGCTGGCGGTAGAACAAGGCCTTGCCCATCGCCAGCGCGACGGGCGGCTTGGCCACGATGCTGGCCGCCAGTGCGGCCACGGCCTCGGCCAATGCCTCGGGTGCGGCCACCCGGTTGACCAGGCCCTTGGCGCGGGCCTCCTCGGCACCGATGAAGTCGCCGGTGACGAGCATCTCGAACGCGGCCTTGCGCGGCAGGTTGCGCGACAGCGCCACGCTGGGCGTGGCGCAGAACAGGCCCAGGTTCACGCCGCTGACGGCGAAGCGCGCATCGCTGGCGGCCACGGCCAGGTCGCACATGGCCACGAGCTGGCAACCGGCCGCCGTCGCGATGCCCTGGACTTGCGCGATCACGGGCACGGGCAGCTTCTGGATCGCCAGCATCACCTTCGTGCACTGGGCGAACAGGCGCTGGTAGTAGGCCAGCGAGGGTTCCGCACGCATCTCCTTGAGGTCGTGGCCGGCGCAGAAAGCGCGGCCGGCGGCCGCGATGACGAGCACGCGCAGCCCATCGTCGCCGGCGGCCGCGTCGAGCTCGGCCTGCAGCGCCTCCAGCATGGCCTCGCTGAGCGCGTTGAAGGCATCGGGGCGGTTCAGGGTCAGGGTGCGGACGCCGGCGGCGTCCTGGCTGCGCAGCACCAGCGGCGCGGTGGGTTCTGTCATGCGTGTCTCCAGCGAAGCTTCGCAGTCTGCCACCACAATGCGGCCATGCCTGCACCGCCCAAGGCCTTGCCCGCGATCGCGCCGCAGCGCTGCACCGGCTGCGGCCGCTGCGTGGGCGCCTGCCCGCCGCACGTGCTCTCGCTGCAGGTGCCGGGCGGCCAGCCGGGGGGCCGCAAGAACGCGGTGCTGCACGACAGCGCCGGCTGCACGGGCTGCGCGCTGTGCTTCGTCGTCTGCCCCTTCGATGCGATCCGCATGGAGCGGACCGCCGCCGGCTAGCCTTTGGCCCGCTGGCGCAGCTCGAACTTCTGGATCTTGCCCGTCGAGGTCTTGGGAATCGGCTCGAAGCGCACGTCGCGCGGCACCTTGTAGCCGGCCAAATGCGCCTTGCAGTGGGCCACCAGGTCCTCGGCCGTGACCTGGGCGCCTGGCTTGGTCTCCACATAGGCCACGGGCGTCTCGCCCCATTTGGCATCGGGCCTGGCGACCACCGCGCAGGCCAGCACGGCCGGGTGGCGGTACAGCACGTCCTCGACCTCGATCGAGCTGATGTTCTCGCCGCCGCTGATGATGATGTCCTTGCTGCGGTCTTTGATGCGCGCGTAGCGGTCGCGCTCCAGAACGGCCAGGTCGCCGGTGTGGAACCAGCCGCCCTCGAAGGCCTTGGCCGTCGCGGCCGGGTTCTTGAGGTAGCCCTTCATGACGATGTTGCCGCGGAACATGATCTCGCCCATGGTCTCGCCATCGGCGGGCACTTCCACGAGCGTGGACGGGTCCAGCACCGTCATGCCGTCCTGCAGCGCGTAGCGCACGCCCTGGCGGCCATTCAGGCGCGCCTGCTCGGCGATGTCGGCCTGCGCCCAGTCGGCGCGCTTGGCCGCCACGCCGGCCGGGCCGTACACCTCGGTCAGGCCGTAGACATGCGTGATGTCGAAGCCGATCTTCGCCATGCCCTCGATCATGGCGGCCGGCGGCGACGCGCCGGCGACCATGCCGCGCACGCCGGTCACGCCTTCGCGCAGCGCCGGCTCGGCGTTGATGATGAGGCCATGGACGATGGGCGCGGCACAGTAGTGCGTGACGCCGTGCGCGCGCATGGCCGCCAGGATGGCGGGCGCCTCGACACGGCGCAGGCACACATGCACGCCGGCCTGCAGCGCCACCGTCCAGGGGAAGCACCAGCCGTTGCAGTGGAACATCGGCAGCGTCCACAGGTAGCGCGGGAATTGCGGCATGGTCCAGGTCACCACGTTGCTGACCGCATTGAGGTAGGCGCCGCGGTGGTGCGTGACCACGCCCTTGGGGTCGCCCGTGGTGCCGCTGGTGTAGCTTATGGCGATCGCATCCCACTCGTCCTGCGGACCGTCCAGACGCGCCAGCGGTGCGTGGCCTGCAAGCCAGGCCTCGTAGTCGTGCGTGCCCAGGCGCCGGTGTTCGCCCGTGAACTCGCTGTCGGCCACGTCGATGACCAGCGGCTGGCGGCCGTGCTGGTCCTGGAGCAGCGCGAGCGCTTTGGCCATGATGGGTGCGAACTCGGTGTCGGTGATCAGCACGCTCGCCTCGCAGTGGTGCATCTGCCAGGCCAGCAGCTCGGCATCGAGTCGGGTGTTCAGTGTGTTGAGCACGGCATTCAAGGCCGGCACGGCGTAATGCGCCTCGACCATCTCCGGCGTGTTGGGCAGCATCACGCTGACCGTGCTGCCGCGGCCCACGCCGGCCGCACGCAGCGCCGCCGCGAGCCGGCGTGAGCGCTCGTGCACCTGCGCCCAGGTGTAGCGGCGCCGGCCGTGGATGACGGCCGGCAGGTCGCCGAACACCTCGGCCGTGCGCTCCACGAAGGCCATGGGCGACAGGGCCACGTGGTTGGCAGGATTCTGGGCGAGGTCTTGTTCGTAGATGTTCATGCGCTGTCTCCTCGGGCGAAGGGCGCATTCTGAAGCCGCGGCCCTCCACGGATTGCGACGAATGTTTTCAAGCCGTGGCCGCCAGCGCCTGGTCCAGGTCCCACAGGATGTCGTCGATGTGCTCCAGCCCCACGGACAGCCGCACCATGTCGGGCAGCACGCCGGCGGCGATCTGCTGGTCGGGCTCGAGTTGGCGGTGCGTGGTGCTGGCCGGGTGGATGATCAGCGTGCGCGTGTCGCCGATGTTGGCCAGGTGGCTCATGAACTGCGCCGACTCGATGAAGCGCACGCCGGCCTCCATGCCGCCCTGCACGCCGAAGGCCAGCAGGCCCGAGGCGCCGCGCATCTGCCGCTGCACCAGCGCGTGCTGCGGATGGTCCGGCAGGCCGGGGTAGTTGACCCAACTCACGCGCGGGTGGTCCTTCAAGTACTGCGCCACCTTCAGCGCATTGCTGCAATGGCGCTCCATGCGCAGCGGCAGCGTTTCCACGCCCTGCAGGATCTGCCAGGCCGACATCGGCGACAGCGCCGCGCCGTACACGCGCAGCGTCTCCATGCGCGCGCGCATCGTGAACGCGAAGTCGCCGAAGGTCTCGTGGAACTTCACGCCGTGGTAGCCCGGCGAAGGCTCGGTCATGCCCGGGAACTTGCCGTTGTTCCAGGCGAAGTTGCCGTGCGGCTTGCCGCTCTCCACGATCACGCCGCCCAGCGTGGTGCCGTGGCCGGCCAGGTACTTGGTGGCCGAGTGCACGACGATGTCGGCGCCCAGTGCGAGCGGCTGGCACAGGCAGGGGCTGGGCACGGTGTTGTCCACCACCAGCGGCACGCCGTGGGCGTGGGCCACCTCGGCCACGGCCGCGATGTCCAACACCGTGAGGCTGGGGTTGCCCAGGGTCTCGGCGAACACGGCGCGCGTGTTGGACCGCATCGCGGCCGCGAAGGCCTGCGGGTCGGTGGCATCGACGAAGCTGGTCTCGATGCCGAACTTCTGCAGGTTCACCGCCAGCATGGTGACCGTGCCACCGTACAGCGCGCCGGCCGCCACGACGTGGTCGCCGGCCTGCAGGATGGTCATGAGCGCCATGGCCTCGGCCGCCATGCCGGAGGCGCTGGCCACGGCCGCGCGCCCGCCTTCCAATGCCGCCACGCGCTCCTCCAGCGCCGCCACGGTGGGATTGGACAGGCGCGAGTAGACGTTGCCGAAGGTCTGCAGGTTGAACAGCGCGGCCGCATGCTCGGCGCTGTCGAACACGAAGCTCGTGGTCTGGTAGATCGGCAGCGCACGGGCGCCCGTGGCCGCGTCGGGGATCTGGCCGGCGTGGATGGCCAGCGTCTCGGGCTGGAAAACGCGGTCGGCCATGTCAATGCCGCCCGGCCGCCCGAAGGCATTGATGCGCCCACCCGGGGGGCAGCGATACGCGAAGCGATGCGCGTGGGGGCCACATGCTCAGCCGCCCACCACAGGCCGCCTGGCCGAGATCACACGCGTGTTCACGCCCGCCCAGTGCAGGCCACCGAACAGGCGGGCATGCTCGATCTTCACGCAGCGGTCCATCACGCTGTCCAGACCGGCCGCGCGCACCAGCGCATCGGCCTCTTCGTTGACCACGCCGATCTGCTGCCACAGGCACCTGGCGCCGATGGCAAGCGCCTGGCGTGCGATCGGCAGCACATCCTCGGTGCGGCGGAACACGTCGACCATGTCCACCGGCCCGGCCAGGTCCGCCAGGCTGGCCACGCAGGGCCGGCCCAGCACTTCGCCGCCAGCGTAGCGCGGGTTCACCGGAAAAATGTCATAGCCATGCTGCTGCATGTACCCGGCCGCGAAGTGGCTCGGCCGGTGCCATTCGGCCGAGAGCCCGACCACGGCGATGCGCCGGTGCTGGTGCAGGATGCGGCGCAGGGTGCTGATGTCGTCCGCCATGGGCGCAGTGTCCTCCTTGATCGACTGCGCCACTGTAGCGCGCGCCTGCGCCGTGTCGACACGGGTCGCGCGTCAGGGCCGATCGGCCTGCCGTCGGCGCGACTTGTGAAATTGCTGGGTGCCCCGGCGCAGTGCACTGAAGCGGCGCAGGGCCTGCTCCATCGCTGCCAGCGCAAGTCGTGCGTCGGCCCCGGCTGCCAGCAGGGCGGTCTTGATCTCTTCGTAACGCACCTCCATCGTGCCCAGGTCCGCGGCCGGAGAATCGGCCGGACCGGTCGGACCGCCGTGCGCCAGCACCGCGTTCGCCGCGGCCAAGAACGCCGCCTCGGCGGCTGCCACGCGGGCGTCGGCCAGCCCCTGCGGCCGCAGCGCGGCGGCGGCCAAGGCCTGCTCCGCGGCCGACTCGTGGTACCGCTGGATGCGCAGCAGTTCGGCCAGCCTGGCGCTGTCGCGTTGCGACATCAAGGTGCTGCGCAGACGCTCGACGAAGCGCTCGATGGCCGCGTCCAGGCTCACCAGGATCCCGTGGTCCGCCTTGAGCGCGGCGGCATCGGCCCCCCCAGTGCGCTGCAGACCATGCGCTGCGCCACCTGCCCGGCACGGTCCACCTCGCGCGACAGCGCATCGAGCGCCAGCGTGGGCACGGCGAGCACGGTGTCGTCGAGGAAGCGTGGCTGTGCCTCGTCCTCCTCGCGGGCGCGAAAGCGCTGCTGCAGCCAGCGCGTGAGCCGCTGTGCGACAGGCCACATCAGCAGCACGCCGATCAGGTTGAACGCCGTGTGGAACAGCGCCAGCTTGGTGGCAGGGTCCGGCGGCAGGCCGAGCGCCTCGCGCGCCAGACCCAGCGCATCGATGAGCCAGGGCAGGAGCAGCAGCGCGGCCACGCCGGTGAGCAGGTTGAACACGACATGCGCCGACGCCGCACGGCGGGCGTTCGGCGTCGCGCCGATGGCGGCCAGCATGGCCGTCACCGTGGTGCCGATGTTGGCGCCGATGACCACCGCGGCCGCCCCCTGCGCACCGATCAGCCCCCCTTGCGCGGCGGTCAACGTGATGGCCATGGCCGCGCTGGAGGACTGCATCAGCACCGTCATCAGCGCCCCGATCCCCAGTTGCGCCAGCAGCACGCGGGCGCCCTCCCCTTGCGGCAGGTGGATCTGTCCGGCCAGGCCGACGAAGGCCTGCTGCAACAGTGCGATGCCCATGAAGAGCAGGCCGAAGCCGGCCAGCGCAGTGCCGATGGCGCCGCTGCGCCGGCCCTCTCCGGTCAGGCGCAGCAGTGCACCCAGGCCTGCCAGCGGCATCGCGACGGCTTCGACCTTGAACTTCAGGCCGATCAGCGCGACGACCCAGCCCGTCATCGTCGTGCCGACGTTGGCCCCGAACAGCACCCACAAGGCCGGGCCGAGCGACAGCAGGTCGGCGTTGACGAAGCCGATGGCCGCCACGGTGACCGCGCTGGACGATTGCACCAGCGCCGTCACCAGCACCCCCGAACCCAGGGCATGGACGCGTGTGCGCGTGGCGGCCGCCAGGATGCGGTGCAAGGCTGGCCCCGCGGCCAGCTTCAGGCCATCGGTCATCAGGCCCATGCCGAGCAGGAACAGGCCCAACCCGCCGGCCACCAGGCCCACGGACTGCAGATCGATCACGCGGTGCTCCGCGGCGTCCCGCGCCTGGATCCCTGCGCACGGAGGCTGCGTGCCAGGAGGTCCGCGGCATGGTCGGCCGCGTCTTCGAACGGATTGAGCACGCGCTCCACGCCGGCCGCGGCCAGCGCGCGGCCGTGCGCAGCATCGCGCGCTGCAGCCACCACCTGGCCTCGGTAGTGCACCGCGCGCAGCGCATGCTGCAGCGCGCGGTTGGACTCCCACTGCGGAAAGGTCGTGATCACGCAACGCACCTGCCGCAGCGACAGCGTCTCCAGGAAGTCGGGGGCCTCGCCATCGCCGAACAACACCGGCAGGCCGCGGGCCTGCAGTTCGCGCACGGCCTCGGGGTCGAAGTCGATGCCGATCGCGTCGATCCCGTCTGCGCGCAGCCGCGTGAACAGGCGGCTGCCGTAGCGCCCCAGGCCGAAGACGACAAGCTCGGCCTGCGCCTCGCCTGCGGCCTTCGATTCGGCGGCAATCTCACGGAACGGCTGCTGCCGTTCGAACACGCGCAGCCAGGGGGCAAGCCGCTGGTACAGCGGCTGGGCATACAGGATCATGTAGGTGGAGACAGTGATCGTCACCAGCCCCACCAGCGTGGTCAGCCCCAGCGCCTGCACACCCACATGGCCCAGCGTGATGCCCATGGCCACGAACACGATGGAGAACTCGCTGATCTGCGCCACCGTCAGCCCGGCCAGGAAGCCGGTGCGGCGCCGGTACCCCATGAAGCCCATGATCGCCATCACGATCAGCGGGTTGCCGATCAGCACGAACAGCGAGAGCACCACGGCGGGCACCAGCTCGGCGCCCAGCGTCGAGAAGTCGAGCTTGGCGCCCAGGTCGATGAAGAAGAACAACAGCAGGAAGTCGCGGATGCCCGTCAGCCGCGCGCTCATCGCCTCGCGGTAGGGCGTGGAGGCGAGCGAGAAGCCGGCCAGGAACGCGCCCGCCTCCTTGCTGAAGCCCGCCCATTCGCCCACGGCGGCCAGGGCCACGCCCCAGGCGATGGCGAAGACCAGCAGCAGCTCCTGCGAACGCGCCATCGCGGCCACCACCGCCGGCAGCACCCAGCGCATCAGCACGAACATGGCCGCAGCCGCGACCGCGACACGCCAGGCCAGCGCGCCCAGCACCACCAGCCAGCCCGCGTCGCCGCCGGCCCCGCCCGAGCCGCGCAGGGAGCTCATGGCCATCATGGCCACCACGACGGCCAGGTCCTGCACGATCAGGAAACCCACCGCGATGCGGCCGTGCAGGCTGCCGAGCTCGCGCTTGTCGGACAGCAGCTTGACGATGATGATGGTGCTGGAGAAGGTCAGCGCGACGGCCACGTACAAGGCCTCCATCGCGCCCTTGCCCAGTGCCAGGGTCAGCCCGAAACCGATCACGATGGTGAAGGCCAGCTGCCCCAGCCCCGTGGCCAGCGCCACCGGTCCGATGTGCCGGATGTGGTGCAGGTCCAGCTTCAGGCCGACGGCGAAGAGCAGCACCGCCACCCCCACCTGCGCCAGCAGGTCGATCTGGTTGTGCGCCGTCACCAGGCCGAAGACGGCCGGGCCCACCGCGATGCCCACGACGATGTAGGCGATCAGCACCGGCTGGCGCAAGCGCACGAAGACGGCACCGGCCAGGGCGCAGATGAGCAGCAGCAGGGCGACCTCTACGAAGGGTCCGTGCATGGGTACCGTCCCGCGGTCGTCAGGACCCGCCGCCGCAGATGCGTTTCAGTCATCGCCATCCTGTTGTCGAACGAAGCAGACCGGCGCGGCGCCTGGCCCGGCGGGCCTGCGTGGCCGCGCCTGCCGATCAGGCCTGCCATCATGGCCCACGCGCCGCCGACGTTCTTGATGCGCATCAAGTCTTCTTCGCGCAGGGCAAGGAAGACGCGCAGCCACGGGCGTCCCCGGGGTTCGCCAACGCGGCAGAAGTGCTACTTCACGTAGCCCGACACCACCTTCCAGCGCCCGTCCTGGATCTGCGACAGGCGCGACTCGTCGGTGCCCAGGCGCTTGGTCGGGCTGTAGCTGGAGGGCGCGGCGCCGAACATGTCCGTCGGGTAGCTCATGGTGTCCATGGTCTTCACGAAGCTGTCGGTCGTGAGGTTGGGGCCGACCTTCTGCACGGCCTGGAGCAGCTGGTCGAGGATGGTGTAGCCATAGACCGAGAGCACGGTCGGGTCCTCGTTGAAGCGGGTCTTGTACTTGTTGGCCCAGAAACGGATCGGCTGCGAAGCCTCGTCCAGGTAGGGGTGCTGCGCGCCCATCGCCGCGTAGAGCCCGTCCATGCCCTTGCCGCCGAGCTTGTGGATCAGGTCGGTGTAGGCGCCGCTGGAGGCGAAGAAGGTCGGCGCGTAGCCGGTCTTGCGCGCCTCGGCGATGGTGCCGATGGTCTCGCGGATGATGGTGCCCAGCACCACGAAGTCGCAGTTGGCCGCCTTGAGCCGCGCCACCTGCGAGGAGAAGTCCGTCGCGCCGCGCTTGAAGCTGGTCTTCTCGCCCAGTTCCATGTTCAGGGTCTTGAGCCCGGCCTCGGCGCCGCGCAGCACCTCCAGGCCGAAGTCGTCGTCCTGGTAGATGATGCAGACCTTCTTGGCGCTCTTCTCCTTGGCCAGCGTGGGCAGCATCGAGCGGATCTGGTCGTAGTAGGTGGCCGCGAACGAGTACTTGAGCCGGTGCAGCGGCTCGTACATTTCGCGCGCCGCCGTGATCGGCTGGAAATTGACGATGTTCTTCTCGAACTGCACGGGCATGGCCGCCATGTTCTGCGCCGTGCCCAGGTGGCCCGCGACGATGAAGACCTTGTCCTGGTTCACGAGCTTTTGCGCCGCGAGCACCGCGCGCTTGGGGTCGTAGCCGCTGTCCTCGACCAGCAGCTTGATCTTGCGGCCATGCACCCCGCCCTGCTCGTTGGCCTCGTCCACGCGCAGCAGCATGCCGTTGCGCGCCTGCTTGCCGTAGCCGGCCAGGGGGCCGGACAGGTCCTGGATGGTGCCGATCAGGATCTCGCCCTTGCTCACCCCTTGTTGCTGGCCCCAGGCCAGCGGCGAGGCCGCCAGGACAATGGCGGCCAGCGCCGCGGAAACCGTGCGAAACGACATGTGAACCCTCCTGGGACCGCAGTCCGTGCGGTCGATGACACGAACACACAGGGGCCGGATGCGCTGAAGTACAGCCGCACCTTCCCCATCACTTCACGTAATCCGACACCACCTTCCAACGGCCGTCCTGGATCTGCGACAAGCGCGAGATGCTGTTGCCCAGCCGCTTGGTGGCGCTGTAGCTGCTGGGCGCGCCGCCGAACATGTCGGGCGCGAAACTCATGGTGTCCATGGCGGCGACGAAGCTGTCGGTCGTGAGGTTGGGCCCGGCCTTCTGCGCCGCCTGGATGAACTGGTCGATGATGATGTAGCCGTAGACCGAGAACACGGTCGGGTCTTCGTTGAAGCGCGTCTTGTACTTGTTGGCCCAGAAGCGCACCGGCTGCGAGGCTTCGTCCAAGTAGGGGTGCAGCACCGTCATGGTGGCGTACAGGCCGTCCACGGCCTTGCCGCCCAGCTTGTGGATCAGGTCCGAATAGGCCGCGCTGGAAGCGAAGAAGGTCGGCGAGAAGCCGGTCTTGCGCGCCTCGCCGATCGTGCCGATGGTCTCGCGGATGATGGTTCCCAGCACCACGAGGTCGCAGTTGGCGGCCTTGAGCCGCGCCACCTGCGAGGAGAAATCGGTCGCGCCGCGCTTGAAGCTGGTCTTCTCGCCCAGCTCCATGTTCATGGCCTTGAGCGCGGCCTCGGCGCCGCGCTGCACCTCCAGACCGAAATCGTCGTCCTGGTAGATGGTGCAGATCTTCTTGGCGTTCTTTTCCTTGGCCAGCGCCGGCAGCGTGAGCCGGATCTGGTCGTAGTAGGTCGCGGCGAACGAGTACTTGAGCTTGTGCAGCGGCTCGTACATCTCGCGCGCGGCCGTGATCGGGAAGAAGTTGACGATGTTCTTGTCGAACTGCACGGGCATGGCCGCCATGTTCTGCGCCGTGCCCAGGTGGCCGGCCACGATGAAGACCTTGTCCTGGTTCACGAGCTTCTGCGCCGCGAGCACGGCCTTCTTGGGGTCGTAGCCGTCGTCCTCGGCAATCAGCTTGAGCTTGCGGCCGTGCACGCTGCCCTGCTCGTTGAGCTCCTCCACGCGCAGCAGCATGCCGTTGCGGGCCTGCTTGCCGTAGCCGGCCAGCGGGCCGGACATGTCCTGGATGGTGCCGATCAGGATCTCGGTCTTGCCCACGCCCTGCTGCTGGGCCCAGGCCGCAGGCAGCGCCAGTGCGGCGGCAAGAAGCAATGGGATGCGTGCGTGCATGGCGTGTCTCCTGGCTGTTGTGAAACGGAATCAGCGGTACAGGGCCTCGATGCGTTCGGCGTACTTCTTCTCGACCAGCTTGCGCTTGAGCTTCATGGTCGGCGTGAGCTCCTCGTCTTCGGCGCTGAGCTGCGTCTCGAGCAGGAAGAACTTCTTGATCTGCTCCACCCGAGCAAACTTGGCGTTCACGCGGTCGAACTCGCGCTGGATCAACGCCAGCACCTCGGGCGCGCGCGTCAGGCTGGCGTAGTTGCTGAACGGCACGTCCGCGTCCTGGGCGAACTTCTCCACGTTCTCCTGGTCGATCATGACGATGGCCGTGAGGTAGGGCCGGCGGTCGCCGATCACCACCGCGTCCGTGATGTAGGGCGAGAACTTGAGCTCGTTCTCCAGTTCGCTGGGCGTGATGTTCTTGCCGCCGGCCGTGATGATCACGTCCTTCATGCGGTCGGTGATGCGGAAGTAGCCGTCTTCGTCCACCGTGCCCACGTCGCCCGTGTGCAGCCAGCCGTCGGCGTCGATGGCCTCGGCCGTCTTCTCGGGCAGGTTCAGGTAGCCCATGAACACGTTGGTGCCGCGCACCAGCAACTCGCCCGTGGCCGGATCCAGCCGCACCTCGTTGTAGCCCGCGGCCGGGCCGATGGTGCCGGGCTTGATGCGCGTGGCCGGCACGCCGGTGGCGGCGCCGCAGGTCTCGGTCATGCCCCAGACCTCCAGCATGGGCACGCCCAGCGCGAGATACCAGCGCACGAGCTCGGGCGAGATCGGCGCCGCACCCGTCACGAGGTAGCGCGCGCGGTGGATGCCGATCAGCTTGCGCACGTTGTCCAGCGCCAGCCAGCGCGCGATGCGAAAGCGCAGCTTGTCCCACGCCGCCACGGGCCGGCCGGCCAGCACGGCGTCGGCGATGCGCTGGCCCACGGCGATGCTCCAGCCGTAGGCGGCCTGCTGCAGCCGGCTGGCGTCCTTGAGCGCGATCATCACGCCCGAATAGAACTTCTCCCAGACCCGCGGCACGGCCGTGACCACCGTGGGCGCGATCTCGCGCACGTTCTCCGGCACGGTCTCGGGGTTCTCGACGAAGTTGAGCTTGGCGCCCGTGTAGAGCGCGGTGTACTCGCCGCCCAGGCGCTCGGCGATGTGGCACAGCGGCAAAAAGCACATGCGCTCGTCGGTCGCGTCCTGCGCCACCAGCGTGTTGTAGCCGCGCGCGGCATACACCAGTGCGCGGTGGTTGTGCATGGCGCCCTTGGGCTTGCCCGTGGTGCCCGAGGTGTAGACCAGGATGGCCAGGTCTTCGGGCCGGCAGGCCGCCGCGCGCTGCTCCAGCAGGCCCGGGTGGGCCGCGGCATGGGCGCGGCCGCGTTCGCGCAGTGCGTCCAGGCTCAGCACGTCCGGGTCGTCCAGGCCGCGCAGGCCTTCCATGTCGAACACCACGATCTTGCGCAGCAGCGGCAGCTGCGCGCGCACCTGCAAGGCCTTGTCGAGCTGCTCGTCGTCCTCCACGAACAGCACGCGCGTGCGCGAGTCCTCGCACAGGTAGTGCACCTGGCTGGCCGCGTCGGTCGGGTAGATGCCGTTGGACACGCCGCCCGTGCTCAGCACCGCGAGGTCGACCAGCACCCAGTCGACCACGGTGTTGGCCAGGATGGAGGCCGTGTCGCCCGGCGCGCAACCCAGGTCCAGCAGGCCGTGGCCGATCTCGCGCACGCCCTGGGCCACCTGGTCCCAGCTGTGGCTGCGCCAGATGCCGAGCTCCTTCTGGCGCAGCCAGGTGTCCGAGCCGCGCTGGGCGACGGCCTGCCAGAACATCGCGGAGATGGTTTCGCCCGGCACCATGATGTCGGTGCGGGACTGGATGCGCGACAGATCCCAGAGGTTTCCCATCCTTACCTCCAGTTCTTCTTTTTCTTCCAGCGGCGTTCGCCGCGCACGCCGGCTTCCTTCATGCCGAGGTAGAACTCCTTGATGTCGTCCTTCTCGCGCAGCCGGGCACAGGTGTCTTCCAGCACGATGCGGCCGTTCTCCAGCACGTAGCCGTAGTCGGCCACGTTGAGCGCCATGTTGGCGTTCTGCTCGACCAGCAGGAAGGTGGTGCCGCGCTCGCGGTTGATGCGCACCACGATCTCGAAGATCTCCTTGGTCAGCTTGGGCGACAGGCCCAGGCTGGGCTCGTCGAGCAGGATGAGGTCGGGCGCGGCCATCAGCGCGCGCGAGATCGCGAGCATCTGCTGCTGGCCGCCCGAGAGCAGGCCGGCGTCCTGCGCCGCGCGCTCGCGCAGGATGGGGAAGTAGCCGAACACGGCCTCCAGGTCGCGCGCCACGCCGTCGCGGTCGCTGCGCGTGTAGGCGCCCATGGCCAGGTTGTCGCGCACGCTCAAGAGCGGGAACACCTCGCGGCCCTCGGGCACGTGCGACAGGCCCAGGCGCACGATCAGCGCCGGGTCTTTGGCGGTGATGTCCTCGCCCTTGAACTCCACCGAGCCCTTGCGCGGATCGAGGATGCCCGAGATGGTCTTGAGGATGGTGGTCTTGCCCGCGCCGTTGCTGCCCAGCACGGTGGAGATCTCGCTGCGCCGCACCTGCAGGCTCACGCCGCGGATGGCCTTGATCGGGCCGTAGGCGCTCTCCACGTTGAGCAGCTTCAGGACCGGCTGGTCACTGATGGGCGGTGGTACGTCGCTCATGCTGTACGCCTCAGCGTCGTCACGTCATCGACCGAGCCCAGGTAGGCCTCCACCACCGCCGGATCGGCCTGCACCTCGGCCGGCGTGCCCAGCGCCAGCAGCTCGCCCTGGTTCATGGCCAGCACGCGGTCGGACACCTTGGACACCAGCGACATGTCGTGCTCCACCATGAGCACCGTCACGCCCAGCTCGTCGCGGATGTCCTGGATCCAGAAGGCCATGTCGTCCGTCTCCTCCACGTTCAGGCCCGAGGAGGGCTCGTCCAGCAGCAGCAGCTTGGGTTCGGTGCACAGTGCGCGCGCGAGTTCCACCACCTTGCGCACGCCGTAGGGCAGGCCCGCGACCATGGCGTCGCGGTGGTGCTGCAGGTCCAGCAGCTCGATCACGCGCTCGACCTTCTCGCGCGCCTGCAGCTCGGCCCGGCGCGCGCGCGGCGTGAACAGCACGTCGCCCCAGAAGCCGGTCTGGCGGTGCGTGTGGCGGCCGATCAGCAGGTTGTGCAGAACCGTGGCGTGCTCGAACAGCTCGATGTTCTGGAAGGTGCGCGCGATGCCCAGCGCCGCGATGCGGTGCGCGGGTTGCGCCGTCAGCGAGGCGCCGCGGTACAGGATCTCGCCGGAGGTCGGCGTGTAGATCCGGCTGATCAGGTTGAACACCGTGGTCTTGCCCGCGCCGTTGGGGCCGATCAGCGTGAACACCTCGCCTTCCTGCACCTCGAAGCCCACGCGATTCACGGCCAGCACGCCGCCGAAGCGCATGCTGACGTCCTGCACCTGCAGCAAGGGCGACGTGCTCACTTCAACCTCTCGGATTTCTGGAACGACTTCTGCCGCTTGAACATGCCTTTGCGGTAGAACGGGAACATGCTGAAGTAGGTGCGCACCTTGAGCCAGCGGCCGTACAAGCCCAGCGGCTCGAACAGCACGAACACGATCAGCACCAGGCCGTAGACGAAGCCCTGCAGGCCCGGCGCCATCGCGATGGTCTCGGGCAGATAACCCTTGCCCAGTGCGATCAGCTGCGGCATGGCGATCAGGAAGATGGCCCCGAGGAAGGCGCCATGCACCGAGCCCAGCCCGCCGATCACCACCATCAGCAGCAGGTCGATGGACTGCAGCACGCTGAACTGGTCGGGCGACAGGAAGCTGATCTTGTGCGCATACAAGGCGCCCGCCAGGCCGGCCAGCGCGGCCGACAGCGCGAACGACAGCGTCTTGTAGCGCGCGAGGTGGATGCCCATGCTCTGCGCCGAGACCTCGGAATCGCGGATCGCCACGAAGGCCCGCCCGGTCGGCGCGCGCAGCAGGTTCAGGATGGCCAGCGTCGCCACCACGGCAAGCAGCAGGCACAGGAAGTAGAAGCCCTCACCGCTGTCGAGCTTGAAGCTGCCGATGGCCGGGGCCTTCATGTGCAGGCCGGCATTGCCGCCCGTCACGCTCTCCCAGCGGGCCAGCACCTCCTCGACGATCACGCCGAAGGCCAGCGTGGCCATGCCCAGGTAGATGCCCTTCACGCGCAGCGCCGGCAGCCCCACCACCACGCCCACGGCGGCGGCCAGCAGCATCGCCATCAGCATCGCCAGCGGGAAGGGCCAGCCCAGGTTGGTCAGCACGCCCTGGGTGTAGGCCCCCACGCCCAGGAAGGCCGCATGGCCCAACGAGAACTGCCCGGTGAAGCCCGACAGCAGCATCAGCCCGAGCCCGGCGATGCCGTAGATCAGCACGAAGGTCAGCTGCGCCAGCCAGTACTCCGGCAGGCCCAGCGGCGCCAGCACCAGGGCCACGAGCAGGAGGCCATACCAGAAGCGGTGGCCCTCGTGCTTGGCGAGCGCGATGTCCTGCGCGTAGCTGGTCTTGAACAGAAAGCGCATCGTGCTCGGCCCTCAGACTTTCTTGCGCAGGCGTTCGCCGAACAGGCCGTTGGGCCGCACCATCAGCATGACCAGCACCACGATGTAGGCGGCCGTGTCCTTGAAGCCGTCGGGCAGGTAAAAGCCCGCCAGCGACTCGACCACGCCGATCAGCACCCCGCCCACGATGGCGCCCGGCAGGCTGCCGAAGCCGCCGACCACCGCGGCCGGGAAGGCCTTGAGCCCGATAAAGCCCATGTTGGCGTGCACGAAGGTGATGGGCGCCAGCAGCAGCCCGGCCAGCGCTGCTACGGCCGCCGCCAGGCCCCAAACCAGGCCGTTGAGCCGTCGCACCGGGATGCCCATGTAATAGGCGGCCAGCTGGTTCTGCGAGGAGGCCTGCATGGCGATGCCGAGCTTGCTGTAGCGGAACAGTGCGAACAGCAGCGCACACAGCACGCCCGTGGCCCCGATCACGACCAGTTGCTCGGCGTTGAGCACGAGCTCGCCGAGCCGGTAGATCTCGTCCTTGTAGGGCACGGGCAGCGTGTGCGTCTCGGTGCCGATGCCAGGCACCATGGTGACAAGGCCGCGCGCCACGTAGCCGATGCCAATGGTCAGCATGACGATGGAAAACGCCGGCTGCCCCAGAATGGGGCGCACCACCACGCGCTCGAGCAGCATGCCCAGCAGCGCCACGGCCACCACGGCGCAGACCACGGCCATCCAGAACGCCAGGCCCAGCCAGGTCATCGCGGCGAACCCGGCGAAGGCGCCCAGCATCATGAGTTCGCCCTGGGCGAAGCTCACGGTTTCGGTGGCCTTGTAGATCAGCACGAAGCCGAGCGCGATCAGGCCATAGATGCAGCCCTGCGCGATGCCACTGATCACCAGTTGGAGAAACTGCACCCGGCCCCCCGTGTGTTGTGCCCGGGTTTATAGCCGTGCTCTGGGCAACGGCGCTCAGGGTTGTTCCGCATCCACCGGGCAACGGGGCCCAGTCTAGGGTTTTGCCGGGGTCAGGTCGGTGCCGGCGCCGCCGTTGGCTGCACCAAACGCGGCCGTCCGTCGTCGCCGATCGCCACGTAGGTCAGCCGCGCCTCGGTCACCTTGACGTAGCGCTGCGGCGTGTGGCGCCGTTCGGCATAGACCTCGACCTGCACGGTGACCGAAGTCTTGCCCACGCGCGTGATGGCCGCGAAGAAGGACAGCAGGTCGCCCACGCGCACCGGCTGCTTGAAGATGAACTCGTTGACGGCCACGGTGGCGAACTTGCCGACGATGAGCCTTGCCGGCAGCACGCCGCCGGCCAGGTCGACCTGGGCCATGACCCAGCCGCCGAAGATATCGCCGTTGCCGTTGGTGTCCGCCGGCATGGGGATGACCTTGAGCACCAGCTCCATGTCGGTGGGCAATTGGACGGTGGCGCTTGAATCGGTGGACATCCGGGACAATCTCCGCAGAACGAGAACGACGTCCGCGATTGTCATCCATGCGCTCCTACGCCCCCGCTGCCCCCGACACCCCCAGCGCCCCACCCGGCGCCCCGCCCCGCTCGGACTGGGCCACGCTGCGCCGCCTGCTGCCCTACCTGTGGCAGTACAAGTGGCGCGTGGTGTTCGCGCTGGCCTTCATGGTGGGCGCGAAATTCGCCAACGTGGGCGTGCCGGTCCTGCTCAAGAACCTGGTCGACGCGATGAGCCTCAAGCCCGACGATCCGGCGGCCGTACTCGTGGTGCCCGTAGGCCTGCTGCTGGCCTATGGCCTGCTGCGGCTGTCGACTTCGCTGTTCACCGAGCTGCGCGACCTCGTGTTCGCGCAGGCCACCCAGGGTGCGGCGCGTTCCATCGCGCTGCAGACCTTCACGCACCTGCACGCGCTTTCGCTGCGCTTTCACCTGGAGCGCCAGACCGGCGGCATGACGCGCGACATCGAGCGCGGCGTGCGCGGCATCGAGTCGCTGATCTCCTACTCGCTCTACAGCATCGTGCCCACCGTGATCGAGGTGGCGCTGGTGCTCGGCATCCTGGCCGTCAAGTTCGACGCCTGGTTCGCCTGGATCACGCTGGCCGCGCTGGCGCTGTACATCACCTTCACGGTGCTCGTGACCGAATGGCGCACGCAGTTTCGCAAGCAGGTCAACGAATTCGACTCCACGGCCCACACGCGCGCCATCGACTCGCTGCTGAACTACGAGACCGTCAAGTACTTCGGCAACGAAGGCTACGAGGCGCAGCGCTACGACGACAGCCTGCAGCGCCTGCGCCGCGCGCGCCTCAAGAGCCAGACCACGCTGTCCCTGCTCAACGCCGGCCAGCAGCTCATCATCGCGGTGGCGCTGGTGGGGATGCTGTGGCGCGCCACCCAGGGCGTGGCGGACGGCCGCATGACGCTGGGCGACCTGGTCATGGTGAACGCCTTCATGATCCAGCTCTACATCCCGCTCAACTTCCTGGGTGTGATCTACCGCGAGATCAAGCAGAACCTGACGGACCTGGACAAGATGTTCACGCTCATGGAACGCGACCGTGAGGTGGCCGACGCGCCCGGCGCCCAGCCGCTGGACACCGCGCGCGGCAGCGGCATCCGCTTCGAGCAGGTGGACTTCGCCTACGAGCCGGCCCGGCCCATCCTGCACGGCGTGGACTTCGAGATCCCGGACGGCAAGACGGTGGCCGTGGTCGGCCCCTCGGGCTCGGGCAAGAGCACGCTGGGGCGGCTGCTCTACCGCTTCTACGACGTCCAGGCCGGCAGCGTGCGCATCGCCGGCCAGGACATCCGAGCCGTGACCCAGTCCAGCGTGCGCCGCGCCATCGGCATCGTGCCGCAGGACACGGTGCTGTTCAACGACACCATCGCCTACAACATCGGTTACGGCCGCCCCGGTGCCAGCCAGGCGGAGATCGAGGCGGCGGCGCGCGCGGCCCACATCCACGACTTCATCGCCGCCATGCCGCTGGGCTACCAGACCATGGTGGGCGAGCGGGGGCTGAAGCTTTCGGGCGGCGAGAAGCAGCGCGTGGCGATCGCGCGCACGCTGCTCAAGAACCCGCCCATCCTGATCTTCGACGAGGCGACCTCGGCGCTGGACTCGGCCAACGAGCGCGCCATCCAGGCCGAGCTGCAGTCGGTCGCGCGCGGCCGCACCACACTGGTCATCGCACACCGGCTGTCCACCGTGGTCGATGCGCACGAAATCCTGGTCATGGAGGCCGGCCGCATCGCCGAGCGCGGCAGCCACGCCCAGCTGCTGGCGGCCGGCGGGCGCTATGCGCGCATGTGGGCGCTGCAGCAGAACGAGCCGGCACCGGCGGCCGGCGCGGCTCACCAGGCCGTCGGATCGACGCCGTAGAAGGCCTGCAGCTCGGCGTACAGCGCCGGCCGCTCGGCCGCCAGCTGCGGCCCCTGCTCGAAGAACACCTCGGACGCCACGGCGAAGAACTCGGCCGGGTTCGTCGCCGCGTAGTCGCCCAGCAGATTCGGCTCGCCCGCGGCAAGCTGGCGCTGCAGTGCGCTGAACTCGGCCTGCAGTACGCGCGTCCAGCGCGCCGCACTCATGCCGCGCGGCAAGGGCGGCGCGCCATTGGACTGGCCGTCGGCCTGGTCCAGCTGGTGCGCGAACTCGTGCACCACCACGTTGCGCCCGTCCGCCGGGTCGGCCGCGCCGGCCAGCACGTCGTCCCAGGACAGCACGACCTGGCCCTGCGACCAGGATTCGCCGGAGAGCACCTGGCGCTCGTCGCGCAGCACGCCACCGGCCTCGGTGCGCACGCGGTCGACCAGGAAGGCCCCCGGGTACAGCAACACCTGGCGCAGGTTGCCGAAGTGCCCGCCGGGCCGGCCCAGCAGCAGCAGACAGGCCTGGGCCGCGACGACCACGCGCATGGCCTCGGTCACGACCAGGCCGTTGCAACCGATGAAGGGCTTCTCTGCGATGAAGACCTGCATGTGCTGCTTGAGCTGGAGCTGCAGGTCCACCGGCAGGCGGCGCACCTGTGGCACATGGCGCGCCAGCACGCGCCGCCAGGCGGCAGGAAAGGGCTGGCGCGCCAGCGTGCGGCGGCGCCAGGCCTGCCAGGCCGGGGCCAAGGCGATGCCCAGCACGGCCACCAGCGCACCGAACAGGACGGCGCCGAACAGGAACTGGGACAGCGTGGGCATGGATGGAAGAAGGCGTTGATCTGCGCAGCTGGAGGCGTGGCCGGCCATTTCAAGCGATGGGCGTCCTCGCCAAGCACGAAGCATGGCCGCCTGCGTTCTGCGCTACCCTCGCCGCCCCACCATGGACATTCCGACACTGCCCGCCTGGGCCTGGATCCCGATCACGCTGTCCGCCGCGCTGGCGCAGACCATCCGCAATGCCGCCCAGCGCAGCCTGGTCAGCCAGGCCGGCACGCTGGCCGCCACGCTGGCGCGCTTCCTGTACGGCCTGCCGTTCGCGCTGGTGTTCGTGGCGGTGGCGCAGCAGCTCTCGGGCCGGCCCGTGCCGGCCTTCCATGCCGGCTACTTCGGCTGGGTGGCGATGGGTGCCGTGGCCCAGCTGCTGGCCACGGCCTGCCTGCTCAAGGCCATGCAGCAGCGCAACTTCATCGTCGGCGTGGCGTTCTCCAAGACCGAGGTGCTGCAGGTCGCGCTGTTCTCCACGTTCTTCCTGCACGAGGTGCCGACCTGGCTGGCCGCGCTGGCCATGCTGGCGGCCACGCTGGGCGTGGTGCTGCTCTCGCTGCCGGCCCGCGCGGGTGCCGCCGGCGGCGTGGCGGCCGGCGGCGCCAGCCAGGCCGTGCTGTACGGCATCGCCTCGGGTGCCTGCTTCGCGCTGTCGGCCGTGGGCTTTCGCGGTGCGGCGCTGGCCATGCCCGACGTGGCGCCCTGGCTGCTCGGCGGCTGGGGCGTGCTGTGGGCCCAGCTGCTGCAAAGCCTGCTGCTGGGCGGCTGGCTCGCCGCGCGCGACCCCGTGGCCCTGGCCACCACGGCGCGGGTCTGGCGCGTGTCCATCCTGGCCGGTGCCATGGGCGCCCTGGCCTCCACGGGCTGGTTCACGGCCATGGCCATCCAGCCCGCGGCCGACGTGCGCACGCTGGGCCTGGTCGAGGTCTTCTTCAGCCTGCTGGTCTCGCGCCGCATCTTCCGCGAGAAGCTGCGCGCCGGCGAGCGCTGGGGACTGGCGCTGGTGTTGCTGGGGCTGGTCGGGATCTGCCTGCAGCTTTAGGAGGCTGTCAGAAAGGGCAGCACTTCGTCGAGCAGCGCCTGCGGCGCTTCCTCGGCGATGTAGTGGCCGCAGCGCAGCGGCCGGCCACGCACGTCCGCGGCCACGCGCTGCCACTCGGCCAGCGGATCGAAGCAGCGGTGCACCACACCCTCTTCGCCCCACAGCGCGAGCAGCGGCACCGTGAGTTGTCGGCCCGCGGCGCGGTCCGCCCGGTCGTGTTCGAGGTCGATGCCGGCCGAGGCGCGGTAGTCCTCGCACAGGCCATGGGCCGCACCGGGCTGGCGCAGGCCGGCCTCGTACGCGGCCAGCGCGCGCGGGTCGAACGGCGCCAGGCCGGCGCTGCGCCGGCCCACCACGTCGCGCAGGTAGGCGCCCGGGTCGGCCTCGATCAGGCGCTCGGGCAGCGGCGCGGGCTGGATCAGGAAGAACCAGTGCCAGTAGGCGCGCGCGAAGGCCTCGCTGGTCTGCTCGTACATGGCCAGCGTGGGCGCGATGTCGAGCAGCACCAGGCGGCGCACGGCATCGGCATGGTCCACCGCCAGCCGGTGCGCCACGCGCGCGCCGCGGTCGTGCGCGAGCACGTCGAAGCGCGCATGGCCCAGCGACTGCATGAGGCGCAGCATGTCGCGCGCCATGGTGCGCTTGCTGTAGTTGGCGTGGTCCGCGTCGCCCGCGGGCTTGGACGAGCCGCCGTAGCCGCGCAGGTCGGCCAGCACCAGCGTGAAGCGCTCGGCCAGCTGGGGCGCCACCTTGTGCCAGATCGCGTGCGTCTGCGGATGGCCGTGCAGCAGCAGCAGGGGCGGGCCCTCGCCGCCGACCAGCGCGTGGATGTGCAGGCCGTCGCCGACCTGGGCCAGGTGTGGGCGAAAGCCCGGGAACAGGGGGGTGTCCGTCATGCTGCGATGTTAGGAGCGTGGGAACCGTCCAGGCGCTGGCGCGTGCGCGCCGCCACATCGCGCAGCCAGGGCTGGGCCGCCCAGTGGCGCTGCGCGAAGGCCTCGGTCTGCGCGCGGTAGCTGAGCGACAGGCCGATGCTGTCCAGCCCTTCCAGGAACATGCGGCGGTGCCGCGGCAGCAGCGCGAAGCCGGCCTGCACGCGGCGGCTGGCCAGGGTCTGGGCGGCCAGATCGATGTCCACGGCGTTGCTGGCCGGCTCGTCGGCATCGTCCATGAGCTGCGCAACCTGCGCGGGTGGCAGCGCCACCAGCAGCAGCCGGTTGTTCATGGCGTTGGCATGGAAGATCTCGGCGAAGCTCTCCGCCACGATGGCGCGGATGCCGAACTGCAGCAGGCCCCAGACCGCATGCTCGCGGCTGGAGCCGCAGCCGAAGTTGGCGCCACCGACCAACACCGACACGCCCGCGTAGTCGGCACGGTTCAGTACGCAGTCGGGCCGGGGCCGGCCCTGCGCGTCGAAGCGCAGGTCGTACAGCAGGCCGTCCTTGAGGCCGGACTTGTCGATGCCGCGCAGGAACTGCTTGGGCATGATCTGGTCGGTGTCCAGGTTCTCGATGCGCAAGGCGGCCGCGCGGCCCTGGATGCGAAGGGGATCGGTCATGCCAGCAACTCCAGTTGGCGCACGTCGGTGATGCGGCCCGTGACGGCCGCGGCCGCGGCCATGGCCGGGCCCATCAGGTGGGTGATGGCGCCGCGGCCCTGGCGCCCCTCGAAGTTGCGGTTGGTCGTGGACGCGCAGCGCACGCCCTCGGCCAGCACGTCGTCGTTCATGGCCAGGCACATGGAGCAGCCCGGGTTGCGCCATTCGAAGCCGGCCGCCAGGAACACGCGGTCCAGGCCCTCGGCCTCGGCCGCCGCTTTCACCGCGCCCGAACCCGGCACGACCATGGCCCGCACGCCGGCAGCGACCTGGCGGCCGCGCGCGACGCCGGCCGCCGCACGCAGGTCCTCGATGCGGCCATTGGTGCAGGAGCCGATGAACACGTGCTGGATGGGCGTTCCCGCGATGGGCGCGCCGGCCGGCAACCGGGCATAGGCCATGGCGCGCTCGGCGCTGCTGCGCTCAGGGCCGGCCGGCAGGTCCGCCGGCAGCGGCACATGGCCGTCGATGGCCGCCACCTGGTCGGGGCTCGTGCCCCAGGTGACCTGCGGCGCGATCCGGCTGGCGTCGAAGCGGTGCTCCACGTCGAACACGGCGCCTGCGTCGCTGCGCAGCGCCTGCCAGGCCGCGAGCGCCGCCGCACGGTGTTCGGCCAGGTCGGGCGCGCGCGCCAGCACATAGTCCACCGCCTTGGCGTCTGGTGCGACCAGTGCGCCGCGCGAGCCGGCCTCCACGGTCATGTTGCACAGCGTGAAGCGGGCCTCGATCGACAGCGCATCGATCGCGCTGCCGCTGAACTCGACCACGCAGCCGCGCGCGCCCTGCGCGCCGATGCGGCCGATCACGGCCAGCACCAGGTCCTTGGCCGTACTGCCCGCGGGCAGCACGCCGTCGACGCGGATCAGCATGCTGCGCGCGACGCGGTAGGCCAGGGTCTGCGTGGCCAGCACATGCTCGACCTCGGTCGTTCCGATGCCGAAGCCCAGCGCGCCCAGCGCGCCGTAGGTCGTGGTGTGGCTGTCGCCGCAGATGATGACCATGCCGGGGCGCACCATGCCGTGCTCGGGCGCGATGACGTGCTCGATGCCCTGCAGCGCATCGTTGGTGTCAAACAGCGGGATGCCGAAGCGCGTGCAGTTGCGGTGCAGGTTGCTGGCCTGCAGCGCCGAGGCCGCGTCGGCGATCACGCGCACCTTGCCCGGGTGCGTGGGGATGATGTGGCTCACGACCGCCACGTTCTGGCCCGGCAGGGGCACGCCGCGGCCCTGCTCGTCCAGGCCTGTGAAGGCCTGCGGGCTGGTGTACTCGTTCATGAGGTGCAGGTCGCAGAACAGCAGGATGTTCTCGTCGTCGAGCGCGGCCACGGTGTGGCTGTCGACCAGCTTGCGGTAGAGGGTGCGTGGGGTCATGTTGTTCATTCGGCGGTGATGCCGCGTTCCTTGATCAGCCGGGCCCAGCGCGGCAGCTCCGTGGCCAGGCGCTGGCGGGCCTCGGCCGGGCTGGCGGCCAGCGGGTCGAAGCCGTCCCTGGCCATGCGCGCCTTGACGGCCTCGGTGGCCAGCACCTGGTTCAGGCGGGCGTTGAGCTTGTCGAGGATGGGCGCTGGCGTGCCGGCCGGCGCGAACACCATGAACCAGGTCTCGAAGGCATAGCCCGGCAGCCCGGCCTCGGCCAGGGTCGGCACGCCGGGCAGCAGTGCCGAGCGCTGCGGCCCCGTCACGCCGAGCGCGCGCAGCTTGCCGGCCTGCACATGGCCCTGCGCGGCCGACAGCACCGGAAACGACAGCTGCACCTGGCCGCCGATGGTGTCGACCAGGGCCGGGCCGCCGCCGCGGTAGGGCACGTGCACGATGTCCAGCCCGCCGACGGCCTTGAACAGCTCGGCCGCCATGTGGAAGGTGCTGCCGCTGCCGGCCGAGGCGTAGCTGAGACTGCCCGGCTTGCCCTTGGCCAGTGCGATCAACTCCTTGAGATCACGTGCCGGCAGCTTGTCATTGACGACCAGCACATGCTGCGAGCTGGCGACCATGCCGAAGGGCGCGAGGTCCTTGAGCGTGTCGTAGGGCATCTTCGGCGTCAGAGCCGGGTTGATGGCCAGCGACACGGTCTGCAGGCCGATGGTGTAGCCGTCGGGCGCGGCCTTGGCCACCACGTCCACGCCCAGGTTGCCGCCGGCGCCGGCGCGGTTCTCGATGATCACGGGCTTGCCCAGGGCCTGGCCCCAGGCGTCGTTGAGCAGGCGCGCGACGATGTCGGCGCTGCCGCCTGGCGCATAGGGCACGACCAGCCGCACGGGCCGCTCCGGATAGGTTTGCGCCCAGGCGGGGGCGCTCGATGCGATGGCGGCCAAGGTGGCGAGAAGCGTCCTGCGGTCCATGTTTGTCTCCAGCGGTTCGGGGGGTGCTGGTATCGTATTGGTGACCGCCGAGAAAGCAATTTCGTGTCTCGGCACAACATCTTCAACCCGCAGGTTATGAATGAGCGCGATCACCGACCTCGCCTTCTTCGCGCAGTTGGTCAAGGCCGGCAACTTCACCAGCGCCGCCCAGGAGCTGGGCCACACGCCCGCCGCGGTCAGCAAGCGGCTGGCCGCCATCGAGCGCCGGCTCGGCGTGCGCCTGCTACAGCGGACCACGCGGCGCATCGGCCTCACCCCCGAGGGCGAGATGTACCTGGTCGAGGGCCAGCGCGTGCTGGCCGATCTGGAGGCGCTGGAGCGCGCGGTCTCGGGCAGCAGCGAGAAGCCGGCCGGCCTGCTGCGCGTGGCCGCCACGCTGGGCTTCGGCCGCAAGCACATCGCGCCGGCGCTGTCCGGCTTCGCGCGCCAGTTCCCCGATGTCGAGGTGCAGCTGCAGCTGACCGACCGGCCGGTGGACCTGGTCGGCCAGGGCTTGGACCTGCAGATCCGGCTCGGCGAACTGCCCGACTCCAACCTGACGGCGCGGCTGCTCGCGCACAACCGGCGCGTGCTCTGCGCCTCGGCCGCCTACCTGCGCGCGGCCGGCACGCCCGCGCATCCGCGCGAGCTGGCGCGCCACGCTTGTTTGTTCATCCGCGAGCACGACGAGACCTTCGGCACCTGGCAGCTGCAGTCGGGCGGGCGCTCCGAGAAGGTCAAGGTGCGCGGCCCGCTGGCGGCCAACGACGGCGAGAGCGTGGTCGGCTGGGCGCTGGACGGCCACGGCATCCTGATGCGCTCGCTCTGGGAGGTGGCGCCTCTGCTGCGCTCGGGCCGGTTGCGGCCCGTGCTGGCGGACTGGGCGCTGCCGCCGGCCGACATCCATGCGGTGTTCCCCACCCGCAGCCACCTGTCGGCCAAGACCCGCGCGCTGGTGGACTTCCTGCTGGCGGCCTTCGAGGCCCATCGCCGCGATGGCGACGGCGGTTGGTGAGGCTCAGCCGAAGGTGAACGCGTAGCCGCGCGCGCCGGCGTCGAGGAAGCGGATCTCCACCGTGCGGGCCTTGACCGCCCCGCCCTGGCGCACGAGCTGGTACAGGCGCGTGGCGTCGACCACGCCATTGCCCTCGGCATCCACGTCGGCGCCGTGGTCCGCGCCCGGCGGCTGGCCGTCCAGGGTCAGGCGAAAGCGCAGCGGCCCCGCCGCGTCGGCCCTGCCCAGCACCAGGTTGGCGTCGCGTGCCTGGAAGCGCACCGCCAGGCGACCTCCAGCCTCTGCGCCTTCGACGTACTCGGGCCGCAGCGTCCAGGTACCGGCCAGCGACCAGCTGTTGGTCTGCAGCGCGGCCGGTTGGTAGGGCGCCGGCTGGTCGGTCACGATGCCGCCGGCCACGCGCGGCGCGCTGCCCTTCTCGTAGCCCAGGTAGGTCTCGGGGCTGCGCAGCGTCGCGGCATCGGCGGCCAGGCCCAGGCCGCGCGTGTCGGCCTGCACCTGGGGCGCGGCGCTGTCGGGCGCAGGGCTGCCCGCCTCGCGCAGCAGTTCCTCGATCACGCGCTCGGAGGCCGCGTAGCCGCCTTCGCCGAACTGGTGGTGGCGCACGCGCCCCTGCGCGTCGATGAAGTACAGCGCGGGCCAGTACTGGTTGCCGAAGTTGCGCCAGATGCGGTAGCCGTTGTCCTGCACCACGGGGTAGCCGATCTGCAGGTCGCGCAGCGCGCGCTGCACATGGCCCGTCTCCTTCTCGAACGCGAACTCGGGCGTGTGCACGCCCACCACGACCAGGCCGCGGTCGGCGTACTTCTGCGCCCAGGCCTTCACATAGGGCAGCGTGCGCAGGCAGTTCACGCAGGAATAGGTCCAGAAGTTCACGAGCACGACCTTGCCGCGCAGCGCGGGGATGGACTGCGGCGCACCGTTCAGCCACTGCGTGCCGCCTTCGAGGTTGGCGCGTGTGGATTCGACGGGCAGTCGGCTGGGCTGGGGCTGCTCGGCATGGGCCTGCGGCAGCACACGCTGCAGCAGGCCGGCCTCCAGGCCTGCGGCGCCGGGCGCGGTGGACCGCGCCAGCACGGCCGTGTCCAGGCCCGTCGCCACGGCCGCCACCGCGGCCAGCATGGCGACCCCTGCGGCACGGCGGCCGGCCGCACCGGGCAACAGCCGCGCCTTCAGCGCCGCCAGCGGCCGGGCCCCCATGCGCAACCCCAGCCCCAGCGCGACGGCCGCGCCGGCACCGTAGGACAGCAGCAGCCAGCTGGTGTGCACGCCCGGACCGGCCAGCGCGGCCGTGGAGAGCACCAGGCCCAGCACCGGGCCGGCGCAAGGCGTCCAGATGAGGCCCGTGGCCAGGCCCAGCAGCAGGGCGCCGCGCCAGCTGCGGCTGTCCTGCGTGGCGGCCAGGCGCGCACCGGCCCGCACCAGCGGCGCGCTCCACCAGGCGGCCAGCCGTGACGACAGCAGCGAGGCTGCGAACAGGGCCAGCGCCGCCAGCGCGATCCAGCGGCCCACGAGGTTCAGTTGCACGGCCCAGGCGCCTGCCACGGCGCCCAGCGAGGCGACGAGCGCGAAGCTGGTCGCCAGGCCGGCCAGCAAGGGCAGCTGGCCCTGCACGAAGGGCCGGTCGTGCCGCGCGAAGACGAAGGGCAGCACCGGCAGGATGCAGGGGCTCAGCACGGTCAGCATGCCGGCGACGAAGGCAAGGATGGCGAGGGTCATGGCAGCTCCAGGCGATGCGGTGGCTCAGAGCCGCGTGACGTCGATCACCGCCTGCGCGAACGCGGCCGGCGCCTCCTGCGGCAGGTTGTGGCCGATGCCGCCGTCCAGCTGGCGGTGCTGGTAGCGGCCGCTGAACTTCTTCGCGTAGACGGCCGGGTCGGGATGCGGCGCGCCATTGGCGTCACCCTCCATCGTGATCGTCGGCACGGCGATCTGGGGCGCCTGGGCCAGCCGCTGCTCCAGCGCGTCGAAGCGAGTCTCGCCCGCCACCAGGCTGATGCGCCAGCGGTAGTTGTGGACCACGATGGCCACGTGGTCGGGGTTGTCGAAGGACTGCGCGCTGCGCTGGTAGGTGGCCTCGTCGAAGCGCCAGCGCGGCGAGGCCTGCTGCCAGATGAAGCGGTTGAAGGCCACCGGGTCGGCGGCGTAGCCGTCGCGGCCGCGGTCGGTCGCGAAGTAGGACTGGTACCACCAGGCGAACTCGGCCGCCGGCGACTGGGGCCTGGCGTTGGCCTGCGGGTTGCCGATCAGGTAGCCGCTCACGGACACCAGGCCGGCCACGCGCTCGGGCCAGACCGCGGCCACGATGCAGGCCGTGCGCGCGCCCCAGTCGAAGGCACCCAGCACGGCCTGGCGGATGCCCAGCGCGTCCATCAGCGCGACAACGTCCTGCGCCACCGCGCCCTGCTGGCCGTTGCGCGGCGTGGCCTCGGACAGGAAGCGCGTGCCGCCGTAGCCGCGCAGGTAGGGCACGATCACGCGGTAGCCGGCTGCTGCCAGCCGCGGCGCGACGTCGACGAAGGCGTGGATGTCGTAGGGCCAGCCGTGCAGCAGGATGGCGACCGGGCCATCGGCCGGGCCGGCTTCGGCATAGGCCACGCGCAGGTCGCCCGCAGCGACGGTCTTGAGCGGCCCGAAGCCCGTGGCGCCGGCCGCCGCGGCGGCCCGGGCCGGCGTAGCCAGCAGCGTGGCGAAGGGCGCGGTGGCAAGGGCCAGGGCGGCGCCGCCCAGGAACTGGCGGCGGCGGGAGGCGGAGAGGGTGTCAGCGGTGTGCATGGCAAGGCCTTTCGGTAGGGGTCGGACGTTGCCGGCGCGCTGTGCGCCGGCTGGCCTCCAGTACACCGCCGTGGTGTATGTGGCATGTGTCATGGACACCCTGCGATTGCATGGCCATGTCGCCGACGGCGGGCCGGATACACAGCCATACAAAGCCGCAGGCGGCGCCTGAAACGACACCGCCACCCGGAGGTGGCGGCAATGCGTCGAAGACAGGCGGCGCTCAGCCGCCACGCCGCCGCGGTGGCGGCGTGGCGTTGGCCGACGGTACGGCGCAAGGCCGGCCCGCGGGCTGGCTCAGCTCCGAGGCCAGCCCGCCGAACAGGAACAACAGCGAAAACAGCAGCTTGCGCATGGCGGCCCCTACGCGTCCTGCGCCTGGACCTGCACCGCGAACACATAGCCCTCGCTGCGCACGGTCTTGATGTAGCGCGGCTCGCGCGCGTCGTCGCCCAGGCACTTGCGCAGGCGGCTGACCATGAGGTCGATGGAGCGCTCGAACAGCTCGGCCTCGCGGCCCTGCGTGATCGACAGGATCTGGTCGCGCGTGAGCACCTTCTGCGCATGGTCCACCAGCACGCGCAAGAGCCGGTATTCCGCGCCGCTCAGCGAGACCACCGTGCCCTCGCGGTCCAGCAGCACGCGCTCCACGGTGTCCAGCCGCCAGTCGCCGAAGGCCAGGAAGCGCGCCTCGTCGGTGCTGCGCAGGTTGGGCGGCAGCATGCGCGTGCGCCGCAGCACCGATTTCACGCGGGCCAGCAGCTCGCGCGCGGCGAAGGGCTTGGCCAGGTAGTCGTCGGCGCCCATCTCCAGGCCCAGCACGCGGTCGGCCTCGTCGCCGCGTGCGGTGAGCATGATGATGGGCAGCGCCTTGTGCTTGCCGGCGCGCAGGTCGCGGCACAACGTGAGCCCGTCCTCCCCGGGCAGCATGAGGTCCAGGATCACGAGGTCGAAGGGCCCGGCCGTCTCCAGCGCCTGGCGCATGTGCCGGCCCGTGGGCACGGTGGTCACGCGCAGGCCGTTCTTGTGCAGATAGGCGCTGACCAGGTCGCGGATCTCGCGGTCGTCGTCGACCAGCAGCAGGTGGTCGGCGGCAGGCGTGGTGGCATTCATGGGGTGTGCTCGGTCATGGAGGTCGGCAGGCGCAGGCCGGCGCACAGGCCGCCTTCGGGTCGGTTGCGCAGCGCCAGGGTTCCGCCCAGCGACAGCGCCAGCTGGTGTGCGATGGCCAGGCCCAGGCCGGAGCCGCCGGTTTCGCGGTTGCGCGAAGCCTCCAGGCGGTAGAAGGGTTGCAGCACGGCGGCCAGCTGGTCCTCGGGGATGCCGGGGCCGGCGTCGCAGACCTCGATGCGCACGGCGTCGTGCTCCAGCCGCACAGCCAGCTCCGCACGCTCCCCGTACTTGAGCGCGTTGTCGACGAGGTTGGTCAGGATGCGGCGCAGCGCCTGCGGCCGCGTGGCGAGGGCGATGCCGGCCTCGCCCGTGAGCGTGACCGGGCGGCCGGTGTCGGCATAGTCGTGGACGAGGCTGCGCAGCAGCGCGTCCAGGTCGAGCCGGCGCAGCGGCTCCTCGATGCCCTGCAGCGTCTTCGCATAGCCCACGCCCTCCTGCACCAGCGTGCGCATGGCCTCCAGGTCGGCGCGGAATTTGTCGGCATCGGGCAGCTCGTCGGCGAGGTCCACGCGCAGGCGCATGCGCGTGATGGGAGTCTGCAGGTCGTGCGAGATGGCGGCCAGGATCTGCATGCGCTCCTGCACGGTGCCGGCGATGCGCCGCTGCATCGCGTTGAAGGCGCGCGCGGCCTGCGCCACCTCGGCCGGCCCGTCCTCGGCCACGGGCGAGGGCCGCAGGTCGGGCCCGAGCCGGTCGGCCGCCTGCGCGAGCCGCGCCAGCGGGCGCGTGACCAGCCGCATGCCGGCCCAGGCGCACAGCGCCAGCACCAGCAGCTGCGCGGCGAGCAGCCAGGTCACCCAGTCCGCCACTGGCATGGGCACGCGGCGCGCCAGCACGTAGAGCGCGGAGCCGTCGCTGAGCCGCAGCTGCATGCGCACGGCATCGGACTGGCCAATCTGCCCAATGGCCAGCACCGGGAACGGCTGCAGCGCCTGCGCCACGACCTCGGCGAAGCGGGCCAGCGCGGGCGCCGTGGGCGGCGGCGTGTCGACCGCACCTTCCAGCGCGAAGCTGTAGTTGGGCCGCTCCAGGCGCGGGAACCAGGCGGCGCGCTCGTCGGCGGGCAGCCGGTCCAGGATCGCGACGGAGCTCGCGATGTCGCGCTCCACGCCGCTGAGCATGAGGTTCATGAGCGTCTGCCCGCGCTCGTGGCGGATCGCGGCATAGGTCAGCAGCTGGGCCAGCGCCATGCCCAGCACCACCAGCAGCGTCACGCGCGCCAGCAGCGTGCGGGGCCAGAGCCGTCGCAGGAAGGCGCGCATCTGCAACGCGTCAGGCGACCGACAGCGCGACGGCGATGTTGCCGCGCGTGGCCTTGGAGTACGGGCACAGCTGGTGCGCGGCCTCGACGATGGCCAGCGCGGTGTCCTGCGGCACGCCGGGCACGTGGACCCTGAGCCGTGCCGCCAGCTTGAAGCCATCGGCGCCCTCGACCAGATCGACCTCGGCATCGACGGCCAGCTCGGCGGGCAAGCGCAGGCCCTGGACCTGGGCCGCGCGGGCCATGGCGCCCATGAAGCAGGCCGACCAGCCGGCCGCGAACAGCTGCTCAGGGTTGGTGCCGGGGCCCACAGTGCCGAAGCGCGTGAGCATGACATCCAGCCGGCCGTCGTCGCTGCGCGCGGCGCCGCCGAGTCCGCCCGTGGTGTGGGTGCGGCCGGTGTAGAGAACCTTGTCTTGGGTGGTGGTCATGGTGTGCATCCTTCGGAGGGTCTTGTCGAAATGACGGCGCGATTGTTCTGCTGCGCGGCGTTCTCTCCGAGGGGTTTTCTGACCGCATGTAGGTACCGGGGCAGCGGGTACACAACGATACAAAATGGGGCGCACTCACCCCAGCGCTGCGATGGCAATGGAGCCGGTCAGACCAGAATCAGCCCTCCGCGCGCGGCTCGGTCTCGGCCACAGGCTCGTCCTTGAACTGGGCCAGGTCGCGCACGTTCTTCTGCACCGCAACGCCGCCGAACAGGCTCAGCAGGAAGGCCATGGCATAAAAGCCCTTCTCGCTGGACGCGAGCGTCGCGTTCCACAGGCCCACGGCCAGCAGCAGCACTGCGACCACCAACGAAACCCAGCACAGCGCGAAGTACATCCCGGTCACGGGAATGCCCTCCAGCCGGTCGCGCACCGACTTCTGCAGCGAGACCGCGGAGAACAGGCCGTACATCAGCAGGGTGAAGTAGTAGCCCTTCTCGTTGAGCGCCATGCCGGCGTTCCACAGGCCGAGCAGGTAGACCGCTGCGCCGAGCAGCAGGGCCACCCAGGATGCGCCGACGAAGGCGGCGGTGGGCTGCTGGATCTGGATCTGTTTGTTCATGGCTCCCCCGGGTCTCTGGTTGGACCGCGCGATTGTGGGCCATGCGCGACCGCGCCCGCCAGCGCGCATCGGCCGACAGGTGGTGAAGGGCCATGGCCCACGGAGGGCTGCATGCAACGCCCGGCCAGGGCACACTCACGCCTTCGCCGCCCCGCCCCTGCTCCCGTGGACTTCCTGCTCCAGACCCTCGCCCAGTACGGCATCGCCTTCGTCTTCGCCATGGTGCTCGTGGAGCAGCTCGGCGCGCCCATCCCCGCCTTTCCCGTGCTGATGCTGGGCGGCGCGCTGGCCGCGCGCGGCGAGCTCGGGCTGGCGCCGCTGTTTGCCGCCGCCATGGCGGCCACGCTGATCGCCGACAACCTCTGGTACTGGGCCGGCGAGCGGCTGGGCCGGCGCGTGCTGCGGCTCATGTGCAAGCTGTCGCTGACGCCGGACGGCTGCGTGCGCCAGACCGAATCCATCTTCCTGCGCTTCGGGCCCGCCTCGCTGGTGGTGGCCAAGTTCGTGCCGGGCTTCGCCTCGGTGTCCACGGCCATGTCGGGCGCCTTGCGCATCCGGCGCGCCACCTTCGTGCTGTTCGACGCGATCGGCAGCGCGCTGTGGATTGGCCTGGGCGTGGCGCTGGGCTGGCTGTTCGCGCCGGCCATCGAGGAGGCGCTGGCCACGCTGGCTGAACTGGGCCGCTGGGGCCTGGCGCTGCTGCTGGCGGCCGTGCTGGTCTTCGTCGCGGCCAAGTGGTGGCAGCGGCACCAGTTCCAGCGCCAGCTGGCCAGCGAACGCATCAGCGTGGACGCGCTGGCCGCACGGCTGGACCGCGGCGAGCCGGCGGTGCTGGTCGACGTGCGCGTGCCCGGCAGCCTGCCGCACGGCCGCATCCCGGGCGCGCTGCAGATGCAGGGCAAGCAGCTGCCGGCCGAGATCGACACGCTCGCGCGCGACACCCTGCTGGTGGTCTATTGCGCCTGCCCGAACGAGGTGTCGGCCGCGTTGGTCGCCCAGCGCCTGCGGCGCCGCGGCTTCACACGCGTGCTGCCGCTGCTGGGCGGCGTGGACGCCTGGCTGGCCGCCGGGCGGCCCCTGGCCACACCCTGATTCACCAGGCGAGCCGCCAGCTCGACGGATCCGGCGCCGGCGGCTGCTCCGCGCCCAGCACGCCGGGCTCCAGGAAGTCGGCCAGCACGTCGTCGCGCAGCGCGATGAAGCGCGGATCGCTGCGGTGGCGCGGGTGCGGCAGGTCCACGTCGACGATGCGGCGGATGCGGCCCGGATGCGGCTGCATCACGACCACCTGGTTCGCGAGGAACACGGCCTCCTCCACGTCGTGCGTGACCAGCAGCATGGTGATGCGCTCGGCCTGCCAGATGCGCTGCAGTTCGTTCTGCAGCCGCGCGCGTGTCAGCGCATCGAGCGCGCCGAAGGGCTCGTCGAGCAGCAGCACGCGCGGCCGGTTCACGAGGCCGCGCGCAATCGCCACGCGCTGCGCCATGCCGCCCGAGATCTGGTGCGGAAAGGACTGCTCGAAGCCCTGCAGGCCGACCAGCGCCACATGCTCGGCCACGCGCTCGCGCTTCTCGGCCGGCGTGAGCGGCGCGTTGCGCAGACCCACGGCGATGTTCTGCTCCACGTTGAGCCAGGGGAACAACCGGTGGTCCTGGAACACGATGCCTCGCTCGGGACCGGTGCCTGCGATGGGTTGGCCGCCCAGCGTGATGCGGCCCTCGTACTGGTCCTCCAGGCCCAGCACCAGCCGCAGCAGCGTGGACTTGCCGCAGCCGCTGGCGCCCACGATGCTCACGAAGCGCCCGGCCGGCACGTGCAGGTCGATGTTGTCCAGCACCTGCAGTTCGCCGCCAGCGGCCTGGGTGCTCGCGTAGCGCTTGCCCAGGGCCCGGATGCGCAGTTCGTTCTCGGCAGCGGCCACAGCATTCATGAGGATCGTCCCAACCAACGCGCCAGCCGGCGCTCCAACCAACGGGCGGAGGCGTTCATCGCCCAGCCCACGCCACCGATGACCACCATGCCGAACAGCACGAGGTCCATGCGGAAGTGCTCGCTGCCCTCGATCAGCGTGTTGGCTATGCCCTTGCCGGCCACCAGCAGGTATTCCGCGCCGATGGTGGCCAGCCAGGAATAGATCAGCGCGAGGTAGACGCCCGTGAAGATGGCCGGCAGCGCCGAGGGCAGCACCACCTGCGTGACGGTCTGCCAGCGCGTGAAGCCGTAGACGCGCGCCACCTCCAGCAGCGCCTTGGGCGTGGTGCGGATGCCGTCGCAGGTGTTGACCACCACGGGCACCAGCGCGGCCAGCGACAGGAACACCACCTTGGCCACGTCGCCCAGGCCGAACCAGACCGAGATCAGCGGGATCCAGGCGAACAGCGAGATCTGCTTGAAGGTGTTGAAGCTCGGGCCGATGAGGCGGTTGAAGAATGGCCATAGGCCGAGCAAGGCGCCCAGCACCAGACCGCCCAGCGTGCCGATCAGGAAGCCCGTGGCCTCGCGCGCCAGGCTGGCCGACAGCGCGCGCCAGAGCCGCCCGGTCTCGAGCTGCTCCCAGGCCGTGGCCAGCACCTTGCCCGGTGCCACCAGCAGGGCCGAGTTCACGAGCTCGAAGCGCGCGGCCAGCGACCACAGCACGATGGCGGCCACCGGCAGCACGAAGCCGCGCCAGCGGCCCGTCGCTTGCGGCTTGAGCGGCGCGAGCGTGGCGAGCTCGGCCCGTTCGGTCGCGACGCTCATGCCGTTCCCTTCACCCGGCGCTCGGCCCAGTCCAGCACACGGTCGATGGCATAGCCGATCGCGCCGACCACGATCACGGCCGCCATGACCTGGTCGAGCTGGAACAGCTGGCGGCCGTAGACGATCAGGTAGCCCAGGCCTTCGCTGGACGCGACCAGCTCGACCACCACCAGCGACAGCCAGGCCTTGGTGAAGCCCAGGCGCAGACCGGTGAACAGCGTGGGCACGGCGTGCGGCAGCACGATCTCCAGCACCTGCTGGCGCGGCGTGTAGCCATAGACGCGGCCGACCTCGCGCAAGGACGCAGGCGTCTGCCGGAAGCCCTGCAAGGTGTTGAGCGCCACCGGCACCAGCGCGGCCTTGGCGATCAGGATGTATTTCAGCGGCTCGCCGATGCCCACCAGCAGCAGCACGAAGGGCAGCCAGCCCAGCACCGGTATCTGCACGAGCGCGTTGAAGCTGGGCAAGAGGTAGGCCTCGGCGCTGCGCGACAGCCCCATGGCCGAGCCCAGCGCCAGCCCCAGCAGTGCGCCCGCCGCGAAGCCGACCAGCACGCGCTGCAGGCTGGCCGACACGTGCAGCCAGAGTTCGCCGCTCAAGGCCAGGTCGCGCAGCGTCTCCCAGACGAACTGCGGCGGCGGCAGCACCTGCGGCGAGATCCAACCCTGCGCCGCGCCCAGGAACCACAGGCCCAGCAGCGCGGCCGGCAGCAGCCAGGGCAACAGCGCATCGCCGCGGCGGCGGGCCGGCGCCTTGCGCGGCGCGGCCGCCGGCGTTGCGGCGCCAGCCGGCGCCGGCAACGAGGACGCGGCCAGCGCCCCACCCGTCAGCAGCGGCACGAAGGTCTGCTCGACGCCCATTCTTCAGCGCGCGGCCACCGAGGCGCTACCCGCAATGGGCTTGCCCTTGGCGTCGTAGGCGGTCCAGTGGTTCTCCAGACCCTGCTTCTTGAGCGCGGCCTGCAGGTACTTGGGCTCGAACCAGTCGTCCACGGTCACGCTGCGGCGGATCAGCTTGAGCTTGAGCGCGTCGTCGACGACGGCCTTGTAGCGCGCGCGCAGGAAGGCGTCGAGCAGCGGCGTGTTGCGCTCGGCCAGCGACTGGTTCTCGAACTCGGCCTGGTAGGAGGCGGCCGGCGTGCCGCTCTTGGCCCAGGTGGCGAACAGCTCGGTGCGGTTCTTCTCGTCCGAGGCCCACTTGGCGGCGCGCACGAACACGTCGACCACGCGCTGCACCTCGGCCGGGTGGGCCTTCTCGAACGCGCCGTGCACGAGCAGCGCGGCCTGGCGCGTGAAGGCCGGATCCTGGCCCTGGGTGGAGTAGACGATGCGGGCCAGGCCCTGGTCGCGCACCTTGAACCACTCGCTGCCGCCGAAGGCCGCGTCCACGCCGCTGGAGACCAGTGCGGCCTGGGCGCTGCCGGTGTCCAGGTTCACGCCCTTGATGTCGCGTTCGCTGAGGCCGTTGGCGGCCAGCACGTTGATCGCGACCAGGTGGCCGTTGGTGCCGCGGAAGATCGAGACCTTGCGGTCCTTCAGGTCCTTGATCGACTGGATGTCCGATTGGGGCGGCACCACCACGTAGAGGTTGTTGCGCGTGCCGCTGGCCAGCAGCAGCTTGGTGTCCAGGCCATTGGCGCGGCCCACCAGGGAGGGCAGGTCGCCCTGGTAGGCGAAGTCGATCTGCTTGTTCGACAGCGCCTCGTTGACGGCCGGGCCCGCGCCCTTGAAGAACAGCCATTCGATCTTGGTGCCGGAGCCTTTCAACTCCTCCTCCAGCCATTGCTGGTTGCGCGCCACGCCACCGGGTGAGCCGCCCCAGGTGACGGGGTCGCCGCCGCCGGCCGTGGCCACGCCGATGCGGATGACCTCGGGCGCGGCCTGGGCCGCGGTGAATGCGCCGAACAGCGCCAGTGCAGCGGCCCAGCCCTTGAAGACTTGCTTGGTTGAGAACATGCGGGATCCTTGGCGTCGGATTCAGGCGGCCAGGCCGAGCTGGCGGCCCACGGCGGTGCCGTCGAAGAAGTGCGGATTGGCCTCGGTGTAGAAGCGCAGCGGGTTGCCGAAGGTGAAGGCGCGGAAGTCCTGCGCCGAGATCACGCCCTGCTCCACGAGGTCCCAGGTCTCGGCCAGCGGCTCGGTGAACTCGGGCACGTCCCAGTGCCCCACGTCGGACGACCAGATCGCGTTGATCTTCACGCCGCCCGGGTGCACGCGGTGGTTGAACGCGGCGGCCACGGTGCGGTCGTCGGCCTCGGAGCCGAAGAAGAAGGGGTCGACCCAGCGCGCGCGGATGTCGTCCACGCTCTCGATGCCGGCCAGCGCGAAGTCGTCGATCTCGTCCGCGTTCGGCTCGCGGCTGTGCGGCAGCGCCGAGATCCCGAGGCTGTCGCGCACCAGGGTGGCCTTGTCCACGGCGCGGCCCTGCAGCAGATCGGCGCCGTGCTGGTCGAACAGCGCGGCCAGCAGGTCCACGTCGACGGCGGCCGGGTCGTAGTTGCGCACGGCATGGCGGTTGCGCTTCTCCCAGCGGTCCACGAGGTGCGTGAACACATGCGAGCCCCAGTCGGCCCCGCCTTCGAGCAGGCCCACGCGCAGGCCCGGGAAGCGCCGCGTGACGCCGCCGAAGAACAGCGCCTTGGCGAAGGCCTGCGAGCCATCGGCGAAGTGGCCGATGTGGTTGAACATGTAGTTGCTCGTGGAATGCCGGCCGGTCCAGCCCTGGCTGCCGTAGTGCGTGGTCACGGGCACGCCGAGTTCGACCACCTTGGCCCAGAACGGGTCGTAGTCGTGCGGGCTGTCGATGCCATAGAAGTCGATGTAGCCCACGTGTTTGGCGATCTCGGGATGCTCCCTGGCCGGGTACTTCTCGGCGATGGCCGGGATCGGCCGGCGCACGCCGCCCGGGATGTTGATGACCTTGAGCTTGAGGATGTTGACCGCGAATTCCAGCTCCTCGATGGCTTCCTTGGGGTTGTGCATCGGGATGCCGGCCACGGGCGTGAGCCGGTCGGCGTAGGCGCGGTACTGGTCGGCGTGGAAATGGTTCAGCGCGCGGTGCAGCGGCTGGCGGTACTCGCTGCCGGCTGCGGCCGGCGACAGCACGTCGTTGGGGAATAGCACGGAGTAGTCCGAGCCCTGCTCGGCCAGGCGCTCGTACAGCAGCGCCGGGATGGTGTAGGTGGCCAGGTCGTAGGTGTTGCGCGTGACGCGGGCCCACCAGGGCGCGCGCAGCGTGCGGTGGTGGGCGCGCTCCTCGGGGCTCTGCTGGTACCAGTCCTTGCCAGCGCCGTCGCGCGTGACGAAGCGTCCGCCCAGGGCCTTGCGCAGCGCATCGACCAGCTTGGGCCCGCCGTACTGGGCGATGTAGTCCTCCAGCACCGGCGCGTAGTCGTTCACGTGCACGTCGGTGTCGATGACAGGGTTTTCCAGCCGCGCCTTGACGGCGGCCGAACGCGAAGCCTTGGCGGGGTTCAGGCGGGTGTTCACGCGGGTGCTCCTTGGATGGAATCGGTGCTTCCATCTTCGAAGGCGTCCCGGCCTACAACAACGAAGGCTTTCGCATGTGCAAGCGTGCAGAACGGATAAGCCGTAAGCTGCCCGTCACCATGAGACAACTCCTTTTGCGCTGGAGCGCCCCGGTGCTGGCCGCCCTGCTCGCCGCCTGCGGCACCGTCCAAAGCCTGCAACCCGGCATGCCGCGGGCCGAGGTGCTGGCGCGCTGGGGCCAGCCCACGCGCGTGGTGCCGCTGGCCCAGGGCGAGCGGCTGCAGTACAGCTTTCAGCCGCAGGGCCAGGAAGTGGTGATGGTGGACATCGACGCCAGCGGCCGCGTGCTGCAGGCGCGCCAGGTGCTCAACGAGAACGACTTCGCGCGCATCCCGCTGGACGGCAGCTGGACCGAGGCGGACATCGGCCGCGAGTTCGGCCCGCCAGGCTCGGTGGGTGCGGTCGGGCGCTGGGATGGCCCGGTCTGGACCTACCGCTGGCGCGGCGGCATGGTGGACCAGATGTTCTACGTCTACTTCGATCCGGCCGGCCGCGTGCGGCGCACCGAGATCGGCATGGACCCGCGGCAGTTCCGCGACAAGCGCTGAGCGCCACGAACGCCGGCCAACCCGTGGAAAAAATGCTTGGCTGGCCTGAACAGTTGGCTAGCAAAAACGACCTTGGAGACCGAAGTCTCGGGTCGCCCCACGATGAAACCGGTGGGAGCGTCGCCGTTGGCTGCTGCACTCCCGATGGCACCACTGTACCTCAATTGAGAAGAACTCTCATTTGAAGCCCTGTTGCCGGTGCGGCCTTTGGCCACACCGGCCAGCGTGGCACTCAGGCGCCGCGGTCCCAGCCCCCGCCCAGCGCGCGCACCAGGCCCACGGTGGCCTGGTACTGGGCCGACTTGACCTGCAGCGCCTGGCGCCGGTTGCGCAGCTCGCTGCGGCGCGCGTCCAGCAGTTCGATCTGGCTCACGAGGCCGTTGCGGTAGCGCGTCTCCGACAGCGCCGACGCGCGTGCCGCCGCCGTCACGGCGCGGCCCTGGGCCTGCGACTGCTCGTCGAGCAGGCGCAGCGCGGCCAGCTGGTCCTCCACGTCGCGGAACGCGCCCAGCACCTGGGCGCGGTAGCCCGCAGCCGCCGCGTCCAGCTGCGCGGCCGCGTTCTGCAGGTTGGCCTCGCGGCGGCCGCCGTCGAAGATCGGCAGCGACAGCAAGGCGCCGATGCCCCACGAGCGTGCCGACCACTTGAACAGGTCACCCAGGTCGGTGGAGGCGAAGCCGCCCGAACCCGTCAGCGCGATGTCGGGGAACCAGGCCGTGCGCGCCACACCCACGCGGGCCTGGGCGGCCTGCAGGCTCAGCTGCGCGGCCGACACGTCGGGCCGGCGCGCGAGCACCGCGGACGGCACGCCGGCCGGAATGCGCGGCAGCGCACTGCGCCAATCCTGCGGCGCCAGCTGGAAGCTGGAAGCGGCCTCGCCGATCAGCACGGCCAGCGCATGCTCGAGTTCGGCACGGCGGCGGTCCAGCGCCAGCGCCTCGGCCTCGTTGGCCGCCACCTCGCTCTGCACGCGCACGAGGTCGAGTTCGGCCACGTCGCCGGCGTCGTAACGGCGCTGCGTCAGGCGCAGCGTGTCGTCGTAGGCGGCGACGGTCTGGCGCACCAATGCGCGCTCGTCGTCCAGCGCGCGCAGGCTTAGGTAGGTCTGCGCGGTCTCGGCCTGCACCATGAGGCGCGTGCTTTGCAGCAGCGCGGCACGTGCGTCGGCATCCAGGCCGGCCGCATCGCGGGCCTGGGCCAGGCGACCGAACAGGTCGAGCTCGTAGGAGAAGTTGGCCTTGGCCGTCAGCACGCTGGCCGGCCGGCTGCCCTGGGCCGTGTCGGCCCCCGCGCCGCGCTGGGCGCCGGCGCCGATGCCGATCTGGGGCGCGCGGTCGGCCTCGGCGTTGCGCAGCAGCGCACGCGCCTGGGCCAGCCGCGCGGCGGCCTCCTGCACGCTGGTGTTGCGCGCGGCGGCGCGTTCCACCAGGTCGTTGAGCACCGGGTCGTTGAAGCCCAGCCACCAGGCACCGCGCTCGGCCTGCTCGGCCGGTGCCACGGTGGTGAAGCGTGCGTCGCCCTCCTTGAAGGCGGTGGGCACGGCGGGCAGCGCATGCTCGGGCGGCGTGGCGGGCAAGGGCCCGCTGGCGCAGCCGGCCAGGATCAGCGCGGCCAGCAGGGGAGTGACGATGGCGTTCAGTCGCATGGTTCTTCTCCTCATTCGATCGGGTGGCGCGGTGCGGCGGGCACGGCGTGGGCACCGGCGCCACCGCCGTGGCCGGCATGGGGCGCGGGCAGCGAGGGCGCATGGATCTCGCCGTGCGAGACCAGCGGCCGGTTGCCGGCCAGGCGGCGCATCAGCACGTAGAACACCGGCGTCAGGAACAGGCCGAAGGCGGTCACGCCGATCATCCCGAAGAACACGGCCACGCCCATGGCGCTGCGCATCTCGGCACCGGCGCCCGAGGCCAGCACCAGGGGCAGCACGCCCATGACGAAGGCCAGCGAGGTCATCAGGATGGGGCGCAGCCGCAGCCGGCTGGCCTCGATGGCGGCTTGCACGGGGGTGCGGCCGGCCAGCTCCAGCTCGCGGGCGAACTCCACGATCAGGATGGCGTTCTTGGCACTGAGGCCGACGAGCACCATGAGCCCGATCTGCGTGAACACGTTGTTGTCGCCGTCCGTGAGCCACACGCCCGTCATCGCGGCCAGCAGGCCCATGGGCACGATCAGCACGATGGCGGCCGGCAGGGTCAGGCTCTCGTACTGCGCAGCCAGCACCAGGAACACCAGCAGGATGGCGATCGGGAAGATGAACAGCGCGGAATTGCCGGCCAGGATCTCCTGGTAGGTCAGCTCGGTCCATTCGAAGCCCACGCCGGGCGGCAGCGTCTCCTTGGCGATGCGCTCGATCGCGTCCTGCGCCTGGCCCGAGGAATAGCCGGCCGCGGCCGCGCCGTTGATGTCGGCCGACAGGAAGCCGTTGTAGCGCATCGCGCGCTCCGGGCCGGCGCCCTGCTGCACCTTCATGAGCGCCGACAGCGGCACCATCTCGCCCGTGGCCGAGCGCACCTTCAAGAGGCCGATGTCCTCGGCACGCGCCCGGTAGGCCGCGTCGGCCTGCACGCGCACCGTGTAGGTGCGGCCGAACTTGTTGAAGTCGTTCACGTACAGCGAACCCAGGTAGACCTGCATGGTCTCGAACACGTCGGTCACGCGCACGCCGAGCTGGCGCGCCTTGGTGCGGTCGATGTCGGCGTACAGCTGCGGCACGTTGACCTGCCAGCTCGTGAACATGCCTTGCAGCTCGGGCGTCTGGTAGGCCTTGGCCATGAAGGCTTTGACCGCCTTGTCCATCTCGGCGTAGCCGAGCGCGCCGCGGTCCTGCAGCTGCAGCTTGAAGCCGCCCGTGGTTCCGAGGCCCGACACCGGCGGCGGCGGGAACATCACGATGAAGGCGTCCTGGATCTGCGAGAACTCCGCGTTGAGCTGCTGCGCCACGGCACCGCCGCTCTGGTCGGCGTTCTTGCGCTGGTCGAAGGGCTTGAGCATGGCGAACGCGATGCCCGCGTTCGAGCTGTTCGTGAAGCCGTTGATCGACAGGCCAGGGAAGGCCAGCGAGCCCTCGATGTTGGGGTTCTTCTTCATGATGTCGCCCATGCGGCGGATCACGGCGTCGGTGCGGTCCAGCGTGGCGCCGTCGGGCAGCTGCGCGAAGCCGATCAGGTACTGTTTGTCCTGCATGGGCACGAAGCCCGAGGGCACGGCCTTGAACAGGCCGAAGGTCAGCCCGACCAGCACCAGGTAGACCAGCATCATGAGGCTCTTGCGCTTGAGCACGCCGCCGACACCGCCGCTGTAGGCGTCGCTGCCGCGCTGGAACACGCGGTTGAAGCCGCGGAACAGCCAGCCGAACGCCTTGTCCATGCCGCGCGTGAGCGCGTCCTTGGGGGCGTCATGGCCGCGCAGCAGCATGGCCGCCAGTGCCGGCGACAGCGTCAGCGAGTTGACGGCCGAGATCACGGTGGAGATCGCGATCGTCACGGCGAACTGCTTGTAGAACTGGCCCGTGAGACCGCTCATGAAGGCCAGCGGCACGAACACCGCCACCAGCACCAGCGCAATCGCGATGATGGGGCCGGACACTTCGCGCATGGCCTGGTAGGTGGCCTCGCGCGGCGACAGGCCGGCCTCGATGTTGCGTTCCACGTTCTCCACGACCACGATGGCGTCGTCCACCACGATGCCGATGGCCAGCACCAGGCCGAACAGCGACAGCGCATTGATCGAGAAGCCCAGCAGGTGCAGCACCGCGAAGGTGCCGACCACCGACACCGGCACGGCCAGCAGCGGAATGATGGACGCGCGCCAGGTCTGCAGGAACAGGATCACGACCAGCACCACGAGCAGCACGGCCTCCAGCAGCGTGTGCACCACCGATTCGATGGAGGCGCGCACGAACTGCGTGGGGTCGTAGGCGATGCGGTACTCCACGCCCTCGGGCATGGACTTGGCCAGCTCGTCCATGGTCTTGCGCACGGCGGCCGAGATCTGCAGCGCGTTGGAGCCGGGGGACTGGAACACGCCCGTGCCCACGGCCTGGTCGTTGTCCAGCAGCGAGCGCAGCGCGTAGTCGGCCGCGCCGAGCTCGATGCGGGCGATGTCGCGCAGGCGCACGACGGCGCCGTCGCTGCCGGTCTTGACGATGATGTCGCCGAACTCCTCTTCGGTCTGCAGCCGGCCCTGGGCGTTCACCGAGAGCTGCACGTCCACGCCCGCCAGGCCCGGCGAGGCGCCCACCACGCCGGCCGCGGCCTGCACGTTCTGGCCGCGGATGGCCTCCACCACGTCGCTGGCCGACAGGCCGCGCTGGGCCACCTTCTGCGGATCCAGCCAGACGCGCATGGCGTACTCGCCGCCGCCCCAGGTCTGCACCTGGCCCACGCCCTCGATGCGGGCGAGCCGGTCCTTGACGTTGAGCAGCACGTAGTTGCGCAGGTAGTTCGCGTCGTAGCGGCCGTTGGGCGAGACCAGGTGCACCACCATGGTCAGGTCCGGCGAGCTCTTGACCGTGGTGATGCCCTGGCGGCGCACCTCCTCGGGCAGCCGCGCCTCGGCCTGGGCCACGCGGTTCTGCACCAGCTGCTGGGCCTTGTCGGGGTCGGTGCCCAGGCGGAAGGTGACGGTCAGCGTCATCAGGCCGTCGGTGGTGGCCTGGCTGCTCATGTAGAGCATGCCTTCGACGCCGTTGATCTGCTCCTCGATCGGCGTGGCCACGGTCTCGGCGATCACGGTGGGGCTGGCACCCGGGTAGCGCGCGTTCACCACGATCTGCGGCGGCACGACCTCGGGGTATTCGGAGATCGGCAGCACGCGCATGGCGATGAGGCCGGACAGGAAGATCAGCACCGACAGCACGCCCGCAAAGATCGGGCGGTCGATGAAGAATTTGGACAGGTTCATGGCGGAGTTCCCCCCTGCCACCGGCGCGCAGGGCGCCGGCTGGCATGGTTGTTCTGGAATGGGCTGGGTGCTAGATCAGGACTTGGGGGCCGCTGCGCTGTCGGCCTTGGCCTGCTGGGTGGCGGCGTCCATGGCCACCTCCTGCGGTGCGACCAGCATGCCCGGCCGCACGCGCTGCAGGCCGTTGACGACCACGCGTTCGCCCGGGTTCAGGCCCGAGGTCACGATGCGCAGGCCGCCGGTGTGGGCACCCAGCGTGACGGCCCGCCACTGCGCCTTGTTCTCGGCGTCGACCACGATCACGAACTTCTTGTCCTGGTCGGTGCCGACCGCGCGCTCGCTGACCAGCAGCGCGGCATTGCTCTTGGGCTGGCCCAGGCGCAGGCGGGCGAACTGCCCCGGGATCAGGCTGCCGTCCTTGTTGTCGAACTGGGCCCGCACGCGCACCGTGCCGCTGCGCACGTCGACCTGGTTGTCGATCCACTGCAGCCGGCCTTGCAGGGGGGTGTCCTCCTGCGCCGTCGTGCCCATCTGCACCGGGATGCGGTCCAGCTGGTTGCGGTTGGCGCCGGCGACGATCTGCTCGTCGGCATCGAAGCTCGCGTAGATCGGGCTGACCGAGACCAGCGTGGTCAGCACCGGCGCGCCGGGGCCGGCCGACACCAGGTTGCCGACCGTGATCTCGACCTTGCCGACGCGGCCGGCGACCGGCGCGCGCACCTGGGTCCACGACAGGTTCAGCTTCGCCGACTGCAGCGCGGCCTGGGCCGCACGCAGGTTGGCCTCGGCCTCGCGCAGCGCGTTGGCGCGCTCGTCGTGCTCGCGCTGGGCGATGGCGCGTTCGTCCAGCAGGCGCGTGGCGCGGTCGAGTTCGCTTCGGGTGAAGGACTGGCGGGCCTGTGCGGCGACCACCTGGGCCTCGGCCCGCTCGACCTCGGCCGCGTAGGGTGCGGGGTCGATGGTCACGAGCAGATCGCCCTTGCCGACCAGCGCGCCTTCGCGGAAGTGCACCGACTGCACGGTGCCGGCGACGCGCGAGCGCAGGTCCACGCGGTCCACGGCCTCCAGGCGGCCGGAGAACTCGTTCCAGGTCGCCACCTCGCGCTCGGCGACGGTCGCCACCGTGACCGGCGTGGCCTGGGGTGCGGCCGGCAGCGCGTCGGCATGCACCTGGGGCGACTGCAGCATGAAGCCCACGCCGGCGACGGCCATGGCCAGCACCAGCGCGGTGCCCACGGCGAGCAGGCGGTTGCGCCGCGGGCGGCGCGTGGAATACGGATCGGCGAACGGATCGTTGGTCGGATCGGACATGGTGACTCCCTCGAACAAAAAAACGAGAAAACAAAAGCCCCCCGGCTGTTCTGGGGCAGCCGGCTCAGGCGGATCGGAAAACAAGCCCCAGCCCGCGGCTGGGGCGCAACGCTATTCGGCGCTCTTCTTCGCGGGCAGGTGGGCCGCGAAGAAGCTCTGCAGACGCGGCCGCACCACGGCGGCGCACGCGCACTCCATGGGCTCACTGGCCAGCAAGGTGTTGGGCCAGCCCGTGGCCGGGGTCAGCATCTCGAACTCCACGGCCACGCCGGCGGCGCGCAGCTTCTCGGCATAGGCCCGGGCTTCGTCGCGCATCGGGTCGTCGCTGGAGGTCAGCACCAGCGTGGGCGCGATGCCGGCCAGCCGCAGGGAGCCGCCCGGCACGGCATAGGGATGGGTGGCGTCCTGCGGGCAGCGCAGGTAGTTGCGCCAGCCTTCGGCCCACTTCCCCTGCGTCTCGGTGCAGTTGAATTCGCGCACCGAGGCCATGCCCGTGCACGGGTCCAGCATGGGCGAGACCAGCACCTGGCCGGCCAGCGCCGGGTGGGCGCGGTCGCGTGCGATCAGCGCGGTGGCCGCGGCCAGGTTGCCGCCGGCTTCCTCGCCGGCCAGGAACACGGGGGCGCCGGTGCCGGCCAGCTTGCTGCGCTGCTTGAAGGCCCACTCGAGCACGCCGTAGCCCACGTCCAGCGCCTGCGGGAACGGGTGGGCCGGCGCCAGCGGGTAGGCGATGGAGACGACGACGGCGCCGGCCTCGGCCAGCATGCTGGCCAGCTTGACGCCGCAGTCCAGGCCACCGGCCGTGAAGGCGCCGCCGTGGTAGTGCACCACGAGCGGGGCCACCTGGCCACGCTTCTTGTCGCCGTAGATCCGGGTCGGCACGGGCGCCAGGCCCTTGAGCTCGACCACGGTCTCGCGCCAGCTCGCAAAGCCGTTGCCCTGCGGGGCAGCGGTGGTCGACAAGGTGGCGGTGGCGGCGGACATGGCAGGCTCCTGGAACAGCGTGGAGAGAGAACTGACGTTGACGATGCTGGTTAATGTAGAGCCGTCGCCGTGTCGGATAAATGCGCAACACACCGCTTCACTGTTTCCGAGGCGCCAACAATGTCCCGAGAATGACAGGGGACAGGGCCGCAGAACCTTTCAGACCTACGGGTATCTACTGAACCCCAACTAGAAGCAAGAAGGAAGCCAATGGACCAGATCCAGGCGATGCGAACGTTCACGCGCGTCGTGGAAGCAGGCAGTTTCACCAAGGCGGCAGAGTCGCTGGATGTGCCCAAGGGCACGGTCACCAAGCAGATCCAGGCCTTGGAGACGCGGCTGCGCGTGCGGCTGCTGAACCGCACGACGCGCCGCGTGACGGTCACGCCCGACGGCGCGGCCTACTACGAACGCACGCTGCGGCTGCTCTCGGACCTGGACGACATCGAGGCCAGCATGAGCAATGCCCAGGCCCGGCCCAGCGGCCGGCTGCGCGTGGACATCGGCGCCTCGGTGGCGCGGCTGCTCGTGATCCCCGCGCTGCAGGGCTTCTTCGAGCGCTACCCCGACATCCAACTCGACCTGGGCGTGAGCGACCGGCCGGTGGACCTGATCGCCGACAACGTGGACTGCGTGATCCGCGGCGGCGAGCTGACCGAGCAGTCGCTGGTGGCGCGGCGCATCGGCAACATCGACTTCGTGACCGTGGCCTCGCCGGCCTACCTGGCGCGCCACGGCACGCCCGCGCATCCGACCGAACTGGAGGCGAACCACACCATGGTCAGCTTCTTCTCCTCGCGCACGGGCCGCCAGTACAACCACTACTTCGAGTGCAACGGCGAGAGCCATGAGATCACGGGCCGCTACCAGTTGGCCGTGAACGAGAGCAATGCGTTGTCGGAGGCCGCGCTGGCCGGCCTGGGCATCGTGGCGCTGACGCGCTTCGACGTGAAGCCGCACCTGGAAAGCGGCGCACTGCTGCAGATCCTGCCGGAGTGGAAGCGCCGCACCCTGCCCTTCTACGTGGTCTACCCGCCCAACCGCCACCTCTCGGCCAAGGTGCGCGCCTTCGTCGACTGGGCGGCCGAGCTGTTCGCCAAAAACCCTTACATGCAGGTCCGCTGACAGGAGCGCGCGTTCCCGCTACAGTCGCGCCCCCACCGCACCCGCGGGCACCCCAACAGCACAGGAAAGACGAATGGACCAGATCCAGTCCATGCGCATGTTCACGCGCGTCGTCGAGGCTGGCAGCTTCACCAAGGCGGCCGAGTCGCTCGACATTCCCAAGGGCACCGTCACCAAGCAGATCCAATACCTGGAGGCGCGGCTGCGCGTCAAGCTGCTCAACCGCACCACGCGCCGCGTGACCGTCACGCCGGACGGCGCGGCCTACTACGAGCGCACCGTGCGCCTGTTGTCGGACTTCGACGACATCGAGGCCAGCATGAGCAACGCCCAATCCCGCCCGAGCGGACGGCTGCGCGTGGACATCGGCGCCTCGGTCGCGCGGCTGCTCGTGATCCCGCAGCTGCACAGCTTCTTCGAGCGCTTTCCCGACATCCAGCTGGACCTCGGGGTCAGCGACCGGCCGGTGGACCTGATCGCCGACAACGTGGACTGCGTGATCCGCGGCGGCGAGCTGACCGAGCAGTCGCTGGTGGCACGGCGCATCGGCGGCGTCGAACTCATCACCGTGGCGACGCCGGACTACCTGGCCCGGCACGGCACGCCGGCCCATCCGAACGAGCTGGAAAAGGGACACCGGCTCATCAACTACTTCTCCTCGCGCACCGGGCGGCAGTTTCCGCACCTGTTCCAGCAGGGCGACGAGCACCTGGAGATCCTGGGTGCCTACCAGCTCGCGGTCAACGAAAGCAATGCGCTGACCACGGCCGTGCTGGCCGGCCTGGGCATCACGCAGGTGGCGCGCTTCGGCCTGCAGCACCATCTGGACAGCGGCGCGCTGGTGCGCGTGCTGCCCGACTGGGGCCACCCGCCCATCCCGCTGCACGTGGTCTACCCGCCCAACCGCCACCTGTCGGCCAAGGTGCGCGCCTTCGTGGACTGGGCGACCGAGTTGTTCGCCAAGACGCCCTACCTCCAGGCGCGCTGAGGGTCCTGGACAAAACGTCTACATCTGGACAAAATATCCAGATGCCGACCACCAAGACGTCCAGAACCGCTGCCCAGCGCGCCCTGCTGGGCCAGCTCGAACACATCGCCCAGGGCCTGGGCGACACCTTCGCGCCGTTCTGCGAGGTCGTGGTGCACGACCTGCTGGACCCGCAGCATGCGATCGCCGCGATCCACAACAACCTGTCGGGCCGCGCCGTCGGCGACCCGGCCACCGAGCTGGGCCTGGCCCGCATCGCCGACCCGGCCTACGCGCCGGTGCTGTCCAACTACGCCAACCGTTTCGCCGACGGGCGCCAGGCCAAGAGCACCTCGATCGGCATCAAGGACGCGGACGGCCGCTACGTCGCGGCGCTGTGCCTGAATGTCGATCTCACGCTGTTCAAGAGCCTGCAGAGCGCCATGGGCCAGTTCGTGCAGGTCGACGCCCAGGCCACGCCACCCGAATCGCTGGACCCGGCCGGTGCCGACGCGATCCGCGCGCGCATCGACCGCTACGCCGCCGCGCGCGCGAGCACGCCGCGTGCGCTCAAGGCCGACGAGCGCCGCGCGCTGCTCGCCGAACTCAAGGCCGAAGGCCTGCTGCAGCTGCGCCATGCCATGCAGACCGTGGCCGCCCATCTGGGCGTCTCGCGCGCCACGGTGTACAGCGATGCGCGGTGAAGCCCGTTTGCGCCTGCTGGACGGGCCGACCGTCGCGGCGCTGCTGGAGCCGCAGGCCGTGCGCGCGGCCGTGGAGCAGGCCTTCGCGCTGCACAGCCGGGGCGAGGGCCGCACCTTCCCCGTGGTGCGCGAGCCGCTGGAGCAGGGCGTGTTCGGCATCAAGTCCGGCGCGGTGCCCAGGCAGGCGCTGCTGGGCTACAAGGCCGCCGGCTTCTGGCCGGGCAACCGCGGCCAGGGCGGCGAACCGCACCAGGCCACCATCGTGCTGCACGACCCGGCCACGGGCCGGCCGCTCAGCGTGATCGATGGCAACGCCATCACCACGGCGCGCACGGCCGCGGCCGGCGCCATCGGCCTGCAGCGCCTGGCGCGGCCCGACAGCCGCACGCTGTGCCTGTTCGGCACCGGCGTGCAGGCACGCGCCCACCTGGCCGAGGCGCTGCGCGTGCTGCCCGCGCTGGAGCAGGTGCGCTACTGCACGCACCGCGGCCAGCCCGACGCAGCCTTCGAGGCCATGTTCGCGGACCGCTGCGCGCTGCAGTTCGCGCCCGATGCCGATGCCGCCGTGGCCGCCAGCGACGTGGTCGTCACGGCCACGCCCGCGAGCGGCCCACTGTTCGGCCTGGACGCCGTGCGCCCCGGCACCCATGTCAACGCCGTGGGCGCCGACACGCGCGGCAAACGCGAACTGCCCGAGGGCCTGCTCGCGCGCGCCCTGCTCGTGGTCGACGACCGCACGCAGGCCCGGGCGCTGGGCGAGGCGCAATGGGCGCCCGACGTGCCGTGCACCGAGATCGGCGCCCTGCCCGCGCTGCCGCGCGCGCCCGATGCCATCACCGTGTTCGACCTGACCGGGCTGGCGCTGCAGGACCTGGCTGTCGCGCGCCTGGTGCTGGCCCGCGCCGAAGCGCAAGGCCTGGGCCTGGACATCGCCTGGCCCTGGTAACCCCTTTCTCCACCCGACCACCGTACCGCCATGAACGACCTGACCCTGCCGACCTACGAAGACGTGGCCGCCGCTGCCCAACGCATCGAAGGCCATGCCCACCGCACGCCCGTGATGACTTCGCGCACGCTCAACGAAGCCATCGGCGCCGAGGTGTTCTTCAAGTGCGAGAACCTGCAGCGCATGGGCGCCTTCAAGTTCCGCGGCGGCTTCAACGCGCTGTCCAGGTTCGACGCGGCCCAGCGCCGCGCCGGCGTCGTGGCCTTCTCCTCGGGCAACCATGCCCAGGCCATCGCGCTGTCGGCCCGCATCCTGGGGATCCCCGCCACCATCGTGATGCCCAGCGACGCGCCGGCCATGAAGGTCGCCGCCACCCAGGGCTACGGCGCCACCGTGGTCAGCTACGACCGCTACACCGAGGACCGCGAGCAGATCGGCCGCGACCTCGCGCAAAAGCACGGCCTCACGCTGATCCCGCCTTACGACCATCCCGACGTGATCGCCGGCCAGGGCACGGCCGCCAAGGAACTCATCGAGGAGGTCGGCCCGCTCGACGCCTTCTACGCGCCGCTGGGCGGCGGCGGCCTGCTGTCGGGCTCGGCGCTGGCGCTGCGCGCGCTGTCGCCCCAAACCCGCATCGTGGGCGTGGAGCCCGAGGCCGGCAACGACGGCCAGCAGTCTTTCCGCAGCGGGAAGATCGTGCACATCGATGTGCCCAAGACCATTGCCGACGGCGCCCAGACCCAGCACCTGGGGAATTACACCTTCGGTGTGATCCGCCGCGACGTGGACGACATCCAGACCGCCAGCGACGCCGAGCTCGTGGACGCCATGGCCTTCGCCGCCGCGCGCATGAAGATCGTCGTCGAGCCGACGGGTTGCCTGGGCCTGGCCGCCGTGCGGCGCGAGGCAAGCGCCCTGCGCGGCCAGCGCATCGGCGTGCTGCTCAGCGGCGGCAACGTGGACCTCGCGCGGCTCTGCGAACTGCTCGGGAAGCAAGCCGCATGAACGCCGCCGACCTTGCGGCGCTGGAGACCCCGCTGCTGCTGCTCGACGAGGCCCGCATGCAGCGCAACATCGCGCGCATGCAGCAGCGCATGGATGCGCTGGGCGTGCGCTTCCGTCCGCACGCCAAGACCAGCAAGTGCGCCGCCGTCGTGCAGCGCCAGATCGCGGCCGGCGCCCAGGGCATCACGGTCTCCACGCTCAAGGAGGCCGAGCAGTTCTTCGCGGCCGGCATCGACGACATCCTCTACGCCGTGGCCATCGTGCCATCCAAGTTCGACCACGCGCTGCGCCTGGTGCGCGCGGGCTGCCGGCTCACGCTGCTGGTCGAGTCGGTCGCGGCGGCCGAGCAGCTGGCCGCGCACGGCCGGGCCAACGGCCACCGCCACCGCGTGCTGATCGAAGTGGACACCGACGGCCACCGCAGCGGCATCCCGCCCGAGGACGCGCGCCTGCTGGCCGTGGCTGCCGCGCTGGTGGACGATGGCGCCGAGCTGGCCGGCGTGCTGACCCATGCCGGCAGTTCCTACAGTCTGAACACGCCCGAGGCCCTGGAGGCCATGGCCGAACAGGAGCGTGCCGGCTGCGTGCGCGCGGCCCAGCGGCTGCGCGCGGCCGGCCACGCCTGCCCCGTGGTCAGCGTAGGCTCCACGCCCACTGCGCTGCACGCGCGCCGGCTGGAGGGCGTGACCGAGGTGCGCGCCGGCGTCTACGTGTTCTTCGACCTCGTGATGGCCGGCATCGGCGTTTGCGGCGTGGACGAGATTGCGTTGTCGGTGCTGGCCACCGTGATCGGCCACCGGCCCGAGGCCGGTTGGGTCATCACCGACGCGGGCTGGATGGCCATGAGCCGCGACCGTGGCACGGCCCGGCAGGCCCAGGACCACGGCTACGGCCTCGTCGCCGACGTCCAGGGCCGGGCCATCGCCGAGCTCAGCTTCGGCGAGGCCAACCAGGAGCATGGCGTGCTGCAGTGGCGCGGCGCGGCGGGCGCCGAGCTCGAGCGACTCTTTCCGCTCGGCAGCCAGCTGCGCATCTATCCCAACCATGCCTGCGCGACCGGGGCGCAGCATCCGGCCTACCAGGTGCTGGCCGCCGACGGCACGCTGGCCTGCTGGCCGCGCTTCAGCGGCTGGTAGCCCCGCCGCAGGCCGGATTGTTCGGGGCGGCCCCACAATGGCGGCTCGACGGGCTGCGCCCCCGCCACGCAAGCGCACCAGAAAGGACCACCATGACCACCGTGCAGATCACCTTGCCCGATCAACTCGCGCAGGAAGCACAGCGTGCCGGCCTGCTGTCGCCAGCGCGGCTGGAGCAGTGGTTGCGCGACCAGTTGGCGGACCAGCGCGTGGAGGAGCTCTTCTCGGCCATGGACCGCATGGCCGGTGTCGATGAACCCGCAGCGATGGCCCCCGAGGATCTGGCCCGGGAGATCGCCACCATGCGCGCGGAGCGACGCACCGACAACGCGCATTGACCAGGCCATGCCATGCGGCTGGTCCTGGACACCAATGTGGTCGCCTCCGCGATCCTCTGGGGCGGCACACCGCGCCAGGTGCTGCAGGCCGCGCGGGACAAGCGCGTGCGGCTGTTCACCAGCACGGCGCTGCTGGCAGAACTCACCGACATCCTTGGGCGGCGCAAGTTCGATCGCAAGATCGCCGCATCCGGCTTGACCGTCGACCAGATCGTGGACGGCTACGTGGCGCTGGCGACGCCTATGCGGCCCGCGCCGACACCGCGCATCGCGCCCGACCCGGACGATGATGTGGTCGTGGGCACCGCACTGGCCGCCCGGGCGGATGGCATCGTCACCGGCGACAAGGCCTTGCTGTCGGTCGCTGCGTACCAGGGCGTCCGGATCATCGGTGTGGCCGAGGCCGTGCAGCTGATCGGCGCCGTTTGAAGCAGCCGCGGCGGCGCCGCTCAAAACACCGACAAGCCGGTCCGCCCCACGAACATCTCCAGCGCCTGCCGCCCCAGGGCCGAGTTGCCCGTCGCGTCCAGCGCGGGCGACCAGACCACCAGCGTGAGCCGGTCCGGCACCACGGCCACGATGCCGCCGCCCACGCCGCTCTTGCAGGGCAGGCCGATGCGGTAGGCGAACTCGCCGGCCGCGTCGTAGGTGCCGCAGGTCAGCATCAGCGCGTTGATGCGGCGCGTCTGGCGCTCGGTGCAGACGGCGCGCCCGGCCCACAGCGGGTGGTGGCCGTCGCGGCTCAGGTAGGCCGCAGCGCGCGCCAGCTGCAGGCAGCTCATGCGCAGCGCGCACTGGTGGAAGTACAGGTCCAGCACCTCTTCGACCGGGTTGTCGAGCTTGCCGAAGCTCTTCATGAAGTTGGCCAGCGCGAGGTTGCGGAAACCCGTGGCGGCTTCGGAAGCCGCTACCTCTTCGTCGAAGGCGACCGGTTCGCCCGCCAGCGCCGCCATGAGCGCCAGCAGCTCGGCCTTGGCCCGGCCGCCGAACAGCGTGACCAGCCGGTCGGCCACGGCGATGGCGCCGGCATTGATGAAGGGGTTGCGCGGCCGGCCCTGCTCGAACTCCAGCTGCACCAGCGAGTTGAAGGCCGTGCCCGAAGGCTCGCGGCCGATGCGCTCCCACAGCGTCTCGCCCAGGTGCTGCATTGCCAGGGTCAAGGTGAACACCTTGGAGATGCTCTGGATCGAGAACGGCAGCGCGCCATCGCCGGCCACGGCCTCCTGGCCATCGGCCGTGACCAGCGCCATGCCGAAGTGCCGCGCGTCGATGCGGGCCAGTGCCGGGATGTAGCTGGCGACCTGGCCTTCGGCGCCACGGAACTCGGCCAGCGCTGCCAGGATCCCGTCCAGCACGGGCTGCAGCGGCGGGCAGGCGCTCACTTGTCTTCGTCGTCGCGCAACTCGTAGAGGCCGGGGCGGTCGGTCTGCACGAAGACGGGCTGCTCTTCCTCGTTGACGCGGGGGCCGATGGCCATGTTGTCGTCGGCCAGCGCGCTGAGCACGGCCGTGCCGTTGGCCAGGGCATCGCCGTAGGTGGCGCAGCTCTCTTCGGCCGCCAGCAGCACCTCGAAGGGCTCGTCCTCCGCGAACCGCTCCAGGACGACCCAGCGGTATTCACCGCTGCGGTACTCCTGGACCGTCAGGGCCAGGGATCTGAGTGCGGGCAAAGGCATGGAACGGGCTCCGTCGCTTGCGCGGTGGGTGAACGCGGCTGGTGTGGGTGGCCGGATGCTAGCAAGCGCGGGGCCGCGCTGCGCCCGGGCGATGAAAAAAAGATGGGGGCGCAGGGGTCTCAGCGCAAGGGCTTGAGCAGGTGGCGCAGCCCGTTGTGGTCGATCTCCAGCATCAGCGCCAGCAGGCGGCCGAGCTCGCCCTTGGGAAAGCCTTCGCGCGCGAACCAGGCCAGGTAGTTGCCGGGCAGGTCCGCGATCACGCGGCCCTTGTAGCGGCCATAGGGCATGGCGAGTGTGGTCAGGCGTTGCAGATCTTCGGGAGTCATGGGGCGTGTCGCGGGCCGGCGCAGGCGGAACCTTACAGCGCCCCGGCGCAAAGGCACACAGACGCTGGGGCCTTGCGCGCGCCGGGCTCCCCGGCGCGCGTGGCTATAGTGTTTTTCGAACTTCCATGCCGAACTCCGCGAACACCGCGCCGCCGCCCCACCTCGCCGAGCAGGCCGGCCCGCGACCGCCGGCGCCCTGGCTGCGCGACGCGCTGCAACGCTGGCAGCCCTGGGTGATCGGTGCCACCGCGGCCCTGCTGATCCTGCTGGTGGGCATCGCCTTGCACGGCCTGCTGCGCGAGGTGCGCTACGCCGAGATCATGCACGCCGTGCACGGCACGCCGCCGCTGCAGGTGCTGCTGGGCCTGGCCTTCACGGCCGCGAGCTACCTCGCACTGTCGGGCTACGACGCCTCGGCACTGGCCTACGCCCAGGCCAAGGTGGCGCGCGGCATGCTGCTGCTGACGTCCTTCGTGGCCTATGCGCTGGGCAACACCATCGGCCTGGGCACGCTGACCGGCGGCGCCGTGCGCATGCGCCTGTTCGCGGCCGCCGGCGTGGAACCGGCCAAGATCGCCCAGGTCGTGGCCTTCAACGCGAGCGCCTTCCTGCTCGGCATGTCGGTGTTCGGTGCGCTTGCACTGTTGTGGGGCGCGCCCGACGTGGCGCGGTTGCTGCACCTTCCGGCCGGGGTGCTGCGCGGGGCGGCCGCCGCGCTGCTGGCCGGCGTGGCCGCGCTGCTGTGGCTGTGCGGGCGCCAGCGCGTGCTGTGCATCGCGCGCCGCTGGACATTGCGCCTTCCGCCGCTGGGCCTGGCCCTGCGCCAGCTGGCGATCTCGGCTGTGGAACTGGGTGCCTCGGCGCTGGCGCTCTGGGTGCTGCTGCCCGCATCGGACCTGCCGCTGCCCACCTTCCTGGCCTTCTACGCCATCGCCATCAGCGCCAGCCTGCTGAGCCATGTGCCGGGCGGCATCGGCGTGTTCGAGGCCGTGATGCTGCTGGCCAGCGGCCCCTACCTGCCGACCGAGACCATGCTGGGCGCGCTGCTGCTGTACCGCGCGCTGTACTACGTGTTGCCGCTGGTGCTGGCCACGGCGCTGCTGGCCGGCTTCGAGCTGCGCGCCGGCGTGGGTGCCCAGGTCGGCCGCGCGGCCGCGCGGCTGGGCCCGCGCCTGCTGGCCGCACTGACGCTGGTGGCCGGCCTGTGGCTGCTGGTCTCGGGCGTCACGCCGTTCACCGAGGACAGCCAGCTGCTGCTGGAATCGCTGAACGTGCCGCTGCCGCTGGTGGAGACCGCGCACTTTCTGGGCAGCGTGGCGGGCCTGGGCCTGCTGCTGGTCGCGCGCGGGCTCCTGCACCGGCTCGACGCAGCCTGGTGGGCGGCGCTGGCGCTGTCCGTCGTGGCCGGGCTGCTGGCCCTGCCCAAGGGCATCGCCTGGGGCGAGGCCGCGCTGCTCTGCACGCTGGCACTGCTGCTGGTGCTTTCGCGCCGGCAGTTCGACCGGCCCTCCTCGCTGTTCGCGCAGCGGCTGGAGCCGGGCTGGCTGCTGGCCGTGGGCGGCGTGCTGGCGGCCTGCGTCTGGATCCTGTTCTTCGCCTACCAGGAGGTGGCCTACAGCAACCGGCTGTGGTGGCAGTTCGAGCTCGATGCACAGGCGCCGCGCTCGCTGCGCGCGCTGCTGGGTGTGGCCCTGGGCGCGCTGGCCATCGGCCTGTGGCAGCTGATGCGCCCGCCGGCCGGCGCCGTGGCGCCGCCCACGCGCGAGGAGATCGAGCGCGCCGCCGCCATCGTGCGCGCCAGCCCCAGCGCGGCCGGCTGCTTCGCGCTGGTCGGCGACAAGAACCTGATGTTCTCGCCTTCGGGCAAGAGCTTCATCATGTACGGCAAGCAGGGCCGCTCCTGGGTCGCACTGTTCGGACCCATCGGCGAGCGCCGGGAGTGGGCCGACCTGGTCTGGCGCTTCATCGAGCATGCCAACGCGCATGGCGGGCGGCCGGCCTTCTACCAGGTGCGCCCGTCCATGCTGCCGCTGTTCCTGGACTGCGGGCTGCAGGCCTTCAAGCTCGGCGAGTACGCCCATGTGCCGCTGCCCGAGTTCAACCTCAAGGGCGCCAAGCGCGCCAACCTGCGCTCGGGCGTGAACCGCGGCGAGCGCGAGGGCCTGGTGTTCGAGGTGGTGCCGGCCGAGGGCGTGCCGCCGCTGCTGGCCGAGTTGCGCGCCGTCTCCGACGCCTGGCTGCGCAAGCAGAGTGCGCGCGAGAAGAACTTCTCCGTCGGCCGCTTCGACGAGGCCTACCTGGCCCGCCTGCCCGTGGCCGTGGTGCGGCGCGAGGGCCGGATCATCGCCTTCGCCAACCTGCTGGTCACAGGCCAGAAGGAAGAGGCCAGCATCGACCTCATGCGCTATGTGCCCGACGCCCCGCCCGGCACCATGGACTACCTGTTCGCCAAGACCATGCTGCACCTGCAGGCCGAGGGCTACCAGCGCTTCGGCCTGGGCATGGCGCCCATGGCCGGCATGGCCGAGCGCCGGCAGGCGCCACGCTGGCAGCGCATCGGGCGGCTGCTGTTCGAGCATGGCGAGCGCTTCTACAACTTCCGCGGCCTGCACAGCTTCAAGGACAAGTTCGAGCCCGTGTGGGACGCGCGCTACCTGGCCGCGCCGGGCGGGCTGGAGCCCGTGCTGGTGCTGGCCGATGTCGCCACGCTGATCGGCGGTGGCGTGAAAGGCGTGGTCTCCAAATGAAAACGGCACTGGCGCTCGCGCTGTCGCTCGCTACCGGCGCAGCCGGCGCCCAGACCCTACCGCCCGTGCAGAGCATCACGCATGGCCTGTTCGAGCGCGTGCAGGTGCATGCGCCCGCCGGGCCGGTGCGCCAGTTCGCCTTGCTGCTGGTCGAGGGCACCGCCGCGTCGCCGCAGGAGCAGGCCATGCGCAGCCGCCTGCTGTCCGGGGGCGCCATGGTGGCCGAAGTGTCCATGGCCGCCTACCAGGCCAAGGTGCGCGCGCAGAAAGAGAAGTGCGGCTACGCGGGCGGCGACTTCGAGAACCTCGCGCGCCACATCCAGGCCATGCGCAAGCTGCCGGCCTACTTCGAGAGCACCGTGGTCGGCGCGGGCGACTACGCGGCCTACGCCTGGGGCCTGGTCGCGCAGGCGCCCGCCGGCTCCTTCGGCGCGCTGCTGACCGCGGGCTTTTGCCCGCGGCTCGTGGTGCAGCCGCCGCTGTGTGCGGTCAACCAACTCAGCTGGCGCGTGGCGGGCCAGGGACCGGCCGTGGACATGGCGCCCGTGGCCCTCGGCATCCCGTGGATGGCGGCGCCCGGCACCGCCCCGGCCGCCTGCGATGCGGGCGCGGCCCAGGCCTTCGTCGCCCAGGTGCCGCAGGCGCAGGTGCAACCCAGCTTCGAGGCGGCCGCGGCCGCCCTCGCCGCGAAGCGCCCGGCGCTCGAGGCGGCGCCCGCCCAACTGGCCGACCTCCCCGTGGTCGAGGTGCCCAGCAAGGCGCCCGGAACACGCTTCGCGGTGCTGCTGTCGGGCGATGGCGGATGGGCCGGCATCGACAAGGACATCGCCGCCGAACTCGCGCGCCAGGGCGTGCCCGTGGCCGGCTTCGACTCGCTGCGCTACTTCTGGAGCAAGCGCACGCCCGAGGGCCTCGCGGCCGACCTGGACCGGCTGGTGCGCTACTACGCCGCGCGCTGGCAGCGCAGCGAGGTGATCCTGATCGGCTTCTCCCAAGGCGCCGACGTGCTGCCCTTCGCGCTGAACCGCCTGCCCGAGCGCACGCGTGCGGCGGTGCGCCTGTCGGTGCTGCTGGCCCCCGCCGAGAAGGCCTCGTTCGAGTTCCACGTCAGCAACTGGCTGGGCCCCAGCGGCGACAAGCCCGTGCTGCCCGAGGCGCAGAAGCTGCAGGCCGCGCGCACGCTGTGCGTGCACGGCAGCGAGGAGAAACGCTCGCTGTGCCCGCAGCTCTCGCCCGCGCAGGCCCAGGTGGTCACGATCAAGGGCAACCACCACTTCGACGGCGATTACGTGGGCCTGGCGCACCGCATCCTGCGCGCGGCCGGGCCCTGACCCTCAGCGGCGCAGCGTGCGGTCCAGGAACGCGAGCAGGCGCGCCGTCACCTCGTCGCGGTTGGTCTCGTTGAGCAGCTCGTGCCGCGCCTGCGAATACAGCACGACCTCCACGTCGTGCACGCCCGCATCGCGGTAACGCTGACCGACCAGCTGCACGGCCGCACCGCCGGGCCCGGCGATCGGATCGGCATCGCCCGACAGCAGCAGGATGGGCAGATCCTTGCGCACGCGTGCGAGTTCTGCCGGGTCCGCCGCCCACGCCAGCGTCTGCAAGCCCTGGAACGGCTCGGGCACGAAGCCGCAGGCCGGGTCGGCGCAGTACTTGTCGACCTCGACCGCGTCGCGGCTCAGCCACTCGAAACCCGTGCGGTGCTCGAAGCCCTGGTTCAGCGAACTCAGGTCCACCGGGCCCTCGGCGCTCAGCATGGCGGCGATGCCGGCCGGCTCGCTGGTGCCCAGCAGCACGGCGGCCTGCACAGCGTCCGAATGGTCGAGCAGGAACTGCTGCGTGGCGAACGAGCCCATGCTGTGCCCGACCAGGCCCAGCGCCAGGGCCGGGTGTTCGGTGCGGATGTGCTGGTTCAGCTGCCAGACGTCGTCGACCCAGCCGGGCCAGCCATCGCGGCCCCAGCGGCCGTAGGCGCCAGCCGCGCTGCGCCCGGAGCCCCGCCCGTCCGGCGCGTAGACCACGTAGCCCGCGGCGGTCAGCGCTTCGCCGAAGCGGCGGTAGCGGCCCGCATGCTCGCCCAGGCCGTGCTGCAGCTGCACGGCAGCGCGCGGCGCGCCCGCGGGCGCCCAGCGCCAGGTCTGCAGCGCGATGCCGTCGCGCGTCTGGATGGTGATGGTGCTTTCCTGCATGTCGTCTCCTTGGTTGCTTGTGGGAGCTCAGTCGCTCGGCTTGAGTCCGGCGCGCTCGATTACGGGCCGCCACAGCCGCAGTTCCTTGCGCATGAAGTCCGCCAGTTCCTGCGGCGTACTGCCCACCGGGTCGAAGTAGGCGGTGGCCAACCGGCGCTTCGTCTCGGGATCCTTCAATACCTCTGCGATGGCCGCGCCCATGCGCTCCACGATGGCCGGCGGCGTGCCCTTGGGCGCCATGTAGGCGAACCACGGCACGGCCTGGATGTCGGGCAGGCCGGCCTCGCGCAGCGTGGGCAGATCGGGCAGCAGCGCCGAGCGCTCGGCCGAGCTCACGGCCAGCGCCACCAGCTTGCCGGCCTGCACCTGCGGCATCACCGACACCGGCGGCAGGCAAGCGAAGTGCACGTCGCCCTGCAGCATGGCCGTGGCGGCCTGGGCCGAGGAGGCGTACGGGATGTGCACCGCGAAGGACTGGGTGCGCAGCTTGACGAGTTCCACGCCCAGGTGCGCGATCGAGCCGTTGCCCGTGGACGCGAAGTTGTACTGCCCCGGGTTGCGCCGCAGCGCGGCCAGCCAGTCCTTGACCGAGGCCACGCCCATGCCCGGCGTGGCCACGCAGACATTGGGCGTGGTGGCCGCCAGCGACACCGGCACCAGATCGGTGAAGGGGTCGTAGGGCAGGCGCTTGAACAGCACGGTGTTGTAGACCAGCGGCGCATTGACCGAGAGCAGAAAGGTCTGGCCGTCCGGCGCCGCCTTGGCCACGAGGTCGGTGCCGGTGTTGCCGCCCGCACCCGGCTTGTTGTCCACCACCAGCGGCTGGCCCAGCAACGGGCCCAGCTTGTCGTTGACGATGCGCGCCAGGATGTCGGGCGAGGCGCCGGCCGCGAACGGCACGACGATGCGCACCGGGCGCTGCGGCCAGTCCTGCGCGCAGGCGGCCGTGGCCAGCACGGTGCCGAGCGCCAGCAGTGCCGCACGGCGGGCCCAGGCACGGAGCAAGGTCTGCATGTTCATTCCTCCGAAGCCACCAGCGTCACACGCTCCTTGCGCGTGCTGCCGCCGCGCCACAGCGTGAGTTCGACGCGGTCGCCGGCCTGGCGCCGCTCCAGCAGGTTCAGCACGTCGTCGGGGCTGGCCACGGCCTCGCCGTCGACGGCGGTGATCACGTCGCCGGCGTTGATGCCGCGTTCGCTGCGCGTGAAGGCCCGCAGGCCCGCCTGCGCCGCCGGGCTGCCCGGCTGCACGCGCAGGATGGCCACGCCGCTGGGCAGGCCCAGCGCGCGGTTGAAGGGCTCGGTGGCGTAGGCCACGCCCAGCGCGGGCCGCACGAAGCGGCCGTCGCGGATCAGCCGCGGCACGATGCGGTTGACCTCGTCCACCGGGATCGAGAAGCCGATGCCGGCGCTGGCGCCCGAAGGGCTGTAGATGGCGGTGTTGACACCGATCAGGCGGCCGGCCGAATCGAGCAGCGGCCCGCCCGAGTTGCCCGGGTTGATGGCCGCGTCGGTCTGGATCGCGCCGCGGATGGTGCGCCGCGTGACGGACTCGATCTCGCGGTTCAGCGCGCTCACGATGCCGGTGGTCAGCGTCTGGTCCAGGCCGAAGGGGTTGCCGATGGCGTAGACCGACTGGCCCACCTGCAGGTCGGCGCTGCTGCCGATCGGCAGCGGGCGCAGCCGGCCGGCCGGCGCCTCGATCCGCAGCACGGCCAGGTCGCGGTCGGGGAATACGCCAACCAACTTGGCCGGGTAGTGGCTCTGGTCGGCCAGCGTCACGCGCGCGCCGCTGGCGCCCTGGATCACGTGGAAGTTGGTGACGATGTGGCCCTGCGCGTCCCAGACGAAGCCCGTGCCCGTGCCCTGCGGCACCTGCTGCACGTTGCGCGAGAACAGTTCGCGCTCCAGGCCCAGCGAGGTGATGTTGACCACCGAGGGCGAGGCCGCCTTGAACACGGCGATGTTGTTCTGCTCGTCGACGCCGAGCGGGCCGCGCGGCGTGACGGGGCGCGGCGCCGCCTCGGTGCGGGCGAACGCAGGGGCGGCCAGCGCCGCGCACAGCAGGAGAACGGAAAGACGGCGTGACAGCGCCATGGAAGCCCTCGACCGGATGACAGCTGCGCGATGGTAGCGGCCAGCGATGGCCCTGCCCTCCGTGCGCGAACCGGCCCAGGCCCGCAAGGCCCTGGTGCATGCGCGATCATCGCCCCCATGAACCCCACGACCTACGCCTTCCTCCTGTTCGTCCACCTGGCCAGCGCCGCCTTCTGGGTCGGCGGCATGGCCACCATGCACCTGGCCGTGCGGCCGGCCGCGGCGGCCGTGCTGGAGCCGCCGCTGCGCCTGCCCTTCATGGCCGCGGCGCTGGGCCGCTTCCTGCGCGGCGTGGACGTGGCGCTGGCCGCGCTGTGGATCAGCGGCCTGGCCATGTTCATGGCCATCGGCGGCTTCCGCGGCGCGCACTGGCGCATCCATGCCATGTTCACGCTGGCGCTGGTCATGACGGTGGTCTACGGCTTCGTCCGCGGCCGTGCGTTCCCGCGCATGCGCCGCGCCGTGGCCGACAAGCAGTGGCCGCAGGCCGGCGCGCAGTTGAACACGGTGCGCCAGCTGGTGGCGCTGAATCTGGTGCTGGGCACGCTGGTCTTTGCGGTCGCGCTGGTGGGCCGGGCCGGCTGAAGCAGCCACGGTGGCGAGCACGGTTCCGGGAACTAAAATCCCATCCGTCATTCCCATCCGATCCTCCCATCACGCAGGGGACTGTTATGCAGGTGGTCAACGTTTCTGGGCTCAAGAACAACCCCAGCGAAGCATTGCGCAGCGCGCGCGACGACCTGGTCGTTGTCATGAACCGCGACCAGCCCGATGCCGTCCTGATCGGTCTGCAGTCGGGCAAGCTGCTGGGCGAGCCCGGCGCGCGTGCCGCGCTGGCCACCGCCTTGTTCCGCGATGGCGGGCTCTCTTTGGCCCGGGCAGCGCGGCTGGCGCAGTTGCCGTTGTCGGCCTTCATCGCCCATGTGTCGCGCCTGGGCATCGCCGTGGTCGACCAGGCGGCCGACGAGGCGCAACAGGATCTGCAGACGCTGGACGAATGGCTCGCATCGTCCTGACGGATGCGAGCCCGCTGATCGGCCTCGCGCTGGTCGATGGCCTCGCCTGGCTGCCGCCGCTGTTCGGCACGGTCTGGGTGCCTCCCACGGTCCAACAGGAGGTTCTGCCGGGGCTGGGTGCCCCGGGCGAGGCGGCAATCACGGCCGCGCTGCGCCGCAAGCAGCTGCGGCCATGGCGCAAGGCCATCCCCGCGGCCGCGCCGGCGCTGCCGGATCTCGATGCGGGGGAGACGGAATGCCTGCACATCGCGCTGGCCGCCGGGCCGGGGCAGGCCCTGGTGCTCATGGACGAACGTGCTGGCCGTGCCGTGGCCGCCGAGCGCGGTGTGCGCGTCGCCGGCACGGCTGCACTGATCGGCCTGGCGAAGAAACGTGGCCTCATCGATGCGGCCAAACCACGCTTCGCGCAGCTGCATGGATCGGACTTCCGGATCAGCGCGGCCGTGATCCGCCAGGTGCTGCAGGACGTCGGCGAAGCCTGACCCACTGGTCCGCACCACAGGACCAGCAGGTTCCATTGAGTCCCGGAGCGGGCATGCCTAGCATGCAGGCATTCCCCAGAGACCCGGAGACAGCATGCCTTTCCTGTTCACGCGGCGCGCCGGCCTGGCCGCGCTGCTGCTGGCCGCCACGGCCACCGCCCCCTTCCATGCCACCGCCCAGGGCCGGCCCATCACCATCGTCGTCGGCAGCCCGGCCGGCGGCACCACCGACACGCTGACCCGCGTGATCGGCCGCATGGTGGGCGACACGCTGGGCCAGCCCGTCGTCGTCGAGAACCGGGCCGGCGCCAGCGGCAACGTCGCCGCCAGCTTCGTCGCCAAGGCCCCGCATGGGCATTCCCGGCGCCTTGCGCGGGGCGCCCGGGATCGGCGACAGTCGCCGCATGTCTCGCCTGTTGTTCATGGCCCGGCCCCCACCAACGGTACGCGACGTGATGCAGCACAGCCTCGCGTACCGGCAGTTGCACGAGCGGCTCGGCAACAGCCTTTCCCCGCCCGGCAACTGGCATCAGACGCTGTCGGACCGTTTCTTCGAGGGACGCGGCCTGGCGAAGTCCTTGCAGCGGGCGGGCGACCGCGTGCGCGCCAGCGCCTGTACCCTGCTGCTCAACCGCATCCAGGGCGTGGACCGCAGCACCCCTGGCCGCCGCGAACGCATCCATTGGGCATTCCGCGCCAAGGGAGAGCCTGCCGGCTTCGCGGCCCTGGTGGCAGCTGTGCGCGAAGGTCTGGCGCAGGAAGGGCTGGCCAGCCCCGGCGGCCACACGCCCCATGTCACGGTCAGCTACGACGCCCCCATGGCCCTGGGCACGCAGAAGATCACGCCCATTCCCTGGACGCTTGAGGAACTGCTGCTGGTCGAGGGCGGCGGCGAGCCCTATGCCTACGAGGTGATCGCCCGCTGGCCCCTGCAGCCGCTGCCCGCGTGCCAGCAGCTCGCGCTGCTGTGAGGCGGCCGGCGCTACACCCGGCCCAGCAGCCCGCGCAACCGCCGCACCTCGCGCTGCAGTTCGATGATGAGCGCGGCGGCGTCCACGCCCACGTCGAAGTCGCGCTGCAGGCGCCGCGCCTCCAGCGCGCCGCGCAGCGCCTCGCCGTGGAAAGCCCACTGGGCGCGGGGCGCCTCGGGCGCGGTCGGCGCGATCACGCCGGCCTCGACCAATTCGATCACCCACTCGATGCGGTCGCCCGCGGCACGGGCGATCTCCTCGGCGCGCAGCGGATGGTCCTCGTCCACCGGCTGGCAGTGCACGACGGACACCGTGGTCTGACGGATCTGCATGTTCAGGCTCCCATGGTGGCCAGTTGGGCGCGCGGGTCGAAGCCGCTGGCCGCCTTGGCCAGCGCCTCGTAGGCCGCGCGCGCGGCGGCGGAATCGGCCGGCGGCAGCGCGATCTCCAGTTCCAGGTACAGGTGGCCGGGCTGCTTGCCCCCGAAGCCGCGCTCCTTGAGCCGCAGCTTGCGGCCGCTGCGCGAGTTCGGCGGCACGGCGACCTCGACCTCGCCGCCGGCCGGCAGCGGCACGCGCACCTGCGCGCCGAGCGCGGCCTCGCTGGGCGTCACGGGCAGGCGCATGGTGAGGTCCTTGCCCTCGACGCGCCAGCGCGCATCGGGCGCGATGCGCACCTCCAGGAACAGGTCGCCCGCCGGCTCGCCGCCGTGGCCGGGCAGGCCCTGGCCCGCCAGCCGGATGTACTGGCCGGGCCGCACGCCCGCCGGGATGCGGACCTCCAGCGTGCGCTGCACCAGTTGCGGTTCGCCGTGGGCGTCGAGTTCCAGCGCGCGCAGCTGCAGCTGGCGCTCGCCGCCGCGGAAGGCTGTGGCCACGTCGATCTCGATCGCGGCATGCTGGTCCTCGCCCCGCATGCGCGGCTGCTGCCGGCCGGCCTGGCGCCGCTGCGCGGCGCCGAACAGCGAGGAGAAGAAGTCGCTGAAGTCGGCATCGTCGGCCGGCCCGCCGCCGCTGCGGCTGAATTCGAAGCCCTGGTCCCAGCCCGGCGGCGGCGAGAAGCCGGCGCCGTCCGGGGCGGCATGCTGGCCGCTGGCCACGCGCGCGGCCAGCGCGTCGTAGGCGGCGCGCTTGTCCTTGTCGCGCAGCACGTCGTAGGCCTCGTTGACCTCGCGCATGCGCTGCTCGGCATCCGGCTCCTTGCTGACGTCGGGGTGGTACTTGCGGGCGAGCTTGCGGTAGGACTTGCGGACCTCGTCGTCCGTGGCGGTCTTCGGCACGCCCAGGGCACTGTAGTAATCCTTGAATTCCATGGCGTTGGCGAAAAAGGGGGATGCCGCCATGGTGGGGGCGGACCCGCGGGTTTGCAAGGTGCGACGTCCTACAGGGGCCGGCGCGCCATTCATATGGCAAACCTATGAAACCATGTGAACCCTAAATTTGCAACATGACCGACGTCAAGGCCTAATGCCGCCGCACCGGGCGCGCCACCGCGGCGCGCCCACCGCACAGGAGACACAACATGCGCCGGCTATTCCGATCCGTGGTCCTTTCCGCCGCCACCGCGCTGGCGGGCCAGGCCTTCGCCTGGCCGGACCAGGCCATCACCCTTGTCGTGCCCTACACGCCCGGCACCGGCATCGACCTCATCGCGCGCCAGCTCGCCGCCCACCTGCCCAAGGCCCTGGGCCAGCCGGTCGTGGTGGACAACGTGGCCGGCGCCAGCGGCAACATCGGCAGCGACCGCGTGGCCCGCGCCAAGCCTGATGGCCACACGCTGATGGTCCAGGTCAACACCCTCGTCATGAACAAGAGCCTGTACAAGTCGCTCTCCTACGACCCGGTGACCGACTTCACGCCCGTGGCGCTGACCTCCTGGGGCAGCCTGCTGCTGGTGACCAACCCCCACGTGCAGAAGGCCACCACGCTGGCCGATCTCGTGGCGGCGGCCAAGGCCGCGCCCGGCAAGCTCAACTACGCCACGCCGGGCGTGGGCACGCCGCACCACCTGTCCATGGCGCTGCTGGCGCAGACCACGGGCATGGAGCTGCTGCACGTGCCTTACAAGGGCACGGCGGGCGCCGTGACCGACCTGCTGGGCGGGCGCATCGACACCATGTTCCTGCCCGTGCACGTGGCGCTGCAGCACATCCAGGCCGGCAAGCTGCGCGCCATCGCCACCGGCAGCCCCAAGCGCCTGCCGCAATTGCCCGACGTGCCCACCCTGGCCGAAGCCGGCGCCAAGGTCGACAACGTGGACATGTGGTACGGCGTGTTCGCCCCCAAAGGCACGCCTGCCGAGGTGGTGCAGCGGCTCAACCGCGAGATCGCCGCCGCGCTCAGGCAGCCCGAGGTGGCCAAGGCCTTCGACGCGCAGGGCATGGTGCCGGCCACGGCCACGCCGGCCGAGTTCGGCGCGCTGGTGGCCAGGGACGCGCAGCGCTGGGCCGAGGTGGTGCGCCGCGGCAACATCACGGCGGACTGAGCCAGCGTCCCGCGGGGCGACAGCGCGCGCCCGGCAGGGTGTGCCTCAGCGCGACATCGAGGGCAGGTGCTGCGCGATCGCCTCGTCGAAGGCCTGCATGGCCTCGGTCTCGGCCACGCCGCGCCGCGCCACGCGGTAAAAGCCCAGCTTGAGCTGCGGGCTGCCCAGCACCTCCATCTGCACCCGGTGGCGCCGGCAGGCCGCCACCGCGAAGGTCGGCATCACGGCCTGGCCGAAGCCGGCCTCCACCATCGAGATCTGCGTCGCCAGGAAGCTGACCGACAGGCTGGCGGCGGTGTCGCGCGCCACGCCGATCTTGTGCAGATGGGTGTCGATGGCGCGCTGGATCGGGTTGTCCGAGGGCAGCGCGATCAACGCCGCGCCCTTGAGCGAGGCCCAGGTCGCGCGGCCCAGCGCGCCGGGCACCTGGGCCGCAGGCGACACCTTCATGAGCGGGAAGTCCGCCACATGCCGGCGCACCAGGCCCGACGCGACCTTGAAGAAGAAGCCCAGGCCCAGGTCCGCCTCGCCGGACTCGACCATGGCCTGCACGCTCGGCAGGTCGCTGTCGAGCAGTTGCAGGCGCACGCCCGGATGCTGTGCCCGAAAGCGCGCCAGCAACTGCGGCAGCAGGTGGGCCGAGACCAGCGGCGTGGCCGCGATGCGCAGCTGCTGGCGCGACAGCTGGCCGAGCGCGTCCACCTCGGCCGTCGCATGGTCCAGCTGCTGCAGCACCGATTCGGCCACCAGCGCGAAGCGCCGGCCCGCGTCCGTCAACTGCACGGCGCGCGTGGTGCGGTCGAACAGGCGCGCGCCGAGCTGGCGCTCGACTTCGCGCACGAGGATGCTGAGGCCGGCCTGCGTCATGTGGGCCCGCTCGGCCGCACGCGTGAAGCTGCCGGCATGGGCCACGAAGAGGAAGGCCCGGATCTGGCGCATCGAGAGGTTCATATGGCGATTTTATGAGTGCATGTCACATCTAAACTTGTCTAATCATGGGTCGCCGGTTCCAATCTCGCCTTCGCGCAACGCACCGTAGACGGAGACAGGACATGGCAGCACAGGCACAGACCCAGGACCAGCAGGCGCACAGCCAGGTGCTCATCGTCGGCGGGGGCCCCGTCGGCATGGGGCTGGCCATCGAGCTGGGCCAGCGCGGCATCGCCTGCACGGTGGTGGAGCGCCACGCCCAGCCGCAGCCCATCCCCAAGGGGCAGAACCTGACGCAGCGCACCATGGAGCACTTCCATTTCTGGGGCGCCGAGCCGGCCCTGCGCGCGGCCCGCACCATCCCGCCGGGCTACGGCATCGGCGGCCTCACGGCGCACGGCACGCTGCTGGGCGCGCACCACTACGACTGGCTGCAGCGCGAGCTGGTGCGGCCCTACTACTTCCAGGCCAACGAGCGGCTGCCGCAATACGCCACCGAGGCCGTGCTGCGCGCCCGCGCGGCCGCGCTGTCCAGCGTGCAGACGCTGTACGGCTGGACGGCCGAGACCGTCACGCCCTCGGGCGGCGGCGTGGAGGTGGTGGCCAGCGAACGCGAAGGCGGCGCGCGCCGCACGCTGCATGCCGCCTACGTGGTCGGTTGCGACGGCAGCCGCTCGGTGGTGCGCACGCAGGCCGGCATCACGCAGACACTGTCGGACCACGACCGCCTGATGGCGCTGGTGGTGTTCCGCTCGCGCCAGCTCCACGCGCTGCTGGCGCGCTACCCCGGCAAGTCCTACTACAACGTGCTGCAGCCCGAGTTGAACGGCTACTGGAAGTTCTTCGGCCGCGTGGACCTGGGCGAGACCTGGTTCTTCCATGCGCCGGTGCCGCCCGGCACCACGCGCGACAACTTCGACTTCGCGGCCTACCTGCACGAGGCGGTGGGTGCCGAATTCGAGGTGGCGTTTGAGCACATCGGCTTCTGGGACCTGCGCTTCGCCATCGCCGACCGCTACCGCGCCGGCCGCGTGTTCATCGCGGGCGACGCGGCACACAGCCATCCGCCCTACGGTGGCTACGGCATCAACACCGGCTTCGAGGACGCGCGCAACCTGGGCTGGAAGCTCGCGGCGAGGCTGCAGGGCTGGGGTGGCGAGGCGCTGCTGGACTCCTACGACCGCGAACGCCGGCCGGTGTTCGCCTCCACGGCAGGCGATTTCATCGCCCGCTCCATCGAGGTGGACCGGGCCTTCCTGCACGCCCACGACCCGGCGCGCGACCGCGCCGCCTTCGAACAGGCCTGGCGCGCGCGCAGCGAGGGTGCGGTGGGCGAGGTGCATGCCTTCGAGCCCCATTACGAAGGCTCGCCCATCGTGCCCGGGACGCAGGGCGAGGGCGGCAGCGCCGTCGGCGCCCACCGCTTCGAGGCGCGCGCCGGTCACCACCTGGCACCCGCGGCACTGTCCGCCGGTGGCAACGTCTACGACCGCCTGGGGCCGGACTTCACGCTGCTGGCCTTCGGCGTGCCCGCGCCGCAGGTGCAGGCCTTCGTGCAGGCCGCCCAGGGCCTGGGCCTGCCGCTGCGCGTGGTCGAGGACACCCGGGCCGACGAGCGGGCGCGCTATGCGGCCGGCCTGGTGCTGGTGCGGCCGGACCAGTTCGTCGCCTGGGCCGGCGAGTCGGTCGCGCCGGACGCCGCGGCGGGCCTGCTGCGCCAGGCCGCCGGGCGGGCCTGATCGGCGTCGGCGGCCATCCTCGGCGCGCCCCAGTCCGTCGCCGGGGCGCTTGAATTCCATGCCGTCCTGACGAAGCTGGCGCTGCCGCCGGTGTGGTGTCTGCGCGCGGCCGTTGCAAGCGGCCCGGACCGCCGTGCCGGTCGCCCGTCGGCCACTGCCTACGCGCAGGCGCCCTGCCGGCCTGCTGCGCGCGCGGTGCGCATGCCACAAGCTGGCCGCTCACAACGACCGTGCGCCGACCCCGCGCGCGGCAGGAGCCCCACGATGCAAACCACCGACCCCCGTGACGACGGTGCGGCCTGCGACCTCGCGCTCACGCGCCGCGATCTGCTGTTGTCCGGCGCGGCCGGCGTGGCCGCGGGCGGTGTCGCAGCCGCCCCCACGCCTGCGCCCGCACCGACGCCCAACCCCATGCCGCTGCACCCCCTCACGCTGACCGTCAACGGCCAGCGCCACGCCGTCGAGATCGACACCCGCACCACCCTGCTCGATCTGCTGCGCGAGCAGCTGCACCTGACCGGCAGCAAGAAGGGCTGCGACCATGGCCAGTGCGGCGCCTGCACCGTCATCGCCGACGGCCGGCGCATCAATGCCTGCCTGTCGCTGGCCGTGCTGCACGAGGGCGGCAGCGTGACCACCATCGAAGGCCTGGGCACGCCGCAGTCGCTGCACCCCATGCAGGCGGCCTTCGTCAAGCACGACGGCTACCAGTGCGGCTACTGCACGCCGGGGCAGATCTGCTCGGCCGTGGCGGTGATCGACGAGGTGCGCGCCGGCATTCCGAGCCACGTCAGCGCCGACCTCAATGCCAAGCCATTGCTCTCGGCCCAGGAGCTGCGCGAACGCATGAGCGGCAACATCTGCCGCTGCGGCGCCTACTCCAACATCGTCGAGGCCATCACGGAAGTGGCGGGAGGTGCGGCATGAAGGCGTTCACCTTCGAGCGTGCCCGCACGCCGGCCGAGGCCGCCGCTGCCGCCGCGCGCACGCCGGGCGCGCGCTTCATCGCCGGCGGCACCAACCTCGTCGATCTGATGAAGCTGCAGATCGAGACGCCGCCGCACCTCATCGACGTGAACGGCCTGGCGCTGGACCGCATCGAGCCGGCGCCGGGCGGCGGCCTGCGCATCGGCGCCCTGGTGCGCAACACCGACCTGGCGGCCGATGCACGCGTGCGCAAGGACTACGCGGTGCTCTCGCGCGCCTTGCTGGCCGGCGCCTCGGGCCAGCTGCGCAACAAGGCCACCACGGCGGGCAACCTGCTGCAGCGCACGCGCTGCCCCTACTTCTACGACACCGCCCAGGCCTGCAACAAGCGCAAGCCCGGCAGCGGCTGCGCGGCCATGGACGGCATCAACCGCCAGCACGCCATCGTGGGCACCAGCAGCGCCTGCATCGCCACGCACCCGAGCGACATGGCGGTGGCCATGCGCGTGCTCGACGCCACGGTCGAGACCGTCCGGCCCGGCGGCGCCACGCGGACCATCCCGATCGCCGACTTCCACCGCCTGCCCGGCAACACGCCGCAGCGCGAGACCGCGCTGGAGCCCGGCGAGCTCATCACCGCCGTGACGCTGCCGGCACCGGTCGGCGGCCGCCACGAGTACCGCAAGGTGCGCGACCGCGCCTCCTACGCCTTCGCGCTGGTCTCGGTGGCCGCCATCGTGCAGCGCGACGGCCGCGGCCGCGTGGCGCTGGGCGGCGTGGCGCACAAGCCCTGGCGCATGGAAGCGGCCGAACCCCTGCTGCCCAACGGGGCCGAGGCCTTCACGGCGCAGCTCTTGGCCGGCGCGCGCACCACCGACCACAACGCCTTCAAGCCCCCGCTGGTCACGCGCGTGCTGTCCGACGTGCTGCAGGAGACCGGGAGAACCACATGAAATTCGACGCCCCCGCCACCACCAACCCGATCGACCAGTTGAAGCTGGTCGGAAAGCCCCTCAACCGCATCGACGGCCCCTTCAAGACCACCGGCACCGCGCCCTACGCCTACGAGCACCACGAGCTGCCCGACACCGCCTATGGCGTGGTCGTCGGCGCCGGCATCGCCAAGGGCCGCATCGCGTCCATGGACACCCGCGCGGCCAGCGCGGCCCCCGGCGTGCTGGCCGTGGTCACGGCGCGCAATGCCGGCAAGCTGGGCAAGGGCAAGATGAACACCGCCAAGCTGCTGGGCGGCCCGCAGGTCGACCACTACCACCAGGCCGTGGCGCTGGTGGTAGCGCAGACCTTCGAGCAGGCGCGCGCCGCGGCCGAGCTCGTGCAGGTGCGCTACGAAGCGACCCGTGGCACCTACGACCTGTCGCTCGCCAAGGACGGCGCCAAGCCACCCGAGCCGAACGAGAACACCGGCCCCGTCGAGACCCGCGTGGGCGATTTCGATGGCGCCTACGCGGCCGCGCCCGTGCAGCTGGACGTGACCTACACCACGCCCGACCAGTCGCACGCGATGATGGAGCCGCACGCCACGCTGGCCGTCTGGAACGACGACGGCGCCCTCACCGTGTGGACCGCCAACCAGATGATCGACTGGGGCGCGAGCGACCTCGCACGCACGCTGGGTCTGCCCAAGGACAAGGTGCGGCTGATCTCCACCTTCGTCGGCGGCGGGTTCGGCGGCAAGCTGTTCGTGCGGGCCGATGCCGTGCTGGCCGCGCTCGGTGCGCGCGCCGCCAAGCGGCCGGTCAAGGTCGCGCTGCAGCGCCCGCTGATCGCCAACAACACCACGCACCGGCCGGCCACGATCCAGCGCATCCGCCTGGGCGCCGGCAAGGACGGCAAGCTCACGGCCGTTGCGCACGAGAGCTGGTCTGGCGACCTGCCCGGCGGCAGCCCCGAGACCGCCGTGAACCAGACGCGGCTGCTCTATGCCGGTGCCCACCGCATGACGGCCATGAAGCTCGCGGTGCTGGACCTGCCCGAGGGCAACGCCATGCGCGCCCCCGGCGAGGCGCCCGGCATGATGGCCCTGGAAGTGGCCATGGACGAGATGGCCGAGCGGCTGGGCTTGGACCCGGTCGCGTTCCGCATCCTCAACGACACGCAGGTCGACCCCGAGAAGCCCGAGCGGCCGTTCACGCAGCGCCAGCTCACGCGCTGCCTGCAGCTGGGTGCCGAGCGCTTCGGCTGGGCCGCACGCCAGAGCCGGCCCGGCCAGCAGCGCGAGGGCCGCTGGCGCATCGGCCTGGGCGTGGCCGCGGCCTTCCGCAACAACCTGCTGCAGACCTCGGCCGCGCGCGTGCGGCTGGACACCAAGGGCATGCTCACGGTGGACACCGACATGACCGACATCGGCACCGGCAGCTACACCATCATCGCGCAGACCGCGGCCGAGACCCTGGGCCTGCCGCTGGAGCGCGTCACGGTGCGGCTGGGCGACTCGCTGCTGCCCGTGTCCTGCGGCTCGGGTGGGCAATGGGGCGCGGCCAACTCGACGGCCGGTGTCTACGCGGCCTGCATGGCGCTGCGCCAGCAGGTGGCCGAGCGGCTGGGCCTGGACCCGGCGCAGGCGCAGTTCGAGAACGGCCAGGTGCGCGTGGGCGAGCGCAGCGTTCCGCTCGCGCAGGCCTCGGCGGACCGCGAGCTCGTGGCCGAGGACAAGATCGAGTACCCCAAGGAGTTCTCCGAGAAGGCCCAGCAATCGACCTTCGGCGCGCACTTCGTCGAGGTGGGCGTGGACGTGGCCAGCTGCGAGATCCGCGTGCGCCGCATGCTGGCGGTCTGCGCGGCCGGCCGCATCCTGAACCCCAAGACCGCGCGCAGCCAGGTGATCGGCGCGATGACCATGGGCGTGGGTGCCGCGCTCATGGAAGACCTGGCCGTGGACACGCGCCGCGGCTTCTTCGTCCACCACGACCTGGCCGGCTACGAGGTGCCCGTGCACGCCGACATCCCGCACCAGGAGGTGGTGTTCCTGGACGAGGTCGACCCCATGTCCACGCCGCTCAAGGCCAAGGGCGTGGGCGAGCTGGGCATCTGCGGCGTCGGCGCGGCAGTGGCCAACGCCATCTACAACGCCACCGGCGTGCGCGTGCGCGACTACCCGGTGACGCTGGACAAGCTGCTCAAGGGCATGCCGAGCGCCGCGTGACGCGCGAGCGCGAGAAGCAAGGCGGCCACCCGGCCGCCTTTTTCGTTACCGGCGCAGGCTGAACACCCAGTCGCGGGCGCTCTGGTCTGCATAGCCTGCGATCCAGACGAAGTGGGCCGTCGGCGAGAAGAAGGTGCCCGTGGGATACAGCCGGGTCTGGTAGCGGATGCCGTTGGCATCGAGCAGCCGGATCAGGTTGAGGTAGGCCGGCTGCCGTACGTCGGGATCGTCCTCGGCGGCGACGACACGGATGCGGCCGTCGAGATACTGCTTGAGCCCGGCCCAGTTGTACGCATCGCCGCCGCCGGTGGTGGGCGATCCGGCCCATGCCGCGTTGACGAACAGCGCGGCGAAGGTCTGGGGGTAGCTTTCGGCCATGACCAGCGCGCCGTTGCCGCCCATCGACAGGCCGGTCAGGTAGACCCGGCCCGCATCGACCTTCTGCGTTGCCAGGACGCTCTGCAGCAGTTCGTAGGCCGCCTGCCCGTCCGAAGACAGCGCGCCGGCCGGGTCGGCGCCCGCCACCCAGGCGGTGTTGGCCTGGGGTGCGATGACGATCGCTTCCTTCGCCGGATTGGCCTCGGAATCCGCGGCCCAGACCGTGGCCTGCCGCGTGCGCTTGAGCACCATGTCGGACGGCTGGCCGCCCGCAGCCCGCTGGCCCACGCCGTGCAGCGCCAGCACCACGGGATAGGTCTTGGTGCTCGTGGCGTAGTTGGGAGGGAAATAGATGTGGTACTTGATCGCCGTTCCGTCGGCGCTGGTGAAGGTCTGCTCTGCACCGAACTTCGCGCGCAGCGCCGCATCGTTGTCCCGCACGATGCGCACGGTGTAATTCGCCGCTTCTCCGGTGGCCGGGTCGGCGACATTGATGGTGGCCGTCTGCACATACTCGACATCGAAGGCGGCGTAGCTCTGCGACAGCTTGACCATGTAGCCGGTGTTGCCCAGCGTCTGCGCCAGCGGCACCGCCTCGGGCGCGGCCACATCGGTGTTCGCAACGGTCGTGCTGTAGGCCCCTGCCGTGGTGGCGGCCGTGACGGTGGTCTGCGTGGCCGCGGCGTTGGCCGTAGGCTGCAGCAGCACGCCGTAGATGTCGCTCTGCACCCGCAGCGTGTAGTTGCGCACGTCCGGATCGAAGGCCGGCTCGAGCTTCTCGCCGTTGTGCGCACTCGTCGTCACCTGCAGGCCGGTCAGGCGCGGCGCGTCGCCGTCATCCCCTCCGCCGCCACAGGCGCCCAGGCTGGTCGCGGCCAGCAGGCCCAGTGCGAAACGTTTCTTCATGCATGTCTCCCATCGGCTCTTGTGTTGGGAACCACCGACCGAGCCACATCGGCGCCCCTCGGGTTCTTCGTTCACGGACGGAGGCGGCGCCGGGCCATGCCGGGCCGCAGGCACGCCGATGGCGGCGCGCCGGTCGCTCAACCCAGCCAGCCGCGGATGCGCTGGCCCAGTACGTCGCGGCTGATGCCGTAGCGGTCGTGCAGTGTGGGAAGGGCACCGGCGTCCAGGAAGGCATCGGGCAGCCCTGCCAGCTGGAACCCGGCCGGCTGCACGCGGTGGCGCAGCAGCGCCGAGGCCACGGCCTCGCCCAGGCCGCCGACCACCGAATGGTTCTCGGCCACGACCACCAGGCGCGGCCTGGCGCCCACGGCCGCCACGATGGTGGCTTCGTCCAGCGGCTTGATGGTGGGACAGTGCAGCACGGCCACGCCGATGTTGTCGCGCGCCAGGTCGGCCGCCACCTCCAGGGCCCGCATGGTCAGGATGCCGCTGGCGATGACGAGCACGTCGGCGCCCTCGCGCAGCATCTTGGCCTTGCCCAGCTCGAAGCGGTAGCCTTCGATCTCGTCGAGCACCAGCGGCACCTGGCCGCGCAGCAAGCGCATGTAGACGGGCCCCGGATGCGCCGCGATCTGGGGCACGGCCTGCGCGATGTCCAGCGCATCGCAGGGGTCGACGATGGTCAGGCCCGGCACGCCGCGCATCATCGCCAGGTCTTCGGTGGCCTGGTGGCTGGGCCCGTAACCGGTGGTCAGCCCCGGCAGCGCGCAGCAGATCTTGACGTTGAGGTGTTCTTCGGCGATCACCTGGTGGATGAAATCGTAGGCGCGCCGCGTGCCGAACACGGCATAGGTGGTGGCGAAGGGCACCAGACCCTCCTTGGCCAGCCCGCCCGCCGCACCCATGAGCAGCTGCTCGGCCATGCCCATCTGGAAGAAGCGCTCGGGATAGGCCTGCGCGAACAGGTGCAGGTCGGTGTACTTGGCCAGGTCGGCGGTGAGGCCCACCACCTCGGGCCGGCTGGCGGCGTAGTCCACGAGAGCCTTGCCGAACGGGGCCGCCTGAACGCGCTGGCCCTCGGAGGCGATGGAGGCGATCATGGCCGACGTGGTCAGCCGGGGCTTCTTCTCTGCGACGGCCGGGTTCATGCGGGCACTCCTTCGGTGGTGGGGACGGGGCGGTTCGCGTCGAGGATGGCGAGCGCTTGCTGCCATTCGGGTGGGTCGACGCGGATGAAGTGGTTCTTCTCGCGCTGCTCCAGGAAGGGCACGCCCTTGCCCATCAGCGTGTCGAACAGGATCACGCGCGGCTTGGCGTCCTGCAGCGCCCGGGCCGCATCGAAAGCGGTGCGCACGGCCGGCAGGTCGTTGCCGTCCACGCGCTGCACGTGCCAGCCGAAGGCCGCCCACTTGTCGGCCAGCGGCTCGAAGCCCAGCACCTTGCCCGACGGCCCGTCGGCCTGCTGGTTGTTGATGTCGACCAGGCAGATGAGGTTGTCGAGCCGGTGGTGGGCGGCAGACATGGCGGCCTCCCAGGTCGAGCCCTCGTCCAGTTCGCCGTCGCTCATGGAGTTGTAGACGAAGGCCGGGTTCTTCTTCTGCTTGAGCCCCAGCGCCATGCCCACGCCGATGACCAGGCCCTGGCCCAGCGAGCCGCCCGAAATTTCCATGCCGGGCGTGTAGCTGGCCATGCCCGACATGGGCAGTCGGCTGTCGTCGCTGCCGTAGGTTTCGAGTTCGGCCTCGGAAATAACGCCGGCCTCGATCAGCGCAGCGTAGTGCGCGATGGCGTAGTGGCCGTGCGACAGCAGGAAGCGGTCACGGCCCTCCCAGGCCGGATCGTCGGGGCGCAGCGCCAGCGCGTGGCGGTAGGCCACGGCCAGCACGTCGGCCCAGCCCAGGGCCTGGCCGATGTAGCCCTGGCCTTGCACCTCGCCCATGCGCAGGGCAAAACGGCGGATGCGCCAGGCGGCCTGGGCGAGCGCGTGGGCGCTGGCGGCGGGCGCCGCGGTGGAATCGGTCATGCAATCTCTCCTTGGAAAACGGTGGGGGGCGTCAGTTGAGGATCAGGCCGGGCCAGTAGGACACCAGCGCCAGCACGCCGAAGGCGACGAGGTAGAACGGACCGAGCTCGCGCACCGTGGCGCCGACCTTGACCTTGGCCAGCGCGCTGGTGATGAACAGCGTGGTGCCCACCGGCGGCGTGTACAGACCAATGGCCAGGTTCACGACCATCATGATCCCGAGCTGCGTCATCTCCATGCCGATGGACTGGGCCAGGGGCACGAAGACCGGGGTGAGCAACAGGACCGCCGCCGGCAGGTCGATGAACATGCCCAGGAACAGCATGAGCAGGTTCATCATGAGGATCACGAGCACCTTGGCGTGCACGTTTTGCTGCACCCATTGGGCGATGCCCTGGGGCATCTGGTCGAAGGTCAGCAGCCAGCCGATCGCGGCCGAGGCCATGATCACGAGCAGCACCACGCCGGTGGCCAGGCCGGCGTGCACGACCGCTGTGTTGAGCCGCTGCCAGCCGAGGTCGCGGTAGACGAGCACGGAGACGACCCCGGCGTACAGCGTGGAGAGCACGGCCACCTCGGTCGGCGTGGCGATGCCGAAGCGCAGGAAGACGATGATGAGCACGGGCAGCAGCACCGCCGGGAATGCATAGGCCAGGTGGCGGCGGAAGGCGGCGCCGTCGAAGGGCGCCGTGTCGCGCGGGAAGTTGCGGCGCCTGCCCACCCACCAGCAGGCGGCCATGAAGCCGGCGCACATCAGCAGGCCCGGCGCCACCCCGGCGACGAACAGGTCGGCGATGGAGGCATTGGCCGTCAGCGCGAACAGGATCATCGGGATCGACGGGGGGATCAGGATGTCGATGGTGGCGGCCGCCGCCAGCGTGGCCGCGGAGAACGCTGCCGGGTAGCCCAGCCGCTTGTGCCAGGGGATCATCAGCGAGCCGATGGCCGAGGCATCGGCCACGGCCGAGCCGGACACGCCGCCGAACAGCGTGGACGACAGCACGCCCACCTGGGCCGGTCCACCATGGAAGCGGCCGATCAATGCCGACAGCACGCCGACCAGCGCCTCGCCCAGCTTGCCGCCCATCATGAGACTGCCCGTCAGCATGAAGAACGGAATGGCGATCAGCGGGAAGCTCTGGACCTGGGCCACCATCTGCTGCACGAGCAGGTCCAGCGGCACCTTGTCGGAACTGGCGGCCGCGGCCATGGCGGCCACCAGCAATGCGTGGGCGATGGGCATGGCGGCCACGGCCGCCACCATGAAGACGAACAGAATGAGAACGCTCATGGCGGCTCCTTACCAGTGGGCGGTGGGAACGGCGCCGTCGGCCGCAGCCGCGTGCTGCGGCGCGGTGCACCAGGCGTGCCATGCCGACTGCAGGGCCAGCGCTGCCAGCAGCGCCATGCCCCCCATCACGCAACCGTAGGTGATGGAACCCGGCAGCTGCAGGATGGGCGACTTCTCGTCGTGCACGATCTCCAGCATGCGGAAGGTGGCCACGGACAGCGTGGCGTACATGCCGGCCACCACCAGCCACGCGAGCACGGCCACCACGCGGCGCACACCGGCCGGCACGGCGTCCATCAGGAAGGTGGTGGCGATGTGCGCGCTGTGCTGGGCGGCGATGACCACGCCGGCCATCACGAGCCAGGGAAACAGCAGCTCGGGCACTTCGTTGGCCCACGCCAGGCTGGAGCCGGTGGCATAGCGCAGCACCGTGTTGGCAACGAGGATCACGAAGATGACGGAGGTCGACAGCCACAGCACCACGCGGCAGATGCCGGTGATGGCGCCATCGACCCAGCCGGAAGGGGCTTGGGCCATGGGAGGTCTCCTGGAACGGGCGCGGGTCAGTTCGGCTGGGCCGCCGCGACGACCTTCTTGACGTACGGGCCGATCGGGCCGCTGGCCCATTTCGTCACGACTTCCGCGGTGGCCTTGGCGAACGGCGCCGCGGCCGGCGTCGTCACCTGCACGCCCTTGGCCTTCAGATCGGCCAGCAGCTTCTCGTCGGCCTCCTGCGAGAGCCGACGTTGCAGCGCCGTGGCCTCGGCCGCGGCCTCCTGCACGAGCTTGCGGTCGGCATCGGCGAGGCGGTCCCAGCTGCGCTTGCTCATGAGGAACGGCGTCATCTGGAACTGGTGGTTGGTCATGGCCAGGTGCTTCTGCACCTCGTAGAGCTTGCTGGCGTGGAAGTTCACGAGCGGGTTCTCCTGGCCGTCCACCACGCCCTGCTGCAACGCCACGTACAGCTCGGCGAACTTGATCTGCTGCGCCTCGGCGCCCAGCGCCTTCATGATGTCCACCAGCGTCGCGTCCGGCGGCACGCGCATCTTCAGGCCCTTGAGGTCTTCCGGCGCCTGGATCGGCCGCTTGCTGTTGGTCATCTGGCGGATGCCGTTGTCCCAGGTGCCCAGCAGCACCATGCCCTTGTCGGCCGAGCGCTCGGCCAGTTCCTTGCCGAGCGGGCCGTCCAGCAGCTTGAAGGCGGCCGCAGGGCTCGCGAACAGGAAGGGCATGCCGTAGGCCGCGTACTCGGGCACCGCATTGGCAACGGCGCCCTGCGAGTTCGCGCTCAGGTCCAGCGCGCCGGTGCGCAGCGCGGTGACCATGGCCGCGTCGTCGCCGAGCTGGCCCGAGGGCGCGACCTGCACCTCGATGCGGCCGCCCGATTTGGCCTTGAGGACTTCGGCGAACTTGACGGCGGCCTCGTGCCGCGGGTTGCCCAGCGCGGCGCCATGGCCCAGCGTGAGCTTGACGGCCTGGGCCGAGGCGCCGGCGGCGCACAGCAGGCCCAGCGTTGCGGCCAGCAGCGAGCGGACGAAATGGTGGCGGTTCATGGGGTTTGTCTCCGTGAGGTGTGCAAAGGGACAGGGGCGGCGTCAGTGGATCAACATGCCGCCGTTCACGTCGAGCGTGATGCCGGTGCAATAGGCGGACAGGTCGCTGGCGAGGAACACGCAGGCGCCGGCCACGTCGTCGGCACGGCCCAGACGGGCCAGCGGGATCGTGTCCTCGATGTCCTTCTTGCGTTCCGGGCTCAGCTTGCCCTGGGTGATGTCGGTCTCGATCAGGCCGGGCGTGATGCAGTTGATGCGGATGCCCTCGCCGCCGAACTCGCGCGCCATGGCGCGGGCCAGGCCCAGCACGCCGGCCTTGGCGGCCGAGTAGTGCGGGCCGCCGAAGATGCCGCCGCCGCGCTGCGCCGACACCGACGAGATGCAGACGATGGCGCCGCTCCCGGCCGCGCGCATGGCCGGCAGCACGGCCTGCGACATGTACAGCGTGCCGCGCAGGCTGACGTCCAGGATGCGGTCGTAGTCGGCGCCGGTGATGTCCAGCGTCTTGACGGGCTGGGTGATGCCGGCGTTGTTGACCAGGATGTCGATGCGGCCGAAGGCCTGCACGGCGGCGGCCGCGGCCGCCACGCAGGCGTCCTTCTCCGTCACGTCGCCCACCACGCCCAGATGGCCGGCCCCCAGGCGTGCGGCCGCCGCGGCGGGCTCGGCGCGCGCCAGGTCCATGACGACCACGCGCGCGCCCTGGGCGGCCATCTGCCGGGCGGTGGCGAAGCCCAATCCGTTGATGCCTGCGCCGCCGGTGACGATGGCGACCTTGTCCTTGAGCAGCATGCTGCGATCTCCTTGGCTGTGGTGGGGTGCGAAGCGCCAGCGGTGTGTCCCTGCTGGCGTGTCGGGGCGGATGTTCGTGGCCGCCCGACATGAAGACAAGCGATATCTCCTCAGGCTAAGATGACGGTTCTTCATTCAACCGCTGGGATAACCCTGTGGCCCATCTGCCCGCCACCACCACCCTGCTGGCCTTCGACGCGGTGGCACGGCGCCGCAGCTTCGCGCTCGCTGCGGCGGAACTGCACCTGACGCCTTCGGCCGTCAGCCACCAGATCGCCCGGCTGGAATCGGAACTCGGTGTGCGCCTGTTCGAACGCAGCGCGCACGGCGTGCACCTCAGCGATGCGGGGACGCGCTACCTCGACCGCGTGGGTGGCGCGCTGTCCGCGATCGCCTCGGCCACGGAAGACCTGCGCCAGGGCGTGCGCAACAGCCTGTACGTGCACTGCGCGCCCAGCATCGCGAGCCTGTGGCTGATGCCGCGCCTGCGCGGCTTCGCCCAGGCGCACCCGGACATTTCGCTGAACCTGTCCGCTGCGCACACGCACAGCGACTTCGCCCTGGGCCAGGCCGACGTGGACATCCGCTACGGTGTGCCGCAGTGGAGCGACCTGGTCGTCGAGCCGCTGTTCGAGGAAAGCATCGTTCCGCTGGCGAGCCCGGCCTTCATCCGCGAACACGGGCTGCGCCGCATCGACCAGTTGCGCGAGGTGCCCCTGATCCAGAGCAACGTGAGCATCGTGCAATGGCCCGACTGGCTGGTCGCGTTCTCCGACCAGCGGGCACCCGAGCGCTACGCGCTGCGCTTCGACCGCGCGCAGATGTCGCTGGACGCGGCGACGCAGGGGCTGGGGGTGGCGCTGGAGAGCGTCGTCAACGCGAGCGGGCACCTCGCGCAGCGCCAGCTCAAGCCCGTCTTCGGACTGGAACGGGCCATCCGCGTGAAGGCGCACTTCGTGGTGTACCCGCCGCGGCATGCGGGCCGGCCCGCGCTGGAAGCGTTCCTGGCCTGGATCCATGCCGAGGCGTCGCGGCAGCAGCCGCGCTGAGCCCTCCGGACCGATCGCCCAGGCCGGGCGGGTCGGGCAAGGCCCTCGCCTGCCGCGCCCACGGGCCGGCGCGCCCTCACTCCACCTTCACGTTCGCTTCCTTGATGCGCTCCAGCGCCTCGCGCCCGGAGTCCGCCGCCCAGCGGTCGAACTGCGCCGGGGAACTGGACGCCAGCGCCTCGTTGCCCGTGTCCAGCAGCTTGCGCTGGACCTGCGGATCGGCCAGCGCGCGGGTCGCGGCGGCGTAGAGCCGCTGCGTCACCTCGGCCGGCAGCTGGGCCGGCCCGAACAGGCCGAACCAGAAGCTGAACGCGAAGCCCGGCAGGCCCTGCGCGGCCAGCGTGGGCAGCCCCGGCACCACGGCCGAGGGCTGCTCCGTCGTCACGCCCAGCATCTTCACGGTACCGGGCCGGCCCAGCGGCAGCACCGAGGCGGCCGTGCCGAAGGACAGCTGCACGTCGCCCGCCGCCACCGCCTGCAGCGCGGGCGCGCCGCCCTTGAACGGGATGTGCACCATCTGCCCGCCCACGGCCTTCTCGAAGCTCAGCGCGGCGATGTGCGGCGAGCCGCCGATGCCAGAGGACGAGTAGTTCATCTTGCCCGGCTGCGCGCGCACCTTGGCCACCAGGTCCTGCACGCTGTCGATGCCCAGGTCCTTGTTCACGGCCAGCACCAGGGGCGAGACCGTCAGGCGCGTGATGGGCGTGAAGTCCGTGGGCTGGTACCTGACCTTGTACAGGTGCTGGTCGATGCCGTAGAGCGTGGCCGTGGCCAGTCCCAGCGTGTAGCCGTCGGCCGGCGCGCGCCACAGCAGCGAGGAGGCCAGCGTGCTGCCCGCCCCGGGCTTGTTGTCCACCACGATGGACTGGCCCAGTTCCTTGCCCATGGCCTCGGCCACGATGCGCGCGATGAGGTCGGCCGCGCCCGAGGGCGAGTAGCCGACGATGAGCCGGATCGGCCGGTTCGGGTAGGGCTGGGCCAGCGCGGTGGCGGCAGCGGTCGCGAGTGCAGCGGCAAGCAGCAGGGTCTTCATCGTGGCTCCCGGGTTCAACGGCCGGCAAAGCGCGGCGCGCGCTTCTCGCGCCAGGCGGCCTGGCCTTCGCGCAGGTCGGCCGAGTCGGCGGCGCGCGCCATGTCGGCATGCAGCGCGTCCACGTCCAACCGGCCGCGCGCGATGCGGTTCAGGTGCTGCTTCATGCCCAGCATGGCCAGCGGCGCCATGCCCGCGCAGGTCTGCGTGAGCCGGTCCACCGCGGCGGGCAGTTCGTCCGGCGCCAGCAGCTGCGTGAGAAAACCGATCGCGCGCATCTCCTCGGCGCCGATCTTCTCGGCCGTGAGGAACAGGCGTTTGGCGGTGTCCAGGCCCAGGCGGCTCACATAGCGCTCCAGCCCGCCCTGGTAGAAGTGCAGGCCCAGCCGCGCGGCCGGCATGAACATGTCGATGCCCTGGGCACCCAGGCGAAAGTCGCAGGCCAGCGCGAGATCGGTGCCGCCACCGTAGACGCTGCCGTGCAGCACCGCGATGGTCACCGGGCGGGCCGCTTCGAGCGCATCGACCACGCCCTCGAAGTTGACCTTGCGCGCCGCGCCGATCTGGCCGATGTCGTAGCCGCTGCAGAAATACTTTCCCAGGGCGCGCAGCTGCAGCACCAACACCTCGGGCCGCGCATTGACGGCGGCGATCTGCTCGGCCAGCGTGGCCAGGTCCTCGGGGGTCAGGCGGTTGGCCTGCTGGGGGCGGCGCAGCGTGATGGTGGCGACGGGGCCGGCGCACTGCAGTTCAGGAAGTTCCATGCTCATCGTCCCTCGAAGACGGGGTTGCGTTTTTCCATGAAGGCGCGGCGGCCTTCCTGGTAGTCGGCGCTGTCGAAGCAGCGGTCCACCGCGGCCGCCACGGCGCTGTCGTCGGCCGCGCTGTAGCGTTCGAACAGGCGCACAGCCGCCTTGGCGGCCTGCACGGTCAGCGGCGCGTTGGCGGCCACGCGGGCCGCGTAGGCGCGTACCGCAGTCTCCAGTTCCTCGGGCGGCAGCAGGTGGTTGACCAGGCCCAGGCGCAGCGCCTCGTCGGCCTCGATCTGCCGTGCGCTGAACAGCAGGTCCTTGGCCGCCGAGGGGCCGACCACGCGCGCCAGCGCCGCCAGGCCCTCGTACTCGTAGCCCAGGCCCAGCCGCGCCGCCGGGATGCCGAAGCGCGAGCCCTCGGCGGCAAAGCGCAGGTCGGCCGCCAGGGCCAGCGCGAGGCCGCCGCCGATGCAAAAGCCCTGCACCATCGCGATCAGCGGCTTGTCGAGCCGGGCCAGGCCGCGGTGCGCGCGCGAGGCGGTCTCGCCATAGAGGCGCTTTTGTTCGGCGTTGGCGCGGTGCTGCTCGAACTCGCTGATGTCGGCCCCGGCCGCGAAGGACAGGCCACCCGCGCCGTGCAGCACGACCACGCGCACGGCCGGCTCGGCCTGCAGGGCCTCGGCCGCCTCGCCCAGACCCTGCCACATGGCCAGCGACATGGCGTTGCGCCGCTCGGGCTGGTTGATGGTGATCCAGCCCACGCCGTCCTCGACGCGGGCAAGGATCTTGTCGGTGGACAGCGCCAGGTTCATGCCGCCGCTCCCGATGTGCGCAATGCCGCGATCGCCTCGGGCGCGTAGCCCAGCTCCGCGAGCAGCGCATCGGTCTGCTCGCCCGGGTCGGGGGCGGCATGGTGGAAGCGCTCGGGGTGCGGGAAGGCCGAGAGGTTGATCGGCGAGCGGATCAGCTGCACCTCGCCCAGCACCGGGTGCTGGGCGGGCCGCGTCATGCGCAGGTGCCTGACCTGCGGGTCCTCGAAGGCCTGGCCGATGTCGTAGACCGGGCCGCAGGGCACGCCGGCCGGGTTGAGCCGCTCGACGAGTTCGGCCACCGTGAACTGGCGGGTGACGGCGTTGATCTCGGCGTCGAGCCGGCGCCGGTGTTGCACGCGGCCTGCGAACTCGCGGTAGTCGGCGTTGTCGGCCAGGTGCGTGGCCTGCAGCGCGCGGCAGAAGCCGGCCCACATCGCCTGCGTGCTGGCGCAGATGTTGACCTGGCCGTCGCTGGCCTCGAAGGTGCCCATGGGCACCTGGGTCGGGTGGGCGTTGCCCTCCTGCCCCGGTACCTCGCCGTTGACCGTGTAGCGTGCGGCCTGGAAATCGAGCTTGTTGAGCATGCCCTCGATCAGCGAGGTGTGGACCCACTGGCCCTGGCCCGTGCGCTCGCGGTGCAGCAGCGCCAGCAGGATGCCCTGGCCCAGGAACATGCCGGCCGTGGTGTCGGAGATCGCGATGCCGGCGCGCACCGGGCCGCGGCCGGGCTCGCCCGTGACCGAACTCAGGCCCGACATGCCCTGCACGATCTGGTCCACGCCGGGCCGGCCGGCATAGGGGCCGTCCTGGCCGAAGCCCGAGATGCTGGCCAGGATGATGCGCGGGTTGCGCGCGCGCAGCTGCTCGTAGTTCAGGCCCAGGCGGTCCTTGACGACGGAGCGGAAGTTCTCGACCACCACGTCGCTGCGCGCGATCAGGCGGTCCAGCACCTCGGCGCCCTCGGGCGTCTTGAGGTCCACGCACAGGCTGCGCTTGTTGCGGTGCAGGTTCTGCTCGTCCGAGCCGCGACGCCGGCCCGTCACGGAGCCGCGGTCCTTGGGCGGAGGTGCCTCCAGGCGCGTGACATCGGCGCCCCAGTCGGCCAGCAGACGCACGGCCGTGGGGCCGGCGCGCGCGATCGTGAGGTCCAGCACGCGGTAGCCCGAGAGCGGGAGCGAGGAAGCGGTGGTGTCCATGGTTGTTTCCGGGTGGTTCAACGGTTCGGGCCGGGCGTGGCCCAGAGTTCGCGGAAGGCGCGCCGCGGGTCGTCCACGGCGCGGGTCTGGGACGCCGGGCCGTCGAACACCAGGGTGCTGCGCCGGGCCAGCGTGAAGGTCGGCCAGGCCGGCGTGCGCGCGTTGTTGGGGTCGCCCGTGGCGGCGAAGGCGAGCCAGGCGCTGGCCAACTGGTCGGCCAGCGCCAGGTTCTCGGCGCTGGGGCCGTTCAGGCCCATGCGGATGTCGTGCAGGCTGGGGCCGATGTCCACGCCGTGCGGCGCGCCGTAGCGGCCGCCGTACGCCGGGCTCGGGGTCTTCCAGAGGTACGTCCAGACCGGCGCGCCGCCCTGCGTTGCATGTTGCGCCGCCTTGCGCTCGGCCTGCAACTGCGCGCCCAGCCGGAACGTGGTGTCGGTGTCGATGCGGGCCTGCAGCACGAAGGGCGTGGCGCGCGGGTCTTCGGCGCGGTACATGGCCACCAGCGCGGCCGCGTCCAGGCCCGCTCGCCCGGCCAGCTTGCCTTCGGCGAACTTCAGCAGGCTGGCCTCGTCGAGGTCGAAGTTGACCTGGCGGTAGGCGCGCTCGTCCAGCGTGGTGCTGATGAGCATGGGCACGCGGGCCGACATCGCCGGTGCATCCGGATCGAAGGGGTGGCGCGCGATGGCCACGCCGTCCACCACGGGTGCGAAGGCGCGCGGCGCCTCGCCCTGCTGGCGGTCGACGCGCTCGAACGCCAGCTGCACGGCCAGCAGCTGCTCCATGGGCAGCTGGTGCAGCTTGTCCAGGGCGCCGCTCTTGACGTCGAGCGCGGCCAGGAAGCGCGCGGCGGTGTCGTGCGCGGTCGCCTGCGGCATGGCCCGGATGCCCGACCCGCTCATCACGCCGGCGCGGTGGAACAGGCCTTGCGCCGAGGGCATGGCCATCAGCGTGCTGGTCTTGAGCCCGCCACCGGATTGGCCGAAGACCAGCACGCGCGCGGGGTCGCCGCCGAAGGCCTCCACGTTCTCGCGCAGCCAGCGCAGGCCGGCCACGATGTCGAGCATGCCGGCGGCGCCGGACTGCGCGTAGCGCTCGCCGCCATGGCCGGCCAGGTGCAGGTAGCCGAAGGCGCCGAGCCGGTGGTTCAGCGTGACGAAGACCGCGTCGCCGAAGCGCGCCATCATCTCGCCGTCGAACTGCGGCGAGTTGCCCGAGCCGGCGTAGTGGCCGCCGCCGTGCAGGTGCACGAGCACAGGGCGTTTGGCCGCCTTGTCGGGCGACGGGGTCCACAGGTTCAGCACCAGGCAGTCCTCGCCCATGCCGCCGGGCTGCAGGTCGTAGGCGATCAGGTCGGCGTAGGCGTGGCGGCGATCGGCCGGCATCTGCGGCGCGTGGTTGCCGTAGGCCGTGGCATCGCGCACGCCGGCCCAGGGCGCCACGGGCTGGGGCGGCAGGAAGCGGTTGGCGCCCGCAGTGTCGGCCCCGTAGCGCAGGCCCTTGAACACGTGGATGCCGCCGGATTTCAGGCCGCGCACCTTGCCCTGCGCGGTCTCGACGACGGAGAAGACCGGGTGCTCGTTCATGGCGCGTACGCCGCCCGCGAACATGCCGGCCGCGGCGCCCAGCCAGTGACGGCGTGACAGTGTTGGCATGGTGTCTCCTTCACGCCAGCACGGCCACGCCGGCCGGGTCGATGGACAGCAGCGACTCGTGGCCCAGTTCCAGCACATGGCCGGGCGCGGCATGCACCTTGAGCGGTGCGCCGCCGGCCAGCGGCCGCACCAGGTAGTCCCAGTACCCGCCCAGGTAGGTGCGTGCGACCACGGCCACCTGGCCCAGCGCCAGCAGGCTGCCGCCCGCCGCGCCCAGGCTCAGCGACTGCGGCCGGATCGACACCTGGGCCTGGGCCTGGTCCTTGCCCGAAAAACCCGCGACAGGCACGGCACCGGCCAGGCCTGGCAACTGGAACCGGCCTGCGCGCAATTCCCCCTGCACCAGATTGGTCTGGCCGATGAAGCCTGCCACGAAGGGCGTGCGCGGGCGGTTGTAGAGGTTCCAGGGCGTGTCGATCTGCTCGAGCCGGCCCTGGTTCAGCACCGCGATGCGGTCGGAGATCGTCATGGCCTCGGCCTGGTCGTGCGTGACGTAGACCGTGGTGAAGCGGAACTCGTCGTGCAGGCGGCGGATCTCGCCAGCCATCTCCTCGCGCAGGTGGGCGTCCAGGTTGGACAGCGGCTCGTCGAGCAGCAGCACCTCGGGCCGCACCACCATGGCGCGGGCCAGCGCCACACGCTGCTGCTGGCCGCCCGAGAGCTCTGCGGGGTAGCGCTGCGCCAGAGGACCGAGCTTGACCACGTCCAGCATCTCGGCCACGCGGCGCTGGACCTCCGCGGCCGGCGCCTTGCGCACCGCGAGGCCGAAGGCCACGTTCTCGGCCACGGTCATGTTGGGCCAGATCGCGTAGCTCTGGAAGATCATGGACATGCCGCGGTGCTCGGGCGGCACGGTGCGTCTGGCGCCCGAGATCTCGCGGCCGTCCACCGCGATGGCGCCTTCGCTGAGTTCGACGAAGCCCGCCACCATGCGCAGCGTGGTGGTCTTGCCGCAGCCCGAGGGCCCCAGCAGGGTCACGAGTTCGCCCTGGCGCAGCTGCAGGCTCAGGTCGTCGACCACGGCCGTGCTGCCGTAGCGCTTGCTCACGTGGGAGAGTTCGAGTTTCGACATGGTGTTCCTTCTTAGGAGCGGCGCAACATGAAGTCGCGCCCCGCGATGCGCATGCCCAGGCCGACGACGGCCGTCACGATGACGACCAGCACCACGCCCATGGCCGCGAGCACCTCGTAGTTGCCCTGCTCGCTCAAGTCCAGCGTGAGCACCGAGACCACGCGCGAGGCCGGCCCGGTCAGAAACACGGCCGTCGAGAGCTCCTTGGTGCAAATCACGAAGACCAGGATGAACACGCCCGCCAGCGGCTTGGACAGCAGCGGCACGACGATGCGGCGCAGCACCGTGAGCCGGCCGGCGCCCAGGATGCGGCCGGCCTCCTCGAGCTCAGGGTTCAGCGAGCGGATCGAGGCACCGCTGGCCACCACCGCGATGGGCAGGAAGCGCGTGGTGAACGCGACCACGATCAACAGCCCCGTGCCGTACAGCGAGAACGGCGGGCCCGCGTAGGCCGCGTACAGGCCGATGGCCAGCACCAGGCCCGGCACCGCGACCGGCGCCAGCGCCAGGAACTCCAGCAGCTTCGGCAGCGGCGTGATGCGGCGTTGCGTGGCATAGGCCACGCACAGGCCCATGCCCACGCAGACCAGCGCGGTGGCGGTGGAGTACAGCACCGTGTTGAGCAGGGCCGAGCGCACCGTCAGCTGCGCGAAGAAGATGGCGTGGAAGTTGTCCAGCGTGAAGTTGCCGGCCACCACGCCGCGGCCCCAGGCCTTGGACACCGAGGCCAAGAGCAGGATGGCCAGCGGCAGCAGCACCGAGAGCAGGCCCACCAGCGCGGCGTAGGCCGCGAGCGGCCACTTCCACCCGCCGATGTCGAAGGGCCGGCGCTCGCCGCCCTTGCCCGACACCGAGACGAAGCCCTTCTTCGCCAGCAGCCGGCGCTGCAGCACCAGCATGGCGATCGTCAGCGCGAGGATGGGCATGGAGAAGGCGGCGGCCTGCTCCACGCGCAGCGGGTACTCGAAGAACGAGACGATCTGCGTGGTGGCGAGGTTGAGCCCCGCGGGAATCGCGATCAGCGCCGGCGTGCCGTACAGCGCGATCGTCTCCAGGAAGATCAGGATGCCGGCGCCGACGATGGAGGGCAGCACCAGCGGCAGCGTCACGCGCGCCAGCGTGTGGAACTTGCCGGCGCCGTGGATGGATGCCGCGTCCTCCAGCTCGGTGGAGACCAGGTCCAGCGCCGACTTGGTGAACACGTAGACCAGCGGGTAGGTGTACAGCGCGATGACGAAGGCCAGGCCCCAGAAGCTGAAGATGTTCAAGGGCCCGCTGTCGGCGCCGGTCAGCGCGGCCCAGCCGCGGTTGAGCCAGCCCGCGTTGGGGCCGGCCAGCAGGATCCAGGCGATGGCGCCCAGGAAGTTGGGCATCACGAAGGCCGCCAGCACCGACAGGTGCGTGAGCCCGCGGCCCGGCATGTTGGTGCGCGAGACCGCCAGTGCCAGCGGCACGCCCAGCAGCGCGGCCAGCCCCGTGACGGCCAAGCCCAGGTAAAGCGAGTTGAGCAGGGCCTGCAGGTGCCGGCTGCGGCCCAGCGCGGCCGCGTAGCTGGCCAGGGAGAAGCCGCCGTCGGCCCCGCGCAGGCTCTCGGCCACGAGGCGCAGGATGGGGTTGGCGACCAGCAGCACGAGCAGCGCGATGAGCAGGCCGAACAGCCACAGCGCGGGGTCGGCCCAGCGGCTCGGTGCGGCGCGCCCTGGCGCACGCACGCGCATCAGCAACTCCGTCATCGCCGGCTCCCTGCGCATACCACCGTGCCGATGGCCGCGGAGCAGGCCAGGCGAGTGACCGCCGCGGAACGGGCTCTGCCCGGCCGCTGGCGGTGCCCCCCTTCGCGCAGCGGAAGGGGGGAGCGGCGCAGCCGCCTGGGGGGTTGGTCCGAATCAAACACCGAATGCGTCCTTCCAGAGTTCGACCACCTGCGGCAGCTCGTCGCGCATCTGCTGGGGCGTGGGCGCCAGCGTCTTGGCCGAGCCCATCGCGGGCAGACCGCCCGGCGGCTTCAAGCCCGTGCGCAGCGGGATGCCGAACTCGGCGCGGCCCAGCTCCACCACGTCGTCGCTGCCGATCAGCCACTCCATGAAGAGCCGGCTGGCGTTGGGCCGCTTGGAGCTGGCCATCACCGCCGAAGGCGAGACCACCATCACCAGCCCTTCCTTGGGCACCACCCAGCCGACCGGGTTGCCGCGGTCGGCCACGCGGGCGGCCAGCGTGATCGGGCCGGCCGAGACCGAGCGCTCGCCGGAGTTCACGGTGGTCACCGTGTCGATCGTGGAGCGGCCGACCTGCACCTTGTTGTCGGCCAGCTTCTTGAACCAGGCGTCGCCGTACAGGCGGCGCATCTCCAGGCTCCAGGCCCCGGCCGCGCCGCTGAAGCCCGGGTGCGCGACCGAGGCCAGGCCGCGCCACTTGGGGTCCAGCAGATCGTTCCAGCTGGTCGGCACATCGGCGCCCTGCACCTTCTGCTTGTTGTAGACCAGGCCCATGGGAAAGGCGCTGGTCACGTGGTAGGCGCCGTCCGGGTCCAGGTTCTGCAGGTGGCGGTCGAGCTGGGCCACCGAGGGCGGCGTGTAGGGCAGCAGCAGCTTGCGCGCCTTGAGGTCCAGGAAGTGCGCGAGGTCGGTGGAGGAGAACACGTCGCAGGCCGGTGTGCCGGCCTTGAGGTCCTGGTTCAGCCTCTGGAACGCCACCTGCGCCGTGGTGCGCACCACGTTCACGCGGATGCCAGGGTAGCGCTCGCTGAAGCGCCGGCCCATGGTCTCGGCCAGCTCGGACGGATAGGGCACGACGTACCAGGTCAGCTCGCCCTCCTTCTTCGCGGCGGCGTAGAGGGCGTCCAGCGGCTGCGCCCGCACGAGGGCCGGCGCGGCCAGCGTGGCGGCAAGGGCGCCGAAACGGCGGCGTGTGAGGGCCATAGGGATGTCTCCATCGTTCGTTGTCGTCGGCAAAGTGTACGGATGGAATTCAAAAGAATCCACATAGCGTTTATCCGTATTCTTATAAAACAGGCCTGCGCCGACATTCACGCCCATGCAAAGCACAGCCATCCACATCCACCGCCACGGCGACCCCGACGTTCTCGAAGGCGTGCAGGTCGACGTGCCACCGCCGGCCGCCGGCGAGATCCGCATCCGCCAGAGCGCGATCGGGCTCAACTTCGCCGACATCTACCAGCGCAAGGGCGCACACGGCCCGCATGCGCCCACGCCGTTCCCGATCACGCTCGGGGCCCAGGGGGCGGGCGTGGTGGAGGCGCTCGGCACGGGCGTCACGGGCTGGCGCGTGGGCCAGTCCGTGGCCTACTTCCACCCCGGCGCCTACCAGGCCGTGCGCAACGTGCCGGCCACGCGCGTGCTGGCCCTGCCGTCCGGCATTTCCGAGGAGCAGGCCGGCGCCAACCTGCTGCGCGGGCTGACGGCCGAATACCTGCTGCGCCGGCTCTACGTGGTGCAGCCCGGCGACGCCGTGCTCGTGCATGCGGCCGCTGGCGGCATGGGCGTGCTGCTGTCGCAATGGGCGCGCGCGCTGGGCGCCACCGTGATCGGCACCGTGGGCTCGGCTGCCAAGGCCGATGTGGCGCTGGCCCATGGCTGCCACCACGTGATCGACTACCGGCGCGAAGACTTCGTGGCGCGCACGCTGGCGCTGACGGGGGGCGAAGGCGTGGCCGTGGTCTACGACGCGGTGGGCAAGGACGTCTTCGTGCCCTCGCTGGCCTGCCTGCGCCAGCTGGGCATGGCCATCAACTACGGCACGGCCTCGGGCGACGTCGAGGGCCTGGACCTGCAACTGCTGCACGCCAAATCGCTGAGCGTGTGCCGGCCCACGCTGCGCAGCTTCATCGCCACACCCGCCGACCTGCAGCGCTCCGCGGCCGCCTTCTTCGCGGCCGTCGACAGCGGGCAACTGCGGCTGGAGGTGGGCAGCCGCTACGCGCTGGCCGACGTGCAGCAGGCCCACCGCGACCTGGAGGGCCGCGCGACCACGGGCGCGCCGGTGCTGGTGCCATGATGAAGCTGTTCCACGGCTGGCTCTCCAGCGCCTCGCGCCGCGTGCGCCTGTGCCTGGCCGAGAAGGGCATGCCCTACGAGAGCGTGGCCATCGACATGGGCCGCCAGGAGCACCATTCGCCGCAATTCCTGGCCATGAACCCGAACGGCGTGGTGCCCGCGCTGGAGCTGGCGCCCGGCCGCTTCCTGCACGAGAGCTCCACCATCTGCGAGTACCTGGACGAGATCCAGCCCACGCCGCCGCTGCGGCCCGACGACCCGTACGCGCGCGCCTGCATGCGCAACTTCGTGCGCTGGACCGACGAGCATTGCCTGCCGCACCTGCTCATCCTGAACTGGAGCCTGGCGCTGCAGCCCACGGCCAGCCAGTGGAGCGACGACGAACTGCAGGCCAGGCTCGCGCGCATCCCCACGGCGGAGCGGCGCGAGGCCTGGCTGCGCATCGCCCGCCGGCCCTACACCGAGGGGGAGAAGGCGGCCGCGCTGGCCAAGCTGCTGCGCCTGCCAGACCGCATGGAGGAGATGCTGGCGCAAGCGCCCTGGCTGTTCGGCGAGCGCTACACGCTGGCCGACATCGCAGCCGTGCCCTTCATCGCGCGCATCGCCGAACTGGCACCGCAGGCGCTCGACGCCGACGCCCATCCGCGCGTGCAGGCCTGGTGGCATGCCGTGCAGCAGCGGCCGGCCTTCACGCAGGCCCGGCTCGAGCGCTTCGACACCGTGTTGAAAGCGCGCGCGGCCGCCTGAACGCCCTCGCTAAGATGCCGGCCAGGAGTGCATGACGACATGGCCAGTGCCCGCATCAACCTCGGCGACCAGATCCGCCAGACCCTCGAAGAGGAGATCCTTTCCGGCAAGCTCGACGCCGGCTCACGCATCGACGAGCAGGTGCTGATGGACCGCTTCGGCGTCTCGCGCACGCCCGCGCGCGAGGCCATCAAGCACCTGACCGCCGCCGGGCTGGTCACGCCGCTGTCGCGCCAGGGCGCCGTGGTGGCCTCGCTCTCGGTGCCCGAATACATCGCGATGCTGGAGATCCTCATGCAGCTCGAGGGCCTGGCCGCGCGCCTGGCCGCGCGCCGCATGCCCACCGCGCAGCGCCAGCAGCTCGAAGAGGCCCACGCCGCCTGCGGCCGCGCGGCGGCGAAGAACGATGCGGAGGAATATGGCCAGGCCAACCGCGTGTTCCACGAGATCATCTACGACGGCAGCCTGAACGAGGTGCTGGCGCGCCAGCTGCGCGCCATGCGGCTGCGCATGCGGCATCCGCGCCGCGCGCTGTTCGACCGGCCCAACCGCATCCGCCATTCGCTGGCCGAGCATGCGGTGATCCTGCAGGCCATCGTGTCGGGCGACGAGAACGCCGCCTTCCAGGCCATGACCGACCACATCTCCAGCGGCGGCAACGTCTACGCCGACGCGATCGCGAGCATGCCGCTGCGGGCGGTGCCGGCCGATGAACCGGCGGACGCGGCTCTGCAGCGCCGGCGCAGCCGGAGCGCGAACGTCTAGGCGCTTGCCGGGGCGCGCAGTGCGTCCATGGGCTTGGTGGGCCGCTGCGTTCGGCCGGAAGAGCGATCCGGACCGGTCGACCGGTGACCGGGTCGCTTCGGAACTTGCTGCTGGACACCGCTGGTCGTTTTATTGTGTAAGTAGCCTGCGCAATCACGTTGGGCCTCCTGAAAGCGAGTAGCCTGGGGATCCCACCGGCACACGAGGAGATCTCTCATGGTCAAAGTCGCTTTGTTCGTTCGCCTCGAAGCGAAACCCGGCAAAGAAAGCGCGGTGGAGAGCTTCCTGATGAGTGGCCTTCCCCTCGTCATGGAGGAGCCCGCCACGACGGCCTGGTTTGGGATACGTCTTGGGCCAACGACCTTCGGCATCTTCGATGCCTTCCCCGATGAAGCCGGAAGGCAGGCGCATCTCTCCGGCAAGGTCGCGGCGGCCTTGATGGCAAAGGCCGGAGAACTGTTCTCTGCGCCGCCTTCCATCGAGAAGGTCGACGTGCTTGCCGCAAAACTACCCGGCTAGCAAGCCGACGCCGATCGGGTCACGAGCGCCTGCGCGGCTCCGCCTGCATGCGCGGCGGAACGTCCTACCCCCGCAGGCCCGTCGCCTGCCGCACACTCCGCCGACCTCGTGCCGACTGGTGCGCCAGCGCATCGCTGGAACGCGCGCTGCAGACAAAACCCTTCAATCCGCGTAGCCCGGGTTCACCCGGTCCAGCACGCGCATCATGGCGGCGAAGTACAGCGCCTCGCGCTCGGCGCGCGGGTGGCTGTCGTTGGGGTTGGGCTTGTCCACCTTGGCGACCATCTCGTCGGACAGCAGGGCCAGCGGCTTGCCGGTGGCCATGGCCAGCAGCTGCGCCTTGCACACGCGCTCGAGCCGGTACAGCCGGCGGTAGGCCTGGGCCACGGTGTCGCCCACGGTCACCACGCCATGGTTCTTCATGAACAGCACGTGCTTGTCGCCGATGATGCCGGCCAGGCGCTCGCCTTCGCTGAGTTCGGCCGCCAGGCCCGTGTAGCCATCGTCGTAGGCGATGTTCTTGGCGAGGAAGGCGGCCGTCTGGCTGCCGGGCAGCAGGCGGTTGTCCTGCAGCATGTTCAGCGCCAGCGCCCAGGTCTGGTGGGTGTGCAGCACCACCTTGGCGCCCGTGATGCGGTGCAGCGGCGCGTGGATGCTCAGCGCGCTGAGCTCCAGGCTGCCCTGGCCTTCCAGGATATCGCCCTGCTCGTTGAACACGATCAGGTCGCTGGCCCGGGCCTCGGACCAGTGCAGGCCGAAGGGCAGGACCAGGAAGCGGTCCGTCGTGCCGGGCACGACCATGGTGAAGTGGTTGTCGATGCCTTCTTCCAGGCCGTCGTGCACGGCCAGCCGGTTGGCGGCGGCCAGGTGCACGCGCGCCTGCCGCACGGCGTCGTCGGCCGGGACCGCGTGCAGATGGCCATAGGTTCTCGGTGCTGTGGTGTTCATGGAGCCTCGTGGGGTACAGGGTTGACGTAAAGTCCCGCCGTCGCCGGACGGGCAGCTGGTCCGCAGGCATTGTCCCCCGTTGATCCCGAAGAGCTGTCCCGTATGAAACTGCTGCTGCAACGCGTGCGCCAGGCCCAGGTGGTCGTCGACGGCGAAACCATCGGTGCCATCGACCGGGGCCTGCTGGCGCTGGTCTGCGCCGAACGTGGCGACACCGAGGAGAAGGCCGACAAGCTGCTGGCCAAGATGCTCAAGCTGCGCATCTTCTCGGACGCAGCCGGCAAGATGAACTTGAGCGTGCAGGACGTGGGCGGCGGCCTGCTGCTGGTGAGCCAGTTCACGCTGGCGGCCGACACCGGCAGCGGCAACCGGCCCGGCTTCTCGGGCGCGGCCGCGCCCGAGGACGGCCGCCGCCTGTACGACCACTTCGTCGCGCGGGCGCGGGCGTTGCACCCCGTCGTGGCCACGGGGCGCTTCGCCGCCGACATGCAGGTGCACCTGGTCAACGACGGGCCCGTCACGATTCCAATGCAAAGCTGAGGAGACGACATGAGCAAAGAGACGGTAGGACTGATCGGCCTGGGCGCCATGGGCGCCGGCATCGCCGCCACGCTGCGGCGCAACGGCCACGCGCTGCGCGTGTGCGACGTGCGGCCCGGTGTCGCGGCCGCCTTCGCGGCAGATGGGGGCACGGCCTGCGCCAGCCCGGCCGAGGTGGCGCAGGGCAGCGACGTGGTGGTCTCGGTGGTCGTCAACGCGCAGCAGACCGAGGCCGTGCTGTTCGGCGAGCACGGTGCAGCCGCGGCCATGGCCCCCGGCAGCGTGTTCGTGATGTGCTCCACGGTCGACCCGAACTGGTCGGTCGCGCTCGAGGCGCGGCTGGCCGCGCTGGGCCTGCTCTACATCGACGGCCCGATCTCGGGCGGCGCCGCCAAGGCGGCCGGCGGCCAGATGACCATGATGACGGCCGGCACGCCCGCGGCCTACGCCAAGGCCGGCGGCGTGCTGGAGGCCATGGCCGGCAAGGTCTACCGCCTGGGCGAGAAGGCCGGCGCCGGCAGCAAGGTCAAGATCATCAACCAGTTGCTGGCCGGCGTGCACATCGCGGCGGCGGCCGAGGCCATGGCGCTGGGTCTGCGCGAAGGCGTGGACGCCGCCGCGCTGTACGAGGTCATCACGCACAGCGCGGGCAACAGCTGGATGTTCGAGAACCGCATGGCCCACGTGCTGGCCGGCGACTACACGCCGCTGTCCGCCGTGGACATCTTCGTCAAGGACCTGGGCCTGGTGCTGGACACCGCGCGCGCCAGCAAATTCCCGCTGCCGCTGGCCGCCACGGCGCACCAGATGTTCATGCAGGCGTCGACGGCCGGGCATGCGGGCGAGGACGACAGCGCGGTCATCAAGATTTTTCCGGGAATCACGCTGCCCAAGGCGGGCTGAGAGCAACCGTCTTTCGTGTCAAGCGTTGTGAAGCGAATCGTCCCAAT
>NZ_BMYK01000004.1:0-351768 GCF_014652235.1 Pseudorhodoferax aquiterrae
CGCGCCTCGGCACGAGGCTGCCGACCCCTTCTTCACGAAAGATCCGGGCTAGAGAGAGCGCGCTGGCACCGCTTCGCGGTAAGGAAAGAGCCCAAGCCAGGGTTTGGCTTGGTCCACCACGCGTGGCGTGAAGGCGATGCCGCTGGCGTACAGCGCGATCAATGCCTTCCACCAGTCCGAGGCAAGCGGATGGAAGTACAGCGTCGGTTCCATGGGGCATCCTCCGGGAGCCAACAGCGTGCGGCGAGAATCGCGCCCCATGCAACTCAAGAAGATTCTCGTCCCTCTGGCCATCCTGGCGGTGTTGTTCTTCGCTTTCCGCAACTACGGCTGGCCCGGCATCGTGCTGGTCGGCGGGGCGCTGACGATGTGGGCGCTGCTGCACGTCACACGCATGATGCAGGTCATGAAGCGTGCGGCCGACCGGCCCATCGGCTTCGTCGGCAGCGCGGTCATGCTCAACGCCAAGCTCAAGCCCGGCCACACGCTGCTGCACGTGGTGGCCATGACGCGCGCGCTCGGCCAGCTCCTGACCCCCAAGGACGAGCAGCCCGAGGTCTACCGCTGGACCGATGCGGGCGGCTCCTACGTCGATTGCACCTTCCAGGGCGGCAAGCTCGTCCAGTGGCAGATGACACGGCCCGAGCCTGCGCCCGAGCCGGCCGAGGCCCCTTCGGCAGCGCCGTAAAATCCGCGGTTTTTCGCCCCACGGCAGCTTCCCAAGACAAGGATTCGCGCACCATGAGCCTCATTCCCCCCGCGCCCTCCATGGCCGACCGCGACGGCAAGATCTGGATGGATGGCCAGATGGTCGACTGGCGCGACGCGAAGGTGCACGTGCTGACGCACACGCTGCACTACGGCTGCGGCGCGTTCGAGGGCGTGCGCGCCTACAACACGGTGAACGGCACGGCCATCTTCCGCCTGCAGGAGCACACCCAGCGCCTGTTCAACAGCGCCAAGATCCTGCGCATGCAGATCCCGTTCAGCCAGGAGCAGCTCAACCAGGCCCAGCTCGACGTCGTGCGCGAGAACCAGCTGGAAAGCTGCTACCTGCGCCCGTTGGTCTGGATCGGTTCGCAGAAGCTGGGCGTGAGCCCCAAGGGCAACACCATCCACGCCATGGTCGCGGCCTGGGCCTGGGGCGCCTACCTGGGCGAAGAGGGCATGAAGCGCGGCATCCGCGTGAAGACCTCCAGCTACACGCGCCACCACGTCAACATCACGATGACGCAGGCCAAGGCGGTCAGCAACTACAGCAACTCCATCCTCGCGAACATGGAAGCCCTGGACGACGGCTACGACGAGGCGCTGCTGCTGGACTCCTCGGGCTTCGTCAGCGAAGGCGCGGGCGAGAACGTGTTCGTGGTCAAGGACGGCGTGGTCTACACGCCCGACCTGTCGGCCGGCGCACTGAACGGCATCACGCGCAACACCGTGCTGCACATCTGCAAGGACCTCGGCATCGAGCTCGTCCAGAAGCGCATCACGCGCGACGAGATCTACATCGCCGACGAAGCCTTCTTCACGGGCACGGCTGCCGAAGTCACGCCGATCCGCGAACTCGACCGCGTGCAGCTGGGCAGCGGCTCGCGCGGCCCGGTCACCGAAAAAATCCAGAACGCGTTCTTCGACATCGTGAACGGACGCAATCCCAAGTACGCCCACTGGCTGACCAACGTATGAGCACCACCGCCACCATCGAACTGCTGGCCAAGGACCTGAACGCCCAGGGTGGCGTGTTCTGCCCCGCCCCCAAGGCCGGCATGCAGCTGTGGAACACCCACCCCAAGGTCTACCTGGACGTGGCCAAGACTGGCGCGGCCAAGTGCCCCTACTGCGGCACCACCTACCAGCTCAAGGCCGGTGAGGTCTTCGGCCACGCGCACTGAGGCGCGCTCGCTCGTCATCGCGCCGCAGTGGATCGGCGACGCGGTGATGACGGAGCCGCTGATGCTGCGGCTGCACCAACGCGGTGAGCGGCTCAGCGTCGGCGCGCTGCCCTGGGTGGCGCCGGTCTACCGCGCCATGCCGCAGGTGGCCGAGGTCATCGAGTTCCCGTTCCAGCACGGCGGCCTGCAGTGGCAGGCGCGCCGCGCCATGGCGCGCCAGCTGCGTGGCCGCTTCGACAACGCCTACGTGCTGCCGAACTCGGCCAAGAGCGCGCTGCTGCCCTTCCTGGCCGGCATCCGGCGCCGTGTCGGCTACCACGGCGAGATGCGCTACGGCCTGCTCACGCAGCGGCTGCCCAATCCGCCGCGCGACGAGCGCCCGTCCATGGTGGGCTTCTACTCGGCCCTGGCGGGCGAGCCCGGCACCGAGGCCGACCGGCCGCGGCTGCTGCTGCCGCCAGCGCAGGTCGATGCAGTGCTCGCGGCCCATGGCCTGGCGCGGCGCGGCTACCACGTGTTTGCGCCGGGGGCGGAGTTCGGCCCGTCCAAGCGCTGGCCGCCCGGCCACTACGCCGAACTCGCAGCCGGCCTGGCCCTGCCCGTGCTGCTGCTGGGCTCGGGCAAGGAGCATGCGCTGTGCGAGGAGATCGCGCAGGCTGCGCCGGAGCGCTGTACGAACCTCGCGGGCAAGACCGCATTGCTCGATGCCTTCGGCCTGATCGCCGCGGCCCATAGCGTGGTCAGCAACGATTCGGGCCTCATGCACGTGGCAGCAGCCTTCGGCACGCCGCAGGTCGCGGTCTACGGCTCCACGAGCCCCGAGCACACGCCGCCGCTCAGCGACGCGGCCACGGTGTTATGGCTCAAGCGCGACCCAGCCTACCAGCCGCCGCTGGACTGCGCGCCCTGCTTCGAGCGCACCTGCCCGCTGGGCCACAACCGCTGCATGGTCGACATCGGGCCTGCGCGCGTTGCATCCGCGCTCGCTACCATCGCCTGAACTTTCTGCAGGAGACGGCCATGCGCCATGCATTCCTGGGCACGGAGCTGCCCATCGTCCAGGCTCCCATGGCCGGCGTCCAACGCAGCCGGCTCGCGGCCAGCGTTTGCGCGGCCGGTGGCCTGGGCTCGCTGCCCGGGGCGATGTTCGACGCGGCCGGCCTGCGCACCGAGCTGCAGGCACTGGCGGCGGCCGCGACCGGGCCCTGGAACGTCAACTTCTTCGTGCACCAGCCGCCCGCACCCGACGCCGCGGCCGAGTCGCGCTGGCGCGAGCGCCTGGCGCCTTACTACGCCGAATTCGGCATCGACCCCGCCGGCGTGCCGGCCGGTGCCGGCCGCCAGCCCTTCACGGCCGCCATGGCCGAGGTGCTGGAGGAGTTCCGGCCGGCCGTGGTCAGTTTCCACTTCGGCCTGCCGGCGCCCGAGCTGCTCGCGCGCGTGAAGGCGCGCGGCGCCCAGGTCTGGTCCTCGGCCACCACCGTCGCCGAAGCCGTCTGGCTGCAGCAGCACGGGGCCGACGTGGTCATCGCCCAAGGCCTGGAGGCCGGCGGCCACCGCGGGCATTTCCTGTCGCACGACCTCGGCTTGCAGAGCGGCACCATGGCGTTGTTGCCGCAGGTGGTCGACGCGGTCTCGGTGCCCGTGGTGGCGGCCGGTGGCATCGCCGATGCGCGCGGCGTGCAAGCCGCACTGGCGCTGGGCGCGGCGGCCGTGCAGGTCGGCACGGCCTACCTGGGCTGCGACGAGGCCGAGACCAGCGCGCTGCACCGCGCCGCGCTGCGCGACCTGGCTGCACCGACCGAGCTGACGCGGCTGTTCACGGGCCGCCCTGCGCGCGGCATCGTCAACCGGCTCATGCGCGAGCTCGGCGCGCTGAGCCCGGACGCGCCGGCCTTCCCGACCGCGACCGCGGCACTGGCACCCTTGAAGGCCAGGGCAGAAGCCCAGGGGCGAGCCGATTTCACTTCACTGTGGTCCGGCCAGAACCGCAGCGGCTGCAACGAGCCCAGCGCGGCCGCCTTGACCCGCGCACTGGCCGGGCGCTGAACGCGCACCTCCGCATGGACGCCCGCCACATGCGCCGGGTGGTGGCGATCACCGAGCCCGGCAGCCCCACGCAGGGTGCCGCGCGCCTGGCCCTGCGCAGCAGCCGGCACTCGCGCAGACGCTGAACCGGCGCGCGGCCGGGCTCGGTGCGAAGCCGTCCGAGCGCAGCCGCTGCGGCGCTGCGGTGACGGGGCCCGCCCGGCCATCCTGGAGCCGCATTGCGCGCTCGCGGCCCTGTGGCGCATGCGCCCGCGGGCGCGCTTATTGCTATCGCTGCCCGTCATTCCCGACGAGAGGACGCCATGGCCCCCTTCCAACCCACCCGGCGCAGCGCGCTGCAATGGCTCTGCGCCGGCACGGCGGCCGCCGCGCTGCCGGCCCGCGCGCAGTGGCCCGACAAGCCCATCAAGATCGTGGTGACCTTCCCGCCGGGCGGCTCCAGCGACGTGCTGGCGCGGCTGATGGCCGAGCAACTGGCCAAGAAGCTCGGGCAGCCGGTGGTGGTCGACAACCGGCCTGGTGCGGGCGGGACCATCGGTGGTGCATCGGTGGCCGGCGCGCCGGCCGACGGGTACACGCTGATGCTGTCGAACACGACGCCCATCGCGCTCGGTCCGTTCACGATGGAAAAGCAGCCCTACGACCCGGTGGCGGCCTTCACGCACATCGCCTACCTGGGCGCGGCGCCGCTGGTCATCATGGCCAGCAAGCCGTCGGGCCTGAAGAGCTATGCCGAGTTCGAGGCAGCCGCGAAGAAGGCCCAGATGGACTTCGGTTCGGGCGGCCCGGGGTCCATCGGCCACATCCATGGCGAGCTGCTCAAGAAGACGGCAGGCCTGAACATGGTGCACGTGCCCTACCGTGGCGGCGCGCCCATGACCACCGACCTCATCGCGGGCACCATTGCGGTGGGCATCGACGTGATCACTGCCTATGTGCCCTTCTTCAAGAGCGGGCAGCTGGTGCCGCTGGCGGTGACGGGCACGCAGCGCTCGCCGCTGATGCCGGACGTGCCCACCATCGTGGAGCTGCAGCGGCCCACTCTGGTGCTGGAGAACTTCTTCGGCCTGTCCGGCCCGGCCCGGCTGCCGGCCGATCTGGTCGCGCGCCTGAACACCGCGTGCAACGAGGTGCTGGTCATGCCCGAGATCCAGAAGAAGCTCGGCGAGCTGGGCATCGTTGCCCGACCCGAGACGGTCGCGATGTTCAACGGCCTGGTGAAGGAGCAGGTGACCGTGCTCGGCCAGGCGGTCAAGGGCGCGGGCATCAAGCTGAGCTGAGAACCGGTGCACGCACCGCTCGCACCCACGCGAGGCCCTGGACCGGGCCGGGGCGTGCCGGGCCGCAGGCGGGGCATGGTGTTCCAGAGGAAGGCCGCTTGCTGTTGCTTTTGCATACGTCGCGCCGATGGAACTGGCGCCCGCTTGCTGCCAAGATGGCAGCTTTCGTCCACGCCAGGAGACGCGCATGCAGCCCAAGAACACCGTGTGCCTGTGGTTCGACAAGGATGCCGAAGCCGCCGCCACCTTCTACGCCCAAACGTTTCCCGACAGCGCGGTCGGCGCCGTGCATCGCGCACCGGGCGACTACCCCGCGGGCAAGCAGGGCGACGTGCTGACCGTGGAGTTCACGGTGGCCGGCATCCCCTGCGTGGGTCTCAATGGCGGCGCCGCGTTCAAGCACAGCGAGGCCTTCTCCTTCCAGATCGCGACCGACGACCAGGCCGAGACCGACCGGCTGTGGAACGCCATCGTCGGCAACGGTGGCCAGGAGAGCGAGTGCGGTTGGTGCAAGGACCGCTGGGGCCTGTCTTGGCAGATCACGCCGCGCGTGCTTCTGGAAGGCTTCGCCGATCCCGATCCGGCCGTGGCCAAGCGCGTGTTCGAGGCGATGATGACGATGAAGAAGATCGACGTCGCCGCCATCGAGGCGGCGCGGCGCGGCGGCTGAGACCGCCGGCTGGCGCATACTCGTCGCCCCATGGAAGATCCGAACCAGACCCTCATCCCGCCCGCCTTCATGGCGCTGTACAGCGCCAATGGCCGGCCCACGGCCACGCGCGCGCATGTGGAGGCGCGCCACGACCTGTGCGAGGACATGGCGGTGCAGATGACCACGCTGTGCGCGAGCCTGGAGCACAAGCACGACCTCTCCAAGGAAGAGGTGCTGCGCCGCTGCTGGATGGGCCTGCTGCAGGACGGCAGCGGCGTCGAGCCGCCCGAGGCGAACTGGGTCGTGGCGCGCACGGCCGAACTGCTGGAATGGCCGCAGCCGGCCTTCCTGCAGGCCGCTGCGCCTTAAACCGCGTCCGGCAGCGCGATCACGAAGCAGGCGCCGCCGCCCTCGCGGCCCTCGCAGCGCACCGAGCCGCCATGGCGTTCGGCAATCGATTTGACCAGCGCCAGCCCCAGACCCACGCCGCCGTTGCTCTCGCTGGCACCAGGCAGGCGGTAGAAGGGCTCGAAGATGCGCTCGCGCAGCGCCGGCGGCACGCCGGGCCCGCGGTCGAACACGCGCAGCACGGCCTGGCGGCCGTCGTGCTGCAGGCTCGCGCTGACCTCGCCGCGGCCGTAGCGGCGCGCGTTCTCCAGCAGGTTGCGCACGGCGCGGCGCAACAGCTTGGGCACGCCGCGCACCTGCACGGGCGCGGCATCGCTGCCATCGGCGGCAGCGGCCTCGAAGGCCACGTCCAGCCGCGCGCATTCCTCCGCCGTGAGGCCGGTCCAGTCCACCTCTTCGACGGTGCCCATGTCGGCCTCGCGCGCATCGAGCCGGCTGGCCAGCAGGATTTCGTCGACGAGCTGGTCGAGCTCGGCGATGTTGCGGCTGATCTCGTCGCGGATGGCGGGCGTGGGCGCCGTGCCCATGAGTTCCAGCCCCATGCGGATGCGTGCCAGCGGCGAGCGCAGCTCGTGCGAGGCATTGGCCAGCAGGGACTTCTGCGCGCGCATGAGCTGCTCGATGCGTTCGGCCGCGCTGTTGAAGCGCTGCGCCAGGAAGCCGACCTCGTCGTCGCCCGCCACCGGCACGCGCGCCGACAGGTCGCCCGCGCCCCAGCGCTCCACGCCGCTCTGCAGCCGTTCGAGCCGCCGCGTGAGCCGGCGCGCCACCGGGTACATGACCAGCGCGCAGCCGATGCCCACCATGCCCAGCACCCACAGGAAGCCATCCGGCGGACGGCCCCAGATGGAACGCGGCGGGCGCGGCATGTGGATCACGAGCTCCTGCCCGTCGCGCATGCGCACCATGAACTCCGGACCGCTCTTGAGCTGCGCGTACTTGGCCACGGTGTCCGGGTCGGGCGGCGTGTTCTCGCCGTCGGCATGCGCGGGCACCTGCCCGTCCGGCCCGCGCATGCCGCGCCAGGCGCCCTGGCCGATCACCTCGCCGGCCATGTTCTGTACGACCACCGTGCGCGCCGGCGGGTCGGTCGTGATGCGCCAGACCCAGCCCAGCAGCAGCATGAGCACGGCCACGGCGGCCAGCACCGACAGCCAGATGCGCACGTACAGGCGCTGCAGCACGCCGGGCAGGCGCCGCGGCGGCGCCTCGGAGCCCGGTCGCTCAGTCCTGCTGCTTGGCGAAGACATAGCCGGCGCCGCGCACCGTCACGATGCGCTTGGGATTCTTGGGGTCGGCCTCGATGGCCGCGCGGATGCGCCCCATGTGCACGTCGATCGAGCGGTCGAAGGCTTCGAGCTCGCGCCCGCGCACGGCCTCCATGATCTGGTCGCGGCTCAGCACGCGGCCGGCGCGCTCGGCCAGCGTGACCAGCAGGTCGAACTGGTAGGCCGTCAGCTCGCAGGGCTGGCCGGCCACGGTCACGCTGCGTGCATCGCGGTCGATCTCCAGCGAACCGAAGCGCAGCACCTGGCTGGCCACGGGCGCACCCTCGCTGCGCCGGCGCAGCACGGCGCGGATGCGCGCCAGCAGTTCGCGCGGCTCGAAGGGCTTGGGCAGGTAGTCGTCGGCGCCCAGCTCCAGGCCGATGATGCGGTCCAGCGGGTCGCCCTTGGCCGTCAGCATGAGCACCGGCACGCGCGCCATCTCGCCCTGGGCGGCGCGGATGCGGCGGCAGACCTCCAGGCCGTCCATGTCGGGCAGCATCAGGTCCAGGATCACGAGCTCGGGCAGGCCGCCGGGCTGCTGCAGCCGCGCCAGCCCCTCGGTGGCCGTGGCCTGGTGCTCCACCGCGAAGCCGGACTGGCCCAGGTAGGCGCCCACCATCTGGGCCAGCCGGGTGTCGTCCTCGATCATCAGCAAAGGAGTGCTCATGGTGTTCTTCTGTGCAGGCAGGGGAGGCGCCATGGTGCGGCACACGCGCCGCCCTGTGGTGTCACCGCCGTAAAGTTAAGTAAAAGGCGGTCAGCGCGGCAGGGCGGGCAGCCGCCGACCGACCAGCCAGACCAGCGCCAGCACGGGCACGCCCAGAAGCGCCGTGCCCGTGAAGAAGCTGGTGTAGCCGAAGGCATCGACGTACTGGCCCGAAAAGCCCGCGATGAATTTGGGCAAGAGCAGCATCAGCGAGCTGAACAGCGCGTACTGCGTGGCGGAGTACTGCACGTTGGTCAGGCTCGACAGGTAGGCGATGAAGGCGGCCGAGGCGATGCCGCCGGCCAGGTTGTCGGCCGAGACCACCAGCGTGAGCGCCGCGAGATCGTGGCCGCGGCCGGCCATCCACGCGAACAGCAGGTTGCTGGCCGCGCTCAGCACCGCACCCAGCATCAGCACGCGCAGCACGCCCAGGCGCATGGCCAGCGCGCCGCCGACGAAGGCGCCCACCAGCGTCATGACCACGCCGTAGACCTTGCTCACGGTGGCCACCTCGGCTTCGGAAAAGCCCATGTCCACGTAGAAGGGGTTGGCCATGATGCCCATCACCACGTCGCTGATGCGGTAGACGGCGATCAGGGCGAGGATCTGCGCCGCCTGCCAGCCGTAGCGGCGGAAGAAATCGGCGAAGGGCTCGACCAGCGTCTGCTGCAGCCACTCGTCCGGGCTGCGCGCGGGCCGGAAGGCGCGCGGCGCCGGCTCGCGCGAGAGCAGCACGGTCAGCACGCCGACGGCCATGCTGGCAGCCATGGCCAGGTAGGCCGTGGTCCAGGCCGGGTTCTCGTAGCCCTGGGCCTGCACGCGCACGCCGGCCACGATCCAGAGCACGCCGGCGCCGGCCCAGATCATGGCCAGCCGGTAGCCGGTCTGGTAGGCGGCAGCCAACGCGGCCTGCTTGTCGGTGGCGGCCGATTCGATGCGGAAGGCATCCAGTGCGATGTCCTGGGTGGCCGAGCCGAAGGCCACCAGCAGCGCGCACCAGACCAGCGCCTGCAGCCCGCCGCGCGGATCCGCCAGCGCCATGCCCACCAGGCCGGCCACGACCATGCCCTGCGACAGCAGCAGCCAGCTGCGGCGCCGGCCCAGCCAGGCCGTCAGCAGCGGCAGCGGCAGCCGGTCGACCAGCGGCGCCCAGACCCACTTGAAGCCATAGGCCAGGCCGACCCAGCTCAGGTAACCGATGGTGGTGCGGTCGATGCCGGCGCCGCGCAGACGAAAGCTCAGCGTGCCCAGCACCAGCAGCAGCGGCAGCCCGGCCGAGAAGCCCAGCGCCAGCATGCGCAGCGTGGCCGGCTCGAGGTAGACGCGCAGGGTCTGGCCCCAGGAAGGCTTGGGCGGTGCGGCGGGGGCCGGTGCGACCTCGAGTTCTGCGGGCTTTGCCGGGCGGGATGTCATCTGGGAATAATACGTGGCGGCCTTCTGTCACAGGCCGCGCGAAGCACCCGATGAAGCCCTTGAAGACCCTCGTCGCGCTCGGCCTGGCCGGCGCCCTGCTGAGCACCCCGGCGCTGGCGCAGCGCGAGGGGGTCAACGTCGGCCAGAACTCGGTCTTCACCGGCCTGGTCTCGGCCGAGCAGATGGAGGCCACCGCGCTGCAGCAGTACCGCCAGGTGCTGCGCGAGGCGGCCCAGCAGAACGCGCTGGCGCCCGCCAACAACCCGCAGCTGCAGCGCCTGCGCGCGATCGCCGAGCGCATCATTCCGCACGCGATCGACTGGAACCCGCGCGCCAAGGACTGGAAGTGGGAGGTCAACCTGATCGGCAGCAAGCAGGTCAACGCCTGGTGCATGCCGGGCGGCAAGATCGCCTTCTACACGGGCATCCTGAACCAGCTCAAGCTCAGCGACGACGAGGTCGCGGCCGTGATGGGCCACGAGATCGCGCATGCGCTGCGCGAGCACGCCCGCGAGCGCGCCGGCAAGAACGCCGCCACCAGCCTGGGCGCCAACGTGCTGGCCCAGGTGCTGGGCGTGGGCGCGATCGGCCAGCAGGTGATCGGCGGCGGTGCCCAGCTGCTGAGCCTGTCCTTCTCGCGCGAGAACGAGACCGAGGCCGACCTCGTGGGCCTGGAGCTGGCTGCGCGCGCCGGCTACGACCCGCGTGCCGCCGTCACGCTGTGGCAGAAGATGAACGCGGCCGCCCAGGGCGCGCCGCCGCAGTGGCTCAGCACCCACCCCTCCGGCAACACGCGCATCGCGGGCATCGAGCGCAACCTGCCCAAGGTCATGCCCTTGTACGAGCGCGCGAAACAAGGCGGCTGACGGTGTAACGTGCCGTCACACCCCGTCATGAGGCCGTCAAGACGGCTTCCAAGAATCCGGGGGTGACCACACCCCATCCCACCTCCAATTTCCGTCCCGTCCCCTTCGCCATGGCCTGGTGCAGCGCTGGTGTCCTGGCCCTGCTGGCCGCCTGCGGCGGCAGCGACGGCCCGGCTCCCGAGGCCCCCGCGGCGCAGCCGGCCCAGGCCACCCTGGCCGTGCTGGCCACGACGGACCTGCACGACAACGTCCGCAGCTACGACTACTTCAAGCTCGCGGCCGATCCGTCCTACGGTTTCGAGCGCACGGCCACGCTGGTGCGCCAGGCGCGCAGCGAGTTCGCCAACACGCTGCTGGTGGACAACGGCGACACCATCCAGGGCACGGCGCTGGCCGACTACGAGGCCGTCGTCAACCCGATCCCCTGCACGCAGCAGCACGCCATGTACAAGGCCATGGGCGCGCTGCAGTACGACGCCGGCACGCTCGGCAACCACGAGTTCAACTACGGCCTGCCGTTCCTGAACCAGGTGCTGGGCGGCGGCATGGACGTCGACGGTGTCGATGCATCGCTGAAGTGCGCGGGCCCGGGCTTCGCGATGGTGTTGGCCAACGTCAGGAGCAGCAAATCCGGCCAGCCGCTGGTGCAGCCCTATGCGGTGCTGGAGCGCACGGTGCAGGCCAGGCGCGCCGATGGCACGGCGGTGGCGCTGCCGCTCAAGATCGGCGTGGTCGGCTTCACCACGCCCGGCATCCTGAACTGGGACAAGCGCTTCCTGGAAGGCAAGCTCAGCGTCGAGGGCGCCGTCGAGGCCGCCACGCGCACCATCCCCGAGCTGCGTACCAAGGGAGCCGACGTCGTCGTCGCGCTGCTGCACGGCGGCATGGACGCGGCCCCCTACGCCCCGAGCATGGAGAACCCCGGCCTGCATCTGGCGAAGGTGGCCGGCATCGACGCGCTGGTCATGGGCCACCAGCACGGCGTGTTCCCCGACCGCGGCGCGCGCCCGGCCTACACCCAGGCCGGCGTGGACAACACCGCCGGCACCGTGCAGGGCGTGCCGGCCGTGATGCCCAGTTCCTGGGGCAAGGCGCTGGGCGTGATCCAGCTTGCGCTGCGCTGGGACGGCCAGCGCTGGAGCGTGGACAAGGCCGCCGCCAGGAGCGAGTTGCGCAACACGCAAACGCAAGCCAGCCCGGCCCAGTACGTGGCCGCGGACCCCAGCATCGCGCCGCTGGTCGAGGCGCCGCACCAGGCCACCATCGCCTACGTGCAGCAGCCCATCGGCAGCACCGACTTCCGCATGAGCACGCTGTTCGCCGACGTCGGCGACCCGGGCGCGATCCAGATCGTGAACGAAGCCCAGCAGCGCTACGTCGCGGCCTACATCCAGGCCAACCTGCCGCAGTACGCGAGCCTGCCGGTGCTGTCGGTCAGCGCGCCGTTCAAGTCCGGCTTCCAGGGAGCCGGCGACTACACCGACGTGGCTGCCGGCAACCTGGCCATCTACAACGCGGCCGACCTCTACCTCTACCCCAACACGGTCTACGCCGTGAAGGTCAACGGGGCCGACATCCGCCAGTGGCTGGAGGCCGCGGCGCGCCGCTTCAACCGCATCGACCCGGCCGCCACCAGCGAGCAGGCGCTGATCAGCACGTTCCCGGGCTACAACTTCGACATGTTCACGACGCCGGACATCCAGTACGAGATCGACGTGACGCAGGCCCAGGGCAGCCGCATCAGGAACCTCACCTACCTGGGCCAGCCGATCGATCCGGCGCAGGAGTTCGTGATCGCGACCAACAACTACCGCGCCACCAGCGGCGCGGGCTTCATTCCCAAGCTGGACGGCTCGGCCACCATCTGGGCCTCGCCCGACGCCAACCGCGACGTGCTGATCGCCCACATCCGGGCCAACCCGACGGTCACGCGTGCCAGCCATGGGGCGGCACGCAGCTGGCGCTTCACGCCCGTGGCGACGGCCGGTCCCGTGGTGTTCAGCAGTGCGCCGAACGCGCTGCCGGTGGCGCAGGCCGCGGGCCTGTCCAACATCGCGCTGGTGGCGGCCGACGACGGCGCGGGCAAGGGCTTGTCGAAGTACGCGATCGACCTGTCGCGCTGATCAGCCCGTCGGCGCGCGCCGGCCGTTGCGCGCCGGCACGGCCAGGCCCAGCCGGCGCGCGAGCCGCACGAGGTTGGCGCGGTCCACCGCGAGCGCTCGGGCAGCGGCGGCCCAGTTGCCGGCATGGGCGGCCAGCGCCTGTTCGATGGCCTGGCGCTCGAAGGCCTGCACGCGCTGGCGCAGCGGCACGGTGGCATCGGGCAGCAGCGCGGGCATGGGCGCCACCGCCACCGCCAGCGCCTGCGGCGGCGCGGCCAGGCCGAGATCGCCGGCGCCCACGCTCAGCACGCGCGGCCGCTGCGCGTGGCGGCCCAGCGCGCGCAGTGCCGCGCGCGCCAGCACATGTTCGAGCTCGCGCACGTTGCCGGGCCAGGCATGGGCCAGCAGGGCCTGTTGCGCTTCCGCGTCCAGCCGCACATTGCCCAGCCCCAGGCTGGCGCGCTGCTCCTCGAGGAAGGCGCCGGCCAGCAGCAGCACGTCGCGGCCGCGTTCGCGCAGCGGCGGCACCTGCAGCGGGTAGGCGCCGAGCCGGTGGTACAGGTCGGCGCGGAAGCGGCCGGCGCGCACCTCGGCCGCCAGGTCGCGGTTGGTGGCGGCGACCAGGCGCACGTCCACGCGGTGCTCGCGGTCCGAGCCCAGCCGTTGCAGCTGGCCGTTCTGCAGCACGCGCAGGAGCTTGGCCTGCACCGCCAGCGGCAGCTCGCCGACCTCGTCGAGGAACAGCGTGCCGCCGTCGGCCAGCTCGAACTTGCCCTGGCGCTCGGCCACGGCGCCCGAGAAGGCGCCGCGCACATGGCCGAACAGCTCGCTCTCGACCAGGGTTTCGGGCAGGGCCGCGCAGTTCAGGCTCACGAGCGGGCGGCCCGCGCGCGGCGAGGCCGCATGCAGCGCCTGCACCACCAGTTCCTTGCCCACGCCGGTCTCGCCGCCCACGAGCACGGTGAGGTCGCTCGGGCCGACCAGCGCGATCTCGCGCAGCAGAGCGCGGTGGGCGGCGCTGCGGCCCACCAGCCGGCGCGCGGGCGTGCTGCCGGCCGCGCGGCGGTACTGCTCGGCGCGGCGCTGGGCGTCTTCGGCGCGCAGCGCCAGGTCGTCCATGCGCTCGGCCGCGGCCACGGTGGCGGCGGCCAGGTCGGCCAGGCTTTGCAGCGCCACCATGTCCACGCCGTCGAAGCGCGACAGCGCCAACGCGTCCAGCGTCATGAGGCCCCAGGGCCGGTCCTGCACGCGCAGCGCGCAGCCCATACAGTCGTGCACGGGCAGGTGGCCGTGCACATGTTCGACCAGGCCGTCGTAAGGGTCGGGCAGGCCGCAATCGGGCGCGAAGCGCAGCGGGCCCTGGGCCTGCAGCAGCGCCTGCAGGCGGGGGTGTTGCCCGACCAGAAAGCGCCGGCCCAGCGTGTCGGGCGCCAGGCCGTCCACGGCCAGCGGCACCAGCGCGTCGCCATCCAGGCGCAGCAGCGCCACGGCATCGGCGGGCAGCAGGCGGCGCACGGCATCGAGCAGGCGCCGGTAGCGTTCGGACGGCGGGATCTGGCGCGCCAGGTCGGCCACCAGCGGCAGCATGGCGGCAAGCAGGGATTGGGGAGTCATCATGTCCCGAAAGAGGTCCATCGGACTGGTCTTTGGCAAGGGTCATTTTGACTGCAAGTGCGGCAAGATGTTGTGGCATCAGGGGTTTGTCCCTGGCACGGAGGCTGCCTATGCCCGCATGTCATTCACCAAGAGAGTCCCTCATGCTGACCCCTGCGCAACGCGACATCGTCAAGAGCACCGTGCCCCTGCTGGAAACCGGCGGCGAGGCGCTGACCACGCACTTCTACAAGGGCCTGTTCCGCGACCACCCCGAGGTGCGGCCGCTGTTCAACCAGGCCCACCAGGCCAGTGGCGACCAACCCCGGGCGCTGGCCCATGGCGTGCTGATGTACGCGAAGAACATCGACCGGCTCGAAGCCCTGGGGCCGCTGGCGCAGCAGATCGTGCAAAAGCACGTGGCGCTGCAGGTGCTGCCCGCGCATTACCCGCTGGTCGGCGACAGCCTGCTGCGCGCGATCCGCGAGGTGCTGGGCGCCGAGATCGCCACCGATGCCGTGATCGAAGCCTGGGCGAAAGCCTATGGCCAGCTGGCCGACCTGTTGATCGGCGCCGAGGCCGCGGTCTATGCCGACAACGCCCAGGCCCCCGGCGGCTGGCGCGGCGCGCGTGCCTTCCGCGTGGCGGGCAAGCAGCGCGAGAGCGCCGAGATCACGTCCTTCCACTTGGTGCCCGCCGATGGCGGACCGCTGCTGGACTTCAAGCCCGGCCAGTTCCTGGGCCTGCGGCTGGTGGTGGACGGCCAGGAGATCCGCCGCAACTACTCGCTGTCGGCCGCGCCCGACGGCCGGCGGTACCGCATCAGCGTCAAGCGGGAGCCGGGCGGCGTGGCCTCCAACCATCTGCACGACCGGGTGCAGGAGGGTGATCTGCTCGACGTGTTCCCGCCGGCCGGCGAGTTCACGCTGGCCGACAGCGGCAAGCCGCTGGTGCTGATCAGCGGCGGTGTCGGCATCACGCCCACCCTGGCCATGCTGGATGCCGCGCTGGCCGCGCCGGGCCGGCGACCCGTGCACTTCATCCACTGCGCGCGCAATGCCGACGTGCATGCCTTCCGCGCCCATGTGGATGCGCAGGCCGCGCGGCATCCGCGTTTGCAGGTGTTCTACTGCCATGACGAGCCTGCCGGTGCCGGGCCCGCACCGCATGCCATCGGCCGGCTCGACCGCGCGCGGCTGGCCGACTGGCTGCCCGCGGACCGCGACCTCGACGCCTACTTCCTGGGGCCCAAGCCCTTCATGGCCCAGCTGCGACGCGACCTGCAGGCGCTGGGCGTGCCGCCCGAGCAGAGCCGCTACGAGTTCTTCGGGCCGGCCTCCGCCCTGGCCTGAGAACGTGTGAACGAACCGCTCACACCCACGCGAGGCCCCCAATGAGCACCTGTTTCCATCATGACCGTCGCGCCAGGGGCCTCGCCCTTCGGGCCGGGGCGCGCCAGGCCGCATGCGGGCGTTGCGGTCCTTGCCCGGGCACGAGCCCGGGCTGCGGCCCGCGCCTACGCCTGCGGCCCGCCGCGCCCCGTCGTGGGCGCGATCGGTTCATTCACACGTTCTGAGCGCCGGCGCGGCGGAGCGCATGCGCTACCAGGGCGCGGCGGCCGGCGTGCCCTGGTGGTAGCGCAACTGCCAGCCGGCCGCGGTCTGCACCCACAGCGACATGCGCAGCGTGTGCTGCGCGGGGTGGCCCGCCTGGCGCTGCACGGAGCGAAAGTGCAGCAGCGCGGTCTCCGGCGACAAGCCTTCCACGCGAAAACCGTCCGACACCACATCGGGCCGCTGCGCCTGGCCCACAAGCCAGGCCAGCACGGTGGCGCGGTCGTACGCACGGCCCGAGCGGCCGATCTCGTGGAAGTCGGCATGCAGCAGTTGCTCCAGCCGCTCGGACGTGCAGGGTCGGCCGGGATGGTGCAGCTCGGTTTCGAGCGCCTGGAGTGCGCCGAGCAGGGCGGTCATGCCGGCGGGACCGGTGTGCGTGCGAGTTCGCGCACGATGGCGTGTTTGCAGAACAGGATGGTGGCGGCGACCTGCTCGGGCCGCCAGGCCTGCGCGCCGTCCTGGCCGCTGCGGTAGGCCAGGGCCGCGGCCTGCATGCACGCGCGGTGCTGCGCGGGCAGGCGGTCCGCGGCCCAGGCGGCGGCATCGTCCTTGCTGGCAATGCCGCCTGTGCAGGCGCTGAACCAGATCCGGGCCAGGGCCAGCAGGATGTTGCGCTCCTCGCCCTGCCAGTCGGGCGGAGCGTTCCACTGCGCCACCGTGTCGGCCAGCGCGCGCCGGAAGTCGGCGGCGGGCACCGGCTCGAACAAGTCCTGTGCCGGAGGGCCCCGCAAGGCCAGGCTGTGCTGGCGCAGCTTGGTGAGGAGGATGGCCAGGTCGTGGTCGGCCATGGGCGGCTCGAAACGCCCGGCCTGCAGGTCGGCGCGCAGCCATTCGCCGAACTGCAGTTCGCGCCGTGGCGGGTAGCGCCAGGGCCGCAGCGCGGGCAGGGCGACGACGGTCACCTCGAGCGCCCGCAATTCGGCGGAGCTGCCGGGCCAGGCCGAATGCGCCAGCAGCGCCTGCAGCAGCGCGTTGCGCACCTCGGGCGGCAGTGGCGCGGCCACGCTCACCATGAGGTCGATGTCGCTGCCAGGCTGCAGCCCGCCGTCGACCGCCGAGCCGTAGAGGTGCACGGCGCGCAACTGTTCACCGAGCTGGCGCTGCAGCAGGGCCAGCACGCCGGCGAGCTGGGCTGCGATGGTGTCGGGTGCGCTGTCGATGGCCATGGTCAGCGCGCATCTCCGGCCCGTGCCTGGGCGAGCGCGATGGCCGCCTGGATCGCCGCCCGTGCCTGCGGACTGTTCTTCCAGCAGCTGGAGCCGAGCAGCGACGCCGCGCTGGTCACGATGTCCAGCGCATTGGCCTTGGCGAGGTGTGCCAGCGATTCGAAGCCAAGCTGCTCCAGGCGGAAGACCACGGTGGGGCCGATGCCCTTCACGGCGAGCAGGGCCTGGCGTTCTGAAAGCGGAAAGGGCATGCGGGCGGTTGCCTTGGGATGGCTGGCGAGGATAGCGCGTCCGTCACGCAGAGCGGTGAACAGCACCTTGGTCAGCGCCCGCTGGGCTCGCTGCAGCACAATGCGCCCCGGTCGTCAAACAACATCCGCCACCCCACAGCGACCGGAGGCCCGCCATGTTCATGCCAGAACTTCTCAAGACCGTGATCCGGGAGTTGACCTTGCGCGAGCCCCTGGCCCGCACGCCCGAGCCCAGCCAGGCCATGGAGGAGGAGGACGCCGTGGCCGCCTATGCCAACGGCGGCCGCGAGAACGGCGCGCTGTCGGGCGCCTACCTCTACCACCTGGCGCAGATGTGCCGCATGGTGCCGCCCGGCGGCACGGTGCTGGACCTGGGCTGCGGCCCCGGCAACCTGCTCGGCCAGCTGGCCGAGCTGAACCCCGGCGCCCGTTTCATCGGTGCCGACCTGTCGCAGCCCATGCTGGAGCGCGCGGCCCAGGCTTTCCGCGCGCGCGGCATCGCCAATGCCGCGCTGCAGTGCGAGGACATGACCCTGCTGTCCGGCATCGCCGACCAGAGCATCGACCTGGCCGTCTCCTCCATGGCCTTCCACCACCTGCCGGATGAGGACGCGCTGGACCGCGCCTTCGCCCAGGTGGCGCGCGTGCTCAAGCCGCAGGGCACGGTCTACTTCAACGACTTCGGCCGCCTGCGCAGCGCCGAGTCGATCCGCTACTTCGTGAGCCGCGCCGCCGCCGGCGAGAGCCCCGCGCTGATCGACGACTACATCCACTCGCTGCACGCGGCCTTCACGCTGCAGGATTTCCAGCGCGTGGCGCAGCGCCACCTGGCCGGCCGCGCGCAGATCTACGCCACGGCCGTGAGCCCGTTCACGGTGGTGCTGCGCAGCCCCGTGGCCATGGGCCCGGCCAGCGTCGCGCCGCAGCTGCAGCAGCGCTTTCGCGCGCTGCCGCCGGCGCGCAAGGCCGACGTGCGCCAGCTGGCGCTGTTCCTGCGGCTGGGCGGCTTGCCCAGCGCGATGTAGCGGGCCGGTTCAGCGGTACAGGGCCAGCGTGCCGATGCGCCGTTCGATGTCGGCCTGCATGCGCTTGTAGGCCCGGCTGCCGGGTTCGCCGTAACGCTTGTGGAACTGGGCCTGCGGCAGGAACTCCGGCAGGTCGCGCACGCTAGGCAGCAGGTCCTGTTCGGTCAGGCCCGCGGCCACGCGGCGCTGCAGCCGCTCCTGGGCCGCGGCCGGCCCGACCGCCAGCGCCCCCAGGCGCGCGCCGGCCCGGTCCGCCGCGAAGTCCACGAACGAGAAGCCGCTGCCGCCCGCGCCCGCGTCGTCCAGCTCCTTGTAGAGCCCGACCGCGTCGGCCAGCGGCGTGCCGGCCACGGCGGCCAGCGCGGCCGACACGCTGAAGTGCTGGGCCAGGTCGCCGCGGCCGGCCAGGTGCACGCGCTGCGGCCGTGGTGAGGGACCGTCGGCCGCGGCCGGCGCGATAGCCTGCAGCCCCTTGCCGTTGACATAGAAGGCCAGCACCAGCAGCGCGGCGCGCTGCTCCTGCGCGCGCGCCTCGGGCGTGGCCTTGGCGCCGCCCGCGCGTTCGGCGGCCAGGGCCAGCAGCGGCTGCAGCAGTTCGTGCAGGGCCAGGCCCTGCGGCTGCGGTGCCTGCACCAGCTGCGCCAGCCGCTGCTGCTGGGCGCGCAGGCGCTGCACCTCCTCGGGCGGCAGCAGGGCGGCCTGCAGCGGGCCGGGCAGGCCGTCGTGCCAGGCGTAGACCACGCTCAGGGCCTGCGGCGTGATCTGCACGCGCTGCACCGCATCGGCCGCGGTGCCGAGCCCCGGGTTCTGCTGCAGCCAGGCCAGCCCGCGCGCGAGCAGCCAGTCGGACACGGCCTGCGGCAGCTCCAGCCGGCCCAGGCGCAGCGCCTGCACCCGCGGCAGGCCCTCGGTCTGCACCAGCTGCCCCTGTACGTTGAGCCAGGAGCCGAACGGGCTGCTGGGCAGCGGCAGGCTCAGCTGCACGCGCGCCCGGCCGTCCTGCAGCTCGGCCACGGCCTGGCCGCGGGCCAGCTGCGCGGCCAGGTGCGGCAGCAGCAGGTCCAGTTCCTCGGGGGTCAGCGTGATGGTGCGCAGCACGCCCGGCGCGGCCTTGCGCGGGTCGTTGCGTTCGGCCAGCCGCAGCGCGCGCGCCAAGTCGGCCGGCGTGGTCACGGCCAGGCGCACCACGCTGGGCTGGTGGTCGGTGCAGTACCAGGCCAGCACCAGCAGACCGACCACGCCCAGCGGCAGGATCACGGCGGCAGACAGCAGCAGGGCGGCGAGGCTCTTGGCAAGGAAACGCATCGGTCGATGCTACGGCATGGGGCGGTGTCATCCCGGCTTGTCCGGCGGCTGCGATCATGGTTCACTGCGCCCGCTGCGGCCCCCACAACAACCATCACAGAGCACCATGCGACCGACCTCGCCCTCCCTCTTTCCTTTGCGTTACAGCAGCTTCGCGCTGTGCGTGGCCGGCCTCGTGGCCAGCGCCGTCGCGGTGGCGCTGCTGCTCACGGCCTGGCCGGCCTGGCTGGCGCTGCTGGTGTTCGCCGGCCTCAGCGGCACCGGCGTGCACGACCTGCGCCAGACGCGCCACGCCATCCTGCGCAACTACCCGGTGATCGGCCACATGCGCTTCCTGCTGGAGTTCATCCGGCCCGAGATCCGCCAGTACTTCATCGAGAGCGACGCCGAGGCCGCGCCGTTCTCGCGCGCGCAGCGCTCGCTGGTCTACCAGCGTGCCAAGGGCGACCCGGACAACCGACCCTTCGGCACCCACCTGGACGTGAGCCTTCTGGGCTACGAGTGGATCAACCACTCCATGCGGCCGACGCGGCTGGCCGGCCACGACTTCCGGGTGCAGATCGGCGACACCGCTGGCCCGGCCCATGCCCACCCCTGCACCCAGCCCTACAGCGCCAGTGTGTTCAACATCTCGGCCATGAGCTTCGGCGCGCTGTCGGCCAATGCCATCCAGGCGCTGAACCGCGGCGCCAGGCTCGGCGGCTTCGCGCACGACACGGGCGAGGGCTCGATCTCGCAGTACCACCGCCAGCATGGCGGCGACCTGATCTGGGAGATCGGCTCGGGCTACTTCGGCTGCCGCAACGAGGACGGCAGCTTCAGCCCCGAGCGCTTCGTGGCCAACGCCACCGATCCGCAGGTCAAGATGATCGAGATCAAGATCAGCCAGGGCGCCAAGCCCGGCCACGGCGGCGTGCTGCCCGGCCCCAAGGTGACGCCCGAGATCGCCGCGGCGCGCGGCGTGCCGGTAGGCATCGATTGCATCTCGCCGTCTTCACACAGCGCCTTCGGCACGCCGCTCCAGATGATGCGCTTCATCGCCGAGCTGCGGCGCCTGTCGGGCGGCAAGCCCGTGGGCTTCAAGTTCTGCCTGGGTCATCCCTGGGAATGGTTCGCCATCGTCAAGGCCATGCTGCAGACCGGCATCACGCCGGACTTCATCGTCGTCGACGGTGCCGAGGGCGGAACGGGCGCGGCGCCCGTGGAGTTCAGCGACCACGTAGGCGCGCCGCTGCAGGAGGGTCTGCTGATGGTGCACAACACGCTGGTCGGCGTGAACCTGCGCCAGCGCATCAAGATCGGCTGCGCCGGCAAGGTGATCACGGCCTTCGACGTGGCGCGCATGATGGCGCTGGGGGCGGACTGGTGCAATTCGGCGCGCGGTTTCATGATGGCGCTGGGTTGCATCCAGGCCCAGGCCTGCCACACCGGCCACTGCCCCACGGGCGTGACCACCCAGGACCCGCTGCGCCAGCAGGCGCTGGTGGTCCCGGCCAAGGCCGAGCGCGTGCACAACTTCCACCGCAGCACGCTGCATGCGCTGCAGGAGCTCGTGCAGGCCGCCGGCCTGGAGCATCCGCAGCAGATCACGGCCCACCACATCGTGCGCCGCATCTCCGACACCGAGGTGCGGCTGCTGTCCAACCTGATCACGCGCGTGGCCCCAGGCGCGCTGCTGGGGCCGGTGGACGGCCTGCACAACGTGTTCCGCTACTACTGGCCGATCGCCACGGCCGACAGCTTCCAGCCGCTCAAGGAGGGGCTGCACGCGGCCGCGGTGTGAGGCTCAGGTCTTCTCGCGCTCGGGCGCCAGCGGCTTGCCTGGCTTGTCGCGGCCCAGCTCTTCCATCATCTTTTCGCCCTCGCGGTCCTTGCCGTCGCTGGGCACGGATTCTTCGGCGGTGGGTTCGGGCTCGTCCTTCATCGGCGGTGCGGCCTGGCGGGTGTCGGGCATGGTGGGTCTCCGGTTCGTGGCACAGGCGTAGAGCTTCGTGCCGCCTGGCCGGCCTGTCGCCCCTACGCGACCGCGATCGTGTGTAGTCGCCGGCCGACGCCGGGCCCGGCATGGCACGGGTTTCGCGTGGTGTTTCACGGACAATCGACGCCCCAGCGAACGGAGAACCACCTTGGACATGCCTGCCCACCAGCTCACGATGACCGTGCTCATGACACCCGACACGGCCAACTTCTCGGGCAACGTGCACGGCGGCACCATTCTGAAGCTGCTGGACCAGGTGGCCTATGCCTGCGCGGCGCGCTATTCGGGCTGCTACGTGGTCACGCTGTCGGTGGACCAGGTCATGTTCCGCGAGCCCATCCTGGTGGGCGAGCTCGTGACCTTCCTGGCCTCGGTCAACTACACGGGCACCTCGTCGATGGAGATCGGCATCAAGGTGATCGCCGAGAACATCCGCACCCAGGCCTCGCGCCATGTGAACAGCTGCTTCTTCACCATGGTGGCGGTGGACGAGGACCGCAAGCCGGTGGCCGTGGCGCCGCTGCGCCCGTTCTCGCCCGACGAACGCCGCCGCCACGCCCAGGCGCTCGAGCGCAAGCAGCTGCGGCACGAGCTGGCCAAGCGCGCGCAGGACATCCGCACGGCCTGAACACGTCCGGGGCCACTGCGCTGCAGGGCGGCCGTTCCGCAGTGCAGTTTTGGAGTTGGCCGCGCGGGCCGGCCGCAGGGGCCGCGGGTCCAGCTTGCGCCATACCATCCTGCGCAGAGAACGCTGCCACGCGTTCCGCACAGGAGACAGGCGTGACCCACCCGACCACGGCGCCGCCCCGGCGCATCCATGAACTGCTGGACCCCTGGGTGCTGTCGCAGCCCGATGCGCCGGCCGTGCGCGACGCCCACGCCGCGCTGGACTATGCCGCGCTCGACCAGGCCGGGCAGGCCGCGGCCGCAGCGCTGCAGGCCGCCGGTGTGCGCGCCGGCGACCGCGTGCTGCTGGTCGGCGAGAACTGCGTGGCCCTGTGCGTGCTGGTGCTCGCGCTGAGCCGGCTGGACGCCTGGCCGGCCACCGTCAACGCGCGCCTGTCGCCGCGCGAGATCGACGCGTTCATCGCCCACGCCGGCGCGCGGCGCGTGCTCTACACGGCCCATGTCTCGGCCGATGCGGCCCGCCACGCAGAGCGGCATGGCGCCGCCGCTGTGGACTGGCCCGGCCTGCAGGGCTTGCTGCTCGGCCCGCTGGACGCCGGCACGCAGCCGGAACCGTGCGCCGCCGCGGCCAGCGAGCAGGTGGCGGCCATGATCTACACCTCCGGCACCTCGGGCGCGCCCAAGGGCGTGATGCTGAGCCATGCCAACCTGCTGTTCGCGGCCCACACGCTGCGCACGCAGCGGCGCTTCGGCCCCGGCGACCTGCTGTACGGGGTGCTGCCGATGGCGCATGTGGTGGGCCTGTCGATCCAGTTCCTGGGCAGCATGGCCAGCGGCGCGGCGCTGCTGCTGGAGCCGCGCTTCACGCCGCAGGCGTTGGCCGCTGCACTGGAGCAGCAGGGCGCCACCGTGTTCATGGGCGTGCCGGCCATGTTCGCGCGGCTGCTGGAGCAGCGCCAGGGCCGGCCGCTGGCGGCGCCGCGGCTGCGTTTCATCGGCGTGTCGGGCTCGCCGCTGACCACCAGCCTGAAGGCCGAGGTGGAGCGCTTCTTCGGCCTGCCGCTGCACAACGGTTACGGCCTGACCGAAACCGCGCCCACGGTGGCGCAGACACCCGTCGATGCGCCGCGCGCCGACTGCGCCGTGGGCCCGCCGGTGCCCGGCGTGCAGGTGCGCCTGCTGGACCGCAACGGCCAGCCCGTGGCGCCGGGCGAGGTCGGCGAGCTGCACGTGCGCGGCCCCAACGTGATGCGCGGCTACTACCGCAATCCGGTGCAGACGCAGGCCGCCGTCGATGGCCAGGGCTGGTTCAACACCGGCGACCTGGCGCGCCGCACCGACGACGGCGCGCTGCACATCGCCGGCCGCACGCGCGAACTCATCATCCGCTCGGGCTTCAATGTCTACCCGGTCGAGGTGGAGCAGGCGATCAACGCCTTCCCGCAGGTCGTGCAATCCGCCGTGGTCGGGCGCAGCGTGGACCACAACGAAGAAGTGGTCGCCTTCGTCGAGACCCGGGGCGGCGCCGCGCTGGACGAGGACGGCCTGCGCCGTCACCTGCGCGAGCAGCTGTCGCCCTACAAGCTGCCCAGCGAGATCCGCGTCCTGCCGGCGCTGCCGGCCGCGCCCACGGGCAAGGTGCTCAAGAACGTTCTGAAAACCATGGCTTGTCAGCCGGCGCAGGCCGCCGTGCCGCCGCTGCTGTGAGCCCCCCATCATCCAAGGAGATCGCATGACAACTTCCACCCCCAAGGCCGTCCTCGTCATCGGCGCCGGCGACGCCACCGGCGGCGCCATCGCCCGGCGCTTCGCGCGCGAGGGCTACATCGCCTGCGTGACGCGGCGCAGCGCCGACAAGCTCGCGCCGCTGGTCGCGCAGATCGAAGCCGAGGGCGGCAAGGCCCATGCCTTCGGCAGCGATGCGCGCAAGGAAGAGGAGATGGTGGCCCTGGTGCAGAAGATCGAGGCCGAGATCGCACCCATCGAGGTGGCCGTCTTCAACATCGGTGCCAACGTGCGCTTTCCGATCACCGAGACCACGGCCCGCGTGTACTACAAGGTCTGGGAGATGGCCTGCTTCGGCGGCTTCCTGATGGGCCGCGAGGTGGCCCGCGCCATGCTGCCGCGCGGGCGCGGCACCATCCTGTTCACGGGCGCCACGGCCAGCCTGCGCGGGCGCGACGGCTATGCGGCCTTCGCCGGCGCCAAGGCCGCGCTGCGCGCGCTGGCGCAGAGCATGGCGCGCGAGCTGGGCCCCCAGGGCATCCATGTGGCGCACCCGGTCATCGACGGCCCCATCGACACCGAATTCATCCGCACCACCTTCCCCGAGCGCTATGCGCTCAAGGAGCAGCAGGGCATCGTCGACCCCGAGAGCATCGCCGAGACCTACTGGCAACTGCACCGGCAGCCGCGCAACGCCTGGACGCACGAACTCGAGCTGCGGCCCTGGATGGAAGCCTGGTGAACCCGGAACAACCCACAAGGAGACAACGCATGTCCACCCCCACCGTCCAGTTCCTGTTCGACTTCGGCAGCCCCAACGCCTACCTGTGCCACCGGGTCATCCCGGCCATCGAGGCGCGCACCGGCGTGCCCTTCGTGTACCAGCCCATCCTGCTGGGCGGCCTGTTCAAGCTGGCCAACAACCGCTCGCCGGCCGAGGCCTTCGCCGACATTCCCAACAAGCGCGCCTACGACCGGCTGGAGGTCAACCGCTTCGTCGCCCGGCATGGCCTGGCCAACTACCGCTTCAACCCCTTCTTCCCGATCAACACCCTGCAGCTCATGCGCGGCGCGGTGGCGGCGCAGAAACTGGCCTGCTTCGCGCCCTATGTGGAGGCGGTCTACGTCGCGATGTGGGAACGCGGCCTGGACATGGGGCAGGCGGCCGTCGTGACGGCCACGCTGGAGGAGGCCGGCCTGCCCGCTGCCCAGCTGCTGGCCACGGCGCAGGACGCCGACGTGAAAACCCGGCTGCTGGCCAACACCAACGAGGCGCACGCGCGCGGCGCCTTCGGCTCGCCGAGCTTCCTGGTCGGCGACGAGCTGTTCTTCGGCAAGGACCGGCTGCGCGAGGTCGAGGAAGAGATCGTGCGCCAGCGCGGCTGAGGCACACCCTTGGGGCGGCCGTCCCGCACCGGCCACGTCACTGCTGGAGCCGCGCCTCGATCGTGCGCACGGTCTCGATCAGCCGCGGCCGCACCTGTTGCAGCAGGTGCTGGGCCGAGCCCGCGCTGGCCGGGCAGGCCGCATTGACGACCATGGGCGGCAGGCCCTGGCCGGTGCGCAGCGGCACCGCGATGGCGTGGATCTCGGCATGCCAGTCGCCCAGCGAACTGCAGCAGCCGTGGGCAGCCAGCTCGGCCACGGCCTGGTCGATGCCGGCCTGCAGGCGCGGCCACTGCAGCGGGTCGAGCGCCCGCAGGCGTTCCTCCAGGCCCTGGCGCAGGGCGGGTTCGGCCCCGGCCAGGACGGCACGGCCCATGGCGCTGGGCGCCAGCGGGATGCGCGAGCCGATCTCCAGCCGCAGCGTCACCAGCGAGTAGCTGCGGCAACTCTCGATGTAGAGCATGGCCAGGTCGTCGCGCGTGCCCAGCGAGACCAGCGTGCTGGTGGCGTTGGCCAGGGCCTGCATCAGCGGCCGGCCGACCTCCTTGACATCCAGCCGTGCCAGCGTGGTGCCGCCCAGGGCCAGCGCCGCCACACCCAGGCGGTAGCGACCCGATTCCTCGATGTGGTGCAGGTAGTCCAGCCGCGTGAGCGTGTGGGTGAGCCGCGTGATGGTGGACTTGGGCAGTTGGCAGCGCTGCGCCAGCTCCTGGTTTCCGAGGCGCTCCTCGCCCGACTTGAAGCAGCTCAGCACCTTGAGACCGCGCGCCAGCGCGGTGACGAAGTGGCGGTCCTGCGGGTCGCGCGCGGCCCGGTGGGCATCGGCGCGGGGGCTCTGCACGGCAGTTGTCGATCGCTTGGGCATGCGCTCCTCGCGGCCATCGCCGCCGCACAACGGAAGAGCGGAATCTTAGACTGCTGTGCAGAACGCCCAGGCTCTAGGGACAACCCGCCGGCACCGCGATCCGGTGCTCCTGCGCCAGTTGCTTGGCGCGCGCCAGCACGGCGGGATCGGTGAAGCGCGGCCCCAGCACCAGCGCGATGAACTTGAAGTCCACCGGCGCGGTGGCCCCCTCGGCCGCCTGGAACAACGCGACCACCATCACCGGGCTCTTGCACGAGACGCGGATCACGTCGCGGTAGTAGGCGCGCCAGAGGCGGCCGAACACGATGGGATTGAGTTCGCGCGTGATGACCCACTCGTCGAACGCGTACTGCCAGTACTTGGTCAGCTGCGCGAACTGGGCGGGTTCGGGCATCTCGGTCAGCGTCCAGAAACGGGCCGGCATGGTCGCGCGCAGCGCATTGAAGCCCACGCGCAGGTGGCGGAAGGTGTCGGCGCGCGAAGCCAGCAGCGTGAACGACAGGCCGATGAATGCGACCGTGGCCGAGCAGGCCAGGATGAGCACCGTCAGCAAGGGCACGCTGATCCAGCCGAAAACCAGCGGCTGCGCCCCGGCGGGCGGTGCGGCACTGGCGGCGAGCTGGGCGATGGCGGGAGCGGCGGCCGGCGTCATGGTGGCGGAAAAAGGCGCAGCGAGAGGGGAATCGGAGCCACCGGCGGTGGCCTGCAATCGATCTTAGCTGTATTTAAATACAGTATTTGGCGTCATTGCAACGATTCGTTTCCGTCGTCGTCACCCTCCGTCGTTACCGGCTTGGCAGCCTCGGCGGGCCGCAGTTGGCGCAGCGCGCGCAGCACGCCCTCCACCAGCGCGTTCTGCGGTCCGGGCCGCCACACCGCGTAGGTTTCGGACAGCGCCGTGACGCCCTGCAGCGGGCGGAACACCACGCCGCCCAGGCCACAGCGCTGCATGGCCTGCGGCACCAGCGCCACGCCCAGGCCCTGGGCCACCATGGAGACCACGGCCAGCCAGTGGCGCACCTCGTGCCGCACCTCGGGCAGGAAACCGGCCTGGGCGCAGATGGCGAGGATGCGCTCGTGGTAATCGGGCGAGGCCACGCGCGAGAACAGCACGACGGCCTCGTCGCGCAGCGCGGCGGGATCGACACGCCGGCGCCGCGCCAGCGCATGGGCCTCCGGCAAACAGGCCACGAAGGGCTCGCTGAGCAGCAGGCGCGACTGCAGCTCCGCGGGCAGCCGCGCCGTGTGCATGAAGCCCAGGTCCAGCCGGTCGTGCAGGAGGTCGGTGATCTGTTCGGCCGAATTGAGCTCGGCCAGGCCGATGCGCACGGCCGGGTGGCCGGCCTGGAAGCGGCGCAGCGCCTGCGGCAGGCCGCGGTACAGCATGGCGCCCACGAAGCCGATCCGCAGCCGCCCGGCCGAACCGGCCGCCACCTCGCGCGCTTCGAGCGCGGCCTCCTCGGCCTGGCGCAGCAGCTTGCGGGCCGAGGCCCGCAGCGCCTGGCCGGCCGGCGTGAGCCGCACCTGCTTGCTGTTGCGCTCGAACAGGCGTGCGCCCACGGCGTCCTCGAGCTGGCGGATCGCCACCGACAGCGGTGGCTGCGAGATCGCGAGCCGCTCGGCCGCGCGGCCGAAGTGCAGTTCGTCGGCCAGCACGGCGAAGTAGCGCAGGTGGCGCAGCTCCATCGGTCAGGGCGGGGGCGAAGACATGGGCGCGACCATAGCAGGCGCGCGCGGCGTGCCTCAGGCCAGCGCCTGCCTCATTTGCTCGACCAGGGCCTGTGCGGCGGTGCTCCAGGGCAGGTCGCGCGGGCGCAGCGCGTAGGCGGTGGTGCGCACCTCGGGTGCCAGCGGCCGCACGGCCAGCGCGGGCAGCCGCCGCGCGTGCCGCGCCGACCAGTGGTCCAGCACCGCCCAGCCCAGGCCCTGCGCCGCCAGCTCCACGGCTGCGTGGTAGCTCGAGGTGGTGACGCGGGCCGGGGGCGCGAGCGCGTGCGCGTCGTAGGCGCTGTGCAGCTGCCGGCCGATCGGGTCGGCCGGGTCGAGGTCGATCAGCGGCTGCGCGGCCAGCGCCTGCAGCGGCACCGGGCCCTCCGGCAGCCCCCGGCCCACGCAGACCACATGGCCGTGGCCGATGGCCTGGTCCACCGCCGCGGGGTGGCTGGAGGGCTCCAGCGCGAAGCCCAGGTCGGCCTCGCGCCGCACGATGGCGTCGGCGATCTGGCGCGAGTGCAGCGTGCGCAGCGTCAGCCGCACGCGCGGGTGCGCGCTGTTCCAGCGGCCCAGCGCCTGCGGCAGCGCTTCGATCGACAGGCCCGGCACGCACAGCACGCGCAGCACCATGTCCGAGCCGGCGCCCAGGTTGGCGGCGCTGCGGCGCACGGCGTCCAGCTGGGCATACAGGTCTTCCACGTCGGGGAACAGGCGCTGCGCCTCCACCGTGGGCACGAGCCGGCCGCGCACACGCTCGAACAGCGGCACGCCGATGCTCTGCTCGGCCTGCTGCAGCAGGCGCGAGGCGGCGGGCTGGGTGATGTGCAGCGTGTCGGCCGCACCCTTGACGGTGCCGGCCTGCATGACGGCGTGGAAGATCTCGATGTGGCGGATGCGGAACATGGCAGGGGGCGGGGCGCGGCGGCCCGGCGCAGTCTGACACAGCGCCTCAGGCGCCGGCCAGCCCGGCGCGGCAGGCGGCGGCGAAACCGGGCAGCGGGCGACCCGCCAGCACGTCCGCCAGCAGCTGCGCCGAGCCGAAAGCCAGCGTGAAGCCCAGCGCGCCCTGGCCGGCGTTGAGGTAGACATTGGCATGCCGCGCCGCGCGCCCGATGCTGGGCAGGCCGGTCGGGGTGGCCGGGCGCAGGCCGGCCCAGGGGTGCAGCTCGGCCGGCGTGCTGCGCAGGCCGAACACCATGCGCACTGTCTCCAGCAGCCGCGCGATGCGCCGCGGATCGATGCGCGTGTCCTGGCCCACGAGTTCGGCGAAGCCGGCCACGCGCAGGCGCCGCGCCGCGCCCGTGCCGAGCGGGGCGAACACCGTCTTGAGGGCGGTGTCGGTCAGGCTGGTCGCGGGCATGCGCTCCACGTGGGCTGCGTCCACGTCGATGCTGTAGCCCTTGAGCGGCTGCACCGGCAGGCCGATGCCGAGCGGGCGCACCAACGGCGCGGACTGGGCACCGGCCGCGACCACGCAGGCATCGAAGCCGATGCCATGCTCCGCGCCGCCGTGCTCGGCGAACAGGCCACGCACCTGGCCGCCGCGCAGGTCCCAGCGCAGGAAACGGTGTTCCCACAGCGCGCCGTAGCGCGGGCCGGCGGCCAGCTGCTCGGCCAGCGTGGCGCAGACCTTGGCGCAATCGGCCACGGCCTCGCTGGGCGTCCACACGCCGCCGGCCAGTGGTGCGTCGGCGTGCAAGGCGGGCTCGCGCGCGAGGCACTGGCGCGCGTCCAGGATCTCCTGGGCCGGGCCCAGGCCGGCCTGCAGCGCCACCTGGCGGCGCGCGCCGGCCAGGCCCTGGGCGCTGCGGTACAGCACCAGCTTGCCCTGCTGCGCATGCTCGATGCGCGCGTCCGGCACGTCGGCACGCCAGCGCGCGAACTGCTGCTGGCTTTGCATCGACAGGCCCAGCAGTGCGCGCGTCGCTGCGTCCGCGCGCTGCTGGGTGCAGGCCGCAAGGAACTGCAGGCACCAGTGCCAGGCCGCCGGTGCGACGCCGGGACGCAGGCGCAGCGGCGAATGGCGCGCCAGCAGCAGCTGCGGAATCTGCGCCGGGATCGCGGGCGAGGCCAGCGGCGCCACATAGCCGTAGCTGAGCTGGGCGCCGTTCTGCGCACTGGCGCCCCGGCCCGGCCCGGCAGCCGCATCCAGCAACATCACCTCGTGGCCATCCGCGACGAGTGCGCGCGCCGTTGTCAATCCCACGATGCCACCACCGACCACCACCACGCGCACGCCAAGCCTCCGTCGAATGAACGGTGCCCATCATGGCGCGTGTGCCGCGGCCCGTCGATTGCCGCAATGGCGATGGGCCATGCCGCCACGGCATGCGGCCCGGGCTCCGCGTTGAGGCCAGGCCGGGCGCGTTCCGGTGCATGCGCTGCAGGCATACGCGATGGCGATTTCGCTACTCGCGGTGGACGGGGCCGCTCCGTACAGTGCGCCTCGTCCTCGTCCCCGGCTGCATGCCATTTCCACACAGGAGTAGAGAACCGATGTTCGACTGGACCCGTACCGCTTTCGCCGTGGCACTGTGTGCCGGCGCCCTCGCCGCCCAGGCGCAGCAGCCGCCGCAGGCCACGCTGGCCAAGGTCGCCCAGACCGGCACCATCCAGCTGAGCTACCGCGAGTCCTCGGTGCCGTTCAGCTACCTCGCGGGCGGTCAGCCGATCGGTTTCGGGGTGGACATCTGCGACCGCATCGTCGAGGCGGTCAAGGCCAGGACGGGCCGCGCCGATCTCAAGGTGGTGCGCATGCCGGTGACCTCGGCCAACCGCATCCCGCTGGTCGTCAACGGCACGGTCGACCTGGAGTGCGGCTCGACCACCAACAACGTCGCGCGGCGCGAACAGGTGGAGTTCGCGGTGAACTACTTCTACACCGGCACCCGGCTGATGGTGAAGAAGGGCGCCGGCATCCAGGGCCTGGCCGACCTGAAGGGCCGCAAGCTGGCCACGACCACGGGCACCACCAACCTGCAGGTGCTGCGCAAATACCTCAAGGACCACGACCAGGACACCGAACTGCTGACCTCCAAGGACCATGCGGACGGTGCACTGCTGGCCGAGACCGGCCGCGTGGACGCCTACGCCATGGACGACATCCTGCTGTACGGTCTGATCGCCAACGCCAAGAACCCGTCGGAGTGGGCCGTCGTCGGCGAGCCGCTGCAGGTCGAGCCCTACGCCATCATGCTGCGCAAGAACGACCCGGAGTTCAAGAGGCTGGTGGACGATGCGCTGGTGGCCTTGATGAAGAGCGGCGAGTTCGAGAAGCTCTACGACAAGTGGTTCCAGCAGCCCATCGCGCCGCGCCAGGTGGCGCTGGGCGTGCCCATGAGTGCCGAGCTGCGCCGCAACCTGCGCGAGTTCAGCGACCGGCCGGCGGCTTCGCCGGCACCCTGAGCGGCGCGCACCATGAAGATGCACCATCCGACCCTGCTGGCCGCGGCAACGCTGCTGCTGGCCACCCAGGCCGCCTGTGGCGCCTCCGACGCGCCGCCGGCCCCTGTCGACGTGCTGATCCGCGGCGGCACGGTCTACAACGGCGACGACCTGACGCCCACCGTGGCCGATGTCGGCGTGGCGGGCGACCGCATCGTGTTCGTCGGCCAGGCGCCCGGGGGCCTGACGGCGGGGCGGGTGATCGAGGCCGCCGGCATGGTCGTGGCACCGGGCTTCATCGACGCCCACACCCATGCCGACGGCGACCTGCTGTCGGAGGTGGCTGAAAAGCGCCTGAACCTGCCCTTCGTCACGCAGGGCGTGACCACCGCCGTGATCGGCAACGACGGCTACGGCAGCCACGACATCGCCGGCCAGGCCGAGCGCCTGCGCGTTCACCCACCCGGCACCAACGTGGCGATGTTCGTGGGCTTCGGCCCGGTGCGCCAGAGCCAGCTCGGCAACGAGAACAAGGCACCGGACGCGGCACAGACCGCGGCCATGCAGGCCCTTGTGGCGCGCGCCATGTGCGAGGGCGCCATCGGTTTTTCCACCGGGCTCTACTACACGCCGCAGAACTTCTCGACCACCGAGGAAGTCATCGCGGTGGCCCGGGCCGCCGCTGCGCATGGCGGGCTCTACGACAGCCACATCCGCGACGAGCAGACGGCCACCGGCCTGCCTGCCGCCGTGGCCGAGGCGCTGCGCGTCGGCCGCGAGGCCGGCATGCCGGTGCATATCGCGCACGTCAAGGCGCTCGGGGCCGACGCCAAGGGCAAGAGCGCCCAGATCATCGCCCTGGTCGAGGCCGCGCAGGCGGCGGGGCAGAAGGTCACGGCCGACCAGTACCCCTGGCTGGCCTCCAGCACGCGGCTGTCGGCCGCGCTGATCCCGCCCTGGGCCAATGCCGGCGGCCGCGCTGCGCTGCTCGCGCGCCTGGACGATCCCGCCGTGCAGGCGCGGCTGCGCGCCGACATCGCGGAGAACCTGCGCCTGCGCTACGGTGCCGAGGCCATTCTGATCGCGGCCGGCAACCCCCGCTACGTGGGCCGGACCCTCGCACAGATCGCCCAGGCGGCCCAGGTCGATGCGGTGGACGCGGTGCTGCTGGTGCTGCGCGAGGGCGACAACCTGATCGCCAACTTCAACCAGAGCGACGACGACGTGCGTGCCTTCATGGCGAAGCCCTGGGTCGGCACCTCGTCGGATTCGTCCGCCGGCCATCCGCGCGCGGTCGGCTCGTTCGCGCAGAAGTACGCGGAGTACGTGGTGCGGCAGCGCCACATCTCGCTGGGCCAGTTCGTGCGCAGCAGCACCGCCTTCACGGCCGATGCGCTGGGCATTGCAGAGCGTGGGCGCCTGAAGGCCGGGCACTTCGCCGACATCGTGGTGTTCGACCCGGCGCGGTTCGCCGCCCGGGCCACCTACACCGCGCCGACCGTGCTGTCCACGGGCGTGGTGCTGACCATGGTCAACGGTCAGGCCGTGGTGGAGAACGACGTGCCGCGCAGGGTGGCGGCCGGGCGGGCGCTGCTGCGCGCGCCGCGCGCTGGCCTCTGCCCCGCGCCGACGGCCGCGGCGGCGGTGAAGATGAGCCTGGCGCTGGACGGCGTGGCGCACAACCACGCGCAGTGCGGCGGTGGCAGCGTCGCCCTGGCGCAGGGCAGCTTCGCACCGGTGGTCCAGGCCGGCCCGCTGGCGCACCTGCTCGTCACGCAGCGATAGGAACCGCGTATAGATCGAGACACCGACAATATTGGACGTGCATGGCTGGCGGCCGAACAATCCGGCCCAGGAGACACCATGACCGCCCACCCCATTCCCGACCGCCACGGCCAGAACCTGTTCAGCACCGACACCGAGCTGCAGCAGCTGCTGGCCCTGTACCTGCCCGACGATCTGCGTCGCCACATGCTGCCGCACTTCGAGCGCCTGGGCGGCCTGGCCGGCGGCCCGCTCGACGAACTGGCCGGAACGGCCGACCGCAACCCGCCCGTGCTGGAGCACCGCACGCGCACGGGCCTGGACCAGCAGACCATCGTCAAGCACCCGGCCTATGTGGAGATGGAGCGGCTGGCCCTGAGCGAGTTCGCGATGGGTTCCATCTCGCACCGCGACGAGAGCTTCGGCTGGCAGGGCCAGATGCCGCCGGCCGTCAAGTACGTGCTGTTCTACCTGTTCGTGCAGGCGGAATTCGGCCTGTGCTGCCCGGTCTCGATGACGGACTCGCTCACGCGCACGCTCAAGAAGTTCGGCGACCCCGCACTCGTGGCGCGCTGCCTGCCGCGCCTGACCTCGCTGGACGCAGGCGAACTGGCCCAGGGCGCCATGTTCATGACCGAGCAGGCCGCAGGCTCGGACATCGCCGCCACCCTGACGCGCGCCAGCGCCCAGCCCGATGGCAGCTGGCGGCTGACCGGGGACAAGTGGTTCTGCTCCAACCCCGACGCCGACTTCGCGATGGTGCTGGCCCGGCCCGACGACGCGCCGCCCGGCATCAAGGGCGTCTCGCTGTTCCTGCTGCCGCGCCGGCTGGAGGACGGCAGCCTGAACCGCTACCGCATCGTGCGGCTCAAGCACAAGCTGGGCACGCGCTCCATGGCCTCGGGCGAGATCACGCTGGAGGGCGCGCGGGCCTGGCTGGTCGGCGAGCCCGGCCGCGGTTTCGTGCAAATGGCCGACATGGTCAACAACTCGCGCCTGTCCAACGGCGTGCGCTCGGCCGGCATGATGCGCCGCGCCTGCGCCGAAGCCGAGTTCATCGCCAGCCAGCGCATGGCCTTCGGCAAGCGCCTGGCCGACATGCCGCTCATGCAGCGCCAGCTCGACAAGCTGCGGCTGCCGGCCGAGCAGGCGCGCACCATGGTGTTCCAGACCGCGCAGGCGCTGCAACGTTCCGACGCAGGCGAAGAGGGCGCCTACGCGCTGCTGCGCATCCTCACGCCCATGATCAAGTTCCGCGCCTGCCGCGACGCGCGCAAGGTCACGGGCGACGCGATGGAGGTGCGCGGCGGCTGCGGCTACATCGAGGAATGGTCCGACGCGCGCCTGGTGCGCGACGCGCACCTGGGCTCGATCTGGGAAGGCACGAGCAACATCGTGGCGCTCGACGTGGTGCGCGCGATCCAGCGCGAGAACGCGCTGCCCGTGCTGCAAACCCATCTGCACGCGCTGCTGGACGAGGCGGGCCTGGCCCCGGCTTTCGACCGGGCGCTGCGCGAGGCGCTCGCGCGGGCCGCCGCGCTGGCCCAGACCGCGGCAGCGCAGGGCGGCGAGGTGCTCGCGCGCCAGGCCGCCTCCGGCCTGTACCACTGCAGCAGTGCCATCGCCATGGCCTGGGAGGCGCAGCGCACCGGCTCGGCCGCGCGGCTGCGCTGGGCGCAGCTCGTGCTGCTGCACCGCGTGCTGCCGCGCGACCCGCTGGCCGTCGCCGACATCCCGGCCAACTGGCATGCCGGCGCGCTGCGCCCGGCCGCCGTCACCGCCTGATTCCCGCCTTCTCGCGGCCCCCGCCAGATTCCGGCGGGTGGCCGCCGCATCGCCCCCAAGGAGACAACCATGCGCATCCTCGCCACCTTGCTGTCCGCCGCCCTGCTGGCCATCGCGCCGATCGGCCAGGCCCAGGCCCAGAGCTTCCCCGACAAACCCGTCATGCTGGTCGTTCCCTTCCCGCCCGGCGGGCCGACCGATGCCATGGCCCGCACCATCGCGGCCGAGATGAAGGACAGGCTGGGCCAGCCCGTGATCGTGGAGAACCGCGCGGGTGCGGGCGGCAACATCGGCGCCGAATACGTGGCGCGTGCCGCGGCCGACGGCCAGACCCTGCTGTTCGGCACCTCGGGCCCGCTGGCCATCAACGCGAGCCTGTACCGCAAGAGCACCTACGACCCCGTCAAGAGCTTCGCCCCGGTCATCCAGGTCGGCCACCTGCCCAACATCCTGGTGGTCAACCCCGGCGTGCCGGCGCAGAACGTCAAGGAGCTGGTGGCCTACGCCAAGGCCCACCCGGGCAAGCTCAGCTATGCGTCCTCGGGCAACGGCGCGTCCTCGCACCTGGCCGGCGTGCTGTTCAACGAGAAGGCCGGCACCGACATCCAGCACATCCCCTACAAGGGAACGGGCCCGGCGCTCAACGACCTGCTGGGCGGCCAGGTCAGCATGAGCTTCACCGACGTGCTGACCGCGCTGCCCTATGTGCGGAGCGGCAAGCTGCGTGCGCTGGGCATCGCCACGGCGCAGCGCTCGCAGGCCCTGCCGGACCTGCCCGCCATCGCCGAGCAGGGCGTGCCGGGCTACGACGTGAGCGTGTTCTTCGGCATCGTCGCGCCGGCCGGAACCCCAGCGGACCGCATCGCCAGGCTCAACAAGGCCTTCGTCGAGGTGCTGGCCAGCCCCAAGCTCAAGGAGCTGTTCGCCGCGCAGGGGCTGGAGGCGGCGCCCGACCACACGCCCGCGCAGCTGGCGAAGTTCATCGCGGCGCAGAAGACGGCCTGGGCGGCGGTGGTCCAGCAGTCCGGTGCGCAACTCGACTGAAAGCCCCTGTCCATTAACCTCGGGTGCTTTCGATCCACCGACGTCTTCCATGCCCTCTTTCGACAACGAAGCCCCCGACACCCTGTTCAGCCTGCGCATGCCCATGGTCCAGGCCTTCGGCCTGCGCGGCCTGCACATCGACGGCGACGAGGCCCGTGTGCTGATGCCGGCCAACCCGCAGCACGCCAACAGCCGCGGCGACGTGCACGGCGGCGCCTACGCCGTGCTGATGGACAGCGTGCTCTCCTGCGCCGCGCGCGCCCACGATCCTGCGCGCTTCGGCGTGATCACGGTCGACATGGCGCTGCACTACGTGGCCGGCACGCGCGGCGATGTCATCGCCACGGCCCGCTGCGAGCGCCGCGGCAAGTCGCTGTGCTTCGTGCGCGGCGAGGCCCGCGACGCCGACGGCAACCTGCTGACGCTGGCGACCGGCACCTTCAAGCTGGTCGAGCGGGCCCCTTCCAAGAACTAGGAGACTTCCCCATGACGATCGCCCCCGGCGCCCTGGCCGGCATCCGCGTGCTCGACCTCTCGCGCATCCTCGGCGGCCCGTATTGCGGCCAGATCCTCGGCGACCACGGCGCCGACGTGCTCAAGGTCGAACCGCCCGGGGGCGACGACACGCGCACCTGGGGGCCACCCTTCCGCGACGGCGTGGCCTCCTACTACCACGGCCTGAACCGCAACAAGCGCGTGCAGCACCTGGACCTCACGGACCCTGCCGAGCGCGACAAGCTGCTGGCGCTGGTGGCACAGGCCGATGTGCTGGTCGAGAACTTCAAGACCGGCACCATGGAGCGCTGGGGCATCGGCTACGAACAGCTGCGCGAGCGCTTCCCGCGGCTCGTCTGGTGCCGCGTCTCGGGCTTCGGCGCCGACGGCCCGCTCGGCGCCCTGCCGGGCTACGACGCCGCCGTGCAGGCCATGACCGGCCTCATGAGCGTGAACGGCGAGGCCGGCGGCGAGCCGCTGCGCGTGGGCCTGCCCGTGGTCGACATGGTCACGGGCCTGAACGCCGTGATCGGTGTGCTGCTGGCGCTGCAGGAGCGGCACCGCAGCGGCCAGGGCCAGCTGGTGGAGGCCGCGCTCTACGACGCCGGCATCTCCCTGCTGCACCCGCATGCGGCCAACTGGTTCATGGACGGCCGCGTGCCGGGCCGCACCGGCAACGCCCATCCCAACATCTACCCCTACGACACGGTGCGCACGGCCACCGACCCGGTGTTCCTGGCCGTGGGCAACGACCGCCAGTTCGCGGCCCTGTGCCGCGTGATCGGCGTGCCGGAACTGGCCGAGCACGCGGACTACCGCACGGCGGGTGGCCGCTCGGTGCACCGCGCCGCGCTCAAGCCGCTGCTCGAAGCCGCGCTGGCCACCTTCGACGGCCGCCAGCTCGTCGACGACCTCATGGCCGCCGGCGTGCCGGCCGCGCCGGTGCTGCCGGTGGATGCCGCGCTCACGCACCCGCACACGGCGCACCGCGGCATGGTGGTGGAGCTCGCAGGCGGCTACCGCGGCGTGGGCGCGCCCGTGAAGCTCTCGCGCACGCCGGCCAGCTACCGGCATGCGCCGCTGACGCCGGGGGAGCGGTTCGAGGGGTAGACGGCGCACGGCCGATGCTTGATGTTACGTACGCGATAACGTACGATTGAGCCGCATCCTTGGAGACTTGCCATGAGCACGTTCACAGCCAGCGAGGCGCGGGCCAATCTGTACCGCCTCATCGACCAAGCGGCCGAATCCCATCAGCCCATCCACATCGCCGGCAAGCGGGCCAGTGCCGTGCTGCTTTCGTCCGAAGACTGGGAGGCGATCCAGGAAACGCTGTACCTGCTGTCGGTGCCAGGCATGCGCGAGTCGATCAAGGACGCGATGTCCGAGCCCCTGGCCAAGAGCGTCAAAGAGCTCGACTGGTGACCTGGCAGCTTGTCTTCTCGAAGTACGCCGAGAAGGACGCCAAGAAACTGGTTGCCGCCGGACTGAAGCCCAAGACGCAGGCTCTGCTGCGCATTCTGGCGAGCGATCCGTTCCAGAACCCGCCGCCGTACGAGAAGCTCGTGGGTGATCTGCACGGCGCTTACTCGCGCCGCATCAACATCCAGCACCGTCTGGTCTACGAAGTCTTTCGCGCAGAGCACACCGTCCGTGTGCTGCGGATGTGGACCCACTACGAGTGATCTGACAGCGCTGCCCCCGTGCAGTGCGCCACGAATTCCGCCGCCGTGCGCCCCAGCGGCTTGTGCCGGTGCGTCACCACTGCGAGCCGGCGCGACGCCGCCGGCAGCCGCGTGCGCAGCGCGACCAGCCAGCCCTCCGCCAGCGCCTGCGCCACGGCCTGGCGTGACAGGCAGCCCAGCCCCGCACCGGCCGCGACCAGGCGCTTGATCGCCTCGGTGCTGCCGAGCTCGAAGCCCACGTCCAGCCGGTCCAGGTGCGCCATGAGCCAGTTGTCCGTGGCCTGGCGCGTGCCGGATTCGGGCTCGCGCAGGATCCAGGTGGTATCGGCCAGCTGACGCGCCGTGGCCGTGCGCGCGGCCAGCGGGTGGTCGGGCGCCGCCACGATCACGAGCTCGTCCTCGCGCCAGGCTTGCACCGCCAGGTCGGGATGGGTCTGCGGCCCTTCGATGAAGCCCACGTCCACCGTGAAGGCGGCCACCGCCTCGATCACTTCGCTGGTGTTGGCGATGCGCAGGCGCACGCGGCTGCGCGGGTGGGCCCGCGTCCAGTCGGCCACCAGGCCGGGCAGCAGGTATTCGCCGATCGTGAAGCTGGCCGCCACGTGCAGCGGCGTGGCGTGCTCGCCAGCGAACAGGGTCTGCAGCTCGCCGGCCTGCTCCAGCACGGTGCGGGCCCGCGGCAGCAGGGCGCGGCCGTTCTCGTTGAGCAGCAGGCGCCGGCCCACGCGGTCGAACAGCGTCACGCCCAGGGCCGCTTCGAGTTCGGCCAGCGCGGCGCTGGCCGCGGACTGCGAGCGTGACACGCGGCCGGCCGCGCCGCGCGTGGAGCCGGCCTGCGCGGTGGCGACGAACACCTCCAGCTGGCGCAGGTTCAAGCGCAGGCGCTGATCGGGTTTTTCGATCATCATGAGAAAAATTATCGGCTTTTTGATGGCGTGGGGCGGCTTTACGATGGCTTGCCGGTTATTTGCTTATGCCGATCGGCGCATAACGAAACTCCACGAGGCGCCTGTGCTGCAGTTCCTCTCTCCCGAGCCCTTGCACGACCCCTTGGCCGCGCCCACGCCCACCGACGCGACCACGGTCAAGACCACCACCTGCTACATGTGCGCCTGCCGCTGCGGCATCCGCGTGCATCTGCGCGAGGGCGAGCAGGGCCCGGAAGTGCGCTACATCGACGGCAACCCCGACCACCCGCTGAACCAGGGCGTGATCTGCGCCAAGGGCTCGGCCGGCATCATGAAGCAGTACTCGCCGGCGCGGCTCACGCAGCCGCTCAGGCGCAAGCCGGGCAGTGAGCGCGGTGCGGGCGCGTTCGAGCCCATTTCCTGGGACGAGGCCCTGGCCCTGTTGACCGAGCGGCTCGCGAAGATCCGCGCCACCGACCCCAAGAAGTTCGCGCTGTTCACGGGCCGCGACCAGATGCAGGCGCTCACGGGCTTGTTCGCGCGCCAGTTCGGCACGCCCAACTACGCGGCGCATGGCGGCTTCTGCTCGGTGAACATGGCGGCCGGCATGATCTACACCATCGGCGGCAGCTTCTGGGAGTTCGGCGGGCCGGACCTGGAGCGTTCCAGGCTGTTCGTCATGATCGGCACGGCCGAGGACCACCACAGCAACCCGATGAAGATGGCGCTCGGCAAGTTCAAGCGCGCGGGCGGGCGCTTCATCGCGATCAACCCCATCCGCACGGGCTACGCCGCGATCGCCGACGAATGGATCCCGATCAAGCCCGGCACCGACGGCGCACTGCTCATGGCGCTGCTGCACGTGCTGATCGCGGACGACCTGGTCGACCACGACTTCCTCAAGCGTTTCACCAACGCGCCGCAGCTCGTGGTGCTGGACGGCGGCGCGCGCGACGGCCTGTTCGCCTTCGACCCCGACCCGCAGCGCGGGCCGCCCGGCGATGGCCGGCATCCGCACAACAAGCTCATCTGGTGCAGGAACGGCCAGCGCGTGCTGAATGCCTACCCCGAAGGCATTGCCGAGGGCTGCGACCCCGCGCTCGAAGGCCACTACCTGCTTGCCGACGGCACGCGCGTCGCGCCCGCATTCCAGCTGCTGCGCGAGCGCGTGGCCTCGTGCACGCCCGAGTGGGCCGAGGCCATCTGCGGCGTGCCGGCCGCGCGCATCCGCCGGTTGGCGCGCGAGATGGGCGAGACCGCCATGCACCAGGCCTTCGAGCTGCCCATCCCCTGGGAGGACGCCTGGGGCAAGCAGCACGCCACCACCATCGGCCGTCCTGTGGCCTTCCACGCCATGCGTGGCCTGGCGGCGCATTCCAATGGTTTCCAGACCGTGCGGGCGTTGGCCGTGCTCATGAGCGTGCTGGGCACCATCGACCGGCCGGGCGGCTTTCGCCACAAGGCGCCGTACCCGCGCCACATCGTCCCAAACTACCGGGCCTTCAACGACCCGGACATGATCCAGCCTAACACGCCGCTCAACGCCGCGCCGCTGGGTTTTCCGGCCAACCCGGACGAGCTGGCCATCTACCCCGATGGCTCGCCGATCCGCATCGACCACGCCTTCTCGTGGGAGCATCCGCTGTCGGCCCACGGGCTCATGCACAACGTGATCACCAACGCGGTCAAGGGCGACCCGTACCGCATCGACACGCTGCTGATCTTCATGGCCAACATGGCCTGGAACAGCAGCATGAACACGCAGGCCGTGCGCGAGATGCTGAACCGCAAGGACGCGGATGGCGAGTACCGTATCCCGTTCCTGGTCGTCTGCGACGCGTTCCAGAGCGAGACCGTGGCCTTCGCCGACCTGGTGCTGCCCGACACCACGTATCTCGAGCGCCACGACGTGATGAGCATGCTGGACCGGCCGATCTCCGAATTCGACGGCCCGGTCGACTCGGTGCGCGTGCCGGTGCTGCCGCCCACCGGCCAGTGCCGGCCGTTCCAGGAGGTGCTGATCGAACTGGGCTCGCGGCTGAAGTTCCCGGCCTTCACCACGGCCGAGGGCGAACGCAAGTTCAAGGACTACCCGGACTTCGTCGTCAACTTCCAGCCGCAGCCCGGCATCGGCTTCCTGATGGGCTGGCGCGGCAAGGACGGCACCGAACACCTGCGTGGCGAGCCGAATCCGAAGCAGTGGGAGATGTACGCGCAGAACAACTGCGTGTTCCAGTACCACATGCCCGAGGGCATGCAGTACATGCGCAACTGGAACCGCGCCTACCTGGACTTCGCCAAGGACAAGGGCTGGCGCCAGAAGAACGACCCGGTGCAACTGGCGCTGTACAGCGACACGCTGCAGTGCTTCCGGCTCGCGGCCCGGGGCCAATGCGGCGGCCGCCAGCCGCCCGAGCACCTGCGCGAACGCATCGCCACCTACTTCGATCCGCTGCCCTTCTGGTATGCGCCGCTGGAGGAGGCCGCCACCGACCTCGCGGCCTACCCGCTCAACGCGGTCACCCAGCGGCCCATGGCCATGTACCACTCCTGGGATTCGCAGAACGCCTGGCTGCGCCAGATCCACAGCCACAATTACCTGCACGTGAACCCGAAGACGGCGCAGGCCGCCGGCATCGCCGATGGGGGCTGGTGCTGGGTCGAGAGCCCCTGGGGCAAGGTGCGTGGCATGGCCCGCTACACCGAGGCCGTGGAGCCCGGCACGGTGTGGACCTGGAACGCCATCGGCAAGGCCGACAGCGCCTGGCAGCTCGCGCCCGGCGCGGACGAGGCGCGCAAGGGCTTTCTGTTGAACCACCTGATCAGCGAGGAACTGCCCTGTGCGGGCACGCCTGCCGGCACGATCAGCAATTCCGACCCCATCACGGGCCAGGCCGGCTGGTACGACGTGCGCGTGCGCATCCGGCCGGCCGGGCCCGAGGAGCCGCAGGAGAGCTATCCGCAGTTCGCGGCCGTGCCGCCTGCGCCCGGCGTGCGCGGCAAGGCGCAGCGCGTGCTGGCCTACTTCGCGGGAGGAAAAAAATGACCCCCACGCTCCCCCGCTTCGCGCGGTCCGCTGCCCCCCGAGGGGGCGCTTCAGTGCCTTCGGGCGGCCGGGCGGCACTGAAATGATCCAGTGGCTCAAGGACCTGTTGAACCCGCAGCCGCTGGTGTCGCCGGCTCCCGCCCCTGCGCCAGCCCATCCGCCCAGCGCGCGCTGGCAGCAAGGCGACACGCTGGCCAAGCAGCTTGCGCTGGTGATCGACCTCAACGTCTGCGTGGGCTGCCATGCCTGCGTGACCTCGTGCAAGGAGTGGAACACCTCGGGCTCGGCCGGCCCGCTCGCCGACGAGCGCGCCTACGCGGCCGACCCCACGGGCACCTTCTTCAACCGCGTGCAGACCTACGAGGCGGGCGTGTTTCCGACCATGGACACGGTGCACTTTCCCAAGAGCTGTCTGCACTGCGAGGACCCGCCCTGCGTGCCGGTCTGTCCCACGGGCGCGAGCTACAAGCGCGCCGCCGACGGCATCGTGCTGGTGGACTACGACAAGTGCATCGGCTGCAAGTACTGCGCCTGGGCCTGCCCCTACGGCGCGCGCGAGCTGGACGAAGAGCGCCAGGTCATGACCAAGTGCACGCTGTGCGTGGACCGCGTGCACGACGACAAGCTCGCGCCGGAAGACCGCAAGCCCGCCTGCGTGAAGGCCTGCCCGACCAACGCGCGGCTGTTCGGCGACGTGAAGGACCCGACCAGCGAGGTCTCCATCGCGATCCGCGAGCGCGGCGGCTATGCGCTGATGCCCGAGTGGGAGACGCAGCCGGCCAACCGCTACCTGCCGCGGCGCACCATGCAGTCCGACGGCCAGGGAGGGCAGGCATGAACCCGGCCATGTCGGTGGTGGTGTTCACGGCCATCGCCGGCGCCGCGCAGGGGCTGGTGGTGGCGCTGGCCGTGGCCACGCTGATCGGCGTGCCGATGGCGGGCGGCTTCGTCGCCCATGCGCTGCTGCTGGCCGCCGCCATGGCCACGGTCGGGCTGCTGTCGTCCTTCGGCCACCTGGGCCGACCGGCGCGGGCCTGGCGCGCCGTGCTCATGTGGCGCACCTCCTGGCTTTCGCGCGAATGCCTGGTGCTGCCGGCCTTCATCGGCTGGACGCTGCTGTGGTGGGCGCTGCTGCCGGCCGACGGCACTGCCCCGGTCTGGTTGCCGCTGGGCGCCTTGCTGCTGTCCGCACTGCTGTGGCTGTGCACGGCCATGATCTACGCCTGCCTGCGCTTCATCCAGGAATGGGCGCAGCCGCTCACGCTGGTCAACTTCATCCTCATCGGGCAGGGTGCGGGCCTGGTGCTGGTCAGTGCGCTGGCCGCAGGGGCGGGTGAAGAGGCCTTGCTGGCCCGCACCGGGCCGGCCGCGCTGGGCGTGCTGCTGGCGGCGCTGGCCGCGCGCTGCCTCACGCTGGCGCGCAATGCGGCGCTGCGACCCAGGTCCACGCTGCACAGCGCCACCGGCATCCGCACGCCGCAGCTCGTGCAGAAGTCCATGGGCATGTCGGCCGGCGCGTTCAACACGCGCGAGTTCTTCCATGGTCGGACCGCCATGTTCCTGAAGAACCTCAAGTGGCTGTTCCTGCTGTGCGGCTTCGTGCTGCCCGGGCTCTGCGCGGCCGCGGCGCTGGCCGGTGGCCCGGCCTGGCTGTGGCCGCTGGCCGTGGCGCTGCAGGTGCCAGGGCTGCTGGCCGAGCGCTGGTTCTTCTTCGCCCAGGCCCGGCATCCGCAGAACCTGTACTACCAGGTCGTGTCCTGAAGAGTGCCCGGGCCGGGCGCCGGCCCGGAAGCTCTGAATGAATCGATCACGGTGATGGTCACAACGTGGTACGCCGGCCACAGGCGACCGAAGCAGGCCGCCGCCCGTCAGCCGGCAAGCCGGCCGGTGCAGCTTCAGCCCGGCGCCGGCCCGGTACTGGCGCGCACCACCAACGTGGCCGGCAGCAGCGGGTTGGCGGGCGGGGCATCGCCGCGCAGGCTGGCCAGCAGCAGCCGGCCGGCCTGCTCGCCGATCTCCTGGATCGGCAGCCGCACGGTGGTCAGCGGCGGGTGCAGGAAGGCGGCGAAGTCGTTGTCGTTGAAGCTGGCCACCGACATCTGCGCCGGCACGGCGATGCCGGCCTGGTCCAGCGCCGAGAGCGCACCGGCGGCCAGGTAGTCGTTGGCGCAGACCACGGCCGTGACCGGCGTGCGCCGGGCCAGCAGCGTCTGCATGGCCGCGAAGCCCGGTGCGAACCCGGTCTCGGTCTCGACCACGGCTTCGGGGTGCAGCTGCAGCCCGTGCCGGGCGACGGCTGCCGTGAGCCCGCGCAGGCGGCGCTGGGCGCGCTCGTTGTCCACGGTGCTGCCGCTCAGGATGCCGATGCGGCGGTGGCCCAGGCTGGCCAGGTGCGCGACCAACTGCGCGCCCGCGTCGGCCTCGTCGAAACCCACGCAAGGCCCCTGCGCGCTGTGCTCGGCCCACAGCAAGACGAAGGGGCGCCGGTGCGCGGCCAGCGCCGCGAACACGGCCGGCGGCTGGTCGGCGCCGAGCAAGGCCACGGCGTCGACGCCGCGCTCCAGCAGCGCGCGCAGCAGGGCCGGGTCGTGGCCGCGCGCGCGTTCGGGCGCCGACAGCAGCAGCGTGTAGCCCGCAGCGGCCAGCGTCGCTTCCAGCGCCTGCACCATGGTCGGAAACGAGGAGCGGCCGAAGCGCGGGACGATGGCGCCCACCGTGAAGCTGCGGCGCATGGCCAGCGCGCGCGCCGCGCCGTTGGCCACATAGCCCAGGCGCTCGGCCGCGGCCAGTACGCGTGTGCGCGTGGCCTCGCTGAGCATGTCCGGGCGCGACAGCGCGCGCGAGACCGTGCCGGCGGACACGCCGGCCAGCGCGGCCACGTCGGCCAGCGAGGCCGAGCGGGACGCTTCGGTGGAACCGGGGACGTCGGGAGAAGAGGGTGGCATGGTGCGCAGTGTCGCCCATTCCGGCGTGGTCCGATGCCGTCGCTGCAAGCGCATGCAGAAAGCGTGCTGCAGGCCGCTGAAACAGCGCGTACAGGCGTAAGGGAAAGACCCAGGTGCACCGTCAACAGCCCTGTGATGACAATCAATGCAAGCGCTTGCATAAACGCTTCCTGCACGCGGCGCGTGCAAGGACATCCAAGGAGACGACCCCATGCGCAGCTTTTCCCGCCGCGGCCTGCTGGCCCTGTCGCTCGCCGCTCTGCCGTTCGCGCCCGTTCGCGCGCAGGACGCCTTTCCGATTCCCGGCAAACCGATCCGCATGATCGTGCCGTTCTCGGCCGGCTCCGGCTCGGACGTCACGGTCCGCGTGCTCGCCAAGCTCATGACCGAGGAACTGGGCGGCCACCCCGTCGTGGTCGAGAACCGGCCCGGCGCGGGCACCTTCATCGGTGCGCAGGAGGTGGCGCGCGCACCGGGCGATGGCCACACGCTGCTCTACACCATCGTGGTCACGCACACGCAGAACCCGCACCTGTACGCCAAGCTGCCCTACGACCCGGTCAAGGACTACACGCCGCTCGTGCAGGTCATGAAGTCGGCCACCGTGCTGATCGCGCCGCCCAACGCGCCGTTCAACAACGTCAAGGAACTCGTGGCCTATGCCAAAGCCCATCCGGGCAAGCTCAGCTATGCCTCGTACGCGCAGGGGTCGACCTCGCACCTGAACGGCGAGCTGCTCAAGATGCGCACGGGCATCGACATGGTCCACATCCCGTACAAGGGCACGGCCGACGCCTCGCGCGCGCTGATGGCCGGTGACGTGCAGCTGTACTTCGACGGCACGGCCTCGGCCGTGGAGGCCATCAAGGCCGGTCGCGCCAAGGGCCTGGGCGCGGCCACGCCCACGCGGGTCTCGGTGCTGGCCGATCTGCCGACCATCGCCGAGCAGGGCGTGCCTGGCCTGGACATCGTGGGCTGGCAGGGTGTGTTCGGCCCCGGCAACATGCCGCCGGCCGTGGCGAAGAAGGTGTCGGACCTGCTGTCGAAGATCGCGCGCGGCCCCGAAATCCTGAAGCTGGTCCAGCTGCAGGGCAACGAGCCCTCGGGTGCGCCGGCCGCCGAGTTCGCGGCCATCGTGCGGGCCGACTCCGAGCGCTGGGGCGAAGTCATCCGCGCCGCCAAGATTCGACTGGATTGAGAAGGGAGACCACCATGTTCGATACCGTCATCCGCGGCGGCACCATCGTCGACGGCAGCGGCGCGTCCCGCTTCACGGGCGACGTCGGCATCACCGGCGGCCGCATCGTCGAGGTCGGCGGCAAGCTCGGCGCCGGCCGGCGCGAAGTCGATGCCACGGGCGCCATCGTCACGCCCGGCTGGGTCGACGTGCACACGCACTACGACGGCCAGGTCACCTGGGACCCCTACCTGAGCCCCTCCACCGACCACGGCGTGACCAGCGTGGTCATGGGCAACTGCGGCGTGGGCTTCGCGCCCGTGCGGCCCGACAGGCGCGACTGGCTCATCAGCGTGATGGAGGGCGTGGAGGACATCCCCGGCACCGTGCTGGCCGAGGGCATCCAGTGGGAGTGGGAGAGCTTTCCCGAGTACCTCGATGCGCTGGCGCGCAAGCCGCGCGCGCTCGACGTGGGCGCCCAGATCCCGCATTCGGCGCTGCGCACCTACGTGATGGGCGAGCGCGGCATCACGCACGACGAGGCCACGCCCGAGGACATCGCGCAGATGGTGCGGCTGGTGCGCGAAGGCCTCTCGGCCGGCGCGCTGGGCTTCTCGACCACGCGCACGCTGATCCACAAGTACCAGCAGCGCAAGTACCCGCCCGGCACCTTCGCCTCGCCCGACGAGATCCTGGGCATCGCGCGGGCCATGGGAGAGGTCGGCCACGGCGTGTTCCAGATGACCTCCAACCACAGCCAGATGGAGACCGAGGTGCCCTGGCTGGCCGAGGTGGCGCGGCGCAACCGCCTGCCCGTGGCCTTCGCGCTGGTGCAGACCGACCAGACGCCGGACACCTGGAAGCGCCTGCTGGCCGCGCTGGACGATGCGCAGAAGGAAGACATCCCGCTCTACGGCGCCGTGGCCGGCCGGCCTGCGGGCATCCTGATGGCCTGGCTGGGTTCCACCCATCCCTTCATGGCGCATCCGCTGTGGCAACAGATGGCCGCGCTGCCCTGGGAGCAGAAGCTGGCGCGCCTGCGCGACCCGGCGGTGCGCGCCCAGCTGACCGACGCGGCGGCGATGCGCCAGGCCATGGAGCACGACTCGCGCCTGGCCTACCTCACGCAGAGCTTCCACAAGATGTACGCGCTGGGCGCCGAGCCCGACTACGAGCCGGCGCAGGAGACGAGCATCGCGGCCATCGCGCAGCGCGAAGGCCGCTCGCCGCTGGAGGTGGCCTACGACATGCTGATGGCGCAGGACGGCAAGGGCATCGTCTACTTCCCGAGCTTCAACTACGCCTACAACGACCTCAGCCAGCTGCACACCCAGCTGCAGCACCCGCGCACCATGATGAGCCTGGCCGATGGCGGCGCGCACTGCGGCTACATCTGCGACGTGAGCATGCCCACCTACATGCTCACGCACTGGGCGCGCGACCGTTCGCGCGGCCCCACGCTGCCGCTGGAACTCATGGTGCAGCGCCAGACCCGCGACACCGCCGCCATCTACGGCCTGCACGACCGCGGCCTGCTGCAGAGCGGCTACCTGGCCGATCTGAACATCATCGACTTCGACCGGCTGCGCATCCCGCCACCCTACGTGGCCTTCGACCTGCCGGCCGGCGGCCGCCGGCTGGTGCAGACGGCCGAGGGCTACCGCGCCACCTTCAAGGCCGGCGAGGCCATCATGGAGAACGGCGAGCGCACCGGCGCGCTGCCGGGCCGGTTGCTGCGCGGGCCGCAGAAGCGCTGAAAACGCGCCCTGGAAGGGCGAGGGGTGCGGAGTATATTCAGCCGCTGCCGGGGCGCACGCACCGGTGCTCTTGCCTGAACGCCCACCCCATGACCGCCCCCACCCGCGAGCGCGCCCGCCGCCCCGCCGAAACCGAGGAAGCCGACCTCGACGCCGAAGCGCTGCCGCGCGGCCACACGCTGGCCGACCTGGCCTACCAGCGGCTGCACCACGAGCTCATGAGCGGCGCATTGCTGCCCGAGCAGGTGCTGACCGTGCGCGGCGTGGCCGAGCGCTACGGCGTCAGCCTCACGCCTGTGCGCGAGGCGGTGCAGCGCCTGGTGGCCGAGCGTGGCCTGGAGGTCGTGGGGGGCCGCGTGATCCGTGTGCCGCGGCTGGACGTGGAGACCTACCGCGAGATCCTCAAGATCCGCATGGAACTGGAGCCTCTGGCAGCGCGCGAGGCGGCCACGCGCATTGCCCACGAGGAGATCCGCCGGCTCGAGCAGGTAGTGGTCCAGCATGTGGCAGCCATCCGCGCGGGTGACGCGCGCCGCACGCTGGCTGAGAACACGGACTTTCACCTTTCAATATATCGAGCATCCCAGCAGACCATCCTGGTCGGCTTCATCGAGGTGCTGTGGCGCCGCGTGGGTCCCACGCTGAACCTGCTGTTCCCGCGCTATTGCGGCAGCCTTACAGGGCACGAGAACCACTTGGCCGCCATGGAGGCGCTGCACCGCCGGGATGCAGAAGCCCTGGCCAAGGCGGTGCGCGACGATCTGGTGCACGGGTCGAGCTTCCTCGTGCGCCTGCTGGATCCATGATTCTGCAGCCTCTGGCTGTTTGACAATATATTCTGCTTGACCTACTGTCCGGCCTGCGCAGCCGGAACGGTTCCGGCTGCGTGCTCCGCCCACGCCATCCAAAGAGGTCGCCGCATGCAGTTCCTGTTGTCCCGCCGCGAGTTCCAGCGCGCCGCTGCCCAGATGTTCATCGCCTCGTCCGCCGGCCTGGTGGGCACGGCGGCCCGGGCCCAGGCCCGCCAGGTGCGGCTGGGCACCTTCGGCTCCATCGACGCGCAGAACTACATCCGTGCCAAGGACGCCATCGCCGGCACCTTCGGGCCGGGCGTCACGGGCAGCTTCGTGACCGTGCGCGCGGGCTCCGAGGTGATCTCGGCCATGGCCGGCGGCAGCCTGGACATCTGCAACATCGGCTCAAGCCCCATGGTGGTGGGCTACGCCAACGGACTCAAGGCCTCCATGGTCTACGTCTACAAGAGCATCGTCGACAGCGAATGCATGGTGGTGCAGGGCAATTCCGGCATCAACACGCTGGCGGAACTGCGCGGCAAGAAGATCGGCCTGCCCTTCAACACCTCGGTGCACTTCGCGGCCATCGCGGCGCTCAAGACCGCCGGGCTCGGCATCGCCGACGTCCGGCTCATCAACATGCGGGCCGACCAGATCGCCTCGGCCTGGCAGCGCCGCGAGATCGACGCGGCCTACATCTGGGTACCCGTCGTGCCGCGCCTCACGGACGACGGCGGCCGCATCATCTTCAAGACAGGCGACCTGGCCGACAAGAGCGGCCTGGTGATCTTCGACGGCCTGCTGGTGCGCGACGAGTTCAAGCAGCAGTCGCCGGACCTGGTGCTGGCCTTCCTCAAGGACTTCGAGAAGATCGCCCAGGCCTTCAAGCAGGACCCCAAGGACGTGGTCGCCACCATGACCAAGTTCCTGGGCGTGGACGAGCCGGCCGTCATGCGTTCGCTCAACACCTTCTACCCGGTGCCCGCGCGCGAGCAGGTCACGTCCAAATGGATGGGGCGGCCCGGTGAGAAGGGCACAGGCGTGGAGAAGACGCTGCAGACCCAGGCGCAGTTCCTGCAGGAGTCGGGCCAGATCGCCGCCATGCCCAAGGACTGGGCCGGGCTGGTGGACGCGAGCTTCGTCGCGAAGATGGCATGAGCGCGGCGGCTGCCCCCAAGGCGCGCTTCGACCAGGTGTCCAAGCGCTTCGGCGAGGGCGAGCGCGCGGTGCAGGCGCTCGAACCCATCACGCTGGACATCGCGGCCAACGCCTTCGTGTGCCTGGTCGGCCCCTCGGGCTGCGGCAAGAGCACGCTGCTGAACCTGCTCGCGGGCTTCGACACGCCGACCACGGGCCAGGTGCTCATGGACGGACTGCCCGTGCGCGGCCCCGATGCCCGGCGCGGCGTGGTGTTCCAGCAGGGCGCCCTGTTCACCTGGATGACCGTACTCGACAACGTGGCCTTCGGTCCGCTGGCCACCGGAACACCGCGCGCCGAGGCTGAGCGCATCGCCATGGGCTTCCTGGAGATGGTGGGGCTGGCGGCGTTCGCGCGGCGCTACCCCTACGAGCTGTCGGGCGGCATGCAGCAGCGCGTGGGCATCGCCCGGGCGCTGGCCAACGATCCGGAGATCCTGCTCATGGACGAGCCCTTCGCCGCGCTGGACGCGCAGACGCGGGAACTGCTGCAGGAGGAAATCAAGCGCATCTGGCTGCACACGCGCAAGACCGTGCTGTGGATCACCCACAGCATCGAGGAGGCGCTGTTCCTGGCCACCGACATCGTCGTCATGTCGGCGCGGCCGGGCCGCATCAAGGCGCGCTTCGCGCCCACTTTCGCGCAGAGCACCGCACCGGGCCTGGCGACCAGCGCGGAGTTCGTGCGCATGAAGGCCGAGATCGTCGGCCTGCTGCACGATGAGGCGCGCACGGCGCAGCGGCAGGAGGAGGCGCGGTGAGCGGCCGTCTTTCCGCCAGGAACCGCGGACGCCTGCTGAACACGGCGTCGTTCGCCGCGCTGCTGCTGGTGTGGGTGGTGTTGACCATCGACCTGGGCGGCGGGCCGCTGGTGGCACCGCTGTTCCTGCCCTCGCCGCAGTCGGTGGCCACCACCTTCGTCACGCTGCTGCGAAACGGCTACCAGGGCGAGAGCCTGTTCCACCACCTGGGCATCAGCCTGATGCGTTTCGGCCTGGGCTTTTCCATCGCCGCACTGCTGGCCATCCCGCTGGGCCTGTGGATGGGCATGAACGAGACGGTGAAGGGCCTGTGCGACCCGCCCATCGAGATCACGCGGCCCATGCCCAAGCTGGCGCTGCTGCCACTGCTCATCATCTGGTTCGGCATCGGCGAGGTGTCCAAGGTCGTGATCATCGTGCTGGCGCTGTTCCCGGTGCTGTCCATCAGCGCCATGCAGGCCGTGCGGGGCGTGGGCCTGCGCAAGGTGCAGGCGGCGTTGGCGCTGGGGGCTTCGCGCGGCATGGTGTTCCGCCGCGTGATCTTCCCAGCCAGCCTGCCGGGCATCTTCACCGGGCTGCGCGTGAGCATCGGCCTGGGCGTGACCATGCTGGTGGGCGCCGAGATGATCGCCACCAGCGACGGCATCGCCTGGATGGCGCTGTCGGCGGCGGATTTCCTGCTGACCAACGTGGTGCTCGTGGGCGCGCTGATCATGGCCGTGCTGGGCTACGGGCTGGACCTGCTCGCGCGGGCCATCGAGAACAAGGTCGTCCACTGGGGCGGCCGGGAAGGATGAACCCCATGTCCGACATTGAACTGCCCCAGCAGGGCATCGCCTGGGACCAGCTCGAACAGGAGCTGCTGGACGCCGGCCGCGGCGACGTGGACTGGCGCGGCGGCCGCGTGCCCATGTTCATCCACTACGCCGGGGAGGACGCGCTGCAGGTGGCCAAGAAGGCCTATGCGATGTACTTCTCCGAGAACGGGCTGGGGCCGCGCGCGTTCGGCAGCCTGGCGCGCTTCGAGCGTGAGGTCGTGGCCATGGGCTTGTCGCTCCTGCACGGCGGTCCCGGCGCGCGCGGCGCCATGACCACGGGCGGCACCGAGAGCATCTTCCTGGCCGTCAAGTGCGCGCGCGACCGCGCGCGCGCCCAGGGCCGCACGGGACCCTTGTCCATCGTGCTGCCGCTCAGCGCCCACCCGGCCTTCGACAAGGCCGCGCACTTCATGGAGCTGCAGGTGGCGCGTGTGCCGCTGGGCCAGGGCTTCCTGGCCGACCCGGCCGCGATGGAGGCGGCCGTCACGCCGCAGACCATCCTCTTGGTCGGCTCCGCGCCAGCCTTCCCGCATGGCGTGGTCGATCCCATTGCCGAACTGGCGGCCGTGGCGCAGCGCCGCGGCCTGTGGATGCACGTGGACGCCTGCGTGGGCGGCTACTTCATTCCTTTCGCACGCCAGCTCGGCGCGCGCGTGCCCGACTTCGACTTCGCCGTGCCCGGCGTGACCAGCATCTCGGCCGACCTGCACAAGTACGGCTACACCGCCAAGGGCGCGTCCACGCTGTTCTTCGCGCACGAGGAGGACTTCGCGCGCATGGGCTGGCATTTCGACGGCTGGCCGCGCGGGCAGTACTTCACGCACTCGCTGGTGGGTACGCGGGCCGGTGGTGCCATCGCGGCAGCCTGGGCCGTGCTGCGTTTCCTGGGCCGGGACGGCTACCTGCGCATCACGCAGCGCGTGCTCGCCACGCGTGCGCGGCTGCAACAGGGCGCCGCTGCGCTGGGACTGCCCACGCTGGGCGATCCGCAGCTGTCCATCCTGGCCTACGGCTCGCCCGAGCGCGACATGGCTGCGGTGGGCCAGGGCATGACGGACCGCGGCTGGACCATGGGCTATGTGCGCGCGCCCGACGGCCTGCACCACATGCTCAACCTCACGCATGAGCCCGTGGCCGAGCTGTACCTGGCGCACCTGGCCGAGGTGCTTCGCGACCCCGCGACGCGGCGCACGGGCCCCGGCGGCCAGGGCGTGCAGGCGCATTACTGAGCGTGAGCGCGCCGGGCCGGCCGGCCCGGCGCGCCCCGGTGCGGCATCAGGGCAGTTGCAGGATCCAGCGCGCAAGCGTGAGCGCCTCGGCGTCGGAGACCTGCGTCTGCGGCGGCATCGGCGTGCTGCCCCAGACACCGCCGCTGCCTTCGCGGATCTTCTGCGCGAGCTTGGCGTCGGCGCCCTTGTCGTCCGCGTACTTGGCCGCGACGCTCTTGAACGCCGGCCCCAGATGGTTCTTGTCGATCCTGTGGCAGGCGAAGCAGTTCTTGGTCTTGTACATCTCGTCGTTGGCCTGGGCCGCCGGGCCGACCGACCACAGTGCGCCCGCGACGAAGAGCAGGAGGGCCGGTTTCATGGCACCAGGTGTGCTGCGGCCCGGCATCAGCCCGGCGTGAGGCGCGCGATCGCGCCCTCGTCCGTGGCCACGTAGAGGTTGCCATCCGGTCCCTGCACCAGCGAACGGAAGCGCCCGGCCGGCATGGGCAGCGTGACCGTGGTGCGGGTGGCCGACAGGCCGTCGGCCGCGATGGCCAGCACGTCCAGCCGGTTGCCGACCGGTGTGCCGTGGATGCCGATGCCGGTCAGGCTGACGATCATGCGCCCGTCCCAGCTCTTCCATTGCGGGCCGGATAGGAAGGTGCCCGAGGACATGCCCTGCGACAGGCCGTCGTTGTTCCAGGCCGGCTTCATCGCGTTCGGGTAGGTCTTGGTGTCCGTCATCGGCATGAAGGCGGCCCGCACCTTGGGATCGACGGCGCCCATCTGGTTGGGGCTGTAGCCGCAGTAGTTGTCGGGGCAGGCGCCGCGCCCGGCCATGTTGGGCCGCGGGTCCCAGCCGGCATTGCCGCCCGGCACCAGGGCCGTCACCTCGTCGCTGTGCCAGGGACCGTTCTCGGCCGTGTAGGGCTGGTTGGTGCCTGGTCGGAAGGCGATGCCCTGCGGGTTGCGGTGCCCGTAGGTGTAGATCCGCGCATCGAAGCCGGCCGGTGCGCCGTTGCCGGGCGCGGCCTTGCCGTCGCGGTCGATGCGCAGCACCTTGCCGCCGATGCGGGTGGGGCTCTGCGGCACCTCGCCGTTGTGCGTGTCGCCGCTGGTCACGTACAGGTAGCCGTCGCCGGGGCTGAAGCGGATGCGTCCGCCGTTGTGCGCGCCGGGGCCGCCGAAGGGGTGGTCGCTCGCGCGCGGCTTGTAGGGGATGTCGGTGACGATGTCCACGCGCTCGGAGACGGCGGTCGCGCCGCTGTTGACCTTGAACCGCATCACGCGGTTGGTGCCAGGCGCCGTCATGCTCGAGGTCGACATGACGTAGAGGTAGCGGTTGCTCGCGAAGTTCGGGTCGACGGCCACGCCCATCATGCCGGCCTGGCCTTCGCAGAACAGGTCGTTCGCGCTGGCCGGATAGCCCTTGGCGTCCTTCATGCCCAGCAGCTTGACGACGTTGCCGTTGGCCTGGCGCACCGACAGGCCGTGGCATTTCTCGGTGAAGAACATGGTGCCGTCCGGCAGGAAGGCCATGTCCCAGGGGCTCTCGAGTTTGTTCAGGATGGGCGTGTACGAGAGCGTGGGTGGGGCGGCCTGCGGCGCCGCCGTGTTCACCGTGGAAGGCGTGCTGCAGGCTGCGAGCACACCGGTCAGCACCCCCAAGATCAGTCGATTCATGGAACGTCTCCTATCGGGTCTTGCTCTTGGAACGTCTGGACGGTCTATCCGCAGCCGTGCCGGGGCTCGCGGCTTTCATTCGAAGCGTGGGCGCGCCGCGTGGGCCTGTGCCAGCGCCAGGTGCCCGCGCGAAGGAGTCGCCTGCCCGCACAGCCGGTGGCTGGACGGGCGGGCCCGACCCCGCAGGTGGTGCCAACGCAGCTGCGCTGGTGGCGCCCCCACCTTGCGGGCTCCGGAACGATCGTCTACACGTTCTTGTCCCCTCTGTGGAAGGGGAGCCGATGCTATGCCCGCGCCGCGCGGCCGGTCAAGCGGGCGCCGACGGGGCGCAGCGGCGCCGGGCGCCTCAGGCCTGTCCGCCGGCCTCGTCCAGCATCTGCTGCGCCTCCTCCGTCAGCGCGTCGAGCGCGCGGCAGAACGCGGCGTAGTCCTGCTCGCCCAGGCGCTGGCGCAGCCGGTCCTGCCGGGCCAGCGAGGCCGGGACGCCCTGGCGCAGCAGGGCCAGGCTGGCCGGCGTCAGCGACAGCACCTGGCGGCGCCGGTCGGCGCTGTCGCTGCCTTGCGTGACCAGCCCCTTCTCGGCCAGCTCGAAGGCCACGCGGCTGACCTGGCTGTGGTCGAAACTGCATAGGCGCGCCACGTCGCCGGAACTCGACGGGCCCAGCCGGTTCAGGCTCACGAGCACCCGCCACTGCCGGCTCGTCAGGCCCAGGGCATCCTTGACCGACACGTCCACCAGCCGCGACAGCAGCTGCGACAGCACCGACACGCGGAAGGTGATCAATTGCTCCGGCGCATGCGCACGCAGCGCAGCGGCGCTCGCCGCGGCAACGGTACGGGGTCTTTTATTTGCTTTGTCAAAGGTTGCCATAGCACACATTGTGGTAGCCTCTCCAGGATTCGAGCATCTGGAGACAGGCATGTATTGTGGAACCCGCCGGCGCATGTTCCGGTGCTGGGCCGCCGCGGCGGCGTCAACGCTGGTCCTCGCGCTGCCCGCCGTGGCGCCGGCGGCGGACTGGCCGACCCGGCCCGTCACGCTGGTTGTGCCCCAGGGCGCGGGCTCCGGCAGCGACGTGGTCGCGCGCCTGCTGGCCCAGCACATGGGCACGGCGCTGGGCCAGCCGGTGGTGGTGGACAACCGCACCGGAGGCGGCGGCATCATCGCGCACCAGGCGGTGGCCCGCGCGCAGCCCGATGGCTACACGCTGCTGCTGAGCTCCACCGCGCAGCTGCTGGTGGTGCCGGCCATGAACGCCGCGGCCCGCTACCAGCTGGACGACTTCGCGGCCGTGGCGCCCGTGTTGCGCGCGCCGTTCGCCATCCTCGTGGCCAACACGCCGGCCGCGCCCAGAACGCTGGCCGAACTGGTGGCGCAGCTGCGCAGCCAGCCGGCGGCCTATGCGTCCGCCGGCACCGGCACCATGACGCACCTGGGCTCGGAGATCTTCCTGCGCCGCGCCGGCCTGCAGGCCACGCACGTGCCCTACAAGGGCAGCGGCGCGGCCCTGACCGACCTGATGGGCGGCCAGGTGCTGTTCGCCACCGATTCGCTGACGGCGGCGCTCACGCACGTGCGCTCGGGCAAGCTGCGGGTGCTGGCCGTGACCGGCGGGCAGCGCGAGGCTTCGCTGCCCGACGTTCCCACGCTGGCCGAGGCCGGTTATCCCGGCGAGCCGATCGCCGTGATCGGCGGCATCTTCGCGCCCAAGGGGTTGCCACCGGCGCTGGGCGACAAACTCGCGGCGGCGGTCGACGCGGCGCTGCGCAACTCCGAGGTGGTGCAGCGCTTCGCCGCGATGGAGACGGGCATGCTGCGCGGCGGCAACGATGCCTTCCTGGCGCAGCTGCGCCAGGAGGCGCCGCTCTGGCAGGCCCTGGTGCGCCAGCTCGCGCTGAAGGCCGATTGATGCCGCAGCGCATCGCCCCCGATCCGACAGCGCGCGGCCCGCTCGCCGGTGTGCGCGTGGTCGACCTGTCGCGCCTGGTCGCCGGCAACATGCTGTCGCTGCAGCTGGCCGACTTCGGCGCCGATGTGATCAAGGTGGAATCGCTGGAGGGCGACACGCTGCGCCAGTGGTGCGAGCCCGACCCGCAGGGCGGCGCGCCGTTCGACGCCTGGTGGCGCACCTACGCGCGCAACAAGCGCAGTCTGGCGCTGGACCTGCGCGACGCCCAGGCGATGGCGCTGCTGCGCCGCCTGCTGGCCTCGGCCCAGGTGCTGGTGGAGAGCTTCCGGCCCGGCACGCTGGAAGCCATGGGCCTGGCGCCCGCGCTGCTGCAGGCCGCGCATCCCGGCCTGGTGGTGGTGCGCATCTCCGGCTGGGGCCAGAGCGGCCCGTACCGGGAGCTGCCGGGCTTCGGCAGCCTGGTCGAGGGTTTCAGCGGCTACGCGCACAAGCACCTGGAGAACGGCACGCCGCGCCTGCCCAACCTGGCCCTGGCCGACATGGTCGCCGGCCTGACGGGCGCGTTCGCCACGCTGGCGGCGCTGCGCGAGGTCGAGGTGCATGGCGGCCGCGGCCAGGTGATCGACCTGTCGCTGCTCGATCCCATGCTGGCCATCCTGGGGCCGGACGTCAGCTGCTACGCGCACGCCGGGCAGGCGCCCGACCCCACGCGCAAGATCGCCTCGCCGCGCGGGGTCTACCGCTGCCGCGACGGCGGCTGGGTGGCCCTGTCCGGCTCCACGGACGCGATGGCGCGCCGCGTGATGGAGGCCATCGGCGCCGCCGCGCTGGCGGACGACCCGCGCTTCGCGACCAATGCGGCACGCCTGCGCCACGATGCGGAGCTCGACGCGATGGTGGCCCGCTTCATCGCCGCGCACGATCTGCCGGACTGTCTCGCGCTGTTCCGCGCCCAGGGGGTCACGGTCGGCCCCGTGCTCGACGCACCCGGTCTGCTGGCCGACGCCCACGTGGCGGCGCGCGGCTGCTACGTCGCGGTGGGCGAGCAGGCCACGGTGATGCACGCGGTGACGCCACGCCTGTCCGGCACGCCGGGCGGCATCCGGCGCGAGGCGCCGGCCCTGGGCGAGCACACCCGCGCGCTGGCGCTGGAGCTGGGCCTGGACGAGGGCGAACTGCAGGCGCTGCTGGCGCGCAAGGCGGCACGGTGCAGCTGAGTGCGCTGCGTTCGCTGCTGTTCCTGCCCGCTACCGCGGAGCACCTGCTGGCCCGGGCCGCGCAGCGCGGTGCCGACGCGCTGGTGATCGACCTGGAAGACGCCGTGCCGCCCGCGCGCAAGCAGGAGGCGCGCGGTCTGGCCACGCTGGCGGTGGCGGCGCTGTCGGGCCGGGCGCCGTTGCTGCTGCGGGTCAATGCCGAGCCCGCGCTGCTGGCGCAGGACATCGCCAGCGCGCCGCTGGCGCAGATCGACGCGGTGATGCTGCCCAAGGTGGAATCGGCGCAGCAGGTGCAGGCGCTGGTGGCCATGCTTGCGCAGAGCGGCCACGCCACGCCGGTGGTCGCGCTGATCGAGACGGCGCTTGGCGTGGTGCAGGCCGCGTCCATCGCCCAGGCCGGCCCCGGCCTGGCCGCACTCGGCTTCGGCGCGGAAGACTATGCCGCAGAGATGGGTGTAGCGCCGCAGCCGCGCTCGCTGCTCTGGCCGGCGCAACAGGTCGCCACCTGCGCCCGTGCCTGGCAGCTGCCGTGTTGGGGCCTGCCGGGCAGCGTGGCGGAGATCGACGACATGGCCGCCTTTTCGGACCTGGTGGCCCAAGCCCGCGCCGTCGGCTTCACCGGCACGGTGTGCATCCATCCCCGCCAGGTCGGCGTGGCCAATGCCGGCTTCGGTCCCACGGCCGACGAGCTGGCCTGGGCCGCCCGGGTGGTGGTGGCCGACCACGAGGCCGCGGCGCGCGGTCTGGGCGCGGTCGTGCTCGACGGCCGGATGGTCGACCGCCCGATCGTGGAGCGCGCACGGCGCTGGTTGCTGGCAAGGCAGCAGGCGCCCCGAATCCAGGGCGGTCGCTAGCGACGTACTGGCCGCCGCGCGCAAGGGCGCCGCCCGGTCTTTGGGTCAGAGACGGCTGACGCAAAGGCGGCCTTTGCGCCTGCTGCGCGTTGCCTTCCCATCGGCAACCCTCCGAGCCGTTCGGCGGCACCCCGCAGCCAGGACAACAAAAACGAACCATGAAGCACTCATCGCTCGACGGCACCCCTTCGGCACCCGCCAGCCAAGGTGTCGGCAAAGAACCTTCCCGCCGGCGCTTCATGCGCAGCGCGATGCTGTATGCGGTGGCGGTCGGATCCGGGGGCTTGACGGCCTGTGGCGGCGGGGACGGCGATGGCGGCACGCCGCCACCGCCGCAAGAACCGAGCGACGCCTTCGCGCATGGGGTGGCCAGCGGAGATCCGCTCGTGGATCGCGTGATCCTGTGGACCCGCGTGACGCCCGCCGCGCCCGGCAATTTCGCGGTGGTCTGGGAGATGTCGAGCGACGCGAACTTCGGCGCCATCGTCGGGCGCGGAACCGTCGGCACCGGTCCGGCGCAAGACTACACGGTGAAAGTGGATGTGACGGGACTGCAGCCCGCAAGCACCTACTTCTATCGCTTCCTGTATGGCGAAGAGCGCTCGCCCACCGGCCGGACGAAGACGCTGCCCGCCGGAGATGTTGCGCAGGTCAAGCTGGCCGTGCTGTCGTGCGCCAACTTTCCCGCTGGGTACTTCAACGTGTACGCCGACGTGGCAGAACGTGGCGACATCGATGTCGCTTTGCACCTGGGCGACTACATCTACGAGTACGGACTGCTGGGCTATGCATCGCAGACCGCTTTCGTGATCGACCGGGAATCCAGCCCCCGGCAGGAGATCCTGACACTGTCGGACTACCGGCAGCGGCATGCGCAGTACAAGTCCGACCCGGACCTGCGCGCGCTGCATGCGGTGGTGCCGCTCATTGCCGTCTGGGACGACCACGACGTTGCGGACAACGCTTGGTCCGGCGGTGCGGCCAACCACGACAGTGCCTCGGAGGGAAGCTTTGCCGAGCGCCGTGCGGCCGCGGTGCAGGCCTGGCAGGAATGGCTGCCGGTCCGCGTGCCCGATGCCGCCAATCCACTGAAGATCTACCGCAGCTTCGACTTCGGCAGTCTCGCGTCGCTGCACATGCTGGACACGCGGCTGATCGGGCGCGACGAACAGCTCGCCTTGCCCGCATACCTCGAAGGCCAGGGACTGGGGCCCGGGCGGCAGTTGTTGGGCACGGAACAGTCGGCGTGGCTGACAGCACAGATGACGGCCTCCCACGCGACGTGGCAGGTGCTCGGCCAGCAGGTGCTGATGGCGCGCATGGAGATTCCGCTGTCCGTCGCTTCGTCGCTGACGCTCGAGACGCTGGCGGAGTACACACTGGCCAAGGCGACGCCGGAGGAGCTGCGCAGCGATGCGCAGCGCGCCTTGGTGAACCAACGGCGCGCGCCCTACAACCTGGACGCCTGGGATGGCTATCCGGCAGCGCGCGAGTCGGTGCTGGCGGTCGCCCGCGATGCGAACAAGAACCTCATCTCCCTGGCAGGCGACACCCACAACGCGTGGGCCAGCGATCTGACCGATGCAGCCGGTCTGACCGTGGGCGTGGAGTTCGCTACCGCTTCGGTCAGCTCCCCGGGGTTCGAACGCGCGCTCCCCCTGATCTCCAGCGCCGTGCTGGAGGACGGCTTTGCCGACATGATTCCCGACCTGCGCTACGCCGAACTCAGCCAGCGCGGCTATGTCGTGCTGACCTTGACGCCGGATGAGGCGCGTGGCGAGTGGGTGCAGGTCGATACCGTCTGGAGTCGCGACTACCAGAGCAGGACGGTGAAGACGCTGCGAACCTTGCCGGGTGCCGGCAACCGCAGAATCCTCGACGCCTGAGCACGTGTGAACGGGCGGCTCGCGCGGCCGGCCGTTGGACTCGAAGCGCCACACCGTCGACGTGTCTGGATCAGGGCCGTGCGCGTCCAGCGTTCGGAGGGATCGCGCGGACGTGGGGACGCGCCGTGCAGCTTCTCAGGCACCGGCGCCCTGTGCCGGCCACTCGGGTTGCACCAGCGCATCGAGCGCGGCCACCGGCAGCCGCCCCTGCAGGCCGATGGCCACCACCTTGGCGCCGCCCGTGGGCGCCGCGGCCGGACGCACGCGTGCGGTGCGCCCGGCGAACTGGAGCTCGCACCACTGGGTGGGGCCCGTGCGCACGATGCCCTTGAGACGCAGCACGCCGGCCGGGACGTTCGCGAGCCAGTTGGTCAGCGCCGTCTCGGACAGCGCGGCCTGCGGCTGCGCCGACCAGGTCGCGTACTGCCGGCCATGGTGCGGCGGCGCCATCTGCAGCCGTGCATCGCGGCGCGGTGCAGCCGCCGCCTGGCGCAGCAGCGCGGCGCCGCTCAGCAGCGCGGTGGGCACTTCGGCCTGCACGGCCTCGCAGCGGCATGCACCGGCGGCGTGCGCATCGGCCCAGGCATGCACGCGGGCCAGCTGTTCCGCGTCCACGAGGTCCGTCTTGTTGAGGACCAGCAGGTCGGCGCGGGCCACCTGCCGCGCCAGCGTGTCGGCCAGCAGCGGATCGGCCGCCTGCGCCAGCACGGCACTGGCGTCCACCAGCACCACCACGCCGTCCAGCACCAGCGCCGGATCGGCATGGCCGAGCTGGGCGATGCGCCAGGGGTCGGAGACGCCACTGGCCTCCACCACCACGGCGTCGAAGTCCTGCCGCCGCTCCAGCACCTGGAGCAGCGCCATCGACAGGTCGTCGCCGATCTGGCAGCACACGCAGCCGTTGGTCAGGGCCACGGTGTCGCCGCTGTTGGCCTGCACCAGTTCCACATCCAGGTTCAGCGCGCCGAAGTCGTTGACCAGCACGGCCAGCCGCTGGCCACCGGCATGGCGCAGCCAATGGTTCAGCAGCGTGGTCTTGCCGGCGCCCAGGAAGCCGCCCAGCACCGTGAGCGGCAGGCGTGGGACGGCGCTCACTTGGCCTCGAACACCCGGCCGGACAGCACCGTGCCCCAGACGCGGATGTCCTTGAGCGCCATGGGATCGACCGTGAGCGGGTCGTCCTCCAGCACGCAGAAGTCGGCACGCTTGCCGCAGGCGATGGAGCCGATCTCGTGGTCCAGCCTGAGCGTGTAGGCCGGCCCCAGCGTGATGGCGTGCAGCGCCTGCGGCACCGTCAGCCGCTCGGCCTCGCCGAGCACGCGGCCCTTGGGCGTGACGCGGTTGACCGCGCACCAGGCCGTGAACAGCGGCCCCAGCGGCGTGACCGGTGCGTCCGAATGGATGGCCAGCGGCACGCCGGCGGCCAGTGCACTTGCGCAGGCGTCCAGCCGCATGGCGCGGTCTGGGCCCATGGTCATCTCGTAGTGCTGGTCGCCCCAGTACCACAGGTGGTTGGCGAACAGGTTGGCCGCGAGGCCCAGCGCGGCCATGCGGCGGAACAGCGGCGCGTCGATCATCTGGCCGTGCTGCAGCGTGTGGCGGTGGTCGGGCCGTGGCGCGCGCGCCAGCACGCGGCCGATGGCGTCGATCGCCGCCTCGCTGGCCTCGTCGCCGTTGGTGTGGGTGTGCACTAGGAGACCGGCGCGGTGGTAGGTCTCGAAATCGGCCTCGTACTGCGCCGGCGCCATGACCCAGATGCCGTTGGGCGCGCCGTTGAAGTGGCCGGGCCAGCGCAGCCGGGCGGAGAAGCCCTGGATCGAGCCGTCCAGCATCATCTTGACGAGGCCGTAGCGCAGCCGGTCGGTGTTGCGCGCCATCAGCGCCTTCACATGCTCGGCGCCGGCCTGGGCCGCGTGCGTGCCGTGGAAGGCCTGGAAGGCCGGCAGGATGCGGATGGAGACGGCGTCGTCGGCCAGCGCCGCCTCGAGCACGCGCACATCGTCCTCGCCCAGCTTGTTGACGAGGTCGGTGGCGGTGGTCACGCCCTGGCGGCAGGCCAGCCGCGCGAACGAGCGCACGCCGGCCTCGGTCATGGGCGCCAGCAGGCCGGCATTGCCGATCTTGCGCAGCACCAGGAACATGGCGGCCGGTTCCTGCAGTTCGCCCGTGGGCTCGCCGGCCCGGGCATGGCCGGCCGCGAACTTGACCACGCCTTCGACCTCGTTGTCGCGCGTGATCTCGGCGATGCGCAGCATGGCCGTGTTCACGTTCATGAGGTGGCCGTTGGCGTGCGCGATGATGATGGGCCGCGTGGTGCTGGCGCGGTCCAGGTGTTCCACCGTCATGCGCTCGCCGCCGAAGTAAATCGGGTCAAAGCCCCAGGCGATCAGCGGCGCGCCAGCGCCCTGGCCCGCGGCGTCCATGCGCGCCGAGACCTCGGCCAGGCGCGCGACCACGGCGTCCATCGAGCGCAGGCCCGGCCAGACCTGGCCGTCGGGGTCGCGCCGGTCGAACCAGCCCGTGTACGTCCACTCCCACATGCTGCCTTCCTTGAGGTGGCAGTGGCCTTCGACCAGCCCGGGCATCAGCACCTTGTCGGCGAAGCGTTCGTCCAGTTCGTAGGGGCCCCAGGCGGCGCAGCGTTCCAGGTCGCCGACGGCCAGGATGCGGCCCTCGCGCACGGCCACGTGGGTGGCTTCGGGTTGGCCGGCTTCGAGCGTGATGATCTTGCGGGCGCGGTAGACGGTGGTCGTGGTCATGCGGTGGAGGGGCTTTCAGGCTGGCATGGCCAGCGGTGCGACGGGCGAGCCGCCATGGTTCTCGACGCGGATGCAGCGCACCCAGTGGCCCGGCGCGGCCTCGCGCAGCGGCGGCAGCTCGGCCGCGCAGGCCGGCACGGCCACCGGGCAGCGGCCGGCGAAGCGGCAGCCCGGCGGCGGGTTGATCGGGCTCGGTGGATCGCCCGTGAGCTTGATGCGCTGCGCGGCGCGCTGGCGCCCGCCACCCACCGTGGGCACGGCCGACATCAGCGCCACGCTGTAGGGGTGCAGCGGCTGGGCGAAGAAGGTCTTGCGCGGTGCGCGTTCCACGATCTGGCCCAGGTACATCACGGCGATGTCGTCGCAGATGTGTTCGACCACGGCCATGTCGTGCGAGATGAACAAGAAGGTCAGGCCCAGCTCCTTCTGCAGCCTGGCCAGCAGGTTCAGGATCTGCGCACGGATGGCGATGTCCAGGGCCGACACGGGTTCGTCGCAAACCACCAGCTCGGGGTTGGTGGCCAGCGCGCGCGCGATGTTGATGCGCTGGCGCTGCCCGCCCGAGAACTGGTGCGGGAACAGGTGCTGTTGCTCGGGCCGCAGCCCGACCTGGGTGAACAGCTCGGCCACGCGCGCCTCGCGCTCGCTGGGCGTGCCGACCTGCATGAGGTCCAGCGGCGCGCGCACGGCGGCGCCGGCGCGCTGGCGCGGGTTCAGCGAGGAGAACGGGTCCTGGAACACGATCTGCATGCGCCGGCGCGCCTGGCGCAGGGCCTCGCCGGACAGTGCGGCCAGGTCGGTGTCGCCCAGCCGCAGGCGGCCCGCCGTCACGGGCGCCAGCCGCATCACGGCCAGCGCCGTGGTGGTCTTGCCCGAGCCCGATTCGCCGACCACGGCCAGCGTGCTGCCGCGGCGCACGCTGAAGGACACGCCGTCGACGGCCTTGACCACCTCGGGCGGCTGGAACATGCCGCTGCGCGGCCGCGGGAAATGCACCTGCAGGTCGTCCACCTGCAGCAGGGTGTCTTCGGTGCGCGCGTTCATGCCAGCTCCTCGGTACGGGCCCGCAGCTTGGGGGCCTGGCTGTGCAGCCAGCAGGCCACGCCATGGCCCTGGCCCTCCAGCGCCACCAGCGGCGGCACCTCGCTCGCGCAGCGCGGCAAGGCCTCGCGGCAGCGCGCGCGGAAGGCGCAGCCGCTGCCCAGCTCCCAGATCGAGGGCACCACGCCCGGGATCTCGGGCAGGTCCTCGCGCGTGGCCTCCTGGCTGCTGCCCAGCTCCGGCAGGCAGGCGATCAGGCCGCGCGTGTAGGGGTGGGCCGGCGCGGACAGCACCTGTTCGCAGCTGCCCTGCTCGATCACGCGGCCGGCGTACATGACCATCACGCGGTCGGCCATCTCGGCCACCGCGCCCATGTCGTGCGTGATCATCAGGATGGCCGTGCCCTTGTCGCGCTGCAGCTCGCGCAGCAGATCGAAGATCTGGGCCTGTACGGTCACGTCCAGCGCGGTGGTGGGCTCGTCGGCGATCAGGATGTCGGGCCGGCAGGCCAGCGCCATGGCGATCATCACGCGCTGGCGCATGCCGCCGGACATCTGGTGCGGGTACTCGTGCACGCGCCGCTCGGGCGCCGGGATGCCGACCTGCTTGAGCATCTCCACCGCGCGGGCCTGCGCGGCCGCCGGCTCCAGGCCCGCATGCAGCCGCAGCGATTCGCCGATCTGCTCGCCCACGGTGAACACCGGGTTCAGCGAGGTCATGGGCTCCTGGAAGATCATGGAGATGCGGTTGCCGCGCACTTCGCGCATGCGGGCATCGTCGGCGGCCAGCAGGTCCTCGCCCTGGAACAGCACCTGGCCGCCCGTGATGCGACCCGGCGGCGAGGGGATCAGCCGCAGCAGCGCCAGCGCCGTCATGCTCTTGCCGCAGCCCGATTCGCCGACCACGCAGAGCGTCTCGCCGGCGCGGATGCCGAAGTCCACGCCGTTGAGCACCATGGCTTCGCCGCGGCGGCTGTTGAAGGTGACGCGCAGGTCTTTCACCTGCAACAGTGGCTTTTCCATCACCGCTCCCGGAGTTTGGGGTTGAGCGCATCGTTGAGGCCGTCGCCGATCAGGCTGACGGCCAGCACCGTGACGAAGATCGCGGCGCCCGGGAAGGCCACGGCCCACCAGCACGACAGCACGTACTGGCGCGCCGAGCCGATCATGAGACCCCAGCTCATCTGGTTCGGGTCGCCCAGGCCCAGGAAGGACAGGCCGGCCTCGAACAGGATCGCGGCGCCCACGGCCAGCGTGGCCGACACCACCAGCGAGGGCAGAGCGTTGGGCAGGATCACCTTCCAGATGATGCGGGCGTCGCGCGCGCCGATGGCACGCTCGGCGCGCACGAATTCCAGGCTCTTGGTCTTGAGGAACTCGGCCCGCGCGAGCCGCGCCGTGCCGGGCCAGCTCACGATGCCGATGGCCAGCGTGACCGTGACGAGCGAGGGCGAGAACAGCGTGACCACCACCATCGCGAACAGCAGCGCCGGCAGGACCTGGAAGAACTCGGTCACGCGCATCAGCAGCGCGTCCACGCGGCCGCCGTAGTAGCCTGCCAGCGCGCCCAGCGAGACGCCGATGGCCACCGACAGCAGTGCTGCGAAGGCGCCCACCAGCAGCGTGGCGCGGCCGCCGTAGACGATGCCGGTCAGCACGTCGCGGCCGAGCTGGTCGCTGCCCAGCCAGGCCTCCTCGCTGAAGGGCGGCGTCAGCGGCATGGTGCGGATCTCGAAGGGGTCGGCCGGGTAGACCCAGGGGCCTGCGATGGCCACGAGCAGCACGGCGGCCAGCATGACCAGGCCGGCGATGGCCGCGGGATTGCGCAGGAACATGCGCAGCGCTTCGCGCGCCGGGTGTTCTGCCTGGACGGCCGTGGCCGGCCGTGCGGCGGGCAGCGGGGAGACGGGTGGGGCGGTGGTGCTCATGGTCGTGCCTTCAAGCGGTCTTGATGCGGGGGTCGATGAGGCGGTAGGCGAGGTCGGTGAGCAGGTTCATGACCACCACCACGATGGAGGAGAACAGCAGCACGCCGAGGATGGTCGGGTAGTCGCGCCGCAGCACCGAGTCGAAGGCCAGGCGGCCCAGGCCGGGCCAGTTGAAGACCGTCTCCACGATGATGGCGCCGGCCATCACGTTGCCGAACTGCAGGCCCAGCATGGTGACCACCGGCAGCAGCGCGTTGCGCAGCGCGTGCTTGTAGAGCACCACGTGGTCTGCGAGGCCCTTGGCGCGCGCGGTGCGGATGTAGTCCGAGCCCAGCACGTCCAGCATGGACGAGCGCGCCAGCCGGCTGTACTGCGCGAGGTAGACCAGGGCCAGCGTGACGGTGGGCAGCACCAGGTGGTGCAGCACGTCCAGCACGTCGGCCAGGCCGCTGGCGCCGACCGAGTCGGCCGAGCGCATGCCGGCCACGGGCAGGATGGGCAGCCAGGACGCGAACAGCAGCACCAGCATCATGCCGGTCCAGAACACCGGTGCGGCGAAGCCCACCAGCGAGAGCACCGTGATGCACTGCGACAGCAGGCCGTTGGGCCGGCGCGCCGACAGCACGCCCAGCAGCGTACCGGCCAGAAAGGCCAGCAGCACGGCCGAGACCACCAGCAGCAGCGTGGCGGGCACGCGCTCGAAGATCATCTGCGCCACCGGCAGGTTGAAGAAGTACGAGTAGCCCAGGTCGCCGCCCAGCACGCGTCCCAGGTAGATGCCCAGCTGTGCAGGCAGCGAGCGGTCCAGGCCGTACTGGGTACGCAGCTGGGCCATGAGTTCGGGGCTCATGCCGCCGCTGGCGCCGGCGATGGTCTCGACCGGATCGCCGGGTGCGGCATGCACCAGCATGAAGTTCAGCACCACCACGGCCAGCACCAGCAGGAAGCCCTGGAGCAGGCGGGTTGCAAGAGCACGCAGCATGTTCATGTCATCGAAGGGGTGGGTGGGTGGAGGGAGGGGCCAGTAGGGGCAGTGTGTGCAGGCCGTTTGAACCGGGACTTCGCCCATGCGCTGCATGCGCAAGCGGCACGCCGTCGGCTGACGCGGTGCACGCGAGCGCGGGCAGGAGCACCCGCGTCGGCGGCATGTCCGGGCACCCGGTCCCGCCGGCGCAGAGGCCGCCGTCGCGCGATGCCGCCCGCGTGGCGAACAGCGGCCTGCGCGTGCTGCAATGGACCGGCCAGGCGCATGTCGGCACAAGGCTGGCGCCGTCCGCTTACTTCAGGAAGACCTCGTCGTACGGGGCCGCGGGTCCCCAGATCGTGGTCGGCACGTTGCCCACGTTCTTGCGCGTGGCCGTGTAGTAGGGCGAGTTGTTGATGAAGACGATGGGCACCTCGTCCGTCACGATCTTCTGGAAGGTGGCGTAGTAGGCCTTGCGTTTGGTCTCGTCCATGATGCCGCCGGCCGTGTTGAGCAGCTCGTCGACCTGTGCGTTCTTGTACGACTGGGTGTTGGTCCAGACCACCGGCTTGATGTTGGTGGACAGGTAGGTGCGGTGCACGCCGATCACCGGGTCGCCCCAGTTGAACACTGTGTCCATGGACAGGTCGAAGTCGTGCGTGGCCAGCCGCTTGGCCCAGGCCGGGAAGTCGGCCGAGGCGCGCACCTCCACCGTCACACCGATCTTCTTGAGCTGGGCGCGCACATACTCGGCGACGTTCTTCTGCTGCTCGTCCACGCCGGGCAGGTAGTCGATGCTGATCTTGAAGCGCTCGCCGTTGCCGCCCGCCTTGAGGCCGGCCTCGTCCAGCAGCGCGGCGGCCTTCTTGAGGTCCACCGGATAGCGCACGAGGTCGGCCACCGCGAACGGGCTGCTGGCCACGAGGGGGCCGTCGGCCGGCGCGGCGAAGCCGCCCATCAAGGCCTTGGTGATGAAGTTCTTGTCGATGGCATAGGCGATGGCCTTGCGCACGCGCACGTCGTCCAGCGGCTTCTTGGCGGTGTTGATGGCCAGCCAGTTGATGGCGCCGATGCCCTCGAAACCCTTGTTCGTGAGCGCGATGTTGGGGTTGTTCTGCAGCCGCTTGAGATCGATGGAGACGGCCACGTAGGGCACCATCTGGATGTCGCCGCGCTCCAGCCCCAGCAGCAGGCTGGAGGTGTCGGGCACGATGTTCATGATGACCTTGTCCAGGTAGGGCTTGCCGGGCAGGAAGAACTTGTCGAAGCGCTCCATCACGATGCGCTGGCCGGCGCGGAACTCGACCAGCTTGAACGGCCCGGAGCCCACGACGTCGGCCGTGTTGCGCGGGTGGGCCTTGAGGTCGGTGCCGTCGCCGTACACGTGCTTGGGCAGGATGGGCGCGAGCGCCGGGCTCATCGCCAGCAGGATCGCCGGGTGCGGCTGGCTCATGCGGATGATGGCCGTGTACGGGTCCGGCGTCTCGACCTTCTCCACCGGCGCCAGCATGGTCTGGAACGGGTGGTTGGCCTTGACGGCCATGATGGAGAAGGCCACGTCTTCCGAGGTGATGGGCTTGCCGTCGTGGAACACGGCGTTCTTGCGCAGGTTCAGCGTGAGCGACTTGCCGTCCTCCGCCAGCTTCCACGATTCGGCCAGGTAGGGCTGGGGCTGCCACTTGTCGTCGTAGCGCAGGGGGCTGGCGAACAGCTGCGTGGAGGGCATGGCCGTGGCGATGCCGGACTGCACCGCACCATTGAGGTGGCGTGGCACCTGGGTGCTGCCCACCACCAGCGTGCCGCCCTTCTTGGGCTGCTCCTGGGCCTGGGCCGGCAAGGCCGCCGCGGCCAGCGCTGCGGCGGCGAGAGCGATGCTGCCGAGGGCGCGGCGGCGCAGGGAAAACGAACGCATGCGGAACTCCTCTGGTCGGTTGGCCACGCCCATCGCGGCCTTGCGCCAACGATACGCAGGAAGCACACCAAGCACGCATGCCACAGGCGATGAACTGCTGGTGCCAGAGGGGCAGTGTTTTCCCTGCCACGCACCTTCGCTGTGCTATTTCTCGTCGCGCAGCCAGTACCACTTGTAGAGCGCGCGCTGGCCCATGCGCCGGAACGGCGCCAGCAGCGGCGAGCGCAGCACGCCGAAGGCGTTGGGGTACTCCAACGGCCCGTCGTAGATGGGCAGGGAGAATACCGCGCGCTCGGCGTCCTGGCCCGTCACGCGCTGGGCCAGTCGCTTGCCGGCCCAGGTGGAGAAGGACACGCCGTTGCCGCCGTAGCCCACGGCGTACCAGATGGTCTGCGCCGGGTCGGGCCGCGTGATGCGCGGCATCATGTCGTGGCTCACGTCCACCCAGCCCCACCAGGAGTGGTCGATCGCGATGCCGGCCAGCGGCGGGAACTTGCGCGCGATCGCATCCGTCAGCAGCTTGAGGTGCACGGGCGCCTCGGCATCGGCGCCCGTGACGGCGCTGCGGCTGCCCAGCTGCAGCCGGCGGCCAGGCAGGAAGCGGTAGTAAAAACGCAGCGTGCGCGTGTCGGTCAGGAAGGTCTCGTTGCGCACGCCGCAGGCCGCCAGCTCCGCGGCCGTCAGCTCGCGCGTGACGACCGAGTTCGACAGGATCGGCATGATCTTGTTCTTGAGCAGCGGGTGCAGCCGCTGGCCGGTGTAGCCGCCCGTGCACACGGCCACGCGGCGCGCGCGCACGGTGCCGCCCGGCGTGCGCAGATGGTGCACGCCGGCAACCGTCTTCCAGCCCTGCACGGGGCTGGCCGGATGCACCTTCACGCCCAGCGCACGCGCGCGGCGCATCAGGCCGAAGGTGAACTTGAGCGGATGGATGCCGATGCCGTGCTCTTCCCACATGGCACCGGCGGCCTCGCGTTCGCCGCAGAACTCCTCGTGGATCTGGCCGGGCGTGAGCATGCGCGTGCGGTAGCCGAACTGCTCGTTCATCACGCGCGACTCGCTGCGCAGGTAGTCCATCTTCTCGGGCCGGTGCGCCACGTAGAGATGGCCGCCGTCGTAGGCATCGCAGTCGATCTGGCGCGTGAGCTCGGCGAAGTTCTCGAAGCCCGTGCGGATCTCGCGGTCCAGCGCGCGCGCGGTGTCCAGGCCCCAGCGTTCTATCCACTGGCCGCGTTTGAGCCGGCCGCTGGCGTTCTGGCCCTGGCCGCCGCTGCGGCTGGAGCAGCCCCAGGCGGTCTGGTTGGCCTCCAGCACCACGGCGGCGATGCCGTGCTCCTGCGCGAGGTACAGCGCGGTGGACATGCCGGTCGCGCCGGCGCCGATGACGACCACGTCGGCATCGAAGTCGCCGCGCACGGGGCCGTCGTCGGCCGGCGGCTGGCCGGCGCTGGCCACCCACCAGGTCGGTGCGTAGGCACGCCCCGCACCAGGGTCGGGTGCGACCAGCGGGTCGTAACGTGGGTCGTAGCGCCGCTCGGCCGGACTGTCGGCCGTGGGGAAGGGCAGGCTGCTCATCGTCTCAACGCGCCGGCAGGTTGGGGCGCGTCTTGCGGAACACGTTCTTCAGGTGGATCTTGCCGTTCCTGAAGGTGAACAGGTCCACGCCGTCGACCTCCACGCGCGTGCCGTCGGCGGCGGTGCCCGTGAAGGTCCATTCGGACACGCCGAAATCGCCCTGCACGAAGTGCTTGCCGTTGCGCCACTGCGCGTCGGGCATGGTCTCCCAGGCCACCGGGAAGGCCTTGCGCACCGCCGCCGCGCCCACATGGCGCGTGCCGCAGGCGTCCGGTCCGCCGGCGGTCTGGAAGATGCAGTCCTCGGTCATGAAGGACATCAGGGCCTCGAGATCGTGGCGGTTCCAGGCATCGCTGAAGGCGGCCAGGGTGGCTTCGGTGACGGGCGGGTGGGTGGTGCTCAAGACGCTCTCCTGTTCAGGTTGCGTCGCAGGTTAGGCAATTGATCCGCGCGGCGATAGTGCCAGTGGGCCCCAATCCACCACGCCAGTGGGCGGTCGGCGGGGCGCGCGCTGGCGCTAGACTGCGCCTCCCATGAGCACCCCCGGCGCCGACGCGCACCACCAATGGGCCAGGCTGTTCGTCGTGCCCGAGCAGCCCGGCCTGCCGCTGCAGGGCCGCCTGCGGCTGGCCATCGTGCAGCCCATCCTGGAGGGGCGGCTGCCGGCTGGCGCGGCGATGCCGTCCTCGCGCGAACTCTCGCGCCTGCTGGGCCTGTCGCGCAACACGGCCACGGCGGCCTACCAGCAGCTGATCGACGAAGGCTTCCTGGAGGCGCGCGCGCGCAGCGGCGTGTTCGTGGCGCGCAACGCGCGGCCCGCCAGCGTGGGCGCCACGCCGCCGGCCAGCTTCGGCAGCGGCGGCGGTGTGGCACCGGACTGGGGCGCGCGCGTGCTGCGCTCGCTGGCCGATGCGCCCACGCTGTCCAAGCCCGAGCGCTGGCGCGAGGTGCCCTATCCCTTCGTCTATGGCACGCACGATCCCGAGCTGTTTCCGATCGAGGGTTTCCGCGAATGCTGCACGCGCAGCCTGGCGCGTGCCCAGCTCGCGCAATGGACGCCGGACTTCGAGACCGACGACGTGCCCGACCTGATCGAGCAGATCCGCCTGCACCTCCTGCCCAAGCGTGGCGTGTTCGCGCTCAAGGAAGAGATCCTCGTCACCGTGGGCGCGCAGCAGGCCTTCCAGCTGCTGGCCGATGCGCTGCTGGACGAGCGCCAGCGCCTGGGCTTCGAGGAGCCCGGCCACCCGCATGCGCGCAACACCTTCTCGCTGCGCCGGCCGCGCTGGGTGCCGGTGGCGGTGGACGGCGAGGGCGTGGTGGTGGACACGCTGGCGCCGCTGGACTATCTGTTCGTCACGCCCTCGCACCAGAGCCCCACCACGGCCACGCTGTCGCTCACGCGGCGCGAGTGGCTGCTGCGCAAGGCCGAGCTGGCCAACTTCGTGATCATCGAAGACGACTACGAGGCCGAGAACCTCTACGAGGGCGCGCCCATGCCCGCGCTCAAGAGCCTGGACAAGAGCGGCCGCGTGGTCTACGTGGGCTCGCTGTCCAAGAGCCTGTCGCCGGCCATGCGGCTGGGCTACATCGTCGCGCCGCGCGCGCTGATCCGCGAGTTGCGCCTGCTGCGCCATGCCATGGTGCGGCACCCGAGCGCCTTCCTGCAGCATGCCTACGCGCTGTTCATCTCGCTGGGCCACCATGAATCGCATGCGCGCCGCGTCAACCTCGTGATGCAGGAGCGCGTGCAGCAGGTGGCGCGCGCGCTGCGCACGCAGCTGCCCGACTTCGCGTTCGAACTGCCGCGCGGCGGCGCCTCGATGTGGGTCAACGCCCCGGCCTGGGTGGACGGCGCCGAGCTGGCCACCATCGCGCAGCGCCACGGCGTGCTGATCGAGCCGGGTGACGTGTTCTTCCAGCACCCGCCCTATCCCTGCCCGCATTTCCGGCTGCGGCTGTCGTCCATCCCCACCGAGCGCATCGACGATGGCATCGCCGCCTTGGCCAAGGCCGTGGACGAACTCGCGGCGGCGCGCGGCGCGCGACGCGCCTGAACGGGTCCGCGCGCGGCGCACGGCACCGGTGCGTGCCGCACCAAACCAAGGGTTCACCCTGGTTCCCTGGCCCCATGGGCGGGCGCACGCTGGTTCTTTTGTGTCGTGTGCCTTTGCTGCACATTGGCCCGGCTCGCCCGCCCGGCGCCGCAGGTCTGCGGTGGCCGCATGTGTTCCCGTTCGGACCCAGGAGATCTCCACGATGCTCAACCGTCGATCCATGCACCGCGCGGCCGTCGCCGCCGCGCTCGTCCTCGCAGCCGGGGCCCAGGCCCAGACCAAGGAAGTGACCTTCGCGCACCAGGACATGCTGGTGCCGCTGCGCCTGGTCATGGAATCCGGTGAGGTCGAAAAGGCCACCGGCTACAAGATCCACTGGCGCATGTTCGGCGGCGGCGGCGACGTGATCCGCGCCATGGCATCGGGCAATGTGCAGATGGGCGAGGTCGGCTCCAGCCCGCTCACGGCGGCGGCCAGCCAGGGGCAGGACATCCGGCTGTTCTGGGTCTCGGCCGACATCGCCGACGCCGAGGCCCTGGTGGCGCGCAATGGCTCCAACGTCAACACCCTGGCCGACCTCAAGGGCAAGCGCGTGGGCGTGCCCTTCGTCTCCACCGCGCACTACCAGCTCATGGCCGCGCTCAAGGCCGCGGGCGTGGACGCGCGCCAGGTCAACGTCAACAACATGCGCCCGCCCGAGGTGGCCGCGGCCTGGGAGCGCGGCGACATCGACGCCACCTTCATCTGGGACCCGGTGTTGACCAAGGTCAAGGGCAATGGCAAGGTCATCGCCACCTCCGGCAGCATCGGCAAGCAGGGCCACCCGACCTTCGAGGGCATCGTCGTCGACGCCAAGTGGGCGGCGGCCAACGAGGCCTTCATGGTCGCTTTCGTCAAGGCACTGGACCGCGCCAACGCCGAGGTGCGCGCAGGGCTGAAGGGCTGGACGCCCGACTCGCCGCAGGTCAAGGCCGTCGCCAAGTGGACCAAGGCCGATGCCAAGGACGTGCCGGCCGGCATGGCGCTGTACACCTTCCCCACGCTGCAGGAGCAGCTCTCGGCCACCTGGCTGGGCGGCGGCGCGGCCAAGGCCATGGCCGGCACCGCGGAGTTCCTCAAAGAGCAGGGCCGCGTGCAGGAGGTCAAGCCGAGCTACGCCAACTTCGTGACCGACGTCTACATCAAGAAGGCCCTGGGCCAGTAAGGCAGTCCATGCCCACGCTCGACATCCGTGAGCTGACGGTGAACTACGCCGTCAAGGGCGGCACGCTGCAGGCGCTGGCGCCCGTCAACCTGCGCATGCAGGGCGGCGACTTCGTGGTCGCGCTCGGCGCCTCGGGCTGCGGCAAGACCACGTTGCTCAACTGCATCGCGGGCTTCCTGCCACCTTCCTCGGGCCAGGTGCTGCTGGATGGCAAACCGGTGCAGGGCCCGGGTGCCGAGCGCGGCGTGGTGTTCCAGAAGCACGCGCTGATGCCCTGGCTCAACGTGCGCGACAACGTGGCGCTGGGCCTGCAGCTGCGCGGCGTGCCGGCAGCCGAGCGCGCGCGCATCGCCGAGGGCAAGCTGGCGCTGGTGGGCCTGGCCAAGTACGCCGACCGTGCCGTGTACGAGCTGTCGGGCGGCATGCAGCAGCGCGTGGGCATCGCGCGCGCGCTGGCCAACGACCCGGCCGTGCTGCTCATGGACGAGCCCATGGGTGCGCTGGACGCCTTCACGCGCGAGCAGGTGCAGGAGATCCTGCTGCGCGCCTGGTCGGCCACCCAGAAGATGGTGTTCTTCATCACCCACGACGTGGAAGAGGCGCTGTTCCTGTCCACCCGGCTGATCGTCATGAGCCCCAGCCCGGGCCGCATCTCGCATGTCTACGACGCCGTGCCGTTCTCGCGCCAGTTCCTCGCGCACGGCGACGCGCGCAAGGTCAAGTCCGAGCCGGCCTTCATCCGCATGCGCGAGGAGGTGCTGGCCATCATCCACCACCGTGAAGCGACGGAGCCCGCCCATGCCTGACAGCGCATCCACCCTGGCCGGGCCGGTGGCGCCCGCCGCCCCGGCCGCTGCGCCGTCCACCGCAGCGCTCAAGACCAGCCGCTTCCGCACGCCCGGCGAGGGCCACAGCGGCGCCATCAGCGTGGCCACGGTGGTCGTGCTGCTGGTGCTGTGGACGCTGGTCACCAACATGGGCTGGGTCAAGCCGCTGTTCCTGCCCACGCCGCAGGCCGTGTTCGAACAGTTCTGGGCCTACCTGAGCGGCCAGGCCAACGACAAGCCGCTCTGGCAGCACTTCCTGGCCAGCATGTTCCGCGTGTTCTCGGCCTTCTTCCTGGCCTGCGTGACGGCGATTCCGGTCGGCATCGCCATGGGCATGAGCCGCTGGGCGCGCGGCATCTTCGACCCGCCGCTGGAGTTCTACCGCCCGCTGCCGCCGCTGGCCTACCTGCCGCTCATCATCATCTGGTTCGGCATCGACGAGCTGCCCAAGGTGCTGCTGATCTTCCTGTCGTGCTTCGCGCCGCTGGCGCTGGCCGCGCGCTCGGGCATGCGCAGCGCCGCGCAGGAGCAGATCAACGCCGCCTATTCCATGGGCGCGAGCTACTGGCAGGTGGTGCGCCACGTGGTGCTGCCCGCGGCCATGCCCGAGATCCTGGTGGGCATGCGCATCGCGATCGGCTTCGGCTGGACCACGCTGGTGGCGGCCGAGATGGTGGCGGCCAACATGGGCCTGGGCCAGATGGTGCTGAACGCCTCGAACTTCCTGCGCACCGACATCGTGATCATGGGCATCGTGGTGATCGGCGTGGTGGCCTATCTGTTCGACCTGCTGATGCGCTGGGTCGAGCGCCGCGTCGTGCCGTGGAAGGGCCGCATGTGAGGGTGCGGCGCTGACGGCCGCGTCGCTCGCGCCGCCGCTGGCCGGCTGGCCCTTGCTGGCCGCGTTGGCCGTGGTGCTGGGCGCCGGCTTCGTGCGCGGCTTCGCGGGCTTCGGCTTCTCGGCCTTCGGCGTGGCCGGTCTGTCGCTGCTGGTCGCGCCCGCGGCCGTCATCCCGTCCATCTTCCTGCTGGAGATCCTGGCCAGCCTGCACATGCTGCGCCTGGGCCTGCGCGACGCCGACTGGCCCTGGTTGCGCGCGCTGGTGGCCGGCCAGGTGCTGGGCGTGCCCATCGGCGTGGCGCTGCTGGCCTGGCTGCCGGAGAGCGGTCTGCGCCTCGTGATCGGTGGGCTGCTGGTGATGGCCGTGCTGGCGCTGCGCAGCGGCGTGCGGCCGGCGCTGGAGCCCACGCCGCGCGTGCGCTTCGGGGTCGGCACGCTGTCGGGCGTGGTCAACGGCGTGGCCGCGATCGGCGGCATCGTGGTCGCCGTGCTGCTGAGCGCCACGCGCATGGCGCCGGCCGCGCTGCGCGCGACCATGGTGCTGATGCTGCTGTGCTCCGACGTGCTGGCGCTGGCCTTCGCGGCCCTGCTGCCACGGGCCGGCGATGCGGGGGCGCTGGTGGGGGCAGACACCTGGCGCTGGGCCGCATGGCTGGCGCCGGCCATGGTGGCTGGCATCTGGCTTGGCAGCCGCGCGTTCGCGCGCGTATCGCCGGAGCAGTTCCGGCGGCGGCTGCTGGATCTGTTGGGCGTGCTGGCGGTGCTGGCGCTGGGGCGGGCGGTGTGGGGGGTGTTGGCGATGTGATGCCAAGCAGGCGCGCCACGGGCGGCGCGCCGCTACGACGCAGCGCGGCGGCGCGTCGCAGCTTGCGGCGCGGATGGCTTGGCGCGGTGACCGGTGGACGGGGCGGCCTCAAAGGCCGAGGTTCGCAAACCCGAGACCATGGCCACAAAGGCTTCGATCACCTGCTCTGACGCCGCCTGGGGATCGTCGGCATTGGCGATCCACTGGGACGCGCCAAGCAGCGCGCCCATGACCAGGCGTGCGGTGGCAAGGGCGTCCACGGACTGGACGACGCCTTCCGCGATGAGCTTGTCGATGCTGCGTCTGGTGCTTTCAATGCAAGCGTTCTGGATGGGCCAACCCGAGGGGTCGCCCAGCACGGCCGGGCCGTCCCGAAAGACGATGCGCTGGATCTCGGGTTCCAGGGCCATGTGGATGTAGGCGATGTTCTCGTCGATGAAGCCTTGCCACGTGTCGCTCGCCGAGTCGACGATTGCCGTGAGGCGCGTCACCATCTCGGCGTCGATCTGTGCGATCACCGCCTCCAGCAAGCCCTTCTTGTCGCCGAAGTGGTGGTAGAGCGCGCCGCGCGTGAGGCCGGCTTGCGCTGTCAATTCGTCCATGGAGCTCTGCGCAAATCCGCGCTCGGCAAATGCCTGCCGCGCCACCGTGATCAGCTTGGCACGGGTCTCCTGCTTCATGTCTGCTCGCGTCTGCCGCATGGGCCATTCCTCCTGATCCACATCCTCTCATTCACATGCATCGCGTAGGTCATTGACATACGTTGTGTATGCCAACTACTATATCTCGCATACGCCGCGTATGTGAAATGCGGCCAAGGTCGATGTCGCGCAGGAGATGCAGGACGTGCAGGACGAACTGGAAGCCCCAAGGCAGATCGCCAACCGCGGTACCGCTGCCGCATGCAAGGCTGCGGCCCATCCTGGTCACGCGCCGGCCAGGCCTCGGAGGATCGGTTTGCTGGTGAATCCCATCGCCGGCATGGGTGGACGGGTGGGACTCAAGGGCACCGACGGCGCCCAAGTGCTGCAGGAAGCCAGGCGGCGCGGCGCGCAGCCGATCGCAGGCACCCGCACCCTCCTGGCCCTGCAGCGGCTGGCGGCAACGAGCCGCCCGTTCAGCCTGGTGACTGCGGCCGGAGCGTTGGGCGAGCAGGCGGTCCAAGCCGCCGGGCTGCGTGCCCGCGTGGTCTATCGGCCCACGCCAGGCGCGAGCGGGCCGGTGACCACGCAGGAAGCGGTACGCGCCTTCATGCGTGCGTCGGTCGATCTGGTCCTGTTCGCCGGCGGTGACGGCACCGCCCGCGATGTGATGGGCGCGGTCGATCCGCAGGTTCCGATCCTCGGCGTGCCCACAGGCGTGAAGATGTATTCCGCCGTCTTCGGCACCTCGCCGGCCAACGCCGGGCTGCTGGCGGCCCGCTTCGTCGATGCGCACCCGACGGTGTGCCTGCGCGACGCCGAGGTCATGGACGCCGACGAGGCCGCGATCCGCGAAGACCGCATCTCGGTGCAGCTCTTCGGCTACGCCACAAGCCTCTATGCACGTGCGCTTGCGCAGAACGCCAAGTCCGGTACGCGGGATGCCGCAGACGTTGCGCTGCAAGCGGCCTGCCACCAGATGGCGCGCAGCTTGCGCCCGGGCGCGCTCTACCTCTTCGGCCCCGGCACCACCACCCGGCGCGTGCTGGCGGCGTTGGGCCTGCCGGCCACGCTGCTGGGCGTGGACGCCGTCCTGGACGGTGCACTCGTCGGCAAGGACCTGCACGAAGACGCGTTGCTTGCCCTGATGCAGGGGCGCGAGACCCATCTCGTGCTCGGCGTGCTGGGCGGCCACGGCACCTTGCTCGGCCGCGGCAACCAGCAGCTCAGCCCCCAGGTTCTGCGCCAGGTGGCCCGCGACCACATCCATGTGCTCGGCAGCGTCGAGAAGCTGGCGACCCTGAATGGCGCCAGCCTGCATGTCGACACCGGAGACGCCGAGCTCGATGCCTGCCTGCTCGGCTATCTGCCCGTTCGTACCGGTGCGGACCGGTCCGTTCTCCTTCGCGTGCGCTGAGGCGCACCCCGCTTTCCAACCACCCCAAGCACCATGCCCCTCCCTACCGCCCATCCCTACATGGCCAACTCCGTGCCGGCGCTCCAGCAGGAGATGCTGGCCGCCATTGGCGCACCCAGCATCGACGCGCTGTTCGCCCAGATCCCCGCGGCGCACCGTCTGCAACGCCCGCTCGCATTGCCGCCAGCGCTCTCGGAAAGCGAACTGCGCCGCCATCTGCTCGGCATCCTAGCCAAGAACCGCAGCGCCGAGCAGACGCTGAGCTTCCTGGGGGCCGGAAGCTGGCAGCACCACGTGCCTGCCGCCTGCGACGAGGTGGTGCGCCGCAACGAGTGGCTGACCTCAGTGTTCGGCGAGCCCAGCTCGGACCATGGCCGCAACCAGGCATGGTTCGAGTACTGCAGCCAACTCGGCGAACTGCTGGACATGGACCTGGTGGGCCTGCCCGTGCGCAGCTGGGGCGCGGCCGCCGGCCACGCCTTGCGCATGGCGGCCCGCATCACGGAGCGCAGCGAGGTCGTCGTGGTGCGCGCCATCGATCCGGAGCGCCTGTCCGTCATCCGCAACCTGTGCGAGCCACCGGAGATGGCCAACCACATCGCCGTGCGCTGCGTCGACTACGAGCCTGTGACGGGCCAGGTCGACTTGGCGCACCTGCGCCGCCTGGTCGGCCCGCAGACCGCCGCGTCTATTTCGAGACGCCTTCCTACCTGGGCGTGATCGAGCAGCATGGCGCCGAGATCGCAGCGATCGCCCATGCCGCCGGTGCCGAACTCATCGTGGGCGTCGACGCGATCTCGCTGGGCGTGCTGGCGCCGCCCGTGCACTACGGCGCCGACATCGTGGTCGGCACCACCCAGCCGCTGGGCGTGCACATGCATGGCGGCGGTGGGTCGAGCGGATTCATCGCGTCGCGCGACGAGCCACGCTACGCCCACCAGTACCCCACGCTCTTCATCAGCATGTCGGAGACCACCCAGCCGGGCCAGTACGGCTTCGGCCTCAGCCTGTTCGAGCAGTCTTCCTACGGCTTGCGCGACAAGGGCAACGACTGGACCGGCCACTCGGTCTACATGTGGGCCATCGCCAACGCCGTCTACATGGCCATGATGGGGCCACAGGGCATGCGCGAGGTGGGCGAGCAGATCCTGCAGAAGGCCCGCTATGCCGCGCGCCTGATCGCGGACATCCCCGGCCTGCGCGTGCTGTTCCCTGACGGCGCGTTCAAGGAGTTCGTCGTCAATTTCGACGCCACCGGGCTAGGCGTGCAGCACATCCATGCCGCGTTGCTGGCCCAAGGCATCTTCGGCGGCAAAGACCTCACGGCTGATTTTCCCGAGCTCGGCGCCAGCGCCCTGTTCTGCGTCACGGAGGTGCACAGCGCCGCCGACATCGAACGCCTCGCCACCGCCCTTCAGAAAGTGATCGCAGCATGAACAAGCCACTGCCCAACTACCACGCCCCGGTCTGGAACGAACCGGTCATCCTCGAAATGGGCCACCCGGGCCGCCGCGGCGTGCTGTTGCCGGCCCTGGAGCAGCGCGTGCAAGACGCCGTCGGCCCGGCGGCCGGGCTGGTCCCGCCCAGCGCGCGGCGCGCGCGCGGCCCGGCCTTGCCCGAAATGTCCGAGCCCGAGGTGCTCTACCACTACCTGCGCCTGTCGCAGCAGACGCTGGGCATGATGAACATCAGCCTGTTCGGCACCTGCACGATGAAATACAACCCGCAGATCAACGAGGCGATGGCCTGGCGTCCGGAGATCACGCACCTGCACCCCTACCAGGACGAGAGCACGCTGCAGGGCGCGCTGGAGATCGTGCACAGCCTGGACCTGATCCTGCGCGAGCTGTCCGGCATGGACCAGTTCGTCTTCCAGGCCGGCGGCGGCGCCGACGCGGCCTACACCAGCTGCGCCGTCACACGCGCCTACCACGCGGCGCGTGGCGAACTGGCCCAGCGCGACGAGATCATCACCACCATCCAGACGCACCCCAGCAGCGCCGCCACGGCGGCAGCGGCGGGCTTCAAGGTCATCACCCTGATGATCGAAGACGATGGCTACCCGTCGCTGGAGGCGCTCCGGGCCGCGGTATCGCCACGCACCGCTGCACTGATGATCAACAACCCCGACGACATGGGCGTCTACAACCCGGAGATCCGCGAGTGGACCCGCACCGTCCACGAAGCCGGCGGCCTGTGCTTCTACGACCATGCGAACTTCAACGGGGTCATGACCAAGGTGCGGGCGCGCGAGCTCGGCTTCGACGCCTGCATGTTCATGCTGCACAAGACCTTCGGCGCGCCCAAGAGCGGCGTCGGCGGGCCCGCCGTGGGCGCCTATGGCTGCAGCGAGGTACTGGCGCCCTTCCTGCCCAAGCCGGTCGTGCGGCGCGACGGCGAGCGCTACACGCTGGACTACGACCGCCCACGCAGCTGCGGCAAGATCCGCGAGTTCTGGGGCAACCTGCCGGTGATCCTGAAGGCCTATGCCTGGTGCCGCTCGATGGGCGCGCAGGGCATGGCCGAGGCCTCCGATCTCTCCGTGCTGGCCAACAACTACATGGAGCGCCGGCTGCTGGAGATCCGCGGTGTCACGCGCTCGCACCCCGATGCGAAGAGTCCGCGGCTGGAGATGACCCGCTACAGCCTGCAGCAGCTCAAGGAGGAGACCGGCGTGGAGGTGCATGATGTGCAGCACCGCATGTCGGACTTTGGCATCGACCCCATGTGGACCAGCCACCACCCCTGGCTGATCCCCGAGCCCTTCACGCCCGAGGCCGGCGAGATGTACGGCAAGGAGGCGCTGGACACCTGGATCGACGTGCTGGCGCACATCTCGCACGAGGCCTACACCACGCCGGAGATCGTGAAGACGGCGCCGCACCGGCAGGCGATCCACCGGCTCGCCAACGCCCACATCGACAGCCCCGAGCGCTGGGCCATGACCTGGCGCGCATGGCAGAAGAAGCGCGCGAACCCGCCAGCGGCGCACACGTCGGCGGACAACACCAACGCCACTGCCAGTTGAGCCCGGGCGCCGGACGCTGCAGCCGCGCGTCGGATTTCGCAGGTGTTCCTGAACATTGCCCGGCTGGGCGGGCGGTGTTGGGGGGGGTGGGCGCGGTGTGAAGTGCGTACCCGGGCCGACGCGGGCCGCGTCGAGCGACTCCTCGCAAACCGGAGCGTTCACCTGCGATCTCTCAGAAGAGCTTTCAACCACCGACAGAAGTCCTGTGCCAGCTGCGTGTGCGAGCTCAGCGCGTTCAGATACGCGATGTAGCTCGCGCCCGAACTCACGGTCAGTTCGTCCGCCAACTGGAGCGTGCCGTCTCGCAGCTGGTCCTGCACCAACAGCTGGGGCACGACGAGGAAGCCGGTTCCGCCAATGGCGGCGGTCACCGCCAGGAACAGGTGGTCGTACGTGGCCACGACATGCAGCCTGTCGGGCGCCAAGTTCATCGCGAGCGCCCACGACGCCAGTATCTCCGGGCGCGATCTGGCCGCCACCATGGGCCAATGCGTCTTGGCAGCGGACCGGTGCGCGGCGACCAGTGGCGGCGAGCCGACGCAGATCAGTTCCTCGCGCAGCAGTTCCCAACTCTCCGTGCCGCCAAGGCTGAGGTCGCGCGTGATCAACACATCGAAATCGTCGGACGGCAGCGGTGGCGACAGCGAGGTGATGAGATCGACCTGCGCCCCGCTGGCGGCGGAGAAACCGCCGAGCGCCGGCACCACGACCGTCATCGCAAAGCTTGGCATGGACGTGCGCACACGCAGCCTGTCATGCCGCTTGCCCTTCTGCGCCAGCAACTGCATCGTCAACTCGATCGTCGACATCGCGTCCTTCACCGCTTCGAAGAGTTGAAGACCGGCCGGTGTCATCTCGACGAGCGCGCCACGCCGCGCGAACAACTGCGTGCAGGCAAATGCCTCGAGCACGGCGATGTGGCGGCTGACCGCACCCTGCGTGATGCCCATGGCGCTGGCTGCCCGTGTGAACTTGCCATGCCGGCCCACCATCACGAACGCGCGCAGCGCCTTCAACGGCATCTCGGCGTGTTCAGTATTAGCTTTTTTCATCATGAACCGGCAAATAAGAATACTGTCACATTCGAGTCGTTGATTCTATTTGGATGAATTGGAAGAATAAATTCCAAGTTCAGACTCCAATGGGGTGTAGATAAATGCTTCTAGTAACCGTCAAATTATGTTCTGCACTCATTTTGGCCGGGGCCGTTCTGGGGCCCGCCTCGGCCGGGACGGTGGTTCTTTATTCGTCCAACAACGTTGAGACGGTGAACGGAGTCGTCGACCAGTTCACCAAGGAGAACCCGGACATCAAGGTGTCCGTCGTGCGCGCCGGGACAGGAGCGCTGATGCAGCGCATCAAGGCAGAGGCGGCCAATCCGTTGGGCGACATCTTCTGGAGCGGCGGCCTGTCGACCATCGGCGAATTCCGCGACCAGCTCGCGCCGTATGTGTCTGCGCAAGCAAGCGCTGTACCCAGCGCCTACCGTGGACCGGACGGACTGTGGCTCGGCACCAACACGCATGTGACCGTGCTGATGACCAATGTGCGCCAGGCACCCGCAGCGCAGCCGCCCCGGACCTGGACAGAACTCGCAGACCCCAAGTGGAAGGGCAAGGTGGTCATACCCGACCCCGAGCGCAGCAGTGCTTCCTTCGTCGCGCTCTACGGCCTGCGCTCGCTGCTGGGTCAGGAGGTGCTGGATGGAATCGCCAGGAACGCAGTCATCGTCGGCACCACCTCCGCGGCCTACGAGAGCGTTGCCAAGGGCGAGTTCGCAGTGGCGGTCACGATGGAGTACGCCGCGTACGAGTACGTCGCTGGCGGGCTAAAGGACATCCGCATCGTCTATCCGGCGGAGGGCACATTCCTGTCGCCCGAAGGCATGGCCTTGATCAAGGGGGGCAAGAACCCGGCGGAAGCGCGCAAGCTGTACGAGTTCCTGGCGTCCAAGAGCGTCCAGACGAAGGTGTTCCAGTCCGCCTACCGGCGCCCGCTGCGCGAGGACATCGACGTCAGCAGCCTGTCCGACCTTCCTGCACTGTCCAGCATCAAGGTTGTTCGGCTGGACGACGCCCGGATGGGCTCGGAGCGCGCGGCATTCATCGCGCAATGGCGACGAACCATCAGCGCGCGCTGATGCCCTTTTGCACGACCCCCGAAGCGCCCCGATGAAAATTTCGTTCAAGGCCATTGCACAGAGCTATGGCGGCCAGAAGCTGTTTGAGCAGCTGGACCTGAGCATTCCCAGCGGCACCTTCTTCACACTGCTGGGCCCGTCGGGTTGCGGCAAGACCACGCTGCTGCGGATGCTGGGTGGATTCGTCCGCCCCGACTCCGGCGCCATCCTGTTCGGGGACGAGGACGTCACCCATGTTCCGGTGCACAAGCGCAATGTGGGCATGGTGTTCCAGGACTACGCGCTGTTTCCGGACCGCACCGTCCTGGCCAATGTCTGCTATGGCCTGACAGCGCGCGGCGTGCCGAACGCGGCGGCGCAAGAGCGGGCCCTGGCGATGCTGCGCCGCGTGGGCCTGGCCGACTTCGCCGACCGGGCGCCGGCCGCGCTGTCCGGAGGCCAGCGCCAGCGCGTCGCGATGGCACGCGCCCTGGTCATCGGGCCGCGCCTTCTGCTGCTGGACGAGCCCTTGTCCGCCCTGGATGTGAAGCTGCGCGTCGGATTGCGCAGCATGATCCGGGAACTGCAGCGCGAGGCCGGCATCACCACCTTGTTCGTGACGCACGACCAGGAGGAGGCGCTGGCCATGTCGGACCAGATCGCCGTGATGGACCGCGGTCGCATTGTCCAGATCGGCTCGCCTCAGGACATCTACAGCCGTCCGACGACAGCGTTCGCGGCCGACTTCGTCGGGGGCGCCAACCTCATCGCCATCGACTCCGAACTGCCCCCGGATGCAGCGGGCCGACGCCGTCTCAAGTGCGGCGATGCCATCCTGCTGACGACGAGCGAGGAGCCGCTCCAGGTGGGTTCGCAGCTGGCCGTCCGGACCGAGGACGTGGCATTTGGCGAGGCCGTGGACGCTGGGCCCGGCGCACTGCCCGGGGTTGTGGAGCATGTCGAATTCCGTGGCAGCACCACCGGCTACGCCGTCCGCACGGCGGTCGGGGTGGTCCGTCTGGATGCCCGAAACGGGACCCTGGCGCACGGACCGGTGCGCGACGAACGGGTCATGCTGCGCGTGCCGCCGAGCGCTCGCATCGTTCAGGGGACATGATGCTGGGCACACTTCGTCGCGATCCGGCATGGCTGGCGCTCGGGATCGGCGCCATCGTTCTTCTGCTGGTCTTTCTGGGGTGGCCGCTCGTCGGCATGCTGGCCAAGTCGCTGGTCGATGCGGATGGCCATGTGGGCCTGGGCGGCTACGTGCGGTTCTTCACGGACCGCGCCTACCGTGAGGTCTTCAACAACACGCTGATCCTGGGTGTCGCGGTGACGTTGACCTCGATGCTCGTGGGCGGATGCCTGGCCGTGGTCGTGGCCCGCTGCAGGTTTCCGTTCGCCGGACTCGTCACGGCGCTCCCGCTCATCACGCTCGTCATTCCCGACGTGGTGGTGGCAGCGGCATGGCTGCTGATCCTGGGCAAGCAGGGCCTGGTCAACGCGGTGCTGGCTCCCTTCGGCATCGAGCTGCCGACCCTGTACTCCTGGTGGGGCATGGTCTTCGTGATGACGCTGAACAACTACGTGTACGCCTTCGTCGCGGTGCTCGTGGGCCTGAAGTCCATGGACCGCAACCTGGAGGAGGCCGGCCTGAGCCTCGGCCGGCCGCTCTCGCGGGTGATCGGCGGCGTGACGCTGCCGCTGCTGATGCCCTCGGTGTTTGCCGGCGCCCTGATCGTCTTCACCCATGTGATCGGCAGCTTTGGTGTGCCTGCCATCCTGGGCGCCCGCACACCGGTGCTGGCCGTGAAGGCCTACAACGAGTTCGTCAGTGAGATGGGCGGCAACCCCCAGATGCAGACCACGATGGCGTCACTGCTGGTGTTCCTGGGCGCGGGGCTGCTGCTCGTCCAAAAGTTCATCGTGGAGCGACGGCAGTTCCAGATGGAGGCGGGCCGTGCGCCCCACGCGTTCGACATACGAGGCGTCCCTGCGGCCCTGGCCAGCGGCAGCGTGCTGTTCGTCGTCGCGCTCTCGCTGCTGCCGGCGCTGGTGGTCGTGCTCACGGCCTTCACGCCGTCCGTGGGGCCGGTGCTGCGCTACGGCGGCTTCACGCTGGCGCATCTGCAGTACGCCTTGGTCCGGGCGCCGGAGCCGCTCTACAACTCGCTGTTCCTGGCATCGATCGCGACGGCGGCAGGCGTGCTGTTCTCCGTGGTCTCGGCCTACCTCATCGTCAAGCGCCGATCCGCCCTCACGCATGTGCTCGACGTGCTGGTCATGCTGCCGCTGACGATTGCGGGCACGGTGCTGGGCATTGCGCTCATCAACGCGTTCAACACCGGCTGGCTGGTGCTGACGGGGACCTGGGTGGTGATGGCCCTGGCGTACTTTCTCCGTCGCGTTCCCACGAGCGTGCGCGCCGCGGTGGGGCCTCTTCACAACCTCAAGGACTCCATCGAGGAAGCCTCGATGAGCCTGGGCGTCAGCCCGCTCAAAAGCTTCTTCCGCGTGGTGCTGCCGGTCATCGGACCTTCCGTTGTCGCTGCCGCCGTGCTGATGTGGGTCACCACGCTGTCGGAACTCTCGGCAACGGTGGTGCTGTATTTCGGCGGCATGAACACCATGCCGATCGAAATCTTCCAGCAGATCGACAGCGGACGGATGGCTCTGGCATGCGCCTACAGCCTGGTGCTGCTGCTGACCATCTTCGTGCCGCTGGGAATCGCGCGCTGGCTCTTCAGGCTCAAGGTCGGAACTCTTGATTGAAAAAAATGACTGACACCACCCCTCACCCTTTCCTCGCCCAACGCGTCCTGGGCGCCAAGCCCTCCGCGACCAAGGAAATGACGCGCATGGCCAACCAGCTCAAACGCGAGGGGCGCACCGTCATCGCCCTCAGCCAGGGCGAGCCGGACTTCCCGACGCCAGCGCACGTTCGGGCCGCGGCCAAGGAAGCCATCGACCGCAACGAGTCGCGCTATACGGATGTTGCGGGAACCTTCGCATTGCGCGAGGCGGTGGTCCGCAAGTTCGAGCGCGAGAACGGTCTGCACTACACGCCCGAGCAGATTCAGGTGGGCTGCGGCGCGAAGCAGATTCTGTACAACGCGCTGCAGGCGACCGTCAACCCGGGCGACGAGGTCGTCGTCCCGACGCCCGCCTGGGTGTCGTACCCCGAAATGGTGCTGCTGGCGGGGGGCACGCCCGTCATCGTTCGATGTGGCGCGCACAGCGGATTCAAGATCACGCCGGAGCAACTGGAGGCTGCGATCACGCCGCGGACCAAGTGGGTGATGTTGAATTCGCCCTCCAACCCCAGCGGCGCGGTCTACTCGCGCGATGAGCTGGCGGCGCTCGGCGAGGTGCTGCTGCGGCATCCCCAGGTATGGATGATGGCCGACGACATCTACGAGAAGATCCGCTACGACGCAACGCCATTCGCGACACCTGCAGCGGTGACGCCCGAGCTCGCAACGCGCACGCTGACCATCAACGGTGTGTCCAAGGCCTATGCCATGACGGGATGGCGCGTCGGTTTCGGTGCGGGGCCGCTCGAACTCATCAAGGCGATGAACCTGGTCCAGTCGCAGTCGACATCGCACACCAGTTCGATCAGCCAGGCTGCCTCCATCGCCGCGCTGGATGGTCCGATGGACTTCCTGCCGGCATTCGTCGACGCATTCCAACGTCGTCGTGACGCGGTGGTCACCAGGCTCAACGCGATCGAGGGCGTGTCGTGCGAGCTGCCGCCGGGCGCCTTCTATGCGTTCCCCGGCGTGCAGGGGCTGCTGGGCCGCCGTGACAAGTCCGGCAAGCTTGTCTCGACCGATGCCGACCTGGCGCTGTACCTGCTGCGTGAAGCGGGCGTGGCCATCGTTCCAGGCTCCGCGTTCGAACTGCCGGGCCACCTGCGCTTTTCCTACGCGGCTTCCGACGAGGACTTGTCGGAGGCGCTGCGCCGCGTCGCAGCCGCATGCGCCGAGCTTCATTGAATTTCTTCCAAGGCTGCAGATGACCAAGAACCAGACACTCCGCGCTTCGTTGACCAGTGGCAAGCTCTTCACGGCCATGGCCGCGCACAACCCTCTGGCAGCCAAGCTGGCCGAAGAGGCCGGCTTCGGCGGCATCTGGGGCAGCGGCTTCGAGCTGTCGGCCAGCTATGCCGTGCCCGATGCCAACATCCTGTCCATGGGCACGCACCTGGAGATGATGCGTGCCATCGCGGGCACTGTGGACGTCCCGCTGATCGCCGACATCGACACCGGCTTCGGCAATGCCGTGAACGTGCACTACGTCGTGCCGCTGTACGAAGCGGCCGGGGCCTCGGCCATCGTCATGGAAGACAAGACCTTCCCAAAGGACACCAGCCTGCGCGCGGATGGGCGTCAGGAGCTGGTGCGCATCGAGGAGTTCCAGGGCAAGGTAGCCGCCGCGGTGGCTGCGCGCAAGGACCGGAGCTTCACCGTGATCGCGCGTGTCGAGGCCTTGATCGCAGGCCTGGGCCATGAGGAGGCTTGGGCACGGGGGCTGGCCTACGAGGAGGCCGGCGCAGATGCCGTCCTGATCCATTCCAAGCAGCCAACGCCGGACGAGATTTTGGCGTTCATCGACGGTTGGAAGGGGCGCGTCCCGCTGGTGCTGGTGCCGACGGCCTATCCTCAGTTGACCGAGGCGGACATCGCGGCCCTGGGCAAGGTCGGTATCGTGATCTACGGAAACCATGCGATCCGCGCGGCTGCAGGTGCCATGCGCCAGGTGTTCGCCAGGATTCGCGCAGATGGCGGCATCCGCGATGTCGATCGGACGCTGCCCGCAGTGAAGGACATCATCCGGCTCCAGGGCGACGAGCACATGCGACGCGTTGAGGCCAGCTTCCTGAAGTAGCAGGACGCTCACCCGGCGCGTGGCGGTCCGCCAGACCCTCGCCTCGCGCCTGCTCTGACAGGCGATGCCTGACGATCCGCCGCCGTCGCAACACCGGCGGTGCGCACCAGGATCTTCCCGGCCACCACACGGCCCGCCAAGGCCTGCAGCGCCTGCACCGCCTCGCCCAGCGCATCGGTACGGCCGATCAGCGGCTTGCAGGATGCGGTGCAGCAGGCTCGAAGTTCTGCTGACAGAATTCCTGCGACTCGGTCTGGCGTGGCGGCATGGGCACTGCCGGCCACACGACGTCGTTCCGATCCCCGCGGACGAACGTCTTCTCCCTCCTGTTGCGGTCCCCTCGAACTTCCCCAGTGGCTTGAACCCGGGGGGCACTGCGCCCGGCGTTTTGCCATGCGACCGCCGACTGGCGGAGTCGCTGCTTTTGCATCCAACCCCCGGACCGCCCGATGAGACCAGCCATTGAGGGTTTGCGCTAGCAGGCCCAAGTATTGCGCTGATCGTCTTGTTGTCATTAAAATATAAACACATGAACACGAAACAGACTCTCCTTCGGAGCCCGTCATTGCGAGACATGCTGGACTCTCCCGGCTTGACCGTGGCCCCCGGCGCGTACGACGGCATCGGCGCCAGGCTGATTGCCCAAGCCGGCTTCCGCGCGGTCTACATGACGGGCGCGGGCACGGCCATGGCGCGGGGTTTTCCGGACTTCGGCCTGCTGACGCAGACCGAGATGGCGGACAACGCCGGCGTGATGGCGCGTTCCGTCGACCTGCCGGTCATCGCCGACGCGGACACGGGCTACGGCAACGAACTGAACACCGCGCGCACGGTGCGCGAGTACGAGGCGCGCGGCGTGGCGGCCATCCACATCGAAGACCAGGTGGCGCCCAAGCGCTGCGGCCATCTCCAAGGCAAGGAGGTGGTCGCGCGCGCCGAGTTCGTGTCCAAGATCCGCGCCGCCGTCGAGGCGCGCCGCTCCGCGGAGTTCCTCATCATCGCGCGCACCGATGCCCGGGCCATGCTCGGATTGGACGAAGCCATCGCCCGCGCAAACGCCGCGCTCGACGTTGGCGCCGACATCGCCTTCGTCGAGGCGCCGCAGACCGTGGAGGAGGTGGAGCGCATACCGCGCGAGGTGCACGGCGCCTGCCTGCTCAACATCGTCGGCGGCGGCCGCACGCCGGTGTTCGATACCGCCGTGGCCGAGTCCATGAGCTACAAACTGGCGATCGTGCCAGGCCTGTTGGTCAGCGCCGCCATCGAGGCCGGCGACGCCGCGCTCGCGGCGCTGCGCGCCACGCGCAGGGTGCCGGCCGTCGCGGCCAGCGTCGGCGCCACCTTCCAGCGCTTCGGCGCCGACGACTGGGACGCCATGCGCCGCCGCTTCGATGCCGGCGCCAGCGCGATCGACACCACCGTGCCGGCGCTCGGCACCCAGGGCGAAGGCCGCTGAGCCATGGCCGGCCGCACACTCTTCGACAAGATCTGGGACGCGCACGTGGTGCGCGAGCTCGGCGATGGCTGGGCCCTGCTGCACATCGACCGCCACCTGCTGCACGACCTGTCCGGCTCCGCTTCGCTGGCCGACATGGCCGAGCGCGGCCTGGCCGTGCACGACCCCGATCTCGTGTTCGCGACGCCGGACCACGCCGTCTCCACCCGACCCGGGCGTGACGGCATGACCTACGTGCCGGGCGGCAGGCTCTGGTCCGCATTGCGGCAGGGCGCGCAGCGCTTCGGCATCCGCCTGTTCGATCTCGGCGAATCGGGCCAAGGCATCGTCCACGTGGTGGGGCCGGAGCAGGGCATCGTGTTGCCCGGCCTGACCATGGTCTGCGGCGACAGCCACACCTGCACCAACGGTGCACTGGGCGCGCTGGTCCTGGGCGTGGGCTCGAGCGAGAGCACGCACGCCCTGGCGACGCAGACCCTGCGCCTGCAGCGGCCCAGGCACATGCGCATCCGCTGCGAGGGCGCGCTGGCACCGGGCGTCACGGCCAAGGATCTGGCGCTGCACATCATCGGCCTGCTGGGCGCCGATGCCGGCGTGGGCCACGCCGTGGAATACGCGGGTTCGACCATCGAGGCGCTCGAGGTCGAGGCGCGGCTGACCCTGTGCAACCTGACCGTCGAACTCGGCGCGCGCTCCGGTGTGATCGCGCCGGACGAACGCACCTTCGCCTACGTCCAGGGCCGCCGCTTCGCACCGCAGGGCGCCGACTTCGAGGCCGCGGTCGCCGCATGGCGGGAACTGCACTCCGATCCGGACGCCCGGTTCGACCGCGAGGTGCAGATCGACGCCGGCACGGTCGCACCCACCGTGACCTGGGGCACCAGCCCCGAGCACGCGATCGCCATCGACGCACGCACCCCCGACCCGCGGCAGGCGGCCGGGCAGGGCGCCGACGCCATCGCCCAGGCGCTCGATTACATGGGCCTGGCCGCAGGCGCGCCGATCGCCGGCACGCCGGTCGACTGGGTGTTCATCGGCTCGTGCACGAACTCGCGCCTGTCCGACCTGCGCGCCGCGGCCGACATCGCGCGCGGCCGCCGGGTCGCGCCCCAGGTGCGCGCCTGGGTCGTGCCCGGATCGGAAGACGTCAAGCGCGCGGCCGAGGCCGAAGGCCTGCACGAGGTCTTCGCCGCGGCCGGCTTCGAGTGGCGCGAGCCCGGCTGCGGCATGTGCGTCGCGGCCAATGGCGAGCAGGTGCCGCCCAAGGCGCGCTGCGTCTCGACCTCGAACCGCAACTTCGTCGGCCGCCAGGGGCCGCAGGCCCGCACCCACCTGGCCAGCCCCGCGATGGCGGTGGCGGCTGCCGTGGCGGGCCACCTGTGCGACGTGCGGACCCTGGCCTGACCGGAACACCACGCCATGCAAGCCTTCACCACCGTCACCGGCTGCGCCATTCCCTTCCTGCGCGCGAACGTCGACACCGACCTCATCGTGCGCATCGAGCGCCTGACCAGCCTGCCCAAGGACCAGCTCGGCCCGTACGCGTTCGAGTCCTTACGCTACCGGCCCGACGGCAACCCCGACCCCGACTGCATCCTGAACGCCGCGCGTTTCCGGGACGCGCCCTTCCTGCTGGCCGGCGACAACTTCGGCTGCGGCTCTTCGCGCGAGGGCGCCGTCTGGGCGCTCATGTGCCTGGGCATTCGCGCCGTCATCGCGCCCAGCTACGGCGACATCTTCTTTGCCAACTGCTTCCAGAACGGCGTGCTGCCGGTGCGGCTGCCGCTCACGCAGATCGAGGCGCTGGCCGCGCACTGTGCCGATGGCGCGCCGCTCACCGTCGACCTGCAGGCCTGCGAGATCCGCGCCGGCGATGGGGCCGTGCAGCCCTTTGCGATCGACGCGACACGCCGCGAAGGCCTGCTGAGCGGGCTCGACGCCATCGGCCTGACGCTGCGCGACGACGCGGCGATCCGCGCCTGGCAGGCGCGCGACCGCGTGCAGCGCCCCTGGGCCTGGCAGCCCGTGTGCACCTGAACTTCGGACTTTCCACCACCATCCTCAACCACACCAGGAGACTGACCATGCCCACCCTCGACATTGCCGGCGACGCCCGGCGCATCATCGATGTCGTCAAGAACGGCGGCATCGCCCTCGTGCCGCAGCACACCGGCTACGCCATGTGCGGCGCCTCCATGGCGCCGCTGCGCAAGATCTTCGACACCAAGCAGCGCGGTGGCCACAAACGCAATGCCATGGCGGCCGACCTGCCGATGCAGCGCGACCTCATGACGCTGGACAAACGCGCGCAGGAAATGGTGGAGGCCATCGTGCTGGACTACGACCTGCCGCTGGGCGTGATCGGCCCGTTCCGGCCCGACCATCCGCTGCTGGCCAGGCTCGGGGACGAGGCGCTGAAGGCTTCCTCGGCCGGCGGCACCATCGGCAACCTGCTCAACGCCGGCCCGCTGCACAAGGAGCTGACGCGGATCTCGCGCGAGGAACTGGTGCCGCTGTTCGGCTCCTCGGCCAACATCTCGGGCACCGGCTCGCGCTTCACGATCGAGGAGGTCCAGCCCGAGCTGCGCGCGATCGCCGACATCCAGGTCGACCACGGCCTGTGCCGCTACCACATGTACGGCCGCTCGGGCACGCTGATCAACTTCCAAACCATGCAGGTGATCCGCTTCGGCGCGTGCTATGACCTCATCGCCGACGTGCTGCGGCGCTGGTTCCGCGTGGAGCTGCCCCAGGACCCCGGCATGGCGGCACTGCCTTCGGGCCACGTCAACGAGTTCGCGCTCAGCAACGTCGCCTGAGCACCCGCGCAGGCCAGGCGCCTGCGCCCACCCCCACTTTCAGGAGCCAAGCCGTGGATGGACACCCCATGCCCATGCCGCTGCGCGTGATCGACCTGCTGCGACACGCTGCCCGCAACCACCCGCAGGTGGAGATCGTGTCGCGACGCGTGGAAGGCGACGTGCACCGCAGCACCTATGCCGCCACCTACCAGCGCGTGTGCCGTCTGGCGCGTGCGCTGGAGGCGCTGGGCGTGGCGCGCGGCGACAAGGTCGCCACGCTCGCCTGGAACACGGACCGCCACCTGGAGCTGTACTACGGCAGCATGGCCATCGGCGCGGTCTGCCACACGCTGAACCCGCGCCTCACGGTGGACCAGCTCGTCTGGATCTGCAACCACGCCGGCGACCGCGTGCTGTGCTTCGACGCCAGCTTCGCGCCGCTGGTGGCCGCGGCCGCGGCCGGCCTGCGCACGGTGACCCGCTTCGTGCTGCTGAGCCGCACGGCGACCATGGCGGCCCCACCGGTGGAGGTGCTGGACTACGAGGAGCTGCTCGCGCGCCAGTCCGATGCCGAGGTGGACTGGCCGACGCCGGATGAGAACGCGCCCTGTGGCCTGTGCTACACCTCGGGCACCACCGGCGACCCCAAGGGCGTCGCCTACACGCCGCGCTCCACGCTGCTGCACGCCTGGGCCAGTGCCTTGCCGGATGTGCTGGGTCTGTCCGCGCAGGACGCCGTGCTGCCCGTGGTGCCCATGTTCCACGTCAACGCCTGGGGCCTGCCGTTCTCGCTGCCCATGGTCGGCGCCAAGATCGTGTTTCCCGGGCCGGCGCTGGACGGCAAAAGCCTGTACGAACTCTGCGAGGCCGAGGGCGTGACGATGGCCGCCGGCGTGCCGACGATCTGGCTCGGCCTGCTCGAGCACGTGCGTTCGCAGGGGCTGCGCTTCGGCACGCTGCGCCGGACCGTCATCGGTGGCGCCGCAGCGGGTGAGGCCATGGTGCGGGCCTTCGAGGTCGACCACGACGTGCGCGTGCTGCATGGCTGGGGCATGACCGAAACCAGCCCCGTCGCCGCGCTGAACCAGCCCACGCCGCGCCAGCGGGGCCTGCCCGCGGACGAACGCATCCGGCTGCAGACCAAGCAGGGCCGCGAACTCTTCGGCGTGGAGATGCGGCTGGAGGACGAGGACGGCCGGGTGTTGGCGCGCGACGGCGCGACCTCGGGCCGCCTGCTGGTGCGGGGCCCCTGGGTGGTGCAGACCTACCAGGGCGGCGTGCCGGGTGCCCGTGCGGACGGCTGGTTCGACACGGGCGACATCGCGACCATCGACGCGGACGGCTTCATGCAGATCGTCGACCGCGCCAAGGACGTCGTGAAGTCCGGCGGCGAGTGGATCAGCTCCATCGCGCTGGAGAACGCAGCCATGACGCACCCGGCCGTGCTGGAGGCTGCCGTCATCGGCATCCCGCATCCCAAATGGGACGAGCGGCCGCTGCTGGTCTGCGTGCTGCGGCCCGGGCAGGTGCTCGACGCCGACGCGTTGCGCGCGCACCTGGCGCCCCTGGTGGCCAAGTGGTGGCTGCCCGAGGCGATCGAGTTCGTCGATGCGCTGCCGCACGGCGCCACCGGCAAGGTGCTCAAGACCGTGCTGCGCGCGCGCTTCGCAGCCGCGCCGTCGCCTTGACGCCGCGCCACCGGACGGCCGCCTGTGCACGGGCGGCCGCCCCATGACAACGAGGAGACCGCCATGCACACCCCATCCCCCCAACCGCTGCGCGGCATGACGCGCCGCAGCGCGGCCGCCCTGGCCGCCGGTGCCCTGGCCGCGCCCTGGGTGCGCGCGCAGAAGGCCTGGCCGCAGCAGCCGATCAAGTTCGTCATCGGCTACCCGCCGGGCGGCGGGGGCGACGGCGTGGGCCGGCCCCTGGCCCTGGGCCTGGAGCGCCACCTGGGCGTGCCGGTGGTGCTGGACTACCGGCCCGGCGCCGGTGGTGCGATCGCCGCGCAACTGGTGGCGCAGTCGGCCGCGGACGGCTACACCCTGTACCTGGCCGACAACGGCGCCATCTCGGTCACGCCGGCCTACCGGTCGGTGGGCTACCGGCCGGCCGACTTCAGCTACGTCGGCGGCATCGGCGAGTTGCCGATGGTGCTGGTGACGCATCCCGCCGTGGCGGCCAAGGACATCCACGAACTGGCGGCGCTCTCGCATGCCCGGCCGCAGGGTCTGTCCTATGCCTCCGGCGGCGTGGGCAGCATCCCGCACCTGGAGGGCGAGATGATGCGCATGGCCGCGCGCATGAACATCACGCACGTGGCCTACAAAGGTTCCGGCCAGGCCAGCACCGATCTGATCGCCGGCACGGTGGACATGGCGTTCTTCGCGCCCACGGGCATCGTGCAGCACGTGCAATCGGGTCGGCTCAAGGCGCTGGCGGTCACCACGGGCCAGCGGCTCGCCGTCCTGCCCGGCGTGCCGACGGTGGCGGAACTCGGCTTCCCGGCGCTGCAGGCCACCTACATGAGCGGCGTGCTGGCGCCGCGCAACTTGCCGGCGCCCGTATTCGAGCGCCTGAGCGCGGCGCTCGCGGCGGTGCTGGCCGATCCGGAGGTCGTGCGCACCCTGGAGGGCACAGGCCTGCTGGTTGGCCACCGTGCACCGGCACAGGCGCGCAAGGCATTCGAAGACGATCTGGTCAGGTGGCGCGACCTGATCCAGGCGGCCAGACTCAAGCTGGATTGAAACGCGCATCGACTTCCCCCTGGAACTGCAGCAAAGGACAAGACCATGGTGTCGACGACATCGCGTGTGAAGCAACTGTTCGCGCTCTGCGCGCTGGCGCTGGGGGCCGCGGCCGCCGTGCCGGGCGCAGCATCCGCGCAGGCCCAGCCCTGGCGGCCTGCCAAGCCGGTGACCGTCGTCGTGCCCTACGCCCCGGGCGGCGGGACGGACACCGTCGCCCGCGCCGTATCCCGGCAACTGGCCCTCATCTGGCAACAGCCGGTCATCGTCGAGAACATCCCGGGCGCCGACGGCCTGATCGGCACGCGCCGCGTCATGGACGCCGCGCCCGATGGCAGCAGCCTGCTGCTGCAGGTGCCATCGATCGCGCTGACCCGGTACACGCCGGGACTGCGCGGCATCGACCCGCTGCAGCGGCTGCTGCCCGTCACTGCCATCGCGCAGGCGTCCAACGCCATCGTCGTGAGCGCGAAGATGCCCGTGAAGACCGTGGCCGAGTTCGTGGCGTACTGCGGACGTGCGGCGCAGCGCTGCGCGCTCGGCACCACCGACAACCAGTCGCGGCTGATGTCGAACCAGTTTGTCGCGGAGGCGAAGCTCGCGGACGCGGTCGTCGTCAACTACCGCGGCACCAGCGCCGTCGTGGCGGACCTGGTCGCGAACAACGTCAACATGTCCTTCACCGGCATCGCCGCCGCGCTGCCCCATGCCAGGGCAGGCACGCTGCGCTTCCTGGCCACCACCGGTGACAGGCGCGCGGCCGTGCTGCCGGAGGTGCCGACCGCGCAGGAGGCGGGTTTCGGCGCATTCCGTTCCGTCAACTGGTTCGGCGTCTTCGCGCCGGCCGGGCTGCCCGCGCACGTGGCCCACGCCATCGCCGCAGCGCTGCGCGAAGCGGTGCAGGATCCCGACGTGCAGCGGACCATCGCGGCCGCGGGCGCGGAGCCGGTGGTCAACACGCCCGCCGAGTTCGCGGCCCAGGTGCGGCAGGAGAGCGCACGGCTCGGTTCGCTGGTCCAGCGTTACCCGCTGGAGCCGTGACGGCGCCGGGAGCGGCCGACCGTCCCCGGCCGCCGCCGGGTCTCTCAGCGTGTTGCCGGTGCCCGGCCGATGCCGTTGCCGATCTGCACCTCCTCCTGCAGCTCGCGCAGCAGCGGGGCCCCTTGCAGCGCTTCGGGGATGAGCCCGCGCTCGCGCAGGGCGTCCTGCAGCATGCGCTCCTGCGCCACCTCCGTGAACAGGTCCGACAGCGCCGACCGCACGGCCGCGGGGACGTTGCTGTTGGCGAACACGATGAAGCGCGACTGGATGGCCAGGTCCGCGCCGACTTCGCGCAGCGTCGGCACCTCCGGATGGCTGGGCATGCGCGACTTGGTCACGGCAACGACCACCTTGGCCCGGTGGGCGCGTTCGAGCGGTACGTGGCTGCCCGCAGACATCGCCAGGTCCAGCGTGCCGCCCAACAGTTGCTGGTTGATCTCGCTGCTGCCGCGGAACGGCACCGCGATGATCTCCATCTTCAGCAGCCGCGCCAGCCGCTCACCCACCCATTCGAACGGCGGTGACACGCCGAAGGTCAGAGCTTGCCCGGCGGCAGCCTTGCGCCGCCAGTCGTCCACGGTGTCGAGCCTGGCATCGGGGCGCGCCATGATGCACACGGGCAGGGCAGCGATGCTGCACAGGGCGTCGAACGCCTGCAGGCGGTCGGTCTGCAGCCGCTCGCCGACCGGGTAGGTCAGCTCGTAGCTCGCGCCGAAGCCGACCGTGTGGCCGTCGGTCTTGGAGGACTTCAGCGCGTTCTGCAGGACGAGGCCACCACCGCCCGGCCGGTTCACGACGACGTTCTGCCAGCCGTGTGCCTTGCCCAGGCGGTCGCCCAGCAGGCGTGCCAGGGTGTCTGCGGTGCCCCCGGCCGGAAAGCTCACCAGCATTTCCAGCGGCCGCGTCGGCGACCACGCGGATGGGGCGGCTGCGGCTGCGCCGCAGGCCAGTGCCGCGGCGCAGCCGAGGACACTGCGTCGGGACAGGGCTCCTGCGTGCGCGGCGCTGTGCGGCGCCACGCCGGTTGTGCGCCGGGCGTCGAGGGCGAGTGGGTGCGGCATCGGTGTCTCCTTGTGATGTCCCCGGCGCGCTACGCACACGCATGCCGAGGGATTGTCATCATAATCATATGACAACCTCAGGTGTTGTCAACGGTGCGATGCATGTCCTGGCGGTATGACGACACAAACACAGACCGAGCGGCTATGCTCGGCCGCCTCCGCACCTCTGTCCTGCCCGTCGATGAAGTCCGCGAACGCCCTGGCCGATGTCGCTTCCAGCCCCATGCCCCGTGCCCCTGGCACCTCGCTGCACCGGCAGCTCTTCGTGGTGCTGCGCGACGAGATCCTGCGCGGCGTGTATGCGGGCTCCGGCCTGTTGCCCAAGGAGGAGTCCTTGTGCGAGCGCTTCGGTGTGTCGCGCATCACCGTGCGGCGCGCGCTGGCCGATCTGGCGGCGCAAGGCTTCGTCGAGCGGCGCCATGGCCGGGGCACCTTCGTCCGGCAGGACAAGCTGCCCTTGGCGCGGCCGCGGCCCAGCCTGTCGCTGATCGACAGCCTGCGCAAGACGGCGGCGGAGACGCAGGTGCAGGTGCTGCGGGTCGAGCAGACCGAGGCCCCACCCGACGTTGCCGCGCTGCTGCAGCTCGCGCCCGGCGAGAAGGCGGTGCACGCGCTGCGTCTGCGCAGCGTGGACGGAACGCCCGTCATGCTGTCCGACGCGTGGGTGCCGGCCCGCCTGGGCAAGCAGGTCACCGCGGCGTCGCTGCGCAAGCATGCGCTCTACGAGATCCTGCTGGCCCAGGGCGTGAAGTTCGGCCGCGTGATCCAGGAGGTCACGGCCGAACTCAGCGACCCGCTGCAGGCCAGGCTGATGCAGACGGACGTGGGCGCGGCCCTGCTCAAGATCGTGCGCGTCATCCACGATCCCGATGCGCGCCCCGTGGAGTACATCACCGTCACCATGACGCCCGAGCGCAGCCGCATGCTCATGGACATCCCGGGGGAGACGGTCAACACGCTGAGCGGTGGCCACTTCGTCCATGAGGTGGGCGGCCGCCCACGCTCCTAGCGCGCGATCCGGGGCTTTCGGCTCAACGACGCTGCCAGCGCCAGGCCCGCAGCGATGGCCAGCGATGCGACCGGGAAGGCGGCTTTCACGGCGTCCGGCCCGGTGCCTCGCGACGACAGCGCGAAGAACAGTCCGCCGATGGTGGCCGTCGACACGGCCGCGCTGATCTGCAGCGTGGCATTCACGAGGCCCGCTGCCAGGCCAGCCCAGCGTGCGTCCACCTGGTCCACGTTGAGCCGCACCAGCGCGGGCAGCGCGATGCCCTGGCCCAGCCCGATGAGGAACAGCGGCGCTACCAGCCACGTGGGTGCATCGGCCCAGGCCAGGCCGGCCGCAGCCAGCGCGCCGACCGCCTCCAGGCCCATGCCGAAGGCCGCCGTGTCGGCCTTGAGCCGCTGTGCCAGGGGTGCGCTGCAGAGCGGACCGAGCAGGAAGCCGATGCCGAGCGGCAGCACGGCCAGGCCCGCGGCCAGGGGGCCATGGCCCAGTCCGGCCTGCTGGTAGACCGCGAACACCAGGAAGAACGGCGCCAGGGTGTAGAAGAAGAACGTCGCGGCGAGGCTGCGCCGCAGCCCTGGTGACGCCAGCGCGGACGGCGGGACCAGCGGCGTGCCCTGCCTGCGCTCCAGCCGCTGTTCGCAGCACCAGAACGCGAGCAGCAGCGGCGGGCCCAGGGCCAGCAGGCCGATGCACCACGCCGGCCAGCCGCGCTCGCGCCCTTCGATCAATGGCACGACCAGCGCCAGCAGGCCTGCGGCCAGCAGCAGCGCGCCCACGATGTCCAGGCGCGCTGCCTGCTCGGAGCGGCTGTCGCGCACCCAGGAGATCGCCGCCGGCACGGCCAGCGCGATGACCGGCAGGTTGATCAGGAAGACCATGCGCCACCCCAGCCCGAACAGATCGGCCGAGACCAGCAGGCCGCCCAGCAACTGGCCGGCCACGGAGGCTGCGCCGAAGGTGGCGCCATAGATGCCCAGTGCACGTGACTTTTCCCGGTCCGGGAAGAGGGCATGGATGGACGCCAGCGACTGCGGTGCCATGACCGCGGCGCTGATGCCTTGCAGCAGCCGGCCCGCGACCAGCACGCCCGGCGAGGGCGCGCAGCCGCACAGGGCCGATGCGAGGCCGAATCCCAGCATCCCGACGAGGAACATCCGCTTGCGCCCATAGAGGTCGCCCAGGCGCCCGCCGAGGATCAGCGTGACGGCATAGGCCGCCGCGTACACGGACACGACCAGCTGGGCCAGCGCAGGCGTCGCCTGCAGGTCCGCCTGGATGGCGGGCAGCGCCACATTGACGACGAAGAAGTCCAGCGGCGGCAGCAGCGTGCCGGCCAGCAGCACGCACAGGGCCAGCCAGCGGCGGGGATCGACGCTGCCTTGTTCGGGCGCCGCGAGCACCATGGCCGCCTTCATGACGCTTGCCCCCCTTCGTCGTGCGCGAAGTCGGTCGCGATGGAGACGTCTCGCCACGCCGCGATGTCGGCGCGGAAGGCGTCCAGCTTGCGTTCGGCGGTCCGGTGTGCCGCCGGCCCGAGCGGCAGGTGCAAGGGCGGGTCCTCTGCATCGACGGCCCGCAGCACGACGGCGACGGCCTTGGCCGGATCACCGGCCTGCCGGCCATCGTTGCGTGCGCGGTAGTGGTGGCGGGCATGCGCCGTCTGGGCGTAGGCGTCGATCTGGCGGGCCGCCGAGGCGATCGAGCGCCCCAGGAAGTCGGTGCGGAAAGGCCCGGGCTCGACGATGACCACCCGCACGCCCAGGGGCGCGAGTTCCTCGGCCAGCGCTTCGGACAGCCCTTCCACCGCGAACTTGGTCGCGTTGTAGAAGCCGGAGCCGGCCGAACCCGCAATGCCCGCGCCGGACGACAGGTTGACGATGCGCGCTCCCTTGCGTCGGCGCAGGGCCGGCAACGCGGCGCGGGTGGTTTCGATCAGGCCGAACACATTGGTCTCGAAGACCGGCCGGTATTCGTGGGGCTCGCCTTCCTCGATGGCCCCGATGAAGCCGATGCCTGCGTTGTTGACGAGAACGTCCAGCCCGCCGAAGCTGCGCTCTGCCAAAGCCACCGCCCGCGCGGCGTCGCCAGGTCGGGTGACGTCGAGCGCGACCGCCTGCACGGTGTCGGGGTAGCGGTCGCGCAGGTCTTCCAGGGCCGCGGCAGACCGTGCGGTGGCGACCAGTCGGTCACCGCGCGCGGCCACGGATTCGGCGAGTGCGCGGCCCAGGCCGGCCGAGCAGCCCGTGATCAACCATGTCTTGTCCATGTCTTCCTTTCGATGCATTGCGGGGCCTGGTGCGGCACCGCCATGCAACGAATCTAGCGGTCTGAATCTGTTCGACAACTGACAATGCTGTACGCTCGCCGTTCATTTCTGAAAGGGGCCGTGGCATGGAGTGGAGCGATGTCCGCATCTTCCTGGCCGTCGTGCGGGCGGGCACCCTGGGCGGTGCGGCGCGCGCCTTGCAGCTGAGCCATCCGACCATCGGGCGCCGCCTGCGGGCACTGGAGCAGGCCGTGGGCCACACGCTGTTCCAGCGCACGGCCGATGGTTTCGTGCCCACCGACGAGGGCGCGGGCATCGTCGCGTTGGCCGAGCAGATGGAGGAAGGCGCGCTGGCGATGGAGCGGCGCCTGGCGGGCCGGGAAGAGAAGCTGCAAGGCAGCCTGCGGATCTCGTCGGCAGACTGGTTCGGCGCCTATGTGTTGCCGCCGATCGTCGCGGACTACGCCAGGTCCTATCCGCACGTCGACGTGGAGGTGCTGACGGGAACACGCCTGTTCAACCTGGCCCAGCGCGAGGCCGACATCGCGTTCCGCATCGTGCCCTTCAACGCGCAGGACGTGGTGCAGCGCAGGCTCGTCCGCCTGCCGTACGGGGTCTACATCGCGGTGGACTCGCCCGACCCGGTGTTCGGCGATGGCGCCGGGCACCGGCTCATCACGCACGACACCTCGACCGGCCAGTTCCCCGACATCGCCTGGCTGAAGGACAGCTTCCCCAACGCCAGGCCGCTGCTGGCATCCAACAACCGCAACGTACAGGCGCGCATGTGCGCCCAGGGCATCGGCATCGCCGTGCTGCCGCAGGTGGTGGGCAACCAGGTGGGCGGTCTGCGCCGGCTCCAGTTGCCGGTCGAGCCGCCGACCAGGGACATCTGGATGGGTTACCACCGCGATCTGCGACGGCTGAACCGCCTGCGCGCCTTCATCGCGACGGCGAACGAGCACATTGCCCATCTGCAGGGCTGAACCTGCGCCCCGGCCGTGTTCAAAAACGTACGGACACGGTGCAGGAATGGCAGTGTCCAAACGCCGGTGTAGGCACCATGATTCGCGTTCTCGCTGGTCCATGCCGGACCGGCCTCCAGAGGAACGCATCCATGAACGGATTGAAGGACAAGGTCGCGCTCGTCACAGGCGCGTCCAAAGGCATCGGGGCGGGCATCGCCCGCAGACTCGCGGCAGAAGGCGCGAAGGTGGTCGTCAACTACGCCCGGAACAAGAGCGATGCGGACGCGGTGGTCGCCGACATCGAAGCCGCTGGCGGCAGCGCCGTGGCGGTGGCGGCCGACGTCACCGACCGGGCGCAGGTCGCGTCACTGGTCCAGGCGGCCATCGACCATTTCGGGCGCCTGGACATCGTCGTGAACAACGCGGGGATCTACCAGTTCGCCCGGATCGAGGAGACCACCGAAGCGCTGTACCGCCAGCAGTTCGACACCAATGTGCTCGGCCCGCTGCTGGTCTGCGGGGCCGCTGTACCGCATCTGGCGCAGGGTGGCAGCATCATCAACATCGGTTCGAACGTCACCAGCGTCCTGCCCGCCGAGAGCGCCATCTACACCGGAACGAAAGGCGCGATCGATGCCATCACGGGCGTGCTGGCGCGCGAGCTGGGTCCCCGCGGCATCCGCGTCAACGCGGTGTGCCCCGGCCTGGTCGAGACCGAAGGCACGCACGCGGCCGGCGTGGTCGGTTCGGCCTTTCAGGCGTGGAACGAGGAACGCACGCCGCTGGGCCGCATCGGCCAGGTCCAGGACATCGCTCCGATCGTGGCGTTCCTCGCGTCGGACGATGCGGGCTGGGTGACGGGCGAGGTGATTCTGGGGTCGGGCGGCATGCGTTGACATGCTGGCCGTGCGACGCGCTTTACCGATGGCTGCGGAGCGGGACCGCTGCCTGCCAGGCTAATGCCCGCCTAACGCAGGCCCGCTAAGCTGCAGCCCATGCGTGTATTGCTGGTCGAGGACGACGAGATGATCGGGCACAGCCTGCGCGAGGCGCTGACGCGCCAGGGCTGGTCGGTGGACTGGGTCAAGGACGGTGTGCTCGCCCAGAGCGCCCTGGCCGATGGCGGCTATGCCTGCGTGCTGCTGGACCTGGGACTGCCCCGGCGCGATGGCGTGGAAGTGCTGCGCCGTGCCCGTGCCGCGGGCGAAACCACGCCGGTGGTGGTGCTGACCGCGCGCGATGGGCTGGACGACCGTGTCGACGGCCTCGACCTTGGCGCGGACGACTACCTGGTCAAACCCTACGAGCTGCGTGAGTTGCTGGCACGCATGCGTGCCGTGATCCGGCGCCGCGACGGCGCAGCGCATTCGCTGATCGGCGAGGAAGGCGCGCTGCAGCTGGACCTCGGCACGCGCGAGGTGCTGGTACGCGGCGTGCGCGCGCAGTTGTCTGCGCGAGAGTTCGCGCTGCTGCATGCGCTGATGGAGCGGTCCGGCGCCATCCTGTCGCGCGAGCAGTTGGAGAACCGCATCTACGGCTGGGGCGAGGAGGTCACCAGCAATGCCGTGGACGTGCTGATCCACGGCATGCGCCGCAAGCTCGGCCCGGATACCATCCGCAACGTGCGCGGCCTGGGCTGGCGCGTGGTGGCGCCATCGCCATGAGCCCGCTGGTGGGGAGCGGCCGCATGCGCTCGATCCGCGGCACGCTCATGGCCTGGCTCGTGCCCACCTTCCTGGCGGTGGCGCTGGCCTCCGCCGGGCTGTCGTACCGCATGGTCACGCACATGGCGGCCGGCTTCCTGGACGACCAGATGGTGCAACTCGGCGATGCGATGGCCCGGCAGGGCCATCCCGGCCAGGCGCCGGAACTCAGCGCCGAAGACGTGCACGGGCGCGGCCTGTATGTCCTGCAGTTCTTCGCCGCCGATGGCCAGCCCCTGATGGCCTCATGGAACGGGGTGGTGGCACGGCGCATGCCGCACCCGGGACTGCAGGACCTCGAGGACAGTGGACAGCGCTGGCGGGTCTATGCGGCTGCGACGCGCGATGGCCAGATGGTCCAGGTGCTGCAAAGTGCCAGCTTCCGCGCCGGCCTGGCCTTCGGCCGCGCTGGCGAAGCCGCCTTGCCCGTGCTGTTGCTGTTGCCGCTGTCGATGCTGGTGCTGTGGGGCGTCGTGCGTGCCATCTCCGGCCGGCTGCGCGCCATCGGCCAGCAGGCAGCACAGCAGGACGCGCAGAGCATCGCCGAGCTTCCGCTGGAGCGCGTGCCGGACGAGATCCGCCCGCTGGTCGCGTCCTTCAACCACCTGCTGGCGCGGCTGCGCGACAGCTTCGCCGCGCAGCGCCTGTTCGTGCAGGACGCGGCGCACGAATTGCGCACGCCGATCGCCGCCGTCGGTCTGCAACTGGAGAACCTGCGCGAAGACCTGGCGGCCGGACCGGCGGCGCAGCGCTTCGAGCAGCTGGAGGCCGGCGTCGGCCGCGCCAAGCGGCTCGTGGACCAGCTGCTCAAGATGTCGCGCCAGGAGGCGGCCCCGGCGGACAGCGGCGCCAGCGTGGACGTGCAGGCGCATGTGCGCGAGAGCATCCGCACGCTGATCGCGCTGGCCGACCAGCGCCGCATCGACCTGGGCTTGGTGGCGGCCGAGGGCATGGGGCCCTTGCGGCTGGGCTGCAGCGCCGGCGACCTGCGCAGCGCGCTGGACAACCTCATCGAGAACGCGCTGCGCTACACGCCCGAAGGGGGCGTGGTGGACGTGCGTCTGGTGCACACACCGGGACGCACCGTGGTGGAGGTGGTCGACACCGGCCCCGGCATCGCCCCCGAACTGCTGGGCCGGGTGTTCGACCGCTTCTACCGTGTGCCCGGCAGCGCCCCGGGCGGCAGCGGCCTGGGCCTGGCCATCGCACAGGCCGCCGCGCAACGCTGCGGCCTGACGCTGAGCCTGCACAACCGGGACGACCGCAGCGGTCTCGTCGCGCGGCTCGAGTCTGCCGGCTGACCTTCGGCTCACGCCGGGCTAAGAAACCCCTCAGCGTCCGCTAAAGGGCGTTCCCTACAGTGCGAGCACGGTGATGCAGACCCGCATCGCCGCATCGCGGTGCCCTCGACGCCATGGCCGAGCAGCACCGCGCCCTACCCATCCGCGACCCCGGTCGCACAGGAGAACACCCATGCACATCGCACGCCACACCAAGTCCCTCCACCGCGGGCTCGCCGCCGCGCTGCTCGCCGTCGGCACCTTCGCCAGCCTCGGCAGCGCCGTCGCCGCCGAGCCGGCCGCGCAGAAGCTCCGCGTGCGCGGCACCGTCGTGGCGCTGGCCGGCGAGCAACTGCAGGTCAAGGCGCGCGAGGGCAACACCGTCAGCATCGCGCTCCAGCCCGGCTGGTCGGTCGCTGCAGTCGCCAAGGCCAGCGTGAACGACATCAAACCGGGCGATTACGTCGGCATCGCCTCGCTGCCCAGGTCGGAGGGGGGTGATGGCGCGCTCGAAGTGCTGATCTTCCCGCCGCAGATGAAGGGCGTCGGCGAAGGCAGCTTCGGCTGGGACCTGCAACCCAACAGCTCCATGACCAATGCCACCGTGGCCGATGCGGTCAAGTCTGTGCAGGGCAGCGTGGTGACCGTCAGCTACCACGGCCGGGACAAGAAGATCTCCATCCAGCAGGACACGCCGGTCGTCACGCTGGCGCCGGCCACGGCCGAAGATCTCAAGCCCGGCGCCGTGGTCTTCGTGTCTGCCGAGAAGGCCGCGAACGGTGCCATCCGTTCCGGCCAGGTGATCGTGGGCAAGAACGGCGTCGTGCCGCCGATGTGAGCGCATGGGCCGGCCAAGGTGCGCTGCAGCGCAATTTCCAACCCACCCGATGCATGGACTGTCATGACGTCACCTCTTTCACTCCTGGACGCCATGCACGCCGCCATCAGCCTGGTGCCGGTCGCCGCCGGCCTGTACGGCTTCGTGCGGCATGGCGCGATCGACCCCTGCGCCGCGGTGCAGCTCCGGATGATCCGGACGCGCTGCGCGGGGCGTCCGTAGGACCACGCCATCCGGGCGAGTGCCATGCATCTTCCACCCCAATCCACCACCGCGGCGCACACGCGGCCGGCGCGGCGCCAGCTCATCCGGCGGCATGCGCTGACCGTGCGCATCACCCACTGGCTCAACATGGTGTGCCTGTCTCTGCTGCTGATGAGCGGCCTGCAGATCTTCAACGCGCACCCGCGGCTGTACTGGGGCCGGTCCGGTGCCGATGCGGACGCCGCGTGGATCGCCATCGGTGCCGAGCCGCAGGGCGGTGCCGCGCGGGGCTTCCTCGAGATCGGCCCGCTGCGCATCGAGACCACGGGCGTGCTCGGCGTCTCCGACGAGAACGGCGCGGCGACCGCGCGGGCCTTCCCGGCCTGGCTCACGGTGCCGTCCTACCACGACCTGGGGGCTGGCCGGCGCTGGCACTTCTTCTTCGCCTGGCTGCTGGTGGTCAACGGGCTGGTCTATCTGCTGCACGGGTTCTGGCAGCGGCACTTTCGGCGCGATCTGCTGCCCAGCCGCGACCAACTGGCGCCGGGCCACCTGTGGCAGGAGATCCGCGACCACGCGCGCCTGCGCTTTGCCCGGGGCGAGGCCGCGCGGCGCTACAACGCGCTGCAAAAGCTCAGCTACCTCGGGGTGGTCTTCGGGCTGCTGCCCATGATGGTGCTCACCGGACTCACGATGTCGCCCGGCCTCGACGCAGCCTTCCCGTTCCTGGCCGACCTGTTCGGCGGCCGGGCCTCCGCGCGCAGCCTGCATTTCATCAGCGCCTCGCTGCTCGTGCTGTTCGTCGCCGTGCACGTGGCGATGGTTGTCGCCTCGGGGTTCTGGAACAACCTGCGGTCCATGCTCAGCGGCCGCTACGCGATCACGGTCGATGGAGACAAGCCATGATGAAGCCAACCCAATTCTCTCGCCGCCGCCTGCTGATGGGTCTGACCGCCGGTGTGGGCACCATGGCACTCGCGGGCTGCGATGGCCTCGCCCAGAACGCGCAGGTGGACGGTGTGCTGCGGCAGACGGAGAAGCTGACCTTGCGTGGCCAGCGCCTGCTGTTCGGCCGGCAGGCCCTGGCGCAGGAATTCAGCGAAGCCGACCTCTCGCCGGTGTTCCGTGCCAACGGCACGCAGATGCCGGACTCCGACGCCTACGCGCGTCTGCTGGAGCATGGCTTCGCGGACTGGCGCTTGCAGGTGGACGGCCTGGTGCAGCGCCCGCAGCGCCTGTCCCTGGCCGATCTGCGGCGTTTCGCGTCCCGCACGCAGATCACCCGACACGACTGTGTCGAGGGCTGGAGCGCCATCGGCCAATGGCAGGGCGTGCCGCTCGGCCTCGTGCTCGACGCTGCAGGCGTGAGGCCGGGCGCGCGCTATGTCGTCTTCCACTGCGCGGACGAGCTGGAGCGCACGCTGGACGGCAGCGGCCGTTACTACGAGAGCATCGACCTCGTCGACGCCTACCACCCGCAGACCATCCTGGCCTACGGCATGAACGGCAAGGACCTGCCGGTGGCCCACGGGGCGCCGCTGCGGCTGCGGGTGGAGCGGCAGCTCGGCTACAAGCAGGCGAAGTACCTGATGCGCATCGAGGTCGTCGATGCGTACAGCGGCCTGTGGGGTGGCAAGGGCGGATTCTGGGAGGACCGGGGCTACGAGTGGTACGCGGGCATCTGAGCCACACCGCTGGTAGCGACCGCCGACGCGTGGCTGCTGGCGTGTGTCGCGCCGCCCTTCCATCCGCCCTCCGGCCTGGCACCGAGCGTGCGGATGCCCAGCGCCGCCAGCGCCGCGATCTGCTGCGGATCCGTCGCGGTAGCGATCACCTCGGCCCCCAGATGCTGGCCGAGTCGCGCGCAGGCATGGCCCAGTGGGCGATGCGCTTCACGGCGCTCTGATGTTCCTCAGCGCCCCTGAGACCTCAGCAACGCGTCCAGCCGCGGATAGACGCGCCGCGCATTGCCTTCGAACACGCTGTGCAGATCGCGCGGCCCCAGGCCCTGCACGGCGTCCACGTAGCGGCGGGTGTCGTCGTAGTGGAACCCGGTCCGGGGGTCCACCCCTTTGACGGCACCGTGGATCTCCGAGGCGAACAGCACGTTTTCCACCGGAACCACCTCCAGCAGCAGATCGACGCCGGGTTGGTGGTAGACGCAGGTGTCGAAGAACACGTTGCGCAGCAGCTCCTCCATGGGCGGGCGGCCCAGTTGCTGCGCCAGCCCCCGGTAGCGGCCCCAGTGGTAAGGCACGGCACCACCGCCGTGCGGGATCACCAGGCGCAGTCCCGGGAAGTCCTTGAACACGTCCGATAGCACGAGCTGCATGAACACGGCCGTATCGGCGTTCAGGTAGTGGGCGCCGGTGTGGTGGAAGTTCGGGTTGCACGAGCAGCTCACGTGCACCATGCCGGGCACGTCGAGTTCCACCATCTTCTCGTACAGCGGGTACCAGTGCCGGTCGGTCATCGGCGGGTCGGTCCACATGCCGTCGGTGGGGTCGGGGTTGATGTTGCAGCCGACGAAGCCCAGCTCGGTGACGCAGCGTTCCAGTTCCGCGACGCTGGCCGAGAGTCCCGTGCGCGGCGACTGCGGCAGCTGGCAGACACCCGCGAAGGCGCGCGGGTAGAGCTGCGTCACGCGGTGCACCAGGTCGTTGCAGGCCTGGGTCCAGTGCCGGCTCGTCTCTTCGTTGCCCACGTGGTGCGCCATGGCGCTGGCCATGGGCGAGAGCACGGTCATGTCCACGCCGCGCCCGCGCTGCGTCGCCAGCTGGTTGGGCTCCAGGCTGTCGCGGATCTCGTCGTCGCTGATGCGCACGTCCGGCGCCAGCGCCGGTGCGCCGGGCTCGGCCAGGCGGGCTTTCTGGCGCTGACGGTAGTCACCCAGGGCCTTGGGCGCGGTCGTGTAGTGGCCGTGGCAGTCGATGATCATGGGCTGCCGTCAGTTCAGCTGGATGTTGGCCGCACGGATCACCTTGTCCCATTCGGCGCTTTCCTTGCGCGTGCGGTCCGCCAGTTCCTGCGGCGAACTCAGGTGCAGGTCCACGCCCTGCTCGCGCAAGCGATTCTCGAAATCCTTGTTCGCCGCCAGCTTGGCCAGCGCACTGCCCAACCGGGTGGTCACAGCCGTCGGCAGGCCGGCCGGGCCGTAGATGCCGTACCAGGTCTGGTACTCGAAGCCGGGCACGCCGGCCTGCTTGATCAGCGGGATGTCCTTGTACGCTGGCGAGGGCGAGGCGGCGCTGACCCCGATCACGCGCAGCAGGCCCTTGTCGACCATGCCCTTCATCGAAGGCAGGCTGCTGAACATGGCCTGGACCTGGCCCGACGCCAGGTCCGTCATGGCCTGCGACGAGCCCTTGTAGGCGATGTGGCGGGCCTCGATGCCGGCGGCCCGCATGAACAGTTCGGAGGCGAGATGGGCCAGGCCGCCCACGCCGGCCGATGCGAAGTTCACGCTGCCAGGGTTCGCCTTGGCGTAGTCGGTGAACTCCTTGACCGTCTTCACCGGCAGCTTGCTCGACACGACCAGCACATGCGGGCTGGTGGTCACCATCGCCACGGGCGACAGCTGGGTCAGGATGTCCACGCGCTTGCTGCTCAGCAGCGGCTGGATGACGACGTTGCCCGATGCCGCGAACAGCAGCGTGTGGCCGTCGGCCGGCGACCGCGCCACCGTGTTGGTGGCCGGCACGCCGGCCCCGCCACCCATGTTCTCGACCACCACGCCCTGGCCGAGCTCCTGGCCCAGCGCCTGCGCCATCTCGCGGGCGACGACGTCGGCCGGACCGCCCGCGGCGAACGGCACGATGACGCGGATGGTCTTGTTGGGATAGGAGGCCGGCTGGGCCAGAGTGAGAGAGGTGGCGAGGCCGGCGCAAAGGGCGGCGCAGAGCAGGGCGCGCTTGGTGGGCATGGATGTCTCCGGGATCCGGGCCCGCAACATGGGGCCGTGGCGGCGATGGTAGGAAGCCGTGCCGTGCGCGCCAACACCGTTACGGCAGGCGTAACGCGCGTACCCTCCTCATTCCGGATGCCAGCGCGAACGCAACGCTGCCACGGACACGCCGCCCAGCTTCCAGGAGATCTGCGCCGCGGCCTGCAGCAGGGCCGGTGCGTGGGCACGCAGCTGCGCCTTGGTGAGCCGTTCGACGGGCCCGGACACGCAGAGCGAGCCCAGCACCGCGCGGTTGGCACCGTGCACGGCCGCCGAGATGCTGGCGGCGCCGGCACTGCGTTCACCGCGCGTCACGCTGAAGCCTTTGCGCCGGATCTCGTCGTAGGCTGGGCCTGCTCTGCCGAGCGCAGCCAGGATCACGTGGCCAGCCGAGCCCCTGTCCAACGGCAGCACTTCGCCGGAGCGTACGTGGCGGCGGATGCCGCGGGGCCCTTCGAAGCGCAGCAGGCAGCTGCGGATGTCGGCCTCGTAGACGTAGAAGGAGGCGCTCTCGCCCGTTGCGGCTGACAGGGCCATGAGCTCCGGTTCAATGATGGCGTCGACGTCGAACTGGGCCTGGTAACGCGCGCCGAGCGAGCCGGCGCTGGGGCCGAGCCGCCAGGCACCATCGTTGCGGTACACGAGGAAGCCCTCCGCAGCGAGGGTGCGCGCGAGCCGCAGCACCGTGGGTTTGTGCATGCCCGTGCGGCGTGCCAGCTCGGCCAGTGCGACGAAGCTTTCGTCGCCCGAGAAGGCCTTGAGCACCGCCAGAGCCCGGGAGACCGAAGCGATCTGGCCGGAGAGATCCGTCATCGGGCGGCGCTCACCGGATGGTGCGCCGCGATGGCGCGACGCCATTGCCGAGGGGACGGTCCGAGGCCACCATCCTGGAGGGGGCAGCGCCACCGCTGCAGCGCCGCTTCTGCAACCCTGTCATGCGGCCAAGGATATCCCCGCGGTGGGGCCGTCGACCACGCCGGGGCGGCGCAACCGGCCCGGTGTGCCGACGCACGGAGTGCCACGCGGTCAGAGCCGGCCGCCCGCCGCTGGCGCCGCCGAGGCGTCGGCCGTGCGCACCAGAATCTTCCCGGCCACCCCGCGGCCTTCCAACGCCTGCAGCGCCTGCACCGCTTCGCCCAGCGCGTAGGTGCGGCCGATCAGCGGCCGCAGCACGCCCTGGTTGGCCAGGGCTTCCACGCGCGCGAACACTTCGGCGCGCTGCTGCGGATGGCGGCGCAGGTATTCGCCGGCGCGCACGCCGAAGACGGCCAGGCCCTTGATCAGCGCCCGGTTGGTGGCCAGCGTCGCGATGCGGCCGCTGGCGAATCCCAGCACCAGCAGCCGGCCGCCCCAGGCCACGGCCCGCAGGGATTCGTCGAACACGTCGCCGCCGACCGGATCGACGACCACGTCGACGCCGCGCCCGTCGGTGTGCTGCAGGACCGCGTCCCGAAAGCCGGGCCTGGCACTGAGCGTGCGGATGCCCAGCGCCGCCAGTGCCGCGATCTGCTGCGGATCCGTCGCGGTGGCGATCACCTCGGCCCCGAGATGCTGGCCGAGCCGCGCGCAGGCATGGCCCACACCGCCCCTCGCCCCGTGCACCAGCAGGCGTTCGGACGGCCGCAGCTTGCCGATCACCTCCAGCGCGACCACGGCCGTCAGGCCGGCCACGTGGTGGCAGGCGGCCTCGTCCAGGTTCAGCTGTTCCGGTCGTCGCCGCAGCGCCGTGGCGGGCAGCACGATCTCCTGCGCCAGGGCGCCCGTCTTCTCGTTGAAGCAGACCTCGTCGCCAGGCCGCCAGACCGACACCTGCGCACCGCATTCGAGGACCGTGCCGCTGCCCTCCATGCCCGGCACGAAGGGCAGCTCCGGCTTGAACTGGTAGCCGCCACGGGCCATGAGCAGGTCGGGGAAGTTCAGGCCTGCGCCGTGGATGCGCACCCGCACCTCGGACGGCGCCAGCGCACGGCGTGCCATGGCGCGCAACTGCAGGCCCGACAGGTCGTCGGAGAGCCGGTTGCAAACGAGGGCGAGGTAGGTCGACATGCGCCGGAGCTTAGTGCCCGGGGGCAGGGCGGTGCGTCGTCCATTGCGACGAAAGCGCCGCCCCGTCGCCTGGGTTACAGCAAGCTGCGCATCCGCGCCGCCGCCGCATGCAGGAACGGCAGCTTCTCGCGCGCCTGCGCCAGCGACATGCGCGCCGTGGGCGCATGCACCGCGATCGCGGCCCTCGGCCGCCCCTGGCCATCCAGCACCGGCACGGCCACGGCGATCAGCCCGGCAATGAACTCGCCGCGGTCGTCGGCATGGCCTTGCGCCGCGATCTGCGCGCACTCGGCGCGCAGCGCCTGCGCGTCGGTCAGCGTCTCGGGCGTGAGCCGCTCCAGCACCAGCTGGCCGATCAGCGCATCGCGCTCGGCCGCCGGCATCAGGGCCAGGAACAGCTTGCCGCTGGCCGTGGCGTGCAGCGGCACGTGCGAGCCGACCTCCAGCGTGAGCCGCAGCGGCCAGTGCGCCTCCACGCGGTCCAGGTAGAGCACGCGCACGCCGTCCAGCGTGGTGAAGTTGCAGGTTTCGCCGACCTCTTCGACGAGCCGTGCCAGCACCTCGTGGCGCAGTCCGCGCGCGGCGCCGTGGTTCAGCGTGTCGAAGGCCAGCTGGCCCAGCGCCGGACCGACCACGAAGCTGCGCTCGTCCACGTCGCGCGCCAGAAAGCCGCTGTCCTGCAGCTGGCCGCACAGCCGGTGCACCGTGGGCTTGGGCAACTCCAGCCGCTCGGCCAGCTCGGCCAGCGTGAGCGCATGGCCGGCCTTGGCCACCGTTGCCAACAGGCGCAGGCTGCGGGCTGCGGAGGAATCGGGCGCGGACGAGGGGATGGGCGCTGGCACGGGCTTGCTCAGGGTAATCATGAAGAAACGGAACGTTTCATTCCAAGAATAATCGCCGCCAGTCCATTTCGGAAGAAGACGTTCCGGAAATCCAATGTCCGAGGTGTTCGATCACATTGTCGTGGGTGCCGGCTCCGCTGGCTGCGTGCTGGCGGCGCGGCTGTCCGAGGACCCGGGCACGCGTGTGCTGCTGCTGGAGGCCGGCCCGCCCGACCGCTCGCCCTGGATCCACCTGCCGATCGGCTACGGCAAGACCATGTGGAGTCCCGCGGTGAACTGGTGCTACCACACCGACCCGGACCCGAACATGAATGGCCGGCGCATCTACTGGCCACGCGGCAAGACGCTGGGGGGCAGCAGCTCCATCAACGGGCTGATCTACATCCGCGGCCAGCAGGAGGATTACGACCACTGGGCCGCGCTGGGCAACACCGGCTGGAGCTACGAGGAGGTGCTGCCCTACTTCGTGAAGTCCGAGTGCAACCAGCGTGGCGCGATCCCGCTGCACGGCGATGCCGGGCCGCTGCGCGTGTCGGACATCGGCGCGCGGCACCCGCTCATCGAGGCTTTCATCGCCGGGGCCGGCGAGATCGGCGTGCCCCGCACCGACGATTTCAACGGCGCGCGCCAGGAGGGCGCGGGCTACTACCAGCTGACCACGCACCGCGGCCTGCGCGTCAGCGCGGCCAAGGCCTACCTCAAGCCCGCGCGCGGGCGGCCCAACCTGCGCGTGGAGACCGGCGCTTTCGCGGCCGGCGTGTTGATGGAAGGCAAGCGCGCCGTGGGCGTGCGCTGGCGGCAGAACGGCGTGCTGCGCGCGGCGAAGTGCCGTGGCGAGGTGCTGCTGGCCGCCGGTGCGCTGCAGTCGCCCCAGCTGCTGCAGCTCTCGGGCATCGGCCCGGCCGCGCTGCTGGCCGAGCACGGCATCCCGCTCGTGCACGACGCGCCCGGCGTGGGCGAGAACCTGCAGGACCACCTGCAGATCCGCCTGATCTACGAGTGCACGAAGCCCATCACCACCAACGACCAGTTGCGCAGTGTGTGGGGCCAGGCCCGGCTCGGCCTGCAGTGGCTGCTGGCGCGCAGCGGGCCGCTGGCCGTGGGCATCAACCAGGGCGGCTGCTTCATGCGCGCGCTGCGCGGACCCGACGGCCTGCCCGTGGCGACCACGCCCGACATCCAGTTCCACGTGGCCACGCTGTCGGCCGACATGGCCGGCGGCAAGGTGCATCCGTTCTCGGGATTCACGTTGTCGGTGTGCCAGCTGCGGCCCGAGTCGCGCGGGCGCGTGCGCATCCGTTCGGCCGACCCGTTCGAGCCGCCCTCGATGCAGCCCAACTACCTCGCCACCGCGCTGGACCGGCGCACGGCCGTGGCCGGCATGCAGGCGGCCCGCGCGATCGCGGCCGCGCCCTCGATGCGGCCTTACGTGCGGCGCGAGGTCAAGCCCGGGCCGGACGCCGCGGACGAGGCGGCGCTGCTGGCCTTCTGCCGCGACCACGGCGCGACCATCTTCCACCCCAGCGGCACCTGCCGCATGGGCGTGGACGCAGGCGCGGTGCTGGACCCGCGGCTGCGCGTGCGCGGCACCGAGGCGCTGCGTGTGGTGGACTGCTCGGCCATGCCCACGCTGGTCTCGGGCAACACCCATGCGCCGGCGGTGATGATGGCCGAGAAGGCCGTGGACATGATCCGGGAGGACGCGCGCAGGCGGCCCTGACGGATGGCGGAGCGCGCCCGCCAGCGGACGGCGCGCGGTTCTTCAACGAGCGACGAGAAGGAGACAACCATGGCGAAACTGACACGGCGCGGCGCCCTCGGCGGCGCGGCCTCGGCCCTGGCGGCGGCCGGCCTCGCGGCACCCGCGGTGGCCCGCGCGCAGAGCACGGTGCGCATGAAGATCCAGACGGCGGTGCCCACCTCCAGCATCTACTTCGACCTCATGAAGAAGATGGGCGAGCGCTGCGACAAGATGTCCGGCGGCAAGATCAAGATGGAGATGCTGCCCGACGGCGCGGTGGTCAATGCCTTCGAGATGCTGGACGCGGTGGACAAGGGCGTGGTGGACGGTGGCTACTCGTGGACGCACTACTGGTCGGGCAAGAACACGGCGGCCGGCCTGTTCTCCAACCCGGCGGCCGGTGCCGGCACCGGCATGGACCAGATCTCGCACGTGGCCTGGCTGCTGCAGGGCGGCGGCATGACGCTGTACAAGCGCTTTTACGCCGAGGTGCTCAAGCTCAACATCGAGCCGCTCATGGTGCAGCCCATGGGGCCGGACCCGCTGGGCTGGTTCAAGACGCCCATCGCCTCGCTGGAGGACATGCGCAAGCTCAAGTACCGCGCGCCTCCGGGCCTGGTCGGTGAGATCTTCAAGGAGATGGGCATCAACGCCGTGGCCATGCCGGGCGGCGAGATCGTGCCGGCGGCGCAGCGCGGCGTGATCGACGCGGCCGAGTGGATCGGCCCGGCGGACGACCTGGCACTGGGCTTTCACACGGTGTTCAAGCACTACTACCTGCAAGGCCTGCACCAGTCCACCGACGTGGGCGAGGTGCTCATCAACAAGCGCGTGTGGGACAAGCTTGCGCCCGAGCACAAGGCCATCGTCGAGACCGCGGCGCTGGCCTGCATGACCGAGACCTACAGCTACAACGTGCAGCGCAACGCGCAGGCGCTGCAGAAGATCCAGGGCGAGTTCAAGGTCCAGGTGCACGACACGCCCAAGGACATCTTCCCGGCCTTCATCAAGGCCACCAACCTGGTGTACGACCGCGAGGCCGGCAAGAATCCCTTCTTCAAGGAGGTGCTGGAGTCGCAGCGGCAGTTCGCCAAGCTGGTCGTGCCGTACTGGAACAAGATCGTCGGCCTGTACTACAACCTGGGCATCGATTCGCCCTACAAGTGAACGGCGTGCCGCAGGGCCGCCGGGCGGCTCCGCGGCATCCGGACGGAGGAACGGATGCAAGCCACGGAGACGGGACTGCTGCGCGCCGCGCGCGCGCTCGACCGCGTCGCCATCGTCTCGGGCCACCTCGTGGCCTGGATGATCGTGCCGCTGGTGCTCGCGCTGAGCTACGAGGTCGTGGCGCGCTACTGGTTCAACGCGCCCACCCAATGGGCCTACGACATGACCTTCATGCTGTACGGCAGCTTCTTCATGCTGGGCGCGGCCTACACGCTGCAGCGCAAGGGCCATGTGCGCACCGACAGCTTCTACGCGAACTGGCCGCCGCGGCGCCAGGCAGCCGTGGACCTGGCCGGCTACCTGCTGATGTTCTTCCCCTTCGTGGGCGTGCTGCTGTTCGTGGGCTGGGGCTACTTCTGGAAGGCCTTCGTCACCCACGAAACCTTCGTCAGCAGCTCCTGGCAGCCCATCACCTGGCCGTTCAAGCTGGCGCTGCCGGTGGCGGGCGCGCTGCTGGCGCTGCAGGGCATCAGCGAATGCCTCAAGTGCCTGCACACGCTGCGCAGCGGGGCCTGGCCGGGCCAGGACGCGCCGCCCGAGATCGCCGTATGAGCGACGAAGTCCTCGGCATCGTTGCGCTGCTGGTCCTGTTCGGCGCGATCTTCATCGGCTTTCCGATTTCGTTCACGCTCGGCGCGCTGTCGCTGGCCACGGGCTACATCGCGCTCGGCCCGGTGGTGTTCGACCTGGCCATCCTGCAGACCTTCTCGGTCATGCGCGACACCGTGCTGGCCTCCATCCCCTTCTTCCTGTTCATGGGCTTTCTGCTCGAGCAGTCCGGGCTCATGGAGCGGCTGTTCCGCGGCATCCAGCAGTTGCTGGCCGGCGTGCGCGGCTCGCTGTACATCGCGGTCATCGTCACGGCGACGATCTTCGCGGCCGCCACCGGCATCGTCGGTTCCTCGGTCACGCTGCTGGGCGTGATGGCCGGGCCGTCCATGATCAAGAGCGGCTACGACCCCAAGCTCAGCGCCGGCGCCATCACCGCCGGCGGCACGCTGGGCATCCTGATCCCGCCCAGCGTGATGCTGATCGTGATGGGCCCCGTGGTCGGCGTGCCGGCCACGGACCTGTTCGCCGCCGCGGTGCTGCCGGGCCTGCTGCTGTCCACGCTGTTCCTGGTCTGGTGCCTGCTGCGCTGCTGGCTCAATCCGGCGCTGGGCCCGGCGCTGCCGCCCGAGCTGCGGCCGACCGCGCTGGGGCCGGTGGTCAAGGACCTGGTGCTGGGCGTGCTGCCCGTCATCGTCGTCATCATGGCCACGCTGGGCGTGATCCTGTTGGGCATCGCCACGCCCACGGATGCCGGGGCCGTGGGCTGCGCCGCCACCTTCTTGCTGACCGTGGGATCGGGCCGCATGCGCTGGCCGCAGATCCGAAAGTCCATGCTGCAGACGCTGGAGGTCTCCTGCATGATCCTGTTGCTGGTCGTGGCCAGCAACCTGTTCGGCGCCGTGTTCGCCCGCCTGGGCAGCCCGGAGTTCATGGCCGAGTGGCTGCTGGGCCTGTCGCTGCCGCCCATGCTGATGCTGGGCCTGATCCTGGGCCTGATCTTCGTGCTGGGCTGGCCGCTGGAATGGGTGCCCATCGTGCTGATCGTGGTGCCCGTGGTGCTGCCCATCGTGCAGGCCGCCGGTATCGACCTGCTGTGGTTCTGCACGCTGGTGGCCGTCACGCTGCAGACGGCCTGGCTGTCGCCGCCGGTGGCGCTGTCGGCCTACTTCCTCAAAGGGGTGGTGCCACAGTGGGAGCTCACGCAGATCTATGCCGGCATGCTGCAGTTCATGGGGCTGCAGGTGCTGGCGGTGATCATCCTGATGCTGTTCCCGGCGCTGGCCACCTGGTTGCCGCGCGTGGCGGGCTGAGAAGAGTCGAGGCGCCCCGTCAGCCCGCCGCCAGCACCGCCAGCGCCACCGAGGCGATGCGCGCGCCGGCCGAGTCCGCGCGCGAAGTCACCACCACCGGCACGCGCGCGCCGAGCACCAGGCCGGCGCAGTCGCCGCCGCCCAGGTAGACGAAGCTCTTGTAGAGCATGTTGCCCGCGTTGAGGTCGGGCAGCAGCAGCAGGTCGGCGTCGCCCGGCACCTGGCCTGCGATCTTCTTGATGCGCGCGGCTTCGGCCGAGATCACGTTGTCGAAGCCGAACGGGCCTTCCACGACGGCGCCTGGCCAGGCGCCGGCCTGGGCCTGCGCCACCAGCGCCTGCGCGTCCAGCGTGGCCGGAATGGCCGCCGTGACGGTCTCCACCGCGGCCACGATGCCGACCTTGGGCCGGGGGTTGCCCAGCTTTTGCAGCAGCGCGATGGCATTGCCCAGGATGTCCTGCTTGGTGCGCAGGTCCGGCGCGATGTTGACCACGCAGTCGGCCATCGCCAAGAGCTTGGGGTAGTGCGGCAGGTCGAACAGGAACACATGGCTGATGCGGCGCTCGCCGCGCAGCCCGTTCTCCTTGTGGACCACGGCGGACATCAGCTCGTCGGTGTGCAGCGAGCCCTTCATGAGCACATCGACCTGGCCGTTGCGCGCCAGCCGGGTGGCTTCCAGCGCGGCGGCGGGGCCGCTGTCGGCGGTGTCGACCAGGGCCATGCCGGCCAAGTCCACGTCGGTTGCCTCTGCAGCCTGGGCGATGGCGGCGCGGGGGCCGACCAGCACGGGCTGGCCGATGCCGCTGGCCGCGATGCGCCGGGCCGCATCCAGCGCCAGCGCATCGCAGGGGTAGACCAGACCGATGCGCGGCAACCGCGCGGCGGCGCCGGCACGGGCCCGCGCGATCAGCGCGGCCAGGCGCGGATGGGCCTGGAGGTCGGGAAGGGGCTGCACGCGTCCCCTCCCGGCGTCAGACGTAGTCCTTGTACTTGTCCAGGAAGCGGACCGGCTTGCTCAGCGCATCGCGGCGGAACGGGTCGCCCAGTTCGCGCGTGCACATGATCTCGATGACGCAGGTCTTCTTCTCGTTCATCTGCAGATCGATCGCCTTTCTGAGCGCGGCGCCCACCTGGGCCAGATCGTCGACCACGATGCCTTCTGCGCCCATGCTCTGCGCGATGCCCGCGAAGCTCGGGCTCTCCAGCTCGCCGGCGACGAAGCGGCGGTTGTAGAAGTCCACCTGGTTCTTCTTCTCCGCGCCCCATTGCCGGTTGTGGAACACCACGGCCGTGACCGGGATGCCGTGGCGCACGGCCGTCATGATCTCGGTCATGCTCATGGCCCAGGCGCCGTCGCCCGCGTAGGCGATGGCCGGGCGGTCCGGGCAGGCCAGCTTGGCGCCGATCATGGTGGGCAGCGAGTAGCCGCAGTTGCCGAAACTCATGGGCGCGAAGAAGCTGCGCGGCTCCTCGAAGCGCAGGTAGCTGTTGGACACCGCGTTGATGTTGCCGATGTCGGTGGACACCATCACGCGCGGCGGCATGGCCTTCTCCAGCTCGCGCAGCACCTGGCGCGGGCTCAGGTACTGGCCGCCGTTGAAGGTCTTCTCGCCCTTGGCCTCTTCGATCATGTCCTGGCTGAAGGCGTCGCGCTCCTGCGTCCACTCGGTCAACTCCTTCTCCCAGGCGGCCTTCTCGGCGGCGATCTTCTGGGCGCGCTCGCCCTTGGTGGCGTCGCAGGCCAGGGTCTGGCCGCCGATGCGCGCGAGCAGCGCCTTGGCCACGGCCTTGGCGTCGCCGTGGATGCCCACGTGGATCTTCTTGACCAGGCCCAGGTTGGTGTGGTCGGCCTCCACCTGGATGATCTTGGCGTCCTTGGGCCAGTAGTCCATGCCGTGCTGGGGCAGGGTGCCGAAGGGCCCCATGCGCGAGCCCAGCGCGATGACCACGTCGGCCTGGCTGATCAGCTTCATGGCGGCCTTGCTGCCCTGGTAGCCCAGCGGGCCGGCCCACAGCGGGTGGCTGGCGGGGAAGCTGTCGTTGCGCAGGTAGCCGTTGCAGACGGGGGCGCCCAGGCGCTCGGCCAAGGCCTTGGTCTCCTCGACCGCATCGCCCAGCACCACGCCGCCGCCGGCCAGGATCACGGGGAACCTGGCCTTGGCCAGAAGCTCGGCCGCGGCCGCCATGCTCATCTCGCCGCCCGCACCGCGCTCCACGCGCATGGGCTTGGGGATCTCGCACTGGATCTCGCCGTAGAAGTAGTCGCGCGGGATGTTCAGCTGCGTGGGCGCCATCTCGCTCATCGCCCGGTCGAAGCAGCGCGCGGTGAACTCGGCCATGCGCTTGGGGTTGGTCACATGGCCCTGGTACTTGGTGAACTCCTGGAACATCGGCAACTGGTTGGCTTCCTGGAAGCCGCCCAGGCCCATGCCCATGGTGCCGGTTTCGGGCGTGATCATGACGACCGGGCTGTGCGCCCAGTAGGCCGCGGCGATGGCCGTCACGCAGTTGCTGATGCCCGGGCCGTTCTGGCCGATCACCACGCCGTGCCGGCCGCTGGCGCGGGCGTAGCCGTCGGCCATGTGGGCCGCGCCCTGCTCGTGCACCACCGGGATCAGCGTGATGCCGGCCGGCGCGAAGATGTCCATCGCGTCCATGAAGGCCGAGCCCATGATGCCGAAGATGTGGCGCACGCCGTTGGCGACCATGGTTTCGACGAAGGCTTCGGAAGGCGTCATCTTCTGCACGCCGGCAACGACGCTGCGGCCGTCGGTGGTGGTCTGGCTCATGGGAGTCTCCGGTAAAAGCGGGTGGGTCGAATCGCCCGCGGATTCTGAAAGCACCGCCGAAAAACGTCAACAAATTTCGAAAATCGAAACTTATTGGTCCGAATAACGGAATATGAGAACATCCAGCACCATGCACATCGTTCCCCCCTCCCTGCCCGCCGGCAGCGCGGCCGAGCTTGCCGGCGACACGCCCACGATGCGCTTGTTCGCGCTGCTGGAGGTGATCGCCGCACGCGACCAGTTGTTCACGCTGCAGTCCCTGGTCGACGAGACCGGGCTGCCCAAGCCCACGCTGCACCGCATGCTGCAGCAGCTCGAAGGCGCCGGCCTGCTGCAGCGCGAGGGCGATGGGCGCCACTACGGCACCGGCGTGCGGCTGCGCCGCCTGGCCGAGAACCTGCTGCGCAACGACACCTTCCACGGCGCGCGCCATGCGGTGCTGCGCCGGCTCGTGGAGGAGGTGGGCGAGAGCTGCAACATCACGGCGCTGGCCGGCGACGAGGTGGTCTACCTCGACCGGGTGGAGACCGCGGCGCCGCTGCGCTTCTACCTGGCGCCCGGTTCGCGCGTGCCGGCGCACTGCTCGGCCAGCGGCAAGCTGCTGCTGGCGCAGATGAGCCCGGCGCAGCGCCAGCGCCTGCTGGGCCATGCGCCGCTGATGGCCTACACGCCCAAGACCGTGACCGACCTGGCCCAGCTGGAAACCGCGCTCAAGGCCGTGCGCCGCGCCGGCCATGCGCTGGACGACGAGGAGTTCCTGCCCGGCCTGCTGTGCGTGGCCGTGCTGGTGCCCTCGGACAGCGGCCGCTCCAACCTGTGCGTGGCCGTGCAGGCCCCCGTGATGCGGCTGCCGCGCGACAAGGCCGAGAGCGTGCTGCCCGCGCTGCGGCGCGCGGCCCAGGCGCTGGCCGACATCGAGCACGCCGTGCCGCGCCAACATGCGGCCGAGACGCTGCCATGACCGACGAACCGGGCCTCGTCCCCGACACCCAGGTCAGCGTGCGCGAGGTCTTCGGCCTGGACAGCGCGCTGCGTGTGCCCGCCTTCCGCACGGCCGACGCCCATGTGCCCGAGATCGACCCGGCCTACCGCTTCCAGCACGACGTGACGCTGGCGCTGCTGGCTGGCTTCGCGCACAACCGGCGCGTGCTGGTGCAAGGCCTGCATGGCACGGGCAAATCCAGCCACATCGAGCAGGTGGCGGCGCGGCTGAACTGGCCCTGCCTGCGCGTGAACCTGGACGGGCACGTGGGCCGGCTCGACCTGATCGGCCGCGATGCCGTGGTGCTCAAGGATGGCCAGCAGGTCACCGAATTCCAGCCCGGCATCCTGCCCTGGGCCCTGCAGCGGCCCGTGGCCCTGGTGTTCGACGAGTACGACGCGGGCCGGCCCGACGTGATGTTCGTGATCCAGCGGGTGCTGGAGCAGGGCGGCCGGCTCACGTTGCTGGACCAGAACACCGTGCTCACGCCGCACCCGGCGTTCCGCCTGTTCGCCACCGCCAACACCGTGGGCCAGGGCAACCTCAACGGCCTGTACCACGGCGTGCAGCGGCTCAACCACGCGCAGATCGACCGCTGGAACATCGTCGCCGCGCTCGACTACCTGCACCCGGCCGAGGAAGAGGCCATCGTGCTGGCCCGCGTGCCGGCGCTGGGCGACGAGGCCGGCCGCCGCCTGGTGGCGCAGATGGTGGCGCTGGCCGGGCTCACGCGCAAAGGCTTCGCGGCGGGCGACGTGTCCACGCTGATGTCGCCGCGCACCGTGATCACCTGGGCCGAGAACCTGCAGATCTTCGGCGACGTGGCGCTGGCGTTCCGGCTCTCCTACGCCAACAAGTGCGACGAGGCCGAGCGCCCCGTCGTGGCCGAGTACTTCCAGCGCTGCCTGGACCGCGAGCTGGAACCGTCGGGCGCCCCATGACCCCGCGGCACTGGCCCGCGCCACCGCGCGCCGACGCCGCCGGCGTGCCGCCGACGCCGCCGCAGCTCGCGCGCTGGCACGAACAGGTGGAGGAACTCAGCGCCGGCGCCATCCGCGCGCTGAGCGGCGAGGCCGACCTGCACTACCGCGGCCGGCGCCTGCACCGCGGCCGCCAACCGCTGCCGCTGTTCGGGCCGCACCTGGCGCCGGCGCTGGAGCAGGGTGACGACGCCGGCTCCTTCCGCGGCGCGGCCGACGGCATCGCGCTGCGGCTGGCCCACAGCGATGCGGCCCTGCACCGGCGCCTCTGCCCGCAGCCACCGGTGGAGCGGCTGCTGTTCGAGCTGCTGGAGCAGCTGCGCTGCGAGTCGCTCGCCGATCCCGCCATGCCCGGCGTGGCGCGCAACCTGCGCCACCGCTTCGACGCCTGGTCGCGCGCCTACCACCATGCGCGGCTCAACGAGACCACGCGCGGCATGCTGCTCTACACCGTGGCCCAGATCGGCCGCTCGCGCGTGACGGGCGAGCCGGTCATGGAGGAGACGGAAGACCTCATCGAAGGCACGCGCGCCGAACTCGTGCCGCAGCTGGGCACCGACCTGGCCGGCCTGCGCCGCCAGCGCCGCGACCAGGCCGCCTACGCGCAGCATGCGCTGGCCATCGCGCGCGCCGTGGCCGCCATGCTGGCGCACGGTGCCGAGGCGGCCGAGCAGCAGGCTGCCGAGCGCGAAGGCGATGACGAAGACAACGCCGCCGGCTTCCGCGTGCTGATGGACTTCGACCCGCCGGCCGGCGAGGCCGGCCGCCTGGCCCAGGCCGGCGATGCCCGCGTGCTCGAAGGCGGATCCGAGGCCTACCGGGTCTTCACGCGCGCCTACGACCGCGAGGTGGCCGCCGCCGCCCTGGTGCGCCCCGACGCACTGCGCGAACTGCGCGAGCGGCTGGACGCGCGCATCGCGCGCCAGGGCGTGCAGCTGCCCTGGCTGGTGCGCGCGCTGCAAGCCCTGCTGGCGCGCCCGCGCGAGGACGGCTGGCACGATGGTCAGGAGGAAGGCCTGCTCGACGGCCGCCGCCTGGCCCGGCTGGTGGCGCAGCCGACCGAGCGCCGGCTGTTCCGCGCCGCGCGCGACCAGCCGCTCGCAGACTGCGCCGTCACGCTGCTGCTCGATTGTTCGGCCTCGATGAAGGAGCATGCCGAGTGGACGGCCATGCTGGCCGACGTGCTGGCCCGTGCGCTGGAGCGCATCGGCGCGCGCTGCGAGGTGCTGGGCTTCACCACGGGCGCCTGGAACGGCGGCCGTGCCCAGCGCGACTGGCAGCGCGCCGGCCGGCCCGCGCGGCCGGGCCGGCTCAACGAGCTGTGCCACATTGTGTTCAAGGACGCGGCCACACCCTGGCGCCGTGCGCGGCCCGGCCTCGCCGCGCTGCTCAAGCCTGACCTGTTCCGCGAAGGCGTGGACGGCGAGGCCCTGCAGTGGGCCGCCGGCCGGCTTGCCGCGCTGGACTCCGACCGGCGCATCCTGCTGGTCTTCTCCGACGGCTGCCCCATGGACGGCGCCACGCGCCTGGCCAACGGCGCCCACTGTCTGGACCGCCACCTGCAGCAGGTGGCGCAGCGCATCGAGCAGCAGGGGCGGATCGCGCTCTACGGCGTGGGGGTCGGGCTGGACCTGAGCCCCTATTACGCGGCCAGCCATGTGCTGGACCTGGCCCACGCTGGCGCGGGCAACGCGGTGTTCCGCGAAGTGGTGGGGGTGCTGGGCGGGCGGGGGCGGCGCTGACGGGCCTGCGGTCAAGCTCGCCAGAGCCTGAACGGCACATGGCGAGCGGCGTGGACGAAATCCAGGTCGGTCGAAAGCAGGGTCAGTTCGTGCCGGCCGCAGAGTTGGATCAACAGCGCATCGATGGTTCCGATCTGCACGCCCGCCCTGCGGCAGGTGTTTCGCACCTCGGCGGCGGCAATGTGGTCCTGCCGGTCCGGCGCGATGATGGGCAAGGCCTGGAAGCGTTCGATCAGGGCCGCAGCGGCGCGCGGGCCGTGGAAGCCCTGCAACAGCTCCTGCAGCACCAGGCCTGTCGTCACGACCGTGTCTGCCCCGGCGAGCGCCTCGCGCAGCAGCTGAACTTCCGGCGCCGTCGCGGTTCCGTCGCGCCGCAGCGCAAGCGACCACACGCTAGTGTCGACCAGCAGGCTCACGGAGTACCTTCGCGCTGCGCGCTGCGGTGCTGAGCACCTCGGAGCGGCCCGGCGGTGCTCACTGGAGTACCTTCGGCTTCGCCTGCGGTGCGAGCGCCTTCGGGCGGCCGGGCGGCGCTCATGCGCGGCTGCGTTCCGCCTTGTGGTCGTAGCTGGCATCCCAGTCGAGCTTGCCGAACAGCTCCGCCAGCTTGTGCTGTTCACGGCGTGCCACGAATTCCTTCAAGGCCAGTGTGACGGCGGCCTTCTTGGTCGGCTCTCCACTGAGTTCCAGAACCTGGTCCAGCAGCCGGGGATCGAGTGCAAGGTTGGTTGCCATGTGTGCCTCCTTGTGTGGAAGTCTACACACGCCGTTCCGACGTTGCGAGGGGCAGGGGCATCGGCGTTGCAGGACGCCTGTGCGAGCATGCAGGCCATGCCCGATCTGCGCCAGCTGTCCCGCCAGTTCCCCCATGCCGGCCGCGTGCAGGCCATCGTGCTGCGGCCCGCGCGCGACGCGCCGGCGCTGTCGGTGCAGCGTGCGCTGGCGCTGCCGGAGCGCGGCCTGCAGGGCGACCGCAGCGCCGCGCGGCCTTCCGCGCGCCCGGGTGGCGGCAAGCGGCAGGTCACGCTGCTGCAGGCCGAGCACCTGCCGCTGCTCGCGGCATGGACCCGGTTGCCGCACATCGCGCCCACGCTGCTGCGCCGCAACCTCGTGGTCGAAGGGCTGAACCTCGTCGCGGCACGCACGCTGTTCGCCGACCAGGCGCTGGAACTGCACATCGGCGCAGCTGTGGTGCTGCAGCTGACCGGCCCCTGCGATCCCTGCTCGAAGATGGAGGCTGCGCTGGGGCCGGGCGGCTACAACGCACTGCGCGGCCATGGCGGCATGACGGCACGCGTGCTGCAGGGCGGGGAGATCGCGGTGGGGGATGCGGTGCGGGTGGTGGCCGTGCCGGCCGGCACCTGACCGGCCACTTCGTCGGCGCGCAGGGCCGCCTCAGCCCTCTGCCGACTCCTGCAGCGCGCGGATCTCGGCCTCGCTCCAGCGCGGCGTGATGTGCTGCGGGCAGTTCCAGTCGAAGGCCTGCAGCCGCAGCCGCACGATGCGCTCGGGCCGGCCGCGGTAGCCCGGCACCGCGACCCGGGCGGTCAGCGCCGGGTCGGCGTCGAGCGCGAGCGTCTCGGCGTGGGCGTAGACCTTGAGCCGCGCGCGGCGCCGGTAGTCCATCAGGAACAGGCAGACCTTGTCGCTGGCCTGCAGGTTGCCGGTGCTGATGTACTGCCGGTTGCCGCGGAAGTCGGCAAAGGCCAGCGTGCGCTCGTCCAGCAGCTTCAGGAAGCCGCGCGGCCCGCCGCGGTGCTGCATGTAGGGCCAGCCCGTCTCCGACACCGTGGCCATGTAGAAGCTGTCGCGCTCGGCGATGAAGGCGGCCTCGGCTTCGGTGAAGCGGTCGAAGCTGCGGTCGTCCCGCACGTCGGTCCACAGGTGGTCGGCGCCCATCGCCGCCTGCGCGGCGCGCACGCTGGGGGTGATGGCGATGTCGAGGAATCCGTAGGACATGGTGTTCTCCTGGTGGAGTTGCCATGGTGCACCTTTCCATCTGATTTGATAATCCGGTTCTGGGAAGAATCAGTCTCCCGAAATCTGGAAGGATGCGCCGGCCCATGGACCGTCTGAAAGCGATGGCGATGCTCGTGAAGGTCACGGAGACCGGCAGCCTGTCGGCCGCCGGACGGGCGCTGCAGATGCCGCTGGCCACGCTGAGCCGCCGCATCTCGGACCTGGAGGCGCAGCTGGGCACGCGGCTGTTGACCCGCACCACGCGCAAGCTCACGCTGACGGATGCGGGCCAGGCCTACGTGGCCGCCGCGCGCCGCATCCTGGACCTGGTGGACGCGGCTGAGCAGGAGGCCACGGGCGAGTTCACGGCGCCCAAGGGCGATCTGGTCGTCACCGCGCCCGTGCTGTTCGGCCGGCTGCATGTGCTGCCCATCGTGGCCGATTTCCTCGCGGCGTTCACGCAGATCGACATCCGGCTGGTGCTGGCCGACCGCAACGTGGATCTGGTCGACGACCACATCGACATGGCCGTGCGCATCGGCCACCTGCCGGACAGCGCCATGGTCGCGACCCAGGTCGGCGTGTTGCGCACGGTGGCCTGCGCCAGTCCGGCGCTGCTGGCCCGGCTGGGTGCACCGTACGCACCCGAGGATCTGGCGCAGTGGCCCTGCATCGCGGTGGACGCGCCCGGGCCGGCATCGTCCTGGCGCTTCGGCGACCCGCGGTCGGCCGGGGCACGCGAGGTGGTGGTCCGGCCCCGCCTGCGCGTCACGCATCCAGAGGCCGCTGCAGACGCGGCGGTGCGCGGCATCGGCATCGCGCGGCTGCTGCACTACCAGGCGGTGGATGCGCTGCGCCGTGGCGCGCTGCAGCTGGTGCTCGAACCCTGGGAGCCGCCGCCGGTGCCGGTGCACCTGGTGCATGCATCGCGCGGGCAGATGCCCCTCAAGATGCGCCGCTTCCTGGACACCGCGGCGCCGCGGCTGCGGCAGGTGCTGGCGGAGATCGGCGGCGCGCCGTCCGCCTAGCGGGCCGAGCCCAGGCCGCGCTCATGGCGCCGGCAGCGCCATTGCGCGCAGCGCCTGCAGCGCGGCGCGGCGTTCGCGTTCGCGCGTGCCACCGCGCAGCTGGTCCGCCACCCATGCGGCGCGGCCCAACGCGATGCCACCGCGGCTGCGCCAGGCGAGTGCCTCGGCATCGGGCCGGTGCAGCATGGCCGCCAGCCACACGGCCTGCGCTGGCGCCAGTTGCCGCGCGCTGCGCCCGAAGTAGCCGCGCGCCGCGGCCTCGGCACCGCACAGCCCGCTGCCCCAGGGCGCGTTGTCCAGGTACAGCTGCAGGATGCGTGCCTTGCCCAGCGTCTGCTCCATCTCCACGGCGTACAGCAGCTCGCGCAGCTTGCGCGTGGCGCTGCGTTCGTCGCCCGTCACGAGGCGTTTGGCCAGTTGCTGGCTCAGCGAGCTGCCGCCCCGTCGCACCGCGCCCGCAATCTGGTTGCCCTGCAGCGCGGCCTGCAGTTCCACCAGGTCGTAGCCAGGATGCTCGAAGAAGCGCTGGTCTTCGGCGGCGAGCACGGCACGCACCAGCCAGTCGTGCTGACGCAGCCGGCTCGGTGCGCCGCAGCTGCTTGCCGCGTGGGCCAGCGCTTCGGTGCCCAGTCCCTGGACGGCGAAACCTTCGATCTGCGGCACCACGCGCAGCGCGCCCCCGGGCAGCTGCAACTGCACGCGCAGGGCCACCTGGCCGTCGATGCGCGCCTGGGCCAGCTCGGGCAGCTGCGGCGCCAGCACGGCATAGGCGTCGGCGATCGGCGTGGCGGGCAGGCGCAGATGCAGCGCCAGGCCGCCTTGCTGCAGCCGGCCTGTGAACCAGGCCTGCAGGGCCGGGCCGCCGGCCGTTCCCGCGTCGGCCCGCAGCCGGCCCTGCACGGTCTCGAAGTCACGGAACAGCGAGAGCTGCAGCCGCTGCAGCTGCAGCGGCGCGCTGCCCAGCGCGGGCGCGGGCAACGCACACGGCGCGCACTGCAGGTGCAGGCTGCGGTCGGCCGCTTGCCAGTGCAGCTGCACCGGTCCCCAGCGCGTGGCCAGGCGGCGGCCATCGAGCCAGCGCGCAAACGGCGCGGCCGTGGCGAGCCGCAGCGCGGCCGGCACGCTGACGTCGGTGCGCCAGGGGCCGAGGCGCACGGAGGTCGCCCACTCGCCGGGGCGTGGCGCCAGCAGGTAAAGCGTCACCGCGATGGCGAGCAGCGCGGCGACGAGCAGGCCCGCCAGAGCGGCCAGCAGCCCGCGCATGGCGCGCCGGGTGGTCACAGCAGGCCCCGGGCTGCGATGGGCGTGGCCGTCGTCACCGCCAGCCAGGGACCGGTGGACTGGCCGCGCAGGGCCGCCCAGTACCAGGCCGAGGTGTCGGTGAAGGCCCGGCCCTGGGCGTCGGTCGTGCGTTCGCACACGCGCAGCGCCTGGTCGCCCCGGCGCGTGGCGGTGAAGCAGCGCCACAGCTGTGCGTGGGCATCGTGCTCGAGCCGGGCGCTGGCGATGCCGTAGCCCAGCGCGCGGTAGCAGTCCTCGGCGGGATGCAGCATGCGCGTGGGCGCGGTCACGTGGCGCAGCACCAGCACGCGTTCGCCGTCGGTCATGCGCGCGATGGCGCCCGGGAACTGCCGCGCGAAGCGCTGCTCCACCGGCCCCAGGGCCAGAGGCCGCAGCGTGGCGCCTTCCCAGTGGCTCGGCCATTCCCAGGCCGTGGCCTCGGCCGGCGCCGCGGCGGCGGGCCAGACGGCCTGGGCCGCGCTCCAGAGCAGGCACCAGGCCAGGCCGGTGGCGAAGACGGTCTTGTGCAGCACGCGCTGCACGAAGCGGTTGGCGAACAGGGTTTCAAGCCGCGTGGGCATGGCGCACTCCGAGGGACAGGGGGTGGACAACGGGCCGCTGGACCTGCCAGGCGACAGCGGCACAGACCGCGCCGAGCACCGCCAGGCCCAGCGCTTCGTGGCCCCAGGCCGGCAGCGGCCGGCCCGCGCCCTCGGCCGCCACGAGCAGCGTGTTGCGCAGCACGTTGCCAGCCAGCACCGTGAGGCCCACGAACGGCAGGCGGGCCAGCACCGTGCGGTCGGCCAGGCCCGCCCACAGCGCCGTGGCAGCGGCCGTGAAGTAGCCCAGCCAAGCCATCTGCACCCCCGAGCAGGGTGCGTCCACGATGACGAGGCGGCCGTCCACGCGCAGCGTGCTGCCCTCGCGCCAGACCGTGAAGAACGGCGCCAGCAGCCAATGCGCGGCCTCGGCCGTGAGCACGCGCAGCGGGTAGCCGGCGTAGAACTGCAGCGAGGACAGCAGCGGCAGCGCCAGCACCGCGAGCAGCAGCACGGGCGTGGCCGCCACCTGGCGCGGCAGGAAGGCCAGCAGCGCCGCGGCCAGCGCGAGCACGGCCAGCAGACTGGCCAGCAGCGGCGCCAGCGTGCCGCGCAGCATCGTGGCGGCAAGCGTCAGCGCCGCGGCGGCGGCCAGCCAGCCCAGCGCGGGCGAAGCACGCAAGGCCTTGCGGTGCACGCCGACCAGCGTGGCGAGCGCGGCCAGCGCGAGCAGGCCCAGCGGGTCGTCGGCGCCATCGGCCAAGCGCCGCGCCATCCAGACCCAGGCGGGCAGCAGGGCCAGCGCCTGCAGCGCGATCCAGGCCCCCGCGGGCAGGCGGTCGAAGGCGATGCCCCAGCGCACGAAGCGCGGGTTGCGGACCAGGTCGTGGGCGGTCATCGCGTGAAGCTCCTATTGCGCGTGCGCTGGGCGCGGCGGCGCAGCATGGCCAGCACCGAGAGCACCAGCAGCACGGCCCCCAGGGTCTCGGGCTCGGGCGTGCTGGGCACCTCGGCGCCGGCGATCGCCAGCGCGCTTTCCTCCACACCCTGGGGCAGCGGCTGCGGCTGCTGCACGTGCCGGCTGGCGCCCGGCGCCGGGTTGCGCACCACCTGGTCGACCGCGATGAAGCTCGTGTAGGGCGTCAGCAGCGCATAGTCCAGGCCGAGCTGGGTGATCGCGGCGCGCTGGGCGTCGCCGCCTTCCAGGGCCTCCTGGTCGGCCAGCTGGGCGATGCGGTGGCGGGCCCAGAGCGCCGGCAGCGCGGCGGCCTGGCCGGGCGGGGCCGGCTGCACCTCCACGCTCTGCGCCCAAGGGCCGGCGGCTGTGTGGCCTTGCACCCGCATGCGGCCCTGCGGCTGGCCGCGCCATTTGCCGAACACCACCACGGGGCGCTCGCCCAGCACGTCGGGCTGCACGGCGGGTTCGAGGTCATACACGTCCAGGCCCTCGAACTGCAGCTGCACGCCGGTCAGCACGGGCGACTCCACCATGCGCCGGAAACGCGCCGCCTGCTCGGGCGCCTGCACCGGGTCGGTGATGACGAAGGGCTCGCCGCCACCGGCGCGGGCCAGGCCTTCGAGCAGCGCGCGGTTGACCGCCGAGCCGATGCCGAAGGCGAACAGGTTGGCCTGGTTCAAGTGGCGTCGCACGAGCGCAAAGGCCTCCTGCTCCACCGTCACGTAGCCGTCGGTCACGACGACGATGGTGCGCGCCACGGCGGGCGCCTTGGGCTGGTCGTAGACGCGGCGCAGCGCCGGGATCAGCTCGGTGCCGCCCGCGCCCATGGTCTGGTCGAGCGCCGCCAGTGCGCGGGCGATGTGGGCCTGCGTGGCCGGCACCGACTGGGGCGCCAGCATGCGGCTGCTGCCCGAGAACAGCAGCACGTTGAAGCGGTCGCCGGGCCGCATGCCTTTCAGAAGGCGCTGCAGCATGGCCTTGGCCGTGTCCAGCGGAAAGCCGTGCATGGAGCCCGAGATGTCGACCACGAAGATGTATTCGCGCGGCGCGATCTGCGTGGCCGCGACGGCCTTGGGCGGCGCGACCAGCGCGAGGAAGAAGTTCTCGGCGTTCGGGCCCCGGCCTTCGGACAGCAGGAGGCCGGCGGCCAGTTCGTCGCCGGCCAGGCCGTAGTCGAGCACGAAGTCGCGGTCGTTGGCCGGGCCGCGGCCTTCGGCCAGGCGCACGCTGGCGTGGCGGGGCCGCTCCTGCGTCTGCACCACGTCGATGGCGTGCGTGCGCGAGCGGATGTCCTGCAGCGGCAGCGGCGCGTCCAGCTGCATCTGCAGCGTGAAGCGGCTCGCAGGTGGCTCGCCGGCACGCAGCGTGGGCTGGGCCGCCCAGGTGGCGCCGCCCTGGCTGGCCGCATGCGCGTAGCGCGGGCCGACGACGGTGGGGAAGACGAAGGCGTAGCGCCCGTCCTGCGGCAGCAGCAACTCGGTGTAGCGCAGCTCCACCTGCACGTCGTCGCCTGGCAGGATGTTGGCCACCCGCATCTGGAACACGTTGGACCGGTGCTGCTCGAGCAGCGCGGCGGTCCTGCCCTCCTGCTTGGCGGCTGCGAATTCGATGCGCGCCTGCTGCTTCTCGCGGATCTGCGCGGTGACGACACGCTCGCCCAGCCGCACCTGCAGCCCGCCCACGGCGGCGCGCGTGGAGCCCGGGAACACATAGTCGGCCTCGATGGCCGCCTGGCCCTCGTTGCGGTAGTGCTGCACCACTCGGACTTCGGCGATCACGCCGGAGACCTGCACCGAGACCTCGGTGCCCTTGAGCGGCAGCTGGTCCACGCCCGTCGCGGCGCCCCGCACGAGGAAGTAGGGGCTCTCGGTCTGCTGGCGCGGGCCGTCGGCATCGCGCGTCTGCGCATCGACGGGGCGGTGCAGCAGCGCCGCGCACAGCGCCAGCATCGCCGCGGCGAGCCAGCGCCCGGTGGCGCTCTGGGGAAGGAGGAGGAAGGCGATCACGGGGTGTCCGCTGGAAGTGGCCGTGCGACGGTGCACGGCGCCACTGTCGGCCGCGTCTGAGAAGCCAGTGCGAAGGCGCCGGGCTTGTGTGAAGTCGGCGTGAAATGCTGCGGCGCCGGGCCCAGAATGGACGCAAGCCGTTTCCCTGGAGGACCACCATGCGCTGCTGCTGCCCGCCCCATCCCCTGCGCTGTCCGGCATGCTGACCGGCGGCTGCCTCTGCGGCGCTGTTCGCTACGAAGCGGGCGGCACGCCGTTCCACCTGACCTTCTGCCACTGCACGGTCTGCCGCCGCAGCACGGGCGCCCCGTGCGTGGCCTGGTTCAGTGTGCCGAAGACGGCATGGCGCATCGTGCAGGGCAGGCCCACGCGGTTCCGCTCGAGCCCGCACGCCACGCGCAGCTTCTGCGGCACCTGCGGTACCCAGCTCACGTTCGAGGACGACGAGGCCAGCGCGGAGATCGACGTCACCACCTGCAGCCTGGACGATCCGGAGCGCCTGCCGCCCGCGGACCACACCCACGCCGGCAGCAAGCTCGCGTGGACCGTGCTGGGGGACGGCCTGCCCGTGCACCGCGCCGCGCGTCCGGCGGATTGAGCGCTCCACACGCGCAGGACGCTCCTGCGCACCTGGCCGCTGCGGGCGGCGCGGCGACGGGGATGCCGATCAGCCGACGACCGGCACGGTGCGCGCCCCTCCCACCAACTGCAGGGCCCGGCCGCCGCCCTGCGCGCGGCCGACGTCGCCCGGCGCCACGCGCAGAATGGGCCGCCAGGCGGACTGCCACTGCGCCAGCGCACGGCCGTCCTGCGCGAAGACGAGGTCCAGGAAGGCCAGGCCCAGCTCCGCGGTCGCGCGCTTGGCCTGGGCGTTCAGGGCGGCCCCCCCGGTGCGCGACCGGTCGGTGAACATGCTGTGCGAGCCGCCCTCGAACACGGCGAGCAGCTTGCGCGGGTGCGCGATCGCGTCGAAGACGGCCAGCCGGTCCTGCAGATCGGAGTGGTAGCCGGGGATGTGGATCACGTCGTCGGTGCAGGTCACGTGCACGGTCGGCACGTCGATGCCGCGCAGCACGGCCGCCGGATCGGGCTCGCCGTGGAAGGGCGGGGCGGACAGCACGATGGCCGCGCGCAGGCGCGCGTCCCGGCAGTCGATGGTCCGTCCGCCGCGCACCACCTGCGCACCCACGGCCAGCAGCGTGGTGTTGGCGCCGTACGAGTGGCCCGCGGCCACCAGGCGGCCGCGGTCCACGGCCGCACCCAGGCCGGCGCTGTCGTCCGAGAGCATGCGGTCCAGCGCGAAGCGGATGTCGGCGGTGCGCGCGAGCGCCTCGGCTTCCTGCGCCGCAGCCTGCAGCCGGCCCAGCATGCCGAACGGGTTGCCGCGCCACAGGGCCGCATCGCTGCCCACGTGCTGCACGTGCAGGCTGGCCACGCCGTGGGCCGACCAGTGGCGGCCCAGGTAGCTGTAGCCGTTGCGCGAACCGCCGATGCCGTGCGAGAACACGACCAGCGGCACGGGCTGCGCGGGCGTGGCGGCGGCGGGCCAGTACAGGCGCACGGGCACGGGGCGCTCCCGGGCGGCGTCGAACCAGTCGAAGTCCAGCACGCGCGGGGCCGGGCCGGCAGCGGGCTCAGACGCGGCCAGGCCGGGGATTGCCAGCGCGGCCAGCAGCATGGCGCTCATCCTGCGCCGGCCCAGGTCGGGTGCCGCACGCGACGGCAGGCGCGCTGCTGGCGCGGTGATCGGGGTTGGCGGCATGGCGCGTCAGGCAGGCTGGACTTGGGAGAGGGCCACCCCCAGGCGCGCACGGTGCGCCGTGGCCGATGGCGGTGCGGCAGGGCTGTCGCCGAACTGCGCGCCGGTGAGCTGCTGCGACACGGCCCACAGGCGGGCCGCAGTGGCCGTCTCCAGTGCCTGCGCCGGCACGCGGGCCGGCGCCGGATGGCCGCGCGTCTCGCCGAGCCGGTCCGGGCCGTAGTAGTGGCCGCCTTGGGCTTGCGGCGCGGTGGCGGCGTACAGCGTCGGCAGGGCGCCCTGGGCGGCGGGCTGGAACAGGAACCAGAGCCAGCGGCGCGCCAGGCCCGGCAGGCTGGCCGGGCCGGCCCCGTTGGGCAGCAGGTCGGTGCGGGCGATACCCGGGTGCGCCGCCATGCTCTGCAGGCCCCAGCCCGCGGCATCGCTGCGGCGCTGCAGTTCCAGCGCGAACAGCAGGCAGGCGAGCTTGGACTGGGCGTAGGCCTGCATGGGCACGTAACGCCGCCGGGCCTGCAGGTCGTCGAAATCGATGCGGCCGCTGCGCGCGGCGATGCTGGAGACGCTGACCACGCGCGGCGCAGGGCTCTTGCGCAGCAGCGGCAGCAGCGCGGCGGTCAGCGCGAAGTGGCCCAGGTGGTTGGTGCCGAACTGCAGTTCGAAGCCGTCGGCGGTCTGCCGGCGTTCGGGTGGCGTCATCACGGCGGCGTTGTTGATCAGCAGGTCGATGCGCGCGTGCGAGCCGCGCAGCGCCGCGCCGAAGGCCGCCACCGACGCCAGGCTGGCCAGATCCAGCGGCGCGAACTCGGCCTGTGCCTGCGGCACGCTGCGGCGGATCTGCTGCAGCGCGTCCCGGCCCTTGGCCGGGTTGCGGCCGGCCAGCACCACGCGCGCGCCGGCACGCGCCAGGGCCAGCGCGTCCTGCAGGCCGAGGCCGCCGGTGCCGGTCACCACGGCCGTGCGGCCGTGCAGGGGAGGGATGTCGGAGGCGGTCCAGTGGTTCATGGCGATGGGCGGTAGGGGCTAAACTGGGTGGTCAATAAATGCACTGAGTGCAAACTTTATTGCACCAAGTGCAGATTTGCAAGAGACCCCGGCCATGTCAGGAATTTCCCCAAACACGGGCGCCGCGCCCGCCGAAGAAGGGCTGCGCGAACGCAAGCGCCGCGAGACCCGCCAGCGCATCGCCGAGGTGGCGCAGCGCCTGTTCCTCGCCCAGGGCTACGAGGGCACGACGCTGGACGCCATCGCGGCCGAGGCCGGCATCTCGCGCCGCGCCTTCTTCTCGCACTTCAAGTCCAAGGACGAGATCATCGTGTTCTGGCAGGCCGCCGATTCGGCCCGCCTGGTGGACGATCTGCGCAAGGCCTCGCCCGACCAGGCGCCGCTGGACGCGGTGCGCGACGTGATGGTCAAGCACATCGCGCGCTACACCACCGAGGAGATGACGGCGGTAGACAACCTCATGCGTTCCAGCGACGCGCTGCTGGCGCGCAAGCAGGCCTTCTATGCGCAGCAGGAGGTGGTGCTGTTCGAGGTGCTGTGCGAAGTCTGGCGCCAGCCCGAGCGCCGCGCTGCGCTGCGCATGGTGGCCATGGTGTCCATCGGCGCGATGCGGCTGGCGCTGCAGTCCTGGCGCGAGCAGGCCGGCCCGCGCAAGCCGGCGGCCAAGTTCCTGCGCGAGGCGTTCGACAGCCTGAAGACGGAACTCTGAGGCCGGCGGCGGGCGTCAACGCCGCAGCGGCAAGGCCAGCGTCGCCAGCGCACCGCCGTCCGGCGCGTTGTCCAGCAGCGCCTGCCCGCCGTGCTGCTGCGCGATCTCGCGCACGAAGGCCAGGCCCAGCCCTGTGCTCTTCTTGCCGCCGCCCGGTCGCGCCAGCGAATAGAACTTCTCGAACACCTTGTTGCGTGCGTACTCGGGGATGCCGGGACCCTGGTCGCGCACCGTGATGCGGGCCTGGCCTGCATCGGCCTGCAATGCCAGCGCGATGCGGCTGCCGGCCGGCGCGAAGTCCAGCGCATTGGCCAGCAGGTTGCTCACGGCGCGGCGCAGCAGAAAGGCATCGCCCCACACGGTAGGACTGGCCTGCAGCACCAGCTCGATGCGCAGGCCGCGCGCCGCAGCCGCGGCCTCGTGGCCGGCCGCGAGTTCCTCCAGCAGCGGCGCCAGCGCGACGGGGCCGGCATGCTCGAGCACGCGCCGGCTTTCCAGCGCGGTCAGCTCCATCATGCGGTCCACGATCTCCTGGATGCGCTGGGTCTCGCCCGTGATGTTGGCCAGGAAATGCGCGCGGGCGTCGGCCGGCATGGCAGCGTCTTCCAGCAGTTCGGCGGCGCCGCGGATGGCCGACAGCGGGCTCTTGATCTCGTGCGTGAGCGTGGCCACATGGTCGGCCACGGTGTTGCGGCCGGTCAGCGCGTCGCGCGTTTCGTGCAGGCCGGCCCGCAGCGTCGCCACGGCGTGGCGCAACATGGGCCGCAGGCGCAGCCGCGACTGCGTGCGCAGCCAGGCCAGGTAGTCGCGCACGAGGCCGAAGGGCCGCACCAGCCAGACCGAGACGATCAACGCGCCGACCAGCAGCGCCAGCGCCGAGCCCACGCCGACCCAGATCGTGCGCCAGCGCGCGTCCTGCACGAACTTGCCGAAGCTCTGCACGGGCTTGCCCACGCTGACCACGCCGATGGTCACCTGGGCACGGTTGCGCACGGGCGCGGCCACGTACATGACCGAGGTGCTGGCGTCGCTGGCCACGTCGCGCGAGGTGCGCGCGCCGTACAGGCCGTCCAGCGTGTAGCGCACGTCGCGCCAGTCGAGGAAGTTCTCGCCCAGGTGCTGGCCCAGGCGGCCGCGCTGCGCGTCGAACAGCACGCGGCCATCGGCATCGGTCACGTACAGGCGCAGGTCCACGCGCGTCTTGCGCAGCCCGTAGATCTCGGCGTCGAACCGGCGCGCGTACAGCGTGCGCAGCAGCGGCTCCAGCCGCGCGGGGTCGATGCGGTCGCCCTGCAGGTCCTGCTCCACGAGGCTGGCCACGAGGTTGGCGGTGTCCACCAGCGATTCCTCGGCCGACTCGCGGTAGCGCGGGTCGATGTCGCCGACCACGCGGTACAGCAGCAGCGCGATGCCGGCGACGTAGATCGCCAGGATGCCGACGAAGATGCGCGTGCGGCGGCTCACGGCGCGGCGGTGGGCGAGGGCGGCAGGTCCTCGTGCAGCGCGTAGCCGGTGCCGCGCAGCGTGCGGATGGGTTCGACCTCGGGCGCCACCGCCTTGAGCTTGGCGCGCAGGGTCTTGACGTGGGCGTCCACCGTGCGGTCCAGGCTCTGGGCGGCGTCGTCCCAGACCATGTCCAGCAGCTCGTCGCGCGTGTAGACGCGGCCGGGCCGCTGCACCAGCAGGGCCAGCAGGCCGTATTCGTAGCGCGAGAGTTCGAGCGGCTGGCCGTAGTAGCGGATGCGGCGGCGCTCGCCGTCGATCTGGAACACGGGCGCGGGGCCGCCCGGTGCGACGGGCGCCGGCGCCGCCGTGCCGCCGCGCGCGCTGCGGCGCAGGATGCTGCGCACGCGCGCCACCAGCTCGCGCGGCGAGAAGGGCTTGGCGATGTAGTCGTCGGCGCCCAGCTCCAGGCCGACCACGCGGTCGATCTCGTCGCTGCGCGCGGTGAGGAACAGCATGGGCACGCCGTCGGCGCCAGGCAGTTCGTGCAGGCGGCGGAACAGCTCGAAGCCGTTCATGTCGGGCAGGCCCACGTCGAGGATGGCCAGGTCGGGCTTGCAGGCGCGGTACTGGGCCAGCGCCTCGCCGGCCGTGGCGCACCAGATGGGTTCGTAGCCGTCGGCACGCAGCACGTAGGCCAGCGTGTCGGCGATGCCGGATTCGTCCTCGGCGATCAGGATGCGGGGGCGGTAAGCGGGCGCAGACATGGCCGCATGGTAGCCACGGGCACGGCGCGCCCGCGTGGACGCGATGGGCCCGAAGAACCATAATGGTTCCGTTTTGGAGTCTCTGCCATGCCCACCACCCTGACGTTGAAGAACATTCCCGATGCGGTGTACCAGCGCTTGAAGGAGTCCGCACTGGCCAACCGGCGCAGCTTGAACAGCGAGGCCATCGTGCGGCTCGAATCCGTGCTGCTGCCGCAGCAGCCCGACACCGGCGCGCGCCTGGCGCGTGCGCGCGCGCTGCGGCAGGCGCTGCCGGCAGCCGCCTTCAGCGCGCAGGGGGTGGATGCGATGAAGCGCCAGGGCCGCGCATGATCGTCGTCGACACGAACGTGCTGGCCTACCTGTACCTGCCGACCGAGTTCTCCGCCAACGCCGAAGCCTTGCTGGAGCACGACCCGCAGTGGGTGGCACCGCTGCTGTGGCGCAGCGAATTCCGCAACATCCTGGCCGGCTACCTGCGCCGCGGCAGCTTGCGGTTCGAACAGGTGCTGGCCTTGCAGGAGGAGGCCCAGGCGCTGTTGGTGGACCACGAATACGAGGTCGAATCGCGCGCCGTGCTCGAGTTGGTGCGTGACAGCGACTGCTCCGCCTACGACTGCGAGTTCGTGGCGCTCGCCATGCAACTGGGCGTTCCGCTCGTCACGATGGACCGCAAGCTGTTGAAAGCCTTCCCGCAATGTGCGGAGTCGCTGAAGGGGCCGTGAGTGCGGATGGGGCTCCGTCGCGCTGGAGCCCTCCTGCGCCGGTCCGTGGCGCGCCGCCAGAGCGCGCACGGCCGCCCATGGCTTCTCAATACCCGCGCAGGTCGTCGACGGCCAGCGGCAGCTTTCTGCCGCCGCGGATGCGCTGCAGCGTGCGCGTGACGACGTCCACGTCGTTGTCGAAACTGCCATGCGCGGGCGCCTGCGTGGCGATGGGCTGGCCAGCGGCGTCCACGGCCGTGGCGATGCGCTCGGCGTCCAGCACCGTGGTGCGCTTGGCCAGGTCCACCTGCGCGGCCGCGGCGCGCCAGGTGGCCAGGGCTTCGCCGGTGTCCGAGGTGCCGTCCCAGCCGCTGTAGCCGGTGTCGTGGATGCGGTCCAGGCCCAGGATGGGCAGGCGCAGGTCGGTCTCCAGTGCGTTCGAGACGAAGTACAGCAACGACTTGCGGTACACCGCGCCCACGCTGTCCTTGCGTTCCACGCGGTCGGACAGCACGTCGATGTAGAGCCGCTCCATCACGTGCGCGTTGCGCGCATAGCGCGCGTTGGCGAAGGGCACGCTGCAGGCCGGCGCGTACAGGTGCACCGAGGCCAGCTTGTCGTGCAGACCGGCATCGCGGCCTTCGGCCTTGCGCCGTGCCAGCGCGGCGATCAGGTGGCCCAGCGCGATGGAGCCGGCCGAATGGCCGACCACGTGCAGCTCGAAGGCGTCGCCCCAGGTGCTGGACAGGGCCTGCAGCGCATCCAGCAGCAGGTCGCCGCCGCGGCGCGGTGCGAAGGCCAGGTCGGCGTTCTCCTTCATCTCGCTCCAGATCGGCCGCGCGAGCGTGCGGCCGACGGTCTTCTCGAGCAGCAGGTCGGTCTTCTCGCTGATCCATTCGCCCAGGCCCGCGCCGGCCAGGCCGCGCTCCTTCTGCCGGCTGTCCTGCAGGATGTTGGCCAGGGTCTCGAACAGCCCGGTCTTCCAGACCAGGAACAAGGGGTAGCAGCCGTTGGCCACGAAGTAGCGGCCCATGGCGCTGGCGCGCTTGATGGCCGCGCCTTCGTCGTTGAGGCCGCCGTGCACGTACAGCACCAGGCGCTTGGTCTTGTCCTTCTGCGCGCGGAACCACTCGTCGGGCAGCGTGGTGCACTGGTGCTGCAGCTTGCGCGGCTGCTCGTCCTGCGTGAGGTAGCGGCTCACGCGGCCGTCGTTGCCCAGCACCACGCTGTGCTGGTAGGCCAGGCCCTGGTCCCACCACTTGGTGCGGTCGGTGCCCGCGAGCGCGCCGGCCTGGCCGTGCGAGACGGCGAGCCGGCCCGCCACCACGCCCGGCACGCCCAGCGCGACGACCCAGGCGTCCATGCCGTTGGCCAGCCAGTCCAGGTAGCTGATCACGCCGAAGCCGCCCGCGCCCCAGCTGTCGCCCCAGGAGTTCTGCACGATGAAGCCGACGGCGTTGAAGCCCACCAGTGCGAAGGCGTGGCCGCCGTCCTGCGAGGGGCGGCCGTCGAACGGGATCTCGGGCAGGTCGGCATGGTCCTGCGGCACCTGCCTGCGCGTGCGCACCTGGTTCCAGCCGTCGTGCGTGAAGGCCGAGACGAACACCGCCCAGTGCTGGTGGATGGCGGCCTGCATGTCGGTGATCGACTTGGTGTCGATGCGGTAGTACACGCCCAGCGTGTTCTGCACGGCGCGGTCGGCGAAGCCGTAGCGCGCCGGGTTGGCCTTGTCGGGCGCGTAGGGCCAGTCGCTCTCCAGGCACACGCCGTTGTTGAACCAGCCCTTGAGCGCGCCGCGGCAGGACGAGCCGTCGTAGTTCTCGCCCTCGTACTCGTCGTGCCGGCGCGCCAGCGTATAGAGCATGCGCGGGCTGACGGACTCCATCTGCACCGGGTTGCCGGCCTTGATCCAGCGCAGGTAGTTGACCACGCAGGCCAGGCCGAAGCCGGTGCAGGCGCCTTCCTGGCCCTGGTCCAGGATCAGGCCGGCGGCCGTGTAGCCGGGCAGGAAGCGGCTGATGTCCTGCGGCGTGGGCACCTGGTCGGGCAGCGTGATGGCGGCGGGCTGGAACTGGCGGTCGCGCAGGTCGGCCGCGTCCTTGCGCGTGTGCAGGTTGCGCGGCTTGCGGGGCACGGGCTGGATGGCGGCCAGTGCCGCGGCCTTGCCCTTGGCCGCACCCTTGCGGGCGGGCGCACGCGCCGGGGCCGGCGGCCAGACCGCGGCTGCTCGCTTGAACACATCCGAGAAGCTCTCCAGCCCATGCGATCCGCCGTTGACGAGCCGGCGCGCGGCGCGCAGGTCGCCCGCGGCCACGGCGGCGCGGAACTTGGTGGCCTTGTCGGCCAGGAACTGCGCCAGGATGACGGCCGCCACCTCGGGCGCGTTGGCCCGGTCGGGGAAGGCCACGAGGTCGATGCCGATGCGCTTGCCGTAGGTGGCGTAGTTGGCCTTGCCCGTCAGCTGCACGAAGCCGCGGCCGCGGTAGCGCTCACCGTCGCCGCGCGCGCCGTTGCCGATGTCCTTGCGCATGTCGTACAGCGAGAACGGCGCGCCGCCGGGCGGGGTGTTGTACTTGGAGGGCAGCTCGGCGATGGGCACAAAGCCCTCGGTCTCGGCGCGGATCGTGCCGAGCGCGCCGATGACCATGGCCGTGTCGGTGAGTTCTGCGGCGCCCAGGGCCGCCTCCACATAGGGCAGGTAGCGCGCGATGTTGGCCGGCCGCGTGGCCGGGAACAGCCGGCACACGTCGCCCACGTTGAGCGGCGGCTGCAGCGGCACGGGGGGCGCCAGTTCCAGCAGCACCTGGCAGCGCGGGCCGACGATGCCGTCGGCGATCAGGCCCACGCCGGACTGCCAACGCCGGATGGCCGCGTCGAAGTCCTCGTCGATGGGGCTGCCCGGCGGGGCGGCGAGCGAGGGGAAGGCCTTGGCGTCGGCGGCCAGCAGCGTGAACAGGGTGGCGCGCAAGAGGTCGACGTCGGAACCAGCGTCGCCCTTGGTCAGAAGATGCTTCATGGTTTGCCTCGCTCCGGTGGTGGATCGCGGCGCCTATCATCGCGCGCTTGTCCCACTCCTGCGCGTGCCTTGAGTCACCGCGCATTGACCAAAGTGATGAGCAAGCGCATCCGCATCAGCTCCGGCTCCACCTTCGAGGAGCAGATGGCCTATTCGCGTGCCGTGGTCGACGGCGAGTGGGTCTTCGTCTCCGGCACCACGGGCTTCGACTACACAGCGATGACGATCACGGACGACATCGTGGCCCAGGCCGACCAGTGCTTTCGCAACATCGACGCGGCGCTCCAGCAGGCCGGCAGCAGCCTGGCGGACGTGGTGCGCGTGACCTACGTGCTGCCGGACGCCAGCCTGTTCCCGCAGTGCTGGCCGGTCATGCGCCAGTACCTGGGTGAGGTGAAGCCGGCGGCCATGATGATCAGCGCCGGCCTGGCCGATCCGCGCATGAAGATCGAGATCGAGGTGACGGCGCGCCGGCAGGTGGCCTGATCAGGCGTAGTCCAGCGGCAGCGCCGTCGTGAACTTGATCTGCTCCATCGCGAAGCTGGAGCTCACGTCGGACAGCTCCACCTCGCGGATCAGCCGCTGGTAGACCGCGTCGTAGCCCTTGATGTCGGGCACGACCACGCGCAGCAGGTAGTCGATCTCGCCGCTCATGCGGTAGAACTCGACGATCTCGGGGATGGCCGTCACCACGGCCGTGAACTTCTTCGCCCACTTCTCGTTGTGCTGGTTGGTGCGCACGGCGACGAACACCGTCACGCCCACGTTGAGCTTGGCCGGATTCAGCAAGGCCACGCGCTGCTGGATGTAGCCCTCGCGCTCGAGCCGCTGGATGCGGCGCCAGCAGGGCGTGGCCGACAGGTGCACGCGTTCGCTGATCTCCTGCAGTGAGGCCGTGGCGTTGGTCTGCAGCGCATCGAGGATGGCCTTGTCGATCTTGTCCAGGGGCGGGCGCGGTTCCATGGGTAAAAGTTTTCTAGGATCAGCGGGTTCTGGAAATTGAATTTCACGGGTGGCCCCGCAGGAGCTGGATTTTGAACCCATGTTCTCCGACGTGGCCGGCAAAATTTTCGCCATGGAAATCTACCTCGATGCCAACGCCACCACGCCGGTGCTCGCGCAGGCCCGCAGCGCGGCCTTGGCCGCCATGTCCGAATCGTTCGGCAACCCCAGCAGCATCCACGGCGCCGGGCTGAAGGCCAGGGCGCTGCTCGACGGCGTGCGTGCCAGCGCGCGCCGTGTGCTGGGCGTGCCGACCGGCCGCCTGCTGTTCACGAGCGGTGCGACCGAAGGCATCCAGACCGCCGTGCTGTCGGCCCTGAGGGCACTGCGTGACCGCCGCGAGGCCGGCCAGGCCGTCCCCGCACTGCTGCTGTACGGCGCCACCGAGCACAAGGCCGTGCCCGAGGCGCTGCGGCACTGGAATGCGCTGCTCGGCCTCGACCTGCGCGTGCAGGCCATTCCCGTGGGCCTGGACGGCCGGCACGACCTGGATTGGCTGCGCCGCCACGCCGCCCAGGCCGGCCTGGTCTGCACCATGGCCGCCAACAACGAGACCGGCGCCATCAGCGACCTGGATGGCATCGCCGCGGCGCTGGCCGGCAGCCCGGCGCTGTGGCTGGTCGACGGCGTGCAGGCCCTGGGCAAGCTGGACCTGCGCCTGATGGACCGGCGCATCGACTACGCACCCTTCTCCGGCCACAAGCTCTATGCGCCCAAGGGCGTCGGCATGCTCTACGTGCGCGACGGCGCACCGTTCACCCCGCTGCAGGCCGGCGGCGGCCAGGAGAGCGGCCAGCGCGCCGGCACCGAGAACATGGCCGGCATCGCCGCGCTGGGTGCGGTGCTGCAGGCGCTGGAACAAGGTGGCGTGTTCGCGGACCACGCCACGCTGCAGGCGCACCGCGCGCAACTGGCCGATGCGCTGCGCGCGGCTTTCCCTGGCCTGGTCTTCAACGCACCGTTTGCCACCAGCCTGCCGACCACGCTCAATATCGCCGTGCCGGGCGTCGCCGCGCAGGACCTGATCGCGCTGTTCGACGCGGCCGGCGTGCGCGTGAGCGGCGGCTCGGCCTGCGGCGCTGCGCGCGCCGAGCCGAGCTACGTGTTGCAGGCCATGGGCGTGCCGGACTGGCAGGCGGCGGCGGCCGTGCGCCTGTCGTTCGGCGCCGCCGACGGCGCGGCCTTCGTCGAGGCTGCCTGCGCGCGCCTGCGGGCCTGCGGCGAGGCGCTGCGCGCTGGCGCGGTGCTGGACGAGGCCGCGCATGCCGCGCTGGAGATCCAGGCGCCGGCCGTGCGCGAGGCGCTGCAGGCCGCGCCGCGGCCGCTGGTGGTCGACGTGCGCGAGGCGGACGAGCAGCGCCAGCAGCCCGCCACCGGCCTCGCCGCCGAGCAGGTGCCGCTGTCCGCGCTGGCCGATGCGCTGCCGCGCTGGTGCGCGCTGCCGGCTGCGACGCCCGTGATCTTCGTCTGCCGCAGCGGCCGGCGCAGTGCCCAGGCCGCCGACGCGCTGCGCCGCCAGGGGCATGCCAACGCCTGGAGCCTGGCCGGCGGGCTGGCGCAATGGACGGCCGGAGCATGAGGGCGCGCACCGCCATGCACCGCGATGGCCCCTGGCCCCCACGGGTTGAGGGCCATGGCCATCCTGTGCCCAGCGCCGCGCGTGGAAAATCCTTCCCCTTGGCGCGCGTGTGCCGCATGGGTTGGGAAAAGTTCTGCTGAGATTCGACCTTCAGTGAAAGAAGAAACCAACGTCATGCAATGTCATGGGCATGGCTTGCTCAATGGCATGGCGATTGCGTCAACCAGGTTTTTTCAATCTCACCAAGGAATCTTCATGCTGGACCTGTTCAAGAACGCGCGCCGCGCTGCCCCCGTCCTGGCCGCCTGCCTGGCGCTGGGCGCCGCGGCCGCCCATGCCGAGGCCAACTGGCCGACCAAGCCCGTCACGCTGATCATGGGTTTCCCGGCCGGCTCGGGCGTGGACGTGGTGGCGCGCGCGATCCAGGACCCGCTGTCCAAGTCGCTGGGCCAGCCCGTCATCATCGACTACAAGTCCGGCGCGGCCGGCAACATCGCCTCCGAGTACGTGGCGCGCGCCAAGGCCGATGGCTACACCCTGTCCTTCGGCACGGCCGCCACGCACGGCAGCAATGCCGCGCTGTACAAGAAGCTGCCCTTCGACGTGGAGGCCGACTTCGTGCCCGTGGCGCCCGTGCTGGACGTCTCCAATGTGCTGACGATCAACCCCAGCGTGATGCCGGTCAAGACCTTCAAGGAGTTCGTCGACCTGGTCAAGGCCAACCCGGGCAAGTACAACTACGCCTCCACCGGCAACGGCGCCGGCACCCACATGGCCTTCGCCGAGCTGAATTCGCGCCTGGGCCTGGACATGGTGCACGTGCCCTACAAGGGCGGGCCCGAGGCCCTGACGGCCGTGGTGCGCGGCGAGACCTGCTGCATCATGAACCAGGTGCAGACCGTGCTGCCCCAGTACAAGGCCGGCACCGTGCGCCTGCTGGCCGTGACCACGGCCAAGCCCGTCGCAGCCGTCTCCGAGGTGCCGACGATCGCGTCCACCGGCCTGCCTGGCACCAAGGGCTTCGACAGCTCGATCTGGTTCGGCGTGTTCGCGCCCAAGGGCACGGACCCGGCCATCGTCGACAAGCTCAACGCCGCCATCAGCGCCGCCGTGCAGCAGCCCGAGGTGCGTGCGCGCTTCGAGAGCCAGGGCAACAGCATCCGCGTGGAAACGCCCGCGCAATTCAAGCAGACCGTGCACGACAACCGCGCCAAGTGGGCCGAGGTCGTGAAGGCCGCCAACATCGAACTGAACTGATCCAACACCGCATGCCGACCCAAGCACCGAACACCCTCGATCCGAACGCCGGCCTGGCAGCGCTGGAGCAGCGCCTGGCGCAGGACATGCTGTACCTGGGCCTGCCGCCGCGCGCCTGGGTGCCGCCGCGCCAGGCGGACGGGCAGCCGGTGCTGGACGTGGTGGTCATCGGCGCTGGCCAGGCCGGCCTGGCCGCGGCCATCGGCCTGGCCCAGCAGGGCATCGCCGCCGTGGTGCTGGACCGCGCCGAAGAGGGCTTCGAAGGCCCCTGGGCGACCACCGCCCGCATGGAAACGCTGCGCTCGCCCAAGGAACTCGTGGGCCCGGCCATGGGCCTGCCGGCGCTGACCTTCCGCGCCTGGTTCGTGGCGCAATTCGGCGAAGAGGCCTGGGACGCGCTCGACAAGATCCCGCGCTTGCAGTGGATGGACTATTTGCGCTGGGTGCGCCGCGTGATGCGCGTGGACGTGCGCAACGGCACGGCCGTCACCGAGATCGCGCCGCGCGCCGACGGCCTCGTGCACCTGGCGCTGCGCACGGCCAGCGGCGAGGGCAGCCTGCTCGCGCGCCGCGTGGTCGTCGCCACCGGGCGCGACGGCCTGGGCGGCCCGGCGCTGCCGGCCTTCCTCCAGGGCCTGCCGCGCAGGCTGTGGGCCCACTCGTCCGACGCCAACGACTACACGGCCTTGCGCGGCAAGCGCGTGGCCGTGGTCGGTGCCGGCTCCTCGGCCATGGACAGCGCGGCCACCGCGCTGGAGATGGGCGCGGCCAGCGTGGACCTGCTGATCCGCCGCGCCGATCTGCCGCGCGTGAACAAGAGCAAGGGCTCCATCGTGGCCGGCCTCACGCACGGCCACCACGACCTGCCCGATGCCGACAAATGGCGGCTGCGCCAATACATCAACGCGACCCAGGTGCCACCGCCGCGCGGCAGCACGCTGCGCGTGTCGCGCCATCCCAACGTGCGCTTCCTGCTGGGCTGTCCGGTGCAGAGCGTGCAGGCACAGGGCGACGGGCTGCTCGTGCGCACTGCCAAGGGCGAACTCGCCTACGACTTCCTGATCGTCTCCACAGGCTTTCAGATCGACTGGGCGCGCCGGCCCGAGTTCGACCGCATCGCGCCGCACATCCGTGTCTGGTCCGAGCGCTACCAGCCGCCGGCCGCGCTGCACGACCGGGAGCTGGCCGATTCGCCCGTGCTGGGCCCGGCCTTCGAATTCCAGGAGAAGACGCCCGGCAGCTGTCCCGGCCTGTCGCACGTGCACTGCTTCTGCTACCCGGCCACGCTGTCGCACGGCGCGCTGGCCGGCGACATCCCCAACATCAGCGACGGTGCGCGCCGCCTGGCGGCCGGCATCGCGAGCCACTTCTACCGCGAAGACTTCGAACAGCACTTCGCCAACCTGCAGGCCTACGCCGAGCCCGAACTGCTGGGCGACGAGTGGGTGCCTGCCGAATTCCCGGCCACCGCGCCGGTGTGATCCCTTCCGCTTCCCTCCGAAAGACAAGACCGACATGACCTCTTCCGAGACCTTGCCCGTGGACGTGATCGACCAGGCCGTGCCGCTGGCCGAAGGCGATGCGCTCTACGCGCTGCGCCGCCAGCGGCCCAAGATCGTCGACGCCACGCAGGGCAGCTATGCCGCCATGTTCGCGCCCACGGTGACCGGCGTGTCCGTGGTCGAGCGCCTGCTGATCGCGCTGCACGCCTGCCACCTGAGCGGCGCCGCCACGCTGGCCGCCCACTACCGTGCGCGGCTGCAGGCCGAAGGTGCCGACGCGGCGCTCGTGGCCGCGGCCGAGGGCGGTGCGGCTGCGGCCGACGACCGCGTGGCCACGCTGCTGGCCTTCACGGCCAAGCTCATCGTGCGGCCCATCGAGGGCGACCGCCGCGCCGTGCAGTCGCTGGCCGACGCCGGCCTGGCGCCGGCGGCCATCGTGGCCGTGGGCCAGCTGATCGCCTTCCTGTCCTACCAGATCCGCGTGGTCGCGGGCCTGCAGTCGCTGGCCGCGGCCGGCGGCGAAGGCCCCGCCACCGCGCAGCCGCCCGAGGCGCGCGGCGGTCACACCGTGCCCAGCCCGATCCGCATCCGCGGCTTCACCAACGAGGTGCTGGACTGGACGCCCTGGGCCGAGCCCGTGCGCCTGGAGGACGCCACGCCCGAGCAGATGGCCGCGCTGCACGAGATGAGCCCCACGGCCAAGGACCAGGCCTACTTCCGCCTGCTGGCGCACCAGCCGGAGATGCTGCTGCAGCGCTCCATCGCCTTCAACGCCATCATGTTCGCGCCGGGCGGCATGCCGCGCGCCGAGCGCGAACTGGGCGCCACCGTGGAGTCGCGCCTGAACGGCTGCGTCTACTGCGCCTCGGTGCACGCCCAGCGCTTCGAGCAGCTGGCCAAGCGCAACGACGTGATCGTGCAGCTGTTCGAAGACCCGGCCACGGCCGGCACCACGCCGCGCGAGAAGGCCATCGTGCAGTTCTCGGCCCGGCATGGCCTGGCGCCTGCCGAGCTCGGTGCGGCCGATGTGCAGGCACTGCGTGCGGCCGGCCTGACCGACGGCGAGACGCTGGATCTGGTGCACGCCGTGGCGCTGTTCGCCTGGGCCAACCGGCTCATGCTGAACCTGGGCGAGCCCATCCACAAGGACGGCACGCTGGCCGAGAAGGCACGCCTGTGATCCGCTACACCGCAGAGCATTTCTGGGTCCGCCTCGAAGCCGGCGGAACGGCCGTGGCCGGCATCACACGGCATGCGCAGGACACGCTGGGCGACATCGTCGTGGTCGACGTGACGGCGCGCGGCCGGCAGGCCGAGAACACCGTCATCGGCGTGGTCGAGTCGGTCAAGACCGCATCGGACCTGCACATGCCGCTGGACGCGGAGATCACCGAGGTCAACGCCGCGCTGGCCGACAACCCGGCGCTGGTCAACGAGGACCCCATGGGCGCGGGCTGGATGCTGCGCCTGTCGCACGTGGACGAGGCCCGCTTCGCCACGCTGCTCGACGAAGCCGCCTACGACGCACTGACGGCGGGCTGATCAGCCCAGCGCAGCCTCCACGGCCAGCGCCACGGCCGCCAGGCGTGCGTCGTCGCCGCGCACCGACGACAGCATCAGCCCGGCCGGCAGCTCGCCGGCGTCGTGGCAGGGCAGGCTGAACGAACACCCATCGAGGAAGTTGATTGCGAAGGTGTTGCGCAACAGCATGCCGTTGGCCTGGAAGAAGGCCTCGTCGGTCGCCAGTGCGGCGATGGCGGGCGCGGCGATCGGCACCGTGGGGCACAGCAGCGCGTCGAAGCCCTGCAGCGCGCCCTCCATGCGCGCGATCCAGTCGGCGCGGCGCTGCTGCATGGTGATGTAGTCGGCCGCGCTGACCGTCATGCCGAGGTCGATGCGGGCCGCCACGCGGCTGTCGTAGTCGGCGCGGTGCTCGGCGATGGTCGCGCGGTGCACGGCCGCGGCCTCGACCGGCGAGAAGCCACCCGGTGCATTGATCTTGGCCACCTCGGCCAGCTCTGCCAGCGTGATGTCCACGACCTGGGCACCGGCCGCCGAGAGCTTGGACACGGCGCGCTGGAAGGCGCGTGCCGTGGGCCGGTCGATGCCGTCGAACATCAGCGTGCTCGGCACGGCCAGGCGCAGGCCCTGCAGCGGCCGGCGGCGCACTGCCAGCGGCGCATCGGCCAGCGCGGCGTCGGCCACCAGGCAGTCCTCCACCGAGCGGGCCATGGCGCAGACGGTATCCAGCGTCTGCGACAGCGGGAAGGCGCCCGTGCGCGGCGTGCGTGCCTGCGTGCTCTTGAAGCCCACGATGCCGCACAGCGCGGCCGGGATGCGGATGGAGCCGCCCGTGTCCGAGCCCAGGCCGACCACCGAAAGACCCAGGGCCACCGACACCGCGGCACCGGACGAGGAGCCGCCCGGAATGCGCGCGATCTCCGGATCGGCCGGATTGCGCGGCGTGCCGTAGTGCGGGTTGATGCCCACGCCCGAGAACGCGAACTCGGTCATGTTGGTCTTGCCCACGATGGCAGCGCCCTGCGCACGCAGGCGCTGCACGGCCACGCTGTCCTGGCTGGCGGGCGCTGCGCTGCGCCGCACGATGGAGCCGGCCAGCGTGGTCTCGCCGGCCACGTCGTAGAGGTCCTTGACCGAGACCGGCAGGCCGGCCAGCGGCGCCAGCTGCACGCCGGCCTTGCGCGCGGCATCGGCATGGCGCGCAGCCGCGAGCGCGGCGTCGGTGTACAGGCGGGTGAAGACATGTTCGGCCGCCGGCAGCTGCGCGCCTTCCAGCGCCTGCGTGACGAGGGCCTCGTGCGAGGCGTTGCCCGCGTCGAGCCGCGCGCGCATGGCAGCGATCACGGGCCGCGTCATGCCACCACTTCCAGAACCTGCACCGCATAGCGGTGCACGATGCTGCGGTGCAGCCGCGGGTCGTGCAGCGTGATCTCCATCTCGGCAGCGGGGCGGATGCCTTCGCCCTTGGCATTGGGCAGCGCGCCCAGGGTTCCACAGGTCATGATGCTTCCTTCTTCGGGAACCGCATCGTAAATGCCATCGCGCAGGCTCGCGAGCGGACGGATGGTGGCCAGGGTGCCCTGCTGGTAGTCGACCCAGCGGCCGTCCTCGAGGATGCGCGAGGACAGCTGCAGCTCGTCCTGGTAGGCCGCCACGTCGGACCAGCGCCAGGCGGCGGTGGCCACCGGCTTGGCGCACAGCTGCTTGGAGACGGCGACCGAGTAGGTCTCGACCTGCCGGTCGGTGTGGTCCGAGCCCACCGTGAGCCACCACTGGCCATCGGCGAAGAACAGCGTGGGCTCGGCCTCGCCCGAGCTTTGCGCACCCAGGGCCTCGATCTGCGCGGCCTGGGTCAGCAGCGATGTGCCCATGCGGTAGTACAGCGGCACGCTGGACGGCGGCGGCACGCCCAGGGCCTGCAGCTCCTCGATGTGGTGGTCGATGGCGGCGCGGTCGCGGCCGGTCCAGCCCGCGACGATCAGGCGGCGCGGCACGACGGGCAGCACGCGCGTGGAGCGCACGCCGTCGGCGGCCACGGATTCGCAGGCGAAATGGAGGGTGTGGGTCATGGTGGGAAGCGCGGTTTACATCGCGATGGAAGGGAGCCACAGCGCGATGGCGGGAAAGACCATCAGCACGACGATGGCCAGCATGTAGACGAGCATGAAGGGCATGACGCCGGAGAACACGTCGGTGATGGGGCCGGGCTGGCGCCGCATGCCCTGCAGCACGTAGAGCACGGTGCCGTCGGGCGGGCTGATCATGGCGATCTCCACCAGCATGGTGATGACCACGCCGAACCAGATCGGGTCGTAGCCCAGGGCCGTGACGACCGGGAACACCAGCGGGATCGTGGTGATGACCATGGCCATGCCTTCCATGAAGGTGCCCATGGCGATGTAGAAGCCGATGATCACCAGCATCACCACCCAGCCCGGGAACGGCAGTTCGGTCAGGAACTTGGCCAGCATCTGCGGGATGCCCAGGGAGGACAGGATGTAGTTCAGGAAGTAGGCACCGAACAGGATCAGCGCGATCATGGACGTGGTGCGTGCCGTGGCGTGCATGGACTCGGCCAGCATCTTCCATTTCAGCTTGCGGTCCACCAGGGCCAGCACCAGGCTGCCGGCCACGCCGAGTGCGGCCGACTCCGTGGGCGTGGCCCAGCCCGCGTAGATCGTGCCCAGCACCAGCGCGATCAAGAGGGCCGTGGGCACCAGGTCCGACAGGCTGGCCAGGCGCTGGGCCGCCGTCGGCCTGGCGCCACCGGCGTCGCCATGCAGCTTGAGCTTCCAGCTGTAGTACAGGATCACCGCGATGAAGAGGGCGATCACCAGGATGCTGGGGCCCACCGCGGCCAGGTACAGCGCGCCCACCGAGGTCTCGGTCAACAGGCCGTAGATGATGAAGGTGATGCCGGGCGGGATCAGGTTGCCCAAGGCGCCGCCGGCCGCCAGCGAGCCCAGCACCAGCTTGGGCGGATAGTGGCTCTTCTCGAAGTAGGGCAGCGCCACCGAGCCCATGGTCGCCGCCGTCGCCACGCTGGAGCCGGCCACGGCCGAGAACACACCGCAGGACACGATGTTGGTGTGCAACAGCCCGCCAGGCAGCCGGCCCATCCAGACGTTCATCGCGCGGTACAGGCGCTCCGAGAGGCCCGCGCGCAGCATGATCTCGCCCATCAGCAGGAACAGCGGCACCGAGACCAGCACGAAGTTGGTCGAGGGGTTCCAGATCATCTCGCCGATGAAGTTCCAGAACGGCCGGTCCGACAGGCCGAAGCCCGCCAGCAGCGACAGCAGCGCGAGCGCGGCCCCCACGTAGATGCCACCGGCGAAGAAGCCGATGAAGGCCGCCAGCACGCTGGCCAGCGCCCACCAGGGCACGGCGGCCGCGGTGGAGGCCGGCACCTGCACGCCGAACAGCGAGGCACCGCCGATCAAGAGGCCGATGGCGACGATGAAGACGATGGCGATCATGCGGCGGCCCTCCGGGCGGTGGCGGGTGGTGTGTCCATGCCCTGCTGGGCGTCGGCCACGGCCTCCAGGGTCTCGGCGGCCTCGTCGACGTAGGTGCGTGCCATCAGCATGCGGTCCATGCCGTCGGCGTCACCCGTGGCCAGCTGGCGCACGGCGCGCGCACCGATGGCCAGACCGGCCAGCAGCAGCAAGGCCAGGCCCGCGGCCCACAGGCCCTGGGGGATGGCCAGCGGCGTGTGCATGGCCGACAGGTCGGTGGAGCCGAAGTCCCAGGAGTCCTTGGCCAGCGAGAACGCGCCGTAGACGAAGAAGCCCGTGGCCACCAGCAGCGCCGCGAGCGAGGCCAGGTGCAGCCAGACGCGGACCTTCAGCGGCAGCTTTTGCACCAGCACGTCGATGCGCACATGGCCGCGCTCGAACAGCGTGCCCGCCAGGCCCCAGCTCATGCCCACCGCCATCAGGTAGCCGGTCAGCTCGGCCGTGGCCTCGGTGGAAAAGCCCAACAGCCGCCGGGCCAGGATGTCGAAGCAGATCAGGGCGGTGATCAAGAGGTAGCACCAGCCGGCGACGGTCATCGCGCGGCGGCTCAGCCATTCGAGCGCGCGGAACATGTCACTTCGCCGTGTACTTGATGCCGGTGATGGGTGCGATCACGTCGTTGTAGACGCCCTCGCAGCGGCCACCGCAGCGCTTGATCCAGCCCGGCAGCACCTCGCCGGCCAGGTGCTGCTGCAGCGAGGCGGCGACGTTGGCGGCTGGCTTGACCTCGGCCATGGGCTTCTTCATGAGCGCGTGCATCCTGCAGCCCTCGGCGCGGCCCACATTGCAGGCGATGCCGTCCTCGGTGGCTTCCACGCCCAGCGACCATTGGGCTTCCTGCACCTCGGAGAAGGTCTTCTCGAACTGCGTGCGGATGGCCGGGTCGAGCTTGTTCCACCAGCCGAGGTTGACGAAGTAGCCGGCCGTGGACCAGGACACGGGCATGGTGTACAGGTGCGTCGTGACCTCGGGCCACTTGACGCCGTTGCCCGAGCCCGAGCCCGTGATGCCGCAGTCCACCGTGCCGCGCTCCAGCGCCGTATAGACCTCGCCGAAGGCCAGCGAGACGGGCTGGCCGCCGTAGGACTTGATCAGGTCCGAGGCCGAGGGACCGTTGGTGCGCACCTTCAGGCCCTTCAAGTCTTCCAGGCCCGTGATGGGCTTGCGGCAGAACAGCATCTGGCCCGAGAACGGGTAGGTGGCGACGAGCTTGATGCCCAGGCGCTCGAGTTCCTTGTTGGCCACCGGCCCCATGGCGTCGGCCACCTTGCGGGCCTGCTTGATGTCGATGTTCATGCCGGCCAGGTCCACGCCGTCCAGCATGGGCACGTCGCCTGAAACCGTGGTCAGCGGCCCGGCCGCGATGTCGACCTGGCCCGAACGCACCAGGCGCAGCACCTCGGGGCCGTTGACATTGCGCTCGGGCCAGGACGACAGCGTGATTTCCACGCGGCCGCCCGTGGCCTTGGCCATGCCGTCGCGCAGCAGCGGCTGGTCGACCTTGGTGTACTGCGGCAGGTTGGGCGCGACCTGGGTGATGGCCTGGACGGCGATCTTCGGTTGGGCTACGGCCAGCGTGGCGGTCAGCGCGAGCGTGGTGGCGCAGAGAAGTGTGAACGGGGCTTGCATGGGCGCTCCTTGGAAGGGATGGGACGGGGCGGGGAGGGGAGGGTCAGAAACTGGCGATGCGGTGGTTCAGCAGATCGGTCACGAGCATGCAGCCGGGTGCGTGCGTGATGCAGAAAGCGGGCCGTGCCGCCATCACCACGGACTGCGGCGTCACGCCGCAGGCCCAGAACACGGGCAGCTCGTCGTCGGCCACGGCCACGGCATCGCCGAAGTCGGGGCGGGCCAGGTCGGCGATGCCGATCAGGGCCGGGTCGCCGATGTGCACGGGCGCGCCGTGCACCTGCGGAAAGCGCGAGGTGACCTGCACGGCGCGGATCGCGTCCGCCGCCTTCATGGGCCGCATGGACACCACCATGGGGCCGTGGAACCTGCCCGCCGGCGTGGTCGGCAGGCTGGTGCGGTACATGGCCACGTTGCGGCCCTCGGCCACATGGCGCAGCGGCACGCCGGCCTGCAGCAGTGCCTCCTCGAACGAGAACGAGCAGCCGATCGCGAAGCCGACCAGGTCGTCGCGCCAGAGCGCCGCGATGTCGTCCACCTCGTCCACGAGGTCGCCATCGCGCCAGACGCGGTAGCGTGGCAGATCGCTGCGCAGGTCCAGGCCATCGCCCAGCGCGGGCAGCAGCGGGTCGCCGGGTTCGGTGACCGCGAGCAGGGGACAGGGCTTGGGGTTGCGCTGGCAAAAGCGCAGGAAGTCGTCGGCCTCGCGGCGCGGCAGGATGGCCAGGTTGGCCTGCACGTGGCCGGGCGCCATGCCGGCCGTGTGGCCGTTGTAGGCGCCGCTGCGCATGAGCTGGCGTGCGGCGCGGCCGTCGGGGGCCAGGCGCGCGAGGTCGGAGCGGGGCCGGGTCATGCGTAGTACTGGATTTCGAACAGCACGCAACCGCCGCGCGTCGTGAACGGGCCGTGCAGCGCGCCGGGCGGGCGGCAGGCGAAGGTGTAGGCGCCGAAGCTTTCGCCGCCTTGGCCCTCGGCGTCGCAGCCGACCACGAAGTCGCCCTCGACGATGAAGACCTCCTCGTGGAAGTCGTGCACGACGGGGCGGGCTATCAGCGCGCCGGCCGACCAGCGGGCCAGCCGCGTGCGCGAACCGGTGCCGGTGGCGGGGTCGAAGTTGTCGGCCAGCACGGTCTCTTCGATGCGGCCGGCGCTGCAGGGAACGGGCGTCCAGGCCGCGTCGCTGCGGTCGATGGCGAAGAACTCGCGGTGTCGTTTGGGCAGGGATGTCGGCATGGGGGCGCAGTGTTGTCGCGCCCCCCACCCGGGTCAAACGGGAAATTCTTGTGCCGGTCCAACAGATTTGGTGATGGCACAAGGCTGGCGCATGGCGCGCCCCAGGCTGGGGCCGAAGCTGCACCCGCCGGGTGCGGGAATACCCTGGCGCCCTACGCCGCGAGGATGTCCGGCCGGCTCGCTGCGACGAAATCGTCGCTGGCCGATTGCGCCATGGCCACCAGCGCCTCGGCCATGGGCGAGGCCGGCTCCATGCGGAAGCTGGCCACCAGCGGCAGCGGCGCGGGCAGCGGGGTCACGTCCAGCAGCACGAGGCGGCCCTGCTCCAGATCCTGCTGGATCGCGCCGATGGGCAGCAGCGCGGCACCGAAGCCCGAGCGCGCCATGTCCACCATCGCGCCCAGCGAGGAGAAGTAGCTCACGCGCAGGTTGGCGCAGCCGGCCGTGTTCTGCGCGATGTTGCGGTACACGCTGGACTCGCGGTGGAACGAGATGATGGGATGCTGCGCGATGTCGGCGAACGAGAGCTGTGTGCGCGTGGGAAAGGTCAGCGCGCGTGCCGGGCTGGCCACCCAGCCCATCGCGAAGTTGGCCAGGCGCCGGTTGTCGATGAAGCCCTGCGTGATCTCCTCGGACAGGATGGCGCAGTCCAGCGTGCCGCGCAGCAGTTCGTCGCGCAGGCGCGGCGTGGTGTCGGAGATCAGCTCCAGCGTGGCGTTGGGGTAGCGCTCGGCGAAGCGCGAGAGCAGCGCGGGCAACCAGGTGTGGGCGATGGTCTCGATCACGCCGATGCGCAGCATGCCCGAGAAGGCCTCAGGCTGGCCCATGGCGGCCATCATGCGGGCCTGCAGCTCGATCATGCGCTCGGCATGCGGCATGAGCTCGGTGCCGTGCCAGGTCAGCATCACGCCGCGGTGCTCGCGCTCGAACAGGCGCACGCCGAACTGCTCCTCGAGCGTGGCGATGCGGCTGGAGATGCCGGCCTGCGTGGTGTGCAGCTTCTCGGCCGCAGCCTTGAAGCTGCCGAGCTTGGCCACCCAGACGAAGGCTTCGAGGAAACGCACGTTCATGGCGGCGGTGGCGTGGCGGGGGAGGGGCGCCGAGCTTAGCGGAACGTGTCCACCGGCTTGTCAGTGGTAGTCCTCTTCGCGTTGGTGCCGGACCGCCAGCACGACCTCGCGCGAGGCGCTCGCAATCTCGTACAGGGCCACGTAGCCCGTGGCGCCGAAGGGGATGATCAACTCGCGCCGGGTTGGGCTGGCGCCCACCTTGCGGAAGATGTAGGGCGTGGTGCCCAGGCGGTCCAGCACGGCCGACCGGACAGCCTGCAGCGCGGCGTCGGCCCGGGCCAGGTCTTCCAGGGTCTGGGCGCTGTCCAGCAAAAAGTCGAAGAGGCGCGCCAGATCCTCGTCAGCCTGCGGGCTGAACAGCACCTCGAAGCTCATGGGCCCAATTGCTTGCGTCTGGCATCCAGCCGGGCCTGCAGCTTGCCGAGGACCCGCGCTGCCGGCACGGCCTCGCCGGTGCGCTGAAAGTTCTCCCAGGCCACCTGCCCGCGCGCAAGAAAATCGGTCTGGGCCTGTCGCACCTCGACGGCACGGCGCACGGAGGCTTCGACGAACTCCGACAGCGTTTCGTCCGGTCCCAGCACGGCCTCGAGCTGGGCGCGCAGGCCGGGGTCCACGCGCACCTGGGGAATGACGGCGGTTTTCATGGACTCAGTGTATTGCGTTTGGATTGCAATGACACCCGGCGCACGGTCATTCGGAGGCCACCCAATGGCACGTTGCTTGCATCTCATCATGTACACATGATTGGATGCCTCAAAGTGGTGCAACTCAAGATGCCTTCCTCTGTTGCCGACGCCTGGCCCGAGAACGCCTGGATCTCGCGCGCCGAACGGCCCGTGCAGACCGCCACCAGCGGCCCGCTGGCGGGCCTGCGCTTCGCGGCCAAGGACAACATCGACGCGGCCGGCTTCGCCACCACGGCCGCCTGCCCGGCCTTCGCCTACGAGCCTGCGCGGCACGCCAGCGTGGTGCAGCGCCTGCTCGATGCCGGTGCAGCCCTCTTGGGCAAGACCAACCTGGACCAGTTCGCCTGTGGGCTGAACGGCACACGCTCGCCCTACGGTGCGGTGCCCAATGCCATCGACCCGGCCTATGTGTCGGGCGGCTCCAGCTCGGGCTCGGCCTACGTGGTGGCGACGGGCGAGGCCGACTTCGCGCTCGGCACCGACACGGCCGGCTCGGGCCGCGTGCCGGCCGGCCTCAACAACATCGTGGGGATCAAGCCCAGCAAGGGCCTCATCAGTGCGCGCGGCGTGGTGCCCGCTGCGCAGAGCGTGGACTGCGTCTCCATCTTCGCGCGCACGGTGGACGTGGCGGCCCGCGTGCTGGCCGTGGCCCAGGGCCACGACGCCGAAGACCCCTATGCGCGCCGCCTGGCCATGGCCACCACGCCGCTGCCGGCCGCGTTCCGCTTCGGCGTGCCGGCGCCGCTGGCGTTCTGCGGCGACGCGCTGGCCGAGCAGGCCTTCGCCGAAGCCGTCGAACGCCTGCGCGCGCTGGGTGGCACGCCGGTGGCCATCGACTACGCACCGCTGGCCGGCGCCGCTGCGCTGCTCTACGAGAGCGCGCTCGTTGCCGAGCGCTACGCCGCCGTGCGCGGCTTCGTCGACGCGCACGACGACCAGATCGTCGAGCCCGTGCGCAGCATCCTCTTGGCCGGCAAGGGCTACAGCGCGGCCGACCTCGTCGACGCCCAGACCCGACTGCGCGCCTTCGGCCAGCAGGCCGCCGCGATGTGGGATGGCATCGACGTGCTGCTGGTGCCCACCGCGCCCACGCACTACACCGTGGCGCAGATGCAGGCCGACCCGGTGGCGCTGAACCGCAACCTGGGCGCCTACACCAACTTCGTCAACCTGCTGGACTATGCCGCGATCTCCGTGCCCAGCAGCCTGCGGCCCGATGGCCTGCCCTTCGGCATCACGCTGATCGGCCCGGCCGGCAGCGACTGGCAGCTGGCCGATCTGGGCCAGCGTTACCACCATGCCACCGGGCTGACGCTGGGCGCGACCGGCCTGCCGCTGCCGCCGCCCGTGCCGATCGCCGCGCTGCAGCCGGCCGCCACCGTCGACGTGGTCGTCGTCGGCGCCCACCTGTCCGGCCTGCCGCTCAACAGCCAGCTGACCGAGCGCGGTGCGGTGCTGCTGCGTGCCGACGAGACCGCGCCCGACTACCGGCTGTTCGCGCTGCCCGGCACGGTGCCGCCCAAGCCCGGCCTGCTGCGCGTGGCGCCGGGCCGCGGCGCGCGCATCGCGGTGGAGGTCTGGCGCATGCCGGCCACGGCCTACGGCAGCTTCGTCGCGCTGATCCCGCCGCCGCTGGGCATCGGCACCTTGTCCTTGGCCGACGGCAGCCAGGCCCAGGGCTTCGTCTGCGAACCCCTGGCGCTGGAAGGCGCGCAGGACATCAGCCACTTCGGCGGCTGGCGCGCGTTCCTGCGCGACCGTGCCACCGCCTGATCCTTGACCCATTGCCTTTGCAGGAGAGCACCATGCTGAACCGACCTCTCACCCCGTCCCGTCGCCGCCTGCTCCAGACGGCCGGTGCCTCGGCCGCGCTGGCCGCGCTCGGCGCGCCGCTGGCCGTGCACGCCCAGGCCGGCCCCAAGATCCGCATCGGCTACTGGCCCATCGCGGCCGGCCTGCCGTTCTATGCGGCCGTGGAGCTGGGCTACTTCAAGGAGGCCGGTCTGAACGTGGAGGCGCTCAAGTTCGCGGGCGCCCAGCAGGTCATGGAGGGCATGCTGTCCGACCGCGCCGACGGCAGTGCCAACGGCACGGGCTCGGCCAACATCGCCATCGGCGAGATCGCCGCGCCGGGCAGTTTCAAGATCTTCTGCTCCAACCCCAGCAACGCCAAGAACGTGCTGGACCAGGTCATCGTGCCGGCCGGCAGCACGGCCAAGACGATGGCCGATCTCAAGGGCAAACGCGTGGGCTCGGGCCCCGGCATCCAGAACGTCACGCTGGCCAAGACCGTGCTGGAACGCGGCGGTGCCACGGGCGCCACGGTGGTCGAGCTGCCGATCGGCCAGCATGTGGCGGCCCTGGCCGCCGGCCAGCTGGACGGCTGCTACACGCTGGAGCCCACGGGCACCATCGGCCGCATGAACGGCACCACCCGCGTGCTGGAGTCCGGCGTGATCGCCAAGTACGTGCTGGGCGACCCGATGGCGCCCTGGTTCGGCGGCTCCGCCTCGCTGACCTCGGCCTTCATCAAGAAGAACCCGGCCGAGGCCAGGAAGTTCATCGCGGCCTATGCCAAGGGCGTGGCCTACGTGCGCAGCAAGCCCGACGAGGCGCGCCAGTACCTCAAGGGCTACACCGCCATCGAAGGGCCGCTGACCGGCGAGGTGCCGCTGGCCGCCTACACGCTGTACGACGAGTTCAAGCCCGCCGACATCGCGCACTTCCAGAAGTTCTTCGACCTGTTCAGCGAGAAGGGCATCTTCTCTTCGCGACTGATGGTCGAGTCCATGCTCTACAAAGGCTGACGGCCATGGCCGCGACGCCCTCCACCGTGAAGCCCTGGACGCCGCCGGCGGTCCAGGCCAGCACCAGTGCGCCCCGGCCACCGGTGTGGAACAAGGTGCTGCCCTGCATCGGCCCCCTCGTGCTGTTCATCCTGTGGGACCTTGCAGTGCGCACGGGCATGATCAAGGCGCTGCTGCTGCCGCCGCCGCTCGATGCGCTGGGCACGCTCGTCAAGGGCCTGTGGGGCGGGCCGCTGCTGACGGACTTCGCCGTCACGGTCTGGCGCACGCTGCAGGCCTTCCTGATCGCCGCCATCGTCGGCATGCCGCTGGGCGTGCTGCTGGGCAGCAACGAGAAGGCCTACCGCAGCGTGGAGTTCCTGATCGACTTCTTCCGCTCCACGCCATCATCGGCGCTGATCCCGCTGTTCCTGATGATCTTCGGTGTGTCCGACGTCAACAAGGTCGCCATCGCGGCCTTCGGCGCGCTGCTGATCGTGGTCTTCAACAGCGCCTATGGCGTGATCAACGCGCGCAAGCAGCGCGTGATGGCGGCCCGGGTCATGGGCGCCACGCGCTGGCAGGTGTTCAAGGACGTGCTGGTCTGGGAAAGCCTGCAGCCCAGCTTCGTGGGCCTGCGCTCGGCCGTGTCCATGGCGCTCGTGATCGTGATCGTGGCCGAGATGTTCATCGGCGCCGATTCGGGCCTCGGAAACCGCATCATCAATTCGCAGCAGGTCATGAACGTGCGCGACATGTACGCGTCCATCCTCGCGGCGGGCGCCCTGGGCTATGCGCTCAACATCCTGTTCCTGGTGCTGGAACGCAAGATCGTGCATTGGAGTGGACGATGAGTGCCGTGCTGAACGCCCCCGTGGTCGCCGATGTGCCCAAACCGCCGTTCCAGCCGGGACCGGCCGGCACCCACATCACCATCCGCGGCCTGACCAAGTACTTCGCGGGCTGGCCGCTGTACGAGAACTTCGACCTCGACATCCCCAAGCACCAGATCGTCTCGGTGTTCGGCCCCAACGGTTGCGGCAAGAGCACGCTGATCAACATGATCGCCGGGCTGATCCCGATCGACGCGGGCGAGATCCTGTTCGACGGCAAGTCGCTCAAGGACACCAAGATCGGCTATGTGTTCCAGAACTACCGCGAGGCCATGTTTCCGTGGATGCGCACCATCGACAACATCGCCTACCCGCTCAAGCTGGAGGGCCGCAGCAAGTCCGAGGTGGACCGGCGCATGGCCGAGCTGGTGGCCAGCTTCGACGTGAAGTTCGACCTGAACCGCTTCCCTTACGAGCTCTCGGGCGGGCAGCAGCAGACCGCTTCCATCATGCGCGCGCTGGCGCCCAAGCCGGAGGTGCTGTTCCTGGACGAGCCCTTCTCGGCACTCGATTTCGAGATGACGCTCTTCATCCGCGAGAAGCTGCAGGAGGTCTTCATGCAGACCGGCACCACCATGCTGCTGGTCTCGCACGACCTGGAGGAGGCCGTCTACCTGGCCGACCAGGTGCTGCTGCTGACCAAGCGGCCGACCAGGGTGGCAGAGATCTTGCCTTACGAGGATCCGCGCCCGCGCACCGTGGCCACGCTGACGGAGCCGAGCTTCGTCGCGGCCAAGAAGCGGAGCCTGGAGATCTTCCAAAGAGAGGTGCGGCGTTGACCCCACAGCAGACCGAAGCCTACGTGGACGCCGCGGCGTCCGCCCTGGGCCTGGCCCTGGACCCCGCACACCGCCCCGGCGTGCTGCAATTCTTCGCGCTCGCGTCCGCCATGGCCGACACCGTGGCGCGCGTGCCGCTTGCGCCGCACGACGAGACGGCCGTGCACTTCACACCCATCGCGCCCGAGGACGCGCCATGACCGCCGCCGAATTGCTGCTGGCCGACGGAGCCACCATGGCCGCGGCCGTGCGTTCGGGCGCGGTCGGTGCCGTGGCGCTGGCCGAGGCCAGCCTGGCCCGCATCGCCGCGACCGATGGCCGCGTGAACGCCTTCACCGACCTGGTGCGCGAACGGGCGCTGGCGCGCGCGGCCGCGCTCGACGCCCGCGTGGCCGCCGGTGCCGACCTGTCGGCACTGCCGCTGCTGGGCGTGCCCTTCGCGGTCAAGAACCTGTTCGACATCGCCGGGCTGCGCACGCTGGCCGGCTCCAAGATCGAACGCGACAGCGCCCCCGCCCGTGCCGACGGCGTGCTGGTGCAGCGCCTGGAGGCGGCCGGCGCCGTGCTGGTGGGCGCGCTCAACATGGACGAGTACGCCTACGGCTTCACGACCGAGAACAGCCACGCGGGGCCGTGCCGCAACCCGCACGACCTGGACTGCGTGGCCGGCGGCTCCTCGGGCGGCTCGGGTGCGGCGGTGGCGGCCGGCCAGGTGCCGATCACGCTGGGCTCGGACACCAACGGCTCCATCCGCGTGCCCGCGTCGCTGTGCGGCGTGTTCGGCTTGAAGCCGACCTTCGGCCGGCTGCCGCGCAGCGGCAGCTATCCCTTCATCTCCAGCCTGGACCACCTGGGCCCGTTCGCGCGCTCGGTGCGCGATCTGGCGCTGAGCTACGACGCCATGCAGGGCCCGGAATCCGGCCCGCTGCGCGATCCGGGCTGTGCGCAGCGCGCGGCCGAGCCCGTGATGCCGCTGCTGGGCCAGGGCGTGGCTGGCCTGCGCGTGGGTGTGCTGGACGGCTGGTTCCGCGACAACGCATTGCCCGAGGCGCTGGCCGCCCTCGACCGCGTGGCCGAGGCGCTGGGCGCCGGCACGCGCGTCACGCTGCCGCTGGTGGAGGAGGGCCGCGCCGCGGCCTTTCTGATCACCAACGCCGAAGCCGGCTCGCTGCACCTGGACGACCTGCGCCGGCGCGCGCAGGACTTCGAGCCGCATTCGCGCGACCGCTTCCTGGCCGGTGCGCTGCTGCCTGCCGCCTGGGTGGCACGCGCCCAGCGCGTGCGCCGGCTGTACGCCGAGGCGGTTGCGCGCGCGTTCCGCGACTTCGACCTGTTGCTGGCGCCGTCCACGCCCTGCGCCGCCACGCCCATCGGCACCGAATGGCTGACGCTGGGCGAGCGCCGCTTGCCCCTGCGCCCCAGCATGGGCCTGCTCACGCAGCCGATCTCGTGCATCGGCCTGCCGGTCTGCGGCGTGCCGGTCTGGGACGCGCATCCGCGCATGCCCATCGGCGTGCAACTCATCGCCGCGCCTTGGCGCGAAGACATCGCGCTGCGTGCCGCCGCTGCGCTGGAGGGCCTGGGTGTGGTGCGGGCGCCTGTGGCGTCGCTGCCATGAAGCTCGTCGTTGTGTTACCTGGTGCATTGGCGTGGGGGCGCCACCACGCCGACGGCGTACTCCGCTCCGCGAATGTCTCCCGCCCCGGGCCGCAGGCGGCCCGGGGCTCCTCCTTGATCTCGCTGCGCGGAGCACGCCATCGCCGTGGTCCACGGGCATTGCGTCGCAGGGGACCGCACGGCGCGACGTGCCCAGGGTCGAGGACATCGGGTGGCCTTCGCAGCGAAATAAAGGAGGAGGCCGCCAGGCCGGGGGACATTCGCGGAGAAGGCCACCCGGTGGCGTCGACCCACACGCAACCGAAGCACGCATCGCAAGCAACACACTGCTGAACAACAACATGACCCATGCCATCAACCTCCCCGACGTGCTGGCCGAAGTGACGGCCGCGTTCGCGCAGTACGAAGACGCCCTCGTGCACAACAAGGTCGAGGTGCTGGACGCACTGTTCTGGAACAGCCCGCACACGCTGCGCTACGGCGCCGGCGAGAACCTGTACGGCTACGACGAGATCCAGGCCTTCCGCGCCGCCCGCCCGTCGCAGGGCCTGGCGCGCACGGTCACGCGCACGGCCATCACCACCTATGGCCGCGACTTCGCCACCACCAACATCGAATTCCAGCGCGAAGGCAGCCCGCGCATCGGCCGCCAGAGCCAGACCTGGCTGCGCCTGCCGGAGGGCTGGCGCGTGGTGTCCGCCCACGTGAGCCTCATGACCTGAGACGGTGCGCAGCGGCCAGCCAACGCAGGCACGCGATTTGCGTCCATTCATGTATCCAAGTGGAAGTTCAAGATCGACGCACCGCTTTGATGCAGCCCCAACCCCGACCGCAAATGGAGTCAGCCCCATGGACAAGATGAACCGCCGCGCTTCGCTCAAGACCCTGGCCGCCGTGGGCGCCAGCGGTGCACTGGGAGGCCTGCATGGCCTGGCGGCCGCACAGGCCCCGCTCACGGTCGGTGTGATCTACGTCGGCCCGCGCGACGACTACGGCTACAACCAGGCCCATGCCCAGGCCGCGGCCGAGGTCAAGAAGATGCCCGGCATCAAGGTGGTCGAGGAAGAGAACGTGCCCGAGACCGCGGCCGTGCAGAAGAGCATGACCGGCATGATCGCGCAGGACGGCGCCAAGCTGCTGTTTCCCACCTCGTTCGGCTACTTCGACCCGCACCTGCTGGCGCTGGCCGCCAAGTACCCGGACGTGCGCTTCTCGCACTGCGGCGGCATGTGGACCGAGGGCAAGCACCCCAAGAACGCGGGCAGCTTCTTCGGCTACATCGACGAGGCGCAGTTTCTCAACGGTGTGGTGGCCGGCCACCTGAGCAAGAGCGGCAAGATCGCCTTCGTCGCGGCCAAGCCCATTCCGCAGGTGCTGCGCAACATCAACGCCTTCACCTTGGGCGCGCGCTCGGTCAAGCCCGGCATCACCTGCAGCGTGATCTTCACGGGCGACTGGTCCATGGCCGTCAAGGAGGCCGAAGCCACCAACAGCCTGGCGGACCAGGGCTGCGACGTGTTCACCATGCACGTGGACGGGCCCAAGGTCGTGGTGGAGACCGCCGCCAAACGCGGCAAGATGGTCTGCGGCTACCACGCGAGCCAGGCCAAGCTCGCGCCCCAGGCCTACCTCACGGGCGCCGAGTGGAACTGGATCACCGCCTACAAGACCATCATCGACGCGGCCCGCACGGGCAAGCCGCATCCCAATTTCCTGCGTGGCGGCATGAAGGAGGGCTTCGTGAAGATGTCGGCCTACGGCCCGGCCGTGACCGACGCGGCCAAGAAGCAGGCCGACGACACCAAGGCCAAGATGCTGGCCGGCCAGTTCGACATCTGGAAGGGCCCGCTCAAGGACAACAAGGGCAAGGAGGTCATCGCCGCGGGCCAGGTGCAAAAGCAGACCGACCTCGCGCTGGAAGGCATGAACTACCTGGTCGAGGGCGTGCAGGGCAGCTTCTGATCCCGCGGAGCCCGCATGAACTCCCTCGCCAAGGACATCGGCCTGCCGGTCGCCGCGATCGCCGCGGCGCTGCTGCTGTTCGGCCTGTTCGTCGCCTTCGCCGGGGTCGACCCGGTGGAGGTCTGGACGCTGCTGTTCAAGGGCGCCTTCGGCGACTGGTTCTCCTGGCAGAACACCTTGCAGCGCGCCGCGCCGCTGATGCTCACGGCGCTGTGCGTGGCCATCCCGGCGCGCGCCGGCCTGGTCGTGATCGGCGGTGAGGGGGCGCTGGTGCTGGGCGGGCTGGGCTGCGCCGCATTGCCTTACCTGGTGCCGCTGCCGGCCAATGCCGTCGGCACGCTGCTGGTCTGCGTGGCCGGTGCGGTGCTGGGCGCGCTGTGGATCGCACTGGCCGGCTGGCTGCGCCAATACCGCGGCATCAACGAGACCATCAGCAGCCTGCTGCTGGCCTATGTGGCCATCGGCTTGTTCAAGCACCTCGTGGAAGGACCGCTGCGCGATCCGGCCAGCCTGAACAAGCCCTCCACGCTGCCGCTGGACGAGGGCCTGCGCATCACGGGCATGCTGGGTTCGGACGTGCACTGGGGCCTGGCCATCGGCGTGCTCGCCTGCCTGGGCTTGTGGATCTGGCTGCGCAGCACGGCCTCGGGTTTCTCGGTGCGTGTGGTGGGCGGCAACCCGCGCACGGCGCAGCTGGTGGGCTTGCCGGCGTCCCGGCTCATCCTCGGAGCCTGCGCGCTGGGCGGCGCCTGCGCGGGCCTGGCCGGTGCAGTCGAGGTGGCGGCCGTACACACCAATGCCAACGCCTCCATCATCGCGGGCTACGGCTACGCCGGCATCCTGGTGGCCTTCATGGCACGGCACAACCCCATCGCCATCATCCCGGTGGCCATCCTGTTCGGCGGCTTCGGTGCGGCCGGCAGCTTGCTGCAGCGCCGCGTGGGCCTGCCCGACGCCTCGGTGCTGGTGCTGCAGGGCATTGCCTTCGTGCTGATCCTGGCCAGCGAGGCGCTGCGGCATGTCGATGGCAAGGTGGTGCTGTGCAAGCTGTTCGCGCGGCCCTACGAAGAGCTCGAGCAGCGCCCGGCGCCGGGCAAGCTGCAGGGAGCGCTGGCATGACTTCCGACCAATGGCTCGCCCTGTTCGCCGCCATCGTGGGCGGCGCGCTGCGCGTGGGCGTGCCCTTCCTGTTCGTGAGTCTGGGCGAATGCCTGACCGAGAAGGCCGGCCGCATCAACCTGGGGCTGGAGGGCGTGCTGGTGCTGTCGGCCATGGCGGCCTTCGGCGGCGCCTATGGGAGCGGCTCGCCCTGGATCGGCGTGCTGGTCGGTGCGGCGGTCGGCGCGCTGCTGGCCACGCTGCACGGCGTGCTGTGCTCGCTGACGGGCGTCAACGACGTGGCCACCGGCATCGCGCTGATGCTGCTGGGCATGGGCCTGGCGTTCTACCTGGGCAAGCCGCTGATCCAGCCGCAGGCGCCGCAGTTGCCGGCCATCCCGCTCGGGGGCTGGAGCGATTCGCCGGTGGTGCAGGCGGCGCTGCAGATCAACGCGCTGCTGCCCGTGGGCATCGTGCTCGCGGTGGTCTTGTGGTGGGCCTTCGGCCGCACGCGCTGGGGACTGCTGGTGCGACTGGCCGGCGACTCGGCCATGGCCACCAAGGCGCTGGGCTACTCGGTCAACGGCATCCGCATCGCGGCCACGGCGGCGGGCGGGGCCATCGCCGGCCTGGGCGGGGCCTCGCTGACGCTGTTCTATCCGGGCAGCTGGAACGAGGGCATTTCCAGCGGCCAGGGCCTGATCGCCGTGGCGCTCGTGATCTTCGCGCGCTGGAGCCCGCTGCGCTGCGTGGGCGCGGCGCTGTTGTTCGGCGGTGCCGGCGCGATCGGTCCGGCCATGCAGTCCATCGGCGTCTCCTGGGGCTACCACCTGTTCAACACCGTGCCCTATGTGCTGACGCTGCTGATCCTCGTGGTCACCTGCAGGCCCGGCAGCGTGGCCGTGGGCAGCCCGGGCGAACTGTCGTCTGCGCGATGAAAGGACCGATGCGATGAGTGGATTGGGTGGTTTGAACAAGTCCAGGGCCGGCGTGGTGCTGGGCCTGGTGCAGCTGCAGCTGCCGGTGGTCGCGACGCCGCAGGACCTCGCGGCGCAGACGCGGCGCATCTGCGAACTGGTGGGCAAGGCGCGCCGCAACATGGCGACCATGGACCTCGTGGTGTTCCCCGAGTACGCGCTGCACGGCCTGTCCATGGACACCAACCCCCAGATCATGTGCACGCTGGACGGGCCCGAGGTGGCGGCGTTCCAGGCCGCTTGCGTGGAGCACCGCATCTGGGGCTGCTTCTCCATCATGGAGGCCAACCCGGGCGGCAATCCCTACAACAGCGGGATCGTCATCGACGACCAGGGCGCCATCCGGCTGTACTACCGCAAGCTGCATCCCTGGGTGCCGGTGGAGCCCTGGGAGCCCGGCAACCTGGGCGTGCCGGTCTGCGAGGGGCCCAACGGCGTCAAGCTGGCCCTCATCATCTGCCACGACGGCATGTTCCCCGAGATGGCGCGCGAGGCCGCGTACAGGGGCGCCGAGGTGATCCTGCGCACCGCCGGCTACACCGCGCCGATCCGCCATGCCTGGCGCATCACCAACCAGAGCAACGCCTTCCAGAACCTGGCCTACACGGCTAGCGTCTGCATGTGCGGCAGCGACGGCAGCTTCGACTCCATGGGCGAGGGCATGTTCTGCAGCTTCGACGGCACGGTGATGGTCGAGGGCGGTGGCCGCCCGGACGAGATCGTCACGGCCGAACTGCGGCCCGACCTCGTGCGCGAGGCGCGCGCGGGCTGGGGCGTGGAGAACAACCCCTACCAGCTCTGGCACCGCGGCTACGTGGCGGTGCAGGGTGGTGCGCAGGACTGTCCCTACACCTTCATGCACGACATGGTGGCTGGCCGCTACCGGCTGCCCTGGGCCGACACCGTGCAGGTGACCGATGGCACGTCCTGCGGCTTCGCGCCGCCGACGCGCCGCCATGCGGGAGGCAAGCGATGACGCGCCAGGTGCACGCCGACCCCTACGCTTGGCCCTACGACGCCAGCCTGCGCCCCGACAACACGGCGCTCGTCGTGATCGACATGCAGACGGATTTCTGCGGCCAGGGCGGCTACGTGGACGTGATGGGTTACGACCTCTCGCTCACGCAGGCCCCCATCGCGCCGATCCAGCGGCTGCTCGCGGTCATGCGCCCGCTGGGCTACACCATCCTCCACACGCGCGAAGGCCATCGGCCGGACCTGTCGGACCTGGCTGCCAACAAGCGCTGGCGCTCGCGCCAGATCGGCCAGGGCGGCCTGGGCATCGGCGACGCGGGGCCCTGCGGCCGCATCCTCGTGCGCGGCGAGCCGGGCTGGGAGATCATTCCCGAACTCGCGCCGCTGCCAGGCGAGGTGGTCATCGACAAGCCCGGCAAGGGCTCGTTCTACGCGACCGACCTGGAGCTCGTGCTGCGCTCGCGCGGCATCGTCAACCTGATCCTGGCCGGCATCACGACCGACGTGTGCGTGCACACCACCATGCGCGACGCGAACGACCGCGGCTTCGAATGCCTGCTGCTGTCGGACTGCACGGCGGCCACCGATCCGGCCAACCACCAGGCCGCGCTGAACATGGTGACCATGCAGGGCGGGGTGTTCGGCGCGCACGCAACGTCCGGGGCCTTGATCGAGGCCTTGCAGGCATGATTGCCCCGGTCAACGCCGCTGCGCCCGCCACCGGCGCCCTCGCGCTCGAAACCTACCACCTGACCAAGCGCTTCGGCGCCTTCACGGCCATGGACCATGTGAGCATGCGCGTGGACGCCGGCAGCGTGCACGCGCTGCTGGGCGAGAACGGCGCCGGCAAGAGCACGCTGGTCAAGTGCGTGGCCGGCTTCCAGCAGGCCGAGGAGGGCGCCATCCTGATCGACGGGCGCGAGCGCGACATCGCCAACCCCATCGTCGCGCGCGCGCTGGGCATCGGCATGGTCTACCAGCACTTCACGCTGGCGCCCGGCATGACGGTGGCCGAGAACCTGCTGCTGGCGGGCGGCGACACGCCGGCCGTGATCGACTGGACGGCCAAGCGTGCCGAACTCGAAGCCTTCCTCGCGACCACGCCGTTCCGGCTGGACCTCGATGCGCGCCCGGCCGAGCTCGCGGCCGGCGAGAAGCAGAAGCTCGAACTGCTCAAGCAGCTGTACCTAAAGCCGCGCCTCCTGATCCTGGACGAGCCGACCTCGGTGCTCACGCCGCAGGAGGCCGACGAGGTGCTGGGCCATGTGCGCGCGTTCGCGCAGAGCGGGCAGTGCACGGTGCTCATCATCACGCACAAGTTCCGCGAGGTCATGGCCTACACCGACGCCGTGACCGTGCTGCGCCGGGGCAAGGCCGTGCACCACTGCCGCGTGGCCGACACCGATCCGACCCGTCTGGCGGCGGCCATGATGGGCGAGGCCGCCACGCCGGCCGAGGTGCTGCACGCCGAGGGCGGCACCGCTGCCGCACGCAGTGCGGTGCCCGCCGGCGCCCGCGTGGCGCTGCAGCTGCAGGGCCTGAGCGCCATGGGCGACCGCGGCACCCTGGCCGTGCACGGCGTGGACCTGGCCGTGCGGAGCGGCGAGATCCTGGGCGTGGCCGGCGTCTCCGGCAACGGCCAGCGCGAACTCGTCGAAGCCCTGGTCGGCCAGCGCCCGCGCCATGCCGGCAGCGTGACCGTGATGGGCGAGCCCTACGCCGCGCGCCGCAGCGAGAACACGCGGCTCAAGCTGCGCAGCCTGCCCGAGGAGCCGCTGCGCAACGCCTGCGTGGGCGATCTCTCGGTGGCCGAGAACATGGCCCTGCGCGACTACGACGCGCCGCCGCTGTCGGCCCGTGGCTGGCTGCGCTTCGGCCAGTGGCGGAGCCGCGCGCGCGCCTGGATCCAGGAATACGGCGTGAAGACCCAGGGCGAGGGCGCGCCGATCAAGAGCCTGTCGGGCGGCAACGTGCAGCGCGCCGTGCTGGCGCGCGAGCTGGCCGGCGACATCAACGTGCTGATCGCGGCCAACCCCGTGTTCGGCCTGGACTTCGCGGCCGTGCGCGAGATCCACGGCCGCATCGTGCAGGTGGCGGGCAAGGGCGGCGCGGTGCTGCTGGTCAGCGAAGACCTGGACGAGCTGCTGGAGCTGTCGGACCGCATCGTGGTCATGAGCGAGGGCCGCATCGTCTACGAGACATCCGCTGCAGGCGCCGAGCGCCAGATGCTGGGCGCCCACATGGGAGGAGGCCACTGATATGACGCCCCCCCGTTTGGATTTCTCACTGCGTGTAGAAATCCCATCCCCCCTACAGGGGGCGCCGCGAGCGCCCGGGCAGAGCCCGTTGCGCCGCGTCCGCTGGCATGGCCTGCTCCGCGGCCTTCGGAGCAGCGGCTGGCAAGCCGGTTCCATGTCCTGCGAGGGGCGCGCCGGCGCCATGGAGAACTGACATGCAAAGCGACGTGCGCGAGATCCGCAGCCTGGCCGTGCAGGCCCAGCCGTTCGACTTTCCGTTCGACCTGGCGACCACGGCCCTGGTCATCATCGACATGCAGCGCGACTTCATCGAGCCCGGTGGCTTCGGCGCGAGTCTGGGCAACGACGTGTCGCTGCTCGAGGCCATCGTGCCGGCCTGCCGGCGCACACTGCAGGCTTGGCGCGCGGCTGGCGGCCTGGTGCTGCACACGCGCGAGGCGCACCGGCCCGACCTGCGCGACTGCCCGCCCGCCAAGCGCCTGCGCGGCAACCCGAGCCTGCGCATCGGCGACGTGGGCCCCATGGGCCGCGTGCTGGTCAGCGGCGAGCCGGGCGTGGAGATCATCCCCGCACTCGCGCCGCTGCCGGGCGAGATCGTGGTCGACAAGCCCGGCAAGGGCATGTTCCACGGCACACCCGTGCAGAACCTGCTGCAGCAGGCCGGCATCCGTTCGCTGGTGTTCATGGGCGTCACCACCGAGGTCTGCGTGCAGACCAGCATGCGCGAGGCCAACGACCGCGGCTACGAATGCCTGGTCCTGGAGGACTGCACCGAGAGCTACTTTCCGCAATTCAAGGCGGCCGCCCTGGAAATGATCCGGGCCCAGGGTGGCATCGTCGGCTGGACGGCCAGCAGCGCGCAGCTGCTGGCGGCCCTGCATTCGGAGTAAGGTAGCGGCCTTTTCCATCCTCCAGGCCCCACGCGCTCCGTGCCCCCCACCGTCTCCAAGAAGCCCCCGGCCGTGCAGGCCTCCGCCTACCGCTCGCGCGCCGACGAGGTCTACGAACAGCTCAAGCGCGATGTGGCCGAGTTCCAGCTGGTGCCGGGCGACCGGTTCACCGAGAACGAGATCAGCGAGCGCCTGGGCGTCTCGCGCACCCCCGTGCGCCAGGCGCTGTTCCGGCTGCAGCAGGAGGGCTTCGTCGAGGTGCTGTTCCGCGCCGGCTGGCGCGTGCTGCCCTTCGACTTCGACCAGTTCGAGCAGCTCTACGACCTGCGCATGGTGCTGGAGACCACGGCCATCCACCGGCTTTGCGAGGACGCGCTGCGCGTGGACCATGCGCTCATCGATGCGCTGGCCGCGGTCTGGCTGGTGCCGCCGGCCGAGCGCAGCAGCGACATGGCCCAGGTTTCGCAATGGGACGAGGAATTCCACTGCCAGATCGTGGCGGCGGCCGGCAACGCCGAGATGGCGCGTGTGCACCGCGACGTGACCGAGCGCATTCGCATCATCCGCCGGCTCGACTTCACGCAGCAGCTGCGCATCGCCGCCACCTACGACGAGCATGCCAAGATCCTCAAGGCCGTGCAGCGCAGGCGCGGCGACCAAGCCGCGATGCTGATGCGCGCCCACATCGAGACCAGCCAGGCCGAGGTCCGCAAGATCACGCTGCACCAAGTGCACCTGGCGCGCCAGGGCGGCTACGGGCCGCGCTGAGGCCTGTGCCCTGCGTCGACGGCGAGGGCATTGCGATCGTCCGTGGGACGGATTGGCGCCGCTACAACGCCTGGATCTCGCCGACCAGCAAGTCCTTCATGAGCTGCACCCGCATCGGCTGGCGGCGGCGCCGCGGATGGACCAGCCAGGCGTGCTGTGCCGGCCCGCTCCACGCGGGCAACAGGCGCACCAGTTCTCCGCGCTGCAGCAGGGCGTTGACCATCCAGCAGGGCTGGAACGCGATGCCGGCGCCTTGGCGCACCGCGTCCAGCAGCGCGACGGCGTGGTTGACGCGGTAGCGCGTGGCGACCGGCAGGTCCACCCGGTCTTGGCCGCGGCTGAGCGTCACCACACCGTCGTTCCACCCGGGATAGCGCAGGAATCCGTGGCGCGCCAGGTCCGCCGGCGCTTCGGGCCGGCCGTGGGCTTGCACATAGCCGGGCGAGGCGACGATGTAGCGCGGCCAGGTCGCCAGCGCGCGCGCCACGAGGTCGGGTGGCAAGGGCCCGCCGATGCGCACGGTGAGGTCGAAGCGTTCTTCCACCGGGTCGACGAAACGGTCTTCCAGCACCAGGTCGATCTGCAGTTCGGGGTACTGCCGCAGCGTGCGCAGCATCAGCGGGTGCAGCCGGAGCTCGCCCAGCGCCACCGGCGCCGCGATGCGCACCAGGCCGCGCGGCTCGCGGGCGCGCTGGTCGAGCTTGGCGACGGCCTCCTCGTAGTCCTCGAGCAGGCGCCGCGCGCTGTCGGCGAAGCGCAGTCCTTCCTCGGTCAGCGCCGCGCGCGCGGGCCCGCGCTCGAGCAACTGCGCGCCCAGCGAGGCCTCCAGCGCGGCGATCAGCTTGCTGGCCGTGGGTTGGGTGGTGGAGAGCGAGCGGGCCGCCGCCGACAGGCTGCCCAGCTCTGCGACCCTCACGAACATCTGCATCGCACGCAGCCGGTCCATGGCATTCCAGTTTCGAATGGAGAGGCTTCCACTTTGCCATCTTCTCGATGCGGATGGCATGGGCCACAGTGGCGCCATGCAAGGCTCTCCCCGCTTCTTCCTCGCCGCTGCGCTCGTCGCGCTTCTGGGTTGGCCGGCTGTCGCCGCGCCGCCGCCGCCATGGCAGCCCAGCTGGTTCTCGCCTGCCCAGCCCGTGTGGGGCGAGGGTTGGGTCGTTCCGCTCGGCATGTCGGCCAGCCTGCGCGACGTGACACTGCGCCAGTCGCTGCGCAGCAGCCTGGGCGGCGAGCGTGTCCGGATCGTCGTCAGCAACGAATACGGTGGCGCACCGCTCACGCTGGGGCCGGTGGCGCTGCGCCAGGTCGGTGACGGGCCGGCGCGCGCGGTGCGTTTCCAGGGGGAGGACGGCACGGTCGTGCCCGCCGGTGCGCGGGTGGTCAGCGACCCGCTTGTGCTGTCCGTCGCGGCTGGCGAGCGCCTGGAGGTCGATCTCCACCTGCCGCAGCCCACCGCGACCGCAGGCTTCCATTGGGATGCCCAGGAGCAGACGCTGTTGCTGCAGGGCAATGCCGTGGGCCACGGCACGGCCCCGGTCCTGCAGGTTCTGCAGACCCGCGCCTTCGTCTCCGGCCTGTGGGTCGACACCGGACGCGCACCGGCGACCGTGGTCGCGCTGGGCGACTCCATCACCGACGGCAACGGCTCGGGCATCGGCACGGACCAGCGCTGGCCCGACCATCTCTCGCGGCGGCTGGCACAGCGCGGCGTCGCCGTGCTCAATGCCGGCATCGCGGGCAACCGCCTGCTGCGCGGCGGCTGGGGCGACAGTGCGCTGGCGCGGCTGGAGCGCGATGTGCTGGGCCACCCCGGCGTGCGCGCCGTCGTGGTGCTGATCGGCACCAACGACATCGGTTTTCCCGGCAGCCCCTTCGCGCCGGACGAGGCACCGGCCGCGCTGGCCGAACTGCAGGCCGGGCTGCGCCAGCTCGTCACGCAGGCGCATGCGCGCGGCGTGCGCGTGATGGCCGGCACGCTGCCGCCGTTCGAGCGTGCGCTGGAGGGCACGCCTCTGGAGGGGCACCACAGCCCGGGCAAGGAGGCGCAGCGCCAGGCGCTGAACGCATGGATCCGCCAGGCCGGCGTGTTCGATGCCGTGGTCGATTTCGACGCCGTGCTGCGCGACCCTGCCCATCCCGGCCGGCTGGCGCCGGCGCTCGATTCGGGCGACCACCTGCATCCGGGCGACGCCGGCTACCGGCGCATGGCCGAGGCGATCGACCTGGATGCCTTGCTCGGTCCATCCGCCGAAAAGGTGCGGCCATGAGCGGCGTTCCGCGCGCCGCGGCGGCCCTGGGCGCGCTGCCTCAGAGCTGGAGGTCGTAGTCGATGGTCAGCGGCGCGTGGTCGCTGAACCGCTGGTCCTTGAACACGGCGGCACTGCGCGCGTGCGTGGCCATGGCGGGCGTGGCCAGGTGGTAGTCCAGCCGCCACCCCACGTTGTTGGCCCAGGCCTGGCCGCGGTTGCTCCACCACGTGTAGCACTCGCTCGTGGTTTCGGGGTGCAGGCGGCGGTAGACGTCGACCAGGCCCGTTTCGGACAGCAGCTTGGTCATCCAGGCACGCTCTTCGGGCAGGAAGCCGCTGTTCTTCTGGTTGCTGCGCCAGTTCTTGAGGTCGATGGGCTGGTGCGCGATGTTGATGTCGCCGCACAGGATGAATTCGCGCTCGCGCTTGAGCGCGACGAGGTAGGGATCGAACAGGTCCAGGAAGCGGAACTTGGCGGCCTGGCGCTCCTCGCCCGAGGAACCGCTCGGGAAGTAGCAGCTGATCAGCGAAAACTTGCGGCCGGGCGTGTCGAAGCGCAGCTCGAGGTAGCGGCCTTCGTCGTCGAACTCGGGGGCGCCGAAGCCGATCCGTACATCGCTCGGCGCATGCCGGCTGTAGATCCCCACGCCCGAATAGCCCTTCTTCTGCGCAAAGTGGAAGTAGCCTTGCATGCCGGCCAACTGCTCGAAACGTCCCGCCACGTCGGCCTGCTGGGCCTTGACTTCCTGTACACAAATACAATCCGGGCCCGTTGCCGAGATCCAGGCTTCGACGCCCTTGGTGGTGGCCGAACGGATGCCGTTGAGATTCAGGCTGGTCAACTTGAACAAGGAAGCTCCCATGGTGGAACACAAGGTCGGCGCAGCGGATGCCGGCCAGAAAGATAGCTTGGCCCAGGACTTCGTGCGCTTCGCGGTCGAGACCGGTGTGCTGCGCTTCGGGGAGTTCAAGACCAAGGCGGGCCGCATGAGCCCGTACTTCTTCAACGCAGGCCTGTTCGACGACGGCGTCAAGCTGGCCCGGCTCGCGGAATTCTATGCCTCGGCCCTGGAGGCCAGCGGCACCGAATTCGACATGGTCTTCGGCCCGGCCTACAAGGGCATTCCGCTGGCCGCCGCGCTGGCCGTGGAGTTCGCGCGGCGCGGCCGCAACCTGCCGTTCGCCTACAACCGCAAGGAAGCCAAGGACCACGGCGAGGGCGGCACGCTGGTCGGCGCGCCGCTCAAGGGCCGCGTGCTGGTGGTGGACGACGTGATGTCGGCCGGCACTGCGGTGCGCGAGTCCATCGCCATGATCCGCGCGGCCGGTGCCACGCCGCATGCGGTGGTCATCGCGCTGGACCGCCAGGAGATGGCGACAGAGGACGGCCGCGACGTGCCGCACAGCGCCGTGCAGTACGTGCGCGGGCAGCTGGGCCTGCAGGTCTGCGCGATCGCCCGGCTGCAGGACCTGCTGCAGTACCTGGCCGATGGCAGCCAGGCCGCGCTGGCCGAACACCATGGCCGTGTGCTGGCCTACCGCCAGCGCTACGGCGTGCAGGAGGGCGCCGGCTCGTGACCGGTGCGGGCACCCGCGTGGCGCTCGGCCTGCTCGGCGCAGGCTGGGCCATGCTGGTGCAGGCGCAGGGCATCTACACCTGCGTGGACGGGCAGGGCCGGCGCATCACCTCGGACCGGCCCATCAAGGAATGCATCGACCGCGCGCAGAAGGAGCTCAACCCGAGCGGCAGCGTGCGGCGCGAGGTCGGCCCCTCGCTGACGGCCAGCGAGCGGGCGCAGATCGAGGCGCGCGAACGCAAGGCGGCCGAGGAATTGGCACGCCACAACGAAGAAGCCCGGCGCAGCCGCGCGATGCTTTCGCGCTACCGTGACCAGGCCGCGCACGACCGCGCGCGCGCCGACGCGTTGGCCCCGGTCGATGGTGTGCTGGCACTGGCCCAGCAGCGCATGCAGGCGCTGGACAAGCAGCGCCAGCTGCTGGACCGCGAACTGGAGTTCTATCCCAACACCCCGCCCGAGAAGCTGCCGCCCAAGCTGCGCAGCCTGCTCGACGAGCACCAGGCCAGCGTGGCCGCGCAGCAGCGCGTGATCGCCGAGCAGGAGGCCGAACGCAAGCGTGTGAACGAGCGCTACGACGAGGAGCTTGCGCGGCTGCGCGTGCTGTGGGCCGAGCAGACGCAGCCCGGCCGGCCGCGCTGAGCGGCAGGGGCGTCAGCCCCCGAGCTTCTTGCGCAGCAGCGCGTTGACCTGGGCCGGGTTGGCCTTGCCCTTGCTGGCCTTCATGGCCTGGCCAACCAGCGCGTTGAAGGCCTTGTCCTTGCCGGCCTTGAACTGCGCCACGTTGTCGGGGTTGGCGGCGATGACCGCGTCGAGGATGGCCTCGAGCGCACCGTCGTCGTTCATCTGCTTGAGGCCCTTGGCCTCGATGACGGCGTCCACGTCCTGGCCGTCGCCCGTCCACAACGCGTCGAACACCTGGCGTGCCGCGTTGTTGGAAATGGTGTTGTCGGCGATGCGGCCCAGCAGTGCGGCCAGCTGCGCGGCCGAGACCGGTGCCTGGTCGATCGCCAGTTCGCCCGCGTTGAGCCGGCGCGAGATCTCGCCCATGACCCAGTTGCTGGCCAGCTTGGCCTGGCCGCTGGCCTTCGCGGCCTGCTCGAAGTAGGCGGCGGTGGACTTGCTCGCGGTCAGCTGCGTGGCGTCGTAGGCCGGCAGGCCGTAGTCGGCGACGAAGCGCTGCGCCATGGCGCGCGGCAGCTCGGGCATCTCGCCGCGCACCTGGTCCACCCATTCGGGCGCGATGACCAGCGGCGGCAGGTCCGGGTCGGGGAAGTAGCGGTAGTCGGCCGCGTCTTCCTTGGTGCGCATGGCGCGCGTCTCGCCGGTGTCGGGGTCGAACAGCACGGTGGCCTGCTGGATCGCGTGGCCGTCCTCGATCTGCTCGATCTGCCAGCGGATCTCGAAGTCGATGGCCTGCTGCATGAACTTGAAGCTGTTCAGGTTCTTGATTTCGCGCCGCGTGCCCAGCGGCTGGCCGGGTTTGCGCACCGAGACGTTGGCATCGCAGCGGAAACTGCCCTCCTGCATGTTGCCGTCGCAGATGCCGATCCAGGTCACGATCTTGTGGAGCTCCTTGGCATAGGCCACGGCCTCGGCCGCCGAGCGGATGTCGGGCTCGGTCACGATCTCCAGCAGCGGCGTGCCGGCGCGGTTCAGGTCGATGCCGCTCTGGCCGACGAAGTCCTCGTGCAGCGACTTGCCCGCGTCTTCCTCCAGGTGGGCGCGCACCAGGCGCACGGTCTTCAGTTCTTCGCCAAGGTAGAAGCTCACCGTGCCGCCCTGCACCACCGGGATCTCGTACTGGCTGATCTGGTAGCCCTTGGGCAGGTCGGGGTAGAAGTAGTTCTTGCGCGCGAAGATGCTGCGCGGCGCGATCGTCGAGCCCAGGGCCAGGCCGAGCCGGATGGCCCGCTCGACCGCGCCCTTGTTCATGACCGGCAGCGTGCCGGGCAGGGCCAGGTCGACGGCACAGGCCTGGGTGTTGGGCGCGGCACCGAAGGCGGTGGACGCGCGGCTGAAGATCTTGCTGGCGGTGGACAGCTGGGCGTGGGTCTCGAAGCCGATGATGACCTCGTAGCCCTGCACCAGCGGGCCCGTGGGACGGCCGGCCTGCGCGGCCGCGAAGGGGTTGGTTTCGCTCATGTCAGAAGCCCTCCGGCGTGCGGAGGTGGAAGTCGGTCGCCTGCTGGAAGCGGTGGGCCGCGTTGAGCAGCTTCGCCTCGCCGAAGTAGTTGCCCAGCAACTGCAGGCCCACGGGCATGCCACTGTCGCCGAAGCCGGCTGGCAGGCTCATGCCCGGCAGGCCGGCCAGCGAGCCGGGCAGGGTGTAGATGTCGGCCAGGTAGTTGGCCACGGGGTCGTCGGACTTGTCGCCGAGCTTCCAGGCCACGGTGGGCGCCACCGGGCCGGCGATCACGTCGCAGGACGCAAAGGCCTGCTGGAAGTCGTCGGCGATCATGCGGCGGATCTGCTGCGCCTTGAGGTAGTAGGCGTCGTAGTAGCCGTGGCTCAGCACATAGGTGCCGACCATGATGCGGCGCTTGACCTCGTCGCCGAAGCCTTCGGCGCGCGTCTTCTTGTACATGTCCAGCAGGTCGCCGTACTGGGCGGCGCGGTGGCCGAACTTGACGCCGTCGAAGCGCGAGAGGTTCGAGCTGGCCTCGGCCGGCGCGATGATGTAGTAGACCGGAATCGCCAGCTCGGTGCGCGGCAGCGAGATCTCGACCAGGCGCGCGCCGAGCTTCTCGTACTCCTTGAGCGCAGCGTCGAGCGCCGCGCGCACGTCGGCGGCCAGGCCGTCGCCGAAGAACTCCTTGGGCACGCCGATGCGCAGGCCGTCCAGGCTGTCGTTCAAGCTGCGGCCGAAGTCCTCGGCCGGACGGTCCAGCGAGGTCGAGTCGCGGTCCAGGTCGGGGCCGCAGATGCTCGACAGCAGCAGCGCGCAGTCTTCGGCGCTGCGTGCCATCGGGCCGGCCTGGTCCAGGCTGGAGGCGAAGGCCACCATGCCGTAGCGCGAGGCGCGGCCGTAGGTCGGCTTGATGCCCGTGACGCCGCAGAAGGCGGCGGGCTGGCGGATCGAGCCGCCCGTGTCGGTGCCGGTCACGGCCGGGGCCAGGCGCGCGGCCACGGCCGCGGCGCTGCCGCCCGAGGAGCCGCCCGGGATGCGCGTGGCGTCCCAGGGGTTTTGCACGGCGCCATAGGCCGAGTTCTCGTTGGACGAGCCCATGGCGAACTCGTCGCAGTTGAGCTTGCCCAGCGTGACGGCGCCGGCTGCGGCGAGGCGGGCCACGGTGGTCGCGTCGAACGGCGAGCGGTAGCCCTGGAGCATCTTCGAGCCCGCCGTGGTCGGGAAGTCGCGCGTGACGAAGATGTCCTTGTGCGCGATGGGCACGCCGGCCAGCGGGCCGGCGTTGCCGGCGGCGATTGCCGCGTCGGCCGCGCGCGCCTGGGCCAGCGTGGCCTCGGGGTCGGTGGCGACGAAGGCGTTGAGGCCGCGGTGCGCGTCGATGCGGGCCAGGAAGTGCTGGGCGGCTTCGACGGCGGAGAGTTCGCGCGACCGGATGCGCGCGGCGATGGCGGCCACGGAGGCCTGGGTCAGGTCGAACGCCATGGCTTACTCGATCACCTTGGGCACGAGGAACAGGCCGCGCTCGACGGCCGGGGCACTGCGCTGGTTGGCTTCGCGCGCATCGGGCTCGCTGACCACGTCCTCGCGCAGGCGCAGGGCGACGTCGGACACCACGTCGGCCGGGTGGGCCAGCGGCACCACGCCGGTGGTGTCGACCGCCTGCATGCGCTCCACGATGTCGAAGAAGCCGTTGATCTGGCCGAGCATGCGCGCACGCTCGGCGTCGTGCAGTTCCAGCCGCGCCAGGTTGGCGATGCGTGAGATGTCGTCGGAGGTCAGTGCCATGGAAAAAATGCAAGCAGAAAGGTCGCGGAAACGGCCTGCCACAAGGCTTTGCGGCGGGTTTTCACGGGGGGATCGGGTATTATCCCGCCTTTGCGCGAGGGCCGGTTCGACGCTGCCTGACGCGCCTTTCCCCACCCGATTCGACCTGATGTCCGGGCGACCGCAAGCCGACGCGCATGCCGTGCCCCCGAGAGGAATTTTTCAATGTTTGGTGCTTTCCGTCGGTATTTCTCGACCGACCTGGCGATCGACCTTGGCACGGCCAACACCCTGATCTACGTGCGCGACAAGGGCATCGTGCTGGACGAGCCCTCGGTCGTCGCGATCCGCCACGAGGGTGGTCCCCAGGGCAAGAAGACCATCCAGGCCGTCGGCAAGGAAGCCAAGGCCATGCTGGGCAAGGTGCCCGGCAACATCGAGGCGATCCGCCCGATGAAGGACGGAGTGATCGCCGACTTCACCGTCACCGAGCAGATGCTCAAGCAGTTCATCAAGATGGTGCACCCGCGCGGCGTGCTGCGGCCCAGCCCGCGCATCATCATCTGCGTGCCCTGTGGTTCCACCCAGGTCGAGCGCCGAGCCATCCGTGAATCCGCGCTCGGCGCGGGCGCCTCGCAGGTCTACCTGATCGAAGAGCCCATGGCCGCCGCGATCGGCGCCGGCCTGCCCGTGGCCGAGGCCTCGGGCTCCATGGTCGTGGACATCGGCGGCGGCACCACCGAGGTCGGCGTGATCTCGCTGGGCGGCATGGTCTACAAGGGCAGCGTGCGCGTGGGCGGCGACCGCTTCGACGACGCCATCATCAACTACATCCGCCGCAACTACGGCATGCTGATCGGCGAGCCCACGGCCGAGGCCATCAAGAAGAACATCGGCTCGGCCTTCCCGGGCTCCGAGGTCAAGGAGATGGAAGTCAAGGGCCGCAACCTGTCCGAAGGCGTGCCGCGCAGCTTCACGATCTCGTCCAACGAGATCCTGGAAGCACTGACCGATCCGCTCAACAACATCGTCGCCTCGGTCAAGAACGCGCTGGAGATGACGCCGCCCGAACTGGGCGCCGACATCGCCGAGCGCGGCATGATGCTGACCGGCGGCGGCGCGCTGCTGCGCGACCTGGACCGTTTGCTGGCCGAGGAAACCGGCCTGCCCGTGCTGGTGGCCGAGGACCCGCTGACCTGCGTGGTGCGCGGCTGCGGTCTGGCGCTGGAGCGCATGGACCGCCTGGGTTCCATCTTCACCAGCGAGTAAGTCCCAGGGGTAGGCGATGCCACTCGGTACGCTGGACAGAACCCCGCCACCGTTCTTCAAGCAGGGCCCTTCCGCGCTCACCAAGCTCATGGTGTTCAGCGCGGTGGCCCTGTTCCTGATGGTGGCCGATGCGCGCTTCGCCTTGATGCGGCCGCTGCGCGCGGCGGTGGCCACCGTGCTCTATCCCGTGCAATGGGCCGCGCTCGGACCGGTGCGCCTGGTCCAGGGTGGCAGCGTCTATCTGGACAGCCTGACCGAGGTGCAGGCCCGCGCCGACGCGGCCGAGCGCCGCATGGCCGAACAGTCGCAGCGTGCCGGCCAGTCCGACCTGCTGCAACTGGAGAACGCGCAGCTGCGCAGCCTGCTGGGCCTGCGCGAGCGGCTGACCACACCGGGCCAGGCCGCCGAGGTGCTCTACGACGCGGCCGATCCCTATGTGCGCAAGGTCGTGATCGACCGCGGCCTCACGCATGGCGTGCAGGCCGGTGCGCCCGTGCTCGATGCGGGCGGTGTGCTGGGCCAGGTCACGCGCGTGCTGCCGCTGGTCAGCGAGGTCACGCTGCTGATCGACCGCGACCAGGCCATCCCCGTGCTCAACGCGCGCACCGGCGCGCGCAGCGTGGCCTACGGCAACCCGGGCTACCTGGGCGGCGTGCTGGAGCTGCGCTTCATGGCCGGCAACTCCGACGTGCAGGTGGGCGACCTCCTGACCACCAGCGGTGTCGATGGCGTCTATCCGGGCGGCCTGCGCGTGGCCGTGGTCGAGGCCGTGGAGCGCCAGGCCGATTCCACCTTCGCGCGCATCTACTGCCGGCCGTTCGCACAGCTCACGGGCGTGCGCCACGTGATGGTGCTGGAGCCGCTGCGTCCGGCCGCGGAGTCCGCGGCGGTGGAGCCGCCGGCGGCCAAGGCCTCGGCGCCGGCGGCGAAGGCGGCCGCGGCCAAGGGGGCCACGAAATGATCATGCGCCCGGGCCAGCAGCTGCTGCTGCCGGCCAGCCCCGTCTTCATCTGGAGCAGCCTGGTCGTGGCGCTGCTGCTCAACATGGTCCAGAACATGGGCCTGTGGGGGCGCGCGGCCTGGGTGCCCGACCTCGTGGCCGTGGTGCTGGTGTTCTGGACCGTGCACCAGCCGCTGCGCGTGGGCGTGGGCACGGCCTTCGTGTTCGGCCTGTGCATGGACGTGCATCAGGCGGCGTGGCTGGGCCAGCACGCGCTGGCCTACACGGTGCTGAGCTACCTGGCCATCGCGATCCACCGGCGGCTGCTGTGGTTCAGCGTGCCATCGCAGGCCATGCAGGTGCTGCCGCTGTTCGTGATCGCCCATGCCATCGAGTGGGTGCTGCGCCTCTTGGGCGGCGGCATCTTCCCGGGCTGGTGGATGCTGCTGACGCCGGTGGTCGAGGCGGCGCTGTGGCCCGTGGTCAGTGTGGCCTTGCTGCTGCCGCAGCGGCGCGCGCCCGATCCGGACGACAATCGGCCGCTTTGAGGCCAGCCCCGCGCGCGCCACCCGCATGACCGAGTTCAAGGACGTCGAACGCGAGCTCGCCGGCTTCCGCCGCCGGCTGGTCGTGGTCGGCCTGGTCGTGCTGCTGGCCTTCGCCGGCCTGTTCGCGCGGCTGGTGGTGCTGCAGGTCGGGCGCCATGAGGACCTGCGCGCGCAGGCCGAGCGCAACCGCACGGCCATCGTGCCGGTGGCGCCCACGCGCGGCCACATCCTGGACCGCAATGGCGTGGTGCTGGCCAGCAATTACTCGGCCTACACGCTGGAGATCACGCCGTCCAAGGTCGGCCCGCTGGAGCCGGCCATCGATGCGTTGTCCGAGGTCATCGAGATCACGCCGCGCGACCGCCGGCGCTTTCGCAAGCTGCTGGACGAATCGCGCAACTTCGAGTCGCTGCCGATCCGCACGCGGCTGTCCGACGAGGAGGTGGCGCGCTTCGCGGCCCAGCGCTACCGCTTCCCGGGCATGGACATCAAGGCACGGCTGTTCCGCCACTACCCGCAGGGCGAGCTCGGGGCCCACGTGATCGGTTACATCGGACGCATCAACGCCGCCGAGAAAACGCGTCTGGAGGAAACCGACGACGAGGGCAACTACAAGGGCACGGAGTACATCGGCAAACTCGGCATCGAACAGAGCTACGAGGCCGAACTGCACGGCAAGACGGGCGTGGAGCAGATCGAGACCTCGGCCGGTGGCCGCGCCGTGCGGCGCCTGGCCAGCAGCAAGGCAACGCCGGGCAACACCGTGGTGCTGTCCATCGACGCGCGGTTGCAAAAGCTCGTCGAAGACCTGTACGGCGAGCGCCGTGGCGCGCTGGTGGCGCTGGATCCCAAGACCGGCGAGGTGCTGGCCTTCGTCAGCAAGCCGACCTACGACCCCAACCTGTTCGTCGAAGGCATCGACCAGGAAAGCTGGACCGCGCTCAGCGAGTCGCTGGCCCGGCCGTTGCTGAACCGCGCCTTGCGCGGCACCTACCCGCCGGGCTCGACCTACAAGCCCTTCATGGGCCTGGCCGCGCTGGAGACCGGCAAGCGCCGGCCCGGCGACATCACCAACGATGGCGGCTCCTGGACCTTCGGCGGCCACACCTACCGCAGCCACGGCGACGGCGGCCTGGGTGCGGTGGACTTGCACCGCAGCATCGTCAAGTCGAGCAACGTCTACTACTACTCCCTGGCCAACGACATGGGCGTGGACGCCATCCACGATTTCATGGTGCCGCTGACCTTCGGCCAGCTCACGGGCCTGGACATCAACGGCGAGGTGCGCGGCGTGCTGCCCAGCCAGGCCTGGAAGCGCAAGGCCTACCGCCGGCCCGAGCACCAGAAGTGGTATGCGGGCGAGACCATCTCGCTGGGCATCGGCCAGGGCTACAACACCTTCACCATGCTGCAGCTGGCGCAGGCCACGGCCATCCTGGCCAACAACGGCATCAAGCACCGGCCGCACCTGGCGCTGGCCGTGGAGGACAGCGTGACCGGCGAGCGCCGCCCGGTGGTGCGCGAGCCCGGCGTGAACCTCAACTACAAGCCCGAGAACGTGGCGATCATCCGGCGCGCGCTGGTCGGTGTGACCCAGGAGGGCACGGCCACGCGCGTGTTCTCCGGCGCTGCCTACCTGTCGGGCGGCAAGACCGGCACGGCCCAGGCCGTGACCATCGGTCAGAAGAGCAAGTACAACGCCGCCGCATTGGCCGAATACCAGCGCGACCACGCGCTGTACATGGCCTTCGCGCCGGCCGACAAGCCCACGATCGCGCTGGCGCTCATCGTCGAGAACGCAGGCTGGGGGGCCGAAGCCGCCGCGCCCATCGCGCGCCGTGTATTCGATTTCTGGGTGGCCGGCCTGTACCCCAGCGAGGCTGACCTGGCCCATGTTCGTGCCGGCAAGGGTGGCCCGCCGGTGGGCAAGCCGCGGCCCATCGCCGAGGTGCCCGACCTGCCGGCGCCGCCGAGCGTGGGCGCGTCGATGGCCGATGCGGCTGCGCCCGGCCCGGTGCAACTGGCGCAGACGCCGGTGCCGGCCATTGCCCGCTGATGCCCTGTTCCAGGCGCCTGTTCCAGACGGTACAGGCGAAAAAAAACGCCGCAGATGCGGCGTTTTGAAGTTGGAAACATCTCGTACGGATGCCTGAGTGATGTGCTTGACTTGTTGGAATGTCTCCTCGGACCTCTCGTATCCAGTCGACAAGGCCGCCGGACAACATCAAGGACTTTAGGACAATTTGTTCAGGGCGCGACTCGGGATTTACCCTGCGTCAGTTTGCCGTCAGCGCATGCGGCCTGGTTTCGGCGCCACTGCCGAAGCTCAGCTGCTGCTCGGCCATGAAGTCGCTGAGGCTGTAGTCGTCGGCACGTTCGTGTTGCGCGGCTTCGGCCTCGCGGCGCTGGGCCAGGGCCAGCAGCGACTTCAGCGCCATGGCCGTGCCCGGATCGAGGGCGCGTTCGCATTCGCGCAGGGCCTGTGCCAGGTCGTCGGCCACCAGGTGGGCCTTGGCAGGGTTGCGGTAGTCCAGCGCGCGCGTGAGCCGCTGCACGACGCGGCGCGTCGGCAGGAACCTGCTGCGCGCGAACTCGGGGCTCAGGCGGCTCAGCAGCAACGACAGGCCGCCCGCGGCGATCTGCATCTGCGTGAGCCCGGCGTCCTGCGTGATGCGGGGCAGCAGCAGCTCGGTGTTCCAGGGGCTTTCTTGTTGCAGCAGGGGCGAATCCATGGCCGCCGATTCTCGGGGGGCGGCGGACGGCGCAAACCCGCCGCCAAGCGGGCAAAGGCCTGGCTTTTGCAGGCTTCGCTGGTTCAGCGCTGCTGCAGGTGGCCGAGCGGCAGCGCGCTGCTCTCCTTGACTTCGCCCAGCGAGAAGCTGGTGTGCAGGTCCTTCACGTTGGGCAGGTTGATCAACACTTCGCGCGCGAACTGCGCGAAGCTGTCCAGATCGCGCGAGACCACCTGCAGTTCGAAGGTGCCGGCGCCGCTGATGTAGTGGCAGGACACGACCTCGGGCAGCTTGCGGATCGCGTCTTCGAGTTCGCGTGTGACGTTGCCGTTGTTGCGGTCGGCGTCCAGCCGCACGAAGGCCAGCACCCCCAGGCCGATGCGGCGCCGGTCGATCTCGGCGTGGTAGCCCTTGATGAAGCCGGCGTCTTCCAGCGCCTTCACACGGCGCCAGCAGGGCGCGGCCGACAGGCCCACGCGCTGGGCCAGTTCGGCGTTGCTGAGCCGGCCGTCGGCCTGCAGTTCTTGCAGGATCGCGCGGTCGAACTTGTCGAGTGTTTCCATGAAGGTCAATTTACAGCAAGAAGCTTTCTGAAATGGCCGAAATCAAGGAAGCAAAAGCAAGGACATATCTGCGCCATCTCCCTACACTGTCCGGCAGAACCAGTGCCGGCCGCCACGACGCGCCGGCGTCACTTTCCGGAGACCCCCACGATGAACGCACCGCTGCCCGAGCACATCCGCAAGGCGCTAGAGACCGTCACGCTCGACGACAAGTACAGCCTGGACCACGGCCGCGCCTTCATGAGCGGCGTGCAGGCCCTGGTCAAGCTGCCCATGCTGCAGCGCCTGCGCGATGCGCAGGTGGGCAAGAACACCGCCGGCTTCATCAGCGGCTACCGTGGGTCGCCGCTGGGCGGCTACGACCAGGCGCTCTGGAAGGCCAGCAAGTACCTCAAGGCGCAGAACATCGTGTTCCAGCCCGGCGTGAACGAGGAGCTGGCGGCCACGGCGCTGTGGGGCACGCAGCAGCTGGGCTTCTCCCCGCCGGGCACCAACAAGTTCGACGGCGTGTTCGGCATCTGGTACGGCAAGGGACCGGGCGTGGACCGCTGCTCGGACGTGTTCAAGCACGCCAACATGGCCGGCACCACGCCCTGGGGCGGTGTGATCGCGGTGGCCGGCGACGACCATGTCTCCAAGAGCTCGACCGCCGCGCACCAGAGCGACCACATCTTCAAGGCCTGCGGCCTGCCGGTGTTCTTCCCGACGAACGTGCAGGAGATCCTGGACCTGGGGCTGCACGCCTTCGCCATGAGCCGCTTCTCGGGCGTGTGGGCCGGCATGAAGACCATCCAGGAGATCGTCGAGTCCAGCGCCACGGCGATGATCGACCCGGACCGGGTGCAGATCCGCCTTCCCACCGACTTCGAGATGCCGCCCGGCGGCGTGCACATCCGCTGGCCCGACCATGCGCTCGAGCAGGAGGCCCGGCTGTTCCACTACAAGTGGTACGCCGCGCTGGCCTACATCCGCGCCAACCGGCTCAACCACAACGTGATCGAGGGCCCGAATGACCGCTACGGCCTGATCGCCAGCGGCAAGGCCTACAACGACACCCGCCAGGCCCTGCTCGACCTGGGCCTGGACGACGCCACCTGCCGCCAGCTCGGCATCCGGCTGCACAAGGTGGGCGTGGTCTGGCCACTGGAAGCCCAGCTCACGCGCGATTTCGCCACCGGCCTGCAGGAGATCCTGGTGGTGGAGGAAAAGCGCCAGGTCATCGAATACCAGCTCAAGGAAGAGCTGTACAACTGGCGCTCCGATGTGCGACCCAATGTGCTCGGCAAGTTCAACGAGGTCGAAGGCGACTTCTCGGGCGGCGAATGGTCCATGGCCAACCCCACGGCCAACACCTTGCTGCGCGCCAATGCCGACCTCTCGCCCGCGCTGATCGCCAAGGCGCTGGCCCAGCGGCTGCAGAAGACCGGCGTGCTGGCGGCCGGCGGGGCCGACATGGTGGCGCGCGTGGACGCGCAGCTGGCCATCCTGGAGGCCAAGGAACGTTCCATGCAAAAGCTGGAGCTGGGCGGCGTGCAGGGCGCCGACCGGCTGCCCTGGTTCTGCTCGGGCTGCCCGCACAACACCTCCACCAAGGTGCCCGAGGGTTCGCGCGCCATGGGCGGCATCGGCTGCCATTTCATGGCCACCTGGATGGACCGCTCGACCATCGGATTCACCCAGATGGGCGGCGAGGGCGTGCCCTGGGTCGGCCAGCAGCCGTTCACGACCGACCAGCACATCTTCGCCAACCTGGGCGACGGCACCTACTTCCACAGCGGCCTGCTGGCGATCCGCCAGTCCATCGCGGCCGGCGTCAACATCACCTACAAGATCCTCTACAACGACGCGGTGGCCATGACCGGTGGCCAGCAGGTGGGCGAGCGGCCGGAAGGCCATTCGGTGCTGCAGATCGCCGAGAGCCTGCATGCGGAAGGCGCCAAGAAGGTCGTGGTCGTGACCGACGAGCCCGAGAAATACCAGGGCGTGGCGATCCCGGGCGACCAGGTCACCGTGCACCACCGCGACCGGCTGGACGAGATCCAGCGCGAGTTCCGCGCCATTGCGGGCACCACGGCCATCATCTACGACCAGACCTGCGCCACCGAGAAGCGCCGCCGCCGCAAGCGCGGCACCGCGGTGGATCCGGCCAAGCGCGTGGTCATCAACGAACTCGTCTGCGAGGGCTGCGGCGACTGCAGCGTGCAATCCAACTGCCTGTCGGTGGAACCGCTGGAGACCGAGTTCGGCCGCAAGCGCCAGATCAACCAGAGCAGCTGCAACAAGGACATGAGCTGCCTCAAGGGCTTCTGCCCGAGCTTCGTGACCGTGGAGGGCGGCAAGCTCAAGGGCAAGTCCAAGGCGCAGGCACCGTCACCGTTCGATCTGGGCCCGCTGCCCGAGCCGCAGCTGCCGGCGCTGACGGGCACCTGGGGCATCGTGGTCGCCGGTGTCGGCGGCACCGGCGTCATCACGATCGGCCAGCTGCTGGGCGTGGCTGCCCACCTGGAGGGCAAGGGCATCGTCACGCAGGACGCGGCAGGCCTGGCGCAAAAGGGCGGCGCCACCTGGAGCCATGTGCTGATCGGTCCGCAGCAGGACGACATCCGCACCACGCGCGTGTCCATGGCCGCGGCCGACCTCATCCTCGGCTGCGACCCGCTGGTGACGGCGGGCAAGGAATCCACCATGCGCATGCGCGAGGGCCGCACGCATGTGGCGCTCAACGTGCACGGCGCGCCCACGGCCGCCTTCGTCAAGAACACCGAGTGGCAGAACCCGGCCGAGGCCTGCGCGGCCGAACTCGCGCAGATCGTGGGCGAGGCCGGCCTGGGCCGCTTCGACGCCGACGCCGCCGCCACCCGGCTCATGGGCGACACCATCTACGTGAACCCCATGATGCTGGGCTATGCCTGGCAGAAGGGCTGGATTCCGCTGGCCTTCGATTCGCTGATGCGCGCGATCGAACTCAACGCCGTGGCCGTGGAGCAGAACAAGGCCGCCTTCGCCTGGGGCCGCCGCGCGGCCGCCGAGCCGGCGGCGATGGAGCAACTGCTGGCCGGTGGCAGCGCCAAGGTGCAGGTCATCGACTTCAAGAAGCGCGAGACGCTGGACCAGCTCGTCGCGCGCCGCGTGGAGTTCCTGACCGGTTACCAGAACGCCGCCTACGCCGCCGAGTACCAGGCCTTCGTGGAGAAGGTGCGCGCGCGCGAGCAGGCCATGGGTGCGCCCAAACACCTGCCGCTCAGCGAGGCCGTGGCGCGCTACCTGTTCAAGCTCATGGCCTACAAGGACGAGTACGAGGTCGCGCGGCTGCACAGCGACCCGGCCTTCCTGGCCCGCGTGCACGGCATGTTCGAGGGCGACTACACGATCAATTACCACCTGGCGCCGCCCATGACGGCGAAGAAGAACGCCAAGGGCGAGCTGCAAAAGCGCAAGTACGGCCCGTCCATGCTGACCGGCTTCAAACTGCTGGCCAAACTCAAGGGCCTGCGCGGCACGGCGCTGGACGTGTTCGGCCGCACCGAGGAGCGCCGCACCGAGCGGGCGCTGATCCGGGAGTACCGCGCCAGCATCGAGGAGGTGCTGGCCGGCCTGAACGCCGCCAACCACGCCGTCGCGCTGGACATCGCGCGCATCCCCGAGCAGATCAAGGGCTATGGCCATGTGAAGGAACGCAACCTGGCGCAGGCACGCCAGAAGTGGGCCCAGCTGCAGGCGGCTTTCCGCGACCCGGCCGGCCAGGCGCGCGCCGCCTGAAACCCTGTGCCCCGCCGGCCTTACGCCGGCTGGGGCCTGTCGCCCCGCCCTCTGGCGCGCGGCATACAATCCCGTGTTTTTCGCCTGCTCCGTGCGTTTGCTGCGCGCGGCGTTGCGCGCATTCGCGCGCTTTTCGATCTTTGCATTCCTCGTCTGGAGACGCTTCGTGCTGATTTCTTCCGCCTTTGCCCAAACCGCGCCTGCTGCAGCTTCCGGTGGTGGCGACCTGATGTCGTCGCTGGGCAGCATGCTGCCGCTGCTGCTGATGTTCGTGGTGCTGTACTTCATCATGATCCGCCCGCAGATGAAGAAGCAGAAGGAACACCGCGCGATGATCGACGCGCTGGCCAAGGGCGACGAGATCGCCACCGCCGGTGGTCTGATCGGTCGCGTCACCAAGCTGGGCGAGGGTTCGCTGAGCATGGAGATCGCCAACGGTGTCGAGGTGCAGTTGCAGCGCCACGCCGTGGTGCAGGTGCTGCCCAAGGGCACCATCAAGTAAAGACGTCGTTTCCCGTTGAAAGGCGCCTTGCGGGGCGCGGCCGATCATGAACCGTTATCCGGTATGGAAGTACGTGACCATCGTGGTCGTGCTGCTTCTGGGGCTGATCTACGCCCTGCCCAATTTCTTCGGCGAAGCGCCGGCCGTGCAGGTCTCTGCCGGCAAGGCCAGCGTGAAGGTGGATGCGAGCACGCGTGAGCGCGTCGAGCAGATCCTCAAGGAAGCGGGCACCACGCCCGACCTGGTGTCGCTGGACGGCAGCTCCGTGCGCGCGCGCTTCGCGACGCCGGACGAGCAGCTCAAGGCGCGCGACGCGCTGCAGCGCGCGCTGGTGCCCGATGCGGCCGACCCGTCCTACGTCGTCGCGCTGAACCTGGTGTCGCGCTCGCCGGCCTGGCTGGCCGCGCTAAACGCCCATCCCATGTACCTGGGCCTGGACCTGCGCGGCGGCGTGGACTTCCTGCTGCAGGTCGACATGAAGGGCGCCATCGACAAGCGCGCCGAATCCTTCGCCGGCGACCTGCGCACGGCGCTGCGCGACAAGAACATCCGGGGTGCCTCGGTCAACCGCAGCGGCCAGAACGTGGAAATCACCTTCCGCGACGCCCAGGCGCTGGAAGCCGCCCGCCGCGTGGTGCAGGACCAGTTCCCCGATCTGTCCACCACCGACAGCCAGGATGGCAACACCTGGAAGATGGTGGCCAGCATCAAGCCCGAGGCTGCGCGCCGCCTGCAGGACGCCGCGCTCAAGCAGAACATCACCACGCTGCACAACCGGATCAACGAACTCGGCGTGGCCGAGCCCGTGATCCAGCAGCAGGGCCTGGAGCGCATCGTGGTCCAGCTGCCCGGCGTGCAGGACACGGCCAAGGCCAAGGACATCCTCGGCCGCACGGCCACGCTGGAGGTGCGCCTGGTCGACGAGAGCACCGAGGCGCGCAGCGCCGAGACCGGCACCGGCCCCGTGCCCTTCGGCTCCGAACGCTACCCGGACCGCGCCGGCCAGAACGTCATCGTCAAGCGTCAGGTGGTGCTGACCGGCGAGAACCTGACCGACGCCCAGCCCGGCTTCGACAGCCAGACCCACCAGCCTACCGTCAACCTGACGCTGGACGCCAAGGGCGCCCGCATCTTCAAGGACGTCACGCGCGAGAACATCAACAAGCGCATGGCCATCATCCTGTTCGAGAAGGGCCGCGGCGAAGTCGTCACGGCACCCGTGATCCGCAGCGAGATCGCCGGCGGCCGTGTGCAGATCTCCGGCAGCATGACCACCACCGAGGCCAACGACACGGCGCTGCTGCTGCGCGCCGGCTCGCTGGCCGCGCCCATGGAGATCATCCAGGAACGCACCATCGGCCCGAGCCTGGGCGCCGACAACATCAGCAAGGGCTTCAACAGCGTGCTGTACGGCTTCCTGGCCATCATGGTCTTCATGTGCGCCTACTACGCGCTGTTCGGCGTGTTCTCGTCGATCGCGCTGGCCTTCAACCTGCTGCTGCTGGTGGCCGTGCTGTCCATGCTGCAGGCCACGCTCACCTTGCCCGGCATCGCGGCCATGGCGCTGGCCATCGGCGTGGCGATCGACTCCAACGTGCTGATCAACGAGCGCGTACGCGAGGAACTGCGCAACGGTGCCTCGCCGCAGGCCGCCATCCATGCCGGCTACGACCGCGCCTGGGGCACCATCCTGGACTCCAACGTGACCACGCTGATCGCCGGCGTCGCGCTGCTGGCCTTCGGCTCCGGCCCGATTCGCGGCTTCGCCGTGGTGCACTGCCTGGGCATCGTGACCTCGATGTTCTCGGCCGTGTTCTTCTCGCGCGCACTGGTCAACCTCTGGTATGGCCGGCAGAAGAAGCTCAAGAGCGTGTCCATCGGCACCGTCTGGCGTCCCGAGAAGGATGCATTGGCCGTGCAAGCCAAGTAAGCGGGAGCGCTAGCCATGGAATTTTTCCGCATCCACAAGACCATCCCGTTCATGCGCCATGCCCTGGTGCTGAACATCGTGTCCTTCGTCACCTTCGCGCTGGCGGTGTTCTTCCTGTTCCACCGCGGGCTGCACCTGTCGGTGGAGTTCACGGGCGGCACCGTGATGGAGGTGGCCTACGAGCAGTCCGCCGACATCGGCAAGGTGCGCGAGAGCCTCGGCGCGCTGGGCTATTCCGAAGTGCTGGTACAGGCCTACGGTTCCTCGCGCGACGTGCAGATCCGCCTGCCCGCGCGCAAGGACATGAACGCCACGCAGCAGAGCGACCAGGTGATGCAGGCGCTCAAGGCCGGCGACCCCGGCGTGAGCCTGCGCGGCGTGGAGTTCGTCGGTCCGCAGGTCGGCGAGGAGCTCACCACCAACGGCCTGAAGGCGCTGGCCATGGTGGTGGTCGGCATCATGGTCTACCTGGCGTTCCGCTTCGAGTGGAAGTTCGCCGTGGCCACCGTGTTCGCCAACCTGCATGACGTGGTCATCATCCTGGGCTTCTTCGCCTTCTTCCAGTGGGAGTTCTCGCTGGCGGTGCTGGCGGCCGTGCTGGCGGTGCTGGGCTACTCGGTCAACGAGTCGGTCGTGATCTTCGACCGCGTGCGCGAGAACTTCCGGCGCTACCGCAAGCTCTCCACGCAGGAGGTGATCGACTCGGCCATCACCAGCACCATCAGCCGGACCATCATCACCCACGGCTCGACGCAGCTCGTGGTGCTGTCCATGTTCTTCTTCGGCGGCCCCACGCTGCACTACTTCGCGCTGGCCCTCACGATCGGCATCTGCTTCGGCATCTACTCGTCGTGCTTCGTCGCGGCGGCGATCGCCATGTGGCTGGGCGTCAAGCGCGAGGACCTGGTGAAAGTCACCAAGAAGGACGAAGATCCGAACGACCCCAACGCGGGTGCCGTCGTCTGAGGACAGCCAACGAACGTCCATGGCCACCACCGCCAACCCCGACCATCCGCTCGCCCGGCGCACGCGCCAGCATTTCGTGGCCGAACTCAGCCGGCGGCTGGGCGAGGTCGGTGTCGCGGTCAAGGAGCGCCTGACGCAGGCGCTGGAGCAGGTCAGTTCGGTGCGCGAGATGCAGGAGCGGCGCGACGCCTGGACCCTGTTCCAGAGCCATGGCCGCGCCTGGGAAGAGGCCGTGGCCGCGGCCTGGCAGCGTGCCGCGCGGGCCGATCCGGCGGCCGTGCCCTCCAAGCCGGTGCCGCCGGTGCTCGAGCTCTCGCTGGTCGGCGACGATGTGGTCGAGAACAAGATCCTGGCCTCGCGGCTCGCGCTGGCGCTGCAGGAACGCGTGGGCGGGCCGCTGTCCGAGCTGCGCGTGCGCGTGCAGCAGCTCGAGAAAAGCGATGAGCTGGCGCCGGACGACGTGCTGCGGCCCGAGACGCTGATGCGGCTGCTGATCGAGCAATGGCTGGCCTCCCGGCTGCCGCGCGCCAGCCTGCTGCTCGTGGTCGAGGCCTTGCAGCGCGAGCTGGCCGCGCATCTGCTGGATGCCTGCAAGTCCTGTGAAGCCCTGCTGGTGTCCGCGGGCGTGCAGACCGATGGCGAGACCAAGTACCGCGTGCGCCTGACGCAGATGTCCGGATCGTCGCCAGGGCAGCCCGCGGCCCAGTTGCAGCGCGAGGCGCCGACCGGGCGGGACGCGCTGGAGCACGCATTTCCCGATGCGGTGCGCCGCGGCCCCGACACCGCGCAGCCGCTGGCGCGGGACGACGGCCAACGCAACCGCCACCTGGCCGACGGCCAGATGGTGGCCGCGATGTCGCCGCTGGCGCGTGCGCGCCGCCGCGCCCAGGGCGTGCTGGGCCAGCTGCGCCGCGTGCTGAGCGAGCAGACCGCCGGCATCTTCGAGGCCACGGCCAAGCAGGAGATCACGCCGACGCTGGCCAACGCGCTGCAACACAGCCAGAGCCTGGTCGACCCGGACATGCTGATCGGCGACACCGAGTCGTCCGACGGTGTGGCCTACACCCAGGCCAGCGTGGTCCGCGTGGCTGGCGTGCTGCGCGAGCGCTCCAACGAACTCAAGAAGAAGGCCTCCACCGACGGCGAGAGGGCCACGATCGAGATCGTGGCGTTGATGTTCCAGAGCATCCTGGCCGAGGAGCGCATTCCGGCAGCCGTGCGCGTGTGGTTCGCGCGGCTGCAGCTGCCGGTGCTGCGCGTGGCGCTGGCCGAGCCCGAGTTCTTCGGCACGCTGAACCATCCGGCGCGCCAGCTGATCGACCGCATGGGCTCGTGCGCGCTGGGCTTCGATGCCCACGCCATCAGCGGCAGCGCGCTGGAGGCCGAGATCCGGCGCGTGGTGCAGGTCATCGAGCAGTACCCGGAGACGGGCCGGCGTGTGTTCCAGCTGGTCTACGACGAATTCCAGAAGTTCCTGTCCAAGTACCTGACCGAGAAGGGCGCGGCCTCCAAGGTGGTCAGCGTCGCGCAGCAGGTCGAGCAGAAGGAGACGCTCGCGATCCAGTACACGATCGAGCTGCGCGACATGCTCAAGGACATGCCGGTGCGCGACGAGGTGCGCGAGTTCCTGTTCAAGGTCTGGGCCGAAGTGCTGGCCATGGCGGCCGTGCGCAAGGGCCCGCAGGACGAGGAGACCGTGGCCTTCAAGCGCTCGGCCGCCGACCTGGTCTGGGCCGCGAGCGCCAAGCCCAACCGGGCCGACCGCGCGCGCGTGATCCAGAGCCTGCCGGCGCTGCTGCAGCGCCTGCGCCAGGGCATGACGCTGCTCGGCTTGAGTTCGCCCGTGCAGGAAGGCCACATCAAGCGCATCAGCGACACGCTGGCCGACGCTTTCATGTCCAAGACCGAGGCCATTCCGCAGGCGCGCATCGACATGATGGCCCAGCGCCTGGCCAACCTGGAGGACTTCGTCAGCGACGAGAGCATGGGCGACCTGCCACTGGACGCCGACAGCATCGAGCTCATGCTGGGCATCGATGCCTCGTCCATCGACGTGATTCCCGACGCCGGCGCCAAGCCCAGCGAGGCCATGCTGGCCTGGGCGCACGAGCTGCAGCTGGGCCACTGGTTCACGCTGGACCACAACCAGAAGATCAGCCAGGTGCAGCTGGCCTGGCGCAGCGAGCGCAAGCAGCTGTTCCTGTTCGCGGCCATGGACGGCCGCAGCACCTTGATCCAGGCCAAGCGCCTGGCGGCCTACCTGCAGGCCGGCCTGCTGATCCCGCAGGAGGAAGAAGCGCTCACGCTGCGCGCCACGCGCCAGGCGCTCGAGAAGCTGGACGCCAACCCGGGGCGGCTGCTGGCGGTTTGAGCGGCCGGCTCAGTGCGCCAGGCGCGCCGAGGTGTCCTGCGAGAGTTCGTCGAGCACCAGCGCATCGGGCTCGGTGCCGCTGCTCCAGTACACCATCAGCACGATCATCTTGAACTCGGGCAGCGCCACCGGCGCGCCAGGGGCGGCCATCGCGCGGTCCACCACGAGTTCGCGCTGCGCGGCCGGCAGCACACCGGCACCTTCGAGCAGTTGCATGAACCCCAGGCACTCAGCGCCCAGGTGTTCGCATTCGGCGGGGGTGTAGACGCGCATGGCCGTGCTGGGCGGCAGCGCCTCGTGCACGGTGCCCACGCGCAGGCCGCTGAGCCAGTCCAGCGCCTGGCTGATCTCCTCGGCCTCGAAACCCACGGCGCTGAGCTTGCGCCCCAGCTGCTGCGGTTCGGGGCAGGCATCGCCGCGCCAGTAGTTTTCGTAGACGTAAGCGAGCACTTCGAACATGGGCCCAATATAGCGCAGCCGCCTGGCAGATCTGTCAGGCGGCCACGAAGCGCTGGAACAGCGCGCCGGGCAGGCGCACGATGCGGCCCTCCAGCTCCAGCTCGAGCAGGCGGGCCTGCAGGCGCGCGGTCGGCAGGCCGGTGCGGGCCGCCAGTGCATCCAGGCCCATGGGGTCGAAGCCGATGTGGGCCAGCACGTCGTCGTCGGGTGGGGCCTCGGCCGGTGTGGGGGCGGCGGGCGCTGCGGCCGCCGGACCGAATTCCTCGAGCACGTCCTCGATCCGGGTGACCAGCTTGGCGCCCTGCTGGATCAGCTGGTGGCAACCGCCGGCCTGCGGCGCATGGATGGAACCCGGGATCGCGAACACCTCCTTGCCCTGTTCCACGGCCAGCCGTGCCGTGATCAGCGAGCCCGAGCGCAGCGCGGCCTCCACCACCAGCGTGCCGCGGCTGAGTCCGGCGATCAGGCGGTTGCGGCGCGGAAAGTTGGCCGCCAGCGGCGGCGTGCCGAGCGGGTACTCGGACAGCAGCATGCCGCGCGCCGCGATGGCGCGGGCCAGCGCGAGATGGGCCTTGGGATAGACGCTGTCCAGACCGGTGCCGACGACCGCCACGGTGGCGAGGCCGGGCGCCTCGTCGGCCATGCCTTCGAGCGCGCCCTCGTGCGCCGCACCGTCCACGCCCAGCGCCAGGCCGGAGACGACGGTCCAGCCGGCGGCGGCCGCGCCGCGCGCGAACTGCCGCGCATGGGCCATGCCCTGGGGCGTGGGCTTGCGGCTGCCGACGATGGCCAGGCCGCGGCCGCCAGGCGCCACGAACTGTGGCCAGCGCACGAAGTTGCCGGCGGCATACAGCAGCAACGGCGGATCGGCCATGTGCAGCAGCGTGGCGGGGTAGTCGTTCTGGCCGGGCACCAGCACGCGGCGCTGCTCGGGCCGTTGCTGCAGCCACTGCCAGGTCTTCTCCAGCAGTTCGGCGTGGCCGGGCGGTGGCGCAGCCAGGTGCCGAAGCTGGCGCGTGTTGACCACCTGGGCGAGCACGGCGGCGTCCTGCTCGAACACCGCCTGTGGCGTGCCGAACGCCGTCAACAACCGGCGCGCGCTGTCGTTGCCGATCTCCGGCGTGCCCAGCAGCCGGAGCCAGTGGCCGAGCTCGCTGCGCTCCATCGCCCGTGCTCCGGGAAGAAGGCCCTCAGCGTGGCGAGACCAGCCGGTCGCCGACCTTGACGCCGCTCTGGATGTCCAGGATCAGGCCGTAGGACACGCGCTCGAAGGTGCGGAACACCATCAGCATGCCGTTGGTCTCGTCGGGCAGCTTGAGCATGGCCTTGGCCGGATCGGTGCTGTCCGGCAGGCGCCCGCCGTCGCTGAGCAGCGTGAGCACGTGGCCGCGCTCCAGGCCGTCGCGCGTGCCCTTGTTGATGGCCACCACCTGGCTCTGTGCCGCGTTGGTGTTGGAGATGCCGCTGCTGCCGTAGATCGACACCACGCGGCCATCGATGGGGCCGGAGGGGGCATGCGGTACGTAGCGCGTCAGTGCGGGCGGCGGTTCGGGCAGCAGGCGGTCGCCCACGCGGATGTCTTCCTTGGACACCAGGATGTCCATGGACGCGGGCACCACCTCCACGGTGGTCTTGCCGTCCTGGTCGGTGATCTCGCGCGTGCCCTCGCCCTGCAGCAGCAGGGCCTTGCCGAGGTAATAGGCCTCGTAGCCCAGCACTTCGCCGGACACCGGGTCCTTGAGCGGCACGGCGTTGCGCACGACGCGGAAGGCCGGCTGGGTGCCCGGCACGGGCGCCAGCGGGAACTCCACCGAGCCGCGGGCGTAGGCGCGGTCGCCCTTGGCCAGCATGACGCGCTGCTCGCGCGTGGCCACGATGCGCGGCGCGTTCTGCAGTGTGTTTTCCTCGACCACCAGCGATTCGGTCAGGAAGGGCTCGATGGCGCTGGGCGACAGCGTGGGCAGTGCGCTGTCGGCCAGCGAGGTCGAGCGCACGCGCGGCGACACCCGCACCGTGGCCAGGCCGTCGGCACCGGGCGCGCGCAGGCTCAGCGTGGCGCGGTCGCCGCTCCTGTGCAGGAACAGCTGCTGGCCCGGGTAGATCAGGTGCGGGTTGCGGATCTCCTGCAGGTTCATGCCCCACAACTCGGGCCAGCGCCAGGGCCGCGCCAGGAACAGGCCGGAGATGCCCCACAGCGTGTCGCCGCTCTTGACCGTGTAGCTGTCCGGCGCGTTGGGCGCCAGCTCCGACAGCGCCACGCCGCGCTGTGCCACCTGGGTGGCGGTGCCGCGCTGTGCAGGGGTGACCGGCAGATTCTGGGCATGGGCGGGCGCGGCCAGCAGGGCGGTCGCGGCGGCCAGCGCGGCGATTCCCAGGCTGTGGTTGGTCATGCGTTGCACCGGAAACATCCTTTGAGCGAAGCGTGATGGTGGCCGCGCCGTTCGGAAATCGCGCGAAAGATCCCAATCAATTGTGCGCGTGAGCCCCTGATCGGACAACGATTATTGCCCCGGCCGTCCAGGCGCCCCGCCAAAAGTGGCGAAAATAGCCACAACTCCGACCTCAGCGTTTCCATGGCCCTGCTCCCGATTCTTCAATTCCCTGACGCCAGGCTGCACAAGGTGGCCAAGCCGGTGGCGGCCGTGGACGACCGCATCAAGGCCTTGCTGGCCGACATGCTGGAAACCATGTACGACGCCAAGGGCATCGGCCTGGCCGCCACCCAGGTCGACGTGCACGAGCGCGTGATCGTGATCGACGTGTCCGAAGAGCGCGACCAGCCGCTGGTGCTGATCAACCCCGAGATCACCTGGGCCAGTCCGGAACGCGAGATCGGCGAAGAGGGTTGCCTGTCGGTCCCCGGCATCTACGACGGCGTCGAGCGCGCCAGCCGCATCCGCGTGCAGGCCCTGGATGGCGAGGGCCAGTCCCGCAGCATCGAGGCCGAGGGCCTGCTGGCCGTCTGCATCCAGCACGAGATGGACCACCTGCTGGGCAAGGTCTTCGTCGAGTACCTGTCGCCGCTCAAGCGCAACCGCATCAAGACCAAGATGCTCAAGGCCCAGCGCGACCTGGCGCGCGACGCGGCCTGAGCCCATGCTGCGCCTGCTTGCCGCCATGCTGCCTTTGCTGCTGGCGGCCTGCGCCAGCGTGCAGCCCGGCATGACGCGTGAACAGGTGCTCTCGTCCTGGGGCCAGCCCACGCGCAGCGTGGCCTTGCGCGACGGCCAGCGCCTGCAGTACTCCCAGCAGCCGTCGGGCCAGCGGGTCTTCATGGTCGACCTCGACGCCGCGGGCCAGGTGCGCAGCGTGCGCCAGGTCATGACGCGCAGCGCGTTCGCGCGCATCGCCACCGATGGCTCGTGGAGCCGCGCCGATGTCGAGCGCGAGTTCGGCCCCGCGCCCGACAACGAGCGCGTGGCCAGCTGGAACGGCCCCATCCTGACCTACCGCTGGCGCGAAGGCATGATCGACCTGTACTACTGGGTTTACCTGGACTCCGCCGGCGTGGTGCGCCGTGCCCACGAGGGCGTGGACTGGCGCAACATGCGGCACACCATCAACTGATCCATGCGCATCGTTTTTGCGGGCACACCCGAGTTCGCCCGGGTGGCCCTGGCGGCCCTGCACGCCCACGGTTTCGAGATTCCCCTCGTCCTGACCCAGCCCGACCGGCCCGCTGGCCGCGGCATGAAGCTGCAGGCCTCGCCGGTCAAGCAGTTCGCGCTGGAGCACGGCTGGCCCGTGGCCCAGCTGCGCAGCCTGCGCCTGGACGGCAAGTACCCCGATGACGCCGCCGCCGCGCGCGAGGCCTTGCTGGCTGCGCGGCCGGACGCCATGGTCGTCGCCGCCTACGGCCTGATCCTGCCCCAATGGGTGCTGGACCTGCCGCGCCTGGGCTGCCTGAACATCCACGCCAGCCTGCTGCCGCGCTGGCGCGGCGCGGCGCCCATCCACCGGGCCATCGAGGCCGGCGACGCCGAGAGCGGCGTGACCATCATGCAGATGGATGCCGGCCTGGACACCGGCGACATGCTCATCGACGAGTCGCTCGCCATCGGCGAGGACAGCACGGCCCAGCTGCACGACCGCCTGGCCGCGCTGGGCGGGCGCCTGGTCGTCGAGGCTTTGCGCCAGGCCGAGGCCGGCCGCCTGCAGCCCCGGCCGCAACCGGCCGACGGCATCACCTACGCCCACAAGATCGAGAAGTCCGAGGCACCGATCGACTGGCGCCTGCCGGCCGCGGCCATCGCGCGCCGCCTGCGCGCCTTCGACCCGTTCCCCGGCGCGACCACGGAGCTCGGCGGCGAGACGCTCAAGTGCTGGGCCGGCCGCGTGCTGCCCGAACCGACCGAGCAGCCGCCCGGCACCGTGCTGGCGGCCGACGCCGCCGGCCTGGCCGTGGCCACGGGCGAGGGCGTGCTGCTGCTGACCGAGTTGCAGCGTGCCGGCGGCAAGCGGCTGCCGGCCGCGGCCGTGCTGGCGGGCTTTGCCGTCCAGCGCGGCCAGGTGCTGGGCTGATGTTCTGGTCGGCCGAGATCCGGCGCCGGCCGGCGTTCGACGAGGCCTGGCGCGAGATGCTGCCCGTGGCCATGGGCATCGGTGCCTGGGGACTCATGACGGGCGTGGCCATGCTCAAGTCCGGCCTGTCGGTGGTCGAGGCCGTGGCCATGACGCTGCTGGTCTACGCCGGCAGCTCGCAGCTGGCGGCGCTGCCGCTGCTGGTCGCCGGCGCGCCGTTCTGGGTCATCCTGGCCACCGGCTTCTGCGTGAACCTGCGCTTCGTGGTGTTCAGCCTGCACCTGCGCCCGTACCTGCTGCACATGCCGCGCTGGCGCCGCCTGCTGCACGGCTACCTGACGGCCGACATGAGCTATGCGATGTTCACGCGCCGCTACCCCGCGCCCGGCACCACGCCGGCCGAGTTGCAGGCGCAGGAGGCCTTCCTGACCGGCGGCTACTGCGTGACCTGGATCGCCTGGATGGGCATGAGCCTCATCGGCATCGCGCTGGCCAACTTCATCCCCTCGCACTGGGGCCTGGGTTTTGCCGGCGTGCTGAGCCTGCTGGCCATCGTGTGCTCGATGGCCACCACGCGGCTGCGCATCCTGGCCGCGCTGATCGCCGCGGCCACGGCCGTGGCGGCCTACGCGCTGCCGCTCAAGCTCAACATCGTCGCAGGCATCGGCACGGCCGTGCTGGTCTGCTTCTGGCTCGAAAAGCAGCTGGGCCTGAACCCGGACGAGGAAGACGCCAAGTGAGCGGCACGACCGACCTGTGGACCCTGGCCGTCATCGTCGGCCTGGCCGGCATCACCGTGCTCACACGCTGCTTCTTCTTCATCCTGGACCGCCCCTGGGGGCTGCCCGACTGGGCGCACCGCGCGCTGCACTACGCGCCGGTGGCGGCGCTGGCCGCCGTGGTGCTGCCCGAGGTGGTGATGACGAATGGCCACTTCGTCAGCACCTGGCAGGACGCACGCCTGTACGCGGCCGTGGTCGGCGCGGCCTGGTACTTCTGGCGCGGCGGCGGCGTGCTGGGCACCATGCTGGTGGGCATGGCGGTGTACCTGCCATTGCACCTGGGGCTGGGCTGGTAGGGCTGGTTTCTACAATGGTCGGCTGTTGTCCACCATCCCTACCACTACACCATGAACGTTCTCCGCTTCTCCGACCTGTGTGCCCAAGGCAAGGCCGCCGGCCAGCGCGTCTTCATCCGCGCCGACCTCAACGTGCCGCAGGACGACGCCGGCAACATCACCGAGGACACGCGCGTGCGTGCTTCCGTGCCCTGCATCCGCATGGCGCTGGACGCCGGCGCGGCCGTGATGGTGACCTCGCACCTGGGCCGCCCGACCGAAGGCGCGTTCAAGCCCGAGGACTCGCTGGCCCCGGTGGCCAAGCGCCTGGGTGAATTGCTGGGCCGCGAGGTGCCGCTGGTCGCGAACTGGGTCGACGGCGTGCAGGTGCAGCCCGGCCAGGTCGTGCTGCTGGAGAACTGCCGCGTCAACAAGGGCGAGAAGAAGAACGACGAGGCGCTGGCGAAGAAGCTCGCCGCGCTGTGCGACATCTACGTGAACGATGCCTTCGGCACGGCCCACCGCGCCGAGGCCACGACCTACGGCATCGCCCAGTTCGCCAAGACCGCCAGCGCCGGCCCGCTGCTGGCGGCCGAGATCGACGCCATCACCAAGGCGCTGGCCAGCCCCAAGCGCCCGCTGATCGCCATCGTGGCCGGCTCCAAGGTCAGCACCAAGCTGACCATCCTGCAGTCACTGGCCAAGAACGTGGACGGCCTCGTCGTCGGTGGCGGCATCGCCAACACCTTCCTGCTGGCGGCCGGCCTGCCGATCGGCAAGAGCCTGGCCGAGCCCGACCTGGTCGGCGAGGCCAAGGCCGTGATCGAGGCCATGAAGGCGCGCGGCGCCGAGGTGCCGATCCCCGAGGACGTGGTCACGGCCAAGGCCTTCGCGGCCGACGCGCCGGCCACCGTCAAGGCCGCGGCCGACGTGGCGGCGGACGACCTGATCCTGGACATCGGCCCCAAGACCGCGGCCCGCCTGGCGGCCCAGCTCAAGGCGGCCGGCACCATCGTCTGGAACGGCCCGGTCGGCGTGTTCGAGTTTGACGCGTTCGCCAAGGGCACGGAGGCGATCGCGCGTGCCGTGGCCGAGAGCAGCGCGTTCAGCATCGCCGGCGGTGGCGACACGCTGGCGGCGATCGCCAAGTACGGCATCGAGAAAGATGTGGGCTACATCTCCACGGGCGGCGGCGCCTTCCTCGAAGTGCTGGAGGGCAAGACCCTGCCGGCCTTCGAGATCCTGTCCAGGCGCGCCGCCGGCTGATCAGCGCGGCGCCGAGGCCGCCGAGGCGGTCGATGGGGCCGGCGCCGAGAGCACCGGCGCGGTGGCTGCACCCGCGGCCACCAGCCGGCGCAGCTTGGTCAGCAGGGTCTTGGCCCGCTTGGCATTGGCCGGGCCCATGCGCACCAGCATCTTCTGGCCGGCCGACAGCGATTGCAGCTGCGGATCGGCGAACTCCCAGCGCACCCAGGGGCGCGGGTCGGCCACCTCGCCGCGCACCTCGAGCAGGCGCACGGCCAGCGGGCCCTGCGGTTCCGGGGCTTGCAACAGGTGGTCCAGCACGGCGACGAGCCGGTCGTTGAAGTAGCGGCCCGGGTAGCCCAGCTCCTCGTAGGCCTGCTGGAACAGCGGGTAGAGCCGGCCGTAGAGCTGCACCGCACGCTCCAGCGGAATGGCCTCGGCGAAGGACAGCAGCGCGCCATAGCGGCCGGCATTGGTCGGCGCGACGACGGCCTGTTCTCCCTCTCCCTGCACCAGGAAGCGCTGCGGTGTGGGCTGGACCGGCCACAGCCGGGCCGGCGCGCTGGCGCGCGGCAGGTTGTCCACGGTGGCGACCACCCGGCGCACGAAGCCGTCCGTCAGCAGCAGGGCCTGCACAGGGCCGCGGCCCAGCAACTCGACCAGGGCATCGGTGACCGCGCCGTCGGCCTCGGCCAGGGCGGGCAAGGGCTGGCCCTGGGGCTGCGGCACCTCGATGGGATGTTGCGGCCCGGAGGCCGCGGCCTGCGGCGGCGGGGTGCTGGCCGCGGGCTCCGCGGGAGCCGACACCACAGGCGCCGGTGCGGGCGGCGCCGGCTCGGCAGGCCGGCCCCAGAACCACCAGGCGCCACCGGCCGCCAGCGCGAGCGCCAGCAGCCCCAGCATCCAGGACGAACCCGATGCGCGGGGCGGGTGCAGGTCGCGGTGGTCGGGGGCGGGCATGCGGTTCCTTTCAGTGGCTGGCCCTGTGATCCTCGCACGGCCCGCGCGTTCCCCCTGCGCTGCCTGGGGTCAAGCCGCGATGGCGGCAGGGCGGCCCTGGAAGTCGGTCCAGCACTGGCGCGAGAAGTCGTACAGCTTGCAGGCCCGCGCGGTGGCGAAGTACCACTTCCACGAGAAACGCTGGACGATGATGCGCTCGGGCAGCAGTTGCTCGAGCACGGCCTGGGCCTCCTTGAGCTTGTACAAGGGGATGCTCATGTCCACGTGGTGCGCCGTGTGCTCCATGATGTGGTGGATCAGTGCGCCGATCCGCAGCGGGAAGGTCAGGTGCACGGTGGTCGAGACGAAGGGCTGGGCGCGCTGCCAGGCCGCCTTGTCGTCGTGCCACTTGACCTTCACGTGGGTGTGGTGGCCATAGATCACGAAGCCCATCATGTGGAACCAGAACACCATGGGCACGACGAAGCCCAGCAGCAGCACGCGCCAGACGGCCTGGTCGGTGGCCACGGCGCCGGCGACCAGCGCGGCGATCCACAGCGCCGCGAAGCCCGTCACGAGCAGGCAGTCGCGCGTGAAGACCGGCCGGTAGCTGTTGCCCATGCCGCTGCGGCGCGGGAACATCATCTTCTTCCACCAGATCTCCACCATGTAGTACAGACCCGGCCCCCAGCCGCTGCGGTAGATGCGCTCGCACAGCCGGCGCAGCGGCGGCATGGCGCGGTACTCGGCCTGCGTGGCCGGAGCCCACACGAAGTCCACGCCCTTGAGGTTGGTGAAACCGTGGTGCACCACGTTGTGGCCCATGTCCCACAGGCTGTAGGCCGTCAGCGAGGGCAGGAAGGCGATGCGGCCCAGCCAGCGGTTGAGCCGGCGGTGCGGCGTGAGGCTCTGGTGGCAGGCGTCGTGGCCGATGATGAACAGCCGGCCGATGACGAAGCCGGCCGCCAGCGCACTGGCCAGCTGCAGCCACCAGGTGGGCAACTGCACGGTGCCGGCGATGAGCGCGGCGAACAGCGCGAGGTCCAGCGCCAGCAGCCAGAGCGCGCGCAGCGTGCTGCGCTGGACGATGGGCGCCAGCCAGCCGCGGATCGTCTTGCGGTGCGGCAGCGGGGCGTCGGGCGCCAGCGGCGCGGGTAGTTCCGGCCGGGCCGGATCGAGAGGGCTTTGCATGAACGGAGCGGTGCGGTCGAACGAAAGGCCCGCACCGTAGCGCAGCCGCCGCGGCAGGGTTGTGATGGAGGTCAAAGCCGCGCTGATCTGTCGCACCGCCATGTGAGAATGGCCGCGACAAGGAGACTCACGCATGAGCACGACCCGACTTCCCCGCCACGCCACCAAGATCGTCGCCACCCTGGGCCCGGCCTCCAGCACGCCCGAGATGCTGGAGCAGATGATCGTCCACAAGGTCAGCGTGGTGCGCCTGAACTTCAGCCACGGTACCGCGCAGGACCACATCGCGCGCGCCGCCATGGTGCGCGAGGCCGCGCGCAAGGCCGGCCGCGAAGTGGCCATCATGGCCGACCTGCAAGGCCCCAAGATCCGCGTCGGCAAGTTCGCCGCGGGCAAGGTGCTGCTGGTGCCCGGCGAGAAGTTCGTGCTCGACGCGGCGCGCACCGAACTCGGCGACATCGACGGCGTGGGCCTGGACTACAAGGATCTGCCGCGCGACGTCAAGGCCGGCGACCGGCTGCTGCTCAACGATGGCCTGATCGTGCTGGTCGTCGATGCCGTCAAGGGCGAGCAGGTGCACACCACCGTCAAGCTGGGCGGCGAGCTGTCCAACAACAAGGGCATCAACAAGGAAGGCGGCGGCCTGACCGCGCCGGCGCTGACGGCCAAGGACATGGAGGACATCAAGACCGCCATGAGCTTCCAGGCCGACTACGTGGCAGTGAGCTTCCCCAAGAACGCCACCGACATGGAGATGGCGCGCCAGCTGTGCAACGTGGCCGGCGCCGAGAGCGGGCACAAGCCCGGCATGATCGCCAAGATCGAACGTGCCGAGGCCATCCCCAAGCTCGAGGAGATCCTGCGCGCCAGCGACGGCATCATGGTCGCGCGCGGCGACCTGGCGGTGGAGGTCGGCAACGCCGCCGTGCCGGCGCTGCAAAAGAAGATGATCCGCATGGCCCGCGACATGGACAAGGTGGTCATCACGGCCACGCAGATGATGGAGTCCATGATCACCAACCCGGTGCCCACGCGCGCCGAGGTCAGCGACGTGGCCAACGCCGTGCTGGACGGCACGGACGCGGTGATGCTGTCGGCCGAGACGGCCTCGGGCCGCTACCCGCTGGAAACCGTGATGGAGATGAGCCGCATCTGCGAGGCCGCCGAATCGGCCGAGGACAAGCAGCTGGACGCCGACTTCAGCGGCCGCAACTATTCGCGCATCGACCAGTCCATCGCCATGGGCGCGCTGTTCACGGCCCATCACGTGGGCGCCAAGGCCATCGTGGCGCTAACGGAATCGGGCTCGACCTCGCTGTGGATGAGCCGGCACCGCGCCCACATCGCCATGTACGCGCTGACCTCGCGCCTGGCCACGCAGCGCAAGCTGGCGCTGTACCGCAACGTGCGCCCGCTGCTGATGGACGCCCACACGGACCGCGACACGGCGCTGGAGCAGGCCGAGGCCCACCTCAAGAAGCGCGGCATCGTGCAGACGGGCGACGTCTACACCATCACCTGCGGCGAGCCCATGGGCGCCCCGGGCGGCACCAACATGCTCAAGATCTGCGTGGTGCGGTAAAGGCGCGTCAGTCGAAGCGGAACGACACGCCGGTCACGAACATGGCGTCGGTCTTCTTCACGCCCACGCCAGGGTCGCTGTTGTAACGCACGCTGAGGCCAGCCGTGAGGTTCATGGACTGGGTCATGGCCACGGTGACGTTGGTGTCGAAGCTGGCGCGGTATTCGCCCGTGTCGCGCAGGTTCGGGTAGAGCGCCAGGCGCTGCCGCAGGCTGGTGGTCTGCGTGAGCTTGTGGTTGGATTCCTCGGCCAGCACCAGTTCGAGCCGGCCATAGCCGTCGCGCACGCTGCCGTCGATTTCGGTCGGCTCGATGAAGCGGTCGCGGCTGTACCCCAGGCCGCCCGACACGTCGAAGGTGGTTTGTTCGTTCTTGATCACGTGGTAGCCCACGCCCGAGGCCACCGACAGGCGCGAGGACAGGTTGGCCAGCTTGTCGCGCAGCGCATCGGCCGAGCCGAAGCCGAACCACACTGGCGTGAGGTCGCGGGTGTACTGCGTGCCGAGCGCGAAGCGCTCGGTCTGCGTCTCGCCGTCGCTGTGGGCGTAGGCGGCCTGGCCCAGGAAGGTCCATTTGTCGATCGCGCTCACGCGTGCGGCCTCGCCGGTCAGATTGAGGCTGACCGATTCGTTGTTGCCGGTGGCGGCGTTGGCGCCCGCCGTGAACAGGTAGCGCCACTTGTTGTCCGGCTTGAGCGTGACCTGGGCGCTGGCCAGAAGCGGTGCTGCGAGCAGCGCGGCCATGGCGGCGTGACGGAGCGGGAGACGGATGGGCGGCATCGGAAAAATCCTCCTGGCGAAAAAGAAAGAGCGCGGGGCGCGCTCGGGTCCGCCAATGGTGTGCGGTGCAGCAATCGGGGTTCGCGGTCATTTCTGACACCGGCTTTCGATCGCGCGCCTGTCCGACAAGGGCGCGGCGCGCGGTCTGTCGCGAATGTCGGTTACGGTCTGGTTACCAGCGGCGACGCTCGGGTTTCACCCGATCCGGTGGGCCATCCCCCTACAATTCCGCGGTTTTGTGCATCCCGCCGCCCCGGCTTCCCCATCCCAAGAAGGTGTCACCAGTGAATCAGGAACAACTGAACAAAGTCTCCACCGGCAACGGTTTCATCGCCGCCCTGGACCAGAGCGGCGGCAGCACGCCCAAGGCGCTCAAGCTCTACGGTGTCGAGGAATCCGCCTACAGCGGCGAAGCGCAGATGTTCGACCTGGTCCACGCGATGCGTAACCGCATCGTTACCAGCCCGGCCTTCGACGGCCGCCGCGTGCTGGGTGCCATCCTGTTCGAAATGACCATGGACCGCCAGTTCGACGGCATCGACGCCGCGACCTACCTGTGGGAGAAGAAGCAGGTCGTGCCCTTCCTGAAGGTCGACAAGGGCCTGGCCGAAGAAGCCGACGGCGTGCAGCTCATGAAGCCCATGCCCGAGCTCGACGCCCTGGTGGCGCGCGCCGTCAAGAAGGGCATCTTCGGCACCAAGATGCGCTCGGTCATCAACAGCGCCAATGCCAAGGGCATCGACGCCGTGCTGGACCAGCAGTTCGCCGTCGGCCTGCAGATCCTCAAGGGCGGCCTGATGCCCATCATCGAGCCCGAAGTCAACATCAAGGCCACCGACAAGAAGGAAGCCGAGGCCCTGCTCAAGGCTGGTTTCCTCAAGCGTCTGGACGCGCTGCCGGCCGACGCCAAGGTCATGCTCAAGCTGACCATCCCGACGGTGGACGGTTTCTACACCGAGCTCGTCAAGCACCCCAAGGTCGTGCGTGTGGTGGCCCTGTCGGGCGGCTACAGCCGCGACGAGTCCAACGCCATGCTGGCCAAGAACCCCGGTGTGATCGCCAGCTTCAGCCGCGCGCTGACCGAAGGCCTGTCGGCCCAGCAGTCCGACGCCGAATTCAACGGCGCGCTGGACGCAGCCATCGAATCGATCTACAAGGCCTCCATCGCCTGAGCGGCGACTGCGCCCAGTCCAAGGCCGCGGCATCCGCGGCCTTTTTTCTGGGCGCCCGGCGTCGTGGACAATCGCCGGCGACCTGTGTTCCGACTTTCCGATCCCTCGCGGCCTGTACCATGATTTCTGCCCTGCACACCTCCAAGCTGACCTCCCTGCCGCTGCTGGCCCGCGGCAAGGTGCGCGACAACTACGCCGTCGGCACCGACCGCATCCTGATGGTGGCCAGTGACCGCATCAGCGCCTTCGACGTGATCATGGGCGAGCCCATCCCCGGCAAGGGCGCGTTGCTGACGCAGATGGCGCTGTACTGGTTCGACCAGTTGGGCCACCTGTGCCCCAACCACCTGACGGGCGATGCGCCCGAGAGCGTGGTGGCGCCCGAGGAGGTGGAGCAGGTGCGCGGCCGGGCCATGCTGGTCAAGCGCCTCAAGCCCATTCCGGTCGAGGCCGTGGTGCGCGGCTACCTGGCCGGCAGCGGCTGGAAAGAGTACCAGGAAGGCCAGGCCGTCTGCGGCGTGCCGCTGCCGGCGGGCCTGCAGAACGCGAGCCAGCTGCCCGCGCCCATCTTCACGCCGGCCTACAAGGCCGAGGCCGGCGCCCACGACGAGAACATCACCTTCGAGAAGGTCGTGGAAATCGTCGGGCCCGAGCTGGCCGCCAAGATCCGCGACACCAGCATTGCGATCTACCAGGCCGCCTGCGAGATCGCCAAGGCCAAGGGCATCATCATCGCGGACACGAAGTTCGAGTTCGGCCTGGACGAGGCCGGCACGCTGCACCTCATGGACGAGGTGCTGACCCCCGATTCCTCGCGCTTCTGGCCGGCCGAAAGCTGGCAGGAAGGCAGCAACCCGCCCAGCTACGACAAACAGTTCGTGCGCGACTGGCTGGAATCGGTGCGCATCAACGGCAAGCCCTGGGACAAGACGCCGCCGGCGCCGCGCCTGCCGCGCGAGGTGATCGAGAAGACGGCCGCCAAATACCAGGAAGCCTGGCAGCGCCTGAACGCCTGATCCGCGCCGTGCACCATCGGGGTGCACCCTGATGCCGTGCCGCGCCGCCCGGCTTAGTCTGCGCCCTGCGCCCCGGTGTCCGGGGTGTGCGGCAGCGCCGGTGGCCACCGGCGCGCGCCCGCTCACAAGATGCGCGGAGGAGACCACGATGGAACTGCGGATGATGGCGGCGGCTTGGGGCGCCGCCCTGGCGCTGCTGGCCGGCTGCGGCGCCGGCGACGGCGGCACGACGGCCGAGGTGACGGCCCGTGCCCAGGGACAGGGCCGGGGGGCGGGCGAGGTGCGCCTGCGCGTGCTGTCCAGCGCGCCCGAGCAGGTCAGCGGCGGCGATGCGCGCATCGCCGTCCAGGCGCCCCCGGGCCTGCGCGACAAACTGGAGCTCTGGCTCAACGGCGTGCGGCTGGATCTGGCGCTGGATCCGACCGAGGATGGCCTGCAAGGGGTGGTGCGCGGGCTCGTGCCCGGCGCCAACCAGCTCGAAGTGCGCCACCGCAGCGGCGCGGGCCAGCCGCGCGACCGGTTGACGCTGACCAACTACCCGATCACCGGCCCGATCTTCACCGGTCCGCAGCAGCAGCCCTTCGTCTGCACCAACAACCAGGGCGCGGTCGGCCGCGAGCCGCTGGTCGACAGCGCCGCCCCGCCCGGCTATCCGGTGCGCGACGCCCAGGGCCAGTTGCTGGGCTATAGCCGCGACTGCTCGATCCCGACCCTGGTCCGGTACTTCTACCGCAGCACCGCCGGCAGCCTGCAGCCCTGGCCCGCCAACGGCCAGCGGCCGACCGACCTGGCGCAGACCACGCTGGCCGACGGCCGGCGCGTGGACTTCATCGTGCGCCGCGAGCTCGGCAGCATCAATCGCTTCCTCTACAGCATCGCCATGCTCGCGCCGGCGCCGCAGGCCGACAGCGCGGCCCAGGACGACACCAGCTTGTGGAACCGCAAGCTGCTCTACTGGTTCCAGGGCGGGGTGGCGATCGGCCACAGCCAGGGCACGGTCCACGGCGGCTCGATGAACCTGGAAGTCCTGGGCAAGGGCTGGGCCATCGTGCACTCCAGCGGCAACAACACCGGCACCCACTACAACATGAACCTGGCGGGCGAGACCGCGCTGATGACCAAGGAGCGCTTCATCGAGCGCTACGGCGTGCCCCTGTACACGGTCGGCCTGGGCGGCTCGGGCGGTGCCATCCAGCAATACCTGATCGCGCAGAACCATCCGGGCGTGCTCGACGGCCTGCTGCCGGTGCAGAGCTACCCGGACATGGTCACGCAGACCATCCACGTCGGCGACTGCGAGTTGCTGGAGCACTACATGGACGCGACCGACCGCGCCAACCCCAAGTGGCGGGTCACGAAGAACCGGAGCTGGCTGGTCGGCATGAACGCCGAGGAAAACCCGCCCGGCGGCCCCAACGCGCGGGTCAACGACGCCCTGGCACCGCTCAAGACCGCACTGGGCTACAGCACGGCCGTCGGCTCCACCGAGTGCGTACCGGCCTGGCGCGGCCTGACCCCGCTGGCCATGAACCCTTGGTACGGCCAGGCGCCCAACCAGCAGCTGTACGTGCCGCAGAGCGACATCGCGGCGATCCGCTGGACCCATTACGACGACCTGCGCAACGTCTACGGCGTGGACGCCACCGGCGCGGCGCGCCCGACCTGGGACAACGTGGGCGTGCAGTACGGCCTGAACGCGCTGCGCGCGGGCCACATCACGCCGGCCGAGTTCCTGGACTTGAACTGGAACGTAGGCGGCTGGAAGCAACCCAGCGAGATGGTGCAGGAAGGCTTCCCGTTCTTCGGCACCGGTGCGGCCGAGGTCAACAAGGCCATGACGCAGCCGGGCTACTTCGACCCCTGGAGCCGGCGCAACATGCGCCTGGGCAGCGCGGCCGCGCCGGCACCGCGCACCAGTGGCGATCCCATCGCCATGCGCGCCGCCTACAGCTCGGGCCACGTCTTCCGCGGCCGGATCGGCGTGCCGACCATAGACCATCGCCAGTACATGGAACGCGAGCTGGACATGCACAACGCCCACCAGTCGTTCGCCGTGCGCCGCCGCGTGCAGCAACAGGGCGGCGGCGACGAGCTGGTCGTGTGGTTCACCGACACCCGCCCCGGCGTGCCCAAGGCCAGCCTGAGCATGCAGGCCCTGGACGTGATGGACCGCTGGCTGGAGCGGCTGCGGTCCAACCCGCAGCTCGGCATCGCCGGCAGCAAGCCGGACGACGCGGTGGACGCCTGCTTCGACCTGCAGGGCCAGCGCCTGCATGCGGGCGCGGGGGTCTGGAGCGGCATCCTGGACGGGCAGGCGGCGGGCGCGTGCACCCAGGCCTTCCCGCTCTACGGCACCTCCCGCACGGTGGCCGGGGCGCCGATCGAAGGCGGCATCTACCGCTGCGCGCTCAAGCCGGTGGCGCAGGCCATCGCCGATGGCAGCTACGGCGGCTGGCAGCCCAGCGCCGAGGAGCGGGCGCGGCTGGAGCGCATCTTCCCCGAGGGCGTGTGCGACTACAGCCGGCCCGACCAGGCGCGGCCCTGAGCGCGGCCTTCAGTTCAGCGCCATGCTGAGCTTGCGGCGGTAGCTGGAGACCAGCGCCGCCTGCGGGTCTTCCACCATCGCGGCCTTGCCCATCAGTTCGATGCCGCCCGCGGTCTTGCCGGCGGCATCGGCCGCGGCCTTGGGCTTGGGCGGGGTCAGCAGTTCCAGGATGGCGATGTAGGTCTTGCGCGGCAGCTCGTCGCTCCACTTCTTGTCGCGCATGACGATCTCCAGCAGCTCGTCCATGGCGGCCGTGAGTTCGCCGCGCGCCAGCAGCACACGGCTCTTGGCCAGGCGCAGGTCGAAGTCGCGCTTGTTCTCGGCGATCTTGGCGTCGAACTGCTCCACGCTCCAGTCGCGGCGCGGGTCGGCCGCCACGGCCTCGAGCGCCGCGCGCCACTGGGCCAGGGCCTCGAAGCGCAGTTGCACCGGGATCTGCACCAGTGCCGGTTGCAGCGCGGCGCCGGCTTCCTCGAGGTGGCCGGCGGAGATCAGCAGCTTGACGTAGTCGTAGCGCGCATCGTCGTTGGCCGGGTTCACGGCCAGTGCCTCCTGCAGCTTGGCCAGGGCCGCGTCGGCGTCGCCGGACTGCAGCAGCTCCTGGGCCTCTTCGGCATCGTCGGCGCTGGCCAGTTCGTCCTCGCCCGGCACATGCTTGTCCAGGAACTCGCGGATCTGCGCCTCGGGCACGGCGCCGACGAAGCCGTCCACCGGCTGGCCGCCCGAGAACATCACGCAGAACGGGATGCTGCGCACGCCGAACATCTGGCTCAGCTGCTGGGCGATCTGCGGCACCTTGTCGGCGTCGAGCTTGGCCAGCAGGAAGCGGCCGTCGTAGTCGCGCTCGAGTTTTTCCAGCACCGGACCCAACTGCTTGCAGGGGCCGCACCACTCGGCCCAGATGTCCAGCAGCACGGGCTGCTGCAGGGAGGCTTCGATCAGGTCGGCCTGGAAATTGTCGAGGGTGATGTCAATCATCGGGAGAACCTGGGGGTGAAAAGTAAAATTGCGCGATGAGCGCAGTTCAAATCGGAATTGTCATGGGCTCCAGCAGCGACTGGGACACCATGCAGCATGCGGTGGGGATTCTCCAGCAATTCGGCATCGCACACGAAGCCAGGGTGGTCTCGGCCCACCGCATGCCGGACGAGATGTTCGCCTATGCCGAGGCCGCTGCCGGCCGTGGCCTGGCGGCCATCATCGCGGGCGCGGGCGGTGCCGCCCACCTGCCCGGCATGCTGGCCGCCAAGACCACGGTGCCCGTGCTGGGCGTGCCCGTGGCCAGCAAGCACCTGCAGGGCGTGGATTCGCTGCACAGCATCGTGCAGATGCCCAAGGGCATCCCGGTGGCCACCTTCGCGATCGGCGTGGCCGGCGCCGCCAACGCCGCGCTGTTCGCGGTCGCCATGCTGGCTGTGAACGACCCGGCGCTGCGCGGCAAGCTCGACGCCTTCCGCGCCGAGCAGACCGCGGCCGCCCAGGCCATGAGCTTGCCGCCGGTATGACGCAGGCCCCCTTGTTGCCCGGCGCCACCCTGGGCGTGATGGGCGGCGGCCAGCTGGGCCGCATGTTCGTGCACGCGGCGCAGAGCATGGGCTACTTCACGGCCGTGCTGGACCCGGATGCGTCCAGCCCTGCCGGACGCGTGAGCCACCACCATGTGCAGACCGATTACCTGGATGCCCAGGGGCTGGCCGAGCTGGCGCGCCTCAGCGACGCCATGACCACGGAGTTCGAGAACGTGCCTGCGCCCGCGCTGGCGCAGCTCGCGGCGCAGCGGCCGGTGGCGCCCGCGGCCGAGGCCGTGGCCATCGCGCAGGACCGCAGTGCCGAGAAGGCGCACTTCACGCGCATCGGCGTGCCGTGCGCACCCTATGCCGTGATCACCGACCCGGCCTCGCTCGACCAGGTCAGCGCCGGCCTGTTGCCCGGCATCCTCAAGACCGCCCGCCTGGGCTACGACGGCAAGGGCCAGGTGCGCGTGCGCACGCGCGAGGAACTCGTGGCGGCCTGGGAACGGCTGCAGCGCGTGCCCTGCGTGCTGGAGCAGATGCTGCCGCTGGCCGACGAATGCTCGGTCATCGTGGCGCGTGGCCGCGACGGCGCCATGGTGCATTTCCCGGTGCAGCACAACCTGCACCGCGAAGGCATCCTGGCCGTGACCACGGTGCACGAAGGCGTGCTGCCGGCCGCCACCTGCGAGAAGGCCGTTGCCGCTGCGCGTGCCGTGGCCGAGGGCCTGGCCTACGTGGGCGTGCTGTGCGTGGAGTTCTTCGTGCTGCAGGACGGCAGCCTGGTCGTCAACGAGATCGCGCCGCGGCCGCACAACAGCGGCCACTACAGCATCGACGCCTGCGATGTCTCGCAATTCGACCTGCAGGTGCGCACGCTGGCCGGCCTGCCCTTGGTCGCCCCGCGCCTGCACAGCCCCAGCGTCATGCTCAACCTGCTCGGCGACCTGTGGTTCGACGCCAATGCGCAGCGTGCCCAGGCCAGTGCCGAGGCCGTGACGCCGCCCTGGGATGCGGTGCTGGCCCTGCCCGGTGTGCACCTGCACCTGTACGGCAAGCTCAAGGCCGCGCGGGCCCGCAAGATGGGGCACCTGACGGTGACGGGCGCCACGCCCGAGGCCGTGCGCGCCACCGCGCTGCAGGCCGCCGCCATCCTGGGCATCGCGCCGTTCTGACCATGATCCTCGCTGCAGCCGATCCCGGCGCCATCGCGCGCGCAGCCCAGACGCTGGCCGCTGGCGAATTGCTGGGACTGCCGACCGAAACCGTGTACGGCCTGGCGGCCGATGCCGGCAACGATGCGGCCGTGGACAAGATCTACGCCGCCAAGGGCCGGCCGGCCGATCACCCGCTGATCGTGCATGTCGCGCCCAGCGATGCCGGCGGCCTGCCGCCCGCGCTGGCGCATTTCGCGCAGGACTGGCCGGCCTGGGCCGAGGCCTTGATCCGCGCCTTCTGGCCCGGCCCGCTCACGCTGATCCTGCCGCGCCGCGCCGCCGTGGGTGCCAAGGCGGCCGGCGGGCAGGACTCGATCGGCCTGCGCTGCCCTTCGCACCCGGTGGCCCAGGCGGTATTCCGCGCTGCCGCCGAACTCGGCGTCGTCGGCGTGGCCGCGCCCAGCGCCAACCAGTTCGGCCGCGTGAGCCCGACCACGGCCGCGCACGTGGCCTCGGAGTTCGGCGACGACCTCCTGGTGCTGGACGGTGGCGCCTGCGATGTGGGCATCGAATCGACCATCGTCGACGCCACGCGCGGCGTGCCCGTGCTGCTGCGCCCGGGCGGCATCAGCCGCGAGCAGATCGAGGCCGTCTGCGGCCAGCCCGTGCGCGGCAAGGACGAGCTGGCAGCCGACCCGCGCGCTTCAGGCACGCTGGCTGCGCACTACGCGCCGCACGCCAGCGTGCGCCTGATGGACGCGGCCGCCTTGCAGGCCGCGCTGCAGGTGCTGGGCACGGAGCTGGACGACGCCGTGGACGCCACGCCCACCGTGGCGGTCTACGCGCGCACGGCGCTGCGCAGTGCATCGCGCCGCGTGCTCGTGCGGCGCATGCCCGCCGACCCTGTGGACGCGGCGCGCGAGCTGTTCGCCGTGCTGCGCGCGCTCGACGCGACCGGCGTGCGCCTGATCTGGGTGGAAACGCCGCCGTCCGATGACGCGTGGGCGGGTATACGTGACCGTTTGCAACGCGCAGCGGCCGCCTGAGCGCGAGGCCGCCTGCACCGTACACTCCCGGCAACTTTTTCTGGAGAGACCGATGAGTCGAATTTCCTGGCGGCGTGCTGTGGCCGCCCTGGCCCTGGGTGCCTCTGCCGTGTTGCTGAGTGCCTGCGGCTCGAGCAGCACGGAATCGCAGCTGCAGCCGGCGCGCCTGCTCGTGTTCGGCGATGCCTTTTCCGATGTGGGCCAGACCGGTGCCAGATACACCGTGAACGACGGCACGACCAACCACTGGCTGCTGCAGTTGGCCAGCGACTACGGGCGCACCCTGACGCCGTCGGCCAGCGGCGGAACGGGCTATGCCCGGGTCGGGGCGCGAATTGCAGGCAAGCCCGGAGTGACGGGCGACGCGACGACCTTGACAGTGACGGAGCAGGTGGACGCTTTTGTGGCAGGCGGGGGAACCTTCGCTTCGGACGACCTGGTCATCCTGAGCGGCGGCATGTCGGATGCGCTGTTCGAGGCCAAGGCCTTCCTGGCTGGGACCCAGACGGCGGACACGGCAGTCGCCAATGCGCGGGCTGCGGGCACCGCGCTGGCCAACCTCGCAAAACGCCTGGTGGATGCAGGCGCCAAGCAGGTCGTGGTCGTCGGTGCGATCAACCTCGGCATCACGCCCTGGGGCCAGGCGACGGGCCAGTACGATACGCTGAACGCGATCAGCCGCAACGTCAACGACGCCTTCCTGATCGACTCGGTGAACCTGGGCCTCGGGAGCAATGTGCTGTACGTCGATGCACCGTACTACTTCAACATCGCCGCGGAGGATCCGGGCAATTTCTCCATGAACAATTCCAAGGGCGTGGCGTGCACCTCGGTGGATGCAGGCGTCGGCATCGGCATCGGCGCGGGTGAAGTCAACTCGGCGCTGTGCACGACGAGCACCATCGCGTCCGGCGTCAGCTACAACAGCTACATGTTCGCGGACAAGCTGTATGTGACGCCCAACCTGCAGCGCTTGTTCGGTACCTACGCGTACGACCGCATCCGCAACCGGTGGTAGACACGCACCTGCCTGCAAAAAACAAAGAGCCCCTCGGGGCTCTTTGTCGTTGGAGGGTTCAGCGAACGTTCAGAGCCAGCCTTTTTCCTTGAGCGCCGCCAGCGCCATGTCGCGGATCAGGGTGTGGCCATAGGGTGTGGGGTGCACTGTGTCGGCGAACAGATAGCGCGCGGAGTTCGCCACCACCGTTGCCGTCGTACAGGTCAACGAGGGAGCCAGGAAGCCCGGTGCATTCGGGAAGGTGTTGGTGCAGGCCGGCGTGCTGGTGTTGGTGAGGCCGAATGCAGCAGGCGTGACCGAGTGCTGGGAATTTTGGGCGTAGAAGTCGACTTGCAAGACTTCAGCCGTGCCGTCCAGGCCGGCCTTGAGTGCGGCGTTGAACGCGAGCGTCATGGTGTCGACCAACTGCTGCGAGCCTGGCATGGCCTCTTCCGCGCCGACGGCCTCCGGCGTCTTGCTAATATTGGGCAGGTTCAAGACCACGACGCGTTTGGCACCCTTGGCGACGATCTGGTTCTTGATCAGGGTGGCCAGTTCCGTACCTGCTTGCGTCAATGCGCCAACGGCTTGGGCTCCTGCGGCTTGCGAGGCGGCGACGACTTGGTCGGGCGAGGTGGCGGTCGCGGTTGCTGCTGCGATGGCTGCCGCGACTTCGTCGGTCGCCACGAACACATCATTGGCCCCGGCCAGGACGGTCACCAGTTCTTTGCCTGTGAAGCTGCCGCCCGAAGCGGCGAGGTGGTTGGCGATCTGCGTGGCGACGGGAACGGTCAGTTGGCCCAGCTGACCCTGGAATTGGGCCTGCTCGGTCGGAATCTGCAGCAAAGCCTTGTTCCAGGGACCCACCGGATTCGTGACCCGCGAGCCGCCTTGGCCATAGGCCGTGCAGCCGGCATGGGAGGTGGTCGGCGCCGCCAACCCCGCGAAGATGCCGCTGGCCTCCAGCCCGGTCAGCGCAGCACAAGGCGCCTGCAAGCCCAATTCGACCGAGAGTTGCTCGATCCAGATCTCGTTGCCGCCGCCGTTGACGGTGTACTTGCCGCCGCCCAGGCTGGCGATGCCCGGCGTCTTGTAGCTGCCCACGTCGGACAGGCTGTCGCCAAACGACACCAGCCTGCTATAGGTCGGCTCGTTGTCATCGCCGCCACCGCAGGCGGCCAATGCCAGCGCCGTCACCACGGCCAGAGAGGTCTTCTTCAAATGCATGGGATTCCTTTCGTCGGCTTGAATGCAGGCAGTCCGGCAGGTGAGGGAACCCGCTCACAAAATTTACAGCCAGACACGCTTGAGCGGCCGATTTTTGAACGAAATGCCATGCGAGTCGACCAAAGAAGGTGTGCAAATTCCCTTGTCATCGGGCGTTTGCATGCAGTAGGTCGTCAGCGCTCGTCTTCGGCGGTCCATTCCAACAGCGCGTCCAGCGCCGGCCGCGCGGCCGGCGCGTTGACGTGGTTGACCATGGCGACCACTACGTAGCGCTGGCCGCTGCGGCCGCGCACGTAGCCGGCGACGGACGCCACGTCGCGCAGCGAGCCGGTCTTGAGCCAGGCGTTGCCGACCACGCTCACGAGCCCGCGCTCGCGCATGCGTTCGGTCGTGCCGTCCACGCCGGCGAGCGACAGCGACTGCAGATAGGTGGCGGCCTCAGCATGGCGGCTGGCGCGCGCCAGCATGCGCGCCAGCGCGCTGGCTGTGATGCGCTCGTCGCGGCTGAGGCCCGCGCCGTTCTCGAGCACCGGGGCCGGTGTGGCGCTGCCGACGAAGCGGCGCCACCAGGCGGCGATGGCCGCACGCCCGTCTTCCATGCGGGCCGGCAGGTGGCGCTGGGCCGCCAGCGTCAGCAGCAACTGCTGGGCCATCACGTTGTTGCTGCGCTTGTTGACGTCGGCGATCACCTCGGCCAGTGGCAGCGACGGGGCCTCCAGCAGCAAGCGCGCGTCGGGCGGCCGGCGGCCCTGCCGGGCGCTGCCGTCGAGTTGGCTGCCGGCAGCGCGGAACAGGGCCAGCAGCGCGCGCTGCGCATAGCTGGCCGGCTCCACGTAGGCCACGGCCCAGTCACGCTCGCCGCAGCGGGCGGGGTAGGTGCCTTGCAACTGCACGGCGTTGGGATCGGAGAAATCGGCCTGCAGCATGCTGCGCCAGTCGCCGCAGGCCTGGCTGCGCGCCAGCGGCACGGCGTCCGGCACGGCCACGCCGGTCAGCGGCGGCTCGCTCGTCACCAGCGCCGTGCCGTCGGCCTGCGGCGTGAAGCGCAGGATCAGCGCCTTGAAGTTGACCAGCAGCCCGTCCGGCGCGACGTTGTAGGGGCGCAGCGGCTCGTTGTCGAAGGCGGCCGGGTCGTGCGCCGGCATCTCGAAGACGCTGTTGTCCAGCACCATGTCGCCGCGCACCTGGCGCACGCCGGCCGCCTGCAGCGCGCGGAAGGCGCTGTCCACGCGCTCGAGCACGAGCTTGGGGTCGCCGCCGCCTTCGATGTAGAGGTTGCCCTGCAGCACGCCGTCGGCCACCGGTCCGTCGGCGTAAAAGCGCGTCTTCCAGGTGTAGCCGGGGCCGAGCTGGTCCAGCGCGGCCAGCGTGGTCACCATCTTCATGACCGAGGCCGGGTTCATGGCCGCATCGACACGGTGGGCCAGCCGTGGCGCGGCATCGTTCAGAGGCTGTACGAGGAAGGCCGCGGCGTCGCGCGGTACCTTGGCCTGGGCGAGGGCCGTGGCCACGGCCGGGGGCAGCGGGCGCTCGGCACCGGGCGGGGCAGCCCCGCTGGACAGGCTCAACATCCAACCCGCCAGCAGCGGGACCAGCCGGGAGAAGGGCGACCACATGGCGCGCGAGTCTACCGGCGGCCCATCGATAATCCCGGCCATGCACCCCGATTCCTCCAGAGCGCGCCTGCTGGCGTTCGACACCAGCACCGAACACCTGTCGGTGGCGGTCTGCGATGGTGCGCGCGTGCTGGAGTGCAGCGGCCCCGGCGGCGCACAGGCGTCCACCACGCTGCTGCCCATGGTGCTGGACCTGCTGCGCCAGGCGGGCCTCGCACTCGCACAGCTCGATGCCATCGCCTTCGGCTGCGGGCCGGGTTCGTTCACGGGCCTGCGCACGGCCTGTTCGGTGGCCCAGGGTCTGGCGTTCGGCACGCGGGCCCAGCACGCCGAAGGTGTGCCATTGCTGCCGGTCGACACGCTGCTGGCCGTGGCCGAAGAGGCGCGGCAGCTGGCGGGTGCGACAAACATCGTGGCCGCGCTGGATGCGCGTATGGACGAGGTCTATGCCGGCCGCTACCGCTTCGAACACGGCCGCTGGCTGCAGCACGGCGATTTCGAACTGCTCGCTCCGCAGGCGCTGACCGTGCCCGATGGCTGGACGCTGGCCGGCAATGCGGGCGCGGTCTATGGCGACAGGCTCGCCGGCGCGCCAGGCGTGGCCGCGCTGCCGCTGGCCACCGCCATGCTGCGTGTCGCGCCACAGCTGCTGGCCGAAGGCGCGGCCGTGCGCGCCGAGGCCGCGCTGCCCCGCTACGTGCGCAACAAGGTCGCCAAGACCACCGCCGAACGCATGGCCGAGAAGGCGGCTGCCCCATGAGCGCGCTGCCCGAACGCACGGGCGAGGCCCGTTTCGAGCCCATGACCGAGGACTGGCTGGCGGCCGTGGTCGCCATCGAGCAGCAGGCCTACACCCATCCCTGGACGCGCCGCAACTTCCAGGATGCCCTGGCCTCCGGCTACCAGGCCCAGGTGCTGCTGGGCGATGCCGAGGTGCTGGGCTACTTCATCGCGATGAAGGGCGTGGACGAGGTGCACCTGCTCAACATCACCGTGGCGCCCGCGCACCAGCGCCGCGGCTGGGCCCGCGTGATGCTCGACGCGCTGTGCCTGTGGGCGCGTGGCCAGCGTGCGCAGTGGCTCTGGCTCGAGGTGCGCGTGAGCAACCTGCGCGCGTTCCAGATCTATGCCGCCTACGGTTTTCGGCGCGTGGGCCTGCGCAAGGGCTATTACCCCGAGTCGACCTTCAAGCGCGAAGACGCCATCGTCATGAGTCTGCAACTGTGAGCGCGCACCGCTGATGGCCCTGGAACTCGATGCGCGCCAGCGCGCGATGCTGGAAGAGATGCATGTGCGCGTCTGGTGGCCGCAGGCCCCGGCCCCGGCGGAGCCGGCTGCGGCCCAGGCCGAGGCCGTCGCCGCACCCGTGGCGCCGCCGCCCATGGCTGCGCGGCCTGCGCCAGCCGTGGCCGCGCCGGCGCCCGTGGTGGCGGCCACGCCCCGGCCCGCGGTGGCGCCCGCCGCCGACGATGGCCGCGCGGCCGCCATCGCCGCCATGGACTGGACGGCGCTGCAGCAGTCCGTGTCCGGCTGCGAGGCCTGCAAACTCTGCGGCACGCGCAAGAACACCGTGTTCGGCGTGGGTCCCGCGGTGCCGCAAGCCGAGGCGCCGCCGCGCGTGGACTGGCTGATCGTCGGCGAGGCGCCTGGCGAGCAGGAAGACCTGCGTGGCGAGCCCTTCGTCGGCCAGGCCGGCAAGCTGTTGGACAACATGCTGCGCGCCGTCGGCGTGAGCCGGCATGGCGAGGTGCGGGGCGCACAGGCGGCCTTCATCGTCAACGTGCTCAAGTGCCGTCCGCCCGGCAACCGCAACCCGGCGCTGGACGAGGTGGCGCAGTGCGAGCCCTATCTCAAGCGCCAGATCGCCCTGTTGCAGCCCAAGATCATCCTGGCCGTGGGCCGTTTTGCCGTGCAGTCGCTGCTGGCAGGCAGCGTGCCCGACGTGCAGACCCAGCCGCTGGGCCGGCTGCGCGGCAAGGTCTACCGCTACGAGGCCGTGCCCGTGGTCGTGAGCTACCACCCGGCCTATCTGCTGCGCAGCCTGCCCGAGAAGGCCAAGGCCTGGGCCGACCTGTGCCTGGCCATGGAGACCGTCAAGAGCCTGTGACGGCGGGCCGCGCGGGCCACAGCACCGAGGCGATGGCCAGCACCATGAGGCCCATCGCGGCCCAGTCCTGCCAGTGCAGCGATTCGCCCAGCCACCAGGCGCCGCTGAACACGCCGAGGATGGGGATCAGCATCACGCCCAGCGTGGAGGCCACGGGCGGCAGCGCCCGCGCCAGCGAGAACCAGACCACCTGCGCCGCCGCGAAGATCAGCACGCCGTTGTAGAGGATGGCGCCCCAGATGGCCGGCGTCGGAGCCATCCAGCGTTCGTGCTCGAACAAGAGGGACAGCAGGCTCATGATGCAGGCGCTCATGGCCGTCATCCAGAACACCAGCGCGGGCGTGGAGACCGGAATGGTGTGGCGCCGCATCTTCTGCGTGCCGACGGCCCATGTCGCTGCACCCACCAGGGCCAGCAGCACACCCAGCGGCCGGCCCGCCATGTTGGACAGCTCGTGCCAGAGCAGCAGCAGCACGCCCAGCGCCGCGGCGGCGACGCCGGCCCAGGCGCGCGCACGCAACCGCTCGCCGAAGAACAGCGCCCCGAACACGGCCGAGAAGATCGGCATCGAGTAACCGAGGATGGCCGCGCGCCCGCTGGACAGCGCCTGCACCGCCAGCACCATCAGCGCGTGCCAGACGAACATGTTGGTCACGCCGAGCCAGAACAGTTCGCCCCAGTACCTGCGCGACACGGCGAGCGGCTGGCGCAGCACCAGCAGGCCCAGGCCCAGCAACGGCACGCCGACCCACAGCGAGATGACGCGGAAGGTGATGGCCGGGTAGCCCGTCACGCCGATCTTCATGACCGGCCAGTTCAGTCCCCAGACCAGGGTGAGCGCCACCAGCATGGCGGCTTGTCTCTTGCTCAATGCCTGCATAGGCGGCCGATGGTAGCGGGCGGCCGGTTCGTAAAATCGGCGCCATGACCTTCCTCGACATGCTGCGCGGTGCCGAGCAGCGCAACGCCTCGCTGCTCTGTGTGGGCCTGGACCCCGACCCGGCCCGTTTCCCGGCCACGCTGCGCGGCGACGCCAGCCGCATCCACGACTTCTGCGCCGCCATCGTCGATGCCACAGCCGACCTCGCGATCGCCTTCAAACCGCAGATCGCCTACTTCGCCGCGCACCGCGCCGAAGACCAGCTCGAACGTCTGATCGGCCACATTCGCCGCGCTGCGCCGCATGTGCCCGTGATCCTGGACGCCAAGCGCGGCGACATCGGTTCCACCGCCGAGCAGTACGCCGTCGAGGCCTTCGAGCGCTACGGTGCCGATGCGGTCACGCTGTCGCCGTTCATGGGCTTCGATTCGGTCGAGCCCTACCTGCGCTACGAAGGCAAGGGCGCCTTCCTGCTGTGCCGTACCTCCAACCCGGGTGGCGACGACCTGCAGAACCAGCGTCTGGCCGGCGTCGAGGGCGAGCCACGCCTGTACGAGCACGTCGCAGGCCTGGCGCAGGGCCCCTGGAACCGCAATGGCCAGCTCGGCCTGGTTGTCGGCGCGACCTATCCGTCGGAGCTGGAGCGCGTGCGCGCGCTGGCACCCTCGGTGCCGCTGCTGATCCCGGGCGTGGGCGCGCAAGGCGGCGATGCCGTGGCCACGGTGCGCGCGGCCTGGCGCGGCGATGCGGCGCAGACCACGGGGCCGGTGGTCGTCAGCTCCTCGCGCGCGATCCTGTACGCGTCCGCGGGCGAGGACTTCGCCGCCGCGGCGCGGCGGGAAGCCCAGCGCACGCGCGACGTGCTGCACGCTGCGCGCGGCGTCTGAGCGTCAGAGCCAGCGGAAGGCCAGCGGAATCAGCAGCGAGGCCAGCACCACCTGCAGGCCCAGCGCCAGCCCGGCATAGGCGCCTGCATCGGCATCGACCTGCAGCGCGCGGGCCGCGCCGATGCCGTGGGCGGCCGTGCCGAGCGCGAAGCCGCGGGCGCGCATGCCGGCCGGGTCGCGCGCGATGCGCAACCCGTCGAACAGGTACTTGCCGCTCAACGCACCCACGAGCCCTGTGATCACCGCGAACACGGCCGACAGCGCGGGAATGCCGCCGATGGCTTCGGCCACGCCCATGGCCACGGGCGCGGTGACCGACTTGGGCGCCAGCGACAGCACCACCTCGTTCGGCAGCTCGAGCGCCCGGCCCAGCAGCACGGCCGTGGCGCAGGCCGCACCACCGCCGGCCAGGGCGGCCAGCAGCAGCCGACTCCAGCGCTGGCGCAGTTCGCCGCGGCGCTGCCACAGCGGCCATCCCAGCGCCACCACGGCCGGCCCGAGCAGGAAGTGGATGAACTGCGCACCCGCGAAGTAGGTGGGGTAGGGCAGCCGCGTGAGCAGCAGCACGGCACCGATGCAGACCACGCTCCACAGCACCGGGTTGGCCCAGGGCGCATGGCCCAGCCGCGCGTAGGCGGCCTGGGCCAGCACGTAGACAACGAGCGTGGCCGTCAGCCCGAACAGCGGCGTGGCGGACAGGTAGACCCAGAGTTCGACGAACTGCGCCATGGCTTCTCCTCACTTGGGCGGGCGCTGGCGCCCCGCGTACAGCACCAGCGCCGTGACGGCCAGGCCGACCCAGGTCGACACCACCAGCACGACCAGCATGCGGCCGCCGTACTGCGCCAGCAGCGGCAGATGCACGATCACGCCGACACCGACCGGCACGAACAGCAGCGACAGGTGCGACAACAGGAAGTTCGCGCAAGCGGCGACAGGTGTGCGCACCGGCTCCCAGCGTAGGGCGACGAGCAGCAGCACCATGCCGATGACGGGGCCCGGAAAGGGCAGGTGCAGGCCGCGCGCGAGCAGCTCGCCGGCCGATTGCAGGGCCAGCAGCCAGGCCAGTCCGCGCAAGGGGATCATGGTGTCGTGAACCAGCGGTGGAGATCGAGGCCGCCGCTGCCGAGAACCAGCGGCCTGGCCTTCGGAAAGCCCGTACGGAACGCATCGAGCCCGGAGACATTGCCGCGCTGCCGGCCGCTCTTGACCTCCAGCGCGAACAGCTCGCGCCCATCGGGCAGCACATAGTCGACCTCGCGGCCGGCCTCGTGCCAGTAGTACAGCGCGGGCTGTGTGCTGCTGTGCGTGAGCTTGCGCGCCAGCAGTTCGGCGCCCACGGCGCTTTCGACCAGGCGGCCCCACTGCTCGGGTGTGGCGCGCAGCTGAGCGAAGCCCCAGCCCTAGGCCACGGCCAGAGCGCCCATCAGCGCCGTGTTGTAGACCTGCAGCTTGGGGCTGGAGGCGCGCTGGCGCAGCGCCTGGCCCGCATACTTCTGCAGCCCGCAGACCATGCCCGCGCCTTCCAGCAGCTGCAGGTAGTGCGCCAGCGTGGTGGTGTTGCCCGCATCGGCCAGCTGGCCCATCATCTTCTGGTAGCTCAGCATCTGGCCGCTGTAGCGGCAGGCCAGGTCGAACAGGCGGCGCAACAGCGCGGGCTTTTGCACCGGCGCCATCAGCAGCACGTCCTTGCTGATGGTGGTCTCGATCAGCGCGTCGCGGATGTAGGCGGCCCAGCGCATCTCGTCATGCACCAGCGGCGCAGCACCGGGGTAGCCGCCGAAGAAGACGTACTGCTCCAGCGTGAAGTCGAAGGCCTCGCGCATCTCGGTGTAGCGCCAGTGGCCCAGGCGCGTGATCTCGAAGCGGCCGGCCATGCTCTCGGTGAGGCCGCGGGCGATCAGCAGTGGTGCGGAGCCCAGCACCACGGCCCGCACGTCGCGGCCGGCGGCGCTGTCTTCGTCCCACAGGCGCTTGACCTCCTCGGTCCAGCCGGGGAGCTTCTGCACCTCGTCGAGCACCAGGATGCAACTGCCGGCCTGCGCGGCCAGCGCGCGGGCGGTTTCCCATTGCGCAGCCAGCCAGCTCGCGCCTTGCAGGCCCGGGCTGTCGGCGCTGACGCTGTGCTGCGCGACGCGCTCGGATGCCAGTGCCGCCAGTGCCTGCCGCACGAGCGTGGTCTTGCCCACCTGGCGCGGCCCTGCCAGCACCTGAAGAAAGCGGCGCGGCTCGCGCAGGCGTTCGACGAAAGGCTGCAGCGCGGCGCGCTGGATCTCAATGGGCATCGGGAAATTACTCAATGGGCTGAGATAGTTTACTCAGCGCATTGAGTAAATCAGAACCGCGGCAGGTCCGGATGCGCGATCCGGCCGCCGCGCACCAGCATCTTCCCGTATTCGGCGCAGCGATTCAGCGTCGGGATCACCTTGCCGGGGTTCAGCAGGCCCTTGGGGTCGAAAGCGGCCTTGATGCCGAACATCTGCGCGTTCTCCTCGGCGGAGAACTGCACGCACATGCTGTTGAGCTTCTCCACGCCCACACCGTGCTCGCCGGTCACGGTGCCGCCCATGGCCACGCTGGTCTCCAGGATGTCGGCGCCGAACAGCTCGCAGCGGTGCAACTGGTCGGGGTCGTTGGCATCGAACAGGATCAGCGGGTGCAGGTTGCCGTCGCCGGCGTGGAACACGTTGGCGCAGCGCAGACCGTACTTCTTCTCCATTTCGGCGATCGCGAGCAGGATGTCGGCCAGGCGCTTGCGCGGGATGGTCGAGTCCATGCACATGTAGTCGGGGCTGATGCGGCCCGAGGCCGGGAAGGCGTTCTTGCGACCGCTCCAGAAGCGCAGGCGCTCGGCCTCGTTCTGGCTCACGGCGATCGCCGTCGCACCACAGCCGCGCAGCACGGCGCTCATGCGGGCGATCTCTTCCTCGACCTCCTCGGGCGTGCCGTCGCTTTCGCAGAGCAGGATGGCCTCGGCCGTGAGGTCGTAACCGGCGCGCACGAAGTCTTCCACGGCGGCCGTCATGGGCTTGTCCATCATCTCCAGCCCGGCCGGGATGATGCCGGCCGCGATCACCGCGGCCACGGCATCGCCGGCTTTGCGCATGTCGTCGAAGCTGGCCATGATGCAGCGCGCAAGCATGGGCTTGGGCACCAGCTTGACGGTGACCTCGGTGGCCACGGCCAGCATGCCTTCGGAGCCGATGGCCAGGGCCAGCAGGTCCAGGCCCGGGCTGTCCAGCGCCGCGCCGCCGAAGGTGACGGGCTCGCCCTCGGCCGTGAAGCCGCTGATCTGCAGCACGTTGTGCACGGTCAGGCCGTACTTGAGGCAGTGCACGCCGCCCGAGTTCTCGGCCACGTTGCCGCCGATGGTGCAGGCGATCTGGCTGGAAGGGTCGGGCGCGTAGTACAGGCCGTGCGGCGCGGCGGCCTCGCTGATGGCCAGGTTGCGCACGCCGCATTGCACGACGGCCGTGCGGCTGACCGGGTCCATCTTGAGGATGCGGTTGAACTTGGCCATGGACAGCGTGACCCCCTGCGCATGCGGCATGGCACCGCCCGACAGGCCGGTGCCGGCGCCGCGCGCGACCACGGGCACGCCCAGCGCGTGGCAGGTGCGCAGCACCGCCTGGACCTGTTCGTAGGTCTCGGGCAGGGCCACGGCCATGGGGCGTTGGCGGTAGGCCGTGAGGCCGTCGCATTCGTAGGGTGTGGTGTCCTCGGGCTGCGACAGCAGCGCGTGCGCGGGCAGCACGCGCCGCAGGGCGGCCAGGGTCTCGGCGGGCGGCGGGGCGGTCTCTGCCATGGTGTTCTCCGTGGGGGCGCCAGACTGTAAGCCAGCCGTCCGGCGCGAAGGCTGAGGAATGTTCAAGCCCGGCGTGAAGCCGCTTCAGGCCAGCGCCTGGCGCAGCCAGTCGGCAAAGGCCGTGCACTCCCAGCGGTCCATGGTGCCGGTGCGCCAGCACAGGTAGTGCGCGTGCGGGCTGGGCACGCTCTCGGTGAACGCCGGCGTGGTGCCCAGGCGCACGAGCGCGCCGCTGTCCAGCCAGGGCGCGGCGAGCTTGAGCCGCACGAGCGCGATGCCCATGCCGGCGGCGGCCGCGTCGCACATCAGGCCCACGTCGTTGAACTGCGAGCCTTCGCCGGGCTCGGGCCAATCGAGCTTGCGGGCCGCGAACCAGGTGCGCCAGGGGTCCAGCGCCGAGCGCAGCAGGCGCTGGCCTTCGAGGTCTTCGGCCTGGTTGAAGGGGCCGCCGGCCTCGCGCAGGTAGCTGGGCGCGGCCAGCGGCGTGACCTCGTCGCGCGCCAGCAGCAGATGTTCCACGTCGGCATAGCGGCCGGCGCCGAAGCGCACCATGAGGTCGGCGTCCTCGGCCACCACGTCGAGCAGCGGGATGCTGACCTGCAGCAGCAGGTCGATCTCGGGGTAGGCCTCGGTGAACTGGCGCAGCCGCGGGATCAGGATGGCGCGCGCGAAGGTCGGCGTCACGGCCAGGCGCAGCTTGCGCTTGCCCGGTGTCGGCTGGGCGCCCGGGAAGCGGCCCAGCATGGCCAGGCCTTCGCGCACATGGGCCAGGTACTCGCTGCCCTCGGTGGTCAGCGAGAAGTCGGCCCGGCCGAACAGCTTGGTGCCGATGCTCTGCTCGAGCTGACGCACACGGTGGCTCACGGCGCTGGGCGTGACGCAGAGTTCGTCGGCCGCCAGCGTCACGCTGCGCAGTCGCGCCAGCGCCTCGAAGGTCAGCAGGCACTGGATCGGCGGGATGCGGGCGGTGGCGGCCATGTGTCCGATTGTCGTTCCAGCCGCCCGCCTACGCGCGCCCGGGGAGCGGCAGCTACACTTCCTGACCGACCAGAAGAGAGTGCCCACTTGTCCGATCGCCTTGCCGTCCTGCCGCAATACCTCTTGCCCAAGCACCGCCTCACGCGGTTCGCCGGGAGGGTGGCCTCGGCCCGGCGCGGTGCACGCACCACGGCGCTGATCCGCTGGTTCGTCAACAAGTACGGGGTGGACATGGCCGAGGCAGCCGATCCCGACATCGCCTCCTATTCCAGCTTCAACGAGTTCTTCACGCGTGCACTCAAGGAAGGCGCGCGGCCGCTGGCCCGGGCCGATCTGGTCTGCCCGGTCGATGGCGCCATCAGCCAGTTCGGCCGCATCGAGGACGACCAGATCTTCCAGGCCAAGGGCCATGCCTATTCCACGCGCGCGCTGGTCGGCGGCGACGCAGCGCTGGCCGCGCATTTCCGGCACGGCAGCTTCGCCACGCTGTACCTGAGCCCGCGCGACTACCACCGCATCCACATGCCCTGCGACGGGCGGCTCACGCGCATGGTCTACGTGCCGGGCGACCTGTTCTCGGTCAACCCGACCACGGCGCGCGGCGTGCCCGGCCTGTTCGCGCGCAACGAGCGCGTGGTCTGCGTGTTCGAGACGGCACACGGCCCCTTCGTGCTGACACTGGTGGGCGCCACCATCGTCGGCAGCATGGCCACCGTGTGGCACGGCGTGGTCAATCCGCCGCGCCTGGGCGAACTGCGCGAATGGCGCTACGAAGGCGCCGACGCCGTCATGCTGCGCCAGGGCGAGGAAATGGGCCGTTTCCTGCTCGGCTCCACGGTGGTGATGCTGTTTCCAGAGGGGCCGCTCAGCTTCAACCCCGATTGGGCGCCGGCCCGCGCGATCCGCCTGGGCGAGCGCATGGCCGACTGGGGCTCCGCGGCTACTTGAAGATCACGGTCTTGTGGCCGTTCAGCAGCACGCGGTGCTCGCTGTGCCACTTGACCGCGCGCGCCAGCACCTGGCTCTCGGTGTCGCGGCCCATGGCGGTCAGGTCTTCCACGGTCTTGCTGTGGTCGGCGCGGGCCACGTCCTGCTCGATGATGGGGCCTTCGTCCAGGTCGGCCGTCACGTAGTGGGCGGTGGCGCCGATCAGCTTCACGCCGCGGTCGTGCGCCTGGTAGTAGGGCTTGGCGCCCTTGAAGCTGGGCAGGAAGGAGTGGTGGATGTTGATCGCGCGGCCGGCCAGCTTGCGGCACAGCTCGTCCGACAGGATCTGCATGTAGCGCGCCAGCACCACGAGCTCGGCGCCTTCGCCCTCGATCACCTCGTAGGCGCGGGCCTCGGCCTGGGCCTTGGTCGCGCCCGTCACCGGGATGTGGTGGAACGGAACGTTGTAGCTGGCCGCCAACTGGTAGAAGTCGCGGTGGTTGGAGACGATGGCGCGGATGTCCACCGGCAGCAGGCCGCTCTTCCAGCGGAACAGCAGGTCGTTCAGGCAATGGCCTTCCTTGCTGACCATGATGACGGTGCGCATGGGCGCGGCCGTGGCGTGCAGGCTCCAGCGCATCTGGAAACCCTCGGCGAACGGCGCCAGCTGGGCCTGCAGCGTGGCATGGTCGTCGCTGCTGGCGAAGCGCACGCGCATGAAGAACAGGCCGGTGGCGTGGTCGTTGTACTGGGCTGCCTCTTCGATGTTGCCGCCGCGCTCGAACAGGAAGCCGGAGACGGCGTGGACGATGCCGGTGCGGTCGGGGCAGGACAGGGTCAGGATGTAGGAGGCGCTGGTCGTCGTCATAGGGGCGCGATTGTCGCAGCCCCTCGCATCACCCGCCCAGGCGCTGCCGCAGTGCCGCGCAGTGGTCCGTGGCCGGCAGCGCAGGCGTGGTCCACACCGCGTCGAAGACCGGTGACGCGGCGTCCCTGCCGCCGGCCTGCAGGCGCACCGCGCGCACCGTGAAACCCGGGGGCAGATGCTGCGGTACGCCGAGCTGCCGGTCGACATGGCCGCTGCCCGCCAGCAGCAGCACCACCTGGCCCGGCCGGGCTGCGGCCTGCACGGTGCGCGCCATGGACAGGTCGCGCGCGATCTGGATGCGGGCCATGGGCGCCAACTGCGTCGCTGGCAGCAGGTCGCAGTGGCCGACGCGGATGGCTTCCCGCTGTGCGTCCAGGGCGGGCGCCGGCAGCGTCGCGTCCAGCGCCTGGTCCTGCATGACGGCGCCAAAGCGCGCACGGGGCAGGTTGCCGCCCAGCACCGGGACGCCTGCGTGAACGGCAGCCATCACCGCCGGCCCGTAGGCAGCCCAGGGCCAGGCCTTGTCGTTCCATTGCAGCGCCTGGCGCACGGCCGCTTCTTCGGCCCGGTGTGGCAGTGCGGCCGTGGTCTGGCCTGCGTCGGCCATCTCGACCACCAGGGCCGAGAGTTGCCCGCGTGCGGACAGTTCGCGCACGACGCGCGCATGGATCTGCTGGTGCTCGGGCGCGTCGTGCTGCTCGCCGAGCAAGATGGCATCGGCCGGCAGCAGGGCCGCAAGCGCGTTGTGGGCCCGGTCGCTGGCACAGCCAGCCAACAAAAAGGCCACCAGAACGGTGGCCAGGGTGACAAAAATGCGCGGGGCTGGCATGCCCCGATGATGTACCGGGCCCGGCAATGGCCGGGCCGATGGCAGGGTCAATGCATCACGACCGGGTTCTGCGCCAGTTCGGCGTAGCGGTCCAGCGTGTCCTCGACTTCTTCCTGGGTCGGGGTGTGGGCGCGCCAGGCGGCAATCTGTTGCTGGAAGAGTTCAGCCCAGGAGCCGTCCAGGTAGACCTCCTTGCCGGAGCGCTTGTCCACGATCTCGAAACCGTGGCGTTCCAGCGCCGGATGGGCCGCGGGCGCGGCATCTTCCTTGGCACGCGCGACCAGGCCGACGCCTTCCTGCATCTGCACATCGATGTCGCCAGCGTGCGGCTCCATGTGGACCACCACGAAGGAGTCGGAGTCGTACAGCATGTTCATGTCGGTGCCCTTTCCAGTTGGCGCTATCTTGCTCCCTAGATTGCAACTTCCGGGCCGGTTTCAAGGCCGGACTGTGGTAGTCCTGCGACTACTTGCCAAAAAATGCGCAGTCAGGGGCTGTCCACGCTGCGCAGCAGCTGGTCCACGAAGTCGCCGTTGGGCTGGGTGATGCGCACCCGCACGGGCATGTAGGCCAGGCTGGGGGCCAGCCAGGCCTCGACCTTCTGGTCGAATTCCTTGCGCGGGTTGCGTGTGAGCTTCAAGGTCGGCAGGTTGTCGTAGGGCAGATAGGACAGTTCCTCGCCCTGCATCGTGAAGGTCCAGACATCGGCATCGCGCGGGCCGACCACGGGCAGCGTGACACTGGCGCCGGCCCCGAAGCGGCCCGGGTCGCCCGCCATCATGGCGCTGAGCTGCAGCAGCACGCTGAGCTGGTCCTGCGCGTCGGGCAGCAGGGGCGCGCTGGGCGTGTTGGCGCTGAAGCTGACGATGCCCTTGTCACGCTCGAAATGCGCGGCGAGGTCGCGTTTGCGCCACTTGTCGGAAAAGCGCGTCGGTTCCAGGCCGCGTTCGCTCAGCCTGCCGCTGCTGGTGCGCACGCGCGAGCCGATCAGGAAGGCGCTGTACTCCAGCCGCGCGTCGTAGGTCTTGCCATCCTGCAGCCACAGCAGCTCGCCCAGGGCATGGTAGGTCTGCTGCTTGGCCTCGCCCGTCAGCGTGTACTTGAGCCGCACCGAGCCCGGGATGCCCAGCGCCAGCGCGGTCGCGGGGGCTGGCGGTGCGGCCGGTTCCGGGGCGGGTGCAGGGGCAGGCGCAGCATCTGCTGCAGAGGCCGCCTGCGCGGGCGGTTCGGGCTGGGCTGCGGTCTCCGGCGTGGCCGCGGCGGCCGGATCGGGCTCGACCACAGCCGGCTCCGGCGCCGCCACGGCGACCGGTGCCTCGGCCGCCGGTGCGGGCGCGGGCGCGGGCGCGGGCGCGGGCGGAGTTTGCGCCGCAGGGGCGGGGCGCGGTTTCCTGCGCGGCGGTGGTGGTGGGGGCGGTGCCGGTTCCGGCGCGGCGGTCACGGGGGGCGCCGGCGCTTGGACCACGATGCTGCGCGTGGTGAAGGCGCGCGTCTGCGCCAGATCCGGCGGCGCCAGCACGGCAGGCAACTGCTGCAAGGCCACCAAGTGGGCCAGGACCACGACCGCGCCCAGCCCCAGCAGCGGCCGGCTGCTGCGCCAATTGCTTGTATCCTGCGCCCCACCGGCCGCCACGCGATCTGCTTGCACGCCCGGATTGTCTGCCGGGCGCTGGCCCGGCGCCAAAGAGTCCCACCGATCACCCCATGAAACTTGCCACCTACAAGGACGGCTCGCGCGACGGCCAGCTCGTCGTCGTCTCGCGCGACCTGGCCAGTGCGCACTACGCCACCCATGCCGCCCACCGCCTGCAGCAGGCCCTGGACGACTGGAACTTCATCGCGCCGCAGCTGCAGGACCTCTATGACGCGCTGAACGCCGAGCGCGCGCGCCACGCATTTCCGTTCGACCCGCGCCAGTGCATGGCGCCGCTGCCGCGCGCCAGCCACTGGGCGCTGGCCCAGGCCTGGCAGCATGGCCTGGAGCCGGCCGATGCGAGCGATCCCGGGTTCCGCCTGGCCGCCGGCGACAGCTTCAGCGGCCCCTGCGACCCGCTGGTGCTGGCCTCCGAGCAGCTGGAGATGGACTTCGGCGCCGGCCTGGCCGTCGTCACGGGCGAGCTGCCGCAGCGCGCCAGCCCGGCACAGGCGCTGGACGGCGTGCGCCTGCTGCTGCTGGCCAATGCCGTGCAATTGCAGGCCGTGGGCCTGTCGGCCGCGCAGCGTCTGCCCGTGACGGCCTTCGGGCCGGTGGCGGTCACGCCCGACGAGCTCGGCGAGGCCTGGACCGGCGGGCGCGTCGGCCTGGCGCTGCAGACCAGCTGGAACGGCCGGCGCGTGGGCATTGCTGATGCCGACGAAGACATGCGCTGGTCCTTCGGCGAACTCATCGCCCACCTGTGCGCCACGCGGCCCCTGCGTGCCGGCAGCATCGTCGGTGCCGGCACCGTGCGCCAGCGCGGTGTGGAGAGCGGCAAGCGACGCGACTGGCCCAAGGGCTACCACGCGATCGCCGACAAGCGCGCGTTCGAGACCGCACAGGACGGCGAGGCCCGCACCGCCTTTCTGCGGTTGGGCGACACCGTGCGCACCGAGATGAAGGATGGCGAGGGCCACAGCCTGTTCGGCGCGATCGAGCAGGAGGTGGTGGCGCCGGTGCAGTAAGCTGCACGCAACCCCCACGCCCCATCCAGGAGGAGACCCATGAGCGATGAGACACCCGGCGCCGGTTTCGGCAAGTTCGTCCCCGGCTTCGACTTCCTGCAAAGCCTGGCCAAGGGCGCGGCGCAGAGCATGCCGCAAATGCCCGGTCTGGGCGGCTGGGTCGCGCCCACGCTCAATGTGGAAGACCTGGACAAGCGCATCGCCGAACTCAAGGCCGTGCAGTTCTGGCTGGACCAGAACACCATGGCGCTCAAGGCCACGGTCCAGGCGCTCGAGGTGCAGAAGATGACCCTGGCCACGCTCAAGGGCATGAACGTGAGCATGGCCGAGGTCGCCAAGGCCTTCACCGTGCAGCCCAGCGAAAGCACCGAGGCGCCCGCGCCGGCACCGCCGCCGGCAGCCAGGCCGGCCCCGGAAGCCGCGCCGGAGCCCGCGGCCGCGCCGCAGGCCGCAGAAACCGCCGATGGCGAAGCCGCGCGCCCCGGCGTCATCGATGCCATGCAGTGGTGGGGTGCACTGACGCAGCAGTTCCAGCAGATCGCCGCCACGGCCATGAAGGAGGCTGCGGCCCGCGCCACGCCGGAGCCGGCCGCCGCCTCCGCAGCGGACCGGCCGCGCGCTGCTGCCAAGAAGGCCGCCGCACCGGCCAAGAAAGCCGCGAAGAAGGCGGCGCCACGCAAGCGCGCCTCCTGAATTCCCTTTGGCGCGCCCAGGCATGCCCTGGCCCAGGCGCGGCTTGCCGCACCGCCCATGGCAGGATGGCCCCATGAAACTGTTCCCCTACGCCCACGCCACCCATCCACAGTGGCGCATGGCCGCCGGTCTGGTGCTGGCGCAGCTGCGTGCGCAGCTCGCCCTGCCCGACTACGCAAGCACGCCCACGCTGGCGCTGCTCTACATCACCGACCACTACGCCAGCGCGGCCCAGGACATCCTGGACCACCTGAGCGGCGAGTTGCCGGAGGTGACCGACTGGTCGGGCACAGTGGGTGTGGGCATTGCCGCCAACAACGTCGAATACTTCGACGAGCCCGCCATGGCCGTCATGCTGCTGGGCCTGCCTGCGCACCAGTACCGTGTGTTCTCGGGCGTGGCACCGCTGGGCATGGCTTTCGAGGCGCACACGGCCCTGGTCCATGCCGACGGCAACACCCAGGACCTTTCCGAGCTGGTGGCCGAGATGGCCGGCCGCACCGACACCGGCTACCTGTTCGGCGGCCTGGCCTCCAGCCGCGGCAGCACGGTGCAGTTCGCCACGGGCGGCAACGGCAACATCAAGGGCCACGGCGGTGCGCGCGGCGTGTTCCACGGCGGCCTGTCGGGCGTGGCCTTCACGCAGGACGTGGCGCTGAGCTCGCGCGTGACGCAGGGCTGCCAGCCCATCGCACCGGAGCGCAGCGTCACGGCCTGCGAAGGCAACGTGGTCACCGCGCTGGATGGCGAGCCCGCGCTACAGGTGCTGCTCGGCGACCTCGGCGTCTCGCTGGCCGAACCGCGCGAGGCGCTGGGGCGGGTGCGGGCCACGCTGGCCGGCCTGCGCTCGGCCCCCAGTGAGGGCGACAGTGTGCGCCGCCCCGGCAGCTTCGGCCCCGACGTGCGCGTGCGCCACATCATCGGTCTGGACCCGGCGCGCGAGGGCGTGGCGATCGCCGAGACGCTGGAGGTCGGCATGCGGCTGTCGTTCTGCCAGCGCAATGCACAGGCGGCGCGGGCCGACCTGGTCCGCGTCTGCGCCGAGATCCGCGAGGAACTGGAGCCCGAGGACATGCCGGCCGAGGCCGCACTCGCGCTGTCGAACAACCTGGCCGCCTCGGCGCCGCATCCGGCGCGCCGCATGGCGGGCGCCATCTACGTGAGCTGCGCAAGCCGCGGCGGCGCGCATTTCGGCGGCCCCAGCGCAGAGCTGCAGATCGTGCGCCATGCGCTCGGCGACGTGCCGCTGGTCGGCTTCTTCGCGGGCGGCGAGATCGCCCGCCACCACCTGTACGGCTACACCGGCGTGCTGACGGTGTTCACCGCGACGGATTGAACGCCCGGCCATGCCTGCGGGCATGGCAGCATGGCGGCCTCCACAATCCTGGGCTGCCATGACCGACGACGACCAGACCCACCCGAACCAGTTCGCGCTGCTGCGCCAGCGCCGCTTCGCGCCGTTCTTCTGGACCCAATTCTCGGGCGCGGCCAACGACAATCTGTTTAAGTTCGCTTTCACGGTGATGGTGACCTACCAGCTCAGCGTGGCCTGGCTGCCGCCGGCCATGGCGGGCCTGGTGATCGGCGCGCTGTTCATCCTGCCCTTTCTGCTGTTTTCGGCCACCAGCGGGCAGCTGACCGACAAGCTGCCCAAGACCCAGGTGATCCGCTTCGTCAAGAACCTGGAAATCGCCATCATGGCGGTGGCGGCGCTGGGCTTTCTGTCGGACGACGTGGGCCTGCAGGTGCCGCTGCTGTTGGCCTGCACCTTCCTGATGGGCCTGCACTCGACGCTGTTCGGGCCGGTCAAGTTCGCCTACCTGCCGCAGGTGCTGCACGAGCGCGAGCTCACGGGCGGCAACGGCATGGTGGAGATGGGCACCTTCGTCGCCATCCTGCTCGGCAACATCGTGGGCGGGCTGCTGATCGCGCTGCCGGGCGTGGGCCGGACCTGCGTGGCCATCGGCTGCGTGGCGCTGGCCCTGCTGGGCCGGCTCGCGGCCCAGGGCATCCCGCAGCTGCCCGCCACCGACCCGCAGCTGCGCATCCACTGGAACCCCGTCAGCGAGACCTGGCGCAACCTCAAGCTCGCGCATGGCAACACCGTGGTGTTCCGCTCGCTCTTGGGCATCAGCTGGATGTGGTTCTTCGGTGCGGTGTTCCTGAGCCAGTTTCCGAGCCTGGCCAAGGAGGTGCTGCATGGCGACGAGCATGTGGCCTCGCTGCTGCTGGTGGTGTTCTCCATCGGCATCGCCATCGGCTCTCTGCTCTGCGAGGTGCTGAGCCGGCGCCATGTGGAGATCGGCCTGGTGCCGCTGGGCGCCATCGGCATGAGCGTGTTCGGCGTGGACCTCTACTTCGCGCTGCGCGGACTGCCGGCCTCCAGCCTGCTGGGCCTTGCGGAGTTCCTGGCCCGGCCCGCGCACTGGCGCGTGATGGCCGACCTGGCGCTGCTGGCGCTGTCGGCTGGCCTGTACAGCGTGCCCATGTACGCGCTGATCCAGCTGCGCAGCCCGGCCACGCACCGCGCCCGCATCATCGCGGCCAACAACATCCTGAACGCGCTGTTCATGATCGCGAGCAGCCTGATCGCCGGCGCGCTGCTGGGGGCCGGCTTCACGGTGCCGCAGGTGTTCCTGTTCACGGCGCTGGCCAATGCCGTCGTGGGCCTGTACATCTTCCTGCTGGTGCCCGAGTACCTGCTGCGCTTCATCGCCTGGGTGCTCTCGCATGTCGTCTACCGCTTCCGCGTGCGCGGCGACGTCCACATCCCGCTCGCCGGGCCGGCCGTGCTGGTCTGCAACCACGTGAGCTTCGTCGATGCCATCTTGCTCATGGCCGCCAGCCCGCGGCCGATCCGCTTCGTGATGGACCACCGCATCTTCCGCGTGCCGGTGCTGGGCTGGCTGTTCCGGCTGGCCAAGGCGATCCCGGTCGCGCCGCAGAAGGAGGACGCCGCGGCCTACGCCGCCGCCATGGCCGCGGCGGCCCAGGTGCTGCGCGAGGGCGATCTGCTGGGCATCTTTCCCGAGGGCGCGATCACGCGCGACGGCCAGTTGCAGCCGTTCAAGGGCGGTGTGGCCAAGATCCTGGCGCAGGCGCGCGACGACGACATGGTGGTGCCCGTGGTGCCGATGGCGCTGACCAACCTGTGGGGCTCGTACTTCAGCCGCATCGAGGCCGGTGGCGCCATGGTGCGGCCGTTTCGGCGCGGTGTCTTCAGCCGCGTGGGCCTGAACGTGGGGCCCGCGCTGGCGGCCGAGGCAGCGACGCCCGAGGTGCTGCAGGGCGCGGTGGCCGCCCTGCTGGCCCAGCACCCCGGAGAATGAGCGCCATGGCCCATGCACTGCGTCTGTCGGAAAAGTGGTTTCGCCGCGGGCTGTGGCTCGTGGCCTTCGTGTTCGCCAGCTTCCTGATCGGGTTGGGCGGCCGCATCGTGGGCGATCTGCCGCAGGTCGAGCGCAGCCTGCAGCTGGACGACTTCATCGACCGTGCCGTCGCCGAGCCGCTGCGCACCCAGCTGCGCGAGGGCGAGCGCGCCCAGCAGCAGTCGGAGGCCGCGCGCGAGCAGGCCGAACTGGCCTTGCAGGTGGCGCAGCAGGCCACGGTGGCTGCGCGCGAGACCTTCAGCAACTGGCTGGCGACGCGGCGCGCCACCGCGCAGCCCGACCAGGATGCCGAGCTGATCGCGCGCACCCAGGCCCTGGATGCGCTCAAGGCCAAGGAGGGCGAAGCCCAGCGCCGCATCGACGCACTGCGCCAGGCCGAACTGGACCAGGCCCAGCAGCTCGATGGCGTGCGCGCGCAGTTGAACGACCTGGAATCCGCCGCGCACGCGGCGATGGATGCGGAGCAGCGCCGCATGGAACTGCGCGTGTTCGGCTACCGTCTGGCCCTGACGCTGCCCCTGCTGGTGCTGGCCGGATGGTTGTTTGCCAAGAAGCGCAAAAGCACCTGGTGGCCCTTCGTCTGGGGCTTCATCTTCTTCGCGCTGTTCGCGTTCTTCGTCGAGCTCGTGCCCTACCTGCCCAGCTACGGCGGCTATGTGCGCTACATCGTGGGCATCGTGCTGACAGTGCTGGTGGGCCGCTACGCCATCGTGGCGCTGAACCGCTACCTGGCGCGCCAGCGGCTCGCCGAAGACCAGCCCGACGCCGTGCGCCGCAACGAACTCAGCTACGACACGGCGCTGACGCGGCTGGGCAAGGGCGTGTGCCCCGGCTGCGAGCGCGGCGTGGACCTCAAGGACCCGGCCATCGACTACTGCCCACACTGCGGCATCCGGCTGTTCGACAGGTGCCTGGCCTGCCAGGCACGCAAGAGCGCGTTCTCGAAGTTCTGCTATGCGTGCGGCACGTCGGCCGCGCGCCCGGCGGCCGGCGGCTGAGGCGCCTGCTCGGCACGGATGCTGAGCACCCATTCGCGCCAGATCGCCACCAGCAGCGCCATCAGCACCGGGCCGACGAACAGGCCGACGAAGCCCATGGTCTTGACGCCGCCGACCAGCCCGAAGAAGGTCGGCAGGAAGGGCAGCTTGACCGGCCCGCCCACCAGGTGCGGGCGCAGCGTCTTGTCGACGATGAAGAGCTCGATCGAGCCCCACAGGAACAGGCCCACGCCGGCTGCGAAATGCCCGCCGCCCACCAGGTACAGCGAGACCAGCGTGAACGACAGCGGCGCACCGCCCGGGATCAGCGCCATGAAGCCCGTGACCACGCCCAGCAGCACGGGCGAGGGCACGCCCGCGATCCAGTAGGCCACGCCCAGCACCACGCCTTCGCCGAGCGCGATCAGGCCCATGCCCGTGACCGTGGAGCTGACCGTGGCTGGCACCACGCGTGAGAAGCGCTGCCAGCGCTGCGGCAGCGTGCGCTCGCCCACCACGTCGAGCTGCGCGGCGAAGTGGGCGCCGTCCTTGTAGAGGAAGAACAGCGTGATCAGCATGAACAGCAAGGTGAGCGCCAGCTGCAGCAGGTTGCCCGTGGTGGCCAGGGCCAGGCGGTAGATGTTGCCGATGTGCTGGCCGCTCAGCAGCTCCACCCATTCACCCAGGGCGCCCGGCGCGCCCAGGTGTTCCACCCACCACTGCGCCATGCGCTCGCCGACCAGCGGGAACTCCTGCACCCAGTGCGGCACGGCCGCGCCGACCCGGTTGGCCTTGAGCAGCCACTGCACGAAGGTCGCGGCTTCCTGCAAGGCGTAGTGCAGCGCCAGCGAGAGCGGCACGACGAGCCCGATCACGACCACCAGCGTGGCCAGGCTGGCCGCCAGCGCCGTGCGGCCGCCGCAGCGCTGCACCAGCCGCGCGTACAGCGGCCAGCTCGCGAAGCCGATGATCAGCGCCGCCAGCACCGGCACCAGGAAGCCGCGGAAGAAATAGACGCCCGCGGCCAGCAGCAGCAGCAACAGCAGGCGGGCGATCAGGGGGGCTTGCAGGACCGGGGGCATGGGCGGGTGTCTCGTGGTGAGCGCTGCGCCCGGTCAGCGCACGCGGTCTCAGGGTACGGCGAAGCGGAAAAGTATAGACACCGCTTGTTGCAACCCCCGTCGAGCCCTTGCGGGGCCGACGGCCTTGTCAGTCGACCGTGATGTGGGCCGCGGCGATGGTGGCGGCCAGGTCCTTCTTCTCGCGGGCCAGGTAGTCGGTGAACTGTGCCTGCGTCATGGCCATGGGCGCGAAACCGGCCTCGGCCAGGCGGCGCTGCGTGTCGGGCTCGGCGAGCACGGCGGCGGTCTCGCGCGCCAGCCGGGCGGCGATCGCGGCGTCGGTGCCGGCCGGCAGCAGCAGGCCCTGCCAGGCCAGAACGTCCAGGCCCGCGAACTCGGCCGTCTCCGACAGGCTGGGCACGTCGGGCAGCGTGGCGGCGCGCTGGCGCGAGGTCACGCCGAAGGCCTTGACCTTGCCCTCGCGCGCCATGCCCTGGGCCAGCGCCACGGGCAGTACCGCCAGGTCGATCTGGCCGCCGGCCAGCTCGGTCAGCACCTGGGGCCCGGATTTGTAGGGCACGTGCACCATGTCCAGCTGGGCCTTCTGCTTGAGCATCTCGGCCGTCACGTGCAGGCTGGTGCCCACACCATCGGTGCCGAAGTTGAGCTTGCCGGGCTGGCCGCGCACCAGCTTCACGAGTTCGGCGGCGTTGGCCGCGGGCAAATCGGGCCGGCCGACCAGCACGAAGGCCGAGGCCGCGACCGGCACTACCGGCAGCAGTTCCTTGAGGCCGTCGTACTTGAAGCGGGCCGGCGAGACCAGCGGCGCCACCGTGACCGGGCTGGCCACGCCGAACAGGAAGGTGTAGCCATCGGGCCTGGCCTTGATCACGCGCTGGGTGGCGATGGTGCCGGAGGCGCCCACGGTGTTTTCGACCACGACGGGCTGGCCCAGGCGTTCGGCCAGTCTGGGCATGAGGATGCGGGCGGCCACGTCCACGCTGCCGCCGGCCGAGAAGGGCACGACGGCGGTGATGGGCTGGCTGGGCCAGGCGCCGGGCTGGGCCTGGGCCAGCAGCGGGAGGGCAAGCATCAGGGCCGATGCGAGGCGGCGGGTGACGGGCATGGTGGTGTCCTCGTGGGATGCAGGAATCAAGCCTGGAGCCAGGGCAGTGCCGAGGCCGGATAGCGGAAGGTCTGGAACACGCTGTTGAGGCGGCCCGGGCCGGTCTTGCGCGCGGCCGCGTCGGGGTATTCGGCGAACCAGGGCAGGATGAACTCCCAGACCACCTCGCCTTCGGGATTGACCTCGAACAACCGGCCCGTGGCCGATTCGGTGATGTGGGTGTTGCCGTTCCACAGCCGCTGGGCGTTGCCCATGAAGGCCGTGAAGAAGGCGTTGACCATCTCGTCCTGGTAGCTCCAGACGACTTCGTTGGTCTTGGGGTCGATCTCGACCACCCGCGAGAAGGCCACGTGGGCGCCGTGCCGGAAGTTGCCGTTGTCGAAGGCCAGTACATTGCCGTTGGCCAGCGGCACGGGCGCATGCTGGTGCGACACCACCGAGGGCGGGATGTGCTGCTTCACCGCGCCTGTGGCCTTGTCCACGCCGACGATGCCGGCCGTGGTGCGCAGGCTCATGTAGATGGTGCCGTCTTCGGCGACGCCCAGGCCATTGACCAGCGGCCAGTGGTAGCGGCCGAAGCCCGGGTGGATGGGGAAGTCCTCGGGCTTGAGGTGCTCCCAGGCCTTCCACTCCCAGACCAGCTGGCCGGCGCGGTCGACCTCGCGGATCACGTCGCCGTACATGACTTCGTTCTCGCCATGGGCCGTGCCGCCCGGCACGCGTTCGGCGAAGCCCTCGGGCACCGGCGCGCAGGCCGCGTACAGCAGGTGGCCGTTGGGCAGCCACTGGGCGTCGTGGTGGTGGGCCGGGTCCTGGTAGCGCCAGACGGTCTCGCCTTGCGGCGTGACCTCGTAGAAGTCGCCGCCGTGCCACATGGACCAGGGTGCGTAACGGTCGGGCGAATCGGCGTGGTTGCCGTTGTAGCCCAGGTTGCCGTTGGGCAGGATCACGGCGTGGCGGCCCGCCCGCACGGGCATCTGCCATTGGTGCACGACCTCGCCTGCCATGTCGATCAGGTAGACCTTGCCGCCGGCCGTCTGCGGCGCGATCAGGGTGTAGCCGCCGGCACTGGCGGCGGGATCGTGGGCAATCAGTCCGACGCCGCGGCGGCGTTGCGTGATCTGGTCGACGGTGGTGGCCATGGGGTGCTCCTGTGAAAGTCGAAGTGCTGCGGTGGAGCGGATTCTGGGCAGCGCCAAGCGTCTGGAATAGCGGAACGTTTTTGCATGGGTGTAAAGAATTTCTTTACACTCATCCGATGCCCGCCATCTCCCAGGCCTTCCGCTGCTTCGACGAGGTCGCGCGCCGCGGCTCGGTGCGCAAGGCCGCCGAGACGCTGCACCTGACGGCCGCGGCCGTGAACCAGCAGGTGCTGAACCTGGAGGCCCAGGTCGGCGTGCCGCTGTTCGACCGGCTGCCGCGCGGCATGCAGCTCACGACCGCCGGCGAAATCATGATCGCGGCCGTGCGCCGCAGCCAGCGCGACTTCGACAACGCGCTCTCGCAGGTCGAAGACCTGCGCAAGGTGCGGCGCGGCCATGTCAACGTGGGCGTGCCCTACGCCACGGCCGAGCACCTGCTGCCCCAGGTGATCGAGAACGTGCAGAAGAGCCACCCCGACATCACCTTCAGCGTGCGTTCGGGCAACGGCGAGGCACTGCAGCGCTGGGTCGCCAACGGCGAGATCGACGTGGCCTTCTGCCTGCGCCGCAAGCCGCCGCCGGGCGTGGAGGAGGTGCGCGCCTACGCCCAGCCGCTGGGCGTGGTCACCGCGCCGGGCCACCCGCTGACGGCCACGCCGCGGCTGCTGCGCCTGCGCGACTGCCTGGACCATCCGCTCATCATGCTGTCGCCCGAGATGGAGTTGCGCAGCCTGCTCGAGCGCGTGGACCCGCGCTTGAGCCGGCTGGGCCGCCCGCTCGTGGAGACGGGCTCGGTCCCCATGGTGCGCCGGCTCGTGGCCGGCAGCCAGGCCGTGGGCTTCCTGATTCCCGACAACGTGGCCGAGGACGTGGATGCCGGCCGCCTGGTCTGGGTGGCGCTGGAAGACCAGGGCGCGGCGCTGTACAGCTGCATCTACCAGCGTTCGGGCTACAGCACCGCGGTGGCGATGGGCCTGTTCCTCGAGGCGCTGGATGCGGAGGTCAACCGCATCCGCGAGCGCTTCGACACGCGGCACGCGCTGCGGCTGCAGGCGTTCGCGACCTGAGGCTTACACGCCGCGCGCACGGTCCCGCGCGAACTGCGCGCGGAATTCCGTGAACGTGCCCGCGTCCAGCGCCTCGCGGATCTCGCGCATGAGGTTCAGGTAGTAGTGCAGGTTGTGGATGGTTGTCAGCATCGGCCCCAGCATCTCGCCGCAGCGGTCCAGGTGGTGCAGGTAGGCGCGCGAGAAACCGCCTGTGCCCCCCTGGCTGCTGGCAACACCGCTGGTGCCGGCGCAGGCGTGGCAGGTGCAGGTCTCGTCCAGCGGGCGCTCGTCGGCGCGGTGCTTGGCGTTGCGCATCTTGAGGTCGCCGTAGCGCGTGAAGATGGTGCCGTTGCGCGCATTGCGCGTGGGCATCACGCAGTCGAACATGTCCACGCCCTGGGCCACGCCCTCGACCAGGTCTTCGGGCGTGCCCACGCCCATCAGGTAGCGCGGCTTGTGGGCCGGTAGCCGGTGCGGCGTGTGGGCCATGATGCGCAGCATCTCGGGCTTGGGCTCGCCCACGCTGACGCCGCCGATGGCATAGCCCGGGAAGTCCAGCTCCACCAGTGCGTTGAGCGACTCCTCGCGCAGGTGCTCGAACATGCCGCCCTGCACGATGCCGAACAGCGCGTTCGGGTTCTGCAGCCGTGCGAACTCGGCCTGGCAGCGCTTCGCCCAGCGCAGGCTCAGCTCCATCGAGCTGCGCGCCTCGGCCTCGGTCGTGATGTGGCCCTTGGTGTCGTAGGGCGTGCACTCGTCGAACTGCATCACGATGTCGCTGTTCAGCACCGTCTGGATCTGCATGCTGATCTCGGGCGTCAGGAACAGCTTGTCGCCGTTGACGGGCGAGGCGAACCTGACGCCCTCCTCGCTGATCTTGCGCATCGCGCCCAGGCTCCAGACCTGAAAGCCGCCCGAGTCCGTCAGGATGGGCTTGTCCCAGCGCTCGAAGCGGTGCAGCCCGCCGAACTGGCGCACCACGTCCAGGCCCGGCCGCATCCACAGGTGGAAGGTGTTGCCGAGGATGATCTGCGCGCCCATCTCTTCGAGGGAGCGCGGCATCACGCCCTTGACCGTGCCGTAGGTGCCCACGGGCATGAAGATCGGCGTCTGCACCACGCCGTGGTTCAGCGTGAGCGTGCCGCGGCGGGCGTGCGAAGCGGGGTCGGTGGTGAGCAGGTCAAATTGCAGCATGGTCGTCGTCTCGTGCGAGCAGCATGGCGTCGCCATAGCTGAAGAAGCGGTAGCCCTCGCGAATCGCGTGGCGGTACAGGCCCATGATGTGCTCGTAGCCCGCAAAGGCCGAGACCAGCATCATGAGCGTGGACTTGGGCAGGTGGAAGTTGGTCAACAGCAGGTCCACCACCTGGAAGCGGTGGCCGGGCCGGATGAAGATGCTGGTATCGCCCTCGGTCTGGCCGCTCTGGGCCCAGGACTCCAGCGTGCGCACGGTGGTCGTGCCCACGGCCAGGATGCGGCCGCCGCGCGCGCGCGTGCGCTCCAGCGCGGCCAGGGTTTCGGGCGGGATCGCGTACCACTCGCTGTGCATGCGGTGCGCATCCAGGTCCTCGGTCTTGACGGGCTGGAAGGTGCCGGCGCCCACATGCAGCGTGACGCTGGCGCGGCCCACGCCACGTGCCTCGAGCGCGGCCAGCACGCCTTCGTCGAAGTGCAGCGCCGCCGTGGGGGCGGCCACGGCGCCGGGCGCGCGTGCGAACACGGTCTGGTAGCGCTGCGCGTCCTCGGCCGTGTCGCTGTGCGTGATGTAGGGCGGCAAGGGCACGTGGCCGTGTGCGGCCATGAGCTGGTGCGGCGTCTCGCCGGCGGGGCCGTGCAGGGCCAACCTGAACAGCGGACCATCTGCATCGGGCCAGCGGCCCAGCAGTTGCGCCGAAAAGCCGCCCGCCATCTGCAGCACGGTGCCAGGCGGCGGCTTCTTGCTCACTTTCATGTGCGCCACGACCTCCTGGCCCAGCAGCACGCGCTCGACCAGCAGTTCGAGCTTGCCACCGCTGGGCTTTTCGCCGAACAGCCGGGCCTTGACGACCTGGGTGTCATTGAACACCAGCAGATCGCCGGCCTGCAGCAGCGCGGGCAGGGTGCGGAAGATGCGGTCGATGGGGGTGGGGCCGCGGCCGTCGAGCAGCCGCGAGGCGCTGCGTTCGGGGGCGGGGTGCTGGGCCACGAGCTCGGGCGGCAGCGTGAAATCGAAATCGGACAGTGTGTAGGAGCGCATGGCTTGAGGGCCGGACGGGCCCGTTCCAAGAAGGGCGGGATTCTCCCATGGCGCCGCAGGCGGCGGGCACAATGCCGGCCCATGACCTCCGTGAGCGAACCGATCCACTTCGGCACGACCCCGCAACGGGTGCTGCTCACCGGCGGCACCGGCTTCATCGGCCGGCAGCTGGCCCAGGCGCTCGTGCGCGACGGCCACAGCGTCAGCGTGTGGACGCGCGACCCTGCCGCCGCGGCGCGGCGCCTGGGCGGCGGGGTGACCTGCGTGGCCTCTCTGCAGGCGCTGCCGCCGTGCGATGTGGTCGTCAACCTGGCCGGCGCACGCATCCTGGGCTGGCCCTGGACGGCGGCCCGGCGCGCCACGCTGCTCGCGAGCCGCGAGGGCCTCACGCAGCAACTGGTCGGGTGGATGGCCACGCAGCCCCGCAAACCCTGGCTGCTGCTGCAGGCCTCTGCCGTGGGCTACTACGGCGTGCAGGCGCCGGGCGATGACACCCCGCTGACCGAGGAGGCGCCGCCCCAGCCGGTCTTCATGTCCGAGCTGTGCCAGCGCTGGGAGCAGGCCGCGCTGCGCGCAGCCGACGGGGGTGTGGCGGTGGTGCGGCTGCGCCTGGGCGTGGTGCTGGGGCGCGAAGGTGCGCTGCCGCAGATGCTGCTGCCGATCCGGCTGGGCCTGGGCGGGCCGCTGGCCGGAGGCCGGCAGTGGTTCAGCTGGGTGCATGTGCAGGACGTGCTGCGTGCGATGGCCCACACCTGGGGCCTGGCCGAGGGCGCGCCGCCCGGCACGCCGGTCTACAACGTCACGGCGCCCGGCGCGCTGCGCCAGGCCGAGTTCAGCCGCATGGCCGCGCGCCAGCTCGGGCGGCCCAGCTGGCTGCCCACGCCGGGCCTGCCGCTGCGCCTGGCGCTGGGCGAGCAGGCCGAACTGCTGACCGCGGGCCAGCGCGTGCTGCCCCGTCGGCTGCTGGGCAGCGGCTTTGCCTTCCGCTTTCCGGACGCGGCTGCGGCCCTGAAGGACCTTTGCTGAGCGTGCCGGCCGAACGACCGCGCGAGAGCCCGGCGCAGCGCGCGCTGCACAAGCTGGGGCTGCGCCGCCCCATCGACCTGGCCCTGCACCTGCCGCTGCGCTACGAGGACGAGACGCGCATCGTGCGGCTGGCCGACACGCACGACGGCGACACCGTGCAGATCGCCGCCGCCGTGGTCGGCAGCGAGATCCGACCCGGCCCGCGGCGCCAGCTGCTCGTGACCGTGGACGACGGTACCGACCGCTGCCTGCTGCGCTTCTTCAGCTTCTACCCCTCGCACCAGAAGTCGCTGGCACCGGGCGCCCGCATCCGCGTGCGTGGCGAGGTGCGCGGCGGCTTCGCCGGGCGGCAGATGCTGCACCCGCAGTTCCGGCCCGACACGGGTGAACTGCCGACCGCGCTGACGCCCGTCTACCCGACGACCGCCGGCTTGCCGCAAAGCTACCTGCGCAAGGCGGTGCTGGCAGGTCTGGCACGGGCCGACCTGTCCGAAACCCTGCCGACGCCGCAGGCCTGGAGCCTGCGTGCCGCGCTCGACTTTCTGCACCATCCCGCGCCCGAGGTGTCGCTGGCCGCGCTGGAAGACCGCAGCCACCCGGCCTGGCAGCGCCTGAAGGCCGAGGAACTGCTGGCCCAGCAACTCTCGCAACTGGCGGCCAAGCGCGAACGCGACGGGCTGCGCGCGCCGCGCCTTCCCGCAACCGCAGGCGGTGTGCGCGACGGCCTGCTGGCCGCGCTGCCGTTTGCGCTGACCGGCGCGCAACAGCGCGTGGTGGCCGAGATCGCAGCCGACCTGGGCCGGCCCCAGCCCATGCACCGGCTGCTGCAGGGCGACGTGGGCTCGGGCAAGACCGTGGTCGCTGCGCTGGCAGCGGCCGTCTGCATGGACGCGGGCTGGCAGTGCGCGCTGATGGCGCCCACCGAGATCCTGGCCGAACAGCATTTCCGCAAGCTCGCCGACTGGCTGGCGCCGCTGCTGGCCGCGCGCGGCCGCGGCATCGCCTGGCTGGGCGGCGGCCAGAAGAAGAAGGACCGTGAAGCCCAGCTTGCGCGCATCGCCAGCGGCGAGGCCGCGCTGGTGGTGGGCACGCACGCCGTGATCCAGGACAGGGTGCAGTTCCAGCGCCTGGCCCTGGCCGTGATCGACGAACAGCACCGCTTCGGCGTCGCGCAGCGGCTGGCGCTGCGTGCCAAGCTGGCCCACGCGGGCCAGGAGCCGCACCTGCTCATGATGAGCGCCACGCCGATCCCGCGCACGCTGGCCATGAGCTACTACGCCGACCTGGACGTCTCGACCATCGACGAACTGCCGCCCGGCCGCACGCCCGTGGTCACGCGCGTGGTGCACGAGGGCCGGCGCGACGAGGTGGTCGCGCGCATCGGCGAGCAGCTGCGCGAGGGCCGGCAGGTCTACTGGGTCTGCCCGCTGATCGAGGAGAGCGAGGCCATCGACCTCGTCAACGCCACGGCCACGCATGCCGAGCTGTCCGATGCGCTGCCCGGCGTGCTGGTCGGCCTGCTGCACGCGCGCATGCTGCCCGCCGAGAAGAAGGCCGTCATGGCGCTGTTCACCGAGGGCCTGATGGGCGTGCTGGTCAGCACCACGGTGATCGAGGTCGGCGTGGACGTGCCCAACGCCTCGCTGATGGTCATCGAGCATGCCGAGCGCTTCGGCCTGTCGCAGCTGCACCAGCTGCGCGGGCGCGTGGGCCGCGGTGCGGCGGCATCGGCCTGCGTGCTGCTGTACTCCACGGGCGATGCGCCACGCCTGGGCGAGACGGCGCGCGCGCGGCTCAAGGCCATGGCCGAGACCACCGACGGCTTCGAGATCGCGCGGCGCGACCTGGAGATCCGCGGCCCGGGCGAGTTCCTCGGCGAACGCCAGTCCGGCGCGCCGCTGCTGCGCTTTGCCGACTTGGAGGAGGACGCGGACCTGCTGGCCTGGGCGCGCGAACTCGCGCCGCGCATGCTGGACGAACACCCCCTGCTGGCCCAACGCCATGTGCAGAGATGGCTGGGCGGGAAAGCGGAATTTCTCAAGGCCTAGCGCCGGACGCGACAATACGGGGCATGACACTTACCGAGCTGAAGTACATCGTTGCGGTCGCGCGGGAGAAGCACTTCGGCAAGGCCGCCGAGGCCTGCTTCGTCTCGCAGCCCACGCTGTCGGTGGCCATCAAGAAGCTCGAGGAGGAGCTGGACTTGAAGCTCTTCGAACGCAGCGCCAACGAGGTCACGGTCACGCCGCTGGGCGAGGAGATCGTGCGCCAGGCGCAGAGCGTGCTGGAGCAGGCGGCCAACATCAAGGAGATCGCCAAGCGCGGCAAGGATCCGCTGGCCGGCCCGCTCAAGCTCGGCGTGATCTACACCATCGCGCCCTACCTGCTGCCCGACCTGGTGCGCAACGCGATCGCGCGCACGCCGCAGATGCCGCTGATGCTGCAGGAGAACTTCACAGTCAAACTGCTGGAGTCGGTGCGCACGGGCGAGCTCGACTGCGCCATCATGGCCGAGCCCTTTCCCGACGCGGGCCTGGCCATCGCACCGCTCTACGACGAGCCCTTCGTGGCCGTGGTGCCCACCAGCCACCCGCTGGCGGCGCAGAGCCACATCACGGCCCAGCAGCTCAAGGCCGAGACCATGCTGCTGCTGGGCAACGGCCATTGCTTCCGGGATCACGTGCTGGAGGTCTGCCCCGAGTTCGCGCGCTTTTCCAGCGACGCCGAGGGCATCCGCCGCAGCTTCGAGGGCTCCTCGTTGGAAACCATCAAGCACATGGTGGCCGCTGGCATGGGCGTGACCCTGGTGCCGCGCCTGGGCGTGCCCAGCGAGGCGCTGGAGCACAAGGGCAAGCGCAAGCGGGCCGACGAGCCCTACGTGAAGTACCTGCCCTTCGACGGCGACCCGCCCACGCGCCGCGTGGTGCTGGCCTGGCGCCGCAGCTTCACGCGCTACGAGGCCATCGCCGCGCTGCGCAACGCGATCTACGCCTGCGAACTGCCGGGCGTGAAGCGTCTGTCCTGATCTGCCGCAAGGCTATCGTGCGCATAGCCCACCTTGGGGTCGCCGCGACACGCCCGCATGTTAAAAAACCACCCTTTGCCTCAACAGGAGCACGACATGGCCAAGAAGAAGTCCAGCGCATCCGCGGTCCTCGCACTGCCCACCGGCGGCGCACCCGCGATCAACATCGGCATCAGCGAGAAGGACCGCGAGGCCATCGCCAAGGGCCTGTCGCGCCTGCTGGCCGACACCTACACGCTGTACCTCACCACGCACAACTTTCACTGGAACGTGACCGGCCCGATGTTCAACACGCTGCACGCGATGTTCATGGCCCAGTACACGGAACTGTGGAACGCGGTGGACCCGGTGGCCGAGCGCATCCGCTCGCTGGGCCACAAGGCGCCGGGCTCCTATGCCCAGTTCGGCCAGCTGACCTCCCTGGCCGACGCGCCGACCGAGCCGCCGGCCGCGCTGGAGATGGTGCGCATCCTGGTCAAGGGCCACGAGGCCGTGGCCCGCACCGCGCGCGAGTTGTTCCCGGTCGCCGACAAGGCCAGCGACGAGCCCACGGCCGACCTGCTGACCCAGCGCCTGACCGTGCACGAGCAGACCGCCTGGATGCTGCGCTCGCTGCTCGAGGAGTAATTGGCCGCGACCCTGCCAGCGCCGCCCGCGCCCGGGCGGCTGGCGCTGTACCTGGACCTGATCCGCTGGAACCGGCCCGCGGGCTGGTTGCTGCTGCTGTGGCCGTCGCTGGGCGCGCTGTGGATCGCGGCCGGCGGCTTTCCGGGCTGGCACCTGCTGGCCGTGTTCACGCTGGGCACCATCCTCATGCGCAGTGCGGGCTGCTGCGTCAACGACGTGGCCGACCGCGACTTCGACCGCCATGTCAAGCGCACGGCGCAGCGGCCCGTGACCAGCGGGCGCATCGCACCGCGCGAGGCGCTGGCGGTGGGCGCGGTGCTGGCGCTGGCGGCCTTCGGGCTGGTGCTGACGACCAACCTGGCCACCATCGCCTGGTCGTTCGCGGCGCTGGCCGTCACACTCGTCTATCCGTTCGCCAAGCGCTATGTCTCCATGCCGCAGGCCGTGCTGGGCGTGGCCTTTTCCTTCGGCATCCCGATGGCGTTCTCGGCCGTGCGCGGCGGGCCGGCCTGGGAGCTGTTCACGGGAGGTGGCACGTTCAGCCTGCAGGCCGCCTGGGCCAGCGTGCCGCCGCTGGCCTGGCTGCTGCTGCTGGGCAACCTGTTCTGGGTGATCGCCTACGACACCGAGTACGCCATGGTCGACCGCGACGACGACCTCAAGATCGGCATGAAGACCTCGGCCATCACGCTGGGCCGCTTCGACGTGGCCGGCGTTCTGGCGAGCTACGCGCTGTTCCTGGCGATCTGGACACTGGCGCTGCGGCCGCGGGTGCCAGGTTGGTTGTTCTACGTGGGTATTGCCGCGGCAGCCGTGCAGGTGCTGTGGCATGCCACGCTGATCCACGACCGCACGCGCGAAGGCTGCTTCAAGGCCTTCCGGCTCAACCACTGGCTGGGCTTCGCGGTGTTCGCCGGCATCGTGGCCGGCTACACGCTAGCCTGATCAGGCCTTGCCGAACTCGTCGCCCAGTTCCCGGGCGCGCTGTTCGGCGGCCTGCATCGCGCGCTCGAAGGCCGGGCCCACGCCGGCTTCCTGCATGGACGTGATCGCCGCATAGGTCGTGCCGCCCTTGGAGGTCACGCGCTGGCGCAGCGTCGCCAGCGGTTCGTCGGAGCGGCGCGCGAGTTCCGCGGCGCCCGCGAAGGTGCCGACGGCCAACTGCTGCGCCTGCGCGGCCGACAGGCCCATGCCGGTTCCGGCCTGCACCATGGCTTCGAGGAAATAGAACACGTAGGCCGGGCCCGAGCCCGACAGCGCGGTCACGGCGTCGAGCTGGGCTTCCTGTTCCACCCACAGCGCGGCGCCTGTGGTGGCGATGACCTGCTCGACTTGGGCGCGGTCGGCCGCGCTGACGGCGTCGCGGGCGTACAAGCCCGTCATGCCCAGGCCCACCAGCGCGGGCGTGTTGGGCATGGCGCGCACGATGCGCTCGCTGCCGAGCCAGCCCGCGATGCTGTCGCTGCGGATGCCTGCTGCCACGCTCAGGTGCAGCGCACCGGCGGCATGGGCGCGCACAGGCGCGGCGGCTTCGGCGAAGACCTGGGGCTTGACGGCCCAGACCACGAGGCCGGCATCGGCCAGCGCCGGGCCGGCCTGCGGCGTGGCCTGCACGCCGTGGTCGGCCAGCAGCTTGGCTCTGGTTTCGGCGAACGGCTCGACCACCTGCACACGGGCGGCCGGCAGGCCCTGGCGGACCAGCCCGCCGATGATGGCGCTGGCCATGTTGCCGCCCCCAATGAAGGCGATGGTCGTGTCGAAAGAAGTGGACATCACAAGGGTTCCGTGAGGGCGAAGGCCACGAACTGCGTGACCTGCCCGGGGTTGAAGTTGTCGTCGCTGAGCAGCACCAGCGTGCGCAGGGCGGGACGGTCGGCCGTGGCCGGCAGCAGCGGGCCCCAGGCCAGCGATTCGGTATTGTCCAGGCGCGACAGACCCGATCCTTGCGGCCCAGCGAGGTAGGCCGACAGGTCGGCCACGAGCGTCTTGGCCAGCGGTCGGAAGCGGCCTGGCACGAGCGGGTCCAGCGCCAGCGTGTCGTCGCCGCTGGCCAGGTCCACGCGGTACAGGCGCAGCGTGTTGCCCACGCCCATGGCGTAGGCGCGCTCGAGCACCAGCATGCGCTGCGCATCCAGCATCAGGATCTCGGACACGCCGTTGTCGGCGTACAGACCCGGCGCCCGGGGCGCTTGGGGAATGGCCTCGGGGATGTAGGCGCGCTGGGCCAGCGCGCGGCCGCTGGCCAGGTCGAACAGCGTGAAGCGGCAGGGGCCGCCCATCTGCTGCAGCGTGGGCTCGGGGCCGTCCTGCACGAGCGCGTTCTCCATGGCCAGCCAGGCCTGTCGGCCGTCCGGCGTGAGCGCCAGGCCCTCGAAGCCCAGGTTGTGCCGCGGGCCGCGCTGGCCCTGCGGATCGGGCACGAACTGGGGCGGCAGCGCGAAGCTGCGCAGCAGCCGGCCCTCGCGCGTGGATTCGTGCAGGGACGGACCCACGCCGTGGCGCACATCGCCTTCGGTGGACCACAGCACGGTGCCGGTGGTCGGGCGCCAGCGGATGGCTTCGGCGTCGGGGCGCGCGGGCGCGTCCAGCCGCACCACCTCCAGCAGCGCGGGCGGGCCCAGCCGCTCGGCCGTGAGCGGCAGGCGCAGCGTGTAGAAGCGGGCATCGCCCGGGGCGTCGCTGATGGCCACCCAGAGGCCTTGCGCGGGGTCGTAGTCCAGGCCCGAGAGCCCGCCGACCGTGCTGCCGCCAAAGCGCAGGCGGTGCGGCAGCGTGGTCTCGCCGATCAGGCGCAGCCCTGGGTGGCGCACCGCGGCCGGCGCCACGGCATGGCCGCAGGCGGCGAGCGCCAGGCCGGCGCAGGCGCCGAGCAGCAGATGGCGGCGGGGCAGGGAGAGGGCGGGCGGCATCGGCCCGCGAGTCTACGCGGCCGTGGCCTGGCGCACGGCGTGTTCCCACGCCTGCATGCGCTCGGCCGCCTGGCCGCGCGACAGCGTGGGCAGGAAGCGCCGCTCCACGCGCCACAGGCTGGCCAGTTCGTCCCGGCCGGCGAACACGCCCGTGGCGAGTCCGGCCAGGTAGGCGGCACCCAGCGCCGTGGTCTCGGTCACGGCCGGGCGCAGCACGGGGATGCCGAGCAGGTCGGCCTGGAACTGCATGAGCATGTCGTTGACGGCGGCCCCGCCGTCCACGCGCAGCTCGGCCAGCGGCGGCGCGCCGGCGGCCACGGCGTCGCGGCTCATGGCTTCCAGCAGTGCCGCACTCTGGTAGGCGATGCTCTCCAGCGAGGCGCGCGCGATGTGGGCCAGCGTGCTGCCGCGCGACAGGCCCGTGATGGTGCCGCGCGCATCGGGCTGCCAGTAGGGCGCGCCCAGGCCCGTGAAGGCCGGCACCACCATCACGCCGCCCGCGTCGGGGACGCTCTGCGCCAGGGCCTGCACCTCGCCGCTGCTCTCGATGGCGCGCAGGCCGTCGCGCAGCCACTGCACGACGGCGCCGCCCACGAACACGCCGCCCTCGAGCGCGTACTCGGGGTTGGCGTCGGTCTGCGCCGCGCTGGTGGTGATCAGGCCGTTGCGCGAGTGCAAAGCCTTCCCACCCGTGTGCATGAGCATGAAGCAGCCCGTGCCATAGGTGTTCTTGGCCAGGCCCGGCGTGAAGCAGGCCTGGCCGAACAGCGCGGCCTGCTGGTCGCCCGCGATGCCGGCGATGGGCACGGCGTGGCCCAGCAGCTCGGCCTGCACCTCGCCGAACAGCGCGGCCGACGGGCGGACCTCGGGCAGCAGGCTGTCGGGAATGTCCAGCAGGGCCAGCAGCTCCGGGTCCCAGCGGTTGCGGTGCACGTCGAACAGCATGGTGCGCGCGGCGTTGCTGACATCGGTGGCGTGCACGCGGCCGCCGGTGAGCTGCCAGACCAGCCAGCTGTCCACGGTGCCGAAGGCCAGTTCGCCGCGCTCGGCCTGCGCGCGGACGCCGGGCACGTGGTCCAGCAGCCAGCGCAGCTTGGTGGCCGAGAAGTAGGCGTCGATGAGCAGGCCGGTGCGCTCGCGCACGAACTCCGCCTTGTCCTGCGCCCGCAGCTCGGCGCACAGCGGCTCGCCGCGCCGGTCCTGCCAGACGATGGCGTGGTGCACGGGCTGGCCGGTCTTCCGGTTCCACAGCACCGTGGTCTCGCGCTGGTTGGTGATGCCCAGCGCGCGGATGTCGCGCGCGGCCAGGCCGGCCTTGGCCAGCACCTCGCGCGCCGTGGCCAGCTGCGTGCTCCAGATCAGCGCCGGATCGTGCTCGACCCAGCCGGGCTGCGGATAGATCTGCGGCAGCTCCTGCTGCGCGCTGGCCACGACCTGGCCGCGGGCGTCGAACACGATGCTGCGCGAACTCGAGGTGCCCTGGTCCAGGGCGAGCAGGTAGGTCATGGATGTCTCCGTTCAGTTCGCGACGTGGCAGCGTACCTGAGCGTCGTGCAGTAACGCGGGAAAGGGCTCGGGCACAGGCGCGTCGGTGAACAGCCGGTCGATGCCCGACAGCCGCGCCACCTCCACCATCGCCGGCCGGTTGAACTTGCTGTGGTCGGCCGCCAGCCAGACCTCGCGCGCATGGGCCATGATGGCCTGCGAGACCTTGACCTCGCGGTAGTCGTAGTCGCGCAGCGTGCCATCGGCCTCGATGCCCGAGATGCCGACCAGCGCGATGTCCACCTTGAACTGGCGGATGAAGTCGATCGCGGCCTCGCCGACCACACCGCGGTCGCGCCCGCGCAGCACGCCGCCGGCCACGATCACCTCGCACTGCGGGTTGGCCGACAGGGTCAGCGCCACGTTGAGGTTGTTGGTGATCACGCGCAGCCCGGTGTGGCGCAGCAGCGCCTGGGCGATGGCCTCGGTGGTGGTGCCGATGTTGAGGATCAGCGAGCAGTCGTTGGGCACCTCGCGCGCCACCGCCCGTGCGATGCGCGCCTTGCCTTCGGCATGCAGGGTCTGGCGCTGGCCGTGGGCGATGTTCTCCACCGTGGAGCCGGCCACGCGCACGCCGCCGTGGAAGCGCGCGAGCAGGCCTTCGTCGGCCAGGCGCTGCACGTCGCGGCGCACGGTCTGCAGGCTCACACCGAGCGTGGCCGACAAGTCGTCCAGCATCACCGAGCCCTGGCTTTGCACGGCGTGCAGCAATGCCAACTGGCGCGGGTTGGGGGTCATGCTCACGGGGCCGGACTTTAAGACGAAACAAAAGGAAAGGCTTCGAGGGTAAGTCTCTAGAGATTTGTTCCAACTGCGAACAACAATGCTCAAAACCGAAAGACCGCAGGAGACCGGGCCGCCATGCAGTTGTCGCTGGAGGGGATCGAGAAAAGCGTTGGCGCGGAGCGTTGGCTGCATCCGCTGAACCTGGCATTGCACAGCGGTGCGGTGTCGGTGCTGCTGGGCGCCACGCAGGCGGGCAAGACCAGCCTGATGCGCATCATGGCCGGCCTGGACCAGCCCAGCGCGGGCCGCGTGCAGGCAGACGGCCGCGACGTGACGGGCGTGCCGGTGCGCGAGCGCCAGGTGGCCATGGTCTACCAGCAGTTCATCAACTACCCCTCGATGACGGTGGCCGAGAACATCGCCTCGCCGCTGCGCCTGCAGGGCCGGCTGGACCGCACCGCGATCGCCGCACGCGTGCAGGCCCTGGCCGAGCGGCTGCACATCGCGCCCTTCCTGCAACGCCTGCCGGCCGAACTGTCGGGCGGCCAGCAGCAGCGCGTGGCCATGGCGCGCGCGCTGGCCAAGGGCGCGCCGCTGCTGCTGCTGGACGAACCGCTCGTGAACCTGGACTACAAGCTGCGCGAGGAGTTGCGCGAGGAACTGGTCAGCCTGTTCGCGGCCGGCGAATCGACCGTGGTCTACGCCACGACCGAGCCGACCGAGGCGCTGCTGCTGGGCGGCTACACGGCCGTGCTCGACGCCGGCGAACTGCTGCAGTACGGGCCCACGGCCGAGGTGTTCCACCGGCCGGCCTCGATCCGCGTGGCGCGCGCGTTCAGTGACCCGCCCATGAACTTGCTCGCCGGCCGCGTCGAAGACGGTGGCGTGCTGCTGCCCGGCGGCGTGCATCTGGCGCTGCGGCTGCCTTTGGCGACGGGCGCGCCCGTGACCGTGGGCGTGCGTGCCTCGGCGCTGCGCGTGCAGCCGCGGCCCGGCGACCGGGTGCTGCCGGGCCAGGTGGAGCTGGCCGAGATCTCCGGTTCGGACAGCTTCGTGCACGTGGCCACTGCGGCCGGCGAACTCGTGGCGCAGCTGACCGGCGTGCACGATTTCGCGCTCGGCAGCCGCATCGCGCTGCACCTGGCGCCCGAGCAGGCCTATGCCTTCGACGCGCAGGGCGCCCTGCTGGTCGCCCCCCCGCGCGCCGCCTGAGACCGCCATGGCACGCATCGAACTCGACCTCGCCCACGCCTACAAGGCCAACCCGCAGCAGGACAGCGACTACGCGCTGCTGCCGCTGCAGATGGCCTTCGAGGACGGCGGCGCCTACGCCTTGCTGGGCCCCTCGGGCTGCGGCAAGACCACCTTGCTCAACATCGTCTCGGGCCTGGTGCGCCCGTCGCAGGGCCGCGTGCTGTTCGACGGCCGCGAGGTCACGGCCGACTCGCCGCAGCAGCGCAACATCGCCCAGGTGTTCCAGTTCCCCGTCATCTACGACACGATGACGGTGGGCGAGAACCTGGCCTTCCCGCTGCGCAACCGCGGCGTGGCACCGGAGCGCATCAAGGAGCGCGTGGGCCGCATCGCCGAGATGCTGGAGCTCTCGGGCCAGCTGGGCCAGCGCGCCGCGGGGCTGGCGGCCGATGCCAAGCAGAAGATCTCGCTGGGCCGCGGCCTGGTGCGCGAAGACGTCAGCGCCGTGCTGTTCGACGAGCCGCTCACGGTGATCGACCCGCACCTCAAGTGGCAGCTGCGGCGCAAGCTCAAGCAGATCCACCACGAGCTCAAGCTCACGCTGATCTATGTCACGCACGACCAGGTCGAGGCACTCACCTTCGCCGACCAGGTGGTGGTCATGACGCGCGGGCGCGCCGTGCAGGTGGGCAGTGCCTCCGAGCTGTTCGAGCGGCCGCGCCACACCTTCGTCGGCCACTTCATCGGCTCGCCGGGCATGAATTTCGTGGCGGCGCAATGCCAGGGCGGCCAGCTGCAGACGGCTGGGCGCTCGCTCGGCGCGGCGCCTGCGGGCCTGGCCGACGGGCCGCTCACGCTGGGCGTGCGGCCCGAGTACCTGGCGCTGGCGGCGGCCGAAGCGCCCGGTGCGCTGCCGGCCACGGTCACGCAGCTGCAGGACGTGGGAACCTACCAGCTGCTCACGGCGCGCAGCGGCGAGCAGGCGCTCAAGGCACGCCTCGCGCCCGGCCTGTCCACGCCTGCTGTGGGCGCCATGGCCTGGCTGCAGGTGCTGGGCCCGCACACCTGCCTGTACCGCAACGAGGAGCTCGTGGCATGACCTCGCCCAAACCCCTGAACCAGAAGGCCTGGCTGCTGGTGTTGCCGGTGTTCATCTGCGTGGCCTTCAGCGCCATCCTGCCGCTCATGACGGTGGTGAACTACTCGGTGCAGGACATCATCAGCCCCGAGCGGCGCGTGTTCGTGGGCACGGAATGGTTCGCGAGCGTGCTGCGCGACGAGGAGCTGCACGGCGCGCTGCTGCGCCAGATCGGCTTCTCGCTGGCCGTTTTGGCGGTGGAGATCCCGCTGGGCATCGGGCTCGCGCTGTCCATGCCGGCCCAGGGCTGGAAAGCCAGCGCCGTGCTGGTGCTGGTGGCACTGTCATTGCTGATCCCCTGGAACGTGGTGGGCACGATCTGGCAGATCTACGGGCGTGCCGACATCGGCCTTTTGGGCCACACGCTGCAGCAATTGGGTTTCGACTACAGCTACACGGGCGACGCCACCCATGCCTGGCTCACGGTGCTCGTGATGGACGTGTGGCACTGGACGCCGCTGGTCGCGCTGCTGTGCTACGCCGGCCTGCGCAGCATCCCCGACGCCTACTACCAGGCCGCACGCATCGACGGCGCGAGCAAGCTCGCGGTGTTCCGCTACATCCAGCTGCCCAAGATGCGCGGCGTGCTCATGATCGCCGTGCTGCTGCGCTTCATGGACAGCTTCATGATCTACACCGAGCCCTTCGTGCTGACCGGTGGCGGCCCCGGCAACGCGACGACCTTCCTCTCGCAGTACCTCACGCAGAAGGCCGTGGGCCAGTTCGACCTGGGGCCGGCGGCGGCCTTCTCGCTGGTCTACTTCCTGATCATCCTGCTCCTGTGCTTCATGCTCTACAACTGGATGCAGCGGGTGGGCACGGCCGACAAGGAAGGAGCCGGCCATGAATGAACTGTCCAAGAAGCGCTGGGTCTTTCTCATCTGCTACCTGGTGTTCGCCATCCTGCCCATCTACTGGATGGTCATGATGTCCTTCAAGACCAACCAGGAGATCCTGTCCAGCTTCAGCCTGTGGCCCCAGCAATTCACCTGGGACAACTACCGCACCATCTTCACCGATGCGTCCTGGTACTCGGGCTACATCAACAGCCTGATCTACGTGGCCATCAACACGGTGATCTCGGTCACGGTGGCGCTGCCCGCGGCCTATGCCTTCAGCCGCTACAGCTTCCTGGGCGACAAGCATGTGTTCTTCTGGCTGCTGACCAACCGCATGACGCCGCCCGCGGTGTTCCTGCTGCCCTTCTTCCAGCTCTACACCACGGTGGGCCTCATGGACACGCACCTGGCCGTGGCGCTGGCGCACCTGGTGTTCAACGTGCCGCTGGCGGTCTGGATCCTGGAAGGCTTCATGAGCGGCATTCCGCGCGAGATCGACGAGACGGCCTACATCGACGGCTACAGCTTCCCGCGCTTCTTCCTGACCATCTTCCTGCCGCTGATCAAGGCCGGCGTGGGCGTGGCGGCATTCTTCTGCTTCATGTTCAGCTGGGTCGAGCTGCTGCTGGCGCGCACGCTGACCAGCGTGAACGCCAAGCCCATCGTGGCGACGATGACGCGCACGGTGTCGGCCTCGGGCATGGACTGGGCCACCTTGGCGGCGGCTGGTGTGCTGACGATTGTTCCGGGCGCGATCGTGATCTGGTTCGTCAGGCACTACATCGCCAAAGGCTTTGCCATGGGGAGGGTGTGATGTTCGACTGGATGGTCTGGACCACCCCGGTGGCCATCTTCTTCATCTGCATCGCGCTGATGCTGGCCGGCATGACGGTCTGGGAGCTCAAGTCCCCCACCGTGCTGCGCAAGGGCTGGCTGCCGATCGCCACCACGCGCGGCGACCGTTTGTTCATCGGCCTGATGGCGGCGGCCTGGATCAACCTGGCCTTCGTGGGCCTGGGCGAGAAGCTCATGGAATGGCTGTCGCTGGAGAACCCGCCCAGCGTCTGGATCAGCTTCGTGTTCTCGATGGCCGTGCTGGCACTGGTCATGCGCAAGGGCTGAGTTCGAAAAAGGGCATCCGGCCCGGATGCTTCCCCGGGGCCGTGGTCACCCGTACCGCAAAGACGGGGGAGCATCTTGAGGAGACAAGCACCATGAAGTTCAACGCGATCGCATTGGCTGCCGCGCTGGCGGCGGCCGGACTGCCGGCCTGGGCCGGCGAGGCCGAGGCCCAGAAATGGGTGGACAGCGAATTCCAGCCCTCCACGCTCAGCAAGGACCAGCAGATGGCCGAGATGAAGTGGTTCATCGAGGCCGCCAAGAAGCTGCAGGCCAAGGGCGTCAAGGAGATCTCGGTCGTCTCCGAGACCATCACCACGCACGAGTACGAAAGCAAGACGCTGGCCAAGGCCTTCACCGAGATCACCGGCATCGCCGTCAAGCACGACCTGATCCAGGAAGGCGACGTGGTCGAGAAGCTGCAGACCTCGATGCAGTCGGGCAAGAGCATCTACGACGGCTGGATCAGCGATTCGGACCTGATCGGCACGCACTACCGCTACGGCAAGATCATGAACCTGACCGACTACATGGCCGGCGCGGGCAAGGACTTCACCAACCCGGGCCTGGACCTCAAGGACTTCATCGGCACCAAGTTCACGACCGCGCCGGACGGCAAGCTCTACCAGCTGCCCGACCAGCAGTTCGCCAACCTGTACTGGTTCCGCGCCGACCTGTTCGCCCGGCCCGACATCAAGGACAAGTTCAAGGCCAAGTACGGCTACGACCTGGGCGTGCCGCTGAACTGGAGCGCCTACGAGGACATCGCCGAGTTCTTCACCAACGACGTCAAGCAGGTCGACGGCAAGCCCATCTACGGCCACATGGACTACGGCAAGAAGGACCCCTCGCTGGGCTGGCGCTTCACCGACGCCTGGCTGTCCATGGCCGGAACCGCCGACATCGGCGCGCCCAACGGCCTGCCCATCGACGAATGGGGCATCCGCGTGGCCGACGACAAGTGCACGCCCGTGGGCGCCAGCGTGGAGCGTGGCGGCGCCACCAACTCGCCGGCCGCCGTCTACGCGCTGACCAAGTACGTGGACTGGATGAAGAAGTACGCGCCCAAGGAAGCCACGGGCATGACCTTCGGCGAGGCCGGCCCGGTGCCGGCGCAGGGCCAGATCGCACAGCAGATCTTCTGGTACACGGCCTTCACGGCCGACATGACCAAGCCCGGCCTGCCCGTGGTCAACGCCGACGGCACGCCCAAGTGGCGCATGGCGCCCGGCCCGAACGGCCCGTACTGGAAGCAGGGCATGCAGAACGGCTACCAGGACGTGGGCTCCTGGACCTTCTTCTCGGGCCACAACGCCGACCGGACGGCCGCCGCCTGGCTTTACGCGCAGTTCGTGACGGCCAAGAGCGTGAGCCTGAAGAAGACCATCGTGGGCCTGACGCCGATCCGCGAGAGCGACATCCAGAGCAAGGCCATGACCGACATGGCGCCCAAGCTCGGCGGCCTGGTCGAGTTCTACCGCAGCCCCGCGCGCGTGGCCTGGAGCCCGACCGGCACCAACGTGCCCGACTACCCCAAGCTCGCGCAGCTCTGGTGGAAGAACGTGGCCCAGGCCGTGACCGGCGAGAAGACGCCGCAGGCCGCCATGGACACGCTGGCCAAGGAGATGGACGACGTGATGGCGCGGCTCGAGCGCGCCGGCATGGCCCGCTGCGCGCCCAAGCTCAACAAGCGCGAGGACCCCAAGAAGTGGCTGTCGGACAAGCAGGCGCCCTGGGCCAAGCTGGCCAACGAGAAGCCCAAGGGCGAGACGATCGCCTACGACACGCTCCTGAACGCGTGGAAGGCGGGCAAGGCCCGATAATCGGCCGCGCGTCGCCCACCGCGGCGCGCACCCGGGCCGCGCGGCGCCACCAGCGCGGGCGCGGCCCGCCCATCCCATGAGTTCCAGCCCTTCCTCCCCTCTGGCCACCGAGCGCGCGGCGCTGTTCGCGGCGCTTGGCGCTGCGCCGGCGTTCGACATCGCCATCGTCGGCGGTGGCGCCACCGGCCTGGGCGTGGCCGTGGACGCGGCCTCGCGCGGGCTGCGCACGCTGCTGGTGGAGTCGCACGACTTCGCCAAGGGCACGTCTTCGCGCGCGACCAAGCTCGTGCACGGCGGTGTGCGCTACCTGGCCCAGGGCAACGTGGGCCTGGTGCGCGAGGCGCTGCACGAGCGCACCACGCTCCTGCACAACGCGCCGCACCTGGCCCAGCCGCTGGCCTTCGTGATGCCCTGCTACGCGCTGTGGGAGGGGCCGTTCTACGGCGCCGGCCTCAAGGCCTACGACCTGCTGGCCGGCGACGCGGGCCTGGGTTCCACGCGCTTCCTGTCACGAGGCGGCGTGCTGTCGGCCTTGCCCAACATCCGGCCGCAGGGTCTCAAGGGCGGCGTCTTGTACTGGGACGGCCAGTTCGACGATGCGCGGCTGGCGCTGGCGCTGGCGCGCACGGCGGCGCGGCATGGGGCGCTGGCGATCAACTACTGCGCGGCCACGGGCCTCGTGCACGAAGGCGGCAAAGTCGTCGGCCTCACCTTGGAAGACCGCGAGACCGGGGCCGTGCACACCGTGCGCGCCGGTTGCGTGGTCAATGCCACCGGCGTCTGGGTCGACCAGCTGCGCGCGCAGGATGCCCAGGCGCTGGCACGGCCGGTCACGCCCATCGTCGCGCCCAGCCAGGGCGTGCATGCCGTGGTCGACCGCGCGTTCATGCCGACCGACCACGCGTTGCTGGTGCCCAAGACGGCCGATGGCCGCGTGCTTTTCGCCGTGCCCTGGCTCGGCAAGCTGATCCTCGGCACGACCGACACGCCGCGCCAGGACCTGCCCTATGAGCCGCGCCCGTTCGCCGAGGAGCTGGACTTCATCCTGCGCGAATCGGCCCGCTACCTGGCCCGCCCGCCCACGCGCGGCGACATCCTGAGCTGCTGGGTCGGCCTGCGCCCGCTGGTCAAGCCCTCGGGCGAGGACGCCGCCACCAAAAAGATCAGCCGCGAGCACACGGTGCAGGTCAGCGCCAGCGGCCTCGTCACCGTGACCGGCGGCAAATGGACCACCTACCGCGCCATGGCCGAAGACGTGTTGCAGCAATGCTACGCACGCCGGCTGCTGCCCGGCGAAGCGCCGTGCCGCACCCAGCGGCTGCGCCTGGTGGGCGCGGACGACCGGTTGCCGCAGGACCGGCCCGCCATGAGCGCGCCGCAGGGCGCGCAAGGCTATGGCAGCGACTGGGCAGCCGTGGCCGCCACGCCAGGAAGTGAGCGCATGCTCGGCTCCGGCGTCAGCGAGGCCATGGTGCGCTTCGCCGCGCGCCATGAATATGCACGCACGGTCGAGGACGTGTTGGCCCGGCGCGTGCGTCTGCTGTTCCTGGATGCACGCCAAGCGGCCGCACTGGCGCGGCCGGTGGCGGAGATCTTGCGCGAGGAGGGCTGCCCCGCCCCCGAGCCCGAATCCTTCCAGGCCCTGGCCCAGTCCTATCTGCCCGCCACGGCGCCCTGACGTGTCTCACGTGTTAGCTACTTGACACGCTTTTCAAGCGCGAACATAATCGCGGGCTTCGCCCCTAAAAGGCGATGAAGTTTCTTGCCCAAACGTGAGCGCTCCGAGTGGTTCGGGGTGTGAGCGACGGGCCCAAGACTGACCAGGCGGGTTGCAGGTTCGGGGTTGTCCCGGTGCCGCGGCCCTCCCGGTACAAGTTGGGAATAAGCTAAATGATCCAAACTGAATCCCGGCTGGACGTGGCCGACAACACGGGTGCGAAGTCCGTCCTGTGCATCAAGGTGCTGGGCGGCTCCAAGCGTCGCTACGCCAGTGTCGGCGACATCATCAAGGTGAGCGTCAAGGAAGCTGCGCCGCGCGGTCGCGTCAAGAAGGGCGAGATCTACAGCGCCGTCGTGGTGCGCACCGCCAAGGGCATCCGCCGCGGCGACGGCTCGCTCGTCAAGTTCGACGGCAATGCCGCCGTGCTGCTCAACAACAAGCTGGAGCCCATCGGCACCCGCATCTTCGGACCCGTGACGCGCGAACTGCGCACCGAGAAGTTCATGAAGATCGTGTCCCTGGCCCCCGAAGTTCTGTAAGAGGACGCCATGAACAAGATTCGCAAGGGCGACGAAGTGATCGTGCTGACCGGGCGCGACAAGGGCAAGCGCGGCAAGGTGCTGCTGCGTTCGGACGATTCGCATCTGGTGGTCGAGGGCATCAACCTCGTCAAGAAGCATGTGAAGCCGAACCCCATGAAGGGCACCACCGGCGGCATCGTGGAAAAGGGCATGCCCATCCACCAATCCAACGTGGCGATCTTCAACGCCGCCACCGGCAAGGCCGACCGCGTGGGCATCAAGCTGTCCGCAGATGGCAAGACGCGCACCCGCGTGTTCAAGTCCAGCGGCGAAGAAATCAAGGTGGCATGACCATGGCACGACTGCAAGAACAGTACCGCGACAAGATCGCTCCCGAGCTGACCGCCAAGTTCGGCTACAAGTCGCCGATGCAGGTCCCGCGCCTGACCAAGATCACGCTGAACATGGGCGTGAGCGAGGCCGTCGCCGACAAGAAGATCATGGACAACGCCGTTGGCGACCTGACCAAGATCGCCGGCCAGAAGCCCGTCGTGACCAAGGCCAAGAAGGCCATCGCCGGCTTCAAGATCCGTGAAGGCCAGGCCATCGGCTGCATGGTCACGCTGCGTGGCGTGAAGATGTACGAATTCCTGGACCGCTTCGTCACCGTGGCCCTGCCGCGCGTGCGCGACTTCCGCGGTATCAGCGGCCGTGCCTTCGATGGCCGCGGCAACTACAACATCGGGGTCAAGGAACAGATCATCTTCCCCGAGATCGAGTACGACAAGGTCGACGCCCTGCGCGGCCTGAACATCAGCATCACCACGACGGCCAAGACCGACGAAGAGTGCAAGGCACTGCTCGCCGGCTTCAAATTCCCGTTCAAGAACTGAGGACAGATCCATGGCCAAAAAAGCTTTGATCGAACGCGAACTGAAGCGGGAACGTCTGGTTGCCAAGTTCGCAGCCAAGCATGCCGAGCTGAAGGGCATCGCCAACAGCGCCAAGCACAGCGAAGAAGAGCGCGACGCCGCCCGTCTGGCGCTGCAGAAGCTGCCGCGCAACGCCAACCCCACGCGCCAGCGCAACCGCTGCGAAATCACGGGCCGTCCGCGTGGCACCTTCCGTCAATTCGGTCTCGGCCGCGCCAAGATCCGCGAAATGGCTTTCGCGGGCGACATCCCCGGCGTGACCAAGGCCAGCTGGTAAGCAGGCAGGAGTTTCGAAATGAGCATGAGTGATCCGATCGCCGACCTGCTGACCCGCATCCGCAACGCGCAGATGGTGTCCAAGACCACGGTGTCGCTGCCTTCTTCCAAAGTGAAGATCGCCATCGCCCAGGTCCTGAAGGACGAGGGCTACATCGACGGTTTCCGCGTCGTCCAGGACGGCAACAAGTCCGAGCTGGAAATCGCGCTGAAGTACTACGCCGGCCGTCCGGTGATCGAGCGCATCGAGCGCGTGAGCCGTCCCGGCCTGCGCGTCTACAAGGGCCGCGACGCCATTCCCCAGGTCCAGAACGGCCTGGGCGTGGCCATCGTGACGACGCCCAAGGGCGTCATGACCGACCGCAAGGCGCGCGCATCCGGTGTGGGTGGCGAAGTCCTTTGCTACGTCGCCTAAAACCGGCAGCAGGAGAAAGAGCAAATGTCTCGAGTAGGTAAAGCGCCGGTGTCCATTCCTGCGGGCGTGGACGTGGCGGTCAAGGACGACCAGATCAGCGTCAAGGGTTCGGGCGGTCAGCTGTCGCTGGCCCAGAACCGTCTGGTCACGGTCAAGAGCGAAGGCGGCAAGCTGAGCTTCACGCCCATCGACGAATCGCGCGAAGCCAATGCCATGAGCGGCACCATGCGCCAGCTGGTGAACAACATGGTGGTCGGCGTCAGCAAGGGCTTCGAGAAAAAGCTGACCCTGATCGGCGTGGGCTACAAGGCCACCGCACAGGGCGCCAAGCTGAACCTGGCCGTCGGCTATTCGCACCCCGTCAATGTGGACATGCCCGCCGGCATCACGGTGGCCACGCCCGCTCCCACGGAAATCGTGATCAAGGGTGCCGACCGCCAGCGCGTCGGCCAGATCGCCGCCGAGATTCGTGCCATCCGTCCGCCCGAGCCCTACAAGGGCAAGGGCATCCGCTACGCGGACGAGAAGGTCACGATCAAGGAAACGAAGAAGAAGTAAGGGGCAGCATGATGTTGACCAAGAAAGAACAACGTCTGCGCCGCGCGCGTCAGACCCGTATCCGGATCGCCACGCAAGGCGTTGCACGCCTGACCGTGAACCGTACCAACCTGCACATCTACGCCAGCGTCATCTCCGGCGACGGTGCCAAGGTGCTGGCCTCCGCTTCCACGCTGGAAGCCGACGTGCGCAAGGAACTGGGCGCCTCGGGCAAGGGCGGCAATGCCGCCGCTGCCACGGTGATCGGCAAGCGCATCGCCGAGAAGGCCAAGGCCGCCGGCGTCGAGAAGGTCGCCTTCGACCGCTCCGGCTTCGCCTACCACGGCCGCGTCAAGGCCTTGGCCGACGCCGCCCGTGAAGCCGGCTTGCAGTTCTAAAGAGATCGGAATCCATCATGGCAAGAATGCAAGGGAAGATGCAGGGCAAGGCTGAAGGGCCTGAGGACGGCCTGCGCGAGAAGATGATCGCGGTCAACCGCGTGACCAAGGTGGTGAAGGGCGGCCGTATCCTCGGTTTCGCCGCACTGACCGTGGTCGGCGACGGTGACGGCCGCGTCGGTATGGGCAAGGGCAAGTCCAAGGAAGTGCCTGCAGCCGTGCAAAAGGCGATGGACGAAGCCCGTCGCAACATGCTCAAGGTCACGCTGAAGAACGGTACCGTGTTCCACACGGTGCACGGCCACCATGGCGCCGCCCGCGTCATGATGAGCCCGGCCCCCAAGGGTACCGGCATCATCGCCGGCGGCCCGATGCGCGCCGTGTTCGAAGTGCTGGGCATCACCGACGTCGTGGCCAAGAGCCATGGCTCGTCCAACCCGTACAACATGGTGCGTGCAACGCTGGACGCGCTGCGCAACTCCACCACGCCGGGTGAAGTGGCCGCCAAGCGTGGCAAGACGGTCGAAGAGATCTTCGGCTGAGCGAGGGAACAGACATGTCTACCCAACAAACCGTGAAGGTGCAGCTGGTGCGCAGCCCCATTGGCACCAAGGAATCCCACCGTGCCACCGTGCGCGGCCTGGGCCTGCGCAAGCTCAACAGCGTGAGCGAACTGAAGGACTCCCCCGAGGTGCGCGGCATGATCAACAAGATCGCCTACCTGGTGAAGGTCCTGTAAGAGGAACGACGATGGAACTCAACAGCATCCAACCCGCCGCTGGCGCCAAGCATGCCAAGCGCCGTGTCGGCCGCGGCATCGGCTCCGGCCTGGGCAAGACCGCGGGCCGCGGTCACAAGGGCCAGAAGTCGCGCGCTGGTGGCTACCACAAGGTCGGCTTCGAGGGCGGTCAAATGCCCATGCACCGTCGCCTGCCCAAGCGTGGCTTCAAGTCGCACCTGCTGCAATTCAACGCCGAGGTCACCCTCGCTGCGCTGGAGAAGCTGGGCGCGGGCGAAGTCGACGTGCTGACGCTCAAGCAAGCCGGCCTGATCGCCGAGCAGGCCAAGGTCGTCAAGGTCATCAACACGGGCAAGCTGACGCTGGCCGTGAAGCTGACCGGCATCGGCGCCACCGCATCTGCCAAGGCTGCGATCGAAGCAGCCGGCGGCAGCCTGGCCTGATCCACAGGTCGTGAACGAGGATCTGCCTGGTGGCCACTAGTTCGGCAAACATCGCAAAGACGGGCAAGTTCGGCGACCTGCGTCGCCGGCTGGTCTTCTTGCTGCTGGCGCTGGTTGTCTACCGCATCGGGGCGCACATCCCGGTGCCGGGCATCAACCCAGATCAGCTGCGTCAGTTGTTCAGCGGCCAGCAAGGCGGCATCCTGAACCTGTTCAACATGTTCTCGGGCGGAGCGCTGTCGCGCTTCACCGTGTTCGCGTTGGGGATCATGCCGTACATCTCGGCGTCGATCATCATGCAGCTGGCGACCTACGTCGTGCCGACCTTCGAGCAGTTGAAGAAGGAAGGCGAGGCCGGTCGTCGCAAGATCACGCAGTTCACGCGTTATGGCACGCTGGCGCTGGCGCTGTTCCAGTCGCTGTCGATCGCGATCGCGCTGGAAAGCTCGGCTGGCCTGGTGATCTCGCCCGGCTTCGGCTTCCGCATGACGGCGGTCGTGAGCCTGACGGCGGGCACGATGTTCCTGATGTGGCTGGGTGAGCAGATCACCGAGCGTGGTCTGGGCAACGGCATCTCGATCCTGATCTTCGCCGGCATCGCGGCCGGTCTGCCGAGTTCCATCGGCGGCCTGCTGGAGCTGGTGCGCACGGGTGCGATGAGCATCATCGTGGCGCTGATCATCGTGGTCGTCGTGGCCCTGGTCACCTACTTCGTGGTGTTCGTGGAACGTGGTCAGCGCAAGATCCTCGTGAACTATGCGCGGCGCCAGGTCGGCAACAAGGTGTACGGCGGGCAATCGTCCCACCTGCCCCTGAAGCTGAACATGGCCGGTGTGATCCCGCCCATCTTCGCCTCGTCCATCATCCTGCTGCCGGCGACGGTGGTGGGCTGGATGAGCTCGGGTGGCGAGAGCTGGTTCTCCCGTCTGCTGCGCGATGCCGCCGCGACGCTGAGCCCCGGCCAGCCGGTCTACGTGATGTTCTACGCCGCGGCGATCGTGTTCTTCTGCTTCTTCTACACGGCGCTGGTGTTCAACAGCCGTGAGACGGCAGACAACCTGAAGAAGAGCGGCGCGTTTATTCCGGGCATCCGTCCGGGCGAGCAGACCGCACGCTACATCGACAAGATCCTGCTGCGACTGACGTTGGCCGGTGCCATCTACATCACCTTCGTCTGCCTGCTGCCGGAGTTCCTGATCCTGAAGTACAACGTTCCGTTCTACTTCGGAGGCACGTCGCTGCTGATCATCGTGGTCGTCACCATGGACTTCATGGCCCAGGTGCAGAACTACATGATGTCGCAGCAGTACGAGTCCCTGCTCAAGAAGGCGAACTTCAAGGGCGGTTGAAGAAGGATTTCACCGGGAAGGGTCGGACACGCGTCCGCCCCGACTGCGGTGGCAAGGTGACGGTCGAATTGACGCCTTACGACCTGTCGCGAGTGCGGAAGAGGTTCCGCACCAATGGGTTGGCAAGGGCAAACAGTTTTAGGAGAGAGTTATGAGAGTTTCGGCTTCGGTCAAGAAAATCTGCCGCAACTGCAAGATCATCCGCCGCAACGGCGTGGTCCGCGTGATCTGCACCGATCCGCGTCACAAGCAGCGCCAAGGCTGAGCAGGATTTAAGAGGACGTTATGGCACGTATTGCTGGTATCAACATTCCGCCGCATCAGCACGCTGAGATCGGCCTGACCGCGATTTATGGCATCGGCCGCACCCGCGCACGCAAGATCTGCGTCGCTTGCGGCATCGACTTCGCCAAGAAGGTCAAGGATCTGACGGACGGCGACCTGGAAAAGATCCGCGACCAGATCGCCCAGTTCACGATCGAAGGTGACCTGCGCCGCGAGACCACGATGAACATCAAGCGCCTGATGGACATCGGCTGCTACCGCGGTTTCCGTCATCGCCGCGGCCTGCCGATGCGCGGTCAGCGCACGCGCACCAACGCCCGCACCCGCAAGGGTCCGCGCAAGGCCGCCCAGGCCCTGAAGAAGTAAAGAGATTGAGAGATCACCATGGCTAAGCAACCGTCGAACAACGCCGCCCAGCGCGTGCGCAAGAAGGTCCGCAAGAACGTCTCCGACGGTGTTGCGCACGTGCACGCTTCCTTCAACAACACCATCATCACGATCACCGACCGCCAGGGCAACGCCCTGTCGTGGGCATCGTCCGGTGGTCAAGGCTTCAAGGGCTCGCGCAAGTCCACGCCCTTCGCTGCCCAGGTGGCGTCCGAAGTGGCTGGCCGTGCGGCCATGGAGCAGGGCATCAAGAACCTGGACGTCGAGATCAAGGGCCCCGGCCCCGGCCGCGAGTCCTCGGTGCGTGCACTGGGCGCCCTGGGCATCCGCATCACGTCGATCTCCGACGTGACGCCTGTCCCGCACAACGGCTGCCGCCCGCAAAAGCGCCGCCGCATCTGAGCGTTTCTCGCTTCTCTCATAAGCCCACCGCCGTCGGCATCTGACCGACGGCTCCTGCCGCATGCCGCGGCAGCAGTTGATTCAAAGGACACACCAAGTGGCACGCTATCTCGGCCCCAAGGCCAAACTCTCCCGCCGCGAAGGCACCGACCTGTTCCTGAAGAGCGCCCGCCGCTCGATCAGCGACAAGGCCAAGTTCGACTCCAAGCCTGGCCAGCACGGCCGCACCTCGGGTTCGCGCACCAGCGACTACGGCCTGCAGCTGCGCGAGAAGCAGAAGGTCAAGCGCATGTACGGCGTGCTCGAGAAGCAGTTCCGCCGCTACTTCGAGGAAGCCGACCGCCGCCGTGGCAACACCGGCGCCAACCTGCTCACGCTGCTGGAATCGCGCCTGGACAACGTGGTCTACCGCATGGGCTTCGGCTCCACGCGCGCCGAAGCGCGCCAGCTGGTCTCGCACAAGGCCATCACCGTGAACGGCAAGAGCGTGAACATCGCCTCCTACATGGTCAAGGTCGGCGACGTGGTGGCCGTGCGCGAGAAGTCCAAGAAGCAGAACCGCATCGTCGAAGCGCTGCAACTGGCCCAGCAAGTCGGTATCCCGGCCTGGGTGGAAGTCAGCGTGGACAAGGCCGAAGGCACCTTCAAGAAGACGCCGGACCGCGATGAGTTCGGCGCCGACATCAACGAATCGCTGATCGTCGAACTGTATTCGCGCTGATCGGCGCGACGCACCAAGCGATTCATTCCTGGGCCCGCACGCACGCGGGCCTAGGCACTTCACCAGCCTTACCGGTGTAACGAGCTGGGGGTATTGAGAGGAAGCTGCATGCAAACCAATCTGCTGAAACCCAAAGCCATCAATGTGGAGCAACTTGGCCCGAACCGGGCCAAAGTTGCTTTGGAGCCGTTCGAGCGCGGCTACGGTCACACGCTGGGCAACGCGCTGCGCCGAGTCCTGCTGTCCTCGATGGTGGGCTATTCGGCAACCGAAGTCACGATCGCCGGCGTGCTGCACGAGTACTCGTCCATCGACGGTGTCCAGGAGGATGTGGTCAACATCCTGCTGAACCTGAAGGGCGTGGTGTTCAAGCTGCACAACCGCGACGAGGTCACGCTGAGCCTGCGCAAGGACGGCGACGGCGTCGTCACGGCCGCCGACATCCAGACGCCCCACGACGTCGAGATCATCAATCCGGAGCATGTCATCGCCACGCTGTCGCAAGGCGGCAAGCTGGACATGCAGATCAAGGTCGAGAAGGGCCGTGGCTACGTGCCCGGCAGCATGCGCCGCCATGGCGACGAGCAGACCAAGTCGATCGGCCGCATTGTGCTGGACGCATCGTTCTCGCCCGTCAAGCGCGTGAGCTACACGGTCGAAAGCGCCCGCGTCGAGCAGCGCACGGACTTGGACAAGCTGGTCGTCGAGATCGAGACCAACGGTGCCATCACCGCCGAAGACGCCGTGCGCGCCTCGGCCAAGATCCTGGTCGAGCAACTGGCCGTGTTCGCACAGCTAGAAGGCAGCGAGCTGGCGGCATTCGATGCACCGGCACCCCGCGGCAATGCGCAGTTCGATCCGATCCTACTGCGCCCCGTCGACGAACTCGAACTGACCGTGCGTTCGGCCAACTGCCTGAAGGCCGAGAACATCTACTACATCGGCGATCTGATCCAGCGCACTGAAAACGAGCTGCTGAAGACGCCGAACCTGGGCCGCAAGTCCTTGAACGAAATCAAGGAAGTGCTGGCCTCGCGTGGCCTGACCCTGGGCATGAAGCTGGAAAGCTGGCCGCCCGCAGGTCTGGACAAGCGATAATTCCTCCCCCTCAACCTGGTGAACGGGCGGTACCTGGTACGGCCGCCCTGATCGATAACGAAAGGAAATCACCATGCGTCACGGACACGGCCTCCGTAAACTGAACCGCACGAGCGAGCACCGTCTCGCGATGCTGCGCAACATGATGAACTCGCTCATCGAGCACGAAGTCATCAAGACCACCTTGCCCAAGGCCAAGGAACTGCGCCGCGTCGTCGAGCCCATGATCACGCTGGCTAAGGAACCCACGGTGGCGAACCGCCGCCTGGCCTTCGACCGCCTGCGCAACCGCGACAGCGTGGTCAAGCTGTTCAACGACCTGGGCCCGCGCTTCAAGGCACGTCCCGGTGGCTACACGCGCATCCTGAAGATGGGTTTCCGCGTTGGCGACAACGCGCCCATGGCGCTGGTCGAACTCGTGGACCGCCCGGAAGTTTCTGAAGAAGTTTCTTCCACGGAAGAGACGAAGGCGTAAAAATACGCTATACTTGCTGTCTTGCCGCGCGATGGAGCAGTCTGGTAGCTCGTTGGGCTCATAACCCAAAGGTCGGAGGTTCAAATCCTTCTCGCGCAACCAACACAGAGTGCTGAAAAGCACTGACAAAGCCCGCCTTGAGCGGGCTTTGTCATTCCAGCGGTGTCGAATCGTTGCTATGTGATTGCTGGCTCCTCGGGGCAGCGCAGGTCTCTCCGATTCCTCGTTGCGGCACGGTCTTGAAGTCGCGGGAAGTTGAGGACATGCATGCCGCGCCGAGTCTCCTGAATAAGCGGTTCCCTAAGCTCCATCAGATGCGCAGGGCCTGACCAGCGCCACGTTGACGTCAGGCAGCGGCGCGCCAGGCGCCACCGCCCTGCGTCAGAGCGGATCGAATGGAAACACCGGTCGCTGAATGTTGGCGTACGGAAAGCGCCCGAAGTCCGCCGTGGTGACCCCTGCGCTGTCGCACTCGACCAGACCGCCGGACAGCGGCACGAACACCGGCCGGCAGTACATGCGGGACTTGAGCAGCACGTAGCGGGCCTGCGTGGGATCGATGCCGACGCAGGTGAACACCGCCAGGTCCCACGGCTCCTGCGTCTGCTCGGTCACGACGATCTGGGCCGTGCCGATGTCCAGTTGCACCGAGCGGCCCATGTGGAAGCGCTGGCCGCGGTAGATCGGGCCGGTCACCGTGTACCAGCCGTCGCTCACGGCACGCACGGTGCCGCGCAGCATCAACGGCCTGGCCTGGCGGCCAATGTGCTCCAGCGGCACCTTGTTCCCCAGCGCGACCTCGATCTCGGCGCCCACGCCGGCGGCGACGAGCTCGGCCACCGCCTGCGGATCGCAGACGGGGCCGACCGCGATGCCGGTCAGGCCCTGGGCGAGTGCCTCCTGCAGCACGTCCATCGTGTCGCAGGTGCCGCCGGACATGCAGTTGTCGCCGTGGTCGAGCAGCAGGATGGGCTTGTCCTGCCCTTCGGCCATCGCCTTGGCGCGCGCCAGCGAGTCGGCCAGCGCTTCGCTGTCGTAGCGGTAGGCCTCGCGCTGCTGCCAGATGCCGTCGGCCAGGGCATCGACGGCGCGTTGGCCGGCGGTGGCCTCCTGCTGCCGCACGGTCGCCACGACGGACATGCAAGGCGCTGCGATGTCGGCCAATGCAAAGCCGCTGAACACCGTCACGGCCGGCATGCCGGCGCGTTCCAGGTCCCTGGCCGCGTTCACCGCGCTCTGCATCGCGCCGCCCAGCGTGGTGCTGCGCAGCGTATGACTCATCAGCGGCAACTGCTTCCACACCACCTTGTAGCGCGCCTGGCCGTGGAGCATCTCCAGCAGCAGTCGGCCAGCATGCTCGCCCGTTTCGTACATGTCGATGTGGGGGTAGGTCTTGAAGCCCACCATCACGTCCGCGTTGCGCACCATGCGCTCGGTGAGGTTGCCGTGCAGGTCCAGCGCCACGCCGATGGGCACGCCGGGCGCGGCCGCGCGCACGCGCTCGAGCAGCGCGCCCTCGCCGTCGGGCGCGTTCTCGGCCACCATGGCGCCGTGCAGGTCCAGCAGGATGGCGTCGCAGCCGGGCACCGCGTCCAGGATGCGCCGGGTCACTTCCTCGTAAGCGGCCGCATGCACCGGACCGCTGGGGTTGGCTGTTGCCGACACTGGCGTCACCGGTGTGGCGCCGATCGCCTCGACCGCATCGATGAACGCGGCCATGGCCGTGCGCATGCCCTTGTTGGCAGCGTAGGCCTGCGGCCCGAAGGTGGGCGCGAACGCGGCCAGCGGCGTCGGCACCGGCGAGAAGGTGTTGGTCTCGTGGTTGAAGCGCGCGATGAGGATCTTCATGCCTGGATTTCCGCTGCGGCGAGCATGGCCCGCAGCAGCACATTGCAGCCGGCCTCGAGGTGTTCGGGCTCCGCGGATTCGATTTCGTTGTGGCTGATGCCGTCGGCGCAGGGCACGAAGATCATCGCCGTGGGCGCTACGCGCGCCAGGTACACGGCGTCGTGGCCGGCGCCGCTGACCACGTCCATGGCGCTGTAGCCCAGGTCGGTCGCGTGCGCGCGGATGGATTCCACCAGGGGTGGTGCGAAGGGCTGCGGCGGGAAGCTGACCACCTGCTCGATGTCGATGGCGATGCCGCTCTGCTGCGCAAAGCGCTCGCAGACCGCGCGCAGGTCCTGGTCCATGGCCAACAGCTGGACATCGTCCGGCGCGCGCAGGTCCACGCTCATCGTCACCTGGCCTGGGATCACGTTGCGCGAGTTCGGGAACACCTGCAGCGATCCGACCGTGCCGCGGCCGTGCGGTGCGCGCACGGTGGCGATGCGGTTCACCTCGGCGACGAGCCGGGCGGCGACCAGCAGGGCGTCCTTGCGCAACTCCATGGGCGTGGGGCCTGCGTGGGCCTCCATGCCGGTCAGCCGGACGTTGTACCAGCGCTGGCCCAGGGCGGCGGTCACGACACCCACGACCTTGCCATGGTTCTCCAGCACCGGCCCCTGCTCGATGTGCGCCTCGAAGTACGCGCCCACCGTGCCGGCCGCTCCCGTGGGCGCCTGGCCGGCGTAGCCGATGGCCTGCAGGGCCTGCTGGACGGACACGCCTTCGGCATCGGTCTGGGCCAGCGCATGCGCCAGCGTGAACGCGCCCGCGTGCACGCCCGATCCCATCATCACGGGCGTGAACCGGGAGCCTTCCTCGTTGGTCCAGACCGCCACCTCGATCGGGGCGCGCGTCTGCACCCTGGCCGCGTTCAGCGTGCGGATCACCTCCAGGCCGGCCAGCACGCCGTAGTTGCCGTCGAACTTGCCACCGGTCGGCTGTGTGTCGATGTGGCTGCCGGTCATCACGGCCGGGCGGTCGGGGTCGGTGCCGGCGCGGCGCGCGAAGATGTTGCCGATGCCGTCGACCCGCACGCTGCAGCCGGCCTGCTCGGCCCAGCGCACGAACAAATCGCGCCCCTGGCGGTCCAGGTCCGTGAGCGCCAGGCGGCAGACTCCGCCCTTGGGCGTGGCACCGATCGCGGCCAGGTCCATCAGCGACGCCCACAGGCGCCTTCCGTCCACCCGCATTTCCCGGGCGCGTCCTTCGACGCTGGTTGTCACCTGCATGGCTGTCTTCTCTCCTTGGGCCGCTTCGCCCGGGCTGCGTTCGCGCAGGCCGGCCGCGGCATGGTTGCTTGCGTGTTGCGCGGTCACAGGATCCCCACCCCGAGGTAGCGGTCCTTGACCTCGTCGTCGGCCAGGAACGCGGCGTTCGTCGCTTCGTGCACGATCGCGCCCTGTTCGATGATGTAGTGGCGGTCGGCCAGCTGCGTGCAGACCTCCAGGTTCTGTTCGACCAGCAGGATCGCCACGCCGGCGGCCCGGATGACCTTGAGCTGCGCCACGATCTCCTCGACGATGACCGGCGCCAGGCCCTCCACGGGCTCGTCCAGCATCAACAGGCGCGGCGCGTTCATGAGCGCGCGGCCGATGGCGAGCATCTTCTGCTCGCCGCCGGACAGCTGCCCTCCGCCGTTGTTGCGGCGCTCCTTGAGCCGCGGGAAGATGCGGTACACGTCGGCCAGCTGCCACGGCGAGTTCTTGCGCTGGCCGAGCAGCAGGTTCTCCTCGACCGTCAGCAGCTTGAACACCCCGCGGTGCTCGGGCACCAGGCAGATGCCCCGCTTGGCGACCTGGTGGGTCGCCAGCCGGCTGAGCTCTTCGTCGCCGAAGCGCACCCGGCCCTGACTGGGCGGCATGACGCCGGCGATGGTCTTGAGCGTCGTCGTCTTGCCAGCGCCATTGCGGCCCAGCAGCGTGACCAGCTCGCCATCGGCCACCTGCAAGGACACGCCCTGCAGCACGTGGCTCTTGCCGTAGTGGGCGTGGACAGCGTCGACGGCGAGCAGCGGGTGGCGCGGGCGCTGCGAACCGATGCGCGCGGTCATGCCTTGCCCCCGGTGATCATGTTTCCGAGGTAGGCCGCGCGCACCAGCGCATTGCTCCGGATCTCGTCCGGCTTGCCCTCGGCGATCACACGCCCTTGCTGCATCACCGTGATGGTGTCGGAGATGTTCATGACGATGTTCATGTTGTGCTCGATCAGGACCACTGTGTGCTCTTCTTTGAGTCCCTGGATCAGGTCCTTCATCTCGTCCAGGTCGTCGATGCCCATGCCGGAGGTCGGCTCGTCCAGGAAGATGGCCTTGGGCCTGGCGGCCAGCGCCATGCCGACTTCCAGGCGGCGCTGCTGGCCGTGCGAGAGGTTGCTGGATGGCGTGTCGCTCAAGCGCTCCAGGCCGAGCCGCTTCAGCACGCCGTGGACGACCTCGGCGCGGGCACGGCGGCCGAACGGCGGATGCCAGGGGTCGTGCGCGCCCGCCGGCGCGACGCCCTGCGCGGCCAGCCGCAGGTTCTCCCGCACGGTCAGCGTGGGGAACAGGCTGGTGACCTGGAACGAGCGTGCCATGCCGCGCCGCACGCGCCGGTGGTCCGGCTCGTGGGTCACGTCGTGGCCGTCGAAGACGATCTTGCCGCCGCTCACCGTCTTGTTGCCGGTGAGCATGTGGAACAGCGTGGTCTTGCCCGCGCCGTTCGGACCGATCACCGAATGGACGGTGTTGGCCCGGACCTGCAGATCCACACCGCCCAGGGCCACGAACTTGCCGTAGTGCTTCTGGACGCCCCTGGCTTCCAGCAGGATGGGTGCTGCGGCGCTGGTCATGCGCGGCCTCCTTCGGCGCGCGTTGCGGCAGCGGCGGCCGCGTCGCCCTTCTTCGGTCGCACCAGCGCCCAGCCGTCCTCCAGCAAGCCCCACAGGCCGCGCTGCATGCCCAGGCTCACGACCATCAGCACCACGCCCAGCAGCAGCAACCAGCGCGGCCACAGCGTGGACAGCCAGTCGCCGAGCAGCACGTAGAAGGCCGCGCCGAGCACCGAGGCCAGCAGGTTGCCCTTGCCGCCGATGACGGCCATGACGAGGATCATCTCGCTGGTGTGGAACTCGGCGTTCGACAGCGGCGCGATGCCCGTCATCATGGCCTGCAGCGCGCTGGCCAGGCCGGTGACGGCGCCGGAGATCACGAAGGCCTGCAGTTTGAGCAGGCGCAGGTTGTAGCCCACTGCGCCGGCACGCTCCTCGTTGTCGCGCACGGCCAGCAGGGTGCGGCCGAACACCGAATCGCAGATGCGGCGCAGCAGCCAGAACGACAGCAGGAACAGCGCCGCGACGAAGGCGTAGTAGTGCCAGGGCGTGGCCAGCGACCACAGCACCGTGTCGCCCACCTGCAGCGGCGGACGCGGGATGTCGAGCAGACCGTTGTCGCCCCCGGTCAGGTCCGTCGCCGAGTAGGCGACGAAGTAGAACATCTGCGAGAACGCCAGCGTCAGCATGACGAAGTAGGTGCCGCGCTGGCGGATCGAGACCCAGCCGACGATGGCCGCACCGGCCGCGCCGATGGCCACGGCGGCCAGCAGGGCCAGCGGCATGGGCAGCTGCCAGCGGGTCAGCAGGATGCCGATGCAGTAGCTGCCCAGGCCGAAGAAGATGCCTTGGCCGAACGAAAGCAGCCCGGTGTAGCCGAGCAGCAGATTGCAGCCCATGGCGGCCAGCGCGAAGATCAGCACTTCGCTGGCCAGCAGGCCCGACTGCATGGTCAATGGCATGGCCAGCACGATGGCCAGCGCCAGGAGGGTGTGGGAATGCTTGCTCATGGTGTTCAGGCAGGACGGCCCAGCAGGCCGTGGGGACGGAGCAGGAGAACCGCGGCCATGGCCACGTAGATCATGAGCCGGGCGCCCTCGGGCCAGACCGTGCTCATGAGGCTCTGGATGATCCCGATGAGCAGGCCGCCCACCAGCGCACCCGAGAAGCTGCCCATGCCGCCGACCACCACGATCACGAAGGCCACGCCCAGCGCCTCGATGCCCATGAACGGCTCGGCGCCGCGGATCGGCGCGGCCAGCACGCCGGCCAGCGCCGCGGTGGCCGCGCCCAGCGCGAACACCAGGCTGAAGATGCGGTAGACGTTCAGGCCGAGCAGCGAGACCATCTCGGTCGATTCGCTGCCCGCGCGCACGGCGCTGCCCAGCCGCGTGCCCTCCAGCACCCACCACAGCAGCACCGCCAGCGCGGCCGTGAACCCGATCACGAACAGGCGGTACTTGGGGTAGATGAAGCTGCCCCAGATCACGACGCCGTCGAGCAGCTCGGGGACGGCCACGCTGTCGCCCAGCGGCCCCCATTGCAGGATCACGAGCTCCTGCACCACCAGCGCGATGCCCACCGTGACGAGGATGTGGAACTCATGGGCCTTGGCGTAGACGTGGCGCAGCACCAGCTTCTCTGTGAACCAGCCCAGCGCGCCCACGGCCAGCGGTGCCAGCACCAGGGCCGCCCAGAAGCTGACGCCCCAGCGCGTCAGCTGGAAGCAGAAGTAGGCGCCCAGCAGGTAGAAGGCCCCGTGCGCGAAGTTCACGAAGCGCAGCAGGCCGAAGACGATGGACAGACCGACGGCCAGCAGGAAATACAGCATGCCGATGCCGATGCCGTTGATCGTCTGCAAGAGATAGATGCTCATACGGGTGGGTTCACGAAAGCGCGTGGACGACGGGCGCAGACCGCCGGGTCGCCCCGACAGGTCGGCGCGGCGGCAGTGGCCTGCGTGGCGGGAGGTGGGGCGGTCAGCCCAGCGTGCAGCCCGTCTGGTTCACGGGCAGGAAGGACTTGCCGGAACTCAGGACGTCCACGAAGTCGTCCTTGTTGGCCATCTTGGCCTTGGCCTTGCCCTTGAGCAGGTAGTAGTCCTTGATCACCTGGTGGTCGCCCTTGCGCACCTCTTCGTCGCCGGTCAGGCCCTGGTACTTCATGCCTTCGAGCGCGGCCACCACCGCCTTCTGCTCCACGGAGCCCGCCTTGTTGATGGCCTCGATGAGCAGGCGGGTGCAGACGTAGGAGCCGGCCAGCGAGTAGTTCGGGCTGGACTTGAACTTGTCGGCCGTGCGCTTGACCAGTTCGCGGTTGAGCGGGGAGTCGACCGTGTGCCAGTACTGGGCACCGAAGTAGATGCCGTCGCAGGTGTCGGCGCCCAGTGCTTCGAACTGTTCCAGGCCCGAGGCCCAGGCCACCAGGATCGCCATGCGCTTGTTCATGCCGAAGCTGATGGCCTGGCGCAGCGCGTCCGACGACTGGGCGCCGAAGTTCAGCAGCAGCAGCACGTCGGGCTTGGCCGCGATGGCGTTGGTCAGGTAGCCGCTGAACTCCTTCTCGTTCAGCGAGTGGTAGCTGTTGCCGACGTGCTCGACGCCCTTCTCCTTGAAGATGTCCTTGGCCGCCGACAGCAGGCCGTCGCCGAAGACGTACTGCGGCGTGATCGTGTACCAGCGCTTGGCCTTGGGCAGCAGGTCGATCAGCGGGCGCACGGTCTGGCCGATGGCACCGAAGGTCGGCACCGACCAGCGGAAGGTCGCGCTGTTGCAGTCCTTGCCGGTGATCTCGTCCGCACCCGCCGTCGTGATCAGGACGCCGCCGGCCTTCTCTGCCTCCTTGCCCATGGCCAGGGTCTCGGACGACAGGATGCCGCCGGCGAAGAAGCGGATGCCCTGCTGCTGGGCCGACTCCTGCACCTTGCGCACCGCCGTGGCGGGCTTGCCCTCGGTGTCCAGCACCGTGTAGCCCAGGGGGCGGCCGAGCACCTTGCCGTACTGCTCCACGGCCAGGCGCATGCCCAGGTCGGCGAACTTGCCGTTGGCCGCGAACGGGCCGGACATCGGCACCGGGCAACCGAGCTGGATCTGGTCCTTGGCCTGCGCCCAGGCGGTGGACGACAGGCCGAGCGCCGCAGGAACGGCGCCCAGGGCGGGCAGGGAGAGGAAACGTCGACGTTGCATGGGGGTTCCATTCATGGGGCTCAAGGGACCTCGACTCTTTCGCACGAGGCATGCCAGCGGCCTGGACCGCTATGGTCCTATTTATAGGTATAAATAGAACAAATATGATGCGTGCAAACCCTAGGCGGATGGCATGCGCACGAACGCGGTGCACGCCCCGCACCACCTTGAACCCCCGCGGGGCCGGGCATGGCGCCCCTTGACATGTCGGACAATCCATCCATGGCATCACGGCAACCGTCCACCCTGGCGATCAAGCAGCTCAAGCGATCCGATCTGGTCGCCGAGGAGATCAAGCGCTTGATCACCGACCGCAACCTCAAGCCCGGGGACCGCATGCCGCGCGAGAGCGAGCTGCAGGTCCAGTTCGAGGTCAGCAAGGGGACGATCCGCGAGGCGCTCAAGTCGCTCGAGGTGCAGGGCCTGATCACGATCTCCACCGGGCCTTCGGGTGGCGGCACGATCGCGGAGGTTCCGCTCACGCGCACGCTGCAGTTCATGCAGAACTACCTCTTCTTCAAGGAGGTCTCGATCGACGACATCTACAAGGTGCGCATGGCCCTGGAGCCGGAGCTGGCGGCCGGCGCGGTGCCGCACCTGACCGAAGCGGATTTCGACGCGCTCGAGCACAGCATCGCGTGCTGCGACCCGAACCAGGGCCACGAGGACCTGGTGAGCCAGCGGCGCGACGACATGAACTTCCACGACCTGCTGGCCGCCGCCAACCCCAATCCCTTCCTGCGCTTCACCTGCGAGCTGATCAACGAGATGCTGCGCGAACTGACGGTGTTCGGCAACCGCACGCCCCAGGCCGAATCGCGCAGGTTCGGCGAGCGCAACACCGCGTTCCACCGTGAGATCCTGCATGCCGCGCGGGCGCGGGACGCCGACCGCGTGCGCCAGCGGATGGTCGAGCACATGCAGGACGCGGCCAGCAGCGTCAAGCGCCTGAAGGGGCGGCTGCAAGGTCGCTTGATCCTCGATACCGAAACCACGCGTCGCCGCGCCATGGTCACAGCGGCCCGGTCGACGAAGGCCGCGACCGAGCGATCCAGCACCAAGTGAGGCGGCGCGGCCTGCCTGCGGCGGCCTGCGCCGCTTCGGTCAACCCCGCCCCGCCACCGCCGTCCGCGCCTGCACCGCGCTCTCGACGATGTGCGGCGCCACGCCCCGCCGCTTGAGCGCATCGCCCAGCTTCATGCGCAGAAAGCCGCTCGTGGTGTAGCGCGCCACGCTCGCGTAGTGCTGGTCCACGAGGCCGCGCACCATTTCCGAATAGGCGTCCAGCACGTCGGGCAGGATCGCGGAATGGTCGTAGTTGACGACCACGTCCACGCGCCGGCCCAGCGGCGCCACGCGGCGCAGCACCTGCTCGCGGATGGCCTGCACATCGGCCAAGCTGCGCACGGTGTGGCCCTCGAAGTTCACGAACAGCAGGTTCTTGTCCGCGTCGTAGGCGAAGCGCTGCTCCAGCGGCAGGCCCAGCATGCCCTCGCGCAGGCCCATGGGCGCCGGCGCGAAGATGCGCGCATCCATGGGCGCGGGCGGGGCGTGCATGACGGGCACGAAGTCCATGCAGTCCAGGATGTCGCGCTGCAGGTCCACGCCGGGGGCGATCTCCACCAGTTCCAGACCCTGCGCGCAGAGCCGGAACACGCAGCGCTCCGTCACGTACAGCACGCGCTGGCCGCGTTCCACGGCGATGCGGCCGCTGAAGGTGCGGTGCTCCACCTGGTGCACGAACTTCTTCGTGCCGCCGGCCATGAAGCTGCCCACGAACACCACCTGCTTGGCGTTCTGGCTGATGTTGATGAAGCCGCCCGCCCCGGCCAGCTTGGGGCCGAAACGGCTCACGTTCAGGTTGCCTTCGCGGTCGGCCTGGGCCAGGCCCAGGAAGGCGATGTCCAGCCCGCCGCCGTCGTAGAAGTCGAACTGGTAGGGCTGGTCGATGATGGCCTGGGTGTTGACGGCGGCGCCGAAGTTGAGCCCGCCCGCCGGCACGCCGCCGATCACGCCCGGCTCGGCCGTCAGCGTCAACAGGTCGATCACCTTCTCCTCGTGCGCGACCTCGGCGATGCCCTCGGGCATGCCGATGCCCAGGTTCACCACGCTGTTGGCCTGCAGCTCCAGGGCGGCGCGCCGGGCGATGGTCTTGCGCGGCCCCATGGCCATGGGCGCGGTGCCGGCCAGCGGCACGCGCAGCTCGCCGCTGAAGGCCGGGCTGTAGGGCTCGGCGAAGGTCTGCCAGTGGTTCTCGGGCCGCGCCACCACCACGCAGTCCACCAGCACGCCGGGGATCTTCACCTGGCGCGCCGGCAGCGCGTGGCGCTCGGCCAGGCGCTCGACCTGCACGATCACGGTGCCGCCGGAGTTGCGCACGGCCATTGCGATGGCCAGCGCCTCCAGTGTCAGCGCCTCCTTCTCCATCGTGATGTTGCCGTCCGGGTCGGCGGTGGTGCCGCGGATGATGCCCACGTCGATCGGGAAGCCCTGGTAGAACAGGTAGTCGCGCCCGTCGATCGGCATCAGCCGCACGATGTCCTGGGTGGTGCGTTCGTTGAGCTTGCCGCCGCCATGGCGCGGGTCGACGAAGGTTCCCAGGCCCACGCTGGACAGATGCCCCGGCTTGCCGCCCGCGATGTCGCGGAACAGGTGCGAGATCACGCCCTGCGGCAGGTTGTAGGCCTCGATGCGGTTGGACACGGCCAGCTGCTGCAGGCCCGGCACCAGGCCCCAGTGCCCGCCGATCACGCGCTTGACCAGGCCCTCGTGCGCCAGGTGGTTCAGGCCCTTGTGCTTGCCATCGCCCTGTCCGGCCGCGTAGACCAGCGTGAGGTTGCGCGGCTTGCCGTAGGCCTGGGGATGCTCGTCCTCGGAGGCGAGGAACGGCTCCTCCAGCGCGATGGCGATCTCCTCGGCGAAGCCGATGCCGACGAAGCCGCCGGTGGCGACGGTGTCGCCGTCGCGGATCAGGCGCACGGCCTGCGCGGCCGTCACGATCTTGGTCCGCTGCGCGGGGGCGGCAGCTTGTACCGGGTCATGCATGCTCAGTCTCCTTGTGGTGCGGCGCGCTTCAGTTGAACGGCTCTTCGCGGATGCGGCGCTTGTGGTCCTCGACCGGGTCCACCTCGGCCTGCAGCTGCGCGCGCACGATGCGCGCGGCCGTGCCGTCGGCCTGCATCGCAGCCCAGGCCGCCTCCCATTGGGCGGCCTCGTCCTGTGCAACGTCGGGCGAAGTGGCCAGGTACAGCCGCGAGGGCCGGATCACCTGGCCGAACTGCAGCACGTCCAGGTTGCCGCGCACTTCGCGCACGGCATGCACGACCATGGCGCGTGGCGCGATCCAGGCGTCGATGCGCCGGTCCTTCATGCGCTTGGCGTTCATCCATTCCTCGCGCTGCGGCGAGACCTTGGCGAAGCCCAGCGAACGCACCAGCGCCTCGGCGCCGGAGAACTCCAGCACGCCGACCGGCCGGTCCCGGACGTGCGCGAGGTCCGACACGTCCACGCCGGGCGAGCCCACCAGCACCAGGTCGTCGGTCATGAGTTCCACCATCCAGCGGTAATGCGGCTCGCGCTCGGGCGAACGTGTGAGCGCCAGGATGCCCACGCGCGGGCCCTGGCGTGCGATCTCCTGGGCGCGGAACCACGGCAGGTACTCGATGCGGCCCGAGTGGCCGACACGGCCGGCCAACTCCTGCACCAGCGCGTGCAGCACGCCACGGCCGGGCCCGGGATCGGCCGAAACCGAGGCCGAAGGCACCTGGTAGGTGTAGGGCGGCAGCTCGGCCGCCAGCAGGCGCAGCTCCGGCAGGGCCTGGGCGCGGGCGCTGCCGGCCAGCAGGGCCGTGGCCAGCCACAGCAGGCGGATCAGGTGTGCCATGGTCAGAACACCCCCACAGTGAGGTACAGGCCCAGCACCAGGATGCTGGCGGCGAAGGCCGTCAGGCTGCCCACCACGAACAGGTCGAAGTAGGACTGGCGGTGCGTCAGCCCGCAGATGGCCAGCAGCGTGATCACCGCGCCGTTGTGCGGCAGGATGTCCATGGCCGCCGAGCCCATCGCCGCGATGCGGTGCATGATCTCCGGGTTGATGCCCGCGGCCTGCGCCGCGTTCACGTAGTACTCGCCCATGGCGCCCAGCGCCAGGCTCATGCCGCCGGAGGCCGAACCTGTCATGCCGGCCAGCACGGTGACCACCAGCCACAGCGAGATCACCGGGTCCGAGGTCACGGCCTTGAGCCCTTCACGCACCACGGCAAAGGCCGCCAGCGCGGCGATCACGGCGCCGTAGCCCACTTCGGAGGCCGTGTTGGCCATCGGCAGCAGCGAGCCCAGCGTGCCCTTGTTGATGGCGCCCTGCAGGTCGGCGATGCGCTGGCGGTTCGTCAGCGCCAGCACCACGCAGGCCGCCAGCATGGCGCCGATGATGGCCCAGATGGCCAGCACCTTCTTGAGGTCGATGTTCTTGAACTTGGCCGTGGCCAGCTCGCTGTGGTCGAAGGCCGGGATCACGTACTTGGAGAGCAGGAAGTTCAGGCCGATCACGAGCAGGATGGGCAGCAGCGCGAGGAAGAACGAAGGCAGGTTGGCGTTGTCCACCGCGGCGAACTCCTCCTTGTGATCGCCGTAGCCTTCGCCGGCCCTGCGCGCCGCGGCGGTGCGCCGCGACAGCCACAGCATGCCGGTGGCGAACATGAACACTGCCGCCACCAGGCCCATGCCCGGCGCGGCGTAGATGGTGGTCTTGAAGAACGGGATCGGAATCGCGTTCTGGATCGCCGGCGTGCCCGGCAGCGCCACCATCGTGAAGGTGAAGCTTCCGAGCCCGATGGCGGCCGGGATCAGCCGCTTGGGGATCTGCGCCTCGCGGAACAGCGAGGCCGCGATCGGATAGACCGAGAACGCCACCACGAACAGCGAGACGCCGCCATAGGTCAGCAGCGCACAGGCCAGCACCATGGCCAGGATGGCGCGCTCGCCGCCGACCCAGCGCACGATCTGGTGGGCGATGGCGCGCGCCGCGCCCGACTCGTCCATGAGCTTGCCGAACACCGCACCGAGCAGGAACAGCGGGAAGTAGGTGGCGAAGTAGCTGCCCAGCGCCGGCATGAAGATCTGCGTGTAGCTGGCGAAGAAGGGCAGGTCGCCGATGTTGAAGGCCACCGCCATGGCGGCGCAGATGGGCGCAATGAAGATGACGTTCCAGCCGCGGTGGGCCAGGAAGATGAGCAGCGCCAGGGACGCAAAGATGCCAACGATGCCAAGCATGGGAAATGTCTCCGAGTGGGGTGAGCGTTCCCGACCCCTTGTGCGAAACCTGTGCCAGCCCAAAACCTCGGGTTAACCCGCAGGTTTGGAGCCACGAACGGCAGCTTTCGCGTGGTCGATGTACGCGTTCGTGGACAGTGCTTGGCCGCGGTGTACAGTCCTCTGGACATACTGCGGCGGTCGGTCGACCGCGCCGCACGAGAGAGCAGATTCAATGAGAAAGCCCGAGGGGACGCATGACCGCAGCGGCGCACACCGAAGCCTGGCCGGACGGCGTTCTGGGCCACAGCGCCGCCAGCATCCGCACGCTGGCGATCCGCTCGCTGTTCGACCGCCTGGAAGATCTGTGCGAAGGCGCCGTCGCCGTCGATGTGCAGGCGCGCGTGGCGTGGATCAACGACAAGTACGCGCGCAAGGTCGGCCTGGACGATGCCCGGGCCGCGCTGGGCCGGCCGATCGAGGAGATCATTCCCCACAGCGCGCTGCGTGAAGTCGCGCGCAGCGGCAAGCCCATCCTGGTGGACATCATGCCGCTCGGGGCGGAACACGTGGTGGTCACGCGGCTGCCGCTGCGCGACGAACAGGGCCAGGTGGTAGGTGCCATCGGTTTCGTGCTGTACGAGCGGGTGGACGGACTCAAGCCCGTCATGGCCAAGCTGCAGCAGTTGCAGATGCGGCTGCAGGCGGCCGAGCGCGAGCTGGCCGACAACCGCCGTGCACGCTACAGCCTGGCCAGCTTTCTTGGCACCTCGGCGCCGGCCAACGAGGTCAAGCGCCAGGCGCGGCGTGCGGCACAACTGGACGCCACCGTGCTGCTGTGCGGCGAGACCGGCACCGGCAAGGAACTGCTGGCCCATGCCATCCACCATGTGTCGCCCCGGGCGGCGCGGCCCTTCGTCAGCGTCAATGCCGCCGCCATCCCCGAATCCTTGCTGGAGGCGGAACTGTTCGGCGTCGCCCCGGGCGCCTACACCGGGGCGGACCGCCGCGGCCGCGACGGCAAGTTCAAGCTCGCCGACGGCGGCACGCTGTTCCTGGACGAAGTGGGCGACATGCCCATGGCCCTGCAGCCCAAGCTGCTGCGCGTGCTGCAGGAGCAGGAGATCGAGCCGCTGGGTGCCAACCGCCTGCTGCGGCTGGATGTGCGCGTGATCGCGGCCAGCAGCTTCGACCTGGGCCAACGCGTGGCCGAGGGCCGCTTCCGCGCCGACCTGTACTACCGGCTGGCCGTGCTCGCACTGCGGCTGCCACCGCTGCGCGAGCGGCTGGACGACTTGCCCCTGCTGGTGGAACACCTGCTCGAGGACATCGGGGCACGCATGGGGCAGGCGGTCGACATCGACGCGGATGGCCTCGCGCTGCTCCGGCGGCACGATTGGCCGGGCAACGTGCGCGAGCTGCGCAACACGCTGGAGCGCAGCGCTGCTGCAGAGCGACACACCGCACCTGGACGCTGCGCACGTCGCCGCGGCGCTGCCCGCGCCCAGGCCCGAAGCGATGCCGCCGCCGGCCGCGCCCGTGCCGGAACCTGCCGCCGACGCGGCGGTGCAACCGCTTGCCGAGGCCTTGCTCGCGGCGGAACGTCTGGCGATCTCCGCCGCACTCCAGGCCCATAGCGGCAGCAAGGTGGCCGCGGCGCGCGCGCTCGGCATCTCGCGCGCGGCGCTGTACCAGAAGCTCGCCGCGCACGGCCTAGGCTGACCAGGGCGCCAGGCCCACAGGCCGGCGTGGCCGCTTTCTCCCGCTTGTCGAACGGTCGCAGCCGGTGCCTGGCTGCCCGCCAGCCGTCGCCGCCCGCATCGCTGCTCTGCCTCGCTCGCCCCGTCGGCTGAGGTCGCGTTGGTCGCCATGGAGGACGGACTCCCCGTCACCAGCGCATAGTTCGTATGCAACTTGAAACAAAATTTAGACCGGTTTCAAGAATACAAAACACACAAATGGAACACTAAAAGTGAAAAACTCGCACCCCTCTCATTGGCCGTAAAAATTGTGTACCAAAGGTGCGCGTTTCGTCAGCGCTGAGGTCATCGGGGGAGGCAGCGCTGAGACCGGGGATCGGGAGCCGAGCTATCTGCTTCAGCTTTTGAACCAATACAACAAAGTACGAGGAACCCATGAAATTTCGTCCAAGAATGCTGCTCGCGGCCCTGGCTCTGGCGGGCATGGCAGGCGCCGCCCAGGCCGATGTGCTGATGGTCGACGTCAACAACGGGTACACGACCCTGGCCGAGGCGCCGGGCTACCAAGGCGAAGTCGCGCAGTGGAGCGTCACCAACACCACGCCGGTCGGCGCGCCATACGACAGCTTCGTGGCCTATTGCCTGCAGATGATGGAATCGGTCGACCAGGTCGGCACGCAGAACTACACCCGTGTGAGCTTCAACGCCAGTGCCGACGTGCAGGAGCTGTACGACCGCTTCTACAGCCAATCCCTCACCAGTGCCGTCAATGCCGTGGGTTTTCAGCTGGCGCTGTGGGACTTGCTCGGCCAGGGCGATGCGACCGGCTTCGTGACCGGGCTGGCGGGCGCAGGCGCTGCGGCCCTGATGATGTTGGACGAAGTGGCCAATGGCACCGATCCCTACGAGGAGGGCCAGTACGAGCTGATCTCCTGGATCTCGGAAGACAAGCAGGATCTGCTGCAGGCCGTGCGCACGGGTGGCGGCGAGGTCCCCGAGCCGAACGCCCTGGTGCTGGGTGGCGTCGGCCTGGTCGCCCTGGGATGGGCATCGCGTCGCCGCAAGACGATCGACCGGGGCTGATTGCACCGCGCGCACGGCGCGCCGTGCGCTGCCCACCCGGCGCGCGGGGGTGCTCGCCACCCCTGCGCCATTTGAATTCCATTGTGTTTGAACATCGTCCTGCGCCGCAGTGCGGGCGGGAGAGGAGCGTTTGATGGGAGCCCCCAATAACCTGACCACCAGCGTCGAAGTCTGTGAAGACACGGACAAGACCTTCAGCCTGGTGGACCTGCTCGTCGCGGCCGGTTACACGCCCACGGCACCGGTGACGGTGACGCAGGCGCTGGTGACCAATCCGGACGGAACGATTTCCCCGGCGCCCACGTCCTTGGTGCGCCTGAGCGCCGATGGCAGCGGCATGACCATCACCGCCAGCAACGAGGCGAACTGGTACGGCAGCCTGAGCAGCCTGAACCTGGTGGTCGAGGTCGGGGTACAGACCTTCACGGTGCGCGTCAACATCACGGTCCTGCCGGTCAACGATGCGCCCGAAGGCACGGACCACACCATCGCGCTGACCGACGATGCGGGCTATGTGCTCAAGGAGTCCGATTTCGGCTTCCACGACCCGGTGGAGGGCAACCAATTCAAGTCCGTCGTGCTGACGACCCTGCCGACCTCCGGCCAGCTGCTGCTCAATGGCGTGGCCCTGGCAGCCGGTGCCGAGGTCTCGGTGCAGGACATCCGCGCTGGCGCCCTGGTGTACCGGCCGCCGGCCGCGGGGGCGGGGCCGGTCGGCTTCGACTTCCAGGTGCGCGACGACGGCGGCACCGCCAATTGCAACGGCCAGGACCTCGACCTCACCCCCAACCGCATGACCTTCGACCCCAAGCTGGGCAGCCTGGGCGACCGCGTCTGGTTCGATGCCAATGGCAACGGCGTCCAGGATGCGGGCGAGACCGGCGTGGCCGGCATCAGCGTGGTGCTGACGGGCGCGGGCGCCGACGGCACCTTCGGCACGGCGGACGACATCAGCCGGACCACGACGACGAACAGCACGGGCAACTACCTGTTCAGCAACCTGGCATCGGGCCAGTACCGCGTGAGCTTCAATGCGGGCACCACCTACGCCTTCACCGCGGCGGACCGCGGTAGCAACGACGCCGCTGATTCCGATGCCAATGCCAGCGGCGCGACGGGTGTGGTGCAACTGGGCATCGGCGAGAACGACCTGACGGTGGACGCCGGCCTGGTGCTGCGCGAAACCAACACCGCGAAACTGGGCGACCGGCTGTGGTACGACACGGACCGCGACGGCGTGCAGGACACGGGCGAGACCGGCGTGGCCGGTGTGACCGTGACGCTGGCCGGCGCCGGTGCCGACGGCGTGTTCGGCACGGCCGACGACATCAGCCGCACGACGACCACCAACAGCACGGGCAACTACCTGTTCAGCAACCTGGCTGCGGGCCAGTACCGCGTGACTTTCGGCGCGGTGGCCGGCTATGGCTTCACGACGGCCAACGTGGGCACCAACGACGCCGCCGACTCGGATGTGAACGCCAGCGGCGTCTCGCACACCGTCACGCTGGCCATGGGGCAGTCCGATCTGACGGTGGACGCCGGCATCGTGCAATGCGAGACCAACACCGCGAGCCTGGGCGACCGGCTGTGGTACGACACGGACCGCGACGGCGTGCAGGACACGGGCGAGACCGGCGTGGCCGGTGTGACCGTGACGCTGGCCGGCGCCGGTGCCGATGGCGTGTTCGGCACGGCCGACGACATCAGCCGCACGACGACCACCAACAGCACGGGCAACTACCTGTTCAGCAACCTGGCTGCGGGCCAGTACCGCGTCACTTTCGGTTCCGTCGCCGGCTACGATTTCACGACGGCCAACGTGGGCACCAACGACGCCACCGACTCGGATGTGAACGCCAGCGGCGTTTCGCACACCGTCACGCTGGGCATCGGCCAGTCCAACCTGACGGTGGACGCCGGCATCGTGCAGCGCGAGACCAACACCGCGAAACTGGGCGACCGGCTGTGGTACGACACGGACCGCGACGGCGTGCAGGACACGGGCGAGACCGGTGTGGCCGGCGTGACCGTGACGCTGGCCGGCGCCGGTGCCGACGGCGTGTTCGGCACGGCCGACGACATCAGCCGCACGACGACCACCAACAGCACGGGCAACTACCTGTTCAGCAACCTGGCTGCGGGCCAGTACCGCGTGACCTTCGGCGCGGTGGCCGGCTACGACTTCACGACGGCCAACGCAGGCACCAACGACGCCACCGACTCGGATGTGAACCTCAGCGGCGTCTCGCACACCGTGACGCTGGGCATCGGCCAAAGCGACCTGACCGTGGATGCGGGCGTGGTGCAGCGCCCCGTCGGCACCGGGGCCATCGGCGATTTCGTCTGGTTCGACTACGGCGCGGGCGCCAGCTACCACAACAACCTGCAGGACAGCAACGAAACCACGAAGCCGTACCTGGTGGTCAACACCAAGGTGGAGTTGCACGATGCCGACACGGGGGCCCTGCTGCAGACCACCTACACGGGCACCGACGGCAAGTACCTGTTCACGGGCGTCAACGCCGGCAACTACTACCTGACTTTCGACAACACCAACGCGACGTACTACAGCACCTACTACCAGAAGTACGTCAGCGCGGCCGGCCAGGCCTACGTGACCAAGGACGTCGGCACCGACGACACGCGCGACTCGGATGTCTACAACTCCGGGGCGCTCAAGGGGCGCACCGACAGCTTCTACCTGGCGCAGGGCCAGATCGACCTCACACGCGACTTCGGCATCACGCCCATCGTGCTCGACCTGGACGGCAACGGCATCCAGACCGTGGCACGCCAGGCCTCGGACGCCAGCTTCGACCTGTTCGGCAATGGCAGCCCCGTGCATTCGGGCTGGATCTCCGGCGGCGACGGCTTCCTGGCCGTGGACAGCAACGGCAACGGCCGCATCGACGACATAGGCGAGCTGTTCGGCGGCAATGCCAAGGGCGCGGGCTTCGCCAAGCTGGCCAGCTTCGACAGCAATGGCGACGGCCTGGTCGACGGCCGCGACGCTGCTTTCGGCGAGCTGCGCGTCTGGGTCGATGCCGACGGCAACCGCCAGACCGACGCCGGCGAGCTGCGCACGCTGGCCGATGCCGGCATCGCCGCGCTGACCGTGGACTACGTGGAGCAGCCTTTCCTCGATGCGCAGGGCAACCTGCACCTGGAACGCAGCAGCGCCAGCCTGGCCGATGGCAGCGTGGTGGACATGACCGACGTGTACTTCAACGTCGACGCCGCCGATGCGCTGGCCGCCGGCGTGGAGCTGCCGACCATGGGCGAGCTGCTGGGCGTGGACGACGCGCTGCTGCAGCAGGCCTTCGGTGCGGGCACGCTGAGCGGCCAGGCCGGCCTGGCTGCCGCGGAACTCGGCTTCGATGCCGCGGCCGAGGCGCAGCGGGCCATCGCCGAAGCCATGAAGCACGCAGAGGCCTCGCTGGCCGTGGGCGGCTGAAGCCGGGCCCGCCGCCGCCGCACGGGCCCCGCCCCGGGCGGCGGCATTCTCATTTCGTGCCGCCGGCAGCGCCGGCGTGCACCCATGCCATGAACCCTCCTCCCATGATCCAGGCGGCGGTGCCGGCCGAGACGGCTCTGCTGGACGGCATCGCCTTCCTGGCGCGCTACTTCGGCAGCGCTATCGAACGCGCCACGCTGCTGGAGGCCGCGCGCGGCAGCGGCGGCATCGACGACCTGCTGGCCGTCTGCGCCGCGCGTGCCGGCCTGGCCTGCACGCCACTGTCTGCGGGCGAGGTGCGCGCCACCATGCTGCCGGCGCTGGTGCGCGGCGACAACGGCCGCGTGCTGGTGGCCTTGCAGCGCGAGGGCGAGCGCTTCGAATGCCATGTGCCCGACGTGCAGGGCAGCCACTGGCTGAGCGGGGCCCAGCTGCAGGCCGAGTGCCCCGGCGCGCGTTGGCACGCCGTGCGCCCCGCGCTGTTCTTCGACCAGCGCAGCCTGCTCTACACCCTGCCGTCCGCGCGGCGCTGGTTCTGGGACGTGTTCGGCCGCAACCGCTGGATCTTCGGCTGGGCTTTGCTGGGCACGCTGGCGCTGAACCTGTTCGGCGCGCTGATCCCGTTCTTCTCGATGGCGGTCTACGACCGCGTCGTGCCCAACAACGCGCTGGGCAGCCTGTGGGTGCTCACGCTGGCGGCCGTGCTGCTGCTGGGCTTCGAGCTGGTCATGAAGCTGCTGCGCAGCGGCTTGCTGGAATCAGCCGCCCGGCGCATGGACCTGGCCCTGTCCTCGGCCATCTTCGCGCAGTGCCTGCGCCTGCGCGCGGCCACGCGGCCGGCCTCGGGCGGCGTGCTGGCCAACCTGGTGCGCGACTTCGAATCCGTGCGCGACTTCTTCGCCGCCGGCACGCTGGCCGTGCTGGGCGACCTGCCGTTCCTGCTGCTGTTCCTGGGCCTGATCGTGCTGATCGGCGGCTGGCTGGTGCTGGTGCCGCTGGCCATGATCGTGCTGATGCTGGCCAGCGCCTGGCTGCTGCAAAAGCCGCTGGCGCGCCAGGTCATGTCCTCCACGCGCGAAGGCGCGCAGCGCACGGCCCATTTGTTCGAGACCATGAACGCGCTGGACACCGTCAAGTCCCTGGGCGCGGAGGCCTGGAGCCGGCGCAAGTGGGAGCAGCTGACGGTGGCCATCGCCCACAGCAGCCTGAAGACGCGCGAACTCGTCAACCTGGGCGCCTCGCTCTCGACCTCGGCCATGGGGCTGTCCAGCGTGCTGCTGGTCACCGCCGGCGCCGTGCTGATCGGCGAGCAGGCGCTCACGCTGGGCCAGCTCATCGGCGTGACCATGCTGTCGGGCCGGGCCCTGACGCCCGTGGCGCAGATCGCCAGCCTGATGGTGCGCTGGCAGCAGACCCGTTTGTCGCTGCAGGCCACCGACCAGATCATGGCCGCCGCCACCGACGATGCCAATGCCACGCTGCATGCGCCGCCGCTGCGCGGCGCGCTGGAACTGCGCGAGGTGCATTTCGCCTACCCGCAGCGTCCGCCCCTGCTGGACCGGCTCAGCCTGCGCATCCGGCCCGGCGAGCGGGTCGGCTTCATCGGCAAGCTGGGCTCGGGCAAGAGCACGCTGCTCAAGCTCGTGCTGAACCTGCACCAGCCCGCCAGCGGCAGCGTCCTGGTGGACGATCTGGTCACCACCCAGCTCGACGCGCTGAGCCTGCGGCGCCAGATCGGCTACGTGCCGCAGGACGTCACGCTGTTCCACGGCACCGTGCGCGAGAACATCGAACTGGGCCGCACCGACGGCGGCGACGCGGCGCTGCTGGCTGCCATCCGCGGCGCCTGCCTGGACGAAACACTCGCCCAGCTGCCCGCCGGCGTGGACACCCAGGTCGGTGAACGCGGCGAACTGCTGTCCGGTGGCCAGCGCCAGGCCGTGGCCATCGCCCGGGCGCTGCTGCCGCGGCCGCGCCTGTTGCTGCTGGACGAGCCCAGCTCCATGATGGACCCGGCCACCGAGCAACGCCTGATCGGCCAGCTGCGTGCGCTGCCGGACACCACGCTGCTGCTGGTCACGCACCGCATGGCCATGCTGCCGCTGGTCGACCGCCTGGTCGTGATGGACCGCGGCCGCGTCGTGGCCGACGGCCCGCGCGACCAGGTGCTGCGCGCGCTCGCGCAGAACGCCGGGGCCGTTCCGTCCCCCCAGCAGGCCGCCGGCTGAGACCGCCATGGCAAGCGATACCCGACCCCTGGCCGGCCCCGCCGACCTGGACACCACGCCGCGCCGCCTGGCCCTGGTGCTGGTGGCCGCGCTGGCCCTGTTCTGCGTCGTTGCGCTGGTCTGGATGGCCTTGGCCCGGATCGATGTGGCCGTCAACGCCCGCGGCAGCGTCGTCGCACCCAGCCGCGTGCAGGAAGTGGCCAGCCTGGAAGGCGGCATCGTGCACCGGCTGCTGGTCAAGGCCGGCGACAGCGTGGTGCGCGGCCAGCCCCTGGCCCAGCTGGACCGTGCCCAGTACGCGGCCGACCTCGGCGAAAGCCTGCAGACGCGCCGCGCGCTGCAGGCCGCGCGCATCCGCTTCGACGCGCTGCTGGCCGGCCGCACGCCCGACTTCTCCGGCCTGGAGCCCGAGGCCGCGCCGCTGGTGCGTGAGGAACGGCGCCTGTGGGAAGAGGCCTGGCGCGAGCACCAGGCCGGCCAGGCCGCCACCGCCGAAGCCGTGCGCGCGCGCGCCGCCGCGCTGCAGGAGGCGCATGCCCGCATCGCCAGCCTGCAGGCGGCCGAGGCCTCCGCGCGCGAATCGCTGCAGATCGAGGAACGCCTGCTGCAGGCCGGCGCCGGCGCACGCGCCGACTACCTGGCGGCGCAGCAGCGCTGGCTGGCCCAGAAGGGCGAGCTGTCGGCGCTGCACGAGTCGCTGCCGCGCCTGCAGGCCGCACTGGCCGAGGCCCGGGCCCAGGGCGCGGAGCTGACGGCGCGTGCACGCGCGCAGTGGGGCCTCCAGCGCACCGAGATCGAGGGCAAGCTCGGCACACTGTCGCCGCAGGTCCAGGGGCGCGAAGACCGGCTGCAGCGGCGCGAACTGCTCTCGCCCATGGACGGCGTGGTCAACCGCGTGCTGATCGCCACGCAGGGCGGCGTGGCCGGCGCCGGCGCGCCCATCCTGGAGATCGTGCCGCACGACGATGCGCTGCGCATCAGCGCGCGGGTCGGCCCGGCGGACATCGGCTTCCTGCATGCGCAGCAGCAGGCCCGGGTGCGCGTGGCGGCCTTCGACGCGTCCATCTACGGCACGCTGGATGCCACGGTTGCGCGCGTCGGCGCCGACGTGCTGCTGGACAACGACAAGCAGCCCTACTTCGAGGTCGAGCTCGTGGCCGCCAACGACCACCTCGAGCACGGCGGCAAGCGGCTGGCGCTGCAGCCCGGCATGTCGGTGGAGGCCAGCATCCTGACCGGCCAGCGCACGGTGCTGCAGTATTTGCTCAAGCCCGTGTTCAAGACCCTGGGCACGGCCCTGCAGGAGCGCTGATGGCCAGGCGCGTTCTGGTGGCGGCGGCGCTGTGGCTGGCCTGGCTGGCCGGCGCGGCCATGGCGCAGGACGAGCGCGTGTGGACCCTGCCACGTGCGCTCGAGCAGGCGCTGGTGCGCGATGCGCAGGTGGCGGGTGCCCGCGCCAAGGCCCAGGCCGCGCAGGCGCAGCAGCGCCAGGCCGACGGCCGGCTCTGGCCCAGCGCCGGTCTGCGCCTGACCCAAGGCCGCAGCTCCGACCGCGACCCGCCGTTCGTGTTCGAGCGCAGCACCCGGCGTGGCGAAGCCTTCCTGCGCTGGAACCTGTTCAACGGCCTGGAGGACCAGCGCCAGATCGCGGCCCAGGCATTCGATGCCGTCGCCGCCGAGGCCGAGCTGCTGCAGGCACTGGACGAGGCCTGCGAGCGCATCGCCGTCGCCTACTTCAGCCTGCTGCGCCACCAGCACCTGGCCGGTCTGGCCCGCCAGCGCCTGGGCGAGGTCGAGCGGCTGGCCGCGCGCGTGGCCAGCCAGGCCGCGCTGGGCAAGGCCTCGGAGGCCGACGCCCAGCTCGCCGAGGCCTCGCGCATCGATGCGCAGCTCGCGCTGCAGGGCATCGAGGCCGAGCAGCAGGCGGCCCGCTCCCGGCTGGCCGTGCTGCTGGGGCTGCGGGAGGGCGCGGCGCTGCAAGTGGCCGATGCGCCGCTGCCGCCCGTGGATGCCGAGCTGGAGCCGCGCGCCTGGGCCGACCAGGCGGAGCGGCAGAACGGGCAATGGCTGGCCGCCGCGGCGCGCGTGGCCGGCACGCGCCGGCGCATCGCCGGCATCGCGCCCGAGTACCTGCCGCGGCTGGACCTGGATCTGCGCCGCAGCCTGTACGACCGCACCGATCCCCAGCCCACCACCTCGCAGCGCCATGGCTGGTCCGTCGGCCTGACCTGGGAGGTGCCGCTGGGCGGTGCGCCGCGCGCGCGCCAGGACGAGCTGCGCGCCCGCGCCGCGCTGGCCGAGGCGGAACTGCAGCGTGTGCGCGACGGGGTCCAGGCCGACGCCGGTGCCGCGCGCGCGCAGGCGCGCCAGACCGCCAGCGCCGCCCCGCAGCTGACGCAACAGCGCCAGCGCTGGGAGCAGGTGGTGCGCGCCAGCGAGCTGCAGTTCGACGCCGGCCGGCGCAGCCTGATGCAGCTGATCGACCAGTACGACCGGCGCTTCGGCGTGCAGCAGCGCGACATCGAGAACACCTGGCAGCAGGCCGAGGCCCACCTGCGGTTGCGCCGGCTGGCGGGCGATCTGGCCGAGTGGTTCGGCGTGCTGGACGGCGGCACGCGCTGAGGGCGGGGACGGTCGGCGGTGCGGGCGGCGTGCGCGGTGCCGCGGTTCAGTCCAGCGAGATGTTGGCGCTGCGGATGACCTCGCCCCATTTCTGCTGGTCGCGCCGCACCCAGGCGCCGACCTCCTGCGGCCCGGTGGGCAGCGGCTCCATGCCATGGGCCTCGATCCGGCGCGCCAGCTCGGGGTCCTTGAGCGTCTGCTGCAGCAAGGCGCTGATGCGCTCCACCACCGCGGGCGGCGTCTTCAGCGGAACGTACATGGCGTACCAGGAGCTGTAGTCGAAGCCGGGCAGCGTGGCGGACATGAGCGGCAGCGAGCGGGTGGCAGGCGAGGTGCTGACCGAGGTCGCGGCGACCAGGCGCACCAGCCCCTTGTCGATGGCGGCCTGCAGCGAGGGCAGGCTGCTGAACATGGCCCCCACCCGGCCCGACGCGAGGTCGGAGATGGCCGGCGCCGTGCCCTTGTACGGCACGTGGATCACCTCGGTCTTCGACAGGCTCTTGAACAGCTCGGCGCCCAGGTGCGCGGTGCCGCCCACGCCGGCCGACGCGAAGGACAGCTGGCCGGGGTTCGCGCGGGCGTAGTCCACCAGCTCCTGCACGTTGCGGACCGGGAGCCTGGCGGACACCACCAGCACATGGGCGCTGGTCGTCACCATGCCCACGGGTTGCAGCCGGGCCAGGTGGTCGGCGCCCCCCTGCTTGCTCAAGAGGGGTTGCAGCACCGCGTTGCCCAGCGCGGGCATCCACAGCGTGTGGCCGTCGGGCTCGGAGCGGCTGACGGCCATCAGCGAGGGGATGCCCATGGCGCCGCCCTGGTTCTCCACGACGAAGGCCTGGCCGGTGGCTGTGGCGAGCTTCTGCGCGATCTCGCGCGCCGTGATGTCGGCGGGCCCGCCCGCGGCATAGGGCACCACGATCTTGACTGGCTTGGCAGGCCAGTGGGCCTGTGCGTGCAAGGTGCCGGCGGTGGCGCAGAGCGCTGCGACGACGAGCGCACGGCGGTAAGGGCAAGGGCTCACGGGTGTGTCTCCGTTGGTGGGGTTGGCATGCTCAGCGGGGGGTGGGCAGGTCGCGCGGCCCGGGGCCGTCGTAGGTCCACAGGTAGTTGCGCGGAATCGGCCCCTTGTTCCTGCCGCCCTGGCCGGTCTGTTCCCAGGCGTGCGACAGGATGCCGACCGAGCGCGAGAGGCAGAACAGGCCGCGCGCGAGCGGGGCCGGAAAGCCCAGCTCGGCATAGATCACCGCGGTGGCGCCGTCGATGTTCATGGGGATGCGGCGGCCGCCCTTGCGTGCGGCCAGTTCCTCTTCCACGGCCCGGCCGATCGCGGCGAAGCGGCCGCCGACCACGCCGCTGCGCGCGGCCTCGTCCACCAGCGCCAGCAGCCTGGGCGCGCGCGGGTCCAGCGGGTGGAAGCGGTGCCCGTAGCCCGAGACGAACTTGCCGCGTTCCTCGATCGCCTGGTCCAGGCCGGCGCGCGTGCTGTCGGCCAACGATGCGCCGGCGTCCTGTCGGCGCGCGATGTCCTCGAACATCTCCACGGCCTGCTCGCCCGCACCGCCGTGCACGTCGCCCAGCACGTTGACGGCCGAGGCCATGGCGTTGTTCAGCCCCACGCCGCAGGTCGTCGCCATGCGGGCGATGGCGATGCTGGGCGCCTGCGGTCCGTGGTCCACGCCTGCCACCAGGGCGGCGTCCAGCAGGCGCGCCTGGCCGGCGTCGGGCAGCTCGCCGCGCGTCATGAGCCAGACCATCTGGGCGAAGCCGACGCGGCCGATCAGCTCCTCGATGGCGTAGCCGCGAAAGCGGATCGCGCCGGGGCGCATGTCGATGATGGAGGTGCGCCACCAGTCGGGAACGCGGGGATCGTCGGTGCTCATACAACCTTCTCCTTGATGTGTTCTTCGATCTCGCCCGGCGTGTAGCCGAGCTCTGCCAGGATGGCGGCGGTGTGCTCGCCCAGGCGCGGCGGCGGGCGGTCCACGCGGGGGGCTTCGCCGTTGAGCTTGAAGCCGGTGCGCACCACGCGGATGTCGCGCCCCACGCCGGGCACGTCCTCGAAGCTGCCCACCATGCCGCGCTGCGCGATCTGCGGGTGCTCCAGGGCCTGCGGCACCGAGTAGACCGGCCCGGCCGGCACGCCGACCGCATTGAACAGCGCCCACCAGGCGTTGGCCGACTTGGCGGACAGCGCGTCCTCCACCAGCGCCTTGAGCGCGGCGCGGTGCTGCAGCCGGCCCTGGCGCTCGGCGAAGCGCGGGTCCGTCTTCCATTCGGGGTGCGCCAGCACGTCGCACACGGCTTCCCACTGCTCCTGCTTGTTGGCCGCGATGTTGAGCAGGCCGTCGCCGGTGCGGAAGGTGCCCGAGGGGCTGGCCGTCACGTTGTCGTTGCCCAGCGGCTGGGGCGCGCGGCCGGCGATCAGGTGGTTGGAGACGGCCCAGCCCATGGTGGCCATCGCGGCTTCCAGCATCGACACGTCGACGAACACACCGCCGGTGCGCTGGCGGTCGGCCAGCGCGCTGGCCACGGCGAAGGCCGCCGTGAGGCCGCCGATGGTGTCGGCCACCGGGTAGCCCACGCGGTAGGGCGCGTTCTCCGGCGCGCCCGTGATGCTCATGACGCCGGACATCCCCTGGATGATCTGGTCGTAGGCCGGCAGGTCGCGCAGCGGGCCGTCCTGTCCGAAGCCCGAAATGGCGCAGTAGACGAGCTTGGGGTTGTCCTTCAGCAGATCCTCGTAGCCCAGGCCCAGGCGCTGCATCACGCCGGGCCGGTAGTTCTCGACCAGCACCTCGGCCGTGCGCACCAGTCGGCGCAGCGCTTCCTTGCCCTTGGGATGCTTGAGGTCCAGCGTGATGGACCGCTTGCCCGGGTTCTGCGCCAGGAAGGACACGCCCATCATGGCCTGGTTCAAGGCGGGATCGGCGCCGAGCTGGCGGGCCAGGTCGCCGGTGTGGCGCGCTTCGACCTTGATGACGTCGGCGCCCATGTGCGCGAGTTGGTGGCACGCGAAGGGCCCCGCCAGCACGTTGGTGAGGTCCAGCACGCGGATGCCGTGCAGGGGTTGGATGGCCATGGGTGCTCCTCAATCCGCCTTGATGTTGGCCGACTTCACCACGGCCGCCCAGCGCTTCATTTCGGAAGCGGCCAGCTGCGATGCCTGTGCAGGCGTGTTGGCCACGGGCGTCAGGCCCTGTTCGGCCAAACGCCGCCTGCCATCGTCGGAGTTCAGCGCTGCGACGAAGGCCTGGTTCAGCGTGTCGACGACCGGCTGCGGCGTGCCGGCGGGTGCGGCGAAACCGACCCAGAAATCCATCACGAAGCTCGGCAGCTTGGCCTCCTTGGCGGACGGCACATCGGGCAGCAAGGGCGAGCGCGCCTCGCTCGTGACCACCAGCGCGCGCAGCTTGCCCGACCGGATGTGCGGCAGCGCCGTCGGCAGCGACGTGACCAGTGCCTGCACCTGGCCTGCCATCAGGTCGGTCAGCACCGCGCCGGCGCCCTTGTAGGGGATGTGCACCAGGTCGATACCGGCGGCTGTTTTGAACAGCTCGCCGCCCAGGTGCGTGTTCGTCCCGTTGCCGCCCGATCCGTAGTTCATCGTGCCGGGCTTGGCCTTGGCCAGAGCGATGAACTCCTGCACGGTCTTCACCGGCAAGCCCGGGTGGACCACCAGCACGTGCGGCGCGGAAGCGGCCGTGATGATGTGCGAGAAGTCCTTGCGCGCATCGAACGGCATCTTGGGCAGAAGGCCTGGCGCGATGGTGAAGGACATCTCGGTCGTCAGCACGGTGTAGCCGTCCGGTGCGGCGCGCGCCACGGTGCCCCAGCCGATCAGGCCGCCGCCGCCGACCTTGTTGTCCACGACGAAGGCTTGGCCCAGGCCATTGGCGACCTGGTTGGCGGCCAGGCGCGCCACGATGTCGGTCGTGCCGCCCACGGCGTAGGGCACGACGATGGTGATCGGCCGCACCGGGAAGGTCTGTGCCGAGGCGGTGGAGCCCGCGGCAATGGCCAGGGCTGCAGCGGCAAGGGGCAGGAAGCGGGACATGTCCATGGAAGGTCTCCGGTGACGTGCGCGGTCAGTCGAGCTTGATGTTTCCGCTGCGCACGACGGTGCCCCAGCGCTGTTGTTCGGTCTTCAGCAGTGCGGCAGCCTCCTGCGACGTGCCGCCCACGGGTGCGCTGCCCTCGGCGAGCAGCGTGGCGATGGTGTCGGTGCGCGCCAGGGCCTTGGCCACTTCGGCTTGCAGGCGCGCCACGATGGCGGGCGGCGTGCCGGCCGGCGCGACGAGCATCTTCCAGTCGCTCGTGTCGAAGCCGGCATAGCCGCTCTCGGCCACCGTCGGCACATCGGGCAGCGCGGGCATGCGCTTGGCCGAGCTGACCGCCAGCGCACGCAGCTTGCCGGCCTTGACGAACGGGATGACCGTCTGCGGCGTCGCGAAGTAGTAGTCGACCTGGCCGCCCAGCAGATCGTTGGCCGCGGGACCGGCGCCCTTGTAGGGGATGTGCCGCGTGCGGATGCCCGCCTGCTGCGTGAAGACCTCGCCGGTCAGGTGGCCCACGGTGCCGTTGCCGGCCGAGGCCATGGTCAGCGCATCGGGTTGGGCCTTCGCGGCGTCGACCAGGTCCTTCAAGGTCTTGTAGGGCGCCCCGTCCTTGACCACCAGCACCACGGCCTGGCCCGCCACCGTCGCCACGGGGGTGAAGGCCTTGACCGCGTCGTAAGGCATCTTCGCGTACAGCGACGGGTTGATGGCCAGGTTGGCCGTCTGGCCCATGCCCAGCGTGTAGCCGTCCGGTGCCGCCTTGGCCACGGCGTCCATGCCGATGTTGCCGCCCGCGCCGGCCTTGTTGTCCACGACCAGCGTCCAGCCCGTGCCGATGCGGACCTTGTCCAGCACCATGCGCGTCACGATGTCGGTGCCGCCGCCCGGCGGGAAGGGCACGATCACCTTGATCGGCTGGCTGGGATACGCGCCGGGTTGCGCATGTGCGGCGGCGGCAAGGACCAGCGCGAGCGCGCCGGAAAGACGGGGCGAAAGCCTCATGGTGTCTCCTGGATGGTTGGAAGGGCGGAAAGCGGTCAGGCCAGCCGGTACACGCGGCTCGCCGTGCCATGGAACAGGGCGTGGCGCTCGGTGGTGGAGAAATCGGCCGTGAGCTTCTTGAACGCGTTCCAGCCGTTCACGAAGCTGTACGAGCCCTTGTCGACCGGGAAATTGCTTTCGAACATGCAGCGCTCGGGGCCGAACGCGTCGATGCAGCCGAGCATCCAGGGCCGCCAGGTGGCGGCCAGCCGGTCCGAGCTTGGCGGCAGCGCGCCGCTGTCGAAGCCGAAGCCGTTGATGCGCATGCCCAGGCCGCCCAGCTTCACATGCACGTTGGGGAACCGGGCCAGCGCTTGCATGGACGCCTTCCAGCGGGCGAACACCTCGTCGCGGTGCGCCGCATGGGCGCCGATGCGCACCACGCCGCCGCAGTGGTCCACGATGATGGGCAGCGCGGGAAAGGCGGCCGCCACCTCCATCAGCTCGGGCAGCTGCGGCCAGAACAGCCAGGCGTCGTAGGACAGGCCCTGCGCCTGCAGCTGCGCCAGGCCGGCCCGGTAGGCCGCATCGCGCAGCAGGCCCGGCGGCGCGGCGGTCAGCGGGTTGGCCAGCGAACCGTCCGCATCCCAGGTGGTCAGGTGGCGCACGCCGCGAAAGCGGCCGCGGCCCGCCTGGGCATGGGCGTCCAGCACCGGGGCGACGCCGGCTCCCAGGCGCAGGTCGGCGTAGCCCACGATGCCCTTGGCGACCTCGGGCGCCAGCGCGCCCGCCGTGGACGCCACGACGAACGCGGTCTCGCCGACCGGCCGCAGGGCCTCGGGGCCATCGGCCCGGTAGCGCGTGAGCGCCTGCATGTAGACCGAGGCCTGGACGGCGTGCCCGCTGCGGGCGTCGGCCGCGTAGTCGGCGTGCAGATAGGTCCAGCCGGGGCGGTCGTAGAAGTGGTGGTGTGCGTCCACGATGGGCAGGGCCGGCTCGTGGCCTGCTCCTGGCCACACTGCAGCCATGCCTCGCGCACGGGAAGGTTGTTGGAACTCACCGCTGGCGCCCCGGGCAGCTGGGGGCCGTGGTCTGCTTCGTGGATGGGTAGGTCATGTGTTCTATCGAACAGAACTACGTTCTATGTAAAAGAACTATAAGTGGGCCAAGCCTGGCTGGGACATACGGGAAAACCCTTGAATTTGGCGCTGCGCGCCGCGTGTTCTACTAGGCAGAACCAGCACTGCCGCCATGACGACCGAGCCATCCCATCCCACGGCCGACACCGACCCCGCCGAACCCTCGAGCGGCGTGGCGGTGCTGGACCGTGCATTCGCCCTGCTGGGCGCCTTCCAACCCACCGACGACCGGCTGAGCCTCACGGAGCTGTCGCGCCGCACAGGGCTGTACAAGAGCACGGTGCTCCGGCTGCTGGCGGCGCTCGAGCACGGGGGCTTCATGCGCAAGCTCGACGACGGGCAGTACGCCATCGGCCCGCAGCCCATGCGCCTGGCCGCGATCTACCAGCGCTCCTTCCGCGTGGATTCCGTCATCGAGCCCTTGCTGGCTGAGCTCAGCGCCAGCCTCGGCGAGACGGCTTCGTTCTACGTGCGGGCGGGAAGCCGGCGCCTGGTGGTCAGCCGCGTCGAACCGGCCCGCGCAGTGCGCGTGTCCATCCGGGTGGGGGAAGACTTCGACGTCGCCAAGGGCGCCTCGGGCAAGGTGCTGTGCGCGTTCACCGACGACGACGCCGCGGGCGAGCCGGTGCGCGCACGCCTGTGGGCCACGTCCTATGGAGAGCGCGACGCCGAGACGGCCTCCGCCTCGGTGCCCGTGTTCGGCGCGCTCGGCGAGCTCAGGGGGGCGCTCACGGTGTCCGGCCCGCTGTCCCGCCTCGGTGAGCCCGCGGCCATGCAGACCGCCGTGGCGCAGTTGCTCGAGATGGCCCGCCGGGCCACGGCCGGCTTCGGCGGAAATCCCGCGCGGTACGCCGCGGCGGTGCAGCCGGCGCCCGGGCCGGCCGGCGCACGGATCTGAGGCGTCGCCTGGGCCGGAGGATCAGTCCGCCAGCACCACGGGCCCGGCGCTCGCCGTCGCCGCATAGAGCCGCTCGACCTCGGCATGGCGCCGCTGCAGCACCGCGCGCTGGTTGAGGTAGCCCTTGTCCGTGATCTCGCCGGCCTCCAGAGCAGGCGGGGCGTCCAGGACCAGCGCGCGGCGCGGGCTGCGTGCCGAACCCGCGCCGGCGGCGGTCTGTTCCTGCATCACCCGACACAGCGCCGCCCGCAGCCGGTCGGGCTGCTGCTGGCCGGCGGCCGAGGGGAACACCAGCAGCCCGATCTCGGCCCGGTCGTGGCCTGCGACGACGATGTCCTGCACCAGCGGTGCGAGCCGCGACACCAGTTCCACGCGCAGCGTGCCGACCGAGACCCAGGTGCCGCTGGACAGCTTGAAGTCCTCGGCCACGCGGCCGTCGAACACGATGCCGCGTGCGGGCTGCTCGGCGTCGAGCAGCCGGCCCGCATCGCCGATGCGGTAGTCGCCCTGCGCGTCGAAGGCCGCGGCGGTTTCCTGCGGGCCGTGCAGGTAGCCGGGGAACACGGTGACGCCGCGGATACGCATCTCCAGCTTGTCGCCGCTGGGCACGAAGCGCACCGCCATGCCGGGCAGCGGGTTGCCGATGCAGCCCGCACCGTCCTGTTGCCAGTGCGCCGTGGTGATGGCCGGGGCGGTCTCGGTGCAGCCCCAGGAGGTGGTCAGCCACAGCGGCCGGCCCGGACGCACGCGTTCGGCCAGGGCCTGCAGGCGCTGCCAGGTGGAGGGCGCCAGCGCGGCCGCCGCGTAGAAGGCCAGGCGCAAGCGCGACAGGACGTCTGCAGCCAGCGCGTCGTCGGCCTCCAGCAGGGGCAGCAGCATGTCGAAGCCGCGCGGCACGTTGAACCACAGCGTGGGCCGCACTGCGCGCAGGTTGCGCGCGGTCTTCTCGACGAGCCCCGGCGCGGGCCGGCCTTCGTCGATGTACAGCGCGCCGCCATGCGCCAGCACCATGTGCAGGTTGTGGTTGCCGCCGAAGGTGTGGCTCCAGGGCAGCCAGTCCACCAGCACGGGCGGCTCCAGCGCGAGGAAGCGCCAGGTCTGCGCCATCTGCTGCTGGTTCGCGCACAGCATGCGGTGCGTGTTGATGACCGCCTTGGGCCGGCCCGTGGAGCCCGAGGTCAGCAGGTACTTGGCGTGGTCGTCGGGCGCGATCGCTTCGAAGGCCTGCTGCACGGCCGGCGTCTCGCGCTTGGCCAGCAGCGCATCGAAGGCCAGGGCGCCGGGCCAGTCGGGCGCATGGGTGCTGAACACACAGGGCACGGTCAGGTCGCAGGCCGCCATGGCCGGTCCGTAGGTCCGCGCGTCGGCCGCGTAGACCAGGGCCGGCCGCAGCAGCGCGAGCATCTCGCGCAGCCGCGTGAAGTCCGTGGCCTGGCGCGAGTAGGCGCTGGACAGCGAGCAGGCGGGCCGGCCCACATGCATGGCGGCCAGCATCAGCACGGCGTGGTCGATCGCGTTGTCCGAGAGGATGACGACGGGCCGCCCCGCCGGCAGGCGCAGGTCCAGCAGCGCCTGGCCGACCGCGCCCACGGCCGCGCGCAAGCCGGCGTAGTCCAGGCGGCGCCAGTCCTGGCCATCGCCCGTGCGTTCGGCCAGCGCGGTGGCATGTGGCGTGGCGCGTGCCCAATGCTCCAGCCATTCGCCGACACAGCGCGCATGGGGTTCCAGCGCCACGGGTGAGTGCAGCACGAAGGAGCCGTCGCCGAGCTCGGTGCGCAGTACGGCGGGCGGCGCGATCTGGGTGGGATCGCTCAGGAAGTCGATGGGCGCCATGTTCAGTCCAGTTCCGGGTGGTCGGCCTTGGCCGCCATGAGGTCCAGCAGCAGCTGGTCGCGGGCGCGCTGCAGTTCGGCCGCGCTGCGGCCGGCCAGGGCCTCGTCCACACCGGCCACCACCTTGGCCTGCAGCCCGGCATGCAGGGTGGGCGCACCCAGGTCCTGCCACCAGCTTTCGATGGGGCCGCCCAGGTGCGCCAGCAGATGCGCCATGCCGCCTTCTCCGCCCGACAGGTGCAGGTTCAGGAACGGCCCCAGCAGCGCCCAGCGCAGGCCGGGCCCATGGGCGATCGCGGCGTCGATGTCCGCCACGCTGGCCACGCCCTGGTCGACGAGGTGGAAGGCCTCGCGCCACAGCGCGGCCTGCAGCCGGTTGGCGATGTGGCCGCGGATCTCGCGCCGCACCTGGATGGGCTTCTTGCCGATGGCGCGGTAGAAGTCCATCGCGCGTGCGATGGCCTCGGGCGCCGTCTTCGCGCCACCGCCGACCTCGACCAGCGGGATCAGGTGCGGCGGGTTGAACGGGTGGCCCAGCACCACGCGCTCCGGGTGCGTGCAGGCGGACTGCATGGCGCTGACGGCCAGGCCCGAGGAACTGGAGGCCAGCAGCGTGCCGGGCGGGGCGGCGGCGTCCATGCGCGCGTAGAGCGCGGTCTTGAGGTCCTCCCGCTCGGGGCCGTTCTCCTGCACGAAGTCGGCCCCGGCCACGGCGTCCTCGAGCCGCGCGTGGAAGCGCAGCCGCTCGGGGGCCGCGCCCTCGGCCAGGCCCATGGCCTTGAGGGCTGGCCAGTGCCGTGCCACGGCCGCGCGCAGGCGCTGCTCGGCGCCTTCGGCCGGGTCGGTGGCGGCCACGTCCAGCCCGTGCGCGAGGAAGCAGGCCGCCCAGCTCGCGCCGATCACGCCGGTGCCGACGACGGCGACGGTTCGGATCGGGCTCATAGCGCCTTCCAGCGCGCGCAGCGCGACTCGGCCTTGGTGGTCCAGGCGGCTTCGCCCGCGATGGTCTCCACGACCTTGTAGTAGTCCCAGGGCTCCTGCGACTCGGCCGGCGTCTTCACCTGCACCAGCCGCATGTCGTGCACCATGAGGCCGTCCTCGCGCAGCCAGCCGTTCTGCATGAACATGTCGTTCACCTTCGTTCTGCGCAGCTGGGCCATGACCTTGTCCCCGTCGTCGGTGCCGGCGGCCTGCACGGCCTTCAAGTACTGCAGCGCGGCCGAGTAGTCGCCCGCATGGAAGGAGGTCGGCATGCGCTTGTGCTTGTCGAAGAAGCGGCGCGCCCAGGCGCGCGCTTCGGGCGACTGGTTCCAGTACCAGCTGTCGGTCAGGAACATGCCCTGCGCGGTCTTCAGGCCCAGCGCGTGCACGTCGTTGATCGTGATGATCATGCCGGCCAGCTTCATGGTCTTGCCGATGCCGAACTCGGCCGCCGACTTGATCGCGTTGACCGTGTCGCTGCCGGCATTGGCCAGCGCCAGCACCTGGGCCTTGGAGGCCTGGGCCTGCAGCATGAAGGACGAGAAGTCGTTCGCGCCCAGCGGGTGCTTGACCGCACCGGCCACCGTGCCGCCGTTCGCCTCCAGCGTCTTGCTCGCATCGGCCTGCAGTGCGGTGCCGAAGGCATAGTCGGCCGTCACGAAGTACCAGCTCTTGCCGCCCGATCGGGCGACCGCATTGGCCGTGCCGCGGGCCATGGCCACGGTGTCGTAGGCGTAGTGCACGGTGTAGGGCGAGCAGTGTTCGTTGGTCAGCCCCGAGGCGCCCGCGCCCACCACGAAGTAGGGCCGCTTCTTCTCGGCCGCCACGCCGGCCATCGCGATGGCTGCGCCCGAGCCCACGCCGCCGATCAGCATGTCCAGCCTGTTCACGTCGAACCACTCGCGCGCCTTGGCCGCCGCGATGTCGGCCTTGTTCTGGTGGTCCACGGTGAGGAGCTCGATCTTCTTGCCGTTGACGGTGCCGCCCATGTCGGCAATCGCCATGCGGATGGCCTCGGCGCCGGCCGGCCCGTCGTAGTCGCGGTACAGGCCCGACATGTCGCTGACGAAGCCGATGCGGACGACGTCGTCCGAGATCTGCGCCTGCGCGCCGGCCGCGCAGGCCAGGGCGGCGCACAGCGCCGCCATCGTGCGTCGATGGGTCATGGGGTGTCTCCTAGCGGTTGTGGGGGGCGAACTCCGGGCGCGCTGCTCCCGGCCTCGGCAGGCCCATGATCTGGCGCGCCTCTGCGGGCGTGGCCGGTTCCATGTCGAGCTCGCGGATGATGCGCACGATGCGCTCGGTCAGCTGCACGTTGGTGGCCAGTTCGCCCTGGCGGAAGTACAGGTTGTCCTCCAGGCCCACGCGCGCATGGCCGCCCAGCAGCAGCGCGGCCACGTTGGCTTCCAGCTGCGAGGGGCCGATGCCGCTCACGCAGAAGATGCTGTTGGCGGGCAGGGTGTCCACCATCTGCTGCAAAAAGCGCGGCGAGTACGGCATCGCGTTCTGGAAGTTGCGGTGCACGTTCATGACCAGGTTGATGAAGTGCGGCGCGTCGTCGTGGCCCTCGCCGATCAGCGTCGTCACGTCCTGCAGGATGTGGGTGGGGCTGAACACCTCCCACTCGGGCTTGATGCCGCGCGCCTTCATGCCCGCGGCCAGCGCCCGGCCCTTGGACAGCGGCGTGTCCATCAGGATCTCCCTGCCCTCGAAGCTGAGGTTCAGCGTGGTGGCGTCCAGCGTGCACATCTCGGCGCCCGCGTCCATGCCCTGGATGCGCTCCTCCCAGGCGATCTCCCAGCGCTCGCCGGCCAGCGGGCGCACCATGTCGCCGTGCACGCCGCCGCCCGTGGAGTTGTTGAGCACGATGTCGCAGCCGGCCGCGCGGATGCGCTGGTTCATGTCGCGGTAGATGGCGGGGTTGCAGGTGGCGCCGTCGTCGGGCCGGCGCGCGTGCAGCGCCACCACGCTGGCGCCCGCGTTCCAGCAGCGCACGACGTCCTCGGCGATCTCGGCGGGCTGGGTGGGCAGGTGGGGGTTCTGCGACTTGTGGGCCATGCCGCCCGTGGGGGCGATGGTCACGATGACCTTGCGTCTGGACATGCCGTCTCCTTGGCGTGGGGATGCGGCATGGTGGTCCGCGCGCCGTGCGCATTCAGTCATCGCGACGACATTCGGCCTCAGGGTTTTCGCGGTGCGCGGCCGCGGCTGCTATGGTGGCGCCCCCCACCATGCGCCGCGCTGCTCCGCCCGAAGACGCCTCCTCGCTGGACCGCCTGCTCGACGGGTCGGCCTGGTTCCCCGCGCTCGATGCGCCCGCACGCGCGCGCGTGCGCGCCGAGATGCAGCAGGTGGACGTGGCGGCCGGCGCCGCGCTGTGCCGCATGGGCGACGAACCGCAGCACTGGTACGGCGCCATCGACGGCCTGCTCAAGTGGTCCGTGACGGCCGAGGACGGCCGCTCGGTCACGTTGGGCGGCCTGTCGCGGGGCAGCTGGTTCGGCGAGGGCACGCTGCTGCGCGGCGTGCCGCGCACGGCCGACATCGTCGCGCTGCGCCCCAGCCGCGTGGCGCTGATGCCGGTGGAGACCTTCCAGTGGCTGCACGCCACCGAGCGCGCCTTCGACCATTTCCTGCTGCGCCAGATCAACGAACGCATGCACTGGTTCCTGGGCAACTTCGCGGCCCACCACCTGCTGGACACCGACAGCCAGGTGGCGCGCGCGCTGGTCGGCCTGTTCCACCCCTGGCTGCACCCGGGCAGCGATCCGCACCTGGCCGTCTCGCAGGAGGAGATCGCCAACCTGTCGGGCCTGTCGCGCCAGCGTTGCAATGCGGCGCTGCGCCGGCTGGCGGAGGCCGGCCTGATCGCCGTGGGCTACGGCGGCATCACGGTGCTGGACCTGGCGGCTCTGCGGCGGCGCGTGCCGGGCTGAGCGTCTGCGCGGCCTCTGCGCTCAGGCGCCGTCGCGCGGCGCGAGTTCGGCCTGCAGGTAGCGCACCAGCGCCTGCACCTTGGGCACGTTGGCGCGGTTCTCGGGCAGCAGGGCCTTGAGCCAGAACGCGTCCAGCGGGAAGTCCGCCAGCAGCGGCCGCAGCGCGCCGCTGTCGAGCGCGGGCCGGGCCAGGTAGTCGCCCAGGATGGCGATGCCGTTGCCGGCCAGGGCAGCCGACAGCAGCAGCTGCGCCTCGTTGGTGTTCAGGCGCGGCTGCACCTTGACGCTGATGCGGCCCGCCGCGCTGCCGAAGCTCCAGGTGCTGCCGGTCGGCAGGAAGTTCAGGATGGCGTGGTCCTTGAGCTCGCCCGGGTGGCGCGGCGTGCCGCGCTCCTGGAGGTAGCGCGGCGACGCGCAGGCCGTGCGCGGCATCGGGCACAGCGGCGTCTCGACCACGCCGGCGTAGGCGTCGGGCATCAGGGTCAGCGCCAGGTCGAAGCCTTCTTCGGCCGGGTTCACGGCGCGGTCCAGCGCGACGACTTCCAGATGCAGCAGCGGGTACAGGCGCTGGAAGCGCTCGAGCAGCGGGCCGACCAGGCAGACCGTGACCGAGGTCGGCGCCTTGATGCGCAGCTGGCCCTGCAGCTGGTCGCCGACCGGGTGGGCGAACAGCTCCTGCGCGTCGGTCACCACGCGCTGCACCGCGGGCAGGTAGCCGCGGCCCACCGGCGTGAGGCGCACGCGCCGTGTCGTGCGTTCGAACAGCGCGCCCTGGACCTGCGCCTCGAGCTGGCCGATGCGCTTGGTCACGACCGAGGGCGCGATGCCCAGCTCGCGCGCCGCGGCCGAGAAGCTCTCGGTGCGCGCGACCACGAGGAAGGTCCGCAGGTTCGAGAGGGTGTCCAAGCCGGGGCGTCAGAAGCTGTGAATGAACCGATCGCGGCCACGACGGGGTGCGCCGGGCCGCAGGCCGCTGCCCGGGCTCGTGCCCGGGCAAGGCCTGCAACGCCCGCATGTGGCCTGGCGCGCCCCGGCCCGAAGGGCGAGGCCCTGGGCGCGGCGATGGTGCTGGACACCACTGGTCATCGGGCCTCGCGTGGTCGTGAGGGGTTCGTTCACAGCTTCTTCAGTCGACCGAGATGTTCTGCGCCCGGATGATCGCGCCCAGCAGCGCGGCTTCTTCCTTCACGCGCTGGTGCAGGCCCTCGCTGGAGGTGCCCACGGCCTGCCAGCCCTGGTTCAGCAGCCGCGTGCGGGTCTCGGGTTCGCGCAGGATGCGCGGCACCTCGGCCGCCAGCCGCGCCTGCGCGGCCTTGGACAGACCGGCCGGGCCGACCAGCGCGGTCCAGACCTCCAGGTTGAAGTCCTTCACGCCGGCATCGGCCAGCGGCGCGACGGAGGGCACCAGCGCGCTGCGCCCGCTCGTGACGCCGATGGCCTTGAGCTTGCCGGCCTGCACCTGCGGCATGGCCACGCCCGGCGGCACCAGCGCCATCTGCACCTGCTCGCCGATGATGGCCGTGACGACCGCGGGGTTGCCCGAGTAGGGCACGTGCACGGGTGCGATGCCCGACCTGCTCTTGAGCAGTTCCATGCCCAGGTGGGCGACCGAGCCGGCACCGACGGAGCCGTAGTTGGCCTTGGCGCCGGCCTGGCGCATGGCGGCGAAGAAGGCCGCGCCATCGGGCAGCTGCGGCGCGGCCACCAGCACCAGTGGCGCGGTGGCCAGCAGCGAGATCTCGGCGAAGTCCTTCTGCGGGTCGTAGCTGAGCTTGGGGTTGAGCAGCTTGGCCGAGGTCAGGTTGCCGTTGATCACGACGCCCAGCGTGTGGTCGTCCGTGGCCTTGGCGACCTGGTCGGCCGCGATGTTGCCGGAGGCGCCGGGCTTGTTCTCGACGATGACGGGCTGGCCCAGCACGCGGCCGAGCGGGTCGGCCAGCGCGCGTGCTGCCATGTCGGGCGTGGAGCCGCCCGGAAAACCCACGAGCAGCCGCACCGGCCGCGTCGGCCAGCTGGGGTCCGCGGCCTGGGCCGTGCCCAGCGTGGCGCCCAGTGCACAGGCTGCCAGGCAGGCCAGGGCCGTGCGTCTTGTCTCTTTGTTCAAAGTCTCTCTCCTCAAGCGTTGGTCAATCGTCGCGGCCCAGCCAGGCGCCGTCCTGCGCAAGCTGGGCCTGCAGTGCCGGCACGTCGATGGCGCGCAGGTCCCGCCCGTGCTGCAGCGCCTGCGCGGCCGCGGTGCCGGCCGCCTGGCCCATCACGAAGCAGGCGCCCGACACGCGCGCGGCCGACTGGCCCAGGTGCGTCATCGAGGCGCAGCGGCCGGCGACCAGCACATTGTCCAACGTGCGCGGCAGCAGCATGCGGTAAGGCAGGTGGTTGTAGCCGCGTGACCGCGGGATGTCCTGCCACTGGAAGGCGATGTTGCCCGCCACATGTTCCTCGATCATCCAGCCGTTGACGCCGATGGTGTCGGCGAAGCTCGCGCAGTCCAGCACGTCGCGCGCGGTCAGCTGGTAGTCGCCCAGCACACGCCGCGTCTCGCGCACGCCGACCTGCGGCGCGATCTCCAGCAGGTAGGCGTTCTCGAAACCCGGTGCGTAGGCGCGCAGGAAGCGGAAGAAGTTGAGGATCTGGCGCCGGCCTTCGATCTCGGCGGCGCTGAGTTCCAGCGCATTGGTGCCGTCCACGGGGCCGCCCTCGGCATTGGCCAACTGGGTCACGTTGGCGCGCCATTCGGCCGGGTTCTTTTGCGGCCGGATGATGGGCGTCTTGCGGGCGAAGGTGTAGCCGTCGCGCTCGGCCTGTTCCATGAGGCCGTCGAAGCGGTTCCAGATGTCGCCCGCACGCTGCGGGTCCACGCCGTTCACGCGGAACATGGTGGACGGGTACATCATGTCCTCGCCCTGGCCTTGCGCGTCGCGGCCCTTCTCGAACGGCGCGCCGGCCCAGGTGGCCAGGTCGCCGTCGCCCGAGCAGTCGATGAACACGCGGCCCCGCACGGCGCGGCGGCCCGACTTGGTCTCCAGCAGCAGGGCGGCCACGCGGCCCGGCCCGGCCATCTGCACGCCCACGGCATGGGCATGGAACAGCACCTGCGCGCCGCTGCCGACGACCACGTCGTCGGCCGCGAGCTTGAAGGCCGCGTTGTCGTAGGCCTGGGCGGCGATCTTGCCGCCGAACAGCAGGTGCGGCTCGCGCAGGCCGCCCAGCGCGTCCATGCGCTGCAGCAGGTCGTCGGCGATGCCATGCACGACCTGGCGCACGGCGCCGTGCACGTTGGCGTGCAGGCCGCAGAAGTTGGTCACGCCGGCCGCCGTCCCCATGCCGCCCAGGAAGCCGTAGCCCTCCACGAGCAGCGTGCTGCGGCCCTGGCGCGCGCTGGCGGCCGCTGCGGCGATGCCGGCCGGCCCGCCGCCGAGCACCACCACGTCGTAGGCACCGTGGACGGGGGTCTGGCGGCTCGGTTCGGTGATCGGTTCGAAGGTGGTTGGCTGCATTGCGGGGCGCTCCATGGAAAGTGGGCGCATCTTAGTGATGCAGCGCATTGCAAACAATCGGCTGCGTTGCGAGAAGAAAATTCGCGGTCCGCGAATAATCATCCGTGCTATGGAGGTTTTTCCTTGAAAATTCAACGTCTATCGTTCATATTTCAAGGATGATCAGCCGCTCCACCGACGCTGTCGTACGCGACCGCCTTGCCGATATGCCGGCCGTGGTGCTGCTCGGCCCGCGCCAGGTGGGCAAGACCACGCTGGCGCGGCAGATCGCCGCGCAGTGGCCGGGCGGCGCCGTGTACCTCGATCTGGAGCGGCCGGCCGACCGCCTGCGGCTGGAGGATGCCGACGCCTACCTGCGCGCGCAGCAGGGTCGACTGGTGGTCGTGGACGAGATCCACCGCGCCCCGGGCATCTTCGAGGTCCTGCGCGGCATCGTCGACGAGCGCCGCCAGGCCGGGCTGCGCAGCGGCCAGTTCCTGCTGCTGGGCTCCGCCGCGCTGGACCTGATGCGCCAGTCCAGCGAGACACTCGCGGGCCGCGTGGCCTACGTGGACATGGCGCCGGTCGACACCGCGGAGGCGGCGCAGGCCGGCATCGCCGACGCCCAGCTGTGGCTGCGCGGCGGCTTTCCCGACAGCCTGCTCGCCAGCGACGAGCGGCGCAGCCTGGACTGGCGGCGCGACTTCATTCGCAGCTACCTGGAGCGCGACGTGCCCATGTTCGCGCCGCGCATGCCGGCCGAGGCCATCGGGCGCCTGTGGACCATGCTCGCGCACCAGCAGGGCGGCGTGCTGAACCAGGCCCGCATCGCCAGCGCGCTGGGCGTGTCCAACCCCACCATCGACCGCTACATCGACCTGCTCGTGGACCTGCGCCTGGTGCTGCGCCTGCGGCCCTGGTCGGGCAATGTCGGCAAGCGGCTGGTCAAGTCGCCCAAGGTCTACGTGCGCGACAGCGGCGTGCTGCATGCGCTGCTCGAACTGCAGACCATGGACGACCTGCTGGGCCACCCGGTCAGCGGGCTGAGCTACGAGGGCCATTGCATCGCGAGCCTGGTCCAGGCGGCTGGCACACGGCGCGTGCCGTACTTCTACCGCACGCATGCCGGCGCCGAGATCGACCTCGTGCTGGAGCAGGGCGGCCGGCCGGAGATCGCGATCGAGATCAAGCGCTCGACGGCGCCCAACCCGGACAAGGGCTTCGGCGTGGCCTGCGACGACCTGGGGATCGCGCAGCGCTATGTGGTCTACCCCGGCACCGAACGCTTCCCGCTGCGCCAGGGCGCGACCGCATTGGGCCTGCGCGAGCTGGCGCAGTTGCTGCGCGACTGAATCAGACGCCGAGCCGCTCGCCCAGCGCCTGCGGATCGGCCAGCAGCGCCGCGGACGCGCCCTGCAGCACAATCTGCCCCTTCTCCATGACCAGTGCCCGGTCCGTGTGGGCGAGCACCTTGCGCCAGTCGCGGTCGACGATCAGCGTGGCGATGCCGGTGCTGCGGATCTGTGCAATCACGCGCCAGATCTCGGCCACGATCAGTGGCGCCAGGCCCTCGGTGGCCTCGTCGAGGATCAGCAGGCGCGGGTTGGTCATGAGCGCGCGGCCGATGGACAGCATCTGCTGCTCGCCGCCCGACAGCTGGTGGCCGCCGTTGTTCAGGCGCTCCGCCAGGCGCGGGAAGGTCTGCAGCACGCGCTCGTACGTCCAGGCCGTCTTGCCGTCGATGCCGGGCCGCGCCGCCATGACCAGGTTCTCGCGCACCGAGAGGTTGGGGAAGATGCCGCGGCCCTCGGGCACGTAGCCGATGCCCAGCCGCGCCATTTTCTCGGGCTGCTGGCCGGTCACCTCGCGGCCATCGCACAACACGCGGCCCTGGGCCGGGCGCACGTAGCCCATCAGCGTGCGGATCAGCGTGGTCTTGCCCATGCCGTTGCGGCCCAAGAGGCCGACGGCCGTGGCGGCAGGGATCTCGCCGGCCACGCCGTGCAGGATGTGGCTGTCGCCGTAGTAGGTGTGCAGGTCCTCGAAGCGGATCATGCGTGCTCCTCCTCACCGAGATAGGCCGAGCGCACCTGCGGGTCGTTGCGGATCTCATCCGGGTTGCCCGTGGCGATCACCGCGCCGTTGACCATGACCGTGATGCGCTCGGCGATGCGGAACACCGCGTCCATGTCGTGCTCCACGAGCAGGATGGCGTGGGCAGGCTTGAGGCGCTCAAGCAGGCCCAGCATGCGCTCGGTCTCCTCGGCACCCATGCCGGCCAGCGGCTCGTCGAGCAGCAGCACGCGCGGCTTCGTCGCCAGGCACATGGCGACCTCGAGCTGGCGCTTGGCGCCATGGCTCAGCGTGCCCGCGGTGCGCGTGGCCAGCGCCGTGAGGCCCGTGGCTTCGAGGGCTGCGTCGGCCGCGCCGCCGCTCGTGGCGCAGGCGCGCGCGGACTGCCAGATCGCCCAGGGCCGCGGCGTGGCGGCCTGCGCGGCCAGGCGGCAGTTCTCGTGCACCGTGAACTCCGGGAAGATGGTCGTGCGCTGGTAGCTGCGGCCCACGCCGGCCAGGGCACGGCGCGCCTGCGGCCGGGCCGTGATGTCGGCGCCATCCAGCACGATGCGGCCTTCGGACGCCGCGATCTCGCCCGACAGCATGTTGATCAGCGTGGACTTGCCCGCGCCGTTGGTGCCGATCACGGCGTGGACCTCGCCCACGCGCAGGTCCAGCGTGACGGCGTTGACGGCCACGAGGCCGCCGAAGCGGCGCGTGAGCCCGCTCACCTGCATCAGCGCGCTCATGCCTGACGTCCTTTCACGAGGCCGATCAAGCCCTTGGGCAGCAGCGCCACGAAGCCGATGATGGCCAGGCCCAGCGTGAGCTGCCAGTGGTTCGCCAGCGGCCCGACCAGCGCCTGCGTGCCCAGCAGTTCCTTGAGCAGCGTGAAGGCCACGGCCCCCAGCACGGCGCCGCGCAGGTGGCCGATGCCGCCCAGGATCACCATGAGCAGCACCTCGCCCGAGATGTGCCAGGACAGCATCTCGGGGTTGACCACGCCGTCGCGCGCGGCCACGAGGAAGCCCGCCAGCCCCGCCAGCGCGCCGGCCAGCACGAAGGCCGCGAGCTTGTAGCCGTAGGTGGGGAAGCCCGCCGCGCGCATGCGCTGCTCGTTCACGCGGATGCCGGCCAGCGCCGCACCGAAGCGCGAACGGCGCACCACCGCGAGCAGGCCGTAGGTGAAGACCAGCGCGGCCAGCACCACGTAGAACAGCACGGTGCGGTTCTCCATGTCCAGCGCGCCCGCGCTTGGGCGCACGTAGAGGTAGATGCCGTCGCTGCCGCCGCCGACCGGCGTGTCGTGGAACACGAAGTAGGCCATCTGCGCGAAGGCCAGCGTGACCATGATGAAGTAGACGCCGCGCGTGCGCAGGGAGATGGCGCCGACCACCAGCGCGTACAGCGCCGCGGCGCCCATGGCGAGCAACAGCAACCCGAACAGGTTGCCGCCGCCATCGCCCGAGGCCAGCACGGTCACGTAGGCGCCGATGCCGAAGTAGGCCGCGTGGCCCAGGCTGACCAGGCCCGTCATGCCGACCAGCAGCTGCAGCGAGAGCGCGAAGATGGACAGCACCATGACCTTGACCAGGAGGTCGGCCAGGTAACCGCCCAGCAGCGGACCGGCGATGCCCAGTGCGACGGCCACGGCCAGCGGGAGCAGGCCGGCGGCACGGCGTGGGCGGGAGACAGGGGAGGTGGGCATGGCGAGTGTGGTCGTGTTCATGCGCGCCGCCCCATCAGCCCCTCGGGCCGCCAGACCAGCACGATGGCCATCAGCACGTAGATGCCGATGCCCGCGAGTTCGGCGAAGAAGACCTTGCCGAAGGTGTCGACGAAGCCCACGAGCAGCGAGGCCACGAGCGCACCCGTGATGGAGCCGATGCCGCCGATCACCACCACCACGAAGCAGATGATCAGCACGCTGGCCCCCATGTTGGGATAGACCGAGGCCATGGGCGCGGCGATCATGCCGGCCAGCGCCGCCAGCGCCACGCCGGCCGCGAACACCGTGCGGTACAGGCGCCGGATGTCGATGCCCAGGCCGCGCACCATGTCGCGGTCGCTCGCGCCGGCGCGCACCATCATGCCCAGCCGCGTGCGGTTGACGACGAAGTACAGCGCCAGTGCCAGCACGATGCAGGCGCCCGAGGCGAACAGCCGGTACCAGGGGTACTGCATGATGCCGCCCAGGCCGAAGCTGCCGGCCAGCCAGTCGGGCACGGGCACGCCGTGCACGTCGTTGCCCACCAGCATGGCGCGCAGTTCCTCGAACACGAGGATCAGGCCGTAGGTCATGAGCACCTGCTGCAGATGCTCGCGCTGGTACAGGTAGCTGAAGAACACCCACTCCAGCACATAGCCGAACAGCGCGGCCAGCACCATGCCGGCCAGCAGCATCAGGAGGAAGTTGCCGCCGAACAGCGGCGACAGCGCGAACGCCATGTAGGCGCCGATCATGTAGAAGCTGCCGTGCGCCAGGTTGATCACGCCCATGATCCCGAAGATCAGCGTGAGGCCCGACGCCAGCAGGAACAGCAGCAGCCCGTATTGCACGGCGTTCAGGCACTGCACGAGAAAGGTGGCAAGGTCCACGGCGGTGGCTCCCGGCTAGCTAGACAAAGTAAGTGCAGGGCGCGCAACGCCAACTGCCATTGAAGCAAAGACTCGTCGACCGCGGAGCTGAAGGCCGCGGAGCAGGCCATGCGAGTGCACCCGCGGGGCCGGCTCTGCCGGACCGCTGGGTGCGCCCCTTGAGGGGTATTGGCTGGCTACACGAAGTGAGCCAGCCAAACGGGGTGGCGGTTGCACTTCAGTTCTTGCAGCCGCGCGCGGGGTCGGAGAGGGCCTTGGACGCGATGCCCACGACCTTGTTCTCCTTGCCGTCCACCTTGCGCAGGTAGATGTCCTGCACCGGGTTGTGCGACTTGGACATCGTGAACGCGCCGCGCGGGCTGTCGAACCTGGCCTTCTCCACGGCGGCGGCGAACTCGGCCTTCTTGCCCACGTCGCCCTTCACCGCGTCCAGGCCCACGCGCAGGATCTGCGCCGCGTCGTAGCCCTGCACGCCGTACACGTCGGGCTGCAGCTTGAAGGTCTTGGCGTAGGCCGTGCGGAAGCTCTTGTCCTTGGGCACGGTCAGGTCGTCGGCGTAGTGCAGCGTGGTCAGGATGCCCTGGGCGGCATCGCCCTGGGCCTCCAGCGTGCCGTCGGTCAGGAAGCCCGAGCCGTACAGCGGCACGGTCTTGTTCAGGCCCGCGGCCGCGTAGTCCTTGACGAACTTCACGGCGCCGCCGCCGGCGAAGAAGGCGAACACGGCATCGGGCTTGGCCGCCGCGATCTCGGTCAGCAGGGCCTGGAACTCCACGTTGGGGAAGGGCAGCGTGAGCTGCTTGGTGACCTTGCCGCCTTCCTTCTCGAAGCCTTCCTTGAAGGCGTTGGTCATCTCCTCGCCGGCCGCGTACTTCCAGGTGATGGTCATCGCGGTCTTCTTCTTTTCCTGCTTCGCGGCCACCGTGCCCATGCCGTAGGAGGACTGCCAGTTGGAGAACGAGCTGCGGAAGATGTTGGGCGCGCACATCGGGCCGGTCACGGCGTCCGAGCCCGCATTGGGCACGATCAGCAGCGTGTTGCTTTCCTTGGCCGCGCGCGCCATGGCCATGGCCACGCCCGAATGCACGGTGCCCACGATCACGTCGACCTTGTCGCGCTTGATGAGTTTGTTGACGTTCTCGGTGGCCTTGGCCGGGTCGGATTCGTCGTCGACCTTGAAGTACTCGATCTCGCGGCCCGCGAGCTTGCCGCCCTGCTCGTCCACGTAGAGCTTGAAGCCGTTCTCGATGGCCACGCCCAGGGCCGTGTAGGTGCCGCTGAAGGGCAGCATCAGGCCGACCTTGAGCTTCTCGCCGCTTTGCGCATGGGCGCTGCCGGCGAGGGCGAAGGCGGCCAGCGCCAGGCTGGCGCGGCGGATCGGGTGTGCGGTCATCGTTGTCTCCTGTGGTGAATGAAGGCGTTCGTCGCGGCGATCACCTGCCCGGGCTGGTCGCGGTGCGGGGAATGGCCGCATTGCGGCAGCTCGAGCAGTTCGGTGCCGGGCACGCCTTCGGCGATGCCGCGGATCTGGGCCAGCGTGCCGTAGGCGTCGTCCAGGCCCTGGATGGCCAGCACCGGGCAGCGGATGGCAACCAGCGCATCGGTGATGTTCCAGCGCGCGAAGGGCGGGTGCAGCCAGATGCGGTTCCAGCCCCAGAAGGCCGAGTCGGGGTCGGCGTGGTGGCGCGCCAGGCCGGCGCGCAGGCTGCCGTGTTCGTAGTCGTCGCGCGCGCGGCGGATGTTGGCCAGCGTGATGTCCTCGACGAAGATGTGCGGCGCCAGCAGCACCAGGCCGGCCACGCGCGCCGGGTGGCTGGCCGCGTGCAGCAGCGCGATGGAGCCGCCGTCGCTGTGGCCGACCAGCCAGGCCGGCTGCGACACGTCGAGCGCATCGAGCAGCGCGGGCAGCACCTCGTCGGCCTGGCGGTGCATGAAGTCCAGGCCCCAGGTCTCGTCCTCGGCGCGCGGCGTGGAGCGGCCGTAACCCGGCCGCGAGTACACCAGGCCGCGCGCGCCCACGGCCTGGCACAGGCGCGCGGGGAAGTCCTTCCACATCGACAGCGAGCCCAGGCCCTCGTGCAGGAACACCAGCAGCGGCGCCTTGGCCTCGGCCGCACGCAGCCAAACGTACTCGATCAGCACGCGGCGGCCGCGCCAGTCGATGCGCAGCAGCTCGCTCATGCTTGGTTCTCGCGCTCGCGCAGCCGAAAGCGCTGGATCTTGCCCGTCGCCGTCTTGGGCAGCTCGGCGATGAACTCGATCTGGCGCGGGTACTTGTAGGCGGCCAGCCGCTCCTTGACGAAGGCCTTGAGCGTGGCTTCGTCCACCTGCTGGCCGTCCTTGCGCACGACGAAGGCCTTGGTCTTGGTCAGGCCCTCGGCGTCCGGCGTGCCGATCACGGCGGCCTCGAGCACGGCCGGGTGCTGCATCAGCGTGGACTCGACCTCGAAGGGCGAGACGTAGATGCCGCTGACCTTGAGCATGTCGTCGCTGCGGCCGGCATAGGTGTAGTAGCCGTCGGCGTCGCACAGGTACTTGTCGCCGCTCTTGGTCCAGCCGCCCTGGAAGGTCTCGCGCGTCTTCTCGCGGTTGCCCCAGTACATCAGGGCCGCGCTGGGGCCGCGGATGTAGAGATCGCCGATCTCGCCCGGGGCCACGCAGCGGCCGTCCTCGCCGCGCAGCTCGATGTCGTAGCCCGCCACGGGCTTGCCCGTGCTGCCGTAGCGCACGTCGCCGGGCCGGTTGGAGATGAAGACGTGCAGCATCTCGGTCGAGCCGATGCCGTCGATGATGTCGCAGCCGAAGCGGGCCTTGAAGCGCTCGGCGATCTCGGCCGGCAGCGCCTCGCCGGCCGAGGAGCACATGCGCAGCGCCACGGCTTCGCGCGCCGGCAGGTTTGGCGAGGCCAGCATGCCGGCAAAACCCGTGGGCGCGCCGAAGAACACCGTGGGCCGGCATTGCAGCTCCGTCCAGCGCCGGAACACGGCGTCGGGCGTGGGCCGCTCGGCCATCAGCACCACGCAGGCGCCGACCGACAGCGGAAAGGTCAGCGCATTGCCCAGGCCGTAGGCGAAGTAGAGCTTGGCGGCCGAGAAGCAGACGTCGCGCTCGGTCAGGCCCAGCACGCCCTTGCCGTAGAGCTCGGCCGTCCACCACAGGTTCAGTTGCGTGTGCACGGTGCCCTTGGGCCGGCCCGTGGAGCCCGAGGAATACAGCCAGAAGCCGGGTTCGTCGCCCGTGGTGGTGGCCGGCTGCGCCGCGGGTTGCGCCGCGGCCAGCGCGGTCTCGAAGGCCTGCGCGCCGTCCGGCAGCGCGCCGGTGGGTTGCGAGACCAGCACCGTGTCCAGCCGGTGTGTGGTCCTGGCCAGCGCGGCCTGCAGCTGCGGCAGCAGCGCGCCCGAGACCAGCGCGGCCTGGGCCCGGCTGTGCTCCAGCATGTAGGCGTAGTCGTCCGCCGTCAGCAGCGTGTTGACGGCCACCGGCACGATGCCGGCGTACAGGCAGCCCAGGAAGCTCACGGGCCAGTCGTGCGTGTCCAGCATGAGCAGCAGCACGCGCTCCTCGCGCCGCACGCCCGCGGCCTGCAGAGCGCCAGCCAGGCGACGCGCGCGCTGCTCGAGCTGGCCGTAGCTCAGCGGCCCGCGGTCGTCGATGTAGGCGAGCCGGTCGCCCCGCCTTCGGTGCAGCGCGAACAGGTGCTCGGCGAAGTTGAAGGGCGCACCGGGCGGCGTGGGCAGGGTCGTCATGCGTGTCTCCTCGTTCGCAAGCTCTCACAGGCCCAGGGCGGCCAGCACCTGGGGGCTGGCCTGCACGGCCGCGCGCTGGTGGTAGAAGTCCAGCGCACGTAGGCCACCCAGTTCGGCGCCGCCGCCCGCGCGGCCCGGGCCGCCGTGCAGCGATTGCGGCATCACGTTGCCGTGGCCGGTGTGGGCCTGGGCCACCTCGGGCGTGACCACGTGCACGCGCCCGTGGCTGGCGGCCAGGGCCAGCGCGGCACTGCCCAGCGCGGCGGCGTCGTCGCCATAGAGCGAGGCCACCAGCGAGCCCTGGCCGCGCTGCGCGAGCGCCAGCGCGTGCGGCAGGTCGCGGTAGGGCAGCAGCGTGGCCACAGGGCCGAAGACCTCCACGTCGTGCACCGCCTGGGCCATGTCGGCATCGCGCGCGCCCAGCAGCACGGGCTGGTGGCAGGCGGCGACGGCGGGGTCGGCATCGACCAGCGCCTGCGTGCGGCCATCGTGCAGCACCTCGGTCGCATGGGCGAGTTGGGCCAGGCCCTGCTGCACGGCCTCGAACTGCGCGCGGCTCACGAGTGCGCCCATGCGCACGCCCGCGTTGCGCGGGTTGCCGGTGCTGACCTTGGCCAGCTTCGCGCCGATGGCTTCGGCCGCTGCGCCATAGACCTTCGCAGGCACCAGGATGCGCCGGATCGCCGTGCACTTCTGGCCCGACTTGACCGTCATCTCGCGCACCACCTCGCGCACCAGGAGGTCGAAGGCCGGCGTGCCGGGCGTGGCGTCGGGCAGCAGCAGCGCGCTGTTCAGGCTGTCGGCCTCGATGTTGGCGCGCACCGCGTGGCGGGCCAGCGACGGATGGCTGCGGATGACGGCGGCGGTGTCGGCCGAGCCCGTGAACGAGAGCACGTCGAAGGGCGCCAAAGCATCGAGCAGGCCGTTGGAGCTGCCGCAGACGATGGACAGCGCGCCTGCGGGCAGGATGCCGGCATCGACCACGTCCTGCACCATGCGCTGCGTGAGCCAGGCCGTCGCGGTGGCCGGTTTCACGACCACGGCCAGGCCGGACAGCAGAGCCGGCGCGGCCTTCTCCCACAGGCCCCAGGCCGGGAAGTTGAAAGCGTTGATGAACAGCGCCAGGCCCGGCCGCGGCACCTGCAGGTGCTGGGACTGAAACAGCGGCTCCTTGCCGAGCTTGACGGCTTCGCCGTCGCGCAGCGCGCGCGCACTGCCCAGGGCCGTGCCCCATCGGGCGTATTGGCCCAGCGTGAACAGTGCGCCGTCGATGTCGACCGCCGAATCGCTCTGCACGGTGCCGGAGTTGGCCGTGGCGATCGCGTCGTAGGCATCGCGGTGCGTCTGCAGCACCTGGCCGACCCGGGCCAGCAGCGCCGCGCGTTCGGCGTACGTGAGGGCCTGCAGGGCCGCGCTGCCTGCGCGGCGTGCGAAGGCGAAGGCAGAACGCAGGTCCAGTCCCGTGGCATCCACGCGCACGAGTTCGGTGCCGAGCACCGGGTCCAGCAAGGCGGTGCCGGCACCGGTGCCGCTCTGCCAGCGGCCGCAGACGAAGTTGGGGAGCAGGGCGGTCATGGTCATCAGGATTTGGTGAACTGGATCTGCCCTTCGGGTAGCAGGTAGAGCACCAAGGCACGCCCCTGGGCCACGGTGGGCCGGTGTGCGCTGCCGGGCGGGTAGACGCACCAGCCCGCAGGCCGTCCGTCGAAGGTGGCCGTGCCTGCGTCCAGCGGCAGGATCAGGTCGATCTCGCCCTGGGGATGGGTGTGGTGCGGGCCGGCGATGTCCTGCATGTCCACCACGTCGACCGAGAAGCGGTGCAGCGCGTCGTCGGCCTTGAACACGCGGCCGTAGCGGATGCCGCCGCCTTCAAGCGCGCAGAGCCAGCCCTCGGCCACGCCGGCCAGGCAGCTGTGCCTGAGGTCGGCATAGCCGCTGCTGTCCGGGCCGTAGGCGGTGTTGAGCCAGCGCTCGAGGCCGGCGTCCAGCGGCCGGCCTGCCAGCTGCGCGGTCAGCGTGGCCAGCCGGTGGTGGAAAAGCTGCTTGTTGTCCATCGGGGGTCCTTGTCTTGCGCGGCGGGCTTGCGCTCCGCGCGCGACATGCAATATCGTGCTTGTAATGCACGATAGAACCGGCTCTGATGAGTGTCAAGCAATATAGTGCACGTTTGGTGTTTACCCTAGGAGCGACAATGCCTGCCACGAGAGGGCGATGGCCATGAACAAGCGGGAGGCGCAGGGCGTGCAAGGACCAGTGGGGCCGGCGGAACAAGCCGAGGCGGACGGGCCGCGCGACGCCTTGCTGGCGGCGCTGGGCGACCGCGTGCGCAGCCTGCGTGCGCGGCGCGGGCTCACGCGCAAGGCCGTGGCGCAGGCGGCCGAGGTGTCGGAGCGGCACCTGGCCAACCTCGAATACGGTATCGGCAATGCGTCCATCCTTGTGCTGCAGCAGGTCGCGGGCGCGCTGCAGTGCTCACTGGCCGAACTCGTGGGCGACGTGACCACGAGTTCGCCGGAGTGGCTGCTGATCCGCGAGCTGCTCGAGAACCGCTCCGAGGCCGATCTGCGCCGTGTGCGCGTGGCCATCGGCGAGTTGCTGGGCACCGCCGCCACCGACCCTGCGCGCGGGCGCCGCATCGCGCTGATCGGCCTGCGCGGCGCGGGCAAGTCCACGCTGGGCCGCATGCTGGCCGACGCGCTGGAGCTGCCCTTCATCGAGCTGAGCCGCGAGATCGAGAAGTTCGCCGGCTGCAGCGTGCGCGAGATCCACGACCTGTACGGCACCAACGCCTACCGGCGCTACGAGCGCCGTGCGCTCGAGGAGGCCGTGCAGATCTACAGCGAGGTCGTGATCGCCACGCCGGGCGGCATCGTCTCCGACCCCGCCACCTTCAACGAGCTGCTGGCGCACTGCACCACGGTCTGGCTGCAGGCCTCGCCCGAGGAGCACATGGGCCGCGTGGCCGCGCAGGGCGACCTGCGGCCCATGGCCGCCAGCCGCGAGGCCATGGAAGACCTGCGCCGCATCCTGGACGGGCGCGCCGCCTTCTATTCCAAGGCCGACCTGCGCGTGGACACGGGCGGCAAGAGCCTGGCCGAGGCCTTCGAACTGCTGCGATCGCGCGTCGAGGCCGCGCTGCACTGAAGTTCCGCGGGCCGCCTGTCCGGCGCGCGGTCCTCCGGTTTGCACAAAAAAACATGCGCGGGACTTGACGCGCGCATGGACATGCATAATGATGCATCTACGGATTTCCGATAGATGCAGTATTTTGCATTTGCGTTCTCAGAGGAGACAGCATGGCCGACACCGCCCCCACGACGTCCACGCCCCGCGTGGATTACCGCACCGAGCCCAGCCAGTACCGCCACTGGGCGCTGGCCACCGACGGCGCCATCGCGCGCCTGTCGCTGGACATCGCCGAGGACGGCGGCCTGCGCCCGGGCTACAAGCTCAAGCTCAACAGCTACGACCTGGGCGTGGACATCGAGCTGCACGATGCGCTGAACCGCATCCGCTTCGAGCACCCCGAGGTGCAGGCCGTGGTCGTGACCAGCGCCAAGGACCGCATCTTCTGCTCGGGCGCCAACATCTTCATGCTGGGCCTGTCCAGCCACGCCTGGAAGGTGAACTTCTGCAAGTTCACGAACGAGACGCGCAACGGCATCGAGGATTCCTCCAGGCACGAGGGCATCAAGTTCCTGGCCGCCGTGAACGGCGCCTGCGCCGGCGGCGGCTACGAGCTGGCGCTGGCCTGCGACGAGATCGTGCTCGTGGACGACCGCTCCTCCAGCGTCTCGCTGCCCGAGGTGCCGCTGCTGGGCGTGCTGCCCGGCACCGGCGGACTCACGCGCGTGACCGACAAGCGCAAGGTGCGCCACGACCTGGCCGACATCTTCTGCACCAGCGTGGAAGGCGTGCGCGGGCAGCGCGCGGTGGACTGGCGGCTCGTCGATGCGGTGGCCAAGCCCGCGCAGTTCGGCACCGTGGTGCAGGAGCGTGCCGCGAAGCTGGGCGCATCCGGCGGCCGGTCGACGGCGGCGAAGGGCATCACCTTGCCGCGCATCGCGCGGGAAGACACGGCGGACGGCATCGCCTACGCGCACGTGACGGTCGCCATCGACCGCGCACGCCGCACGGCCACGCTGACGGTCAAGGCGCCCACGGGCGCCCAGCCGGCCGACATTGCCGGCATCGAGGCCGCCGGGGCCGACTGGTGGCCGCTGGCCATGGGCCGCCAGCTCGACGACGCGATCCTGAACCTGCGCACCAACGAGCTGGACATCGGCACCTGGCTGCTCAAGACCGAGGGCGACGCGGCCGCCGTGCTGGCGGCCGACGCCGCCATCGTCGCCCACCGGGACCACTGGCTCGTGCGCCAGACCCTGGGTCTGCTGCGCCGCACCTTCGCGCGGCTGGACGTGTCGTCGCGCACCTTGTTCGCGCTGGTCGAGCCGGGCTCCTGCTTCGCCGGCATGTTGGCCGAGCTGGTGTTCGCGGCCGACCGTGCCTACATGCTGGCGCTGCCCGACGATGCCGCGAAGGCACCGAAGATCGTGCTGGACGAATTCAACTTCGGCCTGCTGCCGCTGGTGACGGACCAGAGCCGGCTGCAGCGCCGTTTCTACGAGGAGGCCGGACCATTGGAGGCCGCGCGGGCCGCTGCCGGCCAGCCGCTGGACGCCGACGCCGCGCTCGCGCTGGGCCTGGTGACCGCCGCGCCCGACGACATCGATTGGGACGACGAGATACGCATCGCCATCGAGGAACGCGCGGCGATGTCGCCCGACGCACTGACGGGCCTGGAAGCCAACCTGCGTTTCGCCAGCAAGGAGAACATGGTCACGCGTGTCTTCGGCCGCCTCTCGGCCTGGCAGAACTGGATCTTCCAGCGTCCCAATGCCGTTGGCGACAAGGGCGCGCTCAAGGTCTATGGCAAGGGCGAGAAGTCCGCCTTCAACTTCAACCGGGTATGACCACCCCCAGTCTTCGCGCACTTCGTGTCGCTTCGCCAACCCCCTTCGAGGGGGCGACACCAGCGGCCCGGCAGAGCCGGTTCCGCGGTGTCTCGCGCAGGGTCTCACAGCGGCGCTGACGAATCCGACCGACCATCCCCACGCTCCACCACGAAAGAAGGCGAGACATGAGCACGATCAACTACAGCGAGAAGATCCCCAACAACGTCAACCTGGCCGAGGACCGCACGCTGCAGCGCGCGCTCGAAGGCTGGCAGCCCAACTTCATCCACTGGTGGGACGACGTGGGCCCCGAGGGCTCGACCAACCACGAGGTCTACCTGCGCACGGCCGTCAGCGTGGATCCGCAGGGCTGGGCCCAGTTCGGCCACGTGAAGATGCGCGACTACCGCTGGGGCATCTTCCTGAATCCCGGGGACGCCAACCGCCAGATCCACTTCGGCGACCACAAGGGCGAGAAGGCCTGGCAGGACGTGCCCGGCGAGCACCGCGCCAACCTGCGCCGCATCATCGTCACGCAGGGCGACACCGAACCGGCGTCGGTCGAGCAGCAGCGCCACCTGGGCCTGACGGCGCCCTCCATGTACGACCTGCGCAACCTGTTCCAGATCAACGTGGAAGAAGGTCGCCACCTGTGGGCCATGGTCTACCTGCTGCACAAGCACTTCGGCCGCGACGGCCGCGAGGAGGCCGAGGCCCTGCTGCAGCGCCAGAGCGGTGACCAGGACAACCCGCGCATCCTGGGCGCGTTCAACGAGAAGACGCCGGACTGGCTGGCCTTCTTCATGTTCACCTACTTCACCGACCGCGACGGCAAGTTCCAGCTTTCCGCGCTGGCCGAGAGCGCCTTCGATCCGCTGGCGCGCACCACCAAGTTCATGCTGACCGAGGAAGCCCACCACATGTTCGTGGGCGAGAGCGGCGTCTCGCGCGTGCTGTCGCGCACGGCCGCCGTGATGAACGAGCTCAAGACCGACGACCCGCAAAAGGTGCGTGCGGCCGGCGCCATCGACCTCGCAACCATCCAGCGCTACCTGAACTTCCATTACAGCGTGACCATCGACCTGTTCGGCGCCGACCAGTCGAGCAACGCGGCGGTCTTCTACAGCTCCGGCCTCAAGGGACGCTACGAGGAAGGCAAGCGCGAGGACGACCACCAGCTCAAGGGCCAGACCTACAAGGTGCTGGAGGTGCACAACGGCCAGCTCGTCGAGAAGGAAGTGCCCATGCTCAACGCCTTGAACGAGGTGCTGCGCGACGACTTCATCAAGGACTCCGTGGCCGGCGTGAACCGCTGGAACAAGGTGCTCGAGAAGGCCGGCATCCCGACGCGGCTGGTGGTGCCGCACAAGGCCTTCAACCGCCAGATCGGCGCGCTGGCCGGCATCAAGATGTCGCCCGACGGCCGCGTGGTGAGCGAGAACGAATGGAACGCGAAAAAGGCCGAGTGGCTGCCCACGCCCGAGGACTTCGCCTTCGTCGCCTCGCTGATGGGCCGCGTGGTCGAGCCGGGCAAGTTCGCCGGCTGGATCGCGCCGCCGGTGATGGGCATCAACCGCCAGCCGGTGGACTTCGAATACGTCCGCTTTGGATGAGGCCGCCATGGACATGGCCGTTGACACCGCCGTCATCCAGCAGCACCTGATCGACCCCGAGATCTGCATCCGCTGCAACACCTGCGAGGCCACCTGCCCGGTCGGCGCGATCACGCACGACGAACGCAACTACGTGGTCAAGGCGGACGTCTGCAACGGCTGCATGGCCTGCATCTCGCCCTGCCCCACGGGCTCGATCGACAACTGGCGCACCATGCCCCGGGTGCGTGCCTACTCCATCGAGGAGCAGCTGGCCTGGGACGAATTGCCGGCCGAGCTCACGGCCGAGCAGCTGGCGGCGGCCGGCGTGGACGACACGGCCGTGCCCGCGCCCGCGGCGCCTGCGGCTGCGGCTGCGGAGCCGGAGCCCGGCACGGTGCAGTTCCCCACGGCTTCCTACGGCGCCAGCATCCCGCCCTGGTCGGCCGCGCACGCCTACACCAACCTCTACAGCCCCAGGAAGCCCACCACGGCCACCGTGGTCGGCAACTTCAACTGCACCGAGGCCGGCTTCGCGAGCGAGACGCACCACGTGGTGCTGGACTTCGGCGCCATGCCCTTCCCGGTGCTGGAGGGCCAGTCCATCGGCATCGTGCCGCCCGGCCTGGACGCGCTGGGCCGGCCGCACCAGCCACGCCAGTACTCGGTGGCGAGCCCGCGCAACGGCGAGCGGCCGGGCTACAACAACCTGTCGCTGACCGTCAAGCGCGTGACCGAGGACCACCAGGGCCAGCCCGTGCGCGGCATCTGCTCCAACTACGTCTGCGACCTCCAGGTGGGCGACGCCGTGCAGGTGGTCGGCCCGTTCGGCAGCAGCTTTCTGATGCCCAACCACCCGAAGTCGCACCTCGTGATGGTCTGCACCGGCACGGGCAGCGCCCCCATGCGCGCGATGACGGAGTGGCGCCGGCGGCTGCGCAACAGCGGCAAGTTCGAGGGCGGCAAGCTCATGCTGTTCTTCGGCGCGCGCACGCAGCAGGAGCTGCCTTACTTCGGTCCGCTGCAGAACCTGCCCAAGGACTTCATCGACATCAACCTGGCGTTCTCGCGCACGCCGGGCCAGCCGAAGAAGTACGTGCAGGACGCCCTGCGCGAACGCGCGGCCGACGTCGCCGCGCTGCTGCAGGACGGCGCCAGCCACTTCTACGTCTGTGGTCTGAAGAGCATGGAGCAGGGCGTGTTGCTCGCGCTGCGCGACATCGCCACGGGCGCGGGGCTGGACTGGGAGGGCATCGCCGCCACGCTCAAGCGCGAGGGCCGGCTGCACCTGGAGACCTACTGAGAGGGAGTACCCACCGAGGCGGCACAATGGTGCCCATGGTGAGTGAACTGAGCGACGCAGAGCTGCACGACCTGGCAGCCATGTGGCGAGCGGAGGCCCTGCGGGGCTCCAAGGAAGCGCGCGGACAGGCGCATCTGCTGGAAGTCGAACAGCGCAGGCGCCGCGGCATCCCCGGCCTGCGCGACAACACCGATCTGGATCTGCGCCCGCTCGCAGAGCGCCAGCAACGGCGGAGCTGGTGGCAGCGCGGCTGAGGCCGCGGTCTGGGCGATCGGACCGATCACCGCGCCGCCGCTGCGGGCGGCATCGCTACCCGGGCCGCCGGTCCAGCATCGCGCGCACGCGCGTCACCAGCGTGGCCAGGTCGAAGGGCTTGGTCATGACCTCCATGCCGGCTTCCATGAAGCCGTTGCCCACCGTGGCGGCTTCGGCGTAGCCGGTGATGAACAGCACCTGCAGGTCCGGGCGCAGCAGCCGGCCCGCGTCGGCCACCTGGCGGCCGTTCATGCCGCCGGGCAGGCCCACTTCGGTCACGAGCAGGTCGATCGGTCCGGCGGCCTGCAGCCGCAGCAGGCCGGCCGGGCCGTCGGCGGCGCTCAGCACGGTGTAGCCCGCGTCTTCCAGCACCTCGGTCAGCAGCGCGCGCACGATGTCTTCGTCCTCGATCAGGAGCAGGGTCTCGCCGCTGCCGCGGTCCGGCGGATCGCTGGCCTGGCCGGCCTCGTCCTGCTCCGCATCGCCGAGGTGGCGCGGCAGCAGCAGCGTCATGGTGGTGCCGCGGCCGGGCTCGGACGCCACCTGGATCTGGCCGCCCGACTGGCGCACGAAGCCGTAGACCATGGAGAGGCCCAGACCCGTGCCCTGGCCCAGCGGCTTGGTCGTGAAGAAAGGGTCGAACACGCGCTGCACGATGTCCTGCGACATGCCGGTGCCCGTGTCGGTCACGCGCAGGCAGACATAGTCGCCGGCCGGCAGCTCCTGGGCGGCGGCTTCGTGTTCGTCCAGCGTGCGGTTGGCGGTGGCCAGCTCCAGGCGGCCGCCCTCTGGCATGGCATCGCGCGCGTTGATGCACAGGTTCAGCAGCGCGTTCTCCAGCTGCGAGGCGTCGACGCGCGTGGGCCAGGGCGCCGGCGCGGGCACCACTGTCAACTGCACGGCAGGCCCCACGGTGCGCGCGACCATCTCGGCCATGCCCTGCACGAGGCGGTTCACGTCGGTGGGCCGCGGGTCCAGCGTCTGGCGGCGCGAGAAGGCCAGCAGGCGCTGCGTGAGCGAGGCGGCGCGCCGCACCGAGCGCTCGCCCATGTCCAGGTAAGCGTGCAGGCCTTCGGTCTGGCGCTGGTCCAGCCGCATCCGCATGAGCTGCAGCGCGCCGCCGATGCCGGCCAGCAGGTTGTTGAAGTCGTGCGCGATGCCACCGGTCAGCTGGCCCACGGCCTCCATCTTCTGGGCCTGGCGCAGCGCATCCTGGGTTTCGGCCAGGGCCTGCCAGGCGCGCTCGCGCGCGAGGGTGCGCTCGGCCACGCGCTGCTCCAGCGTGGCGTTGAGCTGGCGCAGCTCGGTTTCCGCCTGCACGCGCTCGGTCACGTCGTAGCCGCCCGCGAAGATGCCGCGCACCTGGCCCGCGGCATCGCGGATGGGTTCGTACAGCAGGTCGACGAAGCGTTCGCCCGGTGCGTGGGACAGGCGCACGGGTAGCGCGCGTGCGCGGATCGGCTCGCCCGTGGCATAGACCCGGTCCAGCATCTCGACCAAGCCCTGGCCCTGCAGTTCCGGAAACACCGCGCGCACCGGCCGGCCCAGCAGCTCGCGCGGGCCGGCGATCTGCATGTAGGCGTCGTTGACGTACTCGAACACGTGGTCGGGGCCGGCCATCACGCCGACGAAGCCCGGCATCTGCTGCAGCAGGCGCTGCTGCTGTGCGCGCTCCTCGTGCGAGCGCCGCTCGGCCTGGACCTTGGCGGTGGTCTCCACCACCGTGTCCAGCATGGCGATCACAGTGCCGTGCTCGTCGAACACCGGGCCGTAGTTGAAGGTGAACCAGGCGTCCTCCATGCGGCCATGGCGCTCGATGTGGATCCCGTAGTCCTCGATGAAGGTGGATTCGCCGGCCAGTGCGCGCTCGGCGATGGGCTGCAGCTGCGGCCAGACCTCCTTCCAGGTTTCGCGCATGGGCTCGCCCAGGGCCTGCGATTTGGTGGCCAGGATGGTCTGGTAGCCGTCGTTGTAGATGGCGATGAGGTCCGGCCCGCAGAACAGGCAGGCCGGAAACTTGGAGGCGAGCAGCTGGTCGACCGTGACGCGCAAGGCCACCGACCAGCCGGCGATCGGCCCGAGCGGCGTGCGGCTCCAATCGAAGGCGCGCACCTTGGCGCCCATGTCGCCGCCGCCGGACTGGAATGCGGAGGGGCCGGGCAGGGTCATGGAGCCGCGATCTTAGGACCTGCGCGGCCGGTCCTGCTCCCGGCTGCGGCTTCGGGCGCGCGGCCTTCGCCGCGATGCGGCGATGGCCTACAACATCGCGCCCCGGCGCCGCCGGGTCGCTCAGGCCGCCTTGCGGCTGGCCTCGCGGCCGGCCGGAAAGGGCAGGCCCAGGTGCTCGCGCAGCGTGCGCCCGCTGTAGTCGGTGCGGAAGATGCCGCGCCGCTGCAGCAGCGGCACCACGCCGTCGACGAAGTCCGCGAGCCCGTCGGGCAGGGCGTCGGGCATCAGGTTGAAGCCATCGGCCGCGCCCACGGCGAACCAGTGCGCGATGTCGTCGGCGATCTGCTCGGGCGTGCCGACGATGATGCGGTGGCCGCCGCCGCCGCCGAGTTCGCGGATCAGCTGGCGCACCGTGAGGTTCTTGCGCCGTGCCAGCGCGATGGTCGCGGCGAAGAAGGTGTGGTTGCCGTTGCCACCGGCCGGCACGGCAAGGTTCTCGGGCAGCGGCTCGTCGAGGTGCAGCCGGTCGGGTGTGGTGCCCAAGGTGCCGGCCAGGCGCGTCAGGCTGTAGTCCCAGGGGATGGCGTCGATGAAGTCGTCGCGCCGGCGGATGGCCTGCGCCTCGGTCGCGCCGATGAAGGTGGTCAGCCCGGCCAGCACCTTGACCGCATGCGGCCCGCGGCCGAGTGCCGCGGCGCGGCTGTTGAGCGCCTGGCTGTAGGCCAGCGATTCCTCCAGCGACTGCGAGGCCGAGAACACCGCCTCGGCATGGCGCGCAGCCAGCTCGCGCCCGTCGGCCGAGCCACCGGCCTGCACCAGGACCGGCCGGCCCTGCGGCGAGCGGGGCAGCGTGAGCGCGCCCTGCACATTGAAGAACGCACCGCGGTGCGCGATCGGGTGCACCTTGGCCGGGTCGATGAAGCGGCCCGCGGTCTTGTCGCCGATGAAGGCATCGTCTTCCCAGCTGTCCCACAGCGCCTTGACGACGTCGGTGAACTCCGAGGCGCGCGCGTAGCGCTGGCCGTGGTCGGGCACGGCCTCCAGGCCGAAGTTGCGGGCCGAGGCCAGGTCGGCTGTGGTCACCACGTTCCAGCCGGCGCGGCCACCGCTGATGTGGTCCAGCGAGGCGAAGCGACGGGCGATGTTGTAGGGCTCGTTGTAGCTGGTCGAGGCCGTGCCGATCACGCCGATGTGCGTGGTCGCCGCGGCCACGGCCGTCAGCAGCACGGTGGGTTCCAGCGCCGTGATCGGCCGGAAGTGGATCTGCTCGATGATGGCCGCGTTGTCGGCCAGGAACACGGCGTCGAGCTTGCCGCGCTCGGCGGTCTGCGCGACGCGGATGTAGTGCTGCACGTCGATGAAGGCGCGCGGGTCCGCATCGGGCGTGCGCCAGGCCGAGGGCACGAAGCCCGAGTGCAGGATGTTGACGTTCAGGTGCAACTGGCGGGGAGGAAGGCTGGCCATGCTCAGTCCTTGCGGAAGTAGTCGGGCAGCCGGTAGCCGGCCCAGGCCGGGTTGGCCAGGAACAGCTTCTGGAACTCGGGCGAGCGGTAGGCGGCCACGATGTCCTGCGCGAACCTGGCGTTGGCGTTGCCGCGCTTGACGGCCACCACGTTGACGTAGGGCAGCGTCATGTCCTCGAGCTTGAGCGCCTCGGTGAGCTTCAGGCCCGAGGCCACGGCGAAGTTGCCCTGCACGGCGGCGAGATCGGCATCGGCCAGCGAGCGCGGTGCCTGCGCAGCGTCCAGCGGCACGAGCTTGAGCTTCTTGGGATTGGCCACGATGTCGCGTTCCGAAACGCTGATCGGGTCGACGCCCGGCTTGACCTGCACCCAGCCGATCGCGGCGAGGATGTTGAGCGCGCGCGCGGCGTTGACCGGGTCGGCCGGCAGCGTCACCGTGGCGCCATCGGGCACCGCAGCCAAGGTCTTGTGCTTTTGCGAGTACAGGCCCATCGGCGGCGTGGGTACATGCACCACCGGAACGAGATCGAAGCCCTGGCGCTTGTTGGTGGCCTCCAGGTACAGGCTGTGCTGGAAGATGTTGGCCTGGATCTGGCCGCGCTCGACCGCGTCGTTGGGCTGCACGCCCTGGCTGAACTCCACGTACTTGATGGTGTAGCCCTGCTTCTCGAGCTGCGGCGCGATGCCCTTGGCGAAGGCGTCGCGGTAGGGGCCGGGCATGAAGCCGACCGACAGTTCGGTGGCGGCCGCCGCCGTGCCGGCCAGCATGGCGCCGGCCAGGGCGGCGAGGACGAGGCTGCGGCGCGCGGCGCCGCGGAAACGGGAAGGCATGGGAAGACTCCTTGGGTGCAAGGCACTCTAGGGTCCGCGCCGCGCCGGGCCAACGAAGATTTGCGCGCTTGTTTATCCGTGCGGCAACTAACGCTGCCCAAAGAAAAACCGCCCGAAGGCGGTTCGTTCCTGAAGCAGGCGGCCGTTCAGACTTCGCCGCCCACTTGCTGGCCATGGCGCACGGCGTACACCGCTTCGGCGCGCACGGCGTCGCGGGAAAGCAGGCTCTTGGCGGTGGCGACGGCACCGGTGTCGGCGCCTTCGCCGTACTCGGGCAGCGAGCCGTTGCGCTCGGCTTGCAGGTACTCGGCACGCACGGCGTCGCGGGACAGGCCGCTCACGGTGCTGGAGACTTGCGGCACGTAGCCGACTTCACCGCCGATGTTGTCGCCCGCGAAGCTGGGGGCGGCAGCGAAACCGGCGGCAGCGATCAGGGCGGAGGCGAGGAGCTTGTTCATGATGGATTCCTTTCAGTGGCGTTGCGATTTCTCATCCGGCGGAGCCGGGCCCCATGCCCGTCTTCGTCCTCGATGGGTCGTCTTGCAGGCGTCTCATCGATGGGTTGAATTGTGAAATTCGCAGCCTGAAAGAAAAACTGGCGCAAGGGGAATGCATCGTTTCCGCGGAGGCAACAAAGCCAGCTACCTCTTCGGGCACAGCCTGTGGATCAGAACGCCCCGGTCGTCGGCGGCGGCTCGCCCTTGAGGTGCCAGGCGCCGGCCGCTGCGGCCTTCCACTGGCGCGGGTTGTGGTTGGCCACGGTGCGCGCGTTGCGCCAGTGGCGGTCCAGGTTGTGGCGCCGGTCGGTGGCCGAGGCGCCGCCCACGTCGAAGGCCAGTTCCGCGGCCTTGAGCGCCGCGGCCACCGCGAAGTGCTGGGCCTGCGCGATCTCCACCGAGGCGCGCGTGAGCGCCTCCTCGCTGAGCTGCTCGGCCCAGGCCGCGTCCAGCGCACTGGCGGCGCGCAGCACGGTGGCTTCGGCCGCATAGGCCTGGGCCGCGATCTGGCCCACGGCCTCGCGCACGTAGGGGTCGTCCACCGAGACCTGGGCGCTGCTGTGGCGGATCGGTCGCGCATGTTTCTGCGCGAAGTGCGCGGCGTCTGTCAGTGCGTTGCGCGCGATGCCGGCCTCCACGGCGGCCAGGATCAGCTGGTACAGCGGCGTGACCGGGTTGCGCTTCTCGCGCGAGAAGTGGCCCGAGCGGACCTCGTCGGCCAGCACCCGCGTGTCGACGAAGCGCGTGGTGCCGCTGGCCGTCAGGCGCTGGCCCGCGGTGTCGAAGTCGTCCACCAGTTCCACGCCGGCGCGGCCGCGCGGCACGAAGAAGGCGGTCTCCTTGCCGTCCTCGTCCAGCGCGAGCGAGGTGATCCAGTCGGCGTACAGCGCGCCCGTGCTGTAGTACTTGGTGCCGTTGACACGGTAGTGCGCGCCGTCGCGCAGGATGCGCGCGGCCGTGGCGCCGTGCGCGCCGCCGCGCTCCAGCCCGCCGTTGCCCAGGATCTGGCCTTTCAACAGCCGGCCGAACCAGAGCTGGCGCGCGGCCTCGTCCTTGCCGGCCAGCAGGCTCTCGATGAAGCCGTAGTTGGGCCGCAGCGCCTGCGCGGTGTTGGAATCCACCGCCGCCAGCTCGACCAGGAAGCGGATGACGTCGTGGATGGAGCCGCCCGGGCCGCCATAGGCCTTGGGGATGCGGAAGGTCAAGAGGCCGGCTTCGGCGATCTGGCGCACCAGCGCGTAGGGCAGTTCGCGTGCGCTCTCGCGCGCGGCCGCGCCCTCGGCGACCTGCGGCAGCAGGGCCTGGGCGCGCGTGAACAGCACGGCCGTGTCGGTGGCCGGCGGCTGCGCCTGGCCCAGCGGCGCGGGATGGGGGTTGGCGGTGTCGTGCAGCGCGGGGCTGGCGGGTTCTGCGAGGGAGCTCATGTGGGGCAGTACAGGGGAGGGAATCAGGCCGTGCCGACGCGGTAATAGGTCGGCGGGGGGGTGCCGTTGACGGCGTAGTCGCCGGCCTGGCGCTCGCGGTACACGCGCGGGTTGTGCGAGGAGATGGTGCGTGCGTTGCGCCAGTAGCGGTCCAGCCCGGCCGGACGCAGCGCGGCCGAGGCGCCCAGCGCATCGAACAGCTCGGTGCTGGCGTCCAGCACCAGCTGCGTGACCACGGGCACGGCCTGGTCGACCTCCACGTGGGCCAGCACGTTGGCCTGCTCGCGCGCGGCTGCGTCCAGCGTGCGCACTTGCGAGGATTGCCAGGCCTGCTCCAGCGCGCGCGCGGCCTGCTGCACGATGGCGTTGGCCGCGTAGGCCGCGCCATGCACGCGGCCCACGACCTGCAGCACCTGCGGGTCCTGTGCGCTGCGCCCGGCGTTGGCGTGGCTGTAGGTGCGCGTGCGTTCGCGCACGCGCTGGGCCAGGTCCTCGGACAGCGCCCGCGCGATGCCGGCCAGCGAGGCCAGGTGCACGAGCTGGTAGTAGGGCGAGGAGTAGGCGAAGCGCGCCCGGGCCGGGTTGACCCAGGCCGGCTCGATGGCGACCTGGTCGAAGTGCGCCGTGCCGCTGGCCGTGAGGGCCTGGCCGAAGCCGTCCCAGTCGTCGTCGACCTGCACGCCGCAGGCCTTGCGCGGCACCAGCACCAGCACCGGCTGGCCGTCCTCGTCGTCGGCGGCGGTGTTGATCCAGTCGGCGAACAGCGAGCCCGTGGTGTAGAACTTGCGGCCCGACAGGCGCAGCTGGCCCTGCGCGTCGCGCGTGAGCCGGGTGGAGAAGCTGCCGACCTTGGCGTCACCGGACTCGGAAAAGCCCGAACCGATGGTCTGGCCCTCGGCGATCTTCGCGAGCCAGTGCGCGCGGAAGTCGGCGAACGCGGAGTTCAGCACGTCCTCGGTGAAGCCGAAGTGCGCACGCAGCGCGTTGACCACGTTGGTGTCGGCCGCGCCGAGTTCCACCAGCAGGCCGAAGAACTCGGTCAGCGTCGCGCCCGTGCCGCCTTGTTCGACGGGCAAACGCAGCCGGGCGAAGCCTTCGGCGCGCAGCCAGTGCAATTCCTCGTGCGGCAGCCGGTGCTGCAGGTCGCGCTCCACCGCGCCGTCGCGGATGCGCTGGAACACGGGACGGAAGCGCTGGGCCAAGGCCTCGTAGCGGGGGCTGGGAGCGGCGCCCCAGGCGCGGTGGTGGTGGGTCATGGTGTCGGTGCACGAAAGGCCGTGGACCGGCCAGTGTGCCGGCGCGCACTGCGCGCCGGTAGAAGCGTTTCGCGCTTGCTAAGACGCGGTGCGCATATGGGCGCGGCCAGGCTCGCCCGGCCTGCCTCGCTCAGGCGTCCACTTCGCGCAGGACCGCTGCGCGCAGCGCCTCGACACAGACCTGCAACCCGGGCACGAGTTCCAGCGAGTCCAGCGCCAGCAGGAACACCGGCCCGTTGAGCCGCCGCGCGTCGTGCATGCCCAGCAACCGTTCCAGCAACTCCTCGGCCAGCTCGCGCAGCTCGTCGGACACCTCGGCCTGCGCGAGGGTCTCGCGGCAGCGCAACAGTTCCGTGCGGGTGCGCGGGCTGTGCATGCCGTTCAGCAGGCGCCGCTGCCGACCGCCCGCGACGCCGTGGGTGGATTCAGGTACAGGTAGTCGGGCTTGAACTGCCCGGCATGGGCCAGGCCCTGCGGGTTCAGGATGTGCACCTGCGCGAAGCGGATGCTGCACAGTTCGCGCTCGCGCAGCTGGCGCACCACGCGGTTCACATGCACGTTGGTGAGGCCGCAGACATCGCCGATGTCGGCCTGCGTCATGGCCAGCTCGAAGCGCTGGCCGTCGGAGCGGCCGATGGCCAGGAGGCGCGCGTTCATCTCGCACAGGAAATGGGCGACGCGCTGCAGCGCGTTGAGGTTGGCCAGCCGCACCACCCATTGGCGGTGCGTGGCCGCATCGAGCAGGGTGGAGAACCACAACCGGCGCGTGAGGCGCGGGTGCTGCTTCTCGATGCGGCGCAGCGCCTCGTGCGGGAACACGGCCACCGTGCTGTCGGTGAGCGCGCCCACGGCATGGTCCAACTGCTTGAGCGCATAGGCATGCAGGTCGACGAAGTCGCCCGGCACATGGATGGAGACCAGGTGGCGCCGGCCATCGCTGGCATCCACGTGCCGCGTCATCAGGCCTTCCACCAGCAGCGTGCTGGTGCCGACGGCGGCGTCCTGGCGCACGACGACCTGCCCAGCCGTGTAGCTGCGGGTGTGGGAGATGGCCTTTTCGAGAACGGCACGTTCTGACTCCGTGACTTCGGCAGTGCGGTTGCGTAAAACGTTCTGGGTCAGCATGACAAGTCTGGGCGCCGCGATGGTCGGCCAGGAACCTGTGATGCGCATTAACGTGGGTTAATTTGTGCCAGATTTGTTGCAGGTCCGTCGCTCAATGGCTGCAGGCGGCCTGCACCACGCGGTCGCGCGGATTCGGCGCGAAGCCGGGGAACTCCACGGTCCGCCCGCGTGACGCGGGGTAGTCCATGCGGGCGCCGGGATCGCGCCACAGCGGCGCGTTGTAGAACTGGCTGTTGACGAAGCGTGCGACGCGCGCCTCGCAGTCGAAGGCGACCAGGGCGTGGAAGGAGCGGAACCGGATGCCGTCCACCGCGGTGCGCTCCATGCTGCGGCTGACGCGCACCTCCATCACGCGCTGCGGGCCGTCCTTCATGACGAACAAGGGGTTCACCTGGATGGTGTCGGCGCGCGGGTCGTCGGGATCGCCGGCGACCGTCAGCCACGGCGTGGTCGCGGCCTGGGCCAGACAGAAGACGGCGCCGAGGGCCCAGGCCCGACGCTTCAATCGCGCAGGCCGTTCCGCTGTCGGGCGGCGGCTTCCTCGCGTGCCTGCCGCGCTGCAGCGCGCAGGCTGTCGGCGGTCTGCTCCGCAGCCTCGGCGGTCATCGTGATGGCTACGCCATCGGGGCCGTCCAGGATCACCACGCCATCCTCGGCGCAGGCCTGGCCGGCATCTTCGCAGGGTTTGAGGAAGCGGCGTTCATCGGCCATGGGCTTCTCCCGTGTGCCCGGCCACGCGCAGCGCCGTGGCACGGTTCAGATACAGATAGTCCGGCGTGAACAGGCCTGTAGCGGCGAGCCGCACCGGGTCATGGACCACCACCTGCGCCGCGCGCCAGCTGCACAGCCCCATCTCCCGCAACTGGCGCAGCACGCGGCTGACGTGGACGTTCGTGAGGCCGCAGACTTCGCCGATATCGGTCTGCGTCATCGGCAGCGCGAAGCGCTCGCCGTCCGACTCGCCGATGGCCAGCAGCTTGGCATTCATCTCGCACAGGAAATGCGCCACGCGCTGCAGTGCACTGAGGCTGGCCAGGCGCATCACCCACTGCCGGTGCATGGCGGCATCGAGCAGCGTCAGGAACCACAGGCGCTTGGCCAGCTGCGGATGGCGGGCCTGGATGGCGTCCAGCGCGGCATGCGGCACCAGCGCCACCCGCACGTCGGTCAGCGCACCCAGGTCGTGGTCCAGTTGCTTGAGCACGTAGGCGTGCAGGTCGACGAAGTCGCCGGGCACCTGCACGGCCACCAGGTGGCGGCGGCCGTCGTCGGTGTGCACATGGCGCGTCATGAGGCCCTGCACGAGCACCGTGCTGGTGTCCACGGCGCGCTGCTGGTGCACCACGGTCTGGCCGGCGGCGAAGGTCTGTGTGCGCTCGACGGCGCTTTCCAGCACCGAACGTTCCTCCTCGGTGAGGTCTTCGGTGCGGTTGCGGAGCACGTTTCGGGTCAGCATGGCGGTTCGCTCCCATCTTTGGGCAGAACGCGGAGCGCTGCATTAACCTGGGTTAATCGCGCCCGGCGGGCACCAGTCTCGCCGGCGCGCAGCGCCCTGTCTGTCGGCGGGGAACCACGCGCGCCGTCGCGGGCGCCGGCCTGCGGGGCGTCCGTTGGATGGCCATGGCGCTGGGTGGCGACCTACGCCGACGCTGAACGCGCCGGCGCAATCTCGCAGCACGGCCACGGCCCTGCCCGTCAGCACCGGTGGCCATCCCCACGAAGGAGATGCCATGACAGACCTCGAAACCCTCGCCACGCAGATGCGCCAGGCCTTCGCGTCCGGCGCTTCGGTCCGGATGCCGTTGCTGCGCTTTCGCGAGCTCGACATCCTGCTCGAGCTGCTGGCGGACGATTGACGCGACCCGCGCAGCAGCGCCTGCCCACCGGTGTGGCGGGCGCGCTGGCAGGCGGCCCGCAGTTCAGAGCGCACGCAGGAAGGCCAGCAGCGCCGCCTGTTCCTCTTCGCTGAGGTCCAGCGGCCGGACCCGTGGCGACAGCCGCGCCGCGTGCGGGTACAGCGGCTGCGCGGCCTCGGTCGCGTTGCGCGCCCAGACCTCGCCGCCGCCGCGCATGTACAGGTGCAGCACGCCCTGCAGCGATGCGAACAGGCCGTTGTGCATGTAGGGTGGCGACTCGGCCACGCGGCGCAGGCTGGGCGTGCGGAAGGCGCCCGTGTCCTCGGGCCGACCGCTCACCGCCTGGCGGCCGCGGTCCTCGGCCGGCTCGCCGAAGGCCGACAGCCGCAGGTTGTGGAACAGGCCGTCGCTGAGCCAGGGGCCGTGGTGGCAGTTCACGCAGCGCGCGCGGGTGCGGAACAGATGCAGGCCCTGCAGCTCCTGCGGCGTGAGCAGGCTGCGCTCGCCGCGCAGGAAGCGCTCGTAGCGCGTGGGTGCGGCCTTGTCGTTGTCCACGGCGGCCTGCCGCACGTGGGCGGCCAGCGCCTCGCCCAGCGTCGCGGGCGTGAGCGCGGCCGCGGGGCCGGGCGCTTCCTGCAGGCGTGCCAGCACGGCCTGCACCGAGGCATTGCCCATCTCGTCGGGATCGGTCAACGGCGCCAGAGATTGCGCGGCCAGCGTGCGGGCGCGGCCGTCCCAGGCCCACTGCCCATACGCCGCCAGCTGGCGCAGGTTGGGCGGGTTGCGCCGGCCGTGGCGGCCGTCCACACCCAGGGCCACGGGCGCATCGACGCTCCAGCCGCGGGCCGGGTCGTGGCAGCTGGCGCAGGCGATGCGGCCCGAGGCCGACAGCCGCGGGTCGGCGAACAGCGCGCGGCCCAGCGCGGCCTGGGCGCGTTGCGCCCGCGTGGGCCGTGGGGCCTGCGGCAGCGGGCCCAGTTCGACGAACGCGACGCCGGCATCGACCTGCGCGGCCGGCCAGCCGGACGCCGGGCCGCGGTAGGCGTCCAGCAGCGCCGCGTCCACCGCGCTGGACGACGGGCCGCACCGCAGCGCCAGCAGGACCGCTGCGCACCACAGGCCGGCCCTCAATGGCAATCCGGCCCGATCTGGTCGAAGTAGGCCTCGTAGGCCACGTTCGCGGCCCAGCGGGTGTTGCGCTCGTGCCAGGCCGGCGCGCGGCGCTCGGCCGCCACGGCCTGCTGCAGGGCCTGGAGCGCCTGCGGCCGCGCCGTGGCGGCCAGCAGCAGCAGCTCGGCCGGCTCCGCGGCCGGCAGCGTGGCCGAGAACTTGTGCCACTCCCTGCGCTGGAACAGGGCCTGCAGCTGGGCCTCGTCGTGCAGGGCGGCATCGCAGGCGCCGGTGCGCACCTGCACCAGGGCCTGGGCCGGCGCATCGAACAGCTGCAGCCGGGCGCCCGCGCGCTGCGCCAGCGCCTGCGCGCCCAGGTTGGCGCGCGAGACGCAGACGGTCTTGCCGCGCAGGGCTTCCCAGCGGCGCAGCGGCTGGTCCGAGCGCATGGCGGCGGCCGTGCCGGAGCGGTAGCCGGTGGGCAGCACCTGCAGGCCGGCGCGGGCCGCATAGTGCACCGGCCCGCGCACGAGGATGGCGTCGACCTGGCCACGCGCGAGCGCGCCGGCGAAGGCCTCGGGCGCGAGCGCCACGAACTGCGGCGCCGCCCCCAGGTGTTCGCCGAGCGCGCGGGCCAGCGCGAGTTCGTGGCCTTCCTCGGTGTAGGCGCGCGTGGCGCTCTGCAGCGGCATGGCGCTGGGCAGCACGCCGATGCGCAACCGCTCCCAGCGGGGCGGCGCCTCGGGTGGCACCAACGCCCAGGCGGCCGCGGTCGCGGCGGCGGCACCGACGAGCGCGAGCAGCCACACGGGTGCGCGCGGGAAGAAGCGGGGGAGGGCTTGCACGGCGGCGATTGCAGCACCGGACGCGGTGCCCACCAACTGCGCAATGTGCAGATGCATATGCGAAATGCGCGGTTCACAAGCGACCTGCGCGCTTCCAAGAATGCGGGCCGCACGCCGGACCGCCGGTCCGGTGGCTTGGGCCCTTTCCTCACTACCACGGAACACGCATGAACGACGCTTCCTCCACCTCCCTGCGCCGCGGCCTGCGGCGTCCGCTGCACGCCTTGGCCATCGCGCTGGGCCTGGCCCTGGGCGCTGGCGCCGCCACCGCCGAAGTGCTGCCCGAGATCAACCTGCAGCTCTCGCCCTGGACCGTGGTGGCGCGCGAGAAGGGCTTCTTCAAGCAGGAGTTCGACAAGAGCGGCACCAGGAAGATCAACCTGATCGCCACCAGCACGGCCGAGCTGATCGGCGCCGAAAGCGCCGCCGTGGGCGGCGGCAAGCTGGCCATCGCGCAGCGCATGATCTACCCGGCCACGGTGCACCGCGCCAACGGCCTGGACGGCGTGGTGGTCTGGGTCTCCGAGCCCTCCAACCGTTACCGCGCGCCCATCCTCGCGCGCGCCGACAACGACAAGATCAACACCGTGGCCGACCTGGACGGCAAGAAGTTCGGCAGCAGCCGCATCAGCTGCTACTGGTCCTCGCCGTTCGAGACGCTGACCAAGGCCGGCCTGCCGCTGGATGCGCGCGAGAAGAAGGGCCGCGTGCGCTACGAGTCCATCGACAACGGCTCGGTCGTGGTCTCGGGCATCCTGTCCGGCGCCATCGACGCCACCTCGGCCCACCTGGCGGCCGGCGCGTTCACGGGCGCCTGGCTGGCCGGCAAGCTCAAGGTGGTGGGCCGCTCGCCCGACGACGGCGTCTACGTGCAGAACGGCGGCCGCGTGACCTACTTCGCGCGGCGCGAGTTCGCCGAGAAGCACCCCGACGTGGTCAAGGCCTTCCTGGCCGCGCGCGAGCGCACCTCCGAGTGGGCCACCGACAACGTGGACGAGGCCGCCAAGATCATCGCCAAGGAAACGCGCGTGCCGCTGGAAGTCGCCAAGTTCCAGATCACGCACCTGGGCCAGTGGGACTTCATGGCCGGCGAGCCCAATGCCGACAAGGCGCGCCAGGCCATCAAGACCTTCCGCGACTGGTACATCGCCAACGGCGACGACATCCTGTCCGAGCGCAAGCTGACCGACGCCCAGGTCGATGCCTTCATCGACGGCCGCTTCTTCGTGGGCGGCTCGCACACGATCTACCGATGAGCGCGGCTGCTGAGGTGATCGGCGCCGTGCAGGCGCCGCCTGCGCGGCCCTCTCGGGCGGGAAGGCTGCGCCGCGCGCTCGGCAACGGCGGCTGGATCGGCTTCATGCTGCCGCTGCTGGTGCTGGCCTGGTGGCAGACCGCGGTGGCGCTGCAGTGGGTCGACAAGGTCTTCCTGCCCGAACCCATCGCGGTGGTCCGGGCCTTCTGGACCATGCTGACCGGGCAGAACCTGCTGCTGGACTTCCTGGTCAGCCTCAACATCGTGGGCCAGGCCTTCCTGTACGGCAGCCTGCTGGGCGTGGGGCTGGGCATCGCGGCCGGGCTGTCGCAGAAGGTCGAGCGCTTCTTCGGCCCGACCTTCGACACCATCCGCCACATCCCGGGCATCGCCTGGTTTCCGCTGATCGTGCTGTGGCTGGGCCTTGGCGCGCCGGCCAAGATCCTCGTGATCGCCAAGTCGGTGTTCTTCCCCGTGTTCCTGAACACGCTGCAGGGCATCCGCAGTGTGGACAAGAGCTACGTGGAACTGGCCCAGGTGCTCACGCTCACGCGCGGCCAGCTGGTACGCAAGGTGATCCTGCCGGCGGCCACGCCCAGCATCATGGTCGCGTTGCGCTACGCCGCGGGCCTGGCCTGGGCGCTGGTGGTCGTGGCCGAGGGCCTGAGCGGGCTGGAGGGTCTGGGTTTCCTGATCTTCCGCGCGCAAAGCCTGCTCATGACGGACCAGCTGCTGGTCTGCATGGTGGTGATCGGCCTGATCGGCTTCGCGATCGACCGCAGCATGTACGCGCTGCAGCGGCGCGTGCTGCGCTGGAAGCAGGGCTTCGAGGGGACAGGGACATGAGCAAGGGGCAACTGCAGATCCGCGACGTCTCCAAGAGCTACCAGGTCGAGGGGCGGCCGCGGCTGGAGGTGCTGCAGCACGCGGGCTTCGACGTGGCGCCGGGCGCCTTCGTCTCCATCGTCGGCCCCAGCGGCTGCGGCAAGTCCACGCTGCTGCGCCTGATCGCCGGGCTCGACCGCGACTACACGGGCGACATCCTCGTGCACGGCGAACGCATCGCGGGCGCCAGCCTGTCGCGCGGCATCGTGTTCCAGGACCACCGGCTGCTGCCCTGGCTCACGCTGGAGCAGAACGTGGGCCTGTCGCTGCTGAACTCGCCCTGGCCGTCCGAGCGCAAGGCCCAGTCGGTACGCGAGCACATCGCGCTGGTGGGCCTGTCGGGCTTCGAGAAGGCCTACCCGCACCAGCTCTCGGGCGGCATGGCGCAGCGCGCGGCGATCGCGCGGGCACTCGTCAACAAGCCCGAGATCCTGCTGCTGGACGAGCCGCTCGGCGCGCTGGACGCGCTCACGCGCATCCGGCTGCAGGAAGAGATCCAGCGCATCTGGCGCGTGGAGGGCGTGACCATGATCCTGGTCACGCACGACGTGGACGAGGCGCTGTTCCTGTCCGACAAGGTCATCGTCATGAACGCCGGCCCGGGCCGCATCGTGCGCGAGCTGGATGTGGACCTGCCGCGCCCGCGCGACCGCGCCGGCGCGCGCTTTGCCCACGACAAGCGCGAGATCCTCTCGGCCATGGGCGAGTACCAGCGCGTGTCCGAGCGCGTGGCGGCATGAAGGCACTGGCGGCCCTGGCGCTGCTGGCCGCGCTGGCGCAGGCCGCCCCCGCCCACGCGGTGGCGGCCGCACCCAGCGGCGACCTGCCCGACCTGGCGGCCGAGAAGGCGCTGGTCTATGCGGGCGAGTACGAACAGGCCATCGCGCGGCTGCAGGCGCGCGCACGCGCGGTCCAGCATGCTGAGATCTACAACCTGCTGGGCTACAGCCAGCGCCAGCTGCGCCGCTACGACGAGGCCGCCCGCAGCTACCAGGAGGCGCTGTTCTTCGACGGCGCCTACCGGCCCGCGCTGCAGTACCAGGGCGAACTGTTCATCGCCACCGGCGACATCGCCGGGGCGCGGCGCAACCTGGGCTACCTGCGCATCCTTTGCGGTCCCCCCGGCTGCGAGGAGATCGACAAGCTGGCCGCGGCGCTGGAGCAGGCCGGTCACCCGCCCTGATCCGCGCGCGACCGGCTGGCCGGGGCCGCAGCGCTTCGCGATAAGCTCTGCGGCTTTTCCCCGCCCCTTCGCATGCCATCGACTCCTTGCCAGGCCGGTGCCTGGGCCTGCATCCCGGTCCACGCGCGCGGGGCGGGCCGATGAGCGCGCCGGGCCTGGACTGGCGCGTCACCTGGAGCCGCACGCGCAACCACGAGGGCGTGGCGCGGGGCGTGCGCGCCTTCGTGGCCCTGCTGTGCGTGCTGCTGCTGGGCTGGTGGGCCGGCTGGGAGCACAACTTCATGCCGGCCATGCTCGGGGTGATCGCCAGCGCCCTGGCCGAGTCCGACGACGGCTGGCGCGGCCGGCTGCGCGCGCAGGGGCTGACGCTGGCGGCGTTCGCGGTGGTCGGCCTGGCGGTGCAGGCCAGCCAGCCGCTGCCGCTGCTGCAGGCCGGGGTGGTGGCCGCGGCGGCGCTCGTGCTGACGCTGGTCGGTGCGCTCGGCGAACGTTACCGCGCGGTGGCGCTGGCGGCGCTGGTGTTCGCCATCTACATCGCCATGCTGGCGCACCAGGGCCGCAGCGACCGGGCCCTGGCGTTGCTGCTGCTGGGCGCGACCTGGTACGGCGTGGTCTCGGTGCTGTGGGCGGCGCTGCTGCCGCGCGCGACGTTGCGCCACCGCATGTCGCGCCTGTATGCGCTGCTCGGCGAGCAGCTGCGCCTGAAGGCCCAGCTGCTGGAGCCCGTGCGCGACATCGACCTGGCCGGACGCCGCATGGCGCTGGCCCTGCACAACGGCCGGGTGGTGCTGGCGCTGGACGCCACCAAGGAAAGCCTGCTCAGCCGTTTGCCCGCAGGGGACAGGCCGCGCCCGCGCTGGCTGCAGCTGGCGATGCGCCAGTACTTCGCGGCCCAGGACATCCACGAGCGCGTGAACTCCTCGCACGAGGACTACGGCCTGCTGGCCGAGACCCTGTTCCATTCGGACGCGCTGTACCGCTGCCAGCGCGTGCTGACCCAGCTGGGCGCCCAGCTGCTCAAGTTCGCCGAGGCCATCGCCGCCCGTGGCAGCCCGGTCCACACCGGCAGCACCACGCGCGCCATCGAGGACATGCAGGCCGCCATCGCGCACCTGCTGGCCGGCCCGCTTGCGCAGCAGCCCGCGGCGCAGCGGGCGCTGGGCGCCGTGCAGCAGCTGGGCCGCAACCTCGGCGCGATGGCCGGCGTGCTGCCCGCGCTGGAGCAGCCGCTGCAGGGCGCGCCCCGCGATGCGCTGCACGACAGCGCGCCGCGCGACCTGCGCGCCGCCTGGCAGCGCGTGCGTGCCCAGCTGCATGGACAGTCACCGCTGCTGCGGCACGGGTTGCGGCTGGCGCTGACGCTGCTGCTCGGCAGCGCCATCGTGGCGACGACGCGCGACCCGCATGCCTACTGGGTGCTGCTGACCATCGTCTTCGTGAGCCAGCCGGGCTATGCCGACACGCGCCGGCGCATGCTGCAACGGGCCGGCGGCACGGCGCTGGGCCTGTGTCTGGGCTGGGCGGCGATCCGCCTGTTCCCCGGCACGGTGCTGCAGTCGGCCCTGCTGGTGGTGGCCGGCGGCGTGTTCCTGGGCAGTCGCCACACCCATTACACGCGGGCCACGGCCTCGGTCACGGTGCTGCTGCTGCTCAGCTTCCACCAGGCCGGCATGGGCGACGGCGTGATCCCCACGCGCATGCTGGACACGGTGGTCGGCGGCGCGCTGGCCTGGCTGGCGGCCTGGCTGGTGCTGCCGAACTGGCAGGCGCGCCAATGGCCGCAGCTGGCCGAGCGGGCGCTGCGCAGCCAGGCCGCCTACCTGCAGGAGATCGTGGCCCAGGCCGGCGCCGGCAAGCAGGACCACCTGGCCTACCGCATCGTCCGGCGCAGCGCCCACAGCGCCGATGCGGCGCTGTCCAATGCCTATGCGGCCATGCTCAAGGAACCGGCCCACGCGCGGCGCCTGTTCGAGGCCTGCGGCCGCTTCCTCGTGCTGTCGCACACGCTGCTCAACTACCTGTCGGCCCTGGGCGCGCACCGCGGCACGCTGGCGGGCGAGGGGCAGGATGGGGCGCTGCGCCGCGATGCGGCCGCGCTCGGTGCGCAGCTGACCGCGCTGGCCGAGCAACTCCGCCAGCCGCAGGCCGCCCCGGTGGCCCTGCCCGCACTGGTGCCGGGCGCATCGACCCAGCCGCAGCTGGCGCTGGCCATGCAGCTGCTGGCGCCGCTGCAGCGCGAAGCGCAGCAGATGGCCTGACGCCGCCGGGCCTCAGAACGTGTGAATGAACCGATCGCGCCCACGACGGGGTGCGGCGGGCCGCAGGCGTAGGCGCAGGCCGCAGCCCGGGCTCGTGCCCGGGCAAGGACCGCAACGCCCGCATGCGGCCTGGCGCGCCCCGGCCCGAAGGGCGAGGCCCCGAGCGCAACGATCATGATGGAAACGGGTGCTCATCGAGGGCCTCGCGTGGGTGTGAGCGGTTCGTTCACACGTTCTCACTCCAGCGTGAAGCCGATCTTCAGGCCCACCTGCCAGTGGGCCACCTTGCCGTCGACCACATGGCCGCGCGTCTCGGTCACCTGGAACCACTGGATATTGCGCACGGTCTCGTGGGCCTTGGCGATGGCCGTCTGCACGGCATCTTCGATGCCCTGGGGCGACGAGCCCGTGAGCTCCAGCGTCTTGTAGACATGGTTGGACATGGTGGTTCTCCTGGTGGTGGTTGAAAGGGGGCAGTGTGCGGCAACGCAGCGTTCGATGAAAGGGCGGCGGGCCGGAGCTCACGCACGGTGGTCCACGCGCCGCGCCAGCCGCTCGCCCGCGAACTGCAGCACCGAGACCAGCGCGACCAGGATCACGATGACCTCGAACATCACGCGCGTCTCGTAGCGCTCGTAGCCGTAGCGGATGGCCAGGTCGCCCAGGCCGCCGGCGCCCACGGCGCCGGCCATGGCCGAGGCATTGACCATGGCGATCACGCTGACCGTCATGCCGCCGATGATGCCGGGCAGGGCCTCGGGCAGCAGCACGTGGCGCACGATGTGCCAGCGCTTGCAGCCCATGGCCCGCGCGGCCTCGATCAGGCCGCCGTCCACCTCGTTGAGGCTGACCTGTGCGATGCGTGCATAGAACGGGATCAGGTTGGCCGCCAGTGGCACGACCGCCGCCCAGGTCCCGAGCGTGGTGCCGACGATGGCCCGCGTGACGGGCAGCAGCGCCACCAGCAGGATGATGAACGGGATGGCGCGGCAGATGTTGACCGCGATCGACAGCCCCTTGTGCAGCCGTGGCCGCGCATAGACGCCGCGCGGCCCCGTCACGTTGAGCACGATGGCCAGCAGCAGGCCCGCGCCGATGGCGATGACGGCCGAGACGCCGACCATGGCCAGGGTCTCCAGCAGGGCCTGCAGGTAGCGTTCAAGCGGTGGCAGGGACATGGCCGAGCAGGGCGAGGTGGTCGGCGCCCAGGATCTGGCGCAAGCGGTCTTCGGAAGGGGCGGCATCGGCCGGCAGCGACAGCAGCAGCCGGCCGTGGGCATGGCCGCGGATGCGGTCCAGGCCGCCGTGCAGGAGCTCGGCGCCGGGGCCCAGCGCGGCCAGCGCCGCCAGCGGAAGGCCCTGGGCCGGGGTGCGGCCGGCGAAGCCGGCGCTGTAGATGGCGCGGCCGGGCCTGCCGTCCAGCGAGGGCACCAGCGCCTGCGCGAGGTCGGCCGGCAGGTCCTGCTGCAGCGGGCGCAGCAGCGCGCGCGTGGCCTCGGCCTGCGGATCGCCGAACACGCGCCAGACCTCGCCGATCTCCTGGCGCTGGCCGGCATCCAGCACCAGCACGCGGTCGCAGATGGCGCGGATCACGGCCATGTCGTGCGTGATCAGCACCACGGTGAGGCCCAGGCTCTGGTTGATCTGGCGCAGCAGCGCGAGGATGGACTGCGTGGTCTCGGGGTCCAGCGCCGAGGTGGCCTCGTCGCACAACAGCACCTCCGGCCCGTGGACGAGGGCGCGTGCGATGCCCACGCGCTGCTTCTGGCCGCCGGACAGCTTGGCCGGGTAGACGTCGGCCTTGTCGGCCAGGCCCACCAGGGCCAGCAGTTCCTCCACGCGCGCATGGATGGCGGCCGGCCGCCAGCCAGCCACGCGCAGCGGCAGCGCCACGTTCTCGCGCACGGTCTTGGCGGCCAGCAGGTTGAAGTGCTGGAAGATCATGCCGATGCGCCGGCGCAGCGCCACCAGGGCGTCCTCGTCCAGCTGGCCGACGTCGATCCCGTCCACGGTCACGCGGCCGCCGCTGGGTGCCTCCAGCGCGTTGATGGCGCGCAGCAGCGTGGACTTGCCCGCGCCGCTGCGGCCGATGATGCCGAACACCTCGCCGCGCAGCACCGAGAAGCTCAGCGCCTCGAGCGCCTGCACGTCGCCGTGCGGGCCGGCGAATCGCTTGTGCACCTGCTCGAAGACGATGTGGGGCGTGGTGAGGTCCACGGCGGGCGGGGGGCCGCTCATGGATCTAGAACGCCGGCACCACCGAGCCCTGGTACTTGCTTTTGATGAAGGCACGCACCTCGGGCGACTGGTAGGACTTGACCAGCGGTGCGACCCAGGCCGCGCCGCGGTCCTGTTCGCGCACCACGATGATGTTGACGTAGGGGTTGTTCTCGCGCTTTTCCACCGCCAGGCCGTCGCGCGTGGCGATCAGGCCGGCCTGGTAGGCGAAGGTGTTGACGATGGCCGAGGCGTCCAGGTCTTCGAGCGAGCGCGCCAGCACCACGGAGGCGGCCTCGACCAGCTGCACCTTCTTCCTGTAGCCCGTGATGTCGGCCAGCGTGGCCGTGCCCTTGGCGGGGTCGAAGCCGTCGCGCAGCGTCAGCACGCCCTGGTCGCGCAGCACCACGAGCGCACGGGTCTGGTTGCTGGGGTCGTTCGGGATGCCCAGGCGCGCGTTCTCGGGCAGGTCGGCAAAGCGCTTGTGCTTCTTCGAGTAGAAGGCGATGGGCGAGATGTAGGTATCGCCCACGGCCACGAGCTTGTAGCCGCGCTGCTGCACCTGGTCGCGCAGGAAGGGCACGTGCTGGAAGGAATTGGCCTCCAGGTCGCCGTTGTTGAGCGCCTCGTTGGGGCTGGCCGCGCCGCTCACCACCACGGGTTTGACGATCAGGCCGTTCTTCTTGGCCACCTGGGTCACGACCTCCCAGATCTCCACGTCCGTGCCGCCGCGCACGCCCACGCGCAGGGTCGGCGTCTGGGCCTGGGCGCTGCCGTAGCGGGCGGCCGTGAGGAACACCGCCAGGGTGCCGAGGCGGCGCAGGCTGGCGCGTTTGTGTTGCGGGTCTTGCATGGCCATGTCCTCAGAAGGCGGGCACCAGGGCGCCGTTGAACCTGGTCTCGATGAACTGCCTGACCTCGGGCGACTGGTAGGCCGCCACCAGGCGCTTGGCCCAGGGCTTGTCCTGGTCGGCGCGGCGCACCGCGATCAGGTTGGCGTAGGGGCTCTGGGGCGACTCCTTGATGACGGCGTCGCGCGCCAGCGAGAGGCCGGCCTTCTCGGCGTAGTCGTTGTTGATCGAGGCGATCACGAGGTCGTCGAGCGAGCGCGGCAGCTGCGCCGCGTCCAGCGGCACGAGCTTGAGCTTCTTCGGGTTGGCCAGCACGTCCAGCGGCGTGGCGTTGTTGTTCTTCACGGCCTCGGGCTTGAGCGTCACCAGACCGGCCTGCTGCAACAGCAGCAGCGCGCGGTTGCCGTTGGACGGATCGTTCTGGATGCCGACCGAGGCGCCCTCGGGCAGCGCGTCCAGCGACTTGATCTTGCGCGAGTAAAAGCCCAGCGGCGCGGTGACCGTGAGGCCCACGGGCACGATGTCGAAGCCGCGCGCTTTGTTCTGGTTGTCCAGGAAGGGCCGGTGCTGGAAGGCGTTGGCGTCCAGGTCGCCGGCGGCCAGCGCGGCGTTGGGCAGCTGGTAGTCGTTGAACACCACCACGTCCAGCTGCAGGCCGTCGCGTGCCGCGACCTTCTTGACGACCTCGAAGATCTGCTCGGCATTGCCGACCGAGATGCCGACTTTCAGGCGTTGCTTGTCCTGGGCGATGGCAGAGGCGGACAGGGCCAGCAGGGCGGCGGCGGTGCCGGCCAGCAGGGTGCGGCGGCGGCGGAGGAAAGGCGTCATGGCGCGCGGTGCGAAGTGTTGGAGACGGCACTGTCGCCGCGGCGCGCGCGCAAGAGAACGAAGGAACGCGCATGTGCATATGCGCGGCGTGGTGCTTGGCCGGCAGGCCGCGGCCCGCGCCCGGGGGATGGCCTCAGCGCGGACCCAGCACCAGCACCTCGTGCCGGTCGGTGGCGCTGTTGCCGCCGACCTGCAGGCCGCCGCCGAACACATGGATGCGCTCGCCCACGGTGGCCGCGCCCAGGCCGTGGCGCGGCGTGGGCAGGGGCGGCAGCGCGGTCCAGCGGTCGGCGAGCGGGTCGTAGACCCAGCTGTCGGCGAAGACCTTGTGCTCGGGCGTCCACTGCTCGCCGCCGAAGACATAGAGCTTGCCGCCGTGCGCCGCCGCGGCCAGGCCGCCCTGCGCCTGCGGCATGGGCGCGCGCGTTTGCCAGGTGGCCGTCGACGGGTCGAACACCTCCAGCGTGGCGAGGTTGACCTGGCGCAGGCTGCCATCGGCCTGCGGCAGCGCCTGGCGGCCGCCCACCACGTAGATCCTGCCGCCGATGACGGCCGAGGCCGCGCTGTTGCGCGCGGTCGGCGCGTCCGCCAGCCGCGACCAGCGTGCGGTCTGCGGATCGAACACCTCCACGCGCGCGGTGTCGGCATGGTCGTTGAAGTGGCTCGCAGACGGGCTGGCCCGCATGCGCCCGCCGATGGCGTAGAGCCGGCCCTGCGCCACCGCGACGACGCCTTCGGCGCGCGGCTGCGGCAGCGGCACACTGCTGCGCCAGCGGTCGGTGGCCGGGTCGTAGAGGTAGACCTCGGCCTGCGCCTGCCAGTTCGGGAAGCCGCCGCTGAAGCCGCCGACCGCGTAGAGCTGGCTGCCCTGGGCGGCCAGCGCGACGTGGTGGCGCGCCTGCGGCAAGGTGGCCCGGCGGGTCCAGCGGTCGGTCGCCGGGTCGTAGGACTCGAAGTGCGCGGAGTAGCCCGTGTTGGGGCTCAGCAGGCCGCCGGCCACGTAGATGCGGCCGTCCAGCACTTCGGGGTACAGCTCCTGCCGCGCGACGCCTGCGGGGGCCGCGGTGGACCACGCGGGCGCGGCCTGCTGCGCCCGGGCGAGCGGCGCGCCGGCGAGGACGAAGGCCGCCAGCGGGACGGCCAGGAGGTGCAGGACGGATGGGCTTGTCGGCATGGCGCTTCCTTGGCGTTCGAGAATCCGGCCAATGCTATGGAAGCGGCGTTGGGCGCGCTAGCTGGATAATTGTGCATGCGTTGTGAAGCAGGAATGAACAATGCGCTCGCCACTTCCTGAGCTCGAACTCTTCGCCGCGGTCGCCCGGCATGGCAGCTTTCGCCGCACGGCGGTGGAGCGCAAGGTCTCCACCTCCATGGTGAGCCAGTCCATCCGCAAGCTGGAAGACCAGCTGGGCGTGCTGCTGCTGCGGCGGACCACCCGCAGCGTGGCCGTGACGGCAGCGGGCGCCGAGCTGCTGGCCAGCCTGGAGCCCGGCCTGCGCCTGATCGCCGATGCCGTGGAGAAGCTCAACCTGCACCGCGGCTCGCCCCTGGGCAGCCTGCGCATCAACGCGCCGGCGCCGGTGGCGCAGTTCCGCCTGGCCGAACTCGTGGCCGCCTTCATGCGCGAGCACCCCGACGTCAGTGTCGAGATCAGCGCCGACGCCGCCTTCCAGGACATCGTCAAGCAGGGGTACGACGCGGGTGTGCGCTTCGGCGACGACCTGCCGCAGGACATGGTGGCGGTGTGCATCGGTCCGCCGCAGGACTTCGCGGTGGTCGCGTCGCCGGCCTACCTGCGCCGCAAGCCGGCACCGCGCAGCCCGCGCGAACTGGTGGAGCACGATTGCATCGTGCGGCGCTTTCCGGGCGGCGGCCTGCAGCCCTGGCAGTTCCGCAAGCGCGCGGTCGGCCAGCATGCGCCCACGGGCAAACTCGTCGTGAACGATGCGCAGATCGCCGCCACGGCGGCGCTGGCCGGCGCGGGCCTGGCCTTCCTGCACGCACGCTACGTGGCGCACGAACTGGCCAGCGGCACACTGGTGTCCGTGCTGCAGGCCTATTCCCCCGGCGTGGGGCCGCCCTACCTCTACTACGCGCGCCAGCGCTACCTGCCGGCGGCGCTGCGCGCCTTCATCGACTTCGC
>NZ_BMYK01000004.1:351775-510293 GCF_014652235.1 Pseudorhodoferax aquiterrae
GCGGCGCAGGCCGCAAGCCGCCGGCGCGCGGGGCCGCCGGCTTCCCAAGAAAAAGCCCCGGCACGCGGCGCGTAGCGGGGCTGAACGGCCCAGGAGGCCAGGAGACAAACGTGGATCAGGCGGCGCGCAGCAGCGGCTGGCGCAGGCCGGCGTCGAACAGCGGCACGGCGCGCTCGGCCGCCAGCTGCAGCCGGGCCTGGAGCGCCGGGCTCGTCACGCGGTAGTTGTCGAAATCGCTGTTGGCGCCGTACACAGCGATCGGCAGCGTGAGCGCCTGGAAGAAGCTGAACAGCGGGCGCAACTGATGGTCCAGCACCAGCGCGTGGCGGTCGCTGCCGCCCGTGGCGGCCAGCAGCACGGGCTTGTCGATCAGCGCCTCCATGCCGACCAGGTCGAACAGGTGCTTGAAATGGCCCGGGTAGGCGCCGCGGTACACCGGCGCGGCCGCGATCAGCAGGTCGGCCGACTCGATGCTCTGCAGGTGCGCCTCGATCTCCGCGGGCAGTTCCTCGCGCGACAGGGCCTGGCCCAGCGGGCGGGCGAAGTCGCCGATCTGCAGGATGCGCGTGCGCGCCACCAGGCGCTGCTCCAGCTCGGCGGCCAGCGCCTCCACCAGTGCGCGGGTGCGTGAGGGCTGGTAGGTGCTGCCGACGACGGCGACGATGTCCAGGGGCTTGGTCATGGAAGAGGGGCTCAAATGGGACAGGAGCGGCCGACTCTAGGCCGGGGCCGCCGCGGGGCCAACGAACGAAAACCGATATGCATAGAAGCTTTTCGCGCCCAGTGCCAGCGTTGCGCTTCTGCGCAAACCGCATAAGCAGCGCCCGATTTGTTCGTTCACAGGCGGCCCGTGCCTGCCCACACTGGGCGCCCCTTGTCGTCCCTGCACGCCCCGCCCATGTCCCAACCCACCGCCGCGCCGCCCCTGATCCGTCTGGAAGGCGTGCGCAAGTCCTTCCGCCTGCCCAATGGCGAAGCCTTCGATGCCGTGCGCCGCACCACGCTGGAGGTGTCCGAGGGCGACGTGTTCGGCCTGGTCGGCCAGAGCGGGGCCGGCAAGTCCACGCTGCTGCGCCTGATCAACCTGCTCGAGCGGCCCGACGCCGGCCGCGTGTTCGTGGCCGGGCGCGAGCTGACCGCGCTGTCGCGCACCGAACTGCGCGCCGCCCGCCAGCAGATCGGCATGATCTTCCAGCAATTCAACCTGGTGCAGAACGCCACGGTGTTCGACAACGTGGCCTTCCCGCTGCGCATCCATGGCCGGCACGGCCGCGCCGAGATCGATGCGCGCGTGCGCGAGTGCCTGGACCTCGTGGGCCTGTCCGAGAAGGTCGACAGCTACCCGGCCCAGCTCTCGGGCGGGCAGAAGCAGCGCGTGGCCATCGCGCGGGCGCTGGCGCCGCGGCCGCAGGTGCTGCTGTGCGACGAGCCGACCTCGGCGCTGGACAGCGAGACCACGCGCGCGCTGTTGCAGCAGCTGCGCGAGATCAACCAGAAGATCGGCGTGACCATCGTGATCGTCACGCACGAGCTGCCCGTGGTGCAGGCGCTGTGCCGCCACGTCGCCATCCTGGAGAAGGGCCAGGTGGTCGAGCAGTTCGCCGTCGATGGACCGGTGGCTTCGCGCAAGACCGTGCTGGGCCAGGAGATCGACGCGCTGGTGCGCCAGCGCAGCCGCGAAACCCACCAGCAGCAGGCCGCTGCCCCCGTCCAGCTGCGCGGGGTGGCCCATGCCTGAGAACATTGCCGCCATCCTGCCCGAGCTGTGGCTGGCCACGGGCCAGACCTTCCTGATGCTGGCCATCGGCCTGTCGGCCGCCGTGCTGCTGGGCGGTCCGCTCGGCGTGCTGCTGTTCCTGCTGGGACCGGGCCAGTCGCTGGAGAACCGGCCGCTGTTCCTGGTGCTGAACTGGATCGTCAACACCGTGCGCTCCTTCCCGTTCATCATCCTGCTGGTGGCGCTGGTGCCGTTCACGCGGGCCATTGCCGGCACCTCCATCGGGCCGCTGGCCGCGGCCGTGCCGCTGTCGTTCGCCGCCATCCCGTACTTCGCGCGCCTGGTCGACCAGTCGCTGCGCGAGGTGCCGCGCGGCGTGATCGAGGCGGCCCACGCCATGGGCGCGTCGGAGCTGCAGATCGTGCTGCGCGTGCTGCTGGTCGAGGCCCGCTCGGGCCTGGTGCTGGCGCTGACCGTGCTGGCCGTGAGCTTCCTGTCGTACTCGGCCGTGGCCGGTGTGGTGGGCGGCGGCGGCATCGGCGACCTGGCGATCCGCTACGGCTACTACCGCTTCCAGACCGACGTGATGGTGCTGACCGTGGCACTGCTCGTGGTGCTCGTGCAGATCCTGCAGTTCGCCGGCAATGGCCTGGCCAGCAAGCTCGACAAACGTTGACCCTTCTTCTCATCCACACACCATGTCCATGATCCGCCGCACCACGCTGACTGCGCTGGCCAGCCTCGCCCTGGTGGCCGCACCCGTCGCCTTCGCCCAGTCCGCCGCCAAGAAGGAGCTGGTCATCGGCGCCACCGCCGGCTCCAACGTCGACGTGCTCAAGCTTGGCATCCAGCCGCAGCTCGAGAAGAAGGGCTACAAGGTCCGGCTCGTCGAGTTCAACGACTACGTGCAGCCCAACCTCGCGCTCGCCCAGGGCGCGCTCGACGTCAACTACTTCCAGCACATCATCTACCTGAAGAAGTTCGCGCAGGACCAGAAGCTGGACCTCGCGGAGATCGTGCAGGGCCCCATCGCACCGCTGGGCATCTACTCGAGCAAGCGCAAGGCGATTGCCGAGGTGAAGGAGGGCGACCGCGTCTCGCTGCCCAACGACCCGAGCAACCTGGCGCGCGCGCTGGTGCTGCTGCAGAGCCAGGGCCTGCTGACCGTGCGCGCCGACGTGGATCCGCTGCGCGTGACCGAGAAGGACATCACGGCCAACCCCAGGAAGCTCAAGCTCGTGCCGCTGGAGGCCGCGCAGCTGCCGCGTTCGCTGGGCGACGTGGAGTGGGCCATCGTGAACGGCAACTTCGCGATCTCCTCGGGCCTGAAGCTGACCGAGGCCGTGGTGCTCGAGAAGACACCCGACCACTACCTGCTGGTAGCCGCCGTCAAGAGCGCCGACAAGGCCCAGCCCTGGGCCCGGGACGTGGCCGAGGCCTTCAAGACGCCGGAGTTCAAGGCGGTGCTGGACAAGCACTTCGCCGGCTACGCGCGGCCGAGCTTCCTGCAGTAGACCGACGGAGGCCACCATGGTCGCGCTCGCACGCTTCGACACCGAGGGCCAGTGGGAAGAGACCTGGGTCTGCGATGGTCTGGTGCGCCAGAACCTCGCAGCGGCGGGCGTGCAGTTCGGCCGCTGGCCGCTGCGCCCGCTGCAGCTGCCGGCCGGCGATGGCCTGGCGGCCGTGCAGGCCGCCTACGGCGAAGAACTGGCCGCTCTGGGCGAGCACTTCACGCTGCGCAGCGCCGACCGCGTGGCCGTGTCGCCGGGCGACGCGCGCTGGCCCGCGCTGCGCGCGCAATACCTGGCCGAGCACCGCCATGGCGATGCCGAGATCCGCTTCTTCCTGTCCGGCACCGGCCTGTTCTACCTGCGCAGCGGCGCGGGCTTCCTGGGGCTGCTGTGCGAGGCCGGGGAATGGGTGGCGCTGCCCGCGGGCCTGGCGCACTGCTTCGACGCGGGCGAGGCGCCGGCCTTCGAGGCCCTGCGCCTGTTCGGCCAGCCCCAGGGCTGGGTGGCCGAGCCCACGGGCGCGGCGCTGCCGGCGCTGCCGCGGTACGACGACTTCGTCGCGCAGCTGCTGGAGCAGGTGGGCGAGGTGGCGGAGGAGTAGGGCGGGGGCACCGGCAACTCAGACCGACAGCAGCATCTGCATCAGGTTGGGAATGCCGCGGCCCTGGTGGTAGCGGTCGCGGTGGATGTCCACGCAAGCATCCAGCAAGATTTTCTTGACTTCGTCGGGACGGCCGCGGAACTCCCGGCGCACCGAGAGAAATGCCGCCAGCAGCCCCGAGACATGGGGCGCCGCCATGCTGGTGCCACTTTCCGGGTAGTAGAGGTCCTCGTCGCTGCGGAACCGCGAATTGCACGAGCGGATGCGTTCGCCCGGGGCGACGACGTCCGGCTTGGCGCGGCCGTCGGCGGTGGGTCCACGCGAAGAGAACGAGGACACGCCATACAGGTGCGGCTTGTCGGCGTTGACCGCACCGACCGCGATGCAGTCCTCCAGGTTCGCGGGGTCGCCGATGGACATGTAGTTGTTGATTTCGTTGTCGCCGTCCGAGGTGTTCACCTGGACCTGGCCTTCATTGCCGGACGCCACGACCACCAGCACGCCATCACGCCACAGTCGGCGCAGTTCCACGCAGACCGGCGAGAAGCCGCAGCCGTACACGGTGTTGTCGAAGGGGCCGCCCAGGCTCAGGTTGATGCCATGGATCGCCAGCCCCTCGGCGATGTTGGCGTTCTGCTCGGCGATGTGGTCCAACGCCTTGATGATCCAGGCGTCTTCGCCCTGGCCCTTGTCGTTCAGCACCTTGTAGACGACCAGCTTGGCCCGCGGCGCAACGCCTCGCTCCTTGGGCATGGAGCCGTCCTTGCGCGGGCGCTTGGGAGCCATGCCGGCGATGATGCCGCAGACATGGGTGCCGTGGCCATCCGGGTCCTGGTGGCCTTCCAGAAGGACCGGGCGCCCGCGCTTGGTGCAGTCCCATACCTCTTTGATGACCTGGTTGTCGAAGTGCGGATGGTCGGCTCGGGCGCCGGTGTCCAGCACCGCCCAGGTGATGTCGCTGCCATCGGCCGAGAAGCTGGTCAGTGCCGCGTCCGCCTTCAGCACGCTCATGGAGCGCCCTGTCAGCTTGGCCTTGCGCGAACTGCGCCAAACGGCGTAGATGCGCATCTTCTGGTGCTCACGGCCGATGGCGCGCAGTTCACCCGCTGTCAACCTGGCCGAGACGAAGCGGCGCAAGGGGTCGATGCAGGCCGCTGTCTCGGCCTCCTTGCCGACGAGTTGGCGCAGCTGCACGACCAGTTCGTCGATTCGGTGCTCCAGCCGCAATGGCGGCAGGTCATCGACGTCCTTGCGCTTCAATCTGGACTGTTCGCCCTTCTCCAGCTCCCGGGTCGTGGTGCGCTTTTCGTTCAAGGCTGGGTACCCTGGCTCAAGCACCTCGATCAGGACCGAATGCCGTGTCTGCGGTTCAGCGCCCAGCCGCTCCGCCACGTCGCGCGCGAGGACGAAGCGCGCCATCACGTCCATGCGCATGGCCTCGTTGACGACCCTGCGCACCTTGGGATGTGCCAGATAGCCCACAGCGGAGTGCGGGTTGAAGTTCCAGTCCAGGCGCGTCCTGTTGTTCAGCAGCGTGACGTCCTCAATGGCTCCCAATGGTGTGAAATCGCTTGCCAGCCCTTTGTCCAGGGCAACGGGGTCCAGCGGGTCTGCGAAGTTGTGCCATCGCTGAACGACCCCTGGTACCTGGAGCGGGTCGCCAGGGTCCAGGTGGTCCTGGACCTCGCGGACCCCGAGCGGTGAACCCAGCGTGACCAGGGCGTCCAGCTTGATCGCGTCCTTCTGCAACGCCGCCAGCACCTCGTACGCGATGACCGTGCCTTGGCTGTGCGCGACGATGGTGACCGGCCGCTTGCCGGCCGCGTTGATCTCTGCGGTCAACCGGTCCTGGATCTTCTTGCGCGCTCCCGGCTTGAAGAAGTAGGCCGCGGTGTCGGTCACCAGGCGTTCGATGAAGAAGCGGCTGATCGGCTTGCGCAGGGATGCCGGCAGGGGAAGGAACTTGGCGCCAACAGCTGACGCTTCGGCCTGCGCCTCGATGCCCATCTCGCGCAGCAGCTCGAGCGCCAACTGCTCGGCATCGGCCTTCTTCGATTTCGGCACGCTCGCGCCGTCCAGCACGGCGTTCAGATCCACCGTGCTGGCCTCGGCAACGGACACCTTTTGTGCGCCGACACGCTTGGCTTGCAACACCTCCGGCCGCACCACATCGGCCCAGTAGGCCATGCGGCTGCTCTCTCCCATGTCGCGACCGAACAGCGCCAGATCCCAGCCGAGCTTGAGTTCGCCGGGCGGGTCTTCCTGGGCAACGCCGTGGACGTAGATGACCAGCGAGTCCTGTGGGTCTGCTTTGGGCGAGGTGTCCGTCGGCGTGGCAGCTGCTGTGTCTTCCCCACGGTTCGACGATTTGCGCTTTCTTAGTCGGGCTGCTGGCACGCGGTTCTCCTTTGGTTTCGTTCGCGCTGAACAGATTGGGTGCAGCCGCCGCTACACCTCGCCGCCGGTGTGCTCGGGCTGCCCCATGTAGCAGGTCAGCATGTCTGGATCGCAGCCCACCGCATAGACCTGGCGCGGGTACTCGCTCGCCTGGATGTCGGCTTCGGAACGGAAGATGCGGTTGAACAGGGTCCGGTGCCGTTTGTCCATCTTCTCCAGCGCGAAGTAGCGGTGCCCGCCCAGGCCGGCCTGCGAATTGGTGAAGCTGACGTAGCGCATGTGGGGTGCGCGGTGGCGGTCCACGCCGGGCTCGGCGCCGAGCTTGGTCTGCATGCCATCGGCCACGCTCGCGCCGAACAGCACCGAATCGCCCTTGTTGTAGGCGATGAAGAACTGCCCCTTCGGCTTGACCGCGGCCACCCAGTCCTTGTGGCCGCTGGCGCGCACGCAGGCCGCCAGCAACGCGATGTTGTGCGCCGTGCCGGCCGCTTCGTTCGCGCCGGGCAGCGCCAGGGTGTACTGGAACAGGTGCGCGCCGAGGCTGTGCGCGGCCAGCGAGAACGGCTGCCGGTTGGCCAGCAGCCGCACGCCACCGACCATGCGCAGGAACCGTGCGAAGGCGTCCGTGGAGTCCAGTGCGTTGGTCTTCGCCTGGTGGTAGCGGGCGATCTTGCCCTGCACCGATGCGGTCTTGCGGTTGCTGCCCGTGACCGACTTCAGGTCCGACTCGTCGCCGTCGGCGGCGTCGCCGGCGTGCGGCAGCGGCTTGCCGTCCGGCAGGTAGCCCTCGGATGGCCAGGAGAAGGCGACCACGTTGACGTCGTACAGCTGCTCGAGCAGCGCGCAACGCCGGACCGCGTCGAGCGGCGTGTTGTTGTTGCCATGGACGTAGACGAGCACCGGCTTGTCGGCCGTGAACAGCGGGTGCAGTGCATGGGCTGCGTCGTTGTCGTCGACGTCGTCGTCCACGTTGCCGAAGGCCCAGCCCTTGCCCTTCTTCTGCACGGAGGCCAGGCTGAGCCGCTCGCTGCCGGGGGAGAAGGATGTCAGGAACACCTCGTTCGTCTGCGCGTCGGTACGGCGGTTGGAGAAGAGCAGCATGGCGGATCCTTTGCGGAGGGCCTGCGGATTGTGGTGGCCGCGCGCGCCGTCCGCGTCCTCAGTACAGGGGATGCAGCGCATCCTCGTTTTCCGAGCAAGCAACTGACGATCGCTTCGTTCCACCGGCCGGCCCGCGCCTGAAGAATGGGCTGCACCAACAACGCATTCGTCCTCCAGGAACCCTTTGCACATGTCTTCCATCCGTCCCCTGCACGACCGCCTGATCGTCCAACGCAGCGACCCCGAAACCCGAACCGCCAGCGGCATCGTGATCCCCGACTCGGCCGGCGAGAAGCCCGAGCAGGGCGTGGTGCTGGCCGTGGGTCCGGGCAAGCGCGACGAGCAGGGCCAGCGGATCGCGCCCGACGTGAAGGCCGGCGACCGCGTGCTGTTCGGCAAGTACGGCGGCCAGACCGTCAAGCTGGACGGCAAGGAAGTGCTGGTGCTGCGCGAGGACGAAGTTCTCGGCGTCATCGACAACTGATTCACAAGAACCAAGGAAACCAACATGGCAGCCAAACACGTCCTGTTTGCCGACGACGCCCGCGCCAAGATCGTGCGCGGCGTGAACATCCTGGCCGACGCGGTCAAGGTCACGCTGGGCCCCAAGGGCCGCAACGTGGTGCTCGAGCGCAGCTTCGGCGCGCCCACCGTCACCAAGGACGGCGTCTCCGTCGCCAAGGAGATCGAGCTCAAGGACAAGTACGAGAACATCGGCGCCCAGCTGGTCAAGGAAGTGGCCTCGCGCACCAGCGACAACGCCGGCGACGGCACCACCACCGCCACCGTGCTGGCCCAGGCCATCGTGCGCGAGGGCTTCAAGTACGTGGCCGCCGGCCTGAACCCGGCCGACCTCAAGCGCGGCATCGACAAGGCCGTCACGGCCCTGGTGGCCGAGGTCAAGACCCTGTCCAAGCCCACCACCACGAGCAAGGAGATCGCCCAGGTCGGTGCCATCTCGGCCAACGCCGACTGGGACGTGGGCCAGATCATCGCCGACGCCATCGACAAGGTCGGCAAGGAAGGCGTGATCACGGTCGAGGACGGCAAGAGCCTCGCCAACGAACTCGACGTGGTCGAGGGCCTGCAGTTCGACCGCGGCTACCTCTCGCCCTACTTCATCAACAACGCCGACCGCCAGGTCGCCGCGCTGGACAACCCCTTCATCCTGCTGTTCGACAAGAAGATCAGCAACATCCGCGAACTGCTGCCCACGCTGGAAGCCGTGGCCAAGGCCGGCCGTCCGCTGCTGATCATTGCCGAAGAGGTCGAGGGCGAGGCCCTGGCCACGCTGGTGGTCAACTCCATCCGCGGCATCTTGAAGGTCGTGGCCGTCAAGGCGCCGGGCTTCGGCGACCGCCGCAAGGCCATCCTGGAGGACATCGCCATCCTGACGGGCGGCAAGGTCATCGCCGAGGAGGTGGGCCTCACGCTGGAGAAGGTCACGCTGGCCGACCTCGGCCAGGCCAAGCGCGCCGAGGTCGGCAAGGAGAACACCACCGTCATCGACGGCGCCGGCACGGCGGCCGACATCGAGGCGCGCGTCAAGCAGATCCGCGTGCAGATCGATGAGGCGACCAGCGACTACGACCGCGAGAAGCTGCAGGAACGCGTGGCCAAGCTGGCCGGCGGCGTGGCCGTGATCAAGGTCGGCGCGGCCACCGAGGTCGAGCTCAAGGAGAAGAAGGCCCGTGTCGAGGACGCGCTGCACGCCACGCGCGCGGCCGTCGAAGAGGGCGTGGTGCCCGGCGGCGGCGTGGCCCTGCTGCGTGCCAAGCAGGCCGTCAGGAAGGCCGGCGTGCTCAAGGGCGACAACGCCGACCAGGACGCCGGCATCGCGCTGGTGCTGCGCGCCATCGAGGAGCCGCTGCGCCAGATCGTCGGCAACGCTGGCGAGGAGGCCAGCGTGGTCGTGGCCCGCGTGCTCGAACTGTCGGGCAACCAGGGCTACAACGCGGCCAACGGCACCTATGGCGACCTCGTGGAGCAGGGCGTGCTGGACCCGGCCAAGGTCACGCGCACGGCGCTGCAGAACGCGGCCTCGGTGGCCAGCCTGATCCTCACGACCGAGGCCATCGTGGCCGAGCTGCCCAAGGAAGAGACGCCGCTGCCCGCTGGGGGCGGTGCGCCGGGCGGCTTCGGCGGCGCGGACTTCTAGAAACCACGGCCCGCCGCGAGGGCGGGCCGGCGCGGTGTTCAGGCTGTGGCCGGTGTCGCGGCGGGCGTGGGGCTCGCGGGGACCGCGCCACCGGCCACGGCCCTGGACCTGCGCTGCCGGGAGACCCCATGCCATCGACCCGCCAACTGCACCTGGGCGCCTTCATGCGCCCGGTCAGCATCCATACCGGCGCCTGGCGCTACCCCGGCGCCTGGCGCGACGCCAACTTCAACTTCGAGCGGCTGAAGACCCTGGCCCAGGCGCTGGAGCGCGCCTGCTTCGACGCCTTCTTCATGGCCGACCACCTGGCGGTGCTGAACATGCCGATCGAGGCGCTGCAGCGCAGCCACACGGTCAGCTCCTTCGAACCATTCACGCTGCTGTCGGCGCTGGCCCAGCACACCACGCACCTGGGCCTGGTGGCCACGGCCTCGACCACCTTCGACGAGCCCTTCCACATCGCGCGGCGCTTCGCCTCGCTGGACCACCTGAGCGGCGGCCGCGCGGGCTGGAACATCGTCACCACCTCCAACCCCGACGCGGCGCTGAACTTCGGCCGCACGGACCACATGGAGCACGATGAGCGCTATGCGCGTGCCCGCGAGTTCCAGAGCGTGGTCACGGGCCTGTGGGACAGCTGGGCCGACGACGCCTTCGTGCGCGATGCCGAGAGCGGCCGCTTCTTCGACCCGGCGCGCCTGCACACGCTGAACCACCGCGGCACCTACCTCAACGTCAAGGGCCCGCTGCACATCGCACGGCCCGTGCAGGGCTGGCCCGTGATCGTGCAGGCCGGCGCCTCCGAACCCGGCCGCCAGCTCGCGGCCGAGACCGCCGAGGTGGTCTTCGCCGCGCCCGGAACGCTGGACAACGCGCAGCGCTTCTATGCCGATGTGAAGGGCCGCATGCGCGCCGTCGGGCGCGATCCGGACCACCTCAAGATCCTGCCGGGCGCCTTCGTGGTCGTCGGCCGGACGGTGGAGGAGGCGCGCGCCATCCGCGCCCGGCTCGACAGCCTGGTGCACGCAGACAGCGCCATCGCTTCGCTGTCGATCGCGCTGGGGCACGACGTGTCGGGCTTCGACCTCGATGCGCCGCTGCCCGAGATCCCGCCCACCAACGCAAGCCAGACCAGCCGCGAACGCGCCATCGAACTGGGCCGGCGCGAGAACCTCACGGTGCGCCAGCTCGCGCAGCGCCTGGGCGGCTATGCGGGCCTGGCCTTCGTGGGCACGCCGCAGACGATCGCCGACGAGATGCAGCACTGGCTGGAAAGCGGTGGCAGCGACGGCTTCAACATCATGTTCCCGTGGCTGCCGGGCGGCCTGCTGGACTTCGTCGAGCAGGTCGTGCCCGAGCTGCAGCGCCGCGGCATCTTTCGCCGCGCCTACAGCGGCCGCACGCTGCGCGAACACCTGGGCCTGCCACGGCCCGCCAACCGCTTCTTTCCCAACTGAACCACACCATGCCTTCTACCGACACGCGCCCCCATGTCCTCATCGTCGGCGGCGGGCTGGCCGGCACCGCCGTCGCGCTGCGCCTGCTCAAGGACGTGGAGCAGCCGACCCGGCTGTCCATCGTCGAGTCGCGCGCCACGCTGGGCCTGGGCACGGCCTACGGCACCACGCACCCCGAGCACCTGGTCAACGGTCTGGCCAAGCTGTTCAGCCTGTACAACGACGAACCCGATCACCTCGTGCGCTGGCTGCGCGCGGGCGCAGCCGCGGGCGGCTGGCAGCCGCCGGCCGGCGTGGCGATCGAAGACAGCATGCCGCCGCGCCAGGTCTATGGCGCCTACATCTTGGCCAGCCTGACGGCGGCCATCTCCGGCGCGGGCCGGCGCGTGGAGTTTCGCCACCTGCAGGCGCGCGCGGTCGACGTGGTGGCGCAGTACGACACCGGCCGCCCGCGTTACCGCGTGGTGCTGGACGATGGCCGCGAGGAGCTGGCCGACGAACTCGTGCTGGCCACCGGCATCTTCACCAAGCCGCTGGCGCGCCAGGCCTTCGCGGTCGGCGCGGGCGTGGCGGCTTCGCCGCGCTATGTGGGCGACATCTGGCATCCGCGGGCCTGGGACGGCGCGGCGCAGGATGCGCAGATCGTCTACCTGGGCGCGGGCCTGAGCGCAGTGGACAGCCTGATCATGGCCGAGAAGGCCGGCTTTGGCGGCCAGCACCTGGTGCTGAGCCGGCGCGGCCAGGGCGTGCGCGTGCGCGAGGACGTGCAGCCCTGGCCCGACTTCCTGCGTTACCAGCCCGAAGCCGTGTCGCTGCGCGCGCTGCTCGCGCAGATCCGCGTGCAGCGCCGTGCAGCCCTTGCCCAGGGCGAATCCTGGCAGCGCCTGGTGCCTGTGATCCGTGCCCATGTGCCGCAGCTGTGGTCGCTGGCCAGCGCGCGCGAGCGCCGGCGCTTCCTGGGCCGGCTGCGGGCCTACTGGGAGGCCTCGCTGCACCGCAGCGCCGCCGCACCGCTGGCCTGGCAGGCGCGCGTGCAGGCCGAAGGCCGGCACCGCCACGAAGCCGGCCGCGTGCAATCCATCGCCGTGCAGCCAGACGGCCGCCTGGCCGTGGCCTGGCAGCCGCGCGACGGCGGGCCGGTGCAGACCGTGATGGCCGACCGCGTCGTCAACTGCCTGGGCTTCGATTTCGACTGGCGTCACATCGACGATCCGCTGGTGCGCCAGCTCGTCGCGCGCGGTCTGGCCCAGCCCGACCCGCTGGGCTTTGGCGTGCAGGCCACGCGCGAGACGCACGCGCTGCGCGACGCGGCCGGCCAGCCGCAGCCCGGGCTGTACGCCGTGGGCCATGCGCTGCGCGGCCTGGTCTGGGAATCCAATGCGATCGGCGAGCAGGTGCCCCAGGCTGGCACCGTGGGGCGCGCGATCCTGCAGCGGCTCGCCCCTGCCGCGGCGGCCGAGGCGCTGGCGCGGGCCGCGGCCTCGTCGGACGAGGCGGTGCGGCGCCAGCGCGCCGACGCAAAGGCGCGCACGCCGCAGGGCTGAGAACGTGTGAACGAACCGCTCACACCCACGCGAGGCCCCGGATGAGCAGCCGTTTCCATCATGTTCGTTGCGCTCGGGGCCTCGCCCTTCGGGCCGGGGCGCGCCAGGCCGCATGCGGGCGTTGCGGTCCTTGCCCGGGCACAAGCCCGGGCTGCGGCCCGCGCCTACGCCTGCGGCCCGCCGCGCCCCGTCGTGGGCGCGATCGGTTCATTCACACGTTCTGAGTCAGTCGGTGTTGACGATGGTCTCGCCCCGAAGCGCGCCCATGTCGCGGATGTTGAAGCGGTGCCGCTTCCAGCCCGCGTAGGTGCGGCGCCAGTTCAGCACCGACACGAAGTAGTAGACCGCCTTGAACATGAACAGCGAGAAGCGGTAGGGCAGGCCATGCTGCAGGTCGGCGGCCAGCAGCGACATCAGGCCCTGCTTGACCTTGAACATGTTCTTGGGGTGCATGAACATGTCGCGGATGGTCGGGTTGGTCACGCGGTAGATGAACCACGAGTAGTCGCGCGGGCCCGCGCGCATCTGCTGCTCGAGCTTGCGGCGCGCGGCCGGGTAGTCGGCCGGGCGGTCCAGCGCCGTGGCCACGAGCTCGGCGCCGTTGAAGGCGCTGCGCATGGCCAGGTACACGCCCGAGGAGAACATCGGGTCGATGAAGGTGAAGGCGTCGCCGAGCATCACGTAGCGCTCGCCCGTGGCGTGCGTGCTGGAGTAGGCGAAGTTGCCGGTGGCGTGCACCTGGTCGTCCACCAGCGTCGCGTCCCGCAGCCGGTCGTGCAGCTCGGGGCACATGGCGATGGTGTCGAAGAAGTAGTCCTTGAGCGGCTTGTCGCGCGCCTTGAGGTAGTAGGCCCAGCACACGGCGCCCACGCTGGTCGTGCCGTCGGCCAGCGGGATGAACCAGAACCAGCCGTGCTCGAACCAGCAGATGCTGATGTTGCCCTCGCGCTTGCCGGGCAGGCGCCGGGCGTTGCGGAAGTGGCCGAACAGCGCCGTGCTGTTGTGCGCGGGGTTCTTCTGCTTGCTCTTGAACTTGTTGGCCAGCACGGTCTGGCGGCCGCTGGCATCGACCACGAAGCGCGCGCGCCAGCTGCGCTGGCTGCCGTCGTCGAGCCGGGCCTGCACCGTCGCGCCTTCGGCGTCGAAATCGACGGCGCGCACGGTGGCGCCCTCCAGCGTCACGGCGCCCTGGCGGGCCGCATTGCGGAACAGCAGTTCGTCGAGCTCGGAGCGGCGCACCTGCCAGGCCTCGCCCTTGTCCGGATTCCAGCCTTCGCGGAACTCCACGTAGGTGCGCGCATCGCTGTCGGGTGGCACGAACTCGATGCCGAACTTGGGCATGCCGATGCGGTCGACCTCCTCCTTGACGCCGAGCGCCTCGAACAGTTCGCGGTTGCCGGGCAGCAGGGATTCGCCGATGTGAAAGCGCGGGTGGTGGTCTTTCTCGAGCAGCACCACCTGGCGGCCCTGCCGGGCCAGCAGGGTGGCGACGCTGGAGCCCGCCGGGCCGCCGCCGATGACGAGCACATCGCATGCTTGGGGGGATGCCATGGAACCGAATGCCTCCTGAAACTGGATGCGCGGCATTCTGCCCGTGTCGCCGCGTGTTCTGCGCTTCGCGCAGATGCATAGCTGCAAAGCTTCGTAGCGCACGCGGTGCACGCGGGCTAAGTTCCACGGCTCCACAACTCGGGAGCCGCCCCATGGGCACATCCGCTTCGCACGCCGACCTGGCCACGGCGCAACAGATTCCGGCCGACGTGCTGGTCATCGGCGGCGGCCCTGCCGGCACCTGGGCCGCCATCGCCGCCGCGGCGCAGGGCGCGCGCGTGGTGCTGGCCGACAAGGGCTTTTGCGGCACCTCGGGCGCCACCGCGCCGGCCGGCACCGGCCTGTGGCATGTAGACCCGGACGGCGATGCGCGCGCGCACGCCAAGGCCAGCCGCTATGCGCTCGGCGGCGAGCTGGCCGAGCCGGCCTGGATGGACCGCGTGCTGGCCCAGACCTGGGACAACGTGGCGCGGCTGCAGGAGTGGGGCTACCCGTTCCCGACCGATGCGGCCGGCCGGCTGCGCTGCAACTCGCTGCAGGGCCCGGAGTACATGCGGCTCATGCGCAGGCAGGCCAAGGCCGCGGGCGTGCGCATCCTGGACCACAGCCCCGCGCTGGAGCTGCTGCGCGACGCGCAGGGCACGGTCGCGGGCGCGTACGGGCTGCGCCGCGCGCAGGGCGATGCCTGGGCGGTGCAGGCCGGCGCCGTGGTGCTGGCCACGGGCGGCTGCGCCTTCCTGAGCAAGGCGCTGGGCTGCGACCTGCTGACCGGCGACGGTGCCTTGATGGCGGCCGAGGCCGGCGCGCGGCTGTCGGGCATGGAGTTCTCCAACGCCTACGGCCTGGGGCCGGCGTTCTCCTCGGTCACCAAGTCGCTGTTCTACAACTGGGCCAGCTTCTACGACGCGGCCGGCCAGCCCATCGCGGGCGCCGGCTCGGCGCGCGGGCGCGGCATCATCGCGTAGCGCCTGCGCAGCGGCCCGGTCTACGCGCGGCTGGACAAGGCCGACGCGCAGATCCAGGCCTGGATGCGCGCGGCCCAGCCCAACTTCTTCCTCTCCTTCGACCGGCTCGGCATCGACCCGTTCACACGGCTGTTCCCCGTCGCGCTGCGGCTGGAGGGCACGGTGCGCGGCACGGGCGGGCTAGACCTCGTGGACGCCGACTGCGCGACCACGGTGCCAGGCCTCTACGCGGCCGGCGACGTGGCCACGCGCGAGCTGATCTGCGGCGGCTTCACGGGCGGCGGCAGCCACAACGCGGCCTGGGCGCTGTCCTCGGGCTTCTGGGCCGGCGCGGCCGCCGCCGGCTTCGCACGGGCGGCACGGCCGCGCGCCGGTGGCGCCGGGCGCGTCCTGCACCGCGCCGGCGGCATCTTCCTGCAAGGCCCCACGGGCCCGGCCGTGGACAGCCGGGCGCTCGTGCGCGCCGTGCAGGCAGAGATGTTCCCGACCGAACGCAACTGGGTGCGCGAGGCCGGCGCACTGCAGGACTCGCTGGAGCGGCTCGATGCGCTGTGGACGCGCCTGCGGGCCGGCGGCGCCCTGCCGGCGGGCCAGGACGCCGATGCCGTGCTGCGTGCGCGGGAGGCCGCGGCCCTGCTGGCCAACGCACGCTGGATGTACCGCAGCGCCTTGGCGCGCACCGAGACGCGCGGCATGCACCGGCGTGCCGAGCACCCTGCCAGCGATCCGGCGCAGCGCCACCGCGTGCTGAGCGGGGGCCTGGACGCCGTCTGGACCGGCCGCCAGGCCGTGAAGCAGGCCGAGCTGGAGGCCGCATGATCGAAGTCGTCGACGCCACGCGCTGCACCGGCTGCAACATCTGCGTGCAGGCCTGCCCCACGCGCGTGTTCGAGGCCGTGGCCGGCGGCATCCCGCGCATCGCGCGCCAGGACGCCTGCCAGACCTGCTTCATGTGCGAGCTCTACTGCCCGGAGGACGCGCTCTATGTGGCGCCGCTGGCCGACCGTGCGGCCACCGCGGAGGAACTCGAAGGGTTTGCCGCCGCCCAGGCCGGCGCCTACCGGCGCGCGGTCGGCTGGGGCCGCGGGCGCCAGTCCACGGCGCAGGACGACGCGAGCTACGAGCTGCTGGGCCGCACGCACTAGACCTGGATCAGCCCCCAGCGCAGCGCCACCAGCGTGAGCTCGGCCTGGTTGCTGGCGCCCAGCTTCTGCTTGATGCGGTACAGGTGCGATCCCACCGTGCTCAGCGACAGGTTCAGCGTGGCGGCGATCTGCGCCACCGTCATGCCCTGGGCCAGCTGCAGGAACACCGAGAACTCGCGCGCGCTGAGCGTCTCGGCCGGGTTGGCCTGGCCGTCGAACTGCGCGGCGGCCAGGGCCTGGGCGGTGGCGGCGTCGATGTAGCGCTCGCCGCGTGCCACGGCGCGGACCGCGGCGATCAGCGCCTCGGGCGCGCTGCGCTTGGCCAGGTAGCCCAGCGCACCGGCCTGCAGCATGCGGCGCGGATGCACCGAGTCCTCGTGCGCCGACAGCGCCAGCACGCGGGCCCGGGGGTCGTGCGCAAGCAGGCGCCGCATGGCCTCCAGGCCGCCCATGCCGGGCATGGACAGGTCCATCACCACCACGTCCGGCTGCACCTGCGGGTAGCGCTGGCAGGCCTGTTCGCCGGTGTCGGCCTCGGCCGCGACGGTGATCTGCGCGTCGGCCAGCAGCATGCGGAACCCCATGCGCACGAGGGCGTGGTCGTCCACCAGCATCACGCGGATCGGTGGGGTGTCGTGGGTCATGCGTTCTCCGGGGGCGCCGGCAGCGCCAGCTGCACCGTCAGTTGGGCGCCGCGCGGGGCGGCAGCTTCCAGGCGCAGCGTGCCGCCCAGGCTGTCGATGCGTTCGGCCAGCCAGCGCAGGCCGTAGTGGCCGCTGCCTGCGGCTGCGGCCTCGGGGCCGGGCGGGCCGCGCCCGTCGTCGCGCAATGTGAGCGTGAGGTGCTGCGCGTCGCATCGCAGCGCCAGCAGCAGCTGGCGCGCTTCGCCGTGGCGCAGCGCATTGGTCATGCCTTCCTGTGCGGCGCGGTACAGCACGAGCGCGGTGTCGTTGTCCAGGCGCAGGCCCTCGGGCGGCGCGTCCAGCCGCCAGTCGACCTGCAGGCCGGCATGGCTGGCGCGCGTGCGTTCCACGAGGTCCTGCAGCGCGGCCACCAGGCCGAACTCGTCGAGCACCAGCGGCGTGAGCCGCGGGATCATGCCGTGCATGGCCGTGTACAGCCGGCCCGACTCCTCGGCGATCAGCCGCGCGGCCTGCTCGGCCTGTGGATCCAGCGCCTGCACGCGCTGCGCGATCGACAAGGCCATGCTGCGCATGGCCGTGACCGACTGGCCCAGCTCGTCGTGCAGCTCGCGCGCGATGAGGCGGCGCTCCTGCTCGATCTTCTGGTCGACCCAGCGGCCCAGCGCACGGCTTTCGGACAACCGGTGCTCGGCCCGCACGGCGCGGCGCTCGGTGGCGATGTGCTGGCGCAGCATGCCGACCATGCGGTTGAAGGCCGCGCCGATGGCGCCGGCCTCGGTGCCGGGCAGGGCCGGCAGCGCGACATCGAAGCGGCCGTTCTCCAGCTGGTTCAGCGCGCCGACGATGTCGGCGAACGGGCGCGTGGCACGGCCCACGGCCCAGAACACGCCGGCATTGACGACGGCCAGCAGGCCGAGCGCACTGAGCGCGAGCCGCACGGCGTCGTCCCAGGCGTCCAGCACGGCGCGCGAGGCGTTGGCATGCACGACCAGCTTGCCGTCCGGAAAGTCGATCGACATCTGCGAAGGCTCCGGCGAGACGATGCGCGCGAACCAGTCGGGCGCATCGCGGTCGGCCTTGTAGGCCGAGGCCGGCGAGCGGTACAGCACCTGGCCGCCGGCATCGAGCAGCGTGATGTCGTTGGAACGCACGCGGCCCACGCCCTGCAGGAAGGCCTGCATGACCTGCATGCCCTGGGATTCCTGCAGCATGGCCGTGCGGTACAGCAGCTGCGCCGCCACGCGGTTGGCGGCCACCACCTCCTCGTGCACGGACTCGCGCATGGCGCGCAGCGTGAGCGCGAGCATGGCGCCCACGAACAGCAGCGTGAGCAGGCTCACGATGGCGTTGATCTTCAGGCGCAGCGTCATGGAATGGCGCCATCGAAGCGGGCCGTGCGCGCATAGCCGTCGAGCGCGGCCACCATGGCCGCCGCCATGGCCGGCGCGGCCGGGTCGTGGCCGCCGGTGGCGACCCAGTGCAGCCGGCTGTGCGCGATGCGGGCCTGCACGTCCTGCGCGGCCTGCGGCGGGCAGATGCGGTCGTCGCGCGCGTGCAGCAGCAACGTGGGCACGCGGGGCAGGGCGGCCAGGCGGTCCAGCAGCGGCGGCCGGTCCAGCCAGCAGGCGTGCCGCAGGTAGTGGCTCTGCACGCGGTAGCGGTCGACGAGCGCATCCAGCGCCGAGCCGTCGGGGCTGTCGGCCGCGCCGGTCGCCCCACCCAGTGCGCGTTCCCAATGCCACCAGGCCAGGGCGAGCTGGCGCTGCCGGGCGCCGCCGTCCGCGGCGTCGGCCTGCAGGCTGCGGGCCAAAAAGCCCAGCATGTCGTGGCGTTCGTGCGCGGGCGCCAGCGCGGCGAAGCGGGCCCAGGCGTCCGGTGCCCGGCCGGCAGGGTCCTGGAAGAAGGCGGCGATGGTGTCGGCGCGCGGCACGAACACCGCGCGCAGCAGCAGCCCCGCCACGGCCTGCGGTGTGTGCAGCGCATGGGCCAGGGCCAGCGTGGCGCCCCAGGAGCCACCCACGACCAGCCAGCGCGCGATGCCCAGGTGCTCGCGCACGCGCTGCAGATCGTCCAGCAGATCGGCCGTGCGGTTGTGCGCCGTGGCGCCACGCGGGCGGCTGCGGCCGGCGCCGCGCTGGTCGATGGCGACCACCCGGAAGCGCTCCGGATCGAAGAAGCGCCGCAGCAGCGGCGAGCCGCCCGAGCCCGGACCGCCGTGCAGCACCACGGCGCAGATGCCGTCGGCCGCGCCGCAGTCGTCCACCTGCAGCACATGGCCGTGCCCCACCTCCAGCGCGAAGCTGTGGCGCGGGGCGGTGGCGGGGTACAGGGGGCTGGCGGGCACGCGGCATGGTAATGGGCGTCCGCGGCCGTCCGGCCTGCAGGCGGCTCATGAAAATCATGAACTGCGAATCAAGATTTCAAGCCTGGGCGGGCGCCCGCCAGGCCGGCACCATGCGGCGCGGAACCCCATGGTTCCCGCAGCCGCCACCCGGTGCTGCGCCACGTCTTGAGGAGACACGACATGCAATGGCAACCCCCGACGGCCACGGATCTGCGCTTCGGCTTCGAGATCACGATGTACGTCACGGCGCGCTGAGAGCCCGGCGCCCGCCCCGGCTTGCCGGGGCGGGCCTTCTTCCTGCTGCATCTCTCCCACCATGCGCATCACCGTCCTCGGTTCGGCGGCAGGCGGCGGCTTCCCGCAATGGAACTGCAACTGCCGCAATTGCGCCGGCGTGCGCGCCGGCACGCTGCGCGCCAGGCCGCGCACGCAGTCCTCGATCTTCGTGCAGCCCGAGCCGGGCAGCGACGGCGTGCTGTTCAACGCCTCGCCCGACATCCTGGAGCAGATCCGCAGCCACCCGGCGCTGCAGCCGGCGCGCGCGCTGCGCGACAGCGCCATCGCCGGCGTGGTGCTGATCGACGGCCAGGTCGACCACGCCACCGGCCTGTTCATGCTGCGCGAGCGCGGCACGCCGCTGTCGCTGTGGTGCACCGAGCCGGTGGCCGAGGACCTCTGTCAGGGCAACCCCGTGCTGCGCGTGCTGTCGCACTACTGCGGGGTCGCGCGCCACACGATCGCGCTGGACGGTGGCGACTTCGCCGTACCCGGCGTGCCAGGCCTGCGCATGCGTGCGATGGCCCTGCAGGGCAAGGCCGCGCCGTACTCGCCGCACCGCGAGCACCCGGTGGAGGGCGACAACATCGGCGTGACCCTCATCGACGAGCGCAGCGGCCGGCGCCTGTTCTACGCGCCGGGCCTCGCGGCCGTCACGCCGCCCGTGTTCGACGCCATGGCCGGCGCCGACGTGGTGATGGTGGACGGCACCTTCTGGAGCGACGACGAGATGCTGCGCCTGGGCGTGGGCAGCAAGCGCGCGCGCGAGATCGGCCACCTGCCGCAGTCGGGCGAGGGCGGCATGCTGGAGTGGCTGGCGCGGCTGCCCGCCACCACGCGGCGGCGCCTGCTGATCCACATCAACAACACCAACCCCATCCTCGACGAGGACTCGGCCGAACACGCGGCGCTGCGCCGCGCCGGCGTCGAGGTCTGCGAGGACGGCATGACCCTCGATCTCTGATCGCACCCCACCATGCACGCCGACCGCATCCAGGACGCAGCGCCGTCCACCCCGCACGAGGCGCCCGCCTGGGACCGCGCGGCCTTCGAGGCCCAGCTGCGCGCACGTGGCCGCAGCTACCACATCCACCACCCGTTCAACGTGATGCTCAACAGCGGCCAGGCCCAGCCGGCGCAGATCCGCGGCTGGGTGGCGAACCGCTTCTACTACCAGATCGCGATCCCGATCAAGGACGCGGCCGTGCTCTCCAACTGCCCCGACCCCGCGGTGCGGCGCGGCTGGGTGCAGCGCATCCTGGACCACGACGGCTTCGAACTCGGCGGCCTGCGCGACGCGGGCGGGCTCGAGGCCTGGCTGCGCCTGGCCGAGGCGGTGGGCCTGGAACGCGCCGAGGTGCTGGACCTGCGCCATGTGGTGCCGGCCGTGCGCTTCGCCGTCGACGCCTATGTGAACTTCGCGCGGCGCGCGCCCTGGCAGGAGGCCGTGTGCTCCTCGCTGACCGAGCTGTTCGCGCCCGAGATCCACCGCCAGCGCCTGGCCAGCTGGCCCGCGCACTACGGCTGGATCGAGCCGGCCGGGCTGGACTACTTCCGCAACCGCGTGGGCCAGGCGCGGCGCGACGTGGAGCAGGGCCTGGCCATCACGCTGGACCACTTCACCACGCGCGCGCAGCAGGAGCGCGCGCTCGAGGTGCTGCAGTTCAAGCTCGACATCCTGTGGGCCATGAACGACGCCATGGCCATGCGCTACGGAGTGACGCCATGACGACACCGAGCCTGGCCAGCCAACCCCGCATCGGCCCCGGCTTCCGCCTGCAATGGGAGCCGGCCCAGGACTGCCATGTGCTGCTGTACCCCGAGGGCATGGTGCGCCTGAACGGCAGTGCCGGCGAGATCATGAAGCGCTGCGACGGCCAGCGCAGCCTGGCCGCCATCGTGGCCGAACTGGAGCAGCTCTTCGCCACCGAGGGCCTGGCGCCGCAGGTGCAGGAGTTCGTGGCGATCGCGGGCCGGCAGCACTGGCTGCGCTGGAGCGCGGAATGAGTGCGGCACCGCCGCGCCCCGGGCCGCCGCTCTGGCTCTTGGCCGAGCTGACCTACCGCTGCCCGCTGCACTGCGTGTTCTGCTACAACCCGGTCGACTTCGCGCAGCAGCAGGACGAACTGCGCACCGAGGACTGGTTGCGCGTGCTGCGCGAGGGCCGTGCACTCGGTGCCGTGCAGTGCGGCCTGTCGGGCGGCGAGCCGCTGCTGCGCGACGACCTGGAAGTCATCGTCGCCGAGGCCGCGCGGCTGGGCTACTACACCAACCTCCTGACCTCGGGCGTGGGCCTGACGGCCGAGCGCGCCGCAGCACTCAAGGCCGCCGGGCTGGACCACGTGCAGCTGTCGTTCCAGGATTCCACGCGCGAGATGAACGACTTCCTCTCGCACACCAAGACCTTCGGTCTCAAGAGCCGGGTGGCCGCGATCATCAAGGACCAGGGCTGGCCCATGGTGCTCAACGTGGTCGTGCACCGCCTCAACATCGCCCACATCGACCGCATCATCGCCATGGCCCACGCCATGGGCGCCGAGTACCTGGAACTGGCCAACACGCAGTACTACTCGTGGGCGCTGCTCAACCGCGACCAGCTGCTGCCCACGGCCGCGCAGCTGCGCGAAGCCGAGGCCGTGACCGCCGCCTGGCGCGAGCGCCTGGGCGATGCCATGCGCATCTTCTTCGTGGCGCCCGACTACCACGAGGGCCAGGCCAAGAAGTGCGTGAACGGCTGGGGCAGCATGTTCCTGACGGTGGCGCCGGACGGCACGGCGCTGCCCTGCCACACCGCGAAGATGCTGCCGGGCCTGGCCTTTCCGAACGTCAGGGAGCAGGGCCTGCGCGAGATCTGGTTCGACTCCGAGGGCTTCAACCGCTACCGCGGCACCGGCTGGATGCAGGAACCCTGTGCCAGCTGCGACCAGCGCGAGCAGGACCTGGGCGGCTGCCGTTGCCAGGCCTTTCTGCTGGCGCAGGACCCGGCCGCGACCGACCCGGTCTGCCGCAAGAGCCCGCAGCACGCGCGCGTGGCCGAGGCCGTGGCGCGGGCCGGCGCGCCCGTCGCACAGCCGCTGGTGTTCCGCGCGCCGGAGAACTCGCGCCGGCTGGGCGCGCAGGGCACCGCGCCCGCCTGAAGCACGGTGCCGGCTCGACTACGATGCCGGCTCCCATGACCTGTTCCACCGCCCCGCATGGCGATTGACGCGCTGGACCGCGTGCTCGACGCGCTCGACGGCGGCGACGCCGACCTGGCCCACCGACTGGGCATGCAGGCGCTGCAGGCCAGGCCCGACGACGCCCGGCTGTGGAGCGCTTGCGGCATCGCCGCCCGGCTCGGCGGCCATGCCAGCGAGGCCGAACGCTGCTGGCGCCGCGCGCTGGCCCTGCAGCCCGATGCGCTGGCCACCCACCATCTGGCCAGCCTGTTGCGCACGCAGGGCCGCGACGCCGAGGCCCTGGCCTGCTACCAGGCCGCCGCCGACGACGGCAGTGCCGACGTGCGCTGCTGGCTCGGCCTGGGCGTGCTGTGCGCAGCCAGCCGGCGCCCGGCCGACGCCGAGGCCGCCTACCGCCGTGCGCTGGCGCTGCAGCCCGACGACGTGGCCGCGCTGACCAACCTGGGCCTGGTGCTCGAGGCGCTGCGCCAGCTCGACGAAGCCGAGGCCTGCCAGCGCCGCGCGCTGGCGCTGGCGCCGGACCTGGCCGACCTGCACAACCACCTGGCCGGCGTGCTGGCGCGCCGGCCGGATGCGGGCCACGAGGCCGAGGCCGAACAGCACTACCGCGAGGCGCTGCGCCTGGCGCCGCAGGATGCGCGGCACGGTTCCAACCTGGGCACGCTGCTGTACGACCTGGGCCGCGTGCAGGAGGCCGAGCAGGTGCTGCGCACGGCCGTGGCGCAGGCGCCCGGCCTGGCCTCCGCGCAGATCAACCTGGGCCACCTGCTGCTGTCGGTGGGCCGCCTGCCCGAAGGCTTCGGCCATGCCGCGCGGAGCTATGCCCTGCTGCCGCCCCAGGCCGTGGTGCCGGGCTTTCCCGAACCGCCGCCACCCGGCGCCGCGCAGCAATGGATCGGCCAGCCGCTGCAGGGGAAACGCCTGCTGGTCTGGCCCGAGCAGGGCCATGGCGACCAGCTGCAGTTCTGTCGCTTCCTCCAGGAGGTGCGCGCGCAGCACCGGCCTGCGCACCTCACCTATGCAAGCACGCCATCCTTGCTGGGCCTCATGCGCGGCGTGGCCGGTGCCGATGCGCACATCGCTCTGCCCGACGCGCCGGCCGCCCTGGCCACGCACGACTTCTGGGTGCCGCTGCAGAACCTGCCGCTGTTCTGCGGCACGCGCGTTGAGTCCATTCCTGCGGAGACGCCCTACCTGTGGCCCGACCCCGCCAGCGTGGCGCGCTGGGCGCCGCGCATCCCGCCGGCCCCGCTCAAGGTCGGCCTGGTCTGGCGCGGCAACCCGCGGCACGACAACGACGCCGAGCGCTCGCTGCCCGGCCTGGCCACGCTGGCGCCGCTCTGGCAGGTGCCGGGCGTGGCCTTCGTGAGCCTGCAGAAATGGGCCGGCGAGGACGAGGGCCGGCGGCCGCCGGCCGGCCAGCCGCTCGTGCACCTGGGCAGCGCCATCGCCGACTTCGCCGACACGGCCGCCATCCTGGCCCAGCTCGACCTGCTGATCTCGGTGGACACGGCGGCCTGCCACCTGGCCGGCGCGCTCGATAGGCCGTGCTGGGTGCTGCTGCCGGCCTACCGCGTCGACTGGCGCTGGCTGCGCGGGCGCGACGACACGCCCTGGTACCCGCGCACGCGGCTGTTCCGCCAGCGCCGGCGCGGCGACTGGGCGGGCGTGGTGGACCAGGTGCGGCAGGCGCTGGGCGCGTTGCGGCAACAGGTGGCCGGGGGGCGGTAGCGGCGCGGCAGAGTCCGGTCGCGCCGCCGTCGACTGCACGGGGATTCAGAACGTGTGAATGAACCGATCGCGCCCACGACGGGGTGCGGCGGGCCGCGGGCGTAGGCGCGGGCCGCAGCCCGGGCTCGTGCCCGGGCAAGGACCGCAACGCCCGCATGCGGCCTGGCGCGCCCCGGCCCGAAGGGCGAGGCCCCGAGCGCAACGATCACGATGGAAACGGGTGCTCATCGAGGGCCTCGCGTGGGTGTGAGCGGTTCGTTCACACGTTCTCGTCCGCGCGTCGGTAGTGCAGGGCGACCGCGCCATTGCGCAGCGGCTGTGCCGAGACCAGCGCGAGCCGCCGCGTACTGGGCAGCCCGCCGGCGTACATGGTCGGGCCGTGGCCGGCGATCCTGGGGTGCACGAGGAATTGGTAGGCGTCGATCAGGTCGAGCCGGTCCAGCGCAGCCGCGAGCCGGCCGCTGCCGAGCAGCACGCCGGCCGGGGTCGCGTCCTTGAGCTGTTGCACGCCCGCGCGCAGGTCGCCGGCCACCAGGTGGCTGTGGGTCCACGGGAATTCCGTCCGGGTTGTCGAGACCACGTACTTCGGCTTGGTCTCCAGCTTGCATGCCCACGCGCACACGGCCGGGGACGCCTGCACCTCGCCACGCGCGACCGCCGGCCAGTAGCCCTCCATCAGCTCGTAGGTGGTGCGGCCCCACAGCATCGCCCCGTGCGCGTCCATGAGGCGGGTGAAGAAGGCGTGCGTCTCCTCGTCGGCGATGCCCTCCTGGTGGTCGACGCAGCCGTCCAGGATGAGGTTGAGGCTGAAGGTCAGACGTCCCATCGAAGGCTCCTTCCGCTGCGCGTCGTGCGGGCCTGCGATTTTGCGTCGGCCAGCTGGCCGGCTGGATGGCGCGCCGCATAGCCATTGCCTGACACGCGCTCACGTCCGCGTCGCGCACGGTGGGGCACCGCGTCCATGGGATCGTCCCCGTTCCTGAAATCAACCCACAAGGACTCCACCATGGACGCACAAGCACTTCAGCAAGCCATCGACGGCATCGAATCCGCAGCCGACAAGGCCATCGCCGCGCTCAAGAACGGCCAGGCCGACGCCAAGCTGCAGCAGGCCGTGCAGGACCTGCACCAGCAGGCCCGCACCAAGCGCTCGCTGACCGACAAGGCCGAACTCACCCAGGCTGTCAAGGACATCGAGCAGACCGCCGACCGCGCGATGGAAGCATGCCGCAATGCCGGCCAGGTCGACGCCGCCCTGAAGCAGGCCGTGCAGGACGCGCACCAGAAGGCTTCGCAGCTCAAGCACAGCGTGGAAGGCCAGACCGCCTGAGCGCGCGCCGATGACCGCCCGGCCCGGGTCTGTCCTGGAGGATGCGCCGGCCGGCACCGGGCCCGACACCGTCGCCAGCGCCCTGCGTGCGCTGCTGGCCTCGGGCGCCGACCGCCTGCCCTTGCCCGGCAGCGGCCGGACGTTGGCGCGGTGGCGCCGCCTGGCTGCGGTGGCCGAGCGCGATCTTGCCCTCGCCAAGCTCTACGAGGGCCACACCGATGCGCTGGCCATCCAGCAGGAACTCGGCTGCGCGCCAGCCCAAGCCGGTGCCTGGGGCACCTGGTGTGCCGAGCCGCCGCAGGCCCGACTGGCGCTGCTGCCGCAACGCGACGGCCGGCTGCGCCTGCAGGGCCGCAAGGCCTGGTGCTCGGGGGCGGCCTTTCTCGACCATGCCCTGGTCAGCGGCTGGAACCCCGACGGGGCGCCCTGCCTGGCCGCGGTGACCCTGCGCCAGCCCGGCGTGCAGGTGCTCGACGAGGGCTGGTCCGCCGTGGGCATGGCCGCTACCGCCAGCGTCGATGTGCTGTTCGACGGCGCGCTCGCGGAGCCGGTCGGCGCGCCCCATGCCTACGTCGGACGCCCCGGCTTCTGGCATGGCGGTGCCGGCATCGCCGCCTGCTGGTGGGGTGGTGCCGTGGGCATCGCCCGCGCCGTGCGGGCGGCGCTGGCGCCGCGTGCACCCGATGCGCACCAGCTGGCGCACCTGGGTGCGATCGATGTGGCACTGGCGGGCTGCGCGGCGCTGCTGCGCGAGGCGGCCGCCTGGATCGACCGCCACCCTGCGCAGGACGCGCAGGCCTGGGCCTTGCGCGTGCGGCTCGCCGTCGAGCAGGGCGCAGAAGCCGTGCTGCACCATGCAGGCCGTGCGCTGGGCGCCGGCCCGCTGTGCAAGCAGCCGGCCCTGGCACGCGCCATGGCCGACCTGCCGGTCTTCATGCGCCAGAGCCATGCGGAACGCGACCTCGCGGCGCTGGGCCGCGCCCTCGGACGCGAGGCCCAACCTTGGACGCTCTGAGCAGCCGCCGCATCGAGGCCGGCGACGGCACGCCCGAACCGCAATGGCAGTGCTGGCTGCAGGCGCGCGCATTGCCGCACCTGGCGCCGCAGGACCTGCTGCCACCGGGCGCGCGCGCCGTGGTCGTGGCGCCGCACCCGGACGACGAGGTGCTGGCCGTCGGCGGCCTGCTGGCCCATGCGGCCACGCTGCGCCGCCGCGCGCTGCTCATCGCCGTGACCGACGGCGAGGCCAGCCATGCCGGATCCATGCGCTGGCCGCCGGGACGCCTCGCATCCCGCCGGCGCGCCGAGACCCGCTTGGCACTGGCGCGGCTGGGCAGCGATGCAGCGGTGCTGCGCGCCGGGCTCGCCGACGGGCGCGTGGCCGCGCGGGAGGGCGTGCTGCACGCCTTGCTGCTGCGCACGCTGCGGCCTTCGGACCGCGTGTTCACCACCTGGTCGCTCGATGGCCATCCCGACCACGAGGCCACGGGCCGCACCACGCGCGCGGCCGCCGAGCAGGTGGGCGCGCAGGTCTACGAGGTGCCGGTCTGGGGCTGGCACTGGGCCGCCTGCGGCGATGCGCGCATGCCCTGGGAACAGGCCCGGCTGGTCACGCTGTCGCCGCAGGCCGTGGCGCGCAAGTGTGCGGCCCTGCAGGCCTTCGCTTCGCAATGGGAGCACGACCCCGACTGCCCGCACACGCCGGTGCTGCGCGACGCGATGCGCGTGCGCGCGCAGCGCCCCTTCGAACTGGTGTTCGCATGAGCACCGCCGGGCCGCCCCAAGGTGCTCAGCACCGCAGCGCGAAGGTACTCCAATGAGCACCGCCGGGCCGCCCCAAGGTGCTCTCCCAGCAGGCGAAACCGAGGGGCCGCTGTGAACATGCGCAGCTACTTCGACGCCCTGTACGCCGGCGCGGACGATCCCTACGGCACCCGCGCGCGCTGGTACGAGCGGCGCAAGCGCGCGCTGCTGCTGGCCAGCCTGCCGCGCCGGCGCTTTCGGCGCTGCTACGAGCCTGGCTGCGGCAGCGGCGAGCTGACGGTCGGCCTGGCCGCGCGCTGCGACAGCGTGCTGGCCGCGGACTTCTCGGCGCACGCGCTGCGATCCGCACACCAGCGCACGGCGGCGCTGCCGCAGGTGCGCCTGGCGCAGCACCGCCTGCCGCAGGACTGGCCCGTGGCCGAGCGCTTCGATCTCGTGGTGCTGTCCGAGGTCGGCTACTTCCTGCCTGCGGCGCAGGTGCAGCAGCTGGCGCAGCACTGCGCCGCCACGCTGGATGCCGACGGCGTGCTCGTGGCGTGCGACTGGTTGGCGCCGTTCGCAGAGCGCGCCTGTGCGACGCAGGAGGTGCACGCGCTGCTGGATGCCATCGGCCTGGCGCCGCTGGTGGTCCACCGCGAGGACGATTTCTGCCTGCGCGTGTGGGCGCGCGATGGGCGTTCGGTGGCGCAGCGCGAGGGCATCCGGTGATCGGCGTGGCGATTCCCGCGCACGACGAAGGCGCGCACATCGCTGCGGCCGTGGCTGCGGTGCAGGCCGCGGCGCGGCATCCGGCGCTGCAGGGCGAGGCCGTGGAGATCGCCGTCGTCGCCGACGCATGCAGCGATGCCACCGCCGCCAACGCCGCCGCCCAGGGCGCGCACACGTTGTCGCTGGCGTACCGCAACGTGGGCCAGGCACGCCAGGCCGGCGCCGAACTGCTGCTCGCGCGCGGGGCGCGCTGGCTGGCCTTCACCGACGCCGATTCGCTGGTCGCACCGGACTGGCTCGCCGCACAACTGGCGCTGGGCGCACGGGCCGTCTGCGGCTGCGTCTGGGTGCGCGACTGGAGCGCCCACGGCGCGCTGGCCGAGCGGCTGGCGCGGGCGTTCGACAGCCAGTACTTCCCGGTCGAAGGCCACCGCCACATCCATGGCGCCAACCTGGGCATGACGGCCGAGGCCTATCGCCTCGCGGGCGGTTTCGCGCCCCTGCCCAGCAGCGAGGACGTGGCGCTGGTGGCGTCCTTGCAGGCGGCCGGCGTGGACGTGGTGTTCAGCGCGCAGCCGCGCGTGTGGACCAGCGCGCGTGTGGACGCGCGGGCGCCGGGAGGTTTCGGCCAGGCCCTGCGCAGCATGTCGCAGGCGCTGGTGCGGCCCGGTCTGGAGCCGCGCACCGTCTGACGCGCAGGCGTGTCGCCGTCGGACACCGGCGGCGCGGCAGCGCGCCAGACTGGAACCAGTGCGGACATGGTGTCCGCGCAGCGAGCAAGGAGAGCACCATGCCAAGAGGCGACAAGTCGGCCTACACGGACAAGCAGAAGCGGCAGGCCGAGCACATCGAGAAGGGTTACGAGCAGCGCGGCGTGGCCGAGGGCGAGGCCGAGCGGCGCGCCTGGGCCACCGTCAACAAGGAAACCGGCGGCGGCAAGAAGAGCGGGTCGGGCCGCGGCAAGGCGGTCGACAAGTCGCCCTCGCGCAAGGGCGGGCAGGCCGGTGGCCGGGCATCGGCTTCGCGCTCGGCCGAGGAGCGGTCCGCGTCGGCGAAGAAGGCCGCCGCCACCCGCAAGCGCAACGCCGAGCGCTGAGCGCACGCGGGGCAGCGCGGGCCGGCGCACCTTCGGGTGCCCTTCCTACGCGCCCGGCGACGCGGCCGCGCCAAGCTTGCCGCATCGTCGATGCCGCCCAAGGAAGCGCATGCTGCAAGCCACTCTCCACCCCGAGCCCGTCCCGGTCTCCGCGCCCCTGCTGACGCCGCCGGCCGAGCCCGAGCCGCGCCGCAGGACCCGCACGCGGCGCGCACCCGCTGCCACACCGCTGCCCGCGCGCAGCGCGCGCCAGATCGAGCGCCTGCTGCAGGGGCTGTTCGGCCTGCAGGCGCTGCGTCCTGGCCAGCAGCAGGTGATCGCGCGCGTGCTGGCCGGCCAGTCCACGCTGGCGATCATGCCCACGGGCGCCGGCAAGTCGCTGTGCTACCAGCTGCCGGCGCTGATGCTGCCCGGCTGCACGCTGGTGGTCTCGCCGCTGATCGCGCTCATGAAGGACCAGTGCGAGAAGCTGCGCGCGCACGGCCTGGCGGCCGTGGAGTTCAACAGCAGCCTGGACGCCGAAGCCCTGGCCGCGGCCGAGGCGGCGCTGGCCGACGGCAGCGCCCGCATCGTCCTGGTCACGCCCGAGCGGCTGGCCGATCCGGCCTTCCTCGCCCTGGTGCGGCGCTGCCGCATCGCGCTCGTCGTCGTCGACGAGGCCCATTGCATCGTCGAATGGGGACACGACTTCCGGCCAGCCTTCCTGGAGATCGGCCCGGCGCTGCGCGCACTCGGCCAGCCGCCGCTGCTGGCGCTGACCGCGACCGCGCCCCCGGAGACGGCGGACGAGATCGGCCGGCTGCTCGGCATCGCGCGCAGCGGCACCATCGACGCCGGCACCTGGCGCGGCAACCTGCACTACGCCGTGCTGCCGCTGACCGAGGCCGACGACAAGCTGCAGGCGCTGCAGGACACCCTGCAGGGCTGCGAGGAGCCGGGCATCGTCTACACCGCCACCGTGCGCGCGGCCGAGGAGGTGCATGCCGCGCTCGCGGCGCGCGGCCTGTCCGTGGGCCTGTACCACGGCAAGCTGCGCGCGGCCGAGCGCCACGCGGCGCAAGAGGCCTTCATGGAGGGCCGCACGCGCGTGATGGTGGCCACCAGCGCCTTCGGCATGGGCATCGACAAGGCCGACCTGCGCTTCGTCGTGCACTACCAGATGCCCGCCAGCCTGGACGCCTACTACCAGGAGTCCGGACGCGCCGGCCGCGACGGGCTGCCCGCGCGCTGCGTTCTGCTGTACCAGCGGCGCGACCGTGCCGTGCAGCACTTCTTCGCGGGAGGCCGCGCCACCACGCAGGCCGAGCTGGCGCGGGTGCTGGCCGCGCTGTCGCCCGACACGCCCGCCGACCTTGCGCAGCTGCAGGCGTCCACCGGGCTGCCCCGGGCCCGTCTGGCCGCCCTGCTCGCGCTGCTGGCGCAGGCCGGCCACTGCCGCAAGGCGCGCGCTGCCAGAGGGCGTGCGGGCTGGCTGGCGGCGACGGCGCCGCGCGGCGCCCCGGCGCTGGAGGCGCTGGTGCAGACCGAGCAGGCGCGGCGCCAGGAGAAGCAGCGCAAGCTGCAGGCCATGGTGGACTACGCCGAAAGCGGCGCCTGCCGCTGGCAGGTGCTGCAGGATGCGCTGGAAGGCGAGCGGCGTGCCGAGGGTTGCGGCCACTGCGACAACTGCGCCCGCATGCTGCGGCTGGCCGCGCCGGACGTGCTGGTGCCGGCCATGGCCGGGGGCGCGCCGCCGCTGCGCCACTGAGGGGCGCCCGGGCCTGCTCTCAACATGGGCCCAGAAAGGGCGCCACATCCACCTCGTCGATGAGCTCGGGGCTCATGAAGCGACGGGCGTAGCGCAGATGGGTTCCGCTGGACAGGAACAGGTCGAACACGTCGGGGTCGATGTGCCCGCGGCGCTTGAAGCCCCACAGGATGCGCACGGCTTCGGACAGCGGCTTGGACTTCTTGTAAGGGCGGTCGGTCGCCGTCAGCGCCTCGAAGACATCGGCGATGGCCATGATGCGGGCGGGCACGCTGAGCTGGTCGTGGGCCAGGCCTTTCGGATAGCCCGTCCCCTTGAGGTTTTCGTGGTGCGTGCCCGCGATCTCGGGCACCCGGCGCAGGTTCTTGGGGAAGTGCATGGCCTCCAGCATCTCGATCGTCTGGATGATGTGTTCGTTGATCTTGTAGCGCTCTTCCGGCGTCAGGGTGCCGCTGCGGATGCACAGGTTGTACAGCTCGCCCCGGTTGTAGAGCAGCTCCGGCGGCTGCAGGTTGAAGCGGTCGCACGGGGCGTCCGGGTTCTTCGCCGGCCGCGGCACCATGTGCTGCGGTTTGTCGTCGAGCAGGAATTCCATGGCCGGTAGCCGGGCGGGCGGCGATGCCGCGGCGGCCTGCGCCGCCTGCGGCCCCAGGCCGAGCCGGTCGTCGAAATGCCGCAGCCAGGTGCGCTGCGCGATCTCGCGCAGGCGGGCCACGGCGCCTTCTTCCATCGATTCCGCGCCCAGGTTGCAGCGTGCGACGAACGCGAACTCTTCTTCGAGGACCGCGCATTGCTGCTCGAAGCGTTCGCATGCCTTGGCCGCATTGCCGCCGGCAATGAAGTTTCTGAGCAGATCGATCTCGGCATCGCGCCGGAGCACCTCGAAACGGGTGCGGATCTCGTGGATCCGGTCGTGGATCGTTTCGAGCTTGGTCGCCTTGTCGACCACGTACTCGGGCGTCGTGATCTTGCCGCAGTCGTGCAGCCAGGCACCGATGCGGAACTCGCGCCATTGCTCGGCGGTGTCGAAGCGGAAGTCGGCCAGCGGCCCGGTGTCCACGCGCACCGCCTCTTCGGCGATCATGACGGCCAGCTCCGGCACCCGGTCGCAGTGGCCACCGGTGTAGGGGCTCTTGGCGTCGATCGCCCCGGCCAGCAGCTTGACCATGGAATCCACGAGTTCGGCCTGCGCCTGCACCAGCTGGTGGTTGTCCAGCGAGACCGCGGCCTGGGCCGCCACGGCCGAGGCGATCCGCACGTCCTCCTCGCTGAAGGGCACGGCCTTGCCGCTGATCGGGTCCAGCGCGTTCATGAGCTGCAGCACGCCGATGACCTCGCCCTCGCGCGGCGCCAGCGGCAGCGCCAGCATGGACACCGTCCTGTAGCCCGTGCGCTCGTCGAAGCGCCGCGTGCCGCTCAGGTCGAACCGCGTTTCGGCGTAGACATCGTCGATGACGACATGGGTGTTGCGCAAGGCGACGTGGGTGGAGACGAACTGGTCGTTGTCCGAGCCGTCGGGGCGGACCAGCGGGATCTCCTCCTGCGGCAGCGAGTCGTCGCGCGTGCGCAGGGCAAAGCGCAGCGTCCTGTTCTCCGTCACCACGTACAGCGTGGCCGCGTCGCAGCGCGTCAGGCGCTTGGCGCCCCACAGGATCTGCTGGAGCAGGCTGATGCGGTCGCGCTCGCGCGACATCGCCAGCCCGGCAGCGATCAGCTCCTCCAGCCGCTGGCGCGAGCCGCGCAGCTCCTCCGTCCTGGAACGGATGGATTCGCGCATGACCGCATGCGCATCGGCCAGCGCGCTGAACTCCTTGAGGCGCGACTTGATGCGTGGCGACGGACCGAAGTCCAGGGTGCAGATCCGGATGGCATCGCGGGTCAGTTCGTCCAGCGCACCGACGATCCTCCGGGTGACCCACAAGGCCATCAGCAACGCGACCATGAGCACCAGCACGCCGATCAGCGCCATGCGGTCGCGCGCGGCGACCATGGAGCTGGAGAACGCCAGCAGCGGCGCATAGGCGACCACGCGCCAGGGCGCACCCGGGCCGAACTCCACGCTGGATTGCGCGAGCACGAATTTCTCACCGTGGACCGCCACGGTCGCCACCTGCGGGTGCAGCCCCCTGCCGGTCCATTGCGCGAGTTCGCGCAGCACCGAGAGCGTCTGCGCGTCCGCCGTGGCGGGGCCGTGCCCGCCGGGTGGCGCGAGCGCGCCCTGGCCAGCGCCGGAGACCAGCATGTCGCCCGTGGGGGCGACCAGGCCGCCGGCGACGTGCGGCGGATAGGACAGTGCCTGGAACAGCCGGTCCAGGCCGTTGGTGGCGATCTCGGCGAGCACGACGCCCGATCCGTCGCGCAGCCGCGCAGCGACCGTGATGCCCGCGTCACGCGTGCTGAAGAAGGGCGCAGGTCCGCTGACCAGGGGGCCGGCCAGTGCGGCGGCCGCGCTGGCGGGCCGGTCCTGCCAGGGGTCGAAGCGGGTGGCATCGCGGCGCTCGGCCAGCAGCTGACCGGCTTCGTCGAGCAGGCGCCAGCTCTGCGCGCGTGGCGCATCGCCGCGGCCCGCTTCGACCGACCGCGCCGCGAACCGCGCCGCAGCAGGCGCCTGCAGCGATGCAGCCAGTCCCGCGGCGTCGCGCAGCGCCACGACCTCGAAGTACCTGCCGTCGTTCAGCACCGCGCGCAGCGCGTGCAGGCTGGGCTCCACCGCCAGGGCCGCGACCCACTGCCGCTGCAAGGCTTCGCGCTGCGCCGGTGCCAGCGACAGCCCGGCCGACGCCTCCAGGCCCACCAGGGTCTGCGCGCGGTCGACCAGCCCGCGCAGCAATGCGGTGCCGCGTTGCACGTGCTGCGAGAAGATGACCTGGGCGTTGTCCTGCGCCATCTGCTCGAACTTGACCGAAGCGATCGAGGTGAACGCGATGGTCACCAGCAGCATGAGGACGGCCAGCGGCAGGCCGAGCGCGAGCTGCACGCGCCAACGCTGCGGTTGGCCCGCGCCGAGACGCTCTGCCAGACGGTCGGACGCCCGGCGGCCGAAGACCGTCTCGCGTGACGAAGGGGGAGGGGATGGGGCTTGCACGTGGTGTGTCCAGGGTGGGCCTGCATGGCAGCGCGGCCGGCGAGGGGGCGATGGCGGGACGGGTCCTCTGCTGCGCCGGCTACTTGGCGGTGAAGGTGACGATGTCGCCACCCTCGCCCTTGCGCAGCCGCTCCAGGTGGAAGCGGACCAGCGGCTCGTCGCCCTGCGTCTGCGCCAGCCGCTCGAACGCCGCGAGGGCCTGCGGATCGCGCGCCGCCATCAGCGCGTAGGCATGTTCATAGTCCGCGATGGCCTGCAGGTCGACCGCCAGGTCCAGCCCGTCGTTGGCCGGCTGGAAGACCAGCAGGGGTTTCGTCTTGCCTTTGAACACCAGCTGGCCCACGCGTCGCACAGCCGGCGCGGCCGGGGCGCGGCCCAGCACGGCCTCGGAAATGCACGTGCGCGTGCCCAGCAGCGCGTTGGCGCTCTCCAGGCGCGAGGCGGTGTTGACGGGGTCGCCCAGCGCGCGGTAGTCGAAGATCGTCTCGCCGCCGAAGTTGCCGACGATCACCTCGCCCGCATGCACGCCGATCCGCGTGTGGCCGAAGCGCACGCCGGTGCTCTGCTGCGCCTGCGCGAAGGCGGTGGCGAAGCGCTGCAGCTCCAGCGCACAGGCGACCGCGCGCTCCCTGTGGTCGGCCTGCGCGATGGGGGCGGAGAACATGATGGCGATGCTGTCGCCGACGATCCGGTCCAGCGTGCCCTGGTGCCGGAACGCGATCTCGATCATGCCGTCCAGATAGCGGTTGAGCAGCAGCACGGCTTCGGCCGGGTCGATGGCCTCCATGAGCGCCGTGAACCCGGCCAGGTCGGTGAAGATGAAGCTGCAGGTCTGCCGCTTGCCGCCCAGCACCAGCTGCTCGGGGTTCTGCACGATGTGGCTGACCAGGTTGGGCGAGACGTAGCGCGAGAACGCCTGCGACACCCAGCGGCGGCGCTGGTCGCTCGTGTGGTGGCGCTGCACGCTCGGAGCCAGGAAGGCGAGCGCGATGCCGATGCCCGGCGTCAGCGGGTCGAACAGCATCTGCTGGCGCGAGAACAGCCACCAGGACGCGCCGGCGACGGCCAGCAGTGCCACGGCCGAGGCGGCTGCGGCCAGCGCAGGGCGCAGGCACAGGGCCGCGGCGCAGGCCAGCGCGGCGCCGGCCAGCAGCACCAGCGCCTCCACCATGGGCGCCCATGCAGGCCGTTGCAGGAAGTGCCGGGCCAGGATCTGCTCGAGCGCCTGGGCATGGATTTCCACCCCCGGCACCAGGTGGCCCTGCGTGCCGAAGCGCAGGTCCAGCAGGCCCTGGGCGGAACTGCCCACCAGCAGGATCTTTCCCTGCAGCTCGCTGGCGGCGACCTGTCCGGCCAGCAGCTGCCACGCCGGCAGCGACCGGCGCGCGGACGCGGGCGCGTAGTGCAGCCACATCTCGCCGTCGCGCGTGGTCGGAATGGACACCGCGCCGATCCGCAGCTGCTCGATGCCTTCCTCGGTGCTGCGCACCAGGAGATTCTTTTCGTCCAGGCTGGCGCGCAGCAGCTCCGAGACCAGGCTGGGCACGGTGCGGTCGGCCACGCGCAGCAGCAAGGGCACCCGGCGCACGACGCCATCCGAGTCGGGCAGGAATGCGAGCGCCCCGTGCCCGAAGGCGTGCGCTGCGAGCGCGGGCACGGCCGCCACCGCCGCGGCGAAAGGCTGCAGGTGCGGCGCTGCGCCGGAACCGAGCTCGACCAGGCCGGCCGGGATGGGGGGCAGGGCCGCCGCCCCCGGCTGCGGCGGGGCCTGGCGGATCGCGAAGCCGAGCACGACCTTGCCTGCGTCCATCGCTTGCGCGAACACGGCGTCGTGGTCCGGCATCGCCGCGAAGGCCGTTTGTTGTTCGGGCGTCAGGTCCCAGTGCCTGGCCAGCTCCCGCGGCGAGCTGCGGTCAGCTTCCGCGAAGACGATGTCGAAGCCCAGCGCGGCGGCGCCGCCTGCGGCCGCCGCGGCGACCAGATCCGCCATGGCGGTGCGCGGCCACGGCCATTGCCCGATGCGCGCGAGGCTCTCCTCGTCGATGTCCACGATGCGCACGGCGGCGTCTTCGTACGGGCGCGGCTGCCAGCGCTGGTACTGGTCGAACACGGCGTTGCGCAGGGTCTGGAGCCAGAGCGGCTGCTGCAACAGCAGGCCGACGAGCAGCAGCAGACCGGCCGCCCATCCGAGGACGTGGGCAGCCCGGTCGCTGCGCGAGGCAGTGGGGGCGGGGCTGAACGCGGCGCGGCTCAAGGCTTGAAGACGACCGCTCCGGTGACCGTTCCCAGCCCGCTGTGGAAGCCGTACAAGAGGCCGGCCCGTGCGCTGTTGGCGCCACCCACCATGCCGCGCACGGCCGCGCCGTTGCCCAAGGCGCCGGTGCAGCCGGTGGCGCAGCCGCTGCCCGTGCTCGAGATCCTGGCGGGGCCGGCGAAACCGAAGCCGCCGGTCTGTGCAGCAGTGCCGCTCAACGAGAAGGTCTGGTCGGCGACGGGCACCGACAGGCTGAAGGTCGCGAAGCCTCCGGTCGCACCGGGGAAGGTGACGCGCAGGCTGCCGGTCGCCGCGTTCTCGCTGCCGGTGGCCACCAGCTGCCCGCGCGCCGAGGTGACGGTCGGCGCTGTCGAGGCGAACGCGCCGAACGAACGCAGCACGGGCAGCGTGGGCGTCCCGGCGAACGTGAAGTAATGCAGCGCGCGGGTGCGGCCCCCGCCGTCGCCGTCGTCGTCGTCGTCGCGGCCAGCCCCCGCCCGGTACCGGCCGTCGGTCCATCGGCCCCAGGCCACCTGGCCGTCCGCATGGGCCTGGACCGGGATGCCCGCATGCAACAGCCGCTTGCCCGAGCCATCGTGCTCGCGCACCTCGGCCAGTGCGCTTCCCGCGTAGGTGCGGTGGCCGGACACGGACACCGCCTGCGTGCCGCCCTCGCGGTCGGAGCTGACCGCCATGACGGTGCCCGGCCCGGCCCGCAGTGGCGATTCGACGAAGGGGGCCGCGGCAGGGGCCGGCGCGGGGGCGGGGCTCGGGGCCGCAGGCGTTCCGGGACCGGGGTCGGGAGCAGGCGCAGGAGCAGGAGCAGGCGCAGGAGCAGGAGCAGGAGCAGGAGGATCGACGAGATCCGGGGCGGGCGTGCCCGGTGGCGGAGCGAAGTTGCCTGGCGGCTTGGCAACGACCGTGTCGTCGGGCGCAGGAAGCGCCGTTTGCCCATCGCCCGGGCTCGGTGCGACCAGTGCGCGCAGGTAGGTTTGCACCTGTTCGCCGGAGGTCCGCTGCGCCGTGCTTGCGCTGGCGACCTGGGTGGCGCCGCCAGCGGCCGCGTCGGTGGCCTCGGCCATGCGGCTCGCGCTCGTACCGCCGCTGGGGGAGACGACCGCGGAGACCAGTTTGGACACGACGGGGGCCGCCGACCTGGTGGCGGCGAACGCCGTCATGCCGCGCGCCACGTCGGTGCAGCCCGTGTCGTTGCACAGCGCGATGCGGCCGCCGATGACGTTCACGGTCAGGCCGTCGCGCAGCGCCGCGGTGTACTCCGTGCCGCGGATGCCGATCAGCCCGGCCGGCGTGTCGAGCCGGTAGTCCTCCGGCCTCGCCTTGCCGATGAAGCCGCTGATGGTGCGCAAGCTGCCTTTGACCAGGCTCATGAAGCCCTTGGCGCCTTCGGCCCCCCCGTTCTGGCCCAGGTGGTAGGCATCGAGCCGCAGCACGGATCCGGGCTGCAGCGCCACCATGCCGCCGTCCACCATCTTGAGCTGCAGCGTGCCGTTGCCGGTCTCCACCGTGTCGCCCGAGGCGACGGCCATGCCGCGTGCGGCGGGCCGCCGTTGGCCACTGGCGTCGATGAGCGTGGCGCCGTCCGCCGCGAACACGATGGTGGCGGCGGGCGGCGACTGTGCATGGCCGAGGCCTGCGGCAAGCAGCGCGCCGCACAGGAGGGTCAGGCGCGCGCGTCGGGCCCAGGCGAGGTCGTGGGAGCGGTGGAATCGTGGCATGCGAACAGCTTCAGTTGAATTCCCGGCGCACGGCGAGTTGCCATACCACGCGGCGATAGTCGTACAGCACGACGGACGAGTCGGCGCGCACATAGGCGACCTGCGGCGATAGCCGCCACGGCGCAGAAGGCGTGATGTGCATGCCCAACGATGCGTCGAGCTGGCGGTCGACGCGCCGCGTGTCGAAGAAGGGCTCCGTGCCGCCGTACCGGCGCTTCTCGTACTGCACGGCGGCGAACGCGACGATGTTCTCGTGCAGCGCGCGCTCGCCGCCCAGGCGCAGTCCCAGGGCGTGGTGGCCGTAGTTGTCCACGCCATCGCGGCGCGGCTTCTCCTCGGCACGGTAGACGCTGGCATACGCCAGCTGCACATCGGACAGCGCGCGCGCGTAGCCTGCGCCGAACACGACGCGGTCCGCGTCGCGCGCACGGTCGTGCGCATAGTGCAAACGGCTGAGCTGCGTGAACGCGCTCAGCTGGGAGCGCGGGTCCAGCGTGCGTAGCCACTGTGCGCTGAGCCCCGACGCGCTGCGGTAGCCGCGGTCGTCGATGTCGTACTGCAGCGTCTGCAGCGCGGCGGAGAACCGGTTCGCGCCGCTGGTATAGGCCGCGCCGACGCTGCCGTCGTACTGGCGGTTGTTCATGGCCTGCACGCTGCGGTGCCACGTGCCGCGCAGGTTCGCTGCCGCCTCGAGTTCCCAGGCGGCTGCCAGCGGCTTTCTCCAGGCCAGGCCGGCACCCAGGCCTGCGAACGCATCGCCGCGCTTGCGGTTGTCGCGGTCCAGGTTGAAGACGATGCCGCCGAACGCCGGAAGCGCGAACTGGCCTGCCGCCGTGGCGCTGTTGACATTGCTGTCATGGCCCGCGACGCCCTCGACGTAGGCGCGCCAGGCTGCGGATGCGGTACTGGCCGGGGCAACGTCGAGCCCGCCGAGCACCCGATCGATCGCGGCGGCGGCCTCTTGCGGCATCTCCCCGCGTCTGGCGGCCTGCAGTTCGGTGCGTGCGCGCTCTGGCTCGCCCGCCAGCAGATAGGCGCGAGCGAGTTCCGCCCGCGCCAGGCTGTCGCCGGGCGCGATCGCCACCGCGCGCTCCAATGCAAAGACGGCGCGCGTGGCATGCCCCGCGTCCAGGGCCGCGATGCCGAGCAGGTAGCTGTACGACGCGTCGTCGGCGCGTTCGAGTTCCAGGGGCTCTAGCAGGCGGTAGGCTGCCTCGGGCTGGTGGCTGGCCATCAGGCGACGGGCCTCGACCACCACGGGGTCGGCCGGCTGGGCTGCGGCGGACAGCGCCAGCAGGGCGCAGGCGAGGAGCAGGGCCTTGCGGATCGGCACGCAGCTTGCAGAGAGAGTTCGTTGGGGCACGGCGGTGGGCACGCGGTTCTTGGAAGGGGGCCACCCAGGGGTGAGTGCTGACTCGCTCGTTTTTTAGAGCAAAATATTAGATTTTTACGCTCTTCATTCGATCGAATGAGGCCGATGGTTGGCCAAGCGGGCGGGCTGCGCATTAACCTGGGTTAAAGCCGGGCGCGTTTTCCGGCCAAGCGGGACTTCGGGCCTGGCGAACGGTGCCCGCCTGCGGCGAGGACACCACAGAGAACTGGATGATCCCGGGTCAATACCAAGTGGCGGCGCAGCCTGCCCTGGTGCGCCCGGTGTCGGCGCGCGGCGCTTCGGCCGGCTTCCTAGTGCAGCCGCGGATCGCTGCGCAGGGTCTCGACCGCCATGTCGATGAAGGCCCTGACCTTGTGCGGCGCATTGCGGCCTTCGCGGTGCACCACATGGATGGGCAGGGCAGGGCGTTCGAATTCCTCCAGCACCAGCGCGAGCTGGCCGTCCTGCACGGCCTGGGCGATCTGGTAGAGCGGCAGGCGTGTGATGCCCATGCCGGCTGCGGCCGAGGCGGCGGCGGCCTCGTTGGTCGACAGCGTGAGCCGCGGCTGCACGCGCACGGGCAGCGGGCGCCCCTGGTCGTCGAAGCGCCATTCCGAGGTGGCCGTGACGCCCGTGGCCGCGACGATGGCGTGCTGCGCGAGGTCCTCGGGCCGCTGCGGAGCGCCGTGGCGCGCGAGGTAATCGGGCGCGGCACACAGCACCTGGCGCACCTGGCCCACGCGCACGGCCTGCAGTGACGAATCGGGCAGTTCGCCCAGGCGCACGCCGAGGTCCACGCCCTCGTCGACGAGGTTGACCACGCGGTCCACGAACCAGCAGTGCACGTCCACGAGCGCGAGCTGCGCGAGGTAGCGGTGCACGATGGGCAGCACGTACATGCGGCCGAAGTTGACGGGCGCCGTGACCGTGAGCTGGCCGCGCGGCGCGGCATGGGTGCCGGCCGCCGCGCCGTCGGCGGCCTCGATCTCGGCCAGGATGCGGCGGCAGTCGTCGGCGTAGCCCTGGCCGGCTTCGGTCACGCGCACGAAGCGCGTGGTGCGCACGAGCAGGCGCACGCCCAGCCGGGCCTCGAGCTCGGAGACGGCGCGCGTGGCGACCGAGGGCGAGACGCCGAGCCGCCGCGCGGCCGAGGCGAAGCCGCCGGTGTCGACCACCGCGAGGAACGCCGCCATTGCCGAAAGCCGATCCATGGTGTCTTGCCGGGCTTGTTGCAGATCCGGCAAGAATGACTTGCCGCCGCCGCGGATTCTAGGAAGCGGCCGAAACCCGGACCATGCGTGCCGTGGCGCCGAGTTCCGGCGCCCTTGCAAAAGGAAGCACCATGAAGCTCTACCACCACCCGCTGTCCGGCCACGCGCACCGCGCGCGCCTCTTTCTCAACCTGCTCGGCATCGACCACGAACTGGTCCATGTGGACCTGGCCCAGGGCGCGCACAAGCAGCCGGCCTTCCTCGCGTTGAACCCTTTCGGCCAGGTGCCGGTGTTGGACGACGCGGGCACCATCGTGGCCGACTCCAACGCCATCCTGGTCTACCTGGCGGCCAAGCTGGGCCGGCGCGACTGGCTGCCCGACGCGCCCGCGGCCGCGGCCCAGGTGCAGCGGTGGCTCAGCGTGGCGGCCGGCCAGATCGCCTACGGACCGGCCGCGGCGCGCCTGGTCACGGTGTTCGGCGCGCCGTTCCGGCCCGAGGAGGTGATCCAGCGCGCCCACGGCATCCTGGCCCAGATGGAAGCGGCGCTGGCCGGGCGCGATTTCCTGCTGGGGGCCACGCCCACGGTGGCCGATGTGGCGCTGTACAGCTACACCGCCCGGGCCCCCGAAGGCAATGTGGACCTCGCGGCCTATCCGCAGGTGCGGGCCTGGCTGGGCCGCATCGAGGCGCTGCCTGGCTTCGTCGCGTTCGAACGCACGCCCGTGGGCCTGGCGGCCTGAGAACGTGTGAACGAACCGCTCACACCCATGCGAGGCCCCCAATGAGCTCCTGTTTCCATCATCATCGTCGCGCCCGGGGCCTCGCCCTTCGGGCCGGGGCGCGCCAGGCCGCATGCGGGCGTTGCAGTCCTTGCCCGGGCATCAGCCCGGGCTGCGGCCTGCGCCTTCGCCTGCGGCCCGCCGCACCCCGTCGTGGGCGCGATCGGTTCATTCACACCTTCTGAGCGCAGGAGCCGCCCCATGTCCGACCCCACCACCGTTCCCGCCTCGCCCTGGCACCGTGGCGAGCTGGCGCTGCAGCACAGCGTCGGCGCCGCCGAGCACATGGACCGGCCCGGCCGGCTGTACGTGCGCAACTTCCTGCTCGACCAGCACCGGGAGTTCTACCCGCTGCTGCACTACGTGGCGCTGGGCAGCGTGGACGCCGCGGGCGACGCCTGGGCCACGCTGCGGGCTGGCCGGCCCGGCTTCATGCACGCGCCCGACGCGCAGACCCTGCACGTCGGCGTGGGCCGCGATGCGGCCGACCCGGCGGAGGCCGGACTGGGCGACGGCCAGGCCATCGGCCTGGTCGGCATCGAGCCCATGACGCGCCGGCGCAACCGGCTCAATGGTCAGGTGCGGCGCCAGGGCGGGCACGGCTTCGACATCCAGGTGGTGCAGAGCTTCGGCAACTGCCCGCGCTACATCCAGAACCGGCATGTGGCCTTCGTGCGCGACCCGGCCGAACCCAGCCGCGCGCCGGCCGTGGAGAGCGACCGGCTGGATGCGCGCGCCCAGGCTCTGATCGCGGGCGCGGACAGCTTCTACGTGGCCTCCTACATCGAGGGCGAGGACGGCACGCGCCAGGTGGACGTCTCGCACCGCGGCGGCAAGCCCGGCTTCGTGCGCGTGGACGCGGACGGCGTGCTGACCATCCCCGATTTCTCGGGCAACCTGTTCTTCATGACGCTGGGCAACCTGCTCGTCAACCCCCGGGCCGGGCTGGTGTTCGCCGACCCCGCCACGGGCGACCTGCTGCAGATGACGGGCGAGGCCCGCGTGCTGCTCGATGCGCCGGAGACCGCGGCCTTCGCGGGCGCGGAGCGGCTGTGGACCTTCCGGCCGCGCCGCGTGGTGTTCCGACCCGACGCTCTGCCGCTGCGCTGGCAGATGGCGGAGAACGGCTGGTCGCCCAACCTCGCGATGACGGGCAGCTGGCCCGAGGCCGGGCAGCGCCTGGCGGCGCAGGCGCTGGCCGGGCAGTGGCGCCCGTTCCGCGTGGCGCGTGCGGTGGACGAGAGCACGACGGTGCGCTCGCTGGTCCTGGAGCCCGCCGACGGCATGGCCGCCGTGCCGCCGCAGGCCGGGCAGCACCTGCCGCTGCGGCTCACGCTGGCCGACGGCACGCAGCTGCTGCGCAGCTACACGCTGTCGCTCGCGCCCGCCGACGGGGCCTACCGCATCAGCGTCAAGAAGGAAGGCCAGGCCTCGCAGCATCTGCACCAGCTGGCCGAAGGCGACCTGGTCGACGTGCGTGCGCCGGCCGGCAGCTTCACGATCGATGCGGCCCAGCGCCGGCCGGCCGTGCTGCTGGCGGCCGGCATCGGCATCACGCCGCTGCTGGCCATGCTGCGCCATGTGGTGCACGAGGGCCGGCGCACACGCAACTTCCGGCCGACCTGGCTGTTCCAGGCCGCACGCACGCGTGCGGAGCGGCCCTTCGATGCCGAGATCGCCGCACTCGTCGATGCCGCCCAGGGCGCGGTGCGCTGGGTGCGCGTGCTGAGCGCGCCCGGCGATGCGCCACCCGGCCGCGACCACGACCACGCCGGCCGCATCGACATGGCGCTGCTGAAGGCCACGCTGCCCTTCGGCGACCACGACTTCTACCTGTGCGGGCCCGCGGCCTTCATGCAGCAGACCTACGACGGCCTGCGCGCCTTGCAGGTGCCCGACGCGCGCATCCATGCCGAGGCGTTCGGGCCCTCGGCGCTGCGGCGCACGGGCGCGGCCGAAGGGCGCGCCATGCCACCGGCGGCCACGCAGCCGGTGCGCATCGTCTTCGCCGCATCGGGCAAGGAGGCGAGGTGGAAGCCTGGCGACGGCAGCCTGCTCGAGGTGGCCGAAGCGCGCGGCCTGGCGCCGGCCTTCGGTTGTCGCGGGGGAAGTTGCGGCAGCTGCCGCACGCGGGTGCTCACTGGGGCGGTCACCTATGCCGAGCCGCCGGCCTTTGCCGTGCCGGCTGGCGAGGCGCTTCTGTGCTGCGCAGTGCCGGCGGAGTCGGCGCAGGCCGTGCACCTGGCCGCATGACGGCGCGGCCCGGGGCCGCGCGTGCGTTCAGCGTCGGCTGCAGAGCAGGCCGACCAGCAGGCCGACGCCTGCGGCGACCGCGATGGTGCCCAGCGGGTTCTTGACGGCCGATTCGCGCACATGGTCGAGCGCGTCGCCGTACACCTGTTGGGCCTTGCCCATGGTCTCGCGCGCCTGGCCTTCCAGGTGCGTTGCGGTGTCGTTGGTGGCGCGTCCGAATGCGCCTTGCACCTTGCCGGCGATCTCGTTGACGGTGCCTTGTGCCTGTTCCAGCATGCTATGTCCTTTGAAGTGGGGCCGCCGCGGGCTGCGGCAGGCCAGCAGCCGTCCGACAGCGGACGACCTGCCACCATCATGCGCGGCGGGCGCGCGCAGTCTGTCAGGCAGCGCCGCGACTGCAGGCCAGCCGAACCCAGGCCAGGCCCGCTTGCGTGAGGGCGTGGGCGCGACGGCCCTGGAGGCCAGGGCGCGCCGCAACGCCACGGTGCCGGCCTGCGTCAGCACGGCCGCAGCTGCTGCAGCGAGCCCGGCGGCCAGGACCGGGCGCTCGGCGATGGCGCGGCGCAGCCGCAGGTCCAGGGCCTGCAGCCGCTGCCGCAGCGTGGCCGGGGCGGCGGCAGCAGGGTGTTCGGAACGGTCCGGAAGGGGGGCGGGGTCTTCGTGCATCGTGCCGGCAGCATAGGCCGCGCCACGCCTGCGCGGCGTCGGACGTGGCCGCATCGTCGCAGCGCGCGCCCGGCTCAGGCCGGCGTGGCTGCGCCGCGGCGCCGGCCCGCGCCGGCCCAGCCGGCCGCGCCCAGCCCTGCCAGCAGCAGCAGGATGCTGGCCGGCTCGGGCACCACCGAGGCCGTGAACGTGACGGGCACTTCGGCGTAGGTCGCGGCCGTGGTGAACACTTCCATGTAGATGGCGGGATCGAAGAAGTCCGCGTAGAAGGGATTGGCGTAGCCGCCCGCCGCGGTGGTGAAGCCGAAGCCGTGCACAGTGATCTGGCCCTGCGGACCGAAGCGGATCAGGTTGTCCAGTGCGAACGGCTCATTGCCGGGGATGGCCGCACCCGTGGGGTACAGGCCCGTGATCGGGTCGCCGTTGCGGCTGCCGCTGATGGCCGTGATCAGACGGAAGCCGTCGGCATCGGCGGCGTCCTCGGTCGTGAGGGTGCCGCCGGCCTGGATGCCCGCGCCGCTGTAGCTCCAGTTCCAGACGATGTCGGCCCAGGCCTGGGGGGCGGCGAATGCGCCAGCGACGGCGATGGCGGCGAGCGCCTGCTTTGCTTTCATGGGTTCTCCGAAGGGTGGGTGGTGCAAGCCGCGCAGCATACCGAGCACGGCGGCATCGGGCGTGCGCACGGTCCTCCACACGGAGGAAGAAGCGGATGCCCGTCAGGGCGCGGCCGGCAGCTGTACCGGTACCGCAGGCAGCCCCAGAGCCTGGATGCGCTCGCTGGCGCGCAGCGCCTGTTCGCGCGTGGCGAAGGGGCCGGCGCGCACGCGTTGCCGGCCCGTCTCCAACGCATCGCTGCGCGCAGGCAGGCCCGCTGCCCGCAGGCGGTCCAGCGCGGCCTGGGCGTTGGCGGGATCGGCGAACACGCCGATCTGCACGGCATGGCGGCCGGCCGCGGCCGACGCCGGGGCCTTCGCGCGCGCAGGCCGGGCCGCGGAGGACGCCGTGCCGGCCTCTGGTGCGGGCAGTGCGGGCGGCGCAGGCGCTGAGGCCGGCGTCGTGCTGGCGCCGGGCGCGGGGTCGGCCGGCGCAGGTTGGCTGGCCAGGGGCGCCGGGTCGGGCGCTGCCGGGGTCTCTGGGCGGGGACTTGTCGTCGGCAGCGGGGCCGCGGCCTGCACGGCCACGGCGGGCGCGACCGGGGCGGACCGCAGGCCCGGCGCCAGCCGCTCGGGCGGTGGCTGCGGCGGCAGCGGCCGCATGGCCAGTACCAGCCCCGCCAGGGCCAGCAGCACCAAGCCCTGCAGTGCCAGCAACGCGGCCCAGCGCGCCGCCCGGCCGGGCTGGCTACGCTGCAGCGCGGCGCAGGCCGCGCCGATGCTGGCGTGCGCAGCCACCGCGGCCAGGATGCGCCGGTTGCACAGGCGGTGGTACAGGCGCTCTGCGCCCAGGCCCCAGGCCAGCGAGGCCGCCAGCGTGAGCCCCGCCAGCAGCCAGGCCAGCGGCGCGGCGCCGGCCCCGAACAGCAGGCGCGCCAGGCCCAGGGCCAGCACGCTGCCCAGCAGCGCGGCGCCGGCCCACAGCGCGGCCGCGCCGATCTGCCCGCGCCAGGCCAGCCAGGCCAGCGCCGAGACGAAGCCGCCCCAATGCCAGTGCAGCCGGCCGGGCGCGGGCGTGGCGCCCGCGTCGCGGGCCTGGAAGCGCCGCAGGTAATGGTCACCGCGGTCCGGGCCGATGGCCGCGCGGTACAGCATGGCAGAGACGTCCGCCGCCGCAGGCGGCTCGGGGGTGGGGTGCACGGCGCGACTGTCGCACAACTACACTGTGTTCCCCCCGCCGCGAGCGGCGCCGCCGGAGAACCACCGCTTCCATGAGCCCCGTCCCGCCCCGAGTCGTGCCAGCGGACGCGCGCATCGTGCTCGATGCCGGCGGTGCGGTCCGTGAGGCCAACGGCAAGGCGGTGCGGTTGCTGCGGCGCTCGCTGGCGGCCTTGCGCGGCCAGACCCTGGGGGCCTTGTTCCAGGCCCCGGGCGAGGCGGCTTTCGCGGCCGAGTGCAGCTGGGCGCTGCGCGAGTCCTGCGCCGTGGCCTTCGAGTCGTATTCGACCAGCCTGGGCCGCTGGCTCGAGGTGCGGGCCCAGCCGTTGCCCGAGGGCCGGCTGCAGGTGCTGCTGCGCGACGTGTCCAAGCGCAAGCAGGCCTCCGACGTGCTGCGCGAGGGCGAGGAGCGCTTTCGCCACCTGCTGCGCGCCATGGCCGATGCGGTCTGGGACTGGGACCTGCAGGCCAGCACGGTCTGGTGGAGCGAGGGTGCGCAGCGCCTCATGGGCGCGCAGGCGGCGCGCTGGACCGAGGCCGGCCGCAACTGGCTGGCCGACGTGCACCCCGAAGACGCCGGGCGCATCCATGCCGCGCTGGACGCCGCGCTGGCCGGCGCCGAGGACACCTGGACCGACAGCTTCCGCCTGCAGCGCGAGGACGGCGTGGTCGTGCCCGTCAGCAGCCGCGCCTACCTGATCCGCAACGCCGCCGGTCGCGTGCGCCGCATGGTCGGCGGGCTGGCGGACGTGACGCTGCGCCTGCAGGCCGACCGGGAACTCGCGCGGCTGAGCCGGGCCCAGCACATGCTGAGCGCCTGCAACGAGACGCTGATCCGTGCCGAGTCCGAGGCTGGCCTGCTGCGCGGCGTGTGCCGCATCTCCGTGGACATCGGCGGCTATGCCATGGCCTGGGTCGGCTATGCGCACGACGATGCCGGCAGGACCATCGAGGTGATGGCCCATGCGGGCGACGATGCCGATTTCATGAAGGGCATCCCGATGTCCTGGGCCGAGGACGGGCCCAACGGCCGAGGCCCGGCCGCGCGCACCGTGCGCAGCGGCGAGGTGGTGATCGTGGCGGACATCGCCGAGGACCCGAGCTTCGCGCCCTGGCTGGACGAGGCGCTGGCCAGTGGCTTCCGCGGCGTGGCCTGCCTGCCCCTGCGCGACCGGCAGCGCACCTTCGGCTTTTTCTACCTCTACGCGCCCGACGTGGTGCAGATCGGCCGCGACGAGATCGCGCTGCTGCAGGAGCTGGCCAACAACCTGGCCTTCGGCATCCGTAACCTGCAGACCGAGCAGCGCCAGCGCCGGCTGCATGCGGCCGTGCTGCAGGTGGCGGCGGCGGTCTCGACCTCGACGGGCGATGCCTTCTTCCGCACCATGGCGCAGCACATGGCCCAGGCCGTCGGCGCGCGGGCCGCTTTCGTGGGCCGCCTGCACACACCCGAACGCCAGACGGTGCGCAGCATCGCGGCGGTGGTCGATGGGGCGTTCCGCGAGAACGCCGAATTCGCGCTGATCGGCACGCCGGCCGAGCCGCTGCTGCACCAGCCCAGCTGCTACACCGAGACGCTGCCGCAGCCCTCGCCGGCCATGGCGTGTGCGCTGGGCAGCTGGCGCCCGGCGGCCTATGCCGGCGTGCGGCTGGAGGACTCGGCCGGCGGCCTGCTGGGCATGCTGGTGACGCTGTTCGACCAGCGCCCGCCGGACGTGGAGCTGGTGCTGTCGACCATGCAGATCTTCGCCGCACGCGTGGGCGCCGAGCTCGAGCGCCAGGAGCAGGACCGCCGGCTGCGCCGCCAGGCCTCGCTGCTGGACCTGGCGCAGGACGCCATCGTGGTCTGCGGCATGGACCACCAGGTGCTGTTCTGGAGCCAGGGGGCCGAGCGCCTGTACGGCTGGCGCGGCAGCGAGGTCGGCGCCGACTTCCGCGTGACGCGGCTGCAGCACGACCGCGGCGCCTTCGAACAGGCCCTGCGCGACGTGCACGCGCGCGGCGAGTGGGCCGGCGAGCTGGTGCAGAAGCGGCGCGACGGCAGCACCGTGACCGTGGGCGCGCGCTGGACCCTGGTGCGCGACGAGGAGGGTGCACCCGAATCGGTGCTGGCCATCCACACCGACATCACGGCGCGCAAGGCGGCCGAGCGCGAGATCCAGCAGCTGGCCTTCTACGACCCGCTCACGCAGCTGCCCAACCGCCTGCTGCTGATGGACCGGCTGCAGCACGCGCTGGCCACAGAGCACCGCAGCGGCCGCGGCGGCGCGCTGATGTTCATCGACCTGGACAACTTCAAGACCCTCAACGACACGCTGGGCCATGGCATGGGCGACCTGCTGCTGCAGCAGGTGGCCGGCCGGCTGCAGGACAGCGTGCGCGAGAGCGACACCGTGGCGCGCCTGGGCGGCGACGAGTTCGTCGTGATGCTCGAAGACCTGGGCCAGGACGACCAGGCCGTGGCCCAGCACGCGCGCCAGATCGGCGAGAAGATCCTGGCCGCGCTGAACACGCCGTTCGCGCTGGCCGGCAACGAGCACCTGTCGACCTGCAGCATCGGCATCGCGCCGTTCCACGGCCACAGCGGCGGCGTGCTGGAACTGCTGAAGCAGGCCGACATCGCCATGTACCAGGCCAAGGGCGCGGGCCGCAACACGCTGCGCTTCTTCGACCCCGGGCTGCAGGCCGCCGTGACGGCCCGCGCGGCGCTGGAGGCCGACCTGCGCGTGGCGCTGGCGCAGAACGCGCTGACGCTGCACTACCAGCCCCAGGTGGACGCCGATGGCCGCGTGACCGGCGTCGAAGCGCTGGTGCGTTGGCAGCATGCCGAGCGCGGCGACATCGCGCCGGCCGAATTCATCCCGCTGGCCGAGGACACCGGCCTGATCATGCAGCTGGGCCGCTGGGTACTGCGGCAGGCCTGCTTCCAGCTGGCGCGCTGGGCCCAGCACCCGGCCACGGCGGGGCTCAACATGGCGGTCAACGTGAGCCCGCGCCAGTTCCGCCATCCGGACTTCGTTGCCCAGTGCGCGAGCGTGCTGGCGCGCACGCGGGCCGACGGGCGCCGGCTCAAGTTCGAGCTGACCGAGGGCTTGCTGGTCGAGGACATGGAAGGCACGGCGGCCAAGATGGCGGCGCTCCAGGCCCATGGCGTGGGCTTCGCGCTGGACGACTTCGGCACCGGCTACTCCTCGCTGGCCTACCTGCGCCGGCTGCCGCTGGACCAGATCAAGATCGACCAGTCCTTCGTGCGCGCGCTGGGCTGCGACGCCAACAACGAAGCCATCGTGCGCACCATCATCGGCCTGGCCAAGAGCCTGGGCCTGCAGGTCATGGCCGAGGGCGTGGAGACTGCGGCGCAGCGCGACTTCCTGCTGCGCGAGGGCTGCCGCGACTACCAGGGCTACCTGTTCAGCCGGTCGCTGCCGGCGGCGGCCCTGGCGGACTACCTGGCGACGGCGGCGCTGTCGGCCTCGACCTCGACCAGGCAGTCGTAGAAGGTCGGCGCACGGCCCAGGTCGGTCAGGCGCTGGCTGGTCAGCTCGTTGACGTTGCGCCCGTCCAGGCCCAGCTTGCGCCACCAGATCCCGAGGCCGTTGACCACGCCCTCGCGCGCCCGCGTGCTGACTTCGGCCCGGCAGCGGTAGCTGCCGCGGCCATTGAACACGCGCACCGTGCTGCCATCGGCGATGCCGCGCGCGGCGGCATCGACGGGGTGGATCTCCAGCAGCTGCTCGCCCTCGATGGCGCGCAGGCTGGTCACGTTGACGAAGCTGGAGTTCAGGAAGTTGCGCGCCGGCGGCGAGATCATGGCCAGCGGGTAGTCGGCCGAGCTGCCGATGGCCTCGTAATTGGGCAGGTGGTCGGGCAGGCCGTCCAGGCCCTGGGCCGCGAGCCTGGCGCTGAAGAACTCGCAGCGGCCCGAGGGCGATGGGAAGTTGCCCTGCGCGAACGGCGCATCGGGCAGGGCCAGCGTGGCGAAGCCGTCGCGCAGCAGCGCGTCGAAGTCCACCGCATCGCCGAAGGCCTGGCGGCTGAGCGTCTCGTCGTCGTCCTGCAGGCAGGGATCGATGAGGCCCATGCGCGCGGCCAGCGCGCGGAAGATGGCGGTGTTGGGCCGGGCCTGGCCGAGCGGCGCGATGGCCGGGCGGTTCAGCAGCACGTCGGTGTGGCCGTAGGAGGGATGGATGTCCCAGTGCTCCAGCTGGGTGGTGGCTGGCAGTACGTAGTCGGCATGGTCGGCCGTGTCGGTCTGGAACTGCTCCAGCACCACCGTGAACAGGTCCTCGCGCGCGAAGCCCTGCACCACCTTGGCCGATTCGGGCGCCACGGCCACAGGGTTGCTGTTGTAGACCACCACGGCCTCGATGCGCGGGCCGAAGGCGGCGTCGCCCGGGTGCAGCAGCGCGTCGCCGATGGTGCTCATGTTGACGGTGCGCGGCCGGCGGCCGGCCAGCAGGTCGGGCCGCTGCAGGGCCGCGCGCTGCACCGGGAACTGGCCCGAGCTGCTCAGCAGCATGCCGCCGGCGCGGTGGCGCCAGGCGCCGATCAGCGCGGGCAGGCTGGCGACGGCGCGCACCGCGTTGCCGCCGCCGCGCGTGCGCTGCATGCCGTAGTTCAGGCGGATGGCGGCGGAGCCCCCTTCGCCGCCGCTTCTGCACGCACCGTAGTCGCGCGCCAGGCGCTCGATCTGCTCCTGCGGCACACCGCAGACTTCGGCGGCGCGCGCGGGTGGCCATTGCAGCGCGCGTTCGCGCAGCTGCTCCCAGCCCAGCGTGTGCTCGCGCAGGTAATCATGGTCCAGCCAGTCGTGCACGATGAGCTCGTGCATGAGGGCCAGCGCCAGCGCGGCATCCGTGCCGGGCCGCAGCGCGATGTGCTCATGGCATTTGTCGGCGGTCTCGGTGCGGCGCGGGTCGATGCACACCAGCCGCGCGCCGCGGCGCTTGGCCTCCTGCGCGTAGCGCCAGAAGTGCAGGCTGCTGGCGATCGCGTTGCCGCCCCAGACCAGGATCAGCTTCGCCTCGGCGAAGAACTCCACCTTCATGCCGACCTTGCCGCCCAGGGTCTGCGTGAGGCCCTCGGCACCGGCCGAGGCGCAGATGGTGCGGTCCAGCAGTGAGGCGCCCAGGGCATGGAAGAAGCGCGCCGCGATGCTCTCGCCCTGCACCAGGCCCATGGTGCCGGCGTAGCTGTAGGGCAGGATGGCCTCGGGCGCGCGCGCGGCGATGGCCGACAGGCGCGCGGCGATGTCGTCCAGCGCCTCGTCCCAGCCGACCGGCTCGAAGCGGCCCGAACCCTTGGGGCCGACGCGCCTGAGCGGCTGCAGCAGCCGCTCGGCGTGGTAGCTGCGCTCCACGTAGCGCGAGACCTTGGTGCACAGCACGCCACCCGTGTGCAGGTGATCGGCATTGCCCTGCACGCGCGTGGCCACGCCGTCGGCCACGGTGGTGACGAGCGCGCAGGTGTCGGGGCAGTCGTGCGGGCAGGCGCCGCGCACCTGGCCGTTGCGGGGGAGGTCGAGGGCGAGGGACATCGGTGGGCTCCGTCGTTCTTGTTCAGGCGATTGAGGGTGTGCTGGCCAGGCCGCGCACGAAGGCCTCGGCGCGCGCCAGCTGCTCCAGGCTCACGTACTCGTCGGGCTGGTGGGCCTGGGTGATGCTGCCGGGGCCGCAGACCACGGTGGGAATGCCGGCGCCCTTGAACAGCCCAGCCTCGGTGCCGAAGGCCACGAGCGTGGTCCGGCGCTCGCCCGAGAGCTGCAGCGCCAGCCGCGTGACGGCGTCGTCGGCCGAACCCAGGAAGCTCGGGATCTCGCAGATGGTCTCGAAGCGGAATCCGGCATCGGGCGCCACCTTCTGCATGGCCGGCTCCAGTGCGCGTGCATGGGCCAGCACCTGGGCCTGCATGGCGGCCGCGTCGGCCGTGGGCAGGTCGCGGAACTCGTAGCGGAACTCGGCATCGCGCGGTACCACGTTGTCGGCGATGCCGCCGTGGAACTGGCCCACGCTGGCGGTGGAGAAGGGCACGTCGAAGCCTGCGTAGCGCGGCTCCTCGCGCTCGAAGCCTTCGGCCATGTCACGGACCTTGCCGACCAGCCGCGCCGCCATCTCGATCGCGTTGACCGACAGCGGCGTGAGCGAGGAATGCGCCTCCTTGCCGCGCACGCAGCACTTGTAGCGGTACACGCCCTTGTGGGCGATGGCCGGCACCATGCTGGTGGGCTCGCCGACGATGCAGGCCAGGGGCCGGATGCCGGCTTCGCGCAGGTCGGCGATGAGCTCGCGCACGCCGAAGCAGCCGACCTCCTCGTCGTAGGAAAGCGCCAGGTGCACGGCGAACGGCGCGCTGCCTTCGGCCAGCCGGCGCGCGTTGGCCAGCGCCACGGCGATGAAGCCCTTCATGTCGGCGCTGCCGCGGCCGTAGAGCCGGCCGTCCCGCACGGTGGCCGAGAGCGGGTCGACGGTCCAGTCCTGCCCGTCCCAGGGCACGGTGTCGGTGTGGCCCGACAGGACCACGCCGGCCGGCCGGTGTTCGCCCAGCGTGGCGAACAGGTTGGCCTTGGTCCTGTCGGCGTTGTAGGTCAGCCGGCTCGCGATGCCCAGCGCGGCCAGGTGGTCGCGCACGAAGTGGATCAGCGGCAGGTTGCTGACATGGCTGCGGGTGTCGAGCTGCACCAGGGTCTGGGCCAGCTGCAGGGATTCGGGGGAGAGCATCGGCGCATTGTGCGCGTTGGTAGGAGTGGCCGGCAAAGGCTGCGTGCGGCTGAAGCGCAGCGGTCTCGTCCATGTCATCTGACCGCAGGGCCACTCAGCCTGCCATGCGTGCCGGGTGTTCCAGCACGCCGTTCTCGCTGGAGCGACGCCGCAACGCTAGACTGCAAAGCCCGCCACCCGACATGACGCCAGTCACATGAAGCTCATCGATTCCATCGTCGGCCAGGCCGCCGGCATCGCCGCCATCCGCCGCGACATCCACGCCCATCCCGAGCTGTGCTTCGAGGAGGTCCGCACGGCCGACCTCGTGGCGGCCAAGCTCACGGAATGGGGCATCCCGATCCACCGCGGCATGGGCACGACCGGCGTGGTCGGCATCGTGAAGAACGGCAGCTCGTCCCGTGCGGTCGGCCTGCGCGCCGACATCGACGCCCTGCCCATGCAGGAGTTCAACACCTTCCCCCATGCCAGCCGGCACCAGGGCAAGATGCACGCCTGCGGCCACGACGGCCACACCGCCATGCTGCTCGCGGCGGCCCAGCACCTGGCCAAGAACCGCCATTTCGACGGCACCGTCTACCTGATCTTCCAGCCGGCCGAGGAGGGCGGTGGCGGCGCGCGCGAGATGATCCGGGACGGCCTGTTCGAACAGTTCCCGATGGAGGCCGTGTTCGGCATGCACAACTGGCCCGGCCTGCCGGTGGGCTGCTTCGCGGTCAGCGAAGGCCCGGTCATGGCGTCGAGCAACGAGTTCAAGATCACCATCCGCGGCAAGGGCAGCCATGCGGCGCTGCCGCACATGGGCACCGACCCGGTGCCCATCGCCTGCCAGATGGTGCAGGCCTTCCAAACCATCATCAGCCGCAACAAGAAGCCGGTGGACGCGGGCGTGATCTCGGTCACCATGGTCCATGCCGGCGAGGCCACCAACGTGGTGCCAGACAGCTGCGAGCTGCAGGGCACGGTGCGCACCTTCACGCTGGAGGTGCTGGACCTGATCGAGCAGCGCATGCAGGCCATCGCCGAGAACATCTGCGCGGCCTTCGACGCGCAGTGCGAGTTCGAGTTCGTGCGCAACTACCCGCCCACCGTGAACCACCCGGCCGAGACCGCCTTCGCGCGCGAGGTCATGGCCGGCATCGTCGGTGCCGACAACGTGCGCCTGCAGGAGCCGACGATGGGCGCGGAAGACTTCGCCTACATGCTGCAGGCCAGGCCGGGCGCCTACTGCTTCATCGGCAACGGCGACGGTGCGCACCGCGAGATCGGCCATGGCGCCGGGCCTTGCACCATCCACAACCCCAGCTACGACTTCAACGACGAGCTGATCCCGCTGGGTGCGAGCTACTGGGTGCGGCTGGCCGAAGCGTGGCTGGCGCGCCCGGCACGATGATCGGCGTCGCGCAGGCCTTCTCGTCCAGCTACCGCGACGCGCGCGCCAAGTTCCTCGAGGGCGCGGCGCGCGCCGGGCTGGCCATCGCCTCGCTGGCCCACCCGCTGCCCGGCCGCGAAGGCGAGGCGCTGGCGCTGGACACGGCGCGCGACGGCCCGCCCGATGCCGAGCGGCTGCTGATCGTCACGAGCGCCTGCCACGGCGTCGAAGGCCATTGCGGCAGCGGCGTGCAGGTGTTCGCGCTGCACGACGCCGAATGGCGGGCCAAGGCCCAGGCGGCCGGCGTGGCCGTGCTGTACGTGCATGCGCTCAACCCCTACGGCTTCTCTTGGACGCGCCGCGTCACGCAGGAGAACGTGGACCTGAACCGCAACTTCCAGGACTTCGCGCAGCCGCTGCCCGACAACCCGGCCTATGCCGAGGTGCACGGGCTCATGCTGCCCGCCGAGTGGCCGCCCACGGACGCCAACCGGGCCGCCGTGGCCGCCCATGTGGCCCGGCATGGCGCGGCGGCACTGCAGTCCGCCGTGAGCCGCGGCCAGCACAGCTTTGCCGATGGCCTGTTCTACGGCGGCACGGGGCCGACCTGGAGCAACCGGGCCTGGCGCGAAGTGCTGCGGCGCGAGGCCGGCCGCGCGCGCCTGCTGGCCTGGATCGACCTGCACACGGGCCTGGGGCCCTCGGGCATGGGCGAGCGCATCTTCGCCTGCCGCGACGATGCGGCCGCGCTCGCGCGGGCGCGGGCCTGGTGGGGAACGGGCGTGACCTCGATCTACGACGGCTCCTCGACCTCCGCCTTCCTGACCGGCATGGCCTTCAACGCCGTGTACGACGAGTGCCCGCACGCCGAATACACCGGCCTGGCGCTGGAGTACGGCACGGTGCCTTTCGAGGAGGTCATCGAGGCCCTGCGCGGCGACCACTGGCTGCACCGGCACCCCGACGCGCCGCCGGCGCTGGCCGAACAGATCCGCGCACGTCTGCTCGCGGCCTTCTACACGGACACCGACGCGTGGAAGGGCCAGGTCATCAGCCAGGCGCGCCAGGCCATGTTCCAGGCGGTGGACGGCTTGACATGAAACGAAACAAACCGAAACCCGGTTGAGATTCCATGTCGGTTGTTGCGGCGCACCATGCGCCCATGGACCGACTCAAAGCCCTCGAAATCTTCGCCGCCGTGGCCGAGCGCAACAGCTTCACGCGGGCTGCGGCATCGCTGGACCTGTCCACGCCCGTGGTCACGCGCGCCGTGCAGGAACTGGAGCAGAGCCTGGGCCTGCGCCTGCTGCAGCGCTCCACGCGGCGCGTGGCGCTCACACGCGAGGGCGAGGCCGCGCTGGCCCGTGCGCGCGGCGTGATCGGCGCCTACGAGGCCCTGATGCGCAGCAGCCGCCTGCACGGCGAGGAGGTGGCGGGCGACATCCGCTTCTCGGCGCCGGCCTCGTTCGGCGCAGCGCGGCTGGCGCCGTTGCTGGCCGATTTCATGGCGCAGCATCCGGGGGTGCGCATCGATCTCGTGCTCGGCGATGCACTGGAATCCATGGACGACGGTGGCATGGACCTGGCGTTGCGCATCGCCCAGGCGCTGCCCGAGCACCTCGTGGCGCGCCGCATCGGCGAGGTGCCCATGGGTGTCTACGCGGCGCCGGCCTACCTGCGCGCGCGCGGCGTGCCGCGCGACCCGGACGAGCTGGCCGGCCACGACTGTGTGGTGCACAGCGGCCCGGGCGCGAGCCGGGCCTGGCAGTTCAGCCACCCGGTCACGCAGGAGCGCACCCAGCCCCAGCTGCGCCAGGCACTGCGTGCCAACCATGTGGAAGCGCTGATGGCCGCCGCGCTGCTGGGCCAGGGCCTGGCCGTGCTGCCCCGCGTGCTGGCCGACCCGGCCGTGGAGCGCGGCGAACTGCAGCCCGTGCTGGCCGCCTGGGCCTGCCCGGCGCCCGGCATCTTCCTGGTCTACCGCGAGCGCCAGCACCAGCCGCTGCGCGTGCGCAAGCTGATCGAACACCTGGCCCGCGCCTTCGACGCCGCCGACGGCCTGCCGCGCATCGTGACCCGGCCACCGGTGGTGCAGGCGCGAAGCCTGCTGCACTGAGCGCCTAGCGCGCGAAGCGTGCCTGCGCGAGTTCCAGCAGTCCGTCGAAGATCAGGTTGTCGACGAGCTCGAACGGCCGGGTCATGTGCGGCGCCATCTTCCAGCCGGCACCGCCGGTCATGATGCAGGCCGGCTCCTCGCCGGCGTGCTGCTGCAGGTGCTGCACCATGCGCTCGACCGCGCCCGCGATGGCGTAGGTGCCGCCGCTGGTCAGCGCGTCGCTGGTGTTGGTGGGGAAGTCGCGCACGTCGCCCGTGGGCACGTGCAGGCCGGCCGTGCCGGACTCCAGCGCGCGCAGCATGATGCCGTGGCCGGGCAGGATCAGGCCACCCAGGAAGGTGCCCTCGATGTCCACGGCTTCCACGGTCACGGCCGTGCCCACCATCACCACCACCATGGGGCGCGGCCCGTCGCGGCGCAGCACACGGTGGCGCGCGCCGACCATGGCGACCCAGCGGTCCGTGCCCAGGCGCGTGGGGTGGTCGTAGCCGTTGCGCAGGCCGGCTTCCTCGCTGCTCGAGACCACCCATTGCGGCGTGACGTCCCACAGCTCCATCTGCTCCTCGGTGCGGCGCTTGAGCGCATCGCCGGCCACCTGGCAGCCCAGCATGTGCTGCGGCTCGCTGAGCGCAGCCCAGGGGCCGTCGCCGAGCTTGTCGATGTTCTCGAGGAATTCCGCGCCGTGCGCCAGCAGCCGTGCGCCCGGTGCCGGGGCGTCGTACTGCGCCCACTTGAGCCGGGTGTTGCCGATGTCGATCGCGAGAAATGTCATGTGCCGTCCCCTCCCTGCCGCGCGCCGTGCGCGTGCACGGGGCGCATTATCAGCGCGTGTCTACAGCAGCGGGTTCAGGTCCGGCCGGGGGATCGGGTGCATGCTCTCGTAGGCGCGCGCGGCCCGCAGCACCATGGCGTCACCGAACATGGGGCCCACGATCTGCAGGCCGATCGGCAGGCCGCCCTCGGTCAGGCCGCAGGGGATGGAGCAGGCCGGCTGCTGCGTGAGGTTGAACGGGTAGCTGAACGGCGACCAGCCCAGCATGCTCTGCGCGTCCATGGGGCGGTGGCCAGCCGGCAGCGCGTCGAAGGCGGGGATGGAGACGGCCGGCGTCAGCAGCAGGTCGTAGCCGCCCATGAACTGGCGCATGTGCGAACCCAGCGCGCCGCGGCGCAGGTGCAGCTCCTGCACGTCCAGCGTGGACAGGCGCGCACCGAGTTGCGCCTGGGCCGCGAAGTCCGGATCGGTCAGCGCCTGCTGGTCCGGTGTGAGGCCGTTCCAGACCTGCCAAGCGCCCAGGAACCACAGGCCGGTGGAGATGTCCAGCGGGTCGGCGAAGCCGGGGTCGACCTGCTCGACCAGCGCGCCCATGGCGACGAAGGCCTCGGCCGCGCGCAGCGTGGCGGCCGCCACCTCGGGGTGCACGTCCTTGGCGAAGCATAGCGTGGGCGACCAGGCTACGCGCAGGCCGCGCACGCCGTCGTTGAGGCCGACCAGGTAGTCGCGCGGGTCGAAGGGCAGCGAAGTCCAGTCGCGCGCATCGGGCTGCTTGATCACGTTCATGACCATGGCCGCGTCGAGCACGCTCATGGTGTGCGGGCCCAGGTGCGCGACCGTGCCGAACGGCGACAGCGGCCAGGCCGGCACGCGGCCGAAGCTGGGCTTGAACCCGAAGTTGCCGCACAGCGCGGCCGGGTTGCGGATGGAGCCCGCGCCATCGGTGCCGATGGCGATCGGCGCCATGCCGGCCGCCACGGCCGCGGCGGCGCCGCCCGAGGAGCCGCCCGTGGTCTTGGCGGGATTCCAGGGGTTGCGCGTGAGGCCGGTCAGCGGCGAATTGGTCTCGCACTTGCAGCCGAACTCGGGCGTGGCGGTCTTGCCCACGATCACGGCGCCGGCCGCGCGCAGCCGGGCCGTGACGGGGGCATCCACCTCCCAGGGCTGTTCGGCGGCGATGGTGGCGCTGCCGCGCCGGGTCGGCATGCCCCGGGTCAGGATCAGGTCCTTGATCGACACGGGCACACCGTCCAGCGGGCCGATCGGCGTGCCCTGCTGCCAGCGCTGGGTGCTGGCGCGGGCGGCCTGGGCCGCGCCCTCGGGGTCCAGGTGGCAGAAGGCATTCAGCGTGCCGTCCACGCGGTCCATGCGGCCGAACACGGCGCTGGCGGCCTCCAGCGGCGAGGCCTGGCCGGTGCGGTAGAGCTGGACCAGCTCGTGGGCCGTGCAGTCGGCGAGGGCGTACTGGTCGGTGCGGTGCGAGGACATGTGGAGCTCCGGTGAAAGGGACACGCGGTTCAGCGCAGCAGCGCGACCGCCGCCGAGAAACTGAAGAAGGCTGCGGCCGTGGACCACAGGATGATGCGCGCGATGCGGCCGTTGTTCGCGCCGAAGCGCTCGGCCAGCAGCGAGACGTTGCTGGCGCTGGGCAGTGCCGCGGCCAGCACCATGGCCGACAGCGCGAACGGCGTGATCGGCAGGCCCAGGGCCATGGCGCCCATGCCGGCGCCCCACACCAGCAGCGGATGCGCGAACAGCTTGAGCACGACGACCGGCAGCACCTCGCGCCAGGGCACGGGGCGGTGCTCGTCGCGGTGGGCCAGCATCTGCGAGCGTGCCAGCACGGCGCCGATGGTGAACAGCGCCACCGGCGAGGCCGCGGCGGCCAGCAGCGCGATAGTGGCGTCCAGCGGCTGCCACAGCCGCACGCCCAGGGCCTGGCTGGCCATGCCCAGCACGATGGACCAGGGCATGGGGTTGCGCGCCACGCCCTGCAGCGCCCGCGCCAGCGCCTGGCGGGCGCCCGCAGCGCCCGCGGTGTCCAGCCGCGACAGAGCCACGCACAGCGAGGTGGTCAGCAGAAGGTCGACCACCAGCGTCAGCATCACCGGGCCCGCGGCGCTGGCGCCCAGCAGGGCCACCAGCAGCGGCACGCCCATGAAGCCGCTGTTGGGGAAGGCGGCCACCAGGGCGCCGAGGGCGGCGTCGTTCCAGCCCAGGCGGCGCCGGTCGGCCGCCACCACGCCGATGACCAACACCGCCGCGCACAGCGTGTAGACCGCAGCCAGCACCGGATCGAGCAGCAGCGCGAGCGGCGTGCTGGCGCCGAAGCGGTACAGCATGCAGGGCAGGGCGAAGAACAGCACGAAGCCGTTCAGGCCCGGGATCGCCTCCAGCGGCAGCATCCGCCGCCGCGCCGCGACGTAGCCGGCCAGGATCAGTGCGAAGAACGGGAAGGTGGCGGACAGGATGGCGAGCACGGGGCGCGATTGTGACCGGCCCGCGCGGCCTCAATCCAACCGTGCACCCGACTCCTGCACGAGCTTCTGCCAGATCGGCAGGTCCTTCTTGTAGACGGCCTCGAAGTCGCGCACGCCGTTGGCGGCGGTCTCGAAGCCCATGGACGTGATGCGCGCGCGCACGTCCTCCATCTGGCCGATGGCCTGGACCTCGCGCGCCACGCGTTCGACGATCTCGCGCGGCGTGCCGGCCGGCGCGGCCATGCCGATGAAGCCGACCACGCCGTACACGTCGTCGGTCATGCCCTGCTCGAGCAGCGTGGGCACCTCGGGCAGCACGCTCATGCGGCGCGGGCCGGTCACACCGACGATGCGCAGCCGGCCCGTCTCGGCGTGCGGCTTGACGCCGAGTGCGCTGGCATAGGCCATCTGCACCTGGCCGCCGATCAGGTCCTGCAGCATGGGCGCCTCGCCCTTGTAGGCCACGTGCACCATGTCGGCGTTCTGCACGCGGCTCATGTGCGCACCGGCCAGGTGGGCATGCGAGCCGATGCCGTAGGAGCCGTACGAGACCTTGCCCTTGTGGGCGGCCATGTAGGCCAGCAGCTCGGGGCCGGTCTTCACGGGCACGCTGGGGTGCACGGCCAGCGTGATCGGCGCGGCCGCCAGCTGCGAGACCAGCGCCAGTTCCTTCTGCGGGTTGTAGGGCAGCTTGGTGTAGAGGAACTGGTTGATCAGGATGGAGGTGCTCAGCGTCACCAGCAGCGTGTAGCCGTCCGGCGCGGCCTTGGCCACCGTGTCCGTACCCAGGATGCCGCCGGCGCCGGCCTTGTTGTCGATGACCACGGGCTGGCCGAGACGCGCGGCCAGCTTGTCGCCGAACACCCGCGCGATCACGTCGGTCGCCCCGCCGGCCTGGTAGGGCACCACCACGCGGATGGGCTTGTTCGGGTACGCCTGGGCGTGCACGGACGGCAGGAAGGCGGCGCTGGCGCACAAGGCCAGCAGATGGCGGCGGTGGAACGCGGAACGGGGCATGCGGTGGGGTCTCCTGGAAGAGGTGATGGTGCGGCGCATTCTTGATGCAGGGGCGGTGCCGGTGCATCCGGGTTTGCGGGGAGCCGCGTCCCGCCGGCGACACCCCTGCGGCCGGCGGGCCCGTTGCCGGGCTTTGTATGATCCGGCGCCCGCCGGCCGCCGCCGGGCGGCGCCCCTCCCCACGCTCCCATGGTTTCCGGTCTCAACGTCGCCCAGCAAGAAGCAGTCAACTACATGCACGGCCCCTGCCTGGTGCTGGCAGGGGCGGGCTCGGGCAAGACGCGCGTGATCACGGCCAAGATCGCGCGGCTGATCCAGGCCGGCGTGCCGGCCAAGAGCGTGGCCGCCATCACCTTCACGAACAAGGCCGCGGCCGAGATGCGCGAGCGTGCCAAGGGCCTGATCGGCAAGCCGGCCAAGGACGTGGTGATCTGCACCTTCCACGCGCTGGGCGTGCGCATCGTGCGCGAGGACGGCCACCGCGTGGGGCTGAAGGCGCAGTTCAGCATCCTGGACAGCGACGACGTGACCTCCATCCTCAAGGACGCCGGCGGCACCACCGACGCGGCCACCGCGCGCCAGTGGCAGTGGACGATCAGCAAGTGGAAGAACATGGGCCTGTCGTCCGCCCAGGCCGAGGAGGTGGCCGCGGACGACAACGAGCGCATCATCGCGCGCATCATGGCGCGCTACGAGGAGCGGCTCACGGCCTATCAGAGCGTGGACTTCGACGACCTGATCGGCCTGCCGCTGCGCCTCTTGCGCGACCATGAAGAGGTGCGCGAGAAATGGCAGCGCGTGCTGGGCCATGTGCTGGTCGACGAATACCAGGACACCAACGCCACGCAGTACGAGGTGCTGAAGCTGCTGGTCGGGCAGCGCGCGCGCTTCACGGCCGTGGGCGACGACGACCAGTCCATCTACGGCTGGCGCGGCGCCACGCTGGACAACTTGAAGCGCCTGCCGGTCGACTACCCGAACCTCAAGGTCATCAAGCTCGAGCAGAACTACCGCTCCACGAGCGCCATCCTGCGCGCGGCCAACAACGTGATCGGGCCCAACCCCAAGCTGTTCCCCAAGACGCTGTTCTCCGAACTGGGCGAGGGCGAGCCCGTGCGCATCGTCGACGCGGACAGCGAGGAGCACGAGGCCGAGCGCGTGGTGGCGCGCATCCAGTCGCTGCGCGCCAACTCGGTGCACAAGGACTTTCGCCATTTCGCCGTGCTGTACCGCGCCAACCACCAGGCCAAGCCCTTCGAGAAGGCGCTGCGCAAGGCGCAGATTCCCTACAAGGTCTCGGGCGGCACGAGCTTCTTCGACCGCGCCGAGATCAAGGACCTGTGCGCCTGGTTCCGGCTGTGGATCAACAACAACGACGACCCGGCCTTCCTGCGCGCCGTGACCGTGCCCAAGCGCGGCATCGGCCACCAGACGCTGGGCCAGCTCGGCGTGTACGCCACGCAGTACAAGCTTTCGCTGTTCGAGTCGCTGTTCTCGTCCTCGCTGGCCAGCCTGTTGCCGCGCCGCGGCTACGAGAGCCTGGTGGAGTTCGGCCGCTACGTGAACGACCTGGAGTACCGCGCGCGCCAGACCATGGGGGCCGAGGCCGCACGCGCCTTCATGATGGAGTGGCTCAAGGAGATCGGCTACGAACAGCACCTCTACGACAACGAGGAGAGCGAGGCTGCCGCCGCGACGCGCTGGTCCAACGTGATGGACTTCGTGGACTGGATGTCGGGCCGCTGCGGCGGGCAGATCGACGACGCGGCCGGCGTCACCACGCAGTCGGAGGTGAAGTCGCTCATGGAGGTCGCGCAGACCATCTCGCTGCTCTCCACCATGAGCGAGCGCGAGCAGGACCAGGACCTCGTCACGCTGTCCACGCTGCACGCTTCCAAGGGCCTGGAGTGGCCGCACGTGGTGCTGGTGGGGGTGAACGAGGGCATGCTGCCGTTCAAGCTCGACGACGACGACGGCCGCCAGCAGAAGGTCAGCGACGAGACCGCGCAGCGCCTGCAGGAGGAGCGCCGCCTCATGTACGTGGGCATCACGCGCGCGCAGCGCACGCTGGCCGTGAGCTGGACGCGCAAGCGCAAGAAGGGCCGCGACCTGGTGCCGGCCCAGCCCAGCCGCTTCATCGCCGAAATGGGGCTGGACAAGGCCACGGTGAAGGAAGACCCGCGCGAGAAGCTGCGCCAGCTGCGCGCGGAGTTCGCGGCCAAGAAGGCGGCCGGCGCCGCGCCGGAGAAGAGCGCATGAAACCGGCGGGGATGGGCGGCCTGTGCGGCCTTGTGTTGTTGCTGGCCGCCTCGGCCCAGGCCCAGACCACCGATTCCACGCCCGCCTGCCCCGCGCCGCACGAAATGCGCGCGCTCCACCTCTATGGCACCTGGCAGGCGCAGTGGCAGGGCGAGGACGCGCCCGGCGCCACGCTGCAGCTCGAACGCCATCCGGAGCTGGGCGACAGCGTGCGCGGCCGCGTCGAGCGCGACGGCACCACGGCGCTGCTGGCCGGCGATGTGGACGATGGCGACCTCACGCTGGAGGAGTCGCGCGACGGCAAGCGCATCTCGGCCACCTGGATCGGTCGTGTCGATGCGGACTCCTGTGGCAAGCTGATCCGCGGCACCTGGACCGATGCCGACACCGAGGCCAGGCGCGAATTCGTGCTGCGCCGTGCCGCGGGTTGGTGATGAACGCTCTTTCTTTCCCGCTCTGCAAAGGACTTTCCATGGCTGGTCTTTCCCCGCTGCTGCGCCCCGCGCCGCTCGCCGCCTTGCTGCTCGGTGTGGGCGCACTGCCTGCCGCGCAGGCCCAGACCGGCCCTGTGCCGAGCTGGCAGACCTGCGCGGCCCAGGCCGGCGACGATGCCGCGCGGCTGCGCTGCTTCGACGCCTGGGCGCGCCAGCAGCAGGCCGAGGCCGCGGCCGTCAACGCCAGGGCGGCTGCCAACGTCCCCAAGGACGGCCCCACCATCAACAAGCCCGACAGCACGGGCGCGACGGCCACCACGGCCGTGGCCAGCACCGCGGTGCCGACGGCAGCGCCCGAGGCGCCCGTGGTGCCGCGTTGCCACGACACGCGCTATTCCACGCTCTCGCGGATCTGGGAACTGGAGTCCGGCACCGACTGCGGCGAGTTCGGCCTGCGCGGTTACCGGCCCATCACGCTGTCGCTCGCGCAGTCCAGCAGCGTGAACCGCACGCCCGGCACGCCCAACCCCGAGAACCAGTCCGACGAGACCAACGAATACCGTCGCACCGAGGCGCGCATCCAGCTGTCGGTGCGGACCAAGGTGGCGCAGGGCCTGCTGACGCCGCGCGAGGGCAGTGCCGTGGACTCGCTGTGGTTCGCCTACTCGCAGCAGTCGTTCTGGCAGGTGTTCACGCCGCAGCTGTCGCGCCCTTTCCGCGCCACCGACCACGAGCCCGAGCTGATCTACGCCTACCCGAGCTATGCCGAGTTCGGCAACTGGCGCCTGCGCTACACGGGCCTGGGCCTGGTCCACCAGTCCAACGGCCAGAGCCTGCCGCTGTCGCGCAGCTGGAACCGCGTCTACCTGATGGCCGGCATGGAAAGCAAGGACGAGCGCTTCCGCCTGACGGGCCGCGTCTGGCACCGCTTCCACGAGAAGGCCGAGAGCGACGACAACCCGGACATCACCGACTACATCGGCCGTGCCGAGATCACGGGCGGCTGGACGCTGTCCAGCCGCGACAACTTCTCGCTCACGGTGCGCCACCCGCTCAAGTCCAACGGCAAGGGGTCGGCGCGCTTGGAGTGGTCGCATGCCCTGGGCCCGCAGGGCGAAGGCGGCTGGCTGCGCAGCGGGCTGCGCCTGCACACCCAGGTCTTCCACGGCTACGGCGACAGCCTGATCGACTACAACGTGCGCAAGACCGTGTTCAGCGTGGGTCTGAGCCTGATGGACTTCTGAGGCCGTCGGCCTCCGCGCAGCGCCGCTGCAGCTGCTGCAGCAGCGAGCGGGTCTGCACCCAGTCGACCCAGCGGCCGCCTTGCTGGACGACGGCCGGCACATCGTCGCCGCGGCTCTGGCCGCGGGCGTAGACCAGCACCTCGTGGTCGGGCGCGTCCTCGTCGGTCAGGCGGGTCGTGATGTCGGCGCCGTCCAGCGGCACCTGCAGGGAGGCCTCTCCTTCGGCTTCCACGCGCAGCACGCAGCCGGGCAACAGTGCATGGCGGTAGCGCGTGCGCAGGTGCGGCCGGGCGCCGACCCCATCCAGCGTCTGCAGCAGCTGCGCCGTGCTCATCGCCGATTCGTCGAGCAGGGCCGCGTCTTCGGTCGGGTAGCCGTCGCAGCCGCCCAGCAGCCCCGCGGCAGCCAGCACCGCGAGGACTGGCTTCAAGCCTGGGTCTCCGCGTCGCCATCGACCTGCACCGGATCGGGCAGGCGCTGGGCCAGCACCTTGTCGATGGTGCGGCCGTCCATGTCCACGATCTCCAGCTTCCAGCCCTCCCATTCGGCCGTGTCGGCCACGCGCGGCAGCCGGCCCGACAGCAGCATCAGCATGCCGGCCAGCGTGTGGTAGCGGCCGCGCTCCTCCTCGGGCACGGTGTCCAATCCCAGGCGGTCCTTGAGTTCGGGCACCGGGATGTGGCCGTCCAGCAGCCAGCTGCCATCGTCGCGCTGCACGGCCCAGGAGGTCTGCGGATCGCGCGGCTGGAATTCGCCCGTGATGGCCTCGATCAGGTCCTGCAGCGTGACGATGCCCTGCACCTCGCCGTATTCGTCGATGACGAAGGCCATCTGCATGTCGCTGGAGCGGAAGTTGTCCAGCAGCTCCATGCCGGTCAGCGTCTCGGGCACGTACAGCGGTTGCGTGAGCAGCTGCTTGGCAAGGTCGCGCTGGTCCTCGCGCAGCGCGCGCGACAACCACTGGCGCGCGTTCAGGATGCCCAGCACGTTGTCCAGGCCGCCGCGCACGACCGGAAAGCGCGCATGGTCGCTCTCCTCGATGCGGCGCAGGTTCTCCTCGAAGGGCAGGTCGGCGTCCAGCGTGACCACGTCGCTGCGCGGCACCATGAGCGAGACGATCTGGCGGTCGTCCAGCCGGAACACGTTGCGCACCATGTCGTGCTCGTGCGACTCGATCACACCAGCGGTCGTGCCTTCGGCCAGCATGGCGTGGATCTCGTCGGCCGTGATCGGGTTCGGGTTGCCGTCCTTCACGCCCAGCAGGCGCAGCAGCGCCTGGGTGGAGACGGTCAGCAGCTTGACGAAGGGCTTGGTGGCCGTGGCCAGCCAGTTGATGGGCCGCGCCACCAGCCGGGCCAGGGCCTCGGGGTGGGTCTGCCCCAGGCGCTTGGGCACCAGCTCGCCGGCCACGATGGAGACGTAGGTGATCAGCACCACGACCAGCGCCGTCGCGGCATAGCCGCTGGAGGAGGCCGGCACGCCCATCTCGGTCAGCCAGTCGGCCAGCGGCGCGGCCAGCGCGGCCTCGCCGACGATGCCGTTCAGCACGCCGATGGAGGTGATGCCGATCTGGATGGTGGACAGGAAACGCGTCGGGTCTTCGCCGAGCTTGATCGCGGCGCTGGCGGCCGGATCGCCTTCATCGACGAGTTTTTGCAGGCGCGCGCGGCGCGCCGTGACGAGCGCGATTTCCGACATCGCGAACAGGCCGTTGAGCAGGACCAAGGCCAATAAAACAAAGATTTCCACAGGGCACCCGAAGGGGAAGACGAGAGGTTGGCACCGCCGCGGCAGCGACGGGCTTGGCCAGGTTGGCCGGTAGCAGGGGAGGCAGGACGCGCCGCGGCGCTAGGCGCGCACGATCGGGGCGATGGCGGCGATGGACGCGGCGATGGGCGGGCGCTGCAGGCGCGCCAGATCGGGCGCCAGCCAGCCGCCGGGCGCGGGCGCATCGGGCCGCACGGGCAGGCCGGCCGCCACGCCGGTGTCGCCCGGGCCGAGCAGCCCGAGCAGGTCGGCCAGCAGCTGGAACGGCAGGTTGTCGAGGTGGTGGTCGTCCAGGGAACCTTCCGCGGCGCTGGACGGGCCGGGCTGGGCCTGTTCGGTGAGGGCGTCGGAGCAGACCTCGGCGGCCAGCTCCTGGGCGGAGAGGCCCATCCACGCCATGGCCAGGGCAAGGAAGAAGGCGAGGGCCCGGGAACGCATGATGGGCCGGATTTTACGGGGACCGCCACAGCGGCCCGCGGCGAGGACCGTCTCAGGCGTGTGCGCGGGCGGCGCCGAACTTGCCGTGCGGCAGGCTGGCCAGGCGCGAGAACATGCGCCGGCAGTAGCCCGCGACCGACAGGCACTTGTTGATCTCGTCCACCGGCAGCGGACCGGAAACGACCACGATGTCGTTGGCGCTGTCCTGCGCGCCGGCGGCCCGCAGGCGGCGCCGCGCACCGTTGGCCCAGGAATGGATGCGCGCGGGGTTGCCGTGCTGGTGCAGGTGGCCGGTGCTGGCGTCGAAGGCGATGGCGACCGTATCGGTCTTGAGCTTGAGCTTGTGCTCCCCGGTGGCCACGCTGGGCGGCGTGGCGAGGTCGTACAGGTAGTAGCTGCCGGCTTTCAACTGGTACTGCAGATCCATACGGTGTCCTTTTTGGGGGCATTGTGGTGGGCGGCTCGGCCAGCCAAACGCCGGTGCAACAAGGGGAATCGGTGCCAGTTCGCGATTTTGCGCCGCAATCTGTGCAATTCCTGGCTTGACGAGCGCGGACAATCGCAACATGTCTGAAACGAATTTGGCGGACCGCGCGTTCGCACGGCTCCCGCTGCCGCCGGCGCAGCTGGACAACCTGGCCAGCCTGGGCTTCACGCAGATGACGCCGATCCAGGCCGCCAGCCTGCCGCTGGCGCTGGCCGGGCGCGACCTGATCGCCCAGGCCGAGACCGGCAGTGGCAAGACCGCGGCCTTCGGCCTGGCGCTGCTGGCGGGGCTGAACCCGCGCTTCTTCGGCGCCCAGGCGCTGGTGCTGTGCCCCACGCGGGAGCTGGCCGACCAGGTGGCCCAGGAGCTGCGGCGGCTGGCGCGCGCGCAGGACAACATCAAGACCGTGGTGCTGTGCGGCGGCGTGCCGCTGCGCAACCAGGCCGCCAGCCTGGAGCACGGCGCCCACATCGTGGTCGGCACGCCGGGCCGCGTGCTGGACCACCTGGAGCGCGGCAACCTGGTGCTGGACGGGCTGCGCACGCTGGTGCTGGACGAAGCCGACCGCATGCTGGACATGGGCTTCATGGACGACATCGCCGCCGTGGCCCGGCGTTGCCCGGCCGACCGCCAGACCTTGCTGTTCTCGGCCACCTACCCCGAGGGCATCGCCCAGCTGGCGCGCCAGTTCCTGCGCGATCCGCAGCGCATCACGGTCGAGAAGAAGCAGGACGTCAGCCACATCGTGCAGCATTGGTACGAGGTGGAAGAGGGCCAGCGGCTGGACGCCGTGGTGCGCCTGCTGCGGCACCACCGACCCGACAACGCGCTGGCCTTTTGCAACACCAAGCAGCAGTGCCGCGACCTGCTGGCCGTGCTGCGCGGCCATGGCTTCGCGGCGCTGGCGCTCTACGGCGAGCTGGAGCAGGTCGAGCGCGACCAGGTGCTGGTGCGCTTCGCCAACCGCAGCGCCAACGTGCTGGTGGCGACCGATGTGGCCGCGCGCGGGCTGGACATCGCGCGCCTGGGCGCCGTGGTCAACGTCGACGTGACGCCGGATCCCGAGGTGCACGTGCACCGCGTGGGCCGCACCGGCCGCGCGGGCGAGAAGGGCCTGGCGCTGAACCTCGCCAGCATGGACGAGATGGGGCGCGTGGGCCGCATCGAGCAGCTGCAGGGCCAGCCTGCGCGCTTCGAGCCGCTGGCGTCGCTGCAGGACCAGGGCATGCCGCCGCCCCCGCCCATGGCCACGCTGCAGATCCAGGGCGGACGCAAGGAGAAGATCCGCGCCGGCGACGTGCTGGGCGCGCTGACCGGCGAGGCTGGCTACACGCGCGAGCAGATCGGCAAGATCGACGTGAACGAGTTCTCCACCTATGTGGCGGTGGCGCGCGGCATCGCGCAGCAGGCCGCCAGCCGGCTCGACCGCGGCCGCATCAAGGGCAAGAGCGTGCGCGTGCGCCTGCTCGACGATTGAACGTTTCCCTTCCTATACTGCCGGAATGAACCAGACGGTACATTCCCGGCGCCGTGCGGCCAGTGCCAGGCCCGCCGCCAAGGATGGCAAGGAGACAAGCCGCACCAACGATCCCGCGCGCACCATGGCCAACATCCTGGACGTGGCGCTGACCGAGTTCGCGGAGAAGGGCCTGGACGGCGCGCGCATCGACGAGATCGCGGCCGCCACGCAGACCTCCAAGCGCATGATCTACTACTACTTCGGTAGCAAGGAGGGACTGTACCTGGCCGTGCTGGAGGCCAGCTACCGGGCCATGCGCGAGACCGAGGCCGACCTGCACTTGGGTGACCTGGCGCCCGAGGCTGCGCTGCGCCGCCTCGTGGAATTCACGTTCGACCACCACCTGGCCAGCGAGCCCTACATCCGCCTGGTGATGGCCGAGAACATGCAGCGCGGCCACTACATGGCGCAGAGCCAGAGCATCGAGCAGCTCAACGTGCCGGCGATCTCGGCCATCGAGGACTTGTATGCGCGCGGCCTGGCCGCCGGGGTCTTCCGCGCTGGCGTGGACGCGATCGACCTGCATGCCACCATCTCGGCGCTGTGCTTCTTCAACGTGGCGAACCGCCACACCTTCGGCCTGATCTTCAAGCGCGACTACACCGAGCCGGCGGTCGCGGCCGCGCGGCGCGAGTCCATCGTCCAGACCGTGCTGCGCTTCGTGCAAGGGTAAGCCCCTAGAGTGAAAAACTAACCAGTTCGTACATTACTGGGTTCGCAAGGAGACACGGCGTGGTTCAGAAACTCATCCAAGGCTATTGCCGGCTGCTGGGCTGGCTCATGGTCGCCAGCCTCGCGCTGATGGTGGTCATGGTGTTCGGCAACGTGGTCATGCGCTACGCGTTCAACTCCGGGCTCACGCTCTCCGAGGAACTGTCGCGCTGGCTGTTCGTCTGGCTGACCTTCCTGGGCGCCGTGGTGGCGCTCAACGAGCGCGGCCACCTGGGCACCGATTCGCTGATCGCGCGGCTGCCGCGCGCGGGCCAGAAGGTCTGCCTGTTCCTGAGCCTCGTGCTGATGTGCTGGCTGTGCTGGCTGGTCTTCGACGGTTCCTGGCAGCAGGTGAAGATCAACTGGGATTCCACGAGCGCCGTGATGGAGGCGCGCATGGGCTACTTCTACGCCAGCGGCATGGTGTTCGCACTGCTGGCCGCGCCGGTCTTGCTGCTGAACCTGGTGCGCCTGCTGACGGGCCGCATGTCGGACGACGAACTGATCGGCGTGCGCGAGAACGAAGACCAACATCCGGAGCAGGCATGACCATCGCCATCTTCCTGGGCTCTTTGCTGGTGGCCATGGCCATCGGCGTGCCGATCTCGTTCGCACTGCTGGCCAGCGGCGCTGCGCTGATGGTGCAGATGGACATGTTCGACGCGCAGATCCTGGCGCAGAACCTGATCGAAGGTTCCAACAGCTTCCCGCTGCTGGCCGTGCCCTTCTTCATGCTGGCCGGCGAGATCATGAACGCGGGCGGTCTGTCGCGCCGCATCGTGCAATTCGCGATGGCGCTGGTCGGGCACGTGCGCGGTGGCCTGGGCTATGTGGCGATCGGCGCGGCCGTGATGATGGCGGCGCTGTCGGGCTCGGCCGTGGCCGACGCGGCGGCGCTGTCGGCCCTGCTGCTGCCGATGATGGTGAGGGCCGGGCACGACAAGGCGCGCTCGGCCGGCCTGCTGTCGGCGGCCAGCATCATCGCGCCCGTGATTCCGCCGTCCATCGGCTTCGTGATCTTCGGCGTGGCCGCCAACGTGTCGATCTCCAAGCTGTTCCTGGCCGGCATCGTGCCCGGCGTGCTGCTGGGCACGGCGCTGTGCTTCACCTGGTGGTGGCTGGGCCGGCGCGAGAACGTGCCGCCGCAGCCGCGCCGCAGCCGCGCGGAAATCCTCGGCGCGCTCAAGGATGCGACCTTCGCACTGGGCCTTCCGGTCATCGTCATCGTGGGCCTGAAGTTCGGCGTGTTCACGCCGACCGAGGCCGCGGTCGTCGCGGCGGTCTACGCCCTGCTGATCTCGGTGTTCGTCTACCGCGAGCTCCGCTTCAACCAGCTGTTCGGCCTGTTCCTCGCTGCGGCCAAGACCACGGCCGTGATCATGTTCCTGGTGGCCGCCGCGATGGTCAGCGCCTGGCTGATCACGGTGGCCCAGTTGCCCGACCAGATCGTGAGCCTGCTGCAGCCGCTGCTGGACAGCCCGCGCCTGCTGATGGCCGCCATCATGGTGCTGGTGATCGTCGTCGGCACGGCCATGGACATGACGCCCACGGTGCTGATCCTCACGCCGGTGCTGATGCCCATCGTCAAGGCCGCCGGCATCGACCCGGTGTACTTCGGCGTGCTGTTCATCATGAACAACGCCATCGGTCTGATCACACCGCCCGTGGGCACCGTGCTCAACACCGTGGCCGGCGTCGGCAAGATCAGCATGGACCAGGTCACCAAGGGCGTCTGGCCCTTCATGGTCGCGCAGTTCGCGCTGATGTTCCTGATGGTCCTGTTCCCCGCCATCGTCACCGTGCCGGCGCGCTGGCTGGCCGGCTGACCCGTTCCCGTCACCACTGGAGACACCCCATGAAACGCCTCATGCTCAAGACCCTGGTAGCAGCAGCTGCCTTCGCCGCGCTCGGTGCCCAGGCCCAGGACACGCGCACCATCAAGTTCGCCACGCAGAACCCCAAGGGCCATCCGCTCGTGATGGGCATGGAGAAGTTCGCCGAGATCGTCACCGCCAAATCCGGCGGCAAGCTCAAGGTCAACCTGTTCCCGGGCGGCACGCTGGGCAGCGACCAGGCCAACGTCTCGGCCATCCAGGGCGGCACGCTGGAGATGGCGAGCATGAACTCGGGCATCCTCGCCAGCCAGGTCAAGGAGTTCGCGGTCTACGACTTCCCGTTCATGTTCGGCAGCAATGCCGAGGCCGAGGCCATCGTCGACGGCCCCTTCGGCAAGAAGCTGCACGACAAGCTCAAGGACAAGGGCATGATCGGCCTGTCCTACTTCGAGCTGGGCTTTCGCGACATCACCAACAGCAAGCGCCCGATCACCAAGGTGGAGGACCTGGCCGGCCTGAAGCTGCGCGTGATCCCCAACCCGATCAACGTGGACTGGGTCAAGGCGCTGGACGCCAATCCCACGCCGCTGCCCTTCCCCGAGGTCTACGCCGCGCTCGAGCAAAAGGCCATCGACGGCCAGGAGAACCCGGTCACCGTCATCAACGCCAACAAGTTCTACGAGGTGCAAAAGCATGTGGTGCTGAGCCACCACCAGTACAACCCGCAGTCCGTGCTGATCAGCAAGAAGTTCTGGGACAGCCTGCAGCCCGCGCAGCAAAAGATCATCGCCGACGCGGCGGTCGAGGCCACGAAATTCCAGCGCCAGGCCGCGCGCGAGCAGGTCGCCATCGCGCTCGAAAACATGAAGAAGAACGGCATGCAGGTGACCGAGCTGCCGCCCGCCGAACTGGCCAAGCTGCGCGACAAGATGCGCCCCGTGACGGCCAAGCATGCCGTGACCGTGGGCCAGGACGTGGTGGCCGAACTGCAGGCCGAGCTGGCGAAGGTGCGCAAGTAAGGAGCCGGCATGAAGATCCTCACGCTGCACGGCATCAACCTCAACATGTTCGGCAAGCGCGACCCCAAGACCTACGGCACGGCCACGCTGGCGGACATCGACGCGCAGCTGGCCGCGCTCGGCCGCGAACTCGGCGTCGAGGTCGAGTGCTTCCAGACCAATTTCGAAGGCGCGATGGTCGAACGCATCCACGCCGCCCACACCGAGGGCGTGGACGCCATCGTCATCAACGCCGGCGCCTGGACGCACTACAGCTACGGCATCCGCGACGCGCTGGCCATCCTGGCGTGCCCCATCGTCGAGGTGCACATGTCCAACGTGCACGCGCGCGAAGCCTTCCGCCACCATTCGGTGCTGGCCGAGATCGTCCAGGGCCAGATCGCCGGCTTCGGCGTGGACAGCTACCTGCTGGGCCTGCGCACGGCCGTCACGCACGCCCGGGCCCGGGCCGTCTGAGGTCCGGACGGGCCGGGCTTGCGCATCGCCGGGCGCGGTGCGCAAGCGGCGGCGAACCGCTTCACGACCCGGCGCCCAGCGCCGCGGCACCCACGGCGTACGACAAGCCCAGCACCAGGCAGATGCCCGAAGACAGGTACCAGAAGGTGCTCGAGTTGTCCGGGAACATGGGCTTCAACAGCGGAAAGGCCAGCGCCCTGGCGAGGTAGACGGCGCCGACGAGGGCGAGCACTGGCCGCGTGAATGGCAAGGACGGTGCCAGGCCCGCGCCCGAGAAGGCATAGACGGCCCACACCAGCAGCACGCCGGCGATGGCGGCGGTGACCAGGGCCGGTGCGGTCTTGCCGGCCTCGGCTGCGCGCGCCATGCGCTCGCCCGCGCCCATGAGCCGGTAGGCCGGGCCGCCCAGCACGATGCAGACCACATGCGCCAGCGCAGCGATGGCGCTCAGGGTGCCGCCGAACAGCAGGGCGTTGGTACCGAGGTCGTGCATGGAGGGGACTGCAAATGTCTTGGAAACAGGACGCTGCCGATCCGGCCGGGCATCCGCGCCGCGCTCATCCCGCCATCGCCTTCAGGCGCATCTGGCCCGGCAGCGGCACCGAGCGCTTGAGCACGTCCTCGGCCAGCCACAGCGCCGACTTGCGCGCCCGCTCGGCCACCGTGGGCAGCGGCAGGTTCAGGAAGTCGTCGTTGAAGACCTCGAAGCTGTAGTCGCCGCGGTAGCCCAGCTTGTCCAGCCGCAGCACGAGTTCGACCACCTGCTCGCTGTGCACGCCCTCGCCCGGGAACACGCGCATGGTGCGCGCGGTGGTCATGCGTTCCTCGAAGGTCGGCGTGTCCTGCCACAGGAAGTCGGCCAACTGCACGAGGAAGATCTTGCTCGGGTCCAGGTAGTCGATTTCCGAGAGCGGGGTCTTGGCCGCCAGCACGTGGAAGGAGTCGATGCCCACGCCCAGGTTGGGGCAGTCGGCACGGCAGACCACGTCCCAGGCCGTCGTGAACTCGTTGACCGTGTGGCCCCAGGACAGGCCTTCGTAGGCGATCTTGATGCCCAGCGGCACGGCCAGCATGGCCAGCTTGCGCAGGTCGCGCGCGATCAGGTCCAGGTCCTGCGTGGCATGGCGCGAGGTCGACGAGCAGGCCAGCAGCACCGTGCAGCCCAGCGCGGCGCACATCTCCAGCATGCTCTTGGCGATGTCCACCTTGTAGTGGTGCAGGTGGCCGGACAGGCCCTCGAAGTCGCGCAGCACCTGGAAGCCCGTGCCGCGCAGGCCGCTGTCCTTGACGGCCTGCACGGCCGCCGAGAGGCCGCCCGGGTGGCCGACCAGGTCGTTGGCCTTGAGCATGACCTGCGTGAAGCCGGCCTCACGCATGGCGGACAGCTTGGCTTCCAGCGGCCCGGCCAGCGTGATCGTGTCCATGCCGAAGCCTTCGAAGTTGCCCTCGGTGTGCAGCCGCATGCCGTTCACTCCTGCGCGCTGTGCACGAGCTCGAACACCACCGAGCCCAGGTAGGTCTTGGTGATGGCGCCGCGCCGCTCGGTGTGGGCGGCGGCGGTTTCGACGAATTCCACGCCCAGCGCGCGCAGCGCCTGCACGGCGGCCAGCACGTCGGGCACGCCCAGGCCGATGCGCTGCAGCTTCTCGCCGGTGTCCAGCACATGCGGCTCGGGCTCGACCAGCTGCAGCATGAAGCGCTGCGTGGCATCCAGCGCCGGCGTGCGCAGCAAGGTGCCCTTGGGCATGATGCCGAAGCGCAGGTCGTCGGGGATCAGCTCGGTGCCGAACAGCTCGCGGTAGAACTCGATCCAGTCGTTGCTGCGGCCCGGGCCGATGTACTGCACCACGCCGAAGAAGTGGATGCCGGCCGTGGCGGCCGGGTGCTGCTCGACCGAGGGAATCGGCACGAAGTCCACGTCGTAGATCGAGAACTCCTTGTAGCGGTCGACGAAGTAGATGCGGCTGCCGCCCGCGCCGTGGATGGCCGGGATGTTCAGCTCCATCACCTCCGCATGGCCTGGCACGGCCCAGGCGCCGCGCTCCAGCACGTAGCGGTAGGCCGCCCGCGCATCGCGCGCACGCAGCGCGATGGCCGAGATGGTCGGCACCTCCTGGCTGGCGCCCGGCGCGTCGGCTGCGTGGGCGTTGACCACGATGTTGAGCCCGCCCTGGCGGTACAGCAGGATCTCGCGCGAACGGTGCCGCGCGATGGGCCGAAAGCCCATCATCTCCAGCACCTGGCCCAGGGCCTGGGGCTTGGAGGTGGCGTACTCGATGAACTCGATGCCGTCCAGGCCCAGCGGGTTGGCGGCGTCGCTGAACGAAGCCTGCAGGGGCTCGCGCGGGTCGGGGGTATTCAGCAGCAGATCACTCATGCGCGCATTCTGCGCCAGCCGACGCTGTTTTTCGTCTAGCGCACGAGCAGCACGCCGCCATCCACGGTCAGTGTGGTGCCGACCACATAGTCCCCCGCGCGCGAGGCCAGGTAGATGGCCGCCGCCGCCATGTCCTCGGGCTGGCCGATGCGCCTGGCGGGGATGCGCCGTGCGACCTCTTCGCCCTGGTCGCGCGCGGCGCGGTTCATCTCCGAGGCGAAGGCGCCGGGCGCGATCGCGCTGACCACGATGTTGTCCTCGATCAGCCGCAACGCCATGCGTTTGGTGAGGTGGATCAGCCCGGCCTTGCTCGCCGCATAGGAGTAGGTCTCCAGCGGGCTCACGCCCTGGCCGTCGATGGAGGCGATGTTGATGACCTTGGCCGGCCGGCTCTGCGCCGCCAGCCGCAGCGGCGCGGCCAGGGCCTGGGTCAGGAAGAAGGGGGCCTTGAGGTTCAGGTTGACGACCTTGTCCCACCCGGATTCGGGAAAGTCGTCGAAGGGCTCGCCCCAGGCCGCGCCCGCGTTGTTGACGAGGATGTCCAGCTGCGGCTCCAGCGCGACGAAGGCATCGGCCAGCGCGCGGGCGCCGGCCACGCTGGAGACATCGGCCGGCAGCGCGATGCAGTGCCCCAGCGCAGCCATCTCGTGCGCGGCCTGGGTGCAGGCCTCGCCCTTGCGCGCCGAGATGTACACGCGCGCGCCCTGGGCCAGGAAACCCTCGGCGATCATGCGGCCGATGCCGCGCGAGCCGCCGGTGACGAGGGCCGTGCGGCCGGCCAGGGAGAACAGGTCTTGGGTCTGCATGGGATGTCGCGCTCCGTGTAGGGGGAAAGCCGATCAGCTTAGCGGCCCTACACTTGCCCGTCGCCACTTTGGCGACACCGCCCCACCCCCCCAGCATGAAACAGATCCACCGCCAGCAGTTGGCCGAGCGCCTGCTGGCCCTGGCAGAGTCCGGTGCATTGCAGCAGAGCGACGCACGCGCGCGCATCGCCGACGTGATCGACAGCGTGGAGCATGCCGACGCCGCGGCCGACCTGCGCCGCGTGACCATCCTGCTGTCGGACCTGCGCGGTTTCACGGCGCTGGCGGAGCAGCACTCGGCGCTGGCCATGGTCGAGGCGCTGAACCGCTACCTCGCGCGCATGACCGAGATCATCCTGCGCTGGGGCGGTGCCATCGACAAGTTCATGGGCGACGCGATCATGGTGCTGTTCGGCGCGCCCGAGGCACTGGAGGACGACATCGTCTCGGCGATCGCCTGCGCCATCGAGATGCAGATCGCGATGGACGAGATCAACGCCGACAACCGCCAGCACGGCATGGCGCCCTGGTTCATGGGCATCGGCATCAACACCGGCGAGGTGGTGGCCGGCCAGCTGGGCTCGCGCCTGCACAGCGAATACACGGTGATCGGCGACCAGGTCAACCTGGCCTCGCGCATCGAGGCGCACAGCCTGCGCGGGCAGATTCTGCTGTCCGAGGCCACCTGGCGCCAGGCGCAGGGCTTCATCGAGACCGGCGATGTCAACGAGGTCAGCGTCAAGGGCAAGCGCGAGACCGTGCGCATGTACGAGCTGCAGGCCACGCATCGCCCGCACCGGCTCGTGGCGCCCAAGCGCGAGATCCGCAACAGCCCGCGCGTGGAGGTCGACATGCCGCTGGTGTTCCGCCGGCTCAAGGGCAAGGCCGTGGGCACGCGCAAGCTGGACGGCCGCATCACCGATCTCAGCTACGGTGGCATGTTCGTGCGCAGCGCGGTGGCGCTGCAGGCCTTCGACGACATCTGCTTCGCGCTGTCGCTGTCGCTGATGGGCCGCGAGCTGACCGAGATCTACGCCAAGGTGCTGCGCGTGGTGCCGCTGCCCGACGGGCAGTTCGGCTACCCGGTGGAGTTCACGGCCATCGAGGCCAAGGCCCAGCAGTCGATCAAGGAGTTCGTCGACGGCATCGTCGAACTCGGCCGACCCTAGGCCGCAGCCTGGCGCGCGGCCGCTTGCCGCACGAAGATCGGCGAGGCCGTGCTGGCCATGGCCAGTTCGCCGGCCGCCTGGTTCAGGGCCGCGCCGAGTTCCAGCATGCGCGGCGCAGTCAGGCGGATCGCCGGGCCGGCGATCGTGATCACGCCGATGGTGTCCTCGCCGCGCCGCTGAACGGGCGCGGCCATGGCGTTCATGCCGGGCGCGTAGACCTCCTCGATCAGCGAGAAGCCGCGCGCGCGGTCTTCCTGCAGCATCTGCTCCAGCGCCTTCCAGGTGGTGGGCGCGCGCGGCCCGTAGGCGGCCGGCTCGCCGAAGCCCTGCTTGACCACGAGCTCCAGCGCGCGTTCTTCGGACAGCGTCATGAGCCAGGCGTGGCCGCCGGCGCTGCACGACAGGCGCAGGTCGATGCCCATGTCGGGGTCGTAGCGCAGGCCGAAGCGCGCGCCCTGGGCCTTGGCCACGAAGGTCAGCCGGTCGCCGTCGACGATGGCCAGGCGCACCAGCTCGCCCGACACGTCGGCCAGCCGGTCGATGATGGGCTGGGCGATGTCCACGATGCCCGAGCCACCCAGGTAGGACAGGCCCAGCGCCGCCAGCTTGGTGGTCAGCGCGTAGTCGCCGTGGTCGCGCATCTGGCGCACGTAGCCGCAGCGCACGAGCTCGGTCAGCACCCGGTGGCAGGCCGACAGCGGCAATTCCAGGTCCGCCGCGACGGCCGACAAGGCCTTGCCTTCGGGGCGCGCGGCCAGGTATTCGAGGACGGACAGGGAACGTTCCAGGGGGCTGCTCATGGCCGGGATTGTCACCCGAAGCCGGACCGCTCCCGGCGGGCACCGCCCTGCATCCAGCCGGCCGTTCGACCGAACTGCGTACAGGTTTACCCCAGGTGCCAAAGCCTAGCCTGCACGTAATATGGAAACTAATTCCACATGGAAACTATTTCTAAATCTCGTGGCGCGCATTTCCGCGCGCCCCGGGAAACGGCGCCCCTGCGCAGGCGCGCCGTGCCGACCGCCCATTTCCACAACCACCGGAGACCTCGCATGCGCCTTGCGCTCATCCCTTCCCTGATCATGACGCTGGGCGTCCTGGCGGCCGCGCCGCCGGCCCTGGCCGAGCCCGCCAGCCAGTCTCCCGGCTGCTGCACGGCCACCACGCGCGACGTGGAGAAGGTCGGCGGCAACCTGGGCAACCAGAACTACTCGGCGCTGCGCCAGATCAACAAGTCCAACGTCCGGCAGCTCGGCGCCATCTGGCTCAACGAGATCGAGGGCGGCATCACCACCGGCACCAACCAGAGCACGACCATCGTCAAGGACGGCGTGATCTACATCGAGTCGGCGCTGGGCCGGCTGCATGCGGTCGACGGCGTGACGGGCCAGACCAAGTGGGTCTACCCCGGCAAGGGCACGATCACGCGGCGCGGCCCGGCCATCGGCCAGGGCATGGTGTTCACCATCGCCACCGGCAACACCGTGGTGGCGCTGAACAAGGACACCGGCCAGGTCGTCTGGGAAAAGCAGATCAACGGCTATGGCAACGTGGCCAAGGTCGGCGTGGTCTACCACGACGGCATGCTCTACCTGGGCACCAACGACGGCACGCGCGGCGCCGCCCTGGCCGTGGACGCGGGCACCGGCGAGCTCAAGTGGTACTTCTTCGGCATCCCCGGCCCGGGCGAGTTCGGCTACGACACCTGGGGCGGCGGCCCGCAGAGCGGCGCCACGCCCTGGATCCACCCGGCCGTGGACCCGGAGCTGAACCTCGTCTACTGGACCTTCGGCAACGCGCGCGGCGGTTCCTCGCAGGACGGCTCGCAGCGGCCCGGCCAGAACCTGTTCGCCAATTCCATCGTCGCCACGGACGCCAAGACCGGCGCCTACAGGTGGCACTTCCAGTCCGTGCACCATGACATCTGGGACATGGACAACGTCAACGCGCCCGTGCTGGCGGACGTGACCGTCAAGGGCAAGCCGCGCAAGGCCTTGATCTACGGCAGCAAGACGGCCATGTGGTACATCCTGGACCGCACCGACGGCACGCCGCTGGTCGGCATCGACGAGAAGCCCGTGCCGCAGGACGCGCGCCAGAACACCTGGCCCACGCAGCCCTATCCGCGCGGCGACGCCTGGATGCCGCTGTGCGTGACCGACAGCGGCCCGGCCCGCGCCGTGCCCAACTTCAAGCGCGGCTGCCTGTACTCGGCGCACTGGGACGAGCCCGTGCTGTCCATCCCCGGCCAGGGCGGCGGCGGCGACTGGAGCCATGTCTCCTTCAGCCACAGCACCAAGCTCGTCTACACGGGCTTCGGCTACGTGAGCTCGGCCCACTCGCTGACCGAGGCCAGCAACGGCCTGCGTCCGCTGGGCACGGAGATGACGGGCGGCATCGTGGCCATCGACCCGGCCACCAACAAGATCCGCTGGAAGAAGGACATGCCGTACTCGCTGGCCCACGGCAACGGCATCCTGACCACGGCCGCCGACCTGCTGTTCATCGGCCAGCCCGATGGCAACCTGCTCGGCATGGACGCGCTGAACGGCCGCGAGCTGTGGCGTTTCCAGACCGGTGCGGCGATCAGCGCCAGCCCCATCACCTACGAGGTCAACGGCGAGCAGTACATGGCCATCTATGCCGGCGGCACCGGCATTCCCTACGGTGATTCGGCCCAGCGCGGCGACCACCTGTGGGCCTTCAAGATCGGCGGCACCGTGCCACAGGCGGCCGAGCCGACCAAGCCCGTCATCCGCCGTCCCATCAGCGCCGCGGCGGTCGAGGGCAGCGTCGTCAACAACACCGTCACGCTGGCACGGCAGTGGAGCGGCGGCCAGGTCGGCGCGGCCGAAGCCGGCGGCGTGAACGCGATGGCACCGCAGCACCTGCGTGTGCCGGTGGGCACCACGGTGACCTTCCTGAATCCGGCCACCAACACCAAGCAGCACTGCGCCACGCAGTTCTTCGAAGGCTTGTTCAATGCCGGCCCGCTGGCACCGGGCCAGGCCTTCCAGTACACGTTCAGCGAACGCGGCGAGTACTTCTACAACGACTGCACCGACCCGCGCTCGACCGGCAAGGTCGTCGTGTACTGACAGCTCCCACGGCCTCGCCGCCGTACGGCGGCGGGGCCATCTTCCCGATCCCACCGGAGACATGACTTGAACCACCGCATCACCTCGTTCGGCCTGGCCCTGGCCCTCACGCTCGGCGCGGCCGCCAGCCAGGCCGCCGTCGCCCGCTTCGACACCACCAGCTTCAGCTACAGCGTCTCCAGCGGCGCGCTGAACTGGTCCACCGCCGACCAGTACCAGCGCCTGGACACCGAAGCCGCATCCGGCGGCGGCGCGCTGGGCTACGACAGCGCGTCCAACGACTGGAGCAGCTGGGCCAGCCAGGCCCTGGCGGCCTCCAGCCCCTACGCCGGCGCCTCGGCGGCCACGGCGGGCCAGACCCTGCAGGGCAACGCCCAGGCCACCCGCACGAACCTGCTGCCCATCGACGTGCCCGCACACACCAGCCGCGCCTATGCCAACCAGGCCGGCGTGTTCAGCCTGACCGAGGACGGCACCGTCACCTTCACGATCGGCTGGCGCATCGAAGTGCAGGGCGATGCGTCCGATCCGCTGGCCGACTACGGCCATGCGCTGATGGCGCTGATGGCGGGGGCCTACGACGGCAGCACCGGCACCTCGCTGAACGAGGAGTTGTTCTCGTTCGACGCGGTGAGCGGCCTGGCCGTGGCCAGCGGCACCTGGGTCTTCGATGTCACGCTGGCGGCCGGCCAGCTCGGCTATTACGACCTGACCGGCACGGCCAGTGCCGAGGCCAGCGCCCAGGGCGCGGCCGAGGTGCCCGAACCCGCCAGCCTGGCACTGTTCGGCGCTGGCTTGGCGGCGCTGCTCGGCCTGCGCCGCCGCCGCGGCTGAAGTGCAAACGGCCCCCGTGCCTGCGGGCGCGGGGCCGTTGCGCGAAGAGGGCCCGGCATCGCCGGGCCTTGTGCTTCAGGCCTGGGGGCGGCGGGCGCGGCGCGACCAGCCCAGGCCGGCCAGACCGGCCAGCAGCAGGGCGGCGCTCGCAGGCTCGGGCACGTCGTTGACCAGGGTCAGCGTCAGGCTGCCCAGGTTCACGTAGCCGTCGTACTCCTTGCTGATCGACAGGTTCAGCGCACCGTCCTGCAGCAAGGCCAGCTCGGCGCCCGTGAAGGTGTAACTGAAGGCCGTGGGCGGGCTGACCTCGCTGTTGGTCGCGCAGTCGTCCCACAGCGAGCAGTAGGCCACCTCTACGCCGTCGCCGTAGACGAAGACCTCGGTGGTCGTGCTGGAGAACCCATTGCCGAATGTGCCGCTCAGCGTGGCCGACACGATATTGCCCTGGGACGAGAAATTGAATTGGCCCACATTCAGAGCCAAAGGCCAGGAACTCCAGACACTGTCACCGGTGCTGAAATCGGCCAGGGTGCTCGTGACCACACCAGCCTGCGCCATGGCGGCGCATGCCGCCAGCAATGCCGCCGCGGCGGACTTTTTCATTCTGGAAAAACGCATAAACACTCCAATCCGTTGAATCGAGGGCGCCCCCGCAGCCCCAACCGACTGTCGGGACACAAAAAAATGGCGGCATGCGAGTCTAGCGAGTCGATGTGGAAGATGTTTCCATGTTTCCCCTCTTGACGTTCATGTGCTTTTGCAACAGGATTGGAAAACTATTCCACATGCTTTGATTCCCTGAAATCAGGCGAATAACGAAAGGGGGAGACATATTCAACCAGTCCCAATGCGCAGCACCTGAGCGCCCAGCCCGGTGCTGAAGATTCGCCGATCCGAAAAAGGCGCAGCTTCGTTTTCTCATTTCTCCTGAAGGATTAACTCCATGCATCGAAAAATCGATGGCAGTGGCGGCCGCCGCATGCGCGCCTGCGCACTGGCGCTGGCCGGCGCGGGCCTGTCGTCCGCGGCCCTGGCGCAGATGGGGGCGCCCGCGCCGGGCAGCCTCGACACCCAGTACAACGCCTGCCGCGGCACCAATCCCAACTGCTACAACGACTGGGGCGCGTTCGCCAACACGCCCAACAAGGTGCTGATCTACTCGCGCACGGCCGGCCCGCGCCATGCCAACCTGGGACCGGCGCTGGCCCCCGGTCTGAACCCGCCGCTGGTGGCGGCCAACGCCGTGCAGAACGGGCTGATCCGCCTGCTGGCCGCCGAAGGCATCCAGGCCGACTGGACCGAGGACGTGGCCCGCATGACCAGCCTGAACGGCTACAAGGCCATCATCTTCGCCAGCCCCACGCGCGATGCGCTCTGGGACCACGCCAAGAGCGCCGCCGGCGGCACGCAACTGGACGCGGCGCGCCACGCGCTGCGCCAATACATGCGCCGCGGCGGCGGCTTCGTGGGCATCCACAACGCCTTCGGCACCGAATACAACTGGCCCTACTACGAAGGCCTGCTGGGCAACGCGAACTTCTACGACCACGGCGCCAACCAGAACGGCACCGTGCGCGTGGTCAACAAGAAGGACAGCTCCACGGAGATGCTGCCGGCCAGCTTCGCGTTCAAGGACGAGTGGTACACGCTGATGCCGTACCCGACCAACGTGAAGTTCCTGATGGTGGTGGACACCAACTCGCTGGCCACCAAGCGCAGCACGCACCCGGGCCACGGCAAGTTCCATCCCGTGTCCTGGTGCCAGTACTACGACGGCGGCCGCTCCTGGGTAACCACGCTGGGCCACGACGCCGGCGCGTTCGCGCAGGACACCTCCACCTTCCCTGGCGCTGCGGAATTCCAGAAGCACATCGTGGCCGGCATCAAGTCGGCCATGGGCCTGGTGCCCTTCTGCAAATGAGCCCGCCCCGTCCGGCCTTCCCCTCTTCGATCCAAGGAAACACCATGTCCCGTACCACCCGCGCCCTCGGCGCCGCCGCCGCCCTGTTCCTGGCCGGCTTCGCACAGGCCCAGACCGGCGCGCCCGCACCCGGCAGCCTGGACCCCTACTACAAGGTCTGCCGCGGCACCAACCCCAATTGCTACAACGACTGGGGCGCCTTCGCCAGCACGCCCAACAAGGTGCTGATCTACTCGCGCACGGCCGGCCCGCGCCATGCCAACCTGGGGCCGGCGCTGGCCCCCGGCCTGAACCCGCCGCTGGCGCCCGCCAACGTCGTGCAGAACGCCCTCGTGCGCCTGCTGGCCGCCGAAGGCATCCAGGCCGACTGGACCGAGGACGTGGCCCGCATGACCAGCCTGAACGGCTACAAGGCCGTCATCTTCGCCAGCCCCACGCGCGACGCGCTGTGGGACCACGCCAAGACCGCGGCCGGCGGCACGCAACTGGATGCGGCGCGCCATGCGCTGCGCCAGTACATGCGCCGCGGCGGCGGCTTCGTGGGCATCCACAACGCCTTCGGCACCGAATACAACTGGCCTTACTACGAGGGCCTGCTGGGCAATGCCAACTTCTACGACCACGGCGCCAACCAGAACGGCACCGTGCAGGTGGTCAACAAGAACGACGCTTCGACCGAGATGCTGCCCGACAGCTTCGGCTTCAAGGACGAGTGGTACACGCTGGTGCCGTTTCCGACCAACGTGAAGTTCCTGCTGACGGTGGACACCAACTCGCTGGCCACCAAGCGCGGCACGCACCCCGGCCATGGCAACTTCCATCCCGTGTCCTGGTGCCAGTACTACGACGGCGGCCGTTCGTGGGTGACCACGCTGGGCCACGACGGCGCGGCCTTCGCCGAGGACACCTCGGCCTTCCCGGGCGCGGCCGAGTTCCAGAAGCACATCGTGGCCGGCATCAAGTCGGCCATGGGCCTGGTGCCGTTCTGCCGTTGAGCATGGCGGTGCGGGCTTCCCTCTGGTGCCGTCGGCTCGCCGCGCTGGCGGCGGGCGCCGCCGTGCTGCATGCCGCGGCGCAGGCCGGGCCGGCGCTGCACCATCCGGGCGGCATGGCCACGCTGCCCGATGGCACGCTGCTGCTGGCCGCCGATGCCGGCGACGGGCATGGCACGGAGCTGTGGGCCGTCGATGCCCGTGACGGCAGTCGCCGCCTCGTGCGCGACATCCGGCCGGGGCCGCTGGGCGCGCACCCGAGCGGGCTCACGCTGTGGCGCGGCCAGGCCTACTTCGCGGCCGACGACGGCCAGCACGGCCTGGAACTGTGGCGCAGCGACGGCACCGAGGCCGGCACCACGCGTGTGGCCGATCTGCGGCCGGGCCCGGAGGGCTCGCTGCCCAACGGCTTCGTGGCCTTCGGCGACGCGCTGTACTTCTCCGCCGACGATGGGCGCCACGGCTTCGAACTGTGGCGCACCCAGGGCACGGCCGAGACCACCAGCCTGGTGGCCGACATCCATCCCGGCGCGCCGGGCGGGTTGCCGCGCCAGCTCACGGTGCTGGGCGGCGCCCTGCTGTTCAGCGCCAGCGACGCCGAGGGCGGCACCGAACTGTGGCGCAGCGACGGCACGGCCGCCGGCACCCGGCGCGTGCGGGACATCCGGGCCGACGGCGATGCCAACCCCGAGCAGCTCACGCGCGTGGGCGACACGCTGTTCTTCACGGCCGACGACGGCCGCCACGGCCGCGAGCTCTGGCGCAGCGACGGCACGGCCGCCGGTACGCAACTGGTGCGCGACATCCGGCCCGGCCGCGACAGCGCGCAGCCGCGCCACCTGGTGCAGGCCGGCCGCTGGCTCTGGTTCGCCGCCGACGACGGCCGCCACGGCATCGAGCTGTGGCGCAGCGATGGCAGCGCCGAGGGCACGGCGCTGGTGGCCGACATCCGGCCCGGTCCGGCCAATGCGCTGCCCAGCCACCTCACTGCGCTGGGCGAGCAGGTGGTGTTCGCGGCCTACGACGGCGTGCACGGCGTGGAGCCCTGGATCAGCGACGGCACGGTGGCCGGCACGCGGCTGCTGGCCGACATCCACGCCGGCCCCGGCCATTCCAACGCCTGGGCCTTCACGCGGCTGGGCGAGCGCATCGTGTTCGCCGCCGACGACGGCCGCCTGGGCATGGAGGTCTGGCAGACACGCGGTGCACCGGGCGACGCGCAACTGCTGCGCGACGAGCGTGCCGGCGCGGCCGGTGCCTTCCCGCGCGGCTTCGTCGCGGTGGACGGGCGCCTCGCCTTCGTGGCCGAGGCGGCCGACGGCGCGACCTACCTCGCGCTCGACGGCGTGCCGGCGCGGAACTGCGGCAGCGCCGACAGCGGCACGGTGGGCAAGGCGCCGGGCGCGGCCGGCTGCGTGGCCTCGGCGCCGTCCTCCTGGGCCACGCGGTAGACGAAGCGCCAGTCGGAGAGCTGGGCGGCGTCCTCGAAGGCGGTGTCCAGGCGGCCGAAGCCCTGGCGCTTGAGCGGCGCCGCGGTCGAGCGGCTGTGCACGCCCAGGATGCCGCCGCCGGGCGCCGGCACCAGCACCCAGTCGCTGCCCGTCATGGGGTCCAGGTAGACGCGGCGCAGGTGTCGGCGGACGGTGGGCCAGCGCCGGTCCAGCAGCAGTTCGTCCAGGCGCTGCGGAAAGCGGTGCTGCTGGCCCAGCGGCACCTCCTCGTAGTAGCGCTTGATCGCCGCGCGGATCTGGTCGCCCGCGAACAGCAGCTCGGCCTCGCGCTCGCGCTGGGCGTGCACGCTCCACAGGCTGCCCGTGGCGGCCAGGCCCGCGCCCAGCAGGGCCACGGCGAGCAGCAGGCCCACGTAGGTGAAGCCGCGCTGCCGCCTCATAGCGCCGACAGTTCGGTGCCACCGCGCGTCTTGCCCGGCGCGCCGCTGCGCACGTCGTAGACGCGGCCCGGCGCGGCGCGGCCGTCGGCGGCGGCCGGCGGCGGCACGAAGATCCAGCTCTCGCTGCTGTCGGTGTAGGGGTCCACCGGCGGCGCGCGCAGGTAGCGCCGGCGCACCAGTTCCGCGAGGTCGTCCGGGTAGCGCCCGGTGTCGGCGTAGAACTTGTCGATGTTGTCGCGCATGACCGCCAGCGACTGGCGCAGCGCGTTCTCGCGCGCGTGCTCCACCGCGCCGAAGTAGCGCGGCGCGGCGATCGACAGCAGCGTGGCCAGGATGGCCATGACCACCAGCAGTTCGACCAGCGTGAAGCCACGCAGAACGTGGCGATATGCACGCGCACGGTGCGCCGTTTGCTCCGTATGAACCCGATCCGCAAGCCGCTGTTCGAGCGGCCCCAGCAGACGCCGCGGAACGGGCTCTGCCCGGCCGCTGGCGGTGCCCCTGGAGGGGGATGGAATGGCTACACGAAGTGAGCCATTCAAACGGAGTGGCGTCATGTCACCACTCCCGGTACGGGCGGCCGTTCAGGCCGGTGCGGTCCGACAGCGAATGCACGTCGTACACGTCCTTGCCGGGCTGCGGCTGGTCGGCCGGCGAGGCGTAGCTGCGCAGGCCCCAGGTCTGGGCCGCCGGCACGCTGCCCTCGCCCGTGAAGAAGGGATCGGGTGGCACGCGGCGCAGGAAGCGCACGGGCCGGCCCTGCGGGTCGCGCGCGTTCGTGGCGCCGTCCACCAGCGCCTGCAGCGTGGGCGGGTAGCCGGTGGCATCGCTCGCGCGCGGCACGCTGCCGGCCTCGGCGGCGCGCTTGTAGTCGTCGATGGCCTGGCGGATCTGGCGCAGCGCACTGCGCAGCTCGGCCTCCTTGCTGCGCTGCACGGCCAGTTCGGCCAGCGGCAGGGCCATGGCCGCGAGCACGCCGACGATGGCCACGGTGACCGTCAGCTCGACCAGCGTGAAGCCGCGGTGGAATGTGGCCCCCACGCTCCCCGCTGCGCGAGGTTCGCTGCCCCCCGAGGGGGCGCGCGCTTGCTTGGGGCGGCCCGGCGCGGCGCTCATCGCTGCACGATCCCGATCTGCACAGGCGGCGGCGCCTGCACCGGCAGGTTGGCGCTGGCCACGTCGAAGCCGATCTCGGCCTGCCCCGGCGCCTTGGCCAGCACGCGCAGGCGCACCGTGGCCGGTGGTGCGGCCACGCCGGCCATGCCCGAGGAGGACAGCTCCACGCCGGCATCGCCCGCACCGCCCACGGGCGCCAGCAGGGCCGGGTCGTAGCGCAGCTGCACGCGCGCCGTGATGGCCTGGTTGCCGTCGGGCAGCGCGAGCTGCACGCTGAACTCCTCGCCGATGCCGACCTGCGCCGGCACCTGCGCGCCGAGGGCGGCCAGCGCCTCGGGCACCGGCGCGCCGGCGGCCGCGCGGCCGGCCGGCGTGGCCGTGGTGGCTGCGCCCGGCGGCGTCAGCGCCATGGCCGTGCCATCGCGAAAGCGCAGCGGCACGCGGCCCGGCACGGACTCGGTGCCCGAGGCGAACTGGCTCTCCACGGTCTCGGGCCGGCGCACGTTGCGCAGCACGCGCGGCGTGACCAGCAGCACGATCTCGGTCTTGGCCACGGTCTGGTCGTTGTTGCGGAACAGCCGGCCCAGCACCGGCAGCTCGGCCGCGCCGGGCAGCTTGGCCATGCTCTGGCGGTCCTCGTTGTTGATGAGGCCGGCCAGCACCTGGGTCTCGCCGTCGCGCAGGCGCAGCGTGGTGGTGGCGTTGCGCGTGCCCAGCCGGTAGGCCACCGTGCCCGAGATGTTGAGCTGCGAGAGGATGTTGGAGACCTCCAGCTGCACCTTGATGGCGACCTCGTCCTCCAGGTAGACGTTGGGCTCCACGTCCAGCTTCAGTCCCGTCTCCAGGTAGCTCACGGCCGAGGACACGCCCACGTTGGCGGTGGAGGTGGTGGTGATCACGGGCACCTTCTCGCCGATGTGGACCTTGGCCTTCTCGCGGTTGCGCACGCGGATGCGCGGGTTGGCCAGCAGGTTGGCGCCGCCGTCGGTCTGGCGCAGGTTCAGGATCAGGAGCGGGTTGGCGGTGTAGGCGCGCAGGCCGCCGCTGCCCAGCTGCACCAGGCCGTCCGAGGTCGTGCCGCCGGTACCAGGGATGCGGCCGACGATCTGCTCCGGAAAGCGCAGGCCGATCTCCTGCGCCACGCTGGAGGCGATTTCCAGCACCTCCAGCTCCAGCATGACCTCGGGCTCGCCCAGGTCCTGCGTGGCCACCAGTTGCTCGGCCAGGCGGATGGCCTCGGGCGTGTCGCGCATGATCACGAGGTTGAGCCGCTCGTCCACGAACAGGTCGCGCGTCTTGACCAGCGCGCGGATCATCGCGGCGGTCTGCTTGGCGTCGGCATTGGCGAGGTAGAAGCTGCGCATCACGAGCTCCTGGTACTCGCGCTGCTTGGCCTGGGTGTTGGGGTAGACGATCAGCGTGTTGTCGTTGAGCAGTTTGCGCTCGAGCTGGTTGGTCTGCAGCAGCACGCCCAGCACGTCCGCCAGGCTGGTGTCGCGCACGAAGATGGTGGTGCGCTGGTCGCCCTTGATGTCCTTGTCGAGCACGAAGTTGAGCCCGCCGTGGTTGGACAGGATCTCGAAGATCGTGGCCAGCGGCACGTCGCGCAGCTCCAGCGTGAGGCGCCGCGCCATGGCCTGGCGCAGTTGCGGCTCCTTCTGTTCCAGCAGCCGGCGGCGCTCGGCCACGCTGCGCACCACGGCCTCGGCGCCGCGCTGGCGCGAGTTGCGCGCGAGCACGCTGCGGGCGATGCGGTCGGCGCCGTCCAGGTCGCCCGCGGCCAGCAGGCGCTCGGCCTCGGCCACGGACAGACGGTGCGCGCGGTCGGCCTGCACGGCCTGGATGCCGCCCTGCGCCACCACCGAGGCCGGGTCCATGCGCAGCGCACTGCGGTAGCGGTCCTCGGCCACGTCCAGCAGGCCGGCCGCGCGGGCGGCGTCGCCGTCGCGCAGGTAGACGCCGGCCACCGCGTCGCGCTGCAGCATGTAGGCGTTGTAGGCGCTGGGGTCCAGCGGCGGCGTGCGGGCGGCGCGTTCCAGCTGCGCCAGGCCCGCCTCCACCTGGCCGGCCGCGATGAGTTGCTGCGCCGACTGCACGGAGGCCTCGCGCGGCGAGGCACAGGCCGCCAGCAGCGCCAGCACCACCAGGGCGGGCCAGCGCCAGTGCGGCGGGAAGGCGTGCGCGCGGCGGGCGCGGTGTGGCGATGTCACTAGTTCTGCTCCTCGGTGTCGGGTGCGGCGGGCGCCTGTCCGGCCGCTGGCGCGCCGGCGCCCTGGCTGGCCACCAGGGCCAGCACGTGGCGGGTGCCGGTCGGCACGTGCAGCAGGCGCAGCTCGCGCGTGCCGATGTGCTCGACCAGGTAGTCGGGGGTGAGAGGGCGGCCGGCCACGGCGGCCAGCTGGCGTGGGCCGTGCGCGAGGAACACGGTGCTCGTGCCGTCTTCGGTCCAGCGGCCCAGGAAGCGGAAGGGCAGTGCCGGTGCGGCGGCGGCCTGGTCGGGCGCCGGCACCGGCGCCGCGGGCCGTGCGGCGGCAGCGCCCTGCGCTGCGGCAGCAGCGGCCACCGCTTCCTGCGCCGGGTCGCCGAAGGGGTTGCGACCGGCGCCGCCATAGGGGCGCTGCGGCACGGCCAGCGCGGCGGCAGGCAGGGCCTGGGCGGCACGGGCCGGCCGTGCCGCCGGCGCGCTGGCAGCGGGCGGGTCGGCCGCGTCCTGTGGCGGCGCGGCCAGCATGGCCGCGCCCGTGAGCAGGGCGGCCACACCGTAGAGCATCCAGCGCTGGCGGGTGGACAAGGCCATGGCTCAGCGGCGCAGGTAGAGCGACAGCCGCAGATCGGCCTCGAGCCGCGCATCGGCCGTGCGGCGGAACTGCACGTCGTCGAGCGCGACGAAGGCGTTGTGCTCCAGCAGACCGCCCAGGAGGCCGCGGATCTGCGCGTAGTCGCCCGCGGTGCGCAGCGCGATGCGGTAGCGCGCCAGGCGCGGGTCGTCGGCGCGTTGCTCCAGCCGGTACTCGGCCGCGCGCAGCGGCACGCCGGCCTGGCGCGCCGCGATGTCCATGGCGGCCAGCGCCTCGGCCAGCGCATCCAGCGGCGGGAAGGCCGCATGGAATTGCGCCAGCTGCGCGGCCGGCGCCGCCTGCGCGGCATCGGCGCGCGGCGCTGGCGGTACCACGGCCGCGAGCGCGGCCTGCTCGGCGCGCAGCGGGGCGACCAGTGTGAACTCGGCGGCCACGGCCAGCGCGAGCAGCAACAGGCCGATCGCAGCCAGGCGGCCGGCCGTCATGGCCCCTCCCATTCGGCGGTCAGCGTGAAGCGCAGCGCCGGCGTGGCCGCATCCTCCTGCAGCGCATGCTCCACCAGCAGCACCTGGCGGAAGCCGGGTTGCCGTTCGAGCCGGGCCATGTAGGCCAGCACCTGGGCCAGGTCCGCGGCGTGGCCGCCCAGCCGCGCGCGCCGGCTGCCGCCCTCGGGCTGCAGCGCCGTGAGGAACACACCGGGCACCTCGACGGCCTCGAGCGCGCGGAACCAGGCATCCCAGGGCACGGCCAGCGTGGCCGCGACGGCCTGCGCCGCCGCGGTCTCGGCCGCCAGCGCGGGCGGCACGGCCCTGGCGGCGCTGCCGGTCTGCGGCTGCAGGCGCGCGCGTGCAACGGCCTGCGCATCCAGGGCCTGGCCGTGGCGCAGGCCGACCAGCGCGCAGGCCGCCAGGCCCAGCGCCAGCACGCCGTGGCCCCACCAGCGGGCCCAGGGCGAGGGCGGCAGGAACTCGAGTTCGGGTGCGCGCAAGGCCATCTCAAATGTCTTGCGCGCTCAGCGCAAGGTGCTCGGCCTGCCACCCGGGAAGGTCGGGCGACGTGACCGGCCCCGCCGCTGCCAGGCCCTGCCAGGCCACGTGCACCAGCGGCTGCTCGGCGGGCTCCAGGCCCTCCAGCAGCGCGCAGCGCGCGAGCCAGGGCGCCAGCGCGGCCTGGCCCTGCACGGCATCGAAGGGCAGGCTGCGCAGGCTCTGCCAGCCCTGCGCCGGATCGATGCGCGCCAGCAGCGCGCCGTCGACCTCGGTCACCAGCAGCCAGGCCGCGCGGCCGGCCAGGCGCGGCCAGGCGTGGGCGGCCGCCAGCGCCAGCAGCGGGCGCACGGACACGGCATGCAGGCCGGCCTGCAATGCCTGCTGCCGCAGGCGCGCGAGCCAGCCCGCATCGAGCGCAGCGGCGGGCATGCCGGCACCGGCGGCAGCGTCCACGGCCAGGTCCCAGCCCTCGACCGCGTCGCCATGCACGCCGCGCAGCAGTTCGCGCGCGGCCACGCGGCGTTCGGTCCCGCCACGCAGCGCACGGCCGTCGGGCAACAGCGCCATGTGGACCAGGCGGTTGGACACCACGATGCGCGCCCGCGCGCGGCGCGGCGCGGCCTGGGCCGCCACGGCGCCCAGCGCCAGCAGCAGCGCATCGGCGCCGTCCGCAGCCACGGCGTGCCGGTGCTGCTGCGGCGCCTGCCAGCCGCGCCGGCGCAGCACCAGCCCCACCTGCGAAGGTGCCAGCCAGACGGCGGCCTGCTCACGCCACGGCAGTCGTGACACGTTGCACCTCCTCCAGGCTGGTCGCGCCTGCGCGCAACAGGTCCAGCGCGGCCTCGCGCAGCAGCCGCGTGCCGTTGCGGCGCGCGGTGTCCTTGAGCACACGCACGGGCTGGCGCGTGATGATGAGCTCGGCCAGTTCGTCCGTCATCACGAGGATCTCGGCGATGGCCACGCGGCCCAGGTAGCCGGTGGCGCGGCACTGGCCGCAGCCGCGTCCGGCCATGAAGTGCACGGCCGAGAGGTCCGCGCCGGCCAGGCCGGCATCGGCCAGCGCTTCCGCGCCCGGCTGCACCGGCACGCTGCAGTGCGGGCAATTGCGCCGCACCAGCCGCTGCGCCACGATGCCGTTCAGCGCGGCCGTGAAGCTGTAGGCGTCGATGCCCATGTGTGCGAAGCGGCCCAGCACGTCGAAAACGTTGTTGGCGTGCACGGTGGTGAACACCAGGTGGCCCGTCAGCGCGGCCTGGATCGCGATCTGCGCGGTCTCCGCGTCGCGGATCTCGCCCACCATCACGCGGTCGGGGTCGTGCCGCAGGATGGAGCGCAGGCCGCGCGCGAAGGTCAGGCCCTTCTTCTCGTTGACGGGGATCTGCAGCACGCCGGGCAGCTGGTACTCCACCGGGTCCTCGATGGTCACGATCTTCTCGTGGCCGTGGTGGATCTCCGAGATCGCGGCGTACAGCGTGGTGGTCTTGCCGCTGCCGGTGGGGCCGGTCACGAGCAGCATGCCGTGCGGCTCGCCGGCCAGGCGGCGGATGGTGCGGCGCTCCGGCGCACCGAAGCCCAGACTGTCCAGCGTGAGGCCGCGCGCGGCGTCGGCCAGCTGCTGCTTGTCCAGGATGCGCAGCACCGCGTCCTCGCCGAAGATGGACGGCATGATGGACACCCGCAGATCGATCTCGCGGCCGCGCACGGCCACCGTGAAGCGCCCGTCCTGCGGGATGCGGCGCTCGGCGATGTCCAGCTGCGCCATCACCTTGATGCGCGAGATCACCTGCTCGGCCAGTTCCTGGCCCGCGTCGCTGCGCACGGCCACCAGCACGCCGTCGATGCGGTACTTGATGGCCAGGCCGCCGGCGCCGGTTTCCAGGTGGATGTCCGAGGCATTGGCCTTGAGCGCGTCGTACAGCGTGGAGCGCACCAGGCGCACCACGGCGCTGCTGCCCTCGGCGATGCTCTGGAACGAGAGGTCCTCGGCCTCGCTGCCGGCGCTGGCGCTGGCGCCCCCGGCGATCTGCAACTGCTCCAGCGCCGAGAGGCCTTCCTCGTGCCGCGCCAGCCAGGCCGCGATGTCGCCACCGTGCGCGAGCACCCAGCGCGCCGGCTGACCCAGCGCCTGCTCGGCCCGTGCGCAGCGCTGGTCGTCGAAGGGGTCGCCCAGCACGAGCTGCAGCGCGCCATCGCCATCGCGCAGCGCCAGCATCTGCAGCGCGTGGCAGGCAGCGAAGGGCAGGGCGTCGAAGGCCGGTTGCCAGGCGTGCAGGTCGGCGATGCGCGCCAGCGGGTAGTGCAGGCTTTGCGCGAGCCGCGCGGTGAAGCGCTCGGGCGCGTCGCCGGACAGTTCTTCCAGCATGCGCACGACCGGGGCGCCGCGTTCGTTGGCCAGCCGGCGCGCCTGGGCGATGGCGCGCGCCGTGAAGGAGGGCAGGGCCGCGTTCATCCCAGGCTTCCGGCCAGCTCGAAGATCGGCAGGTACATCAGGATCACGATGGCGCCGATGACCACGCCGATCACGGCCATCAGCACGGGCTCGAACAGCTTGGTGAACCATTCGATCCAGCGCGCGAGCTCCTCGTCGTGGAAGCCGGCGATGCGCTCCATCATGGCCGCCATGTCGCCGCTGTTCTCGCCCACGCGCAGCATGCGCGTGGCCACGGGCGTGGTCAGGCCCGCGGCGGCCATGGCGTCGGACAGCACGATGCCCTCGCGCACCTGCTGCGTCGCGTGCACCAGGCCCTGGCGCATGTGCAGCGGCAGCAGGTCTGCGACCATGGCCAGGGCCGGCACGATGGGCGTGCCGCCGCGCAGCAGCATGCCCAGCGAGCGGTAAAAGCGCGCCAGATGGTAGGTGGCCAGCCGCGTGCCGATGGCCGGGATGCGCGTGAGCAGCGCGACGCCACGCGGCAGCAGCCGGCGCGCGCTGGCGGCGGCCAGCACCGCGAGCACGAGCAGCGCGGCGCCGATGGCCGCGCCATGCGCCTGCACGCCCTGGCCCCAGCGCAGCAGCAGCATCGACATCCAGGGCAGGTCGGGGCCCGATTCGGCGTAGATGCCGGAAAAGCGCGGCACCACGTAGCCGAGCAGGAACAGCACCACGAGGCCGCCCAGCGCCAGCAGCGCGACCGGGTAGATCGAGGCCGACACCACCTTCTTGCGCACCAGGTCCAGCCGCTCGTGGTAGTCCACATAGCGGGCCAGCGACTCGACCAGGTCGCCGCTGCGCTCGGAGGCCTGCACCGTGGTCACGTACAGCGGCGGGAAGGCCTGGGGCAGCGCGGCCAGCACGCGCGAGAAGGACTGGCCTTCGAACAGCCGGGCGCGCATCGCGGCCAGCACGGGGCGCACGTCGCTGCGCGTTTCCTTCTCCAGCAGCGTGTCCAGCGTCTCGGGCAAGGAGAGGCCGGCCTGCAGCAGGGCCATGAGCTCCAGCGTGAACTGCAGCAGCGGAAAGCGCGGCCTGCGCTGCAGGCGCAGCGAGGGCAGGCCGGGCCGGGCGAACAGGGCGCGCCGGGGCGCGGCCGACAGCACGGCCAGGCCCTGGGCGCGGGCGCGCTGCGTGGCCGTGGCCAGGTCGTCGGCCTCGACCGCCAGCCGCACCACGCCTTCGCCCGGGCGGAAGCCGCGCACATCGAACTGCATCGCGTGGGGCTCCTCTACCAGCTGGTCACGTCCGCCGCGTCGCCGCTGCCGCCGGCCTGGCCGTCCTTGCCCAGCGAGTACAGGTCGAACTCGCCGTGCTGGCCGGGCGACTTGTAGAGGTAGGGCCGGCCCCAGGGATCGGGCGGCACGCCTTTTTGCAGGTAGGGGCCGTCCCAGCGGGCCACGCCGGTGGGGCGCGCGGTCAGCGCGGCCAGGCCCTGCTCGTCGCTGGGGTACTGGCCCACGTCGAGCCGGTAGGTGTTGAGCGCGCTGGTCAGCGCGGCGATCTGCGCCTGCGCGGCGCGCACCTCGGACTTGCCGACCTGCGAGAAGTAGCGCGGCGCCACGTAGGCGGCCAGGAGGCCGATGATGACCATGACGACGAGCAGCTCGAGCAACGTGAAGCCGCGGGGCCGGCGGTGGGCGGGCATGGGGTTGGGTCTCCAGGTGGTGCGGCCTGCGGTGCCGCGCAGGGGCAGCGCGCTCACCGCGCTGCTCCCGGGCGGCGCGCAAGGATGGGCGAGGCGGCCGTGGCCAGCGCCAATTCCTCGGCCGCGGCCAGCAGCGGCGCGGCCAGTTCCTCCATGCGCCGCGCGTCCAGGCGGATGGACGGCCCGGCGATGGTGATCACGCCCGTGGCCGCCTCGCCGCGCCGGCGCACCGGCGCGGCCATGGCGCTCATGCCGGGCGCATACATCTCGTGCATCTGCGAGACGCCGCGCACGCGGTCCTGCGCCAGCAGGTCGACCACGGCCTTCCAGCCGGTCGGCGCGTGCGGCCCGTAGTCGCGCGGCTCGCCGAAACCCTGGCGGACGATGAGTTCCAGCGCGCGCTCCTCGGACAGCGTCATGAGCCAGGCGTGGCCGGCCGCGCTGCACGACAGACGCACGTCGATGCCCATGTCGGGGTCGTAGCGCAGGCCGAAGCGCGCGCCCTGGGCCTTGGCCACGAAGGTCAGCCGGTCGCCGTCGACGATGGCCAGGCGCACGAGTTCGCCGCTGGTCTCGGCGAGCCGGTCGATGATGGGCTGGGCCAGCTCGACAATGCCCGAGCCGCCCAGGTAGGACAGGCCCAGCGCCGCCAGCTTGGTGGTCAATGCGTAATCGCCATGCTCGCGTGTCTGGCGCACGTAGCCGCAGCGCACCAGGTCGCTGAGCAGGCGGTGGCAGGCCGACAGCGGCAGCGCCAGCTCCTCGGCCATGGTCGACAGGGTCTTGCCTGTCGGGCGCATGGCCAGGTATTCCAGGATGGTCAGGGAACGTTCCAGCGTGCTTGCCATGCGCCGGATTGTTGTTCGGAAGCGCCTTCTTGTTTGGAAGGGTTTTCCTTAATGGAAAAGATTTCCTAGAAATTTAGCATTGCCGCATTCCACCACCCATCCCCGAGAGGAGCACCCGTGAATCCCTTGTTCCGCAGCGTCCTGGCCACGGCCGCGAGCGCCGTGCTGGCTTTGTCCGCCACCGCCCCCCTGGCCCAGGACTTCCAGGAGCGCACCATCAAGTTCGGCCACCTGAACAACACCGACCACCCGGTGAGCTTCGGCGTCAAGCGCTTCTCCGAACTGCTGGCGGCCAAGACGGGCGGCAAGTTCAAGGTGCAGGAGTTTCCGTCCAACCAGCTCGGCAACGAGATGCAGCAGCAGTCCGCGCTGCAGGGCGGCGTGCAGGAAATGTCGGCCCCGGCCACGACCTCGCTGGCCGGCATCGTCAAGGAGTTCGGCCTGGTGGACTTCCCGTTCGCGGTGTCCACCTTCGAGCAAGCCGATGCGCTGCTGGACGGCCCGCTGGGCCTGGCGCTGATCGCGCGGCTGCCGGAGAAGGGCCTGGTCGCGCTGGGCTACTGGGACCTGGGCTTTCGCAACGTCACCAACAGCAAGCGGCCCATCGCCAAGGCCGAGGACCTGGAAGGCCTCAAGCTGCGCGTGATCCCGAACCCGGTGTTCCTCGAATCGTTCAAGGCCTTCAAGGCCAACCCCGTGCCCATGCCCTTCGCCGAGCTGTACGGCGCGCTGGAGGCCAAGGCCGTGGACGGCCAGGAGAACCCCTTCGCCGTGATCCTGTCGAACAAGTTCTTCGAGGTGAACAAGTTCGTCAGCGCCACCAACCACGTCTACGCCGCCAACATCGTGCTGGTCAGCAAGCGCTTCTGGGACAAGCTCTCGCCGGCCGAGCAGAAGGCCATGCACGAAGCGGCCGACGAGGCCCGCCGCTACCAGCGCCAGGTCAGCCGCGCCGCCGCGCAGAAGGCCGTGGGCGAGCTGCAGGCCAAGGGCATGCAGTACAACACCATCGCCCCGGCCGAGCAGGCCCGCATGGGCGCCATCGTCAAGCCGGTGCTGGAGAAGTTCGCCAGCAGCTACGACCCCGCCATCGTCAAGCTCTACAACGACGAGCTGGCCAAGGTCCGCAAGTGAAGTCCCCAAGCGCTCCGGAACACAAGAAATGAAGATCCTCGTCCTGCACGGCCCCAACCTGAACCTGTTCGGCCGGCGCGAACCCCACATCTACGGCACCACCACGCTGGCGCAGATCAACGAGCAGTTGGCCACGCTGGCCGGCGAGCTCGGCGTCGAGCTGGCCACGCTGCAGTCCAACCACGAAGGCGCGCTGGTCGACTTCCTGCACGCGCACATCGACACGGCCGCCGGCGCGCTGGTCAACCCGGCCGGGCTGACCCAGCACGGCGTGCCGCTGCACGATGCGATCAAGGCCATGCCGTTCCCGGTGCTGGAAGTGCACATGTCCAACATCGCCGCGCGCGAGACCTGGCGTGCCCATTCCATCATCTCGCCGGCGGTGAAGGCCACGATCCAGGGCCTGGGCCCGATGTCGTACCTTCTGGGCCTGCGCGGCGTCGTGGCGCTGGCGCAGAGCATCCAGAAGGCCTGAGCCCGTGCAGCGCGCGATCGACGGGCTCTTCAAGGGCTTGCAGTGGCTCATGGTGATCTGCATGGCCGTCATGGTGGTGCTGGTGTTCGGCAACGTGGTGATGCGCTACGGCTTCAACTCCGGCCTGCTGCTGTCCGAAGAACTGTCGCGTTGGCTGTTCGTGTGGATGACCTTCCTGGGCGCCGTCGTGGCGTTGAACGAACGTGCCCACCTGGGCACCGATTCCTTGATCTCCAGGCTGCCGCCCGGCGGCAAGAAGCTGTGCCTGCTGCTCACGCTGCTGCTGATGCTCTTTCTGACATGGCTGGTCTTTCGCGGCTCGTACGAGCAGGTGAAGATCAACTGGGCCTCGACCAGCGCCGTCATGGAAGCCTCCATGGGTTACTTCTATGCCAGCGGCCTGGTGTTCTCGGTGCTGTCCGTCCCGGTGCTGCTGTTGCAGCTGTTCCGGCTCGTGACGGGCCGCATGAGCGAGGCTGAGCTCGTGAACATCACCGAAAACGAAGACGTGCCGCACGGCGACGCAAAGGCTTGAGAAGCTGTGAACGAACCCCTCACGACCACGCGAGGCCCGATGGCCAGTGGTGTTCAGCACCATCGCCGCGCCCAGGGCCTCGCCCTTCGGGCCGGGGCGCGCCAGGCCACATGCGGGCGTTGCAGGCCTTGCCCGGGCACGAGCCCGGGCGGCGGCCTGCGCCTACGCCTGCGGCCCGGCGCACCCCGTCGTGGCCGCGATCGGTTCATTCACAGCTTCTGAGGACTCGCCGACATGACCATCTTCATTTTCGTGGGCGCACTGCTGGCCGCCATGGCCATCGGCGTGCCGATCTCCTATGCGCTGCTGGCCAGCGGTGCCGCATTGATGTGGCATCTGGACATGTTCGATGCCCAGATCCTGGCGCAGAACCTGCTCGAGGGGGCCAACAGCTTCCCGCTGCTGGCCGTGCCCTTCTTCATGCTGGCCGGCGAGATCATGAACGCGGGCGGCCTGTCGCGCCGCATCGTGCAGTTCGCGATGACCATGGTCGGCCACGTGCGGGGCGGCCTGGGCTACGTGTCCATCGCCGCAGCCATCATGATGGCCGCACTGTCCGGCTCGGCCGTGGCCGATGCCGCTGCGCTGGCGGCGCTGCTGCTGCCCATGATGGTGGCTGCCGGGCACGACAAGGCGCGCTCGGCCGGCCTGCTGTCGGCCGCCAGCATCATCGCGCCCGTGATCCCGCCGTCCATCGGCTTCGTGATCTTCGGCGTGGCGGCCAACGTGTCCATCTCCAAGCTGTTCCTGGCCGGCATCGTGCCCGGTGTGTTGCTGGGCGTAGCGCTGTGCGTGACCTGGTGGATCCTGAGCCGGCGCGAGAACGTGCAGCCGCAGCCGCGCCGCAGCAGGGCAGAGATCTTCCTGGCATTCAAGGACGCGCTGTTCGCGCTCGGCCTGCCGGTGATCGTGATCGTCGGCCTGAAGTTCGGCGTGTTCACGCCGACCGAGGCCGCCGTGGTGGCCGCGGTGTACGCGCTGGTGGTGTCGGTCTGCGTCTACGGGGAACTCAAGCTGAACCAGTTGTTCGGCCTGTTCCTGGCGGCCTCCAAGACCACGGCGGTGGTCATGTTCCTGGTGGCCGGCGCCATGGTCAGCGCCTGGCTCATCACGGTGGCGCAACTGCCCGACCAGGTGGTTTCCTTGCTGCAGCCGCTGCTGGACAACCCGCGTGTGCTGATGGCCGCCATCATGTTGCTGGTGATGGTCGTGGGCACGGCGCTGGACATGACGCCCACCATCCTGATCCTAACGCCGGTGCTGATGCCCATCGTCAAGGCCGCGGGCATCGATCCGGTCTACTTCGGCGTGCTGTTCATCATGAACAACGCCATCGGGCTGATCACGCCGCCCGTGGGCGTGGTGCTCAACACCGTGGCCGGCGTCGGCAAGATCAGCATGGACCAGGTGACCAAAGGGGTCTGGCCCTTCATGGTCGCGCAGTTCATTCTGATGTTCCTGATGGTCCTGTTCCCCGCGCTCGTGATCGTTCCGGCACGCTGGTTCGCCGGCTGATGGCCGGCTGCGCAGGCGTCGTGCGATGCAGCGCGGCCAGCCATCGCTGAGAACGAAGGGTTGCAGCAGGGCGGTGACGGCGCCAGCGCGCTGGCTGGCGGGGTGACTGCGGTCATGCCGGCGCTCAAAACACATAACTTCCACCATCTTGCAGATGCGATGGGCTCGCAATGGTGGTTTCATCGCGGCATGTCCATCACCCGCCTTGTGTCCCTCTGCTGCCTGCTGCTGTTCGCCAGCGCGACAGCCGCGGTCGTGCTGCTGCCCGAGGTGCCGGCTGCTGCTCTCGGCTGGCGCATGCCGGAGCCCCCGTTCGGCGCACTGCTGTTCGCGCTGGCCTGTGCGCTGGTGCTGACCCTGGGCCGAGCTTCGGTGCCCCCGGCGCGCCGCGAGCCGTCGGGCGACTGACGCCCATCTGCGCTGCGCCTCGTCAAACCTGACGATGCGCCGGGCCTGCCCGCCTGGTGTGATGGCGGCTCCCCATCCAAGGAGTCGCCCATGCCGTCATCTGTCCGCTTCGCCCTCGCGGGCCTGTGCCTTGCGGCCGCCGTGCCGGCGCAGGCCGAGATCGTCATCACCACCCCGTTCATGAACTTCGAGACGCGTGCGCAGAACACGCTGGGCTTTCTCGAAGGCGCCTACGTGCGCTTCGGCGCCAACTCGGTCGTGGACAGCGCCACCGGCAGCCCGGCCGGCATCAGCGGCGTGGCCAGCACCATCGACGTGTTCGGCGGGGGTCTGGTCGAGCGCACGGTCAACGCCAACCCCGGTCCCAGCATTCCCAACTTCTTCTCGCGCTACCTGACGCTGCCGACCAGCGGCGCGCTGCACCCCAACCTGTTCCAGCCCTGGACGCTGCGCTTCAGCAAGGGCAACGAGAGCGCGAGCGCCCAGGTGCAACTGCCGGCCGGCGCGCGGCCCATCGGCTTCGTCAACAGCATCGCGCTGGCCGGCACGGCCGCGGCGCCGACCTTCAGCTGGACGCCGCCCGCGCAGGACCAGGTGCAGGGCTACCGCGTGAACATCTTCGACCGCAGCCTCGTCAACAACGACCCGAGCAAGGGCCCGCTCAGCAACGGCCAGGTCATGAGCCGCGACCTGCAGACGCCCAGCTACACGGTCGATCCGGCGCACTTCACGGTGCCCGGCTATGCCTTCGAATTCGGCAAGCAGTACACCATCGAGATCTCGGCGCTGCAGACGCGCGATGGCAGCACACGCACCAACAACAGCAACCTGCAATCCGTGGCGCGGGTCTATGCGGAGTTCACGCCGACCGAGACCGGCGGCCAACAGGTGCAGCTGCCCGCGGTGCGGGCCGACGGCGCCTTCGAGTTCAATTTCGCCGTGGCGGTCAACACCACCTACTACATCGATCCGCTGGTCGCGGTCGGCTACGACTACCAGATCGGCGCGGGCGACCCGAACTTCCGCAGCGTGGTGCTGCCCAGCGACGTGGGCGACGGTCTGTACGACCTGTGGCTGTGGAACGGTAGCGACTGGTGGCTGGTCGCGCCGGACTGGTTGGGCGGCAGGACCTTCGACTTCGGACTGGCGGGCGTGGACCGCTTCCGCGTCACCGGCATCGAGGCCGGCGCCGGCCTGGACCCTGGCGACACCACGGCCTTCGTCACCGGCGTCGCCTTCACGGGCGACGGCCGCTTCACCGGCACGCAGACGCCGCTCACACAGGAGGTGCCCGAGCCGCCGGCGGCGGCGCTGCTCTTCGCGGGACTGGCGGCGCTGGCGCTGCGGCGACGCCAACTCAACGGTTGACGTCGACCACGAGCCGGCCACGCACGCGGCCGGCCAGGATGTCGGTGCCGGCCTGCACGGCCTCATCCAGACCGATCTCGGTCGTGAGCGCGTCCAGCTTCGCCAGGTCCAGGTCACGCGCGAGCCGTTCCCAGGCCGGCATGCGCACCGAGGGCTTGGCCATCACGCTGTCGATGCCGTACAGCGTGATCCCGCGCAGGATGAAGGGCGCCACGGACGCCGGGAAGTCCAGGCCCTGCGCCAGGCCGCAGGCGGCCACGGCGCCGCCGTAGCGCGTCTGCGCGCAGGCGTTGGCCAGCGTGTGGCTGCCGACCGAGTCGACCACGGCGGCCCAGCGCTCCTTGCCGAGCGGCTTGCCTGGCGCCGAGAGTTCGGCCCGGTCCATCACCTCGGCCGCGCCGAGCGCCTGCAGGTGCGCGGCCTCGCCGGTGCGGCCGGTGGAGGCGACGACGCGGTGACCCAGCCCGGCCAGCAGCGTGATGGCCACGCTGCCCACGCCGCCGTTGGCGCCCGTGACCAGCACGTCGCCCATGCCGGGCGCCAGGCCGTGACGCTCCAGCGCCAGCACGCACAGCATGGCGGTGTAGCCGGCCGTGCCGATGGCCATGGCCTGGCGCGTGGTCAGGCCCTCGGGCAGCGGCACCAGCCAGTCGGCCTTGACGCGCGCCTTCTGCGCCAGGCCGCCCGAGTGCGTCTCGCCCACGCCCCAGCCGTTCAGCACCACGCGGTCGCCGGCCTTGAAGCGCGCGTCTTCGCTGGCCTCGACCGTGCCGGCGAAGTCGATGCCCGCGTGCAGCGGAAACTTGCGCACCACGGGCGACTTGCCCGTGATGGCCAGTCCGTCCTTGTAGTTGATGGTGGAGTACTCCACCCGCACCAGCACCTCGCCGTCGGGCAGCGCGGCCTCGTCGACCTGCTGCACGCCGGCACGGTAGCCGGCGTCGTCCTTCTCGATCACCAGAGCCTTGAACATGGCATGACCTCCTGCGGCGCATTCTGACCGCAGGGCGGCGCCGGCCGTGTCACCGTCCGTACAAGGTCTGGGGCAACCACAGGCCGATCTCGGGCCACAGGTAGAGCAGGAAGATCGCGAGGATCTGGATGCCCATGAACGGGATCATGCCGGCGAAGATCTGGTTCAAGGTCACGTGCGGCGGCGCCACGCCCTTGAGGTAGAAGGCCGACATCGCCACCGGCGGCGACAGGAAGGCGGTCTGCAGGTTCAGCGCCACGAGCAGGCCGAAGAACAGCGGGTCCACGCCGAAGTGGTCCAGCAGCGGGATGAAGATGGGCATGAAGATCACGATGATCTCGGTCCACTCCAGCGGCCAGCCCAGGAGGAAGATCACGATCTGCGAGAGCACCATGAACTCCAGCTTGGAGAGGTTCATGGACAGCACCCATTTCTCGATGAGTTCCTGCCCGCCCAGCAGCGCGAAGGCGGCCGAGAAGATGGCCGAGCCCACGAACAGCCAGCACACCATGGCCGAGGTCTTGGCCGTGAGGTAGACCGATTCCTTGACCACGTCCATGCTCAGGCGCCGGTAGGCCGCAGCCAGCAGGAAGCCGCCCAGCGAGCCCATGGCGGCGGCCTCCGTCGGCGTGGTCAGCCCGAACACGATGGAGCCCAGCACCGCGAGGATCAGCACCACGAGCGGGAAGAACGATGCCAGCAGCATCTTGAAGATTTCCAGCCGCGCGAAGCTCAGGAACAGGTAGAACAGTGCGAGCAGCGCGCCCAGCACCGCGAAGCTGACCCACCACCAGGTGGGCGCAGCCTTGCGCTCGGCGGTGGCCTGCGCCGTGGTGGCCGTCGGTGCGCTGGCCGGCTCGGCGGCCGCGACGGCCGGCGGCTCGGCGCCGGGCGGCTCCTGCACGGCGCCTTCCGTTGGCGGTTCCCGCAGCCCGCCCTCGGACGGCGGCTCCTGCAGCCCGCCGTCCGTCGGCGGCTCCTGCAGTCCGCCCTCGGCGGGCGCGCCACTGCTTTCTGCGCCGATCGGCTGGATGTCGTACTGCGCCTCGGCCTCGACCGTCGTCACGGCGCGCCAGCTGCCGATGGCGAGCAGCGCGAACAGCAGCGCCGGCAGCACGACCAGGGCCAGCTGGCGCAGCACGTAGCCCGTCGGCACGTCGGCGTTGCGCTTGCCCTTGAGCGCCTGCAGCAGGCGGGCCGGGGCATGGCTGGCCGTGTCGGCCGGCAAGGCACGAGTCAGCGCGGGCAGCTCCACGCGCCGCTCCTCGGCCGACAGCGGTGGCGCCCATTGCGGCTTGATCTTGGCCATGAGGATCACGTACACCACGTACAGGCCGGCCAGCATCAGGCCCGGGAAGAAGGCGCCCGCGTACAGCTGCACCACCGACACGCCGGCCGTGGCGCCGTACAGGATCAGCAGCACCGAGGGCGGGATCAGGATGCCCAGGCAGCCGCCGGCCGTGATGGCGCCGGCCGCCATCGAGGTGCTGTAGCCGGCGCGCAGCATGGCCGGCAGCGCCAGCAGGCCCATCAGCGTGACGACGGCGCCGACGATGCCGGTGGCGGTGGCGAAGATGGCGCAGGTGACCAGCGTGGCCACGGCCAGCGAGCCGGGCACGCGCGCCATCGCCAGGTGCATGCTCTTGAACAGCTTCTCGATCAGGTTGGCGCGCTCGACCAGGTAGCCCATGAACACGAACAGCGGGATCGCGATCAGCACGTCGTTGGCCATGCTCTTGTAGGCCGCCTGCACCATGAGGTCCAGCGTGCGCTGGATGTCGCCGTCGTAGGCGAGCCAGGTGAAGATCATGCCCATGCCCATCAGCGTGAAGGCCGTGGGAAAGCCCAGCATGATGGCGATGACCACCAGCGACAGCATCAAGAGGCCCTGGTGGCCGTGCGTGACCCTGTCCACGCCCAGCAGCATCCAGACGATGGCCAGCAGCACCAGGCCCATGATGGAAAAGCCGAACCACAGTTCCTTGCGCATTCAGGTGCTCCCTTGCTTGGCTGCGAGCTCGCGGTCCAGCGCGGCGATGTCGGCGTCCTGCACGTGCACCATCTCCTTGAGCTTGTCGACGTCGACCTCCTGCACGTCGTCGCCGCGCGGCGGCCAGGCGCCGGTCTTCAGGCAGATCACGCAGCGCGCGATCTCCGCCAGGCCCTGCAGCAGCAGCGCCGCCGCGGCCACGGGGATCACGAACTTGAACGGGTACAGCGGCAGCGGCGTGGCCGAGAAGGTCTGCTCGCGGATGGCCAGCGACTCCTGCGCGTAGGTCCAGCCGGCCCAGGCCATCGCGAGGACGCCGGGCAGGAAGAACACGATGTAGAGAACGAGGTCCACGCCGGCCTGGCCGCGCGGGCTGAAGAAGCCGTAGAGCACGTCGCCACGCACGTGGCCGCCCTTGGCCAGCGTGTAGGCGCCCGCCAGCATGAACAAGGTCCCGTACAGCATGATCTGCGCGTCCAGCACCCAGGCGTGCGGGTTGTTCAGCGCGTAGCGGGAGAACACCTCCCAGCTGATCAGGGCCGTGAGCGCGACCACGGCCCAGGCCGCGGTCTTGCCGATGAAGGTGGAGATCGCGTCGACCGCGAGGAGTAGCTTCTGCATGGCACCGTTCTCAAAATCCAGGAACGACAAGGGCGCCGCTCGGGGCGCCCTGTCACGGCAGCATCAGCGACGCATCAGCTCTTCTTCGGTGCGAAGTAGTGGTTGTAGGCCATCTTGAAATCGACCGTGTAGTCGTTGTGCCATTGGCCGGCGCGCTGCGCGAAGGCGCGCTGCGAATCCAGCACCTTCTTGAACATCGGGTTGTCCTTGGCTTTGGCCGCGACCGCCTTGTCCCAGGACGCCAACTGCGCGCGCAGGATCGCATCGGGCGTCTTGTAGAACTTGATGCCCTGCTTCTTGAGTTCCTCGTAGTCCTTGGAGTTGCGCTCGATCGCCTTCCAGCTCATGTCGGCGCTGGCGGCCTGCACGCCGTAGTCGATGATGGACTTGAGCTCGGCCGGCAGCGCGTCGAGCTTGGCCTTGTTGAACAGCACCTCGAACTGCTCGCCGCTCTGGTGGAAGCTTTGCAGCATGCAGTTCTTGGCCACGTCGGGAAAGCCCAGCACGCGGTCGCTGGAGGCGTTGTTGAACTCGGCCGCGTCGATCAGGCCGCGGTCCAGTGCAGGCACGATCTCGCCGCCGGGCAGCGGGTTCACGGCCGCGCCCATGTCGGTGAACACGTCCACCGCCAGGCCCACGGTGCGGAACTTCAGGCCCTTCATGTCCTCGGCCTTGGCCACGGGCTTCTTGAACCAGCCCAGCGGCTGCGTGGGCATGGGGCCGTACATGTAGGAGACCACGTCCAGGTTCAGGCTCTTGTAGATCTCCTCGACGAGCGCCTTGCCGCCGCCGTAGTAGTGCCAGGCCAGCACCATGTTGGCGTCCATGCCGAAGCCCGGGCCCGAGCCCCACAGCGCCAGCGCGGAGTTCTTGCCGTACCAGTAGGCGATCACGCCATGGCCGCCGTCCAGCGTGCCCTTGCTGACCGCGTCGAGCAGCTGGAACGCGGGCACCACCGAGCCGGCCGGCAGCACGTCGATCTTCAGGCGGTTGCCGGCCATGTCGTTGATCTTCTTGGCCAGGTCCTGCGCGTATTCGTGGAAGATGTCCTTGGCCGGCCAGGTGCTCTGAAAGCGCAGCGTGGTGGTCTGCGCCTGGCTGACCATGGGCGCGGACATCGCACCCGCGGCCACGGCGGCGCCCTTGAGCAGGTTGCGGCGGCGCGGCGCAGCAGAGGGTTTGGCTTGGGTCATCGGTGTGTCTCCAGTGGTTGTCGAAGAAGGCGCGTGGATGTTGGGTCATCTGACAACCCGGGCCAACACGGAATGTCCCCGACAGGGAATACCACTACGTACACTGGCGTAGATACAACCACCCTCGCATGCCATGGACCCCATCCAGCTCTTCGACCCCGCCTCCAGCACCTACACCTATGTGCTGGCCGACCCGGCCACGCGTGCGGCCGTGATCATCGACCCGGTGGACGCGCAGCTCGAGCGCGACCTGGCGCTGCTGCGCGAGCGCGGTCTGCAACTGGCCTGGACGCTGGAGACGCATGCCCATGCCGACCACGTGACCAGCGCCGGGCTGCTGGCCGAGCACGCCGGCGCACGCACCGCCGCGCCGGCCGGCTGCGGCATCGCCACCGCGGCCGTGCAGCTGCACGACGGCGAGGAGATCGCCTTCGGCCAGCAGCGCCTGCGCGTGCTGCACACGCCGGGCCACACGGCCGGCAGCATGTGCTACCTGTGGCATGGCCATGTGTTCACGGGGGACACCTTGCTGATCGGCGGCTGCGGCCGCACGGATTTCCAGTCGGGCAGCGCGCAGGCGCTGTACCGCAGCATCACCGGCGTGCTGTTCCAGCTGCCCGATGCCACCATGGTCTGGCCCGGCCACGACTACCAGGGCCGCACGCACACGACCATCGGGGCCGAGAAGCGGTCGAATCCGCGCGTGGCCGGCAAGAGCGAGGCCGAGTTCGTGGCCATCATGGAGGCGCTCAACCTGCCCCGCCCCCAGCGCATGGACGAGGCCGTGCCGGCCAACCTGCAATCGGGCCTGGGCGCCGCGCCGGCGGTGGCCGATGCCGCGCCGCGCCCGGCCGAGGGCTACGCCGGGGATGTCTCACCCGCACTCGCGGCGCAGTGGTTCGCCGATGGCCAGGCCGTGCTGGTGGATGTGCGGACCGACGCCGAGCGCGAGTGGGTGGGCTTCGTGCCCGGCGCCGTGCCCGTGGCCTGGAAGCAGTGGCCCGGCATGGCGCTGAACCCGGACTTCGACAGCGCGCTGCGCGCCGCCGTGCCCCCGGGCGGCAAGGTGCTGCTGCTGTGCCGTAGCGGCGTGCGCTCGGTGGCCGCGGCCAAGCGCGCGACCGAATTGGGCATCGAGGCCTACAACATCCTCGAAGGCTTCGAGGGGGACCCCGATGCCGATGCGCACCGCAACCGCAAGGGCGGCTGGCGCTACCGCGGCCTGCCCTGGCGGCAGAGTTGAGTCAGGGGGAGCGCCATGTGCCGCAGCATCAAGACCCTGTTCAACTTCGAGCCGCCGGCGACAGAACTGGAGATCCGCGCGGCCTCGCTGCAGTTCGTGCGCAAGCTCTCGGGCTTTTCGGTGCCGTCGAAGGCGAACGAGGCCGCCTTCGCGCGGGCGGTGGAGGCCGTGGCGGCCGCGGCCAGCGAACTGCTCGCGGAGCTGGTGACGACGGCCGAGCCGAAGAACCGCGACGACGAGGCCGCCAAGGCCCGCGCGCGCAGCGTGGCCCGCTTCAGCGCCTGACCTGGCGCTCGGGCTGGCGCGCGAGCCAGGCCGCGTAGCTGCTCTCGGCCGGCGGCTGGTGCGCCGCTTCCAGCATGAACAGCGCGCCGATCAGGCTGCCGTCCAGCCCGATCGGGAAGGCCGGCTCCAGCCGCGGCACCGCGCCGCGCCCCAGCGCCTGGCCCAGTTCCAGGTCGACGAGACGGCGGCCGTGCCGGATGTCGTCCAGCGCGCTGGCGTCCAGCCCCGCGGCCTCGGCCAGCTGCTCCAGCTCCTCCAGCCCGGACACCGGTTCGAGCTGCAGCCATCCCACCGCGCCGGCGGCCGTGCGCCCGAGCGCGCCGAACGGGTCGCCCAGCACCACATGCTCAACGAAGCCATGCTGGTCCAGCAGCTGCTGCAGCGCGCGCGCCGTGGAAGGCACGCGCAGCTGCGCGTTCTGCACCGGCGTCAGCGTGCCGCGCCAGATCTGCGAGGCGCGCGTGTTGGCGTTGGAGGGCATGTGGCGCAACACCGTCAGCAGGCGGGCCGCCACGTCGGGATCCTGCTTGGGCAGGAACTGGTCGATCAGCGCGCGGTTGAAGGCATCGACGGCGATCTGCTCGTCGGCCTGGCCGGTCAGCAGCACGCGCAGGCCGGGCCAGTCGCTCAGGGCGGCGAGCGCGTCCAGACCGTTCATCTGCGGCATCGAGTAGTCGACGATGCAGGCGTGCGTGAGCGCGTAGCGCGCGCGCACCGGGCCGGCCCAGTAGGCCAGCACCTGCGGCAGCAGCGGTGTGGCGCCCTGGCGCCAGCGGTCGATGATCTGCTGCTGCGCCCAGGCGTCGTCTTCCCAGACGGCCGATTCCTGCTGCAGCAGGCCCAGGCACTCGTCCACGCTGGTGTGCAGGCGCACATTCCAGTGGCCGGGCAGCATGAGGGCCAGCATCTGAAGGTAGTCCGGGTCGTCGTCCAGGAACGAGAAACTGCCGGGGCAATGGAACAGCGGAAGGCTCATGGAGAGGGGACAGGTGGGTCCTGGAAAGTGCCGGTGGTATTGTCACGGCAAGGTTTTCCCATGTCGTCACGCTCACCTGTCAGAACTGCCAGTCGCTCCTTGATCGAACTCCTGCGGGAGTGGTTGCACGCGCTTTCAGCGCAGGACGTGGGCGCCATCGTGGTGCTGGGGCCGGAACTGCACGGTGAGCCGTCCGAGCGCCGCGTGCTGGCCGTCTACCCGCTCAGCGCCCAGCAGGCCGCCTATGCGCTGGCCCGCAGTCCCGACTTCGGCGAAGGTCCGCGGCGGCATGGCATGCCGGCTGCGGCCTCGCAACGGCTGGCGCAGCCGCACCAGCCCGAGGCCGAGGTGGATGCGCAATGGCGCCGCGCCTGGCTGGCCCTGGGCATGCAGGCGGTGGTGCGCGTGAGCTTCGGACTGCCGGCCGGGCGCAGCTTCGATTGCTTCCTGTTCGTTTCGGGCGAGCTGCACCAGCGCAGCCAGGTTGCCGCGCTGGCCTGGCTGGCCCAGGGCTTCTGGCCCAGTCTGCGCAGTGCGCTGGTGGCGGCCTGGAGCCCGCTGACGCGGCGCGAGGAGGAATGCCTGCGGCTGGCCTTCGACGGCCTGACCGCGCGCGCCAGCGCCGAGCGCATGGAATGCTCCGAGCGCACCGTCAATTTCCACATGGCCAACGCCATGGCCAAGCTCGGCGCGGACAACAAGATGGCGGCGATCCAGCGCGCCTGCTGGCTCGGTGCGATCTAGGTCGATGCGTCAGCGCGGCTCGGCGGCGTGCGGCGCAGCAGGGCCTGCTCGGCCGCCTCGTAGGCGGCGGCCAGGCGCAGCACGCCGGCGTCGTCGCGCGGGCGCCCGATCAGCTGCAGGCCCATGGGCAGGCCCTGCGGGCCGAAGCCGGCCGGGATGCTGATGGCCGGCAGACCCGCGAAGGTGGCGTAGATCACCACCTCCATCCAGCGGTGGTAGGTGTCCATGGCGCGGCCCGCGATCTGCGTGGGCCAGCGCTCGGTGGCCGCGAAGGGCCAGACCTGGGCGCTGGGCAGGGCCAGCACGTCGTGGCGCTCGAACAGGCCCAGCAGGTGCTGGTAGAAGGCCGTGCGCCGGCCGCTGGCGGCCATGAACTGCGCGGCGCTGGTGCCCTGGCCCTGCTCGTATTCCCACAGCGCCTCGGGCTTGATGCGTTCGCGCGCCTGCGGCAGCGCCATCAGCGGCGCGATGCGCGCGCCCACGAGCACGCGGCGCCAGATGAGCCAGGCGTCCCAGACCGGCTCGGGCGCCGTGCCGAGCGCCGTGGGCTCGACCACGCAGCCCAGCGCGGCCAGCCGGCCCAGCGCCTGTTCGCAGCAGTCCAGCACGCCGGCCTCCATGGGCAGGTAGCCGCCCAGGTCGCCGAGCCAGGCGATGCGTGCGGGCCGCGCGGGCTGGCCCAGGGCTTCGGCGAAGCGGGCGCCATCGTCCAGCGACAGCGGCGCGCGCACGTCGTGGCCGGCCTGGGTGTCCAGCATGCGCGCGAGGTCGCGCACGGTGCGCGCCATCGGGCCGGCCGTGCCCAGCTGCGCGAGCCAGGCATCGGTGGCCGGCACCTGCGGCACGCGGCCCTGGCTGGGCCGCATGCCGAAGATGTGGTTCCAGCCGGCCGGGTTGCGCAGGCTGCCCATGAAGTCCGAGCCATCGGCCACGGCCACCATGCGCTGCGCGAGCGCCACGGCCGCGCCGCCGCTGCTGCCGCCGGCCGAGCGCGTGGGGTCCCAGGCGTTGCCGGTGGTGCCGAAGACTTCGTTGAAGGTGTGCGAGCCCAGCCCGAACTCGGGCGTGTTGGTCTTGCCGATCACGATGCCGCCGGCCGCCTTGATGCGCGCGACCATCAACTCATCCTCGCGCGGCACCTGGTGCGCCAGCAGCGGCGAACCGTGCGTGGTGGCGATGCCGGCCGTGGCCGAGAGGTCCTTGATGGCCTGCGGGATGCCGTGCAGCCAGCCCTTGGACTGGCCGCGCGCGAGCAAGGCGTCGTGCGCGTCGGCCTCGGCCAGCAGGGCCTCGGGATCGCGCAGGCTCACGATGGCGTTGAAGCACGGGTTGCGCGCGGCGATGCGGGCCAGCGTGGCCTGCATCAGTTCGAGGCAGGTCAGCTGGCCGGCGTGCAGGGCCTGCGAGAGGGCGGTGGCGTCGAGGTCGTCGAGGATGTTCTGGGGCATGCCCGGTTTATAGGGCATGCCGCGGCGTCAGTTCACCAGCGTGATGCGGTCGACCTCGAACTCGCGCTTGCGCAGGCCCTTGTCGAACTCGCCGACCAGTTCCACGCGCTGCTCGGCGCCGATGGTCTGGCCGGGCGGGAAGCGGTCGTCGTCGATCTCCACCGTGATGCGGCCGCTGTCGTCGGCGAAGGTGTACTTGTCGCCGCCATCGTGCGAGACGATGCGGCCTTGCAGGCGTGCGTGCTGCTCGTCCTTGCCGGTCTCGAGCAACTGCTTGACCGTGACCAGCGGGACCGAACTCGGGCCGCCGTAGCTGCCGTGCTGGCCGGCCCGGGCCGGCTGCGCGGCCGTGCTGGGGCCGGTGTAGCCGGCGGCCGGCTGGGCCTGGGCGGCGCCCACGGCGAGCAGCATGGCGGCGAGGGCGGCGGCGGTGAGGGAATGGCGCATGGTGGTACTCCTTGGTGCTGTGCCGCAGACCCGTTCCGCGGCATGGCTGCATTGGACGCGCCGCAGATGAAGGCAATCTGATGTGCCGCTACCAGCTGGCCGCACCGCCTTCGAGCATGCGCTGCGCGAGCAGAAAGCCCGCCGCGTTCCAGCTCTGGCCCGGCATGCCGCGCGGTGCCAGCGTCCTGCCGTGGAACCACTCGGTGAAGCGCCAGCCGTGCGCGGCATTGGCCTGCGCCAGCCGCAGCAGCGCGCCCTGCGCCTGTTCCGTACGCCCCAGGCGTGCCAGCGCCATCGCCCAGAAGCCGCCCACGAAGGGCCAGATGCCGCCGTTGTGGTACTGGTGCTGGAGGTTCTGCTGGTGCCGCTCCATGTAGCGGCGCCACAGGTCGTGCTGGCGCGTGAGCGGGTGCAGCACCACGCGCACCGGGTAGGGCTGGTCGGCCTGCGCGGCCGTGATGGTGTCGGCGATGCGCGCGGCCATGGTCTCGTCGGCCAGGCCGCAGAGCAGGGCCAGCACGTTGCCGAACACGTCGCCCTCGTCGCCGACCACGGCCAGGTTCACGAACGAAAGGTACAAGCCGGGATCGCGCCGGCCGCGCCGCGCGTAGTGGCGCAGCAGGCGAGCCCGGTGGTAGGTGGGCAGGTCGCGCTGGAACGGGTTGAACAGGTGGTTGAAGTGGTGCGCCGTGGCCTGCGCGTCGGCGAGGCCGAAGCGCCGCTTGACCTCGAACCACAGCGCGTTGGTGTAGAGCACATAGCCCGAGCGCGGCATGATGTCCGCCCAGTCGCTGGCCTCGTTCTGCTGCAGCAGCCGGAAGGTCTGGTGCTCCTGCGCGAGCAGCCAGCCGATGGCACGCTGCACGCCGTCCTGCCAGTGCGTGGCGCCCACCGTGCCGTGCCGGCGCACGTGGTCCACCGCGATCAGCCACCACAGCGTGGCGTCGATGCAGCCCAGGTACCAGAAGTCGGCGTCCAATCCATCGGGGTCCACGTACTTGGGGATCTGGCCGTTGGCCGCCTGCTGCGCGGCCAGGGCATCGAGGCTGGCGACGGCGCCGCGCTCCAGCGCCGGCACGCCGCTGCCGCACATGGCCATCACGCAGATGGCGGCGTCGCGGCCGAAGATGCGCGTGTAGCGGCGGGCCTCGGCCGCCTGGGTGCGGCTGGCCGCGAGGATGCCGTGCGGCGTGCAGTTGGCCTCGAGCAGGGCCAGCGAGGCCCGGGTGCATTCGGCCAGCAGCGTGGTGGGGGCGTGGTGCGGGTCGGTCATGGTCGGGGCATTCTGAAGCAGGGCGCAAAGTCCCGCGGCATGATGCCGGCATGCCGACCGCCCCCACCCTGGAGCAGCTGCGCCGCCACGCGATCGCGCGCACGCTGTTCACACCCACCACGCTGCCGCGCGCCATCGCCCGCCTGGGCTTCGTGCAGGCCGACCCGATCCGCGCGCCCGCGCGCGCCCAGGACCTCACGCTGCGCCACCGCGTGCGCGACTACCGCGCCGGTGACCTGGAGCGGCGCTACGCCCGGCTCGGCATCGAAGAGGATTTCTTCGTCAACTACGGCTTTCTGCCTCGCGCGCATGCCGACCTCATGCACCCGCGCAGCGCGCGCGACACCTGGACGCCCGAGCGCGCATTGCAGGCCGCCGCCGTGCTGGCCTTCGTGCAGGAGCGCGGCGCCGTGCACCCGCGCGAGGTCGAGGCGCAGTTCGCCCACGGGCGCACGCGCAACTGGTTCGGCGGCCATTCCAACGCGAGCACCCAGCTGCTCGACGCCATGCACTACCGCGGCCAGCTGCGCGTGCTGCGGCGCGAGGGCGGCACGCGCGTCTACGCCGTGCGTGTGTCCGGCCTGCCGCCCGACGACGCCCAGGCCATCGCCGCGCGCATGGACGCCCTCATCGATGTGGTCGTGGCCAAGTACGCACCGCTGCCGGCCGCCAGCCTGGGCCAGCTGCTGAGCCATCTGCTGCGTGGCGGCACGCCGCAATGGGCGGCCGAGCGCGCCGCCGCACTCGCGCGCGTTAGAGCGCGGTTGGCGCGCGCGCGCGTTGACGGCGTGGACTGGTACTGGCCGGCCACCGAGAACCCCGCCGCTGCGCGCTGGCGGACCGACGACGGCGTGCGCCTGCTCACGCCGTTCGACCCCGTGGTCTGGGACCGGCGCCGCTTCGAACTGTTCTGGGGCTGGGCCTACCGCTTCGAGGCCTACACGCCGGCGCCCAAGCGCCAGCTCGGCTACTACGCGCTGCCGCTGCTGTGGCACGAGCAGATCGTGGGCTGGGGCAACCTGTCGGTCGTGGGGGGCGTGCTGCAGGCGCAGTTCGGCTACGTGGCGGGCAGACCGCCGCGGGCCGCCGCGTTCCGCCGCGGGCTCGAAGAAGAACTCGCGCGCATGCGCGCATTCCTGGCCCTGTAGGTCAGAGCAGCAGGAAGGCCGCGGCAGCGACCGCGGTCGGCCCGAGTGCGCCCAGCACCAGGGCGCCGATGCTGATGGTCTCGTCGGCGAAGCCGCGCTTGAGCAGGGCCACGCCGGCCGGGTTGGGCGCGTTCGCGATCACGGTCAGCCCCCCGCCGGCCACGGCACCGGCCACCAGCATGTACTTCGCCGGGTCGGACATGCCCTCGATCAGCGAGCCCAGGTAGGTCAACGCCGCGTTGTCGGTGACGGCCGTGAGCCCCAGCGCGCCGAAGAACAGCGCCAGCGGCTCCAGCCCCGAGACGATGGGCTGCAGCCACCACTGCTGCATGCCGCCCAGCACCACCAGCCCGGCCAGGAAGAAGCCGACCAGCAGTGCCTCCTTGAGAATCAGCGGGCTCTGGTGCTGGGCATAGGCCTGCGTGAAGCCCAGGAACAGCAGGAACAGGCCGAGGAAGATCACGGGGTGGTGGGCGAACAGCACCACGCCCGCGAGCAGGGCCACGTGCACGAGCACCACGGCGGCCGGCAGCGGCTTGGCGGCCGGCGCGGGCGCCGTGCCGGGACTCTGCGCGCGCAGGAAGCGACGCAGCACGAAGGTGGCCACCGTGGCATTGACGAGCACCGCCAGCGCGGCCTTCCAGCCGAAGTTCTGCAGCATGAACAGGCTGTCCCATTGCCAGGCGCTGGCCACCATGAGCACCGGCGGCGCGGCATAGGCCGTGAGCGTGCCGCCGATGGACACGTTCACGAACAACACGCCCAGTGCCAGGTACTTCGCGCCCTCGGGCACCTCACGGCGGAAGATCTGCGGCGCGAGCATGAGCGCCGCGATGGTCATGGCCGCGGGCTCGGTCACGAGCGAGCCGAACAGCGGCACGGCCGCCAGGCCCAGCCAGGCGGTCGCCATGGGCGTGGGCACGGGCGCCAGCCGCGCCGCCTGGTCGACCAGCGCCGCCACGGTGCGCACGATGGGGCGCGAGGCCGCCATGACCATCACGACGAAGACGAAAAGCGGCTCCGTGTAGTTGCGCGATTCGGCATAGGCCAGCGCCTGGGGACCGCCCGCGGCCAGCGCGAGAACGGCGATGAGCACCATGGCCCAGAAGCCGAACACCACCTCTACCTCTCCGAGCAGGTGGAACAGGCCGGCATGGCGCGGGAAACGGTGGGAGAGCCGCTCGAGCTGCTTGGCGGCGAAGGTGTGGGCCAGCGCGATGGCGAACAGCGCGGCGGCGATCCACTGGATCGTGGGGTCGGACATGGGACGGGCAGGGCTAGACCGCGCGGCGGCCCGACCTGCGCGAAGACCTGGCATGCCCCTGCGGCACCCACCCGGGCGCGGATTCTACGGACGCGGGCCAAGCCCTTGCGCCGGACCAGGGCACCGCGCCGCGCCGGTGCCCGAGCGATCTTTCCAAGACCGCAAGTTTCACTTTCGAACTTCTCGGTTTTCCGCGCGCGGCGTGCGCCAGATACTTGCCCGCAACCCCGGATGGCACCGGACAAGACGGAAGGCGAACACCATGCAAACGTACCAACTCTTCATCGACAACCAGTGGGTGGAGCCCGACTCCGGCAGCTACTTCGACGCACTGGACCCCTTCTCCGGCGCGCCCTGGGCGCGCGTGCCGCAGGGCAATGCGCGCGACGTCGACCGTGCCTGCCGCGCGGCCGAGGCCGCGTTCCACGGCCCCTGGAGCCGCCTGTCGGCCACCGAGCGCGGCATGCTGCTGGTGCGGCTCGCGCAGCTGATCGAGCAGAACGCGGAACAGCTGGCGGCGGCCGAGAGCCGGGACAACGGCAAGCTGCTGGGCGAGGTGCTGGGCCAGGTCCGCTACACCGCCAAGTACTTCCGTTACTACGGCGGCCTGGCCGACAAGATCCAGGGTGCGGTGGTGCCGATCGACAAGCCCAAGGTCTTCAACTACACGCGCTACGAACCCGTGGGCGTGGTCGCCACCATCACGCCCTGGAACTCCTCGCTGCTGCTCACGGCATGGAAGGTGGCGCCCGCGCTGTGCGCGGGCAACACCATCGTCGCCAAGCCCTCCGAGCACACCTCGGTGTCCATGTTCCTGCTGGCCCGCCTGTTCGAGCAGGCCGGGTTCCCGGCGGGCGTGTTCAACGTCGTGACCGGGCTGGGCAAGGACGTGGGCGAGCCCCTGGTCGCGCATCCCGCGGTGGGCGTGGTGGCGTTCACCGGCGGCGACGAAGGCGGGCGGCGGGTGGCCGTGCAGGCCGCGCAGCACCTCAAGCGCTGCACGCTGGAGTTGGGGGGCAAATCGCCCAACATCGTGTTCGACGATGCCGACCTGACCAATGCGGCCAACGGCGTGGTCACCGGCATCTTCTCGGCCGGCGGGCAGACCTGCATGGCCGGCTCGCGCCTGCTGCTGCAGGAGAGCATCCACGACCGCTTCGTCGCGCGTCTGCTGGAGATCTGCAAGGACGCCCGCCTGGGCAATCCCGCCGAGCCGGGCGTGCAGATGGGACCGGTGGCCACGCGTCCGCAGTTCGACAAGGTCATGGACTACATCGCGATCGCCAAGGCCGAAGGCGCCCAGTGCGTGCAGGGCGGGCGTTCCCGTTCGGGCCCGGGCTATGGGGCGGGGCAGTTCGTCGAGCCGACCATCTTCACGGGCGTGCACAACGGCATGCGCATCGCACAGGAGGAGGTGTTCGGGCCGGTGCTGTCCGTGATCCCCTTCAAGGACGAAGCGGACGCCGTGCGGATCGGCAACGACATCCGCTTCGGCCTTGCGGCGGGCGTCTGGACGCAGAGCCTGCACCGGGCGATGGTCATGTCCGAGCGACTGCGCGCCGGCACGGTGTGGGTCAACAACTACCGCTCCACGAGCTTCACGACGCCGTTCGGCGGATTCAAGAACAGCGGCCTGGGCCGCGAGGGCGGCGTGGAGGCGGTCAAGGAGTTCCTGGAGGTCAAGAGCGTCTGGATCTCCAGCGACCTGCAGATGCCCGATCCCTTCATCCGCAAGTACTGACACGGCCGAACGGCGCCACCAAGAGGGAGCGGGAGACACCATGGACCAGATTCCAAAGGACGGCACGGCGTACGACGTGCTCGTCATCGGCAGCGGCATCGCCGGCCTGTCCGCGGCATGCGCGGCGGCGGACCGCGGTGCGCAGGTGGCGGTGCTGGAGCGTTCGCCACCCGGGGAGTTCGGCGGCAACACGCGCTGGACCGAGTCCTATCTGCGCATGAAGAACGAGCACGAGGTCAGCGACGACTTCGAGGAACTGCTGGTCGCCAACGCGGGCCACCATATCGATCCGAACGTGGTCGCCGAGGCATCCGGTCCATATGCACAGTGGCCCGGCTACGTGAAGGCCCACGGCATGCCGGATCCGGAGCTGGTCGCCACGCTCTCGGGCGGCGCGGGCCCCACGGTGCAGTGGCTCAAGGGCTACGGCATCCGCTTCGCGGCCCTGCCCACCTACTTCGTCACGGCGGCCGCGCCGCGCCTGATGCCGGTCGGCGGTGGCCTGGCGATGATCGAGGCGTTGCAGGCGCATGCGCGCGCGCAGGGCGTGGTGCTGCATTTCCACACCACCGCGCTGTCGCTGTCGCGGCGTGATGCCGAAGGATGGCTGCGCGTGGGTGTTGCTGCGGGGGTGGAGGCGGGCACCGCCATCACGCTGCGCGCGCGTGCGGTCGTGATCGCGTCGGGCGGATTCGAGGGCAACCCGGAGATGATGACGCGCTACATCGGTCCGACGGCGCGCTACCTCCGTCCGGTGGCGCGGGGCGGCTACTACAACAGGGGCGAAGGCATCCGCCTGGCCTTGGAACTCGGCGCGGCGCCGGCCGGCGACTTCAGCTCCTTCCATGCCGAGCCGCTGGATCCGCGCTCGCCCGCGCCCGAGGCGCTGGTCATGAACTTTCCCTACGGCATCCTCGTGAACCGGCAGGGCCGCCGCTTCACCGACGAGGCGCCCGGCCCGGTGGACGTGCACTACGACCACATCGCCCGCGCGATCAAGGACGAACCCGACGGCATCGCCTGGGTGGTGTTCGACCAGCGCATCCACGACGTGCCGAACTGGAAGCGCAGCATCCGCACGGACCAGCCGCCGATCCAGGCCGACAGCATCGCGGCCCTGGCCCAGGCCTGCGGCATCTCCGCCGCCGGCCTGGAGCGCACCGTGCAGGCCTACAACGCGGCATGCGGAAACGGCGAATTCAGCCCGCTGCGGCCCGACGGTCTGGCCACCCGGGGCCTGGAGCCCCCCAAGTCCCACTGGGCGCGCCCGATCAAGGATGGGCCCTACATGGCCTATCCGATCATGGCCGGCATCTGCTTCACCTACGGCGGCATCAAGACCGACAGCCAGGCCCGGGTCGTCGATGCCGACGGGCGCCCCGTTCCCGGCCTGTACGCGGCCGGCGAAGCCACCGGCCTGTACCACCAGGTCTACACGGGCGCGACCTCGGTGCTGCGCGGCGCGGTCTTCGGAAAGATCGCCGGGGAGCTGGCCGCGGCGTCGTCCGGTTGAGCTGCCTGGAACACGTCGAAATGCACAAGGAGACACCATGAACATTCCTGACCACGGCGCCACGCGCCGCGCTGCGCTCAAGGCCATGGCCTGGGGCGCAGCCGCCGGCCTGTCCGGTGCCGCCGGGGCGCAGACCGCCGCGAAGTGGGTGCCCGCCGGTCCCGTCAAGATGACCGTGCCCTATGCCGCGGGCGGCGGCACGGACGTGCTGGCACGGCTGGTCTCCAGCCAGGTCGGCAACGCGCTGGGGCAGCCCATCGTGATCGAGAACCGTCCGGGCGTGAACGGCATCCTGGGGACCAACCTGGTCTACGGCGCCCATCCGGACGGACAGACCCTGCTGTTCGCGGCCGCGGACTTCATCTCGATCGCGCCGCATGTCTACAGGAACGCGGTCAAGTTCGACCCGGCCCGGTTTGCGCCGGTGGCGCTGATTGCGAAGATGGGTTTCGTGCTGGCTTCGCGCGCCGACAACAGCGCGAAGGATCTGCAGGAGGTCATCGCGCGGGCCAGGGCCAAGGAGGTCACGTACGCCCATTGGGGGCCGGGCAGCACCTCGCAGATGGCCATGGAACTGCTGCGCTCGAAGGCGCCCGGATTTCGGGCCTTGCCGGTGCCGTACGGCGGTGCCGCGCCCGTGCTCAACGCGGTCATGGCCGGCGACGTGGAGTACGGCTTCGTGCCCACGCCGCTGGCCATGGCGAGCCAGAGCAAGCTCAAGCTGTACGCCATCGCCTCGCCGCAGCGCTTCGCGGGCATCAAGGACGTGCCCACGCTCGCCGAGAAGGGCTACGCCGTGGATGCGGACACCTGGTTCGGCGTGCTGGCACCGCCGAAGACACCGGCCGCCGTGGTCGAGGCCCTGCGCGCGCAACTGGTCGCGGCGGCTGCCGATCCGCGCGTGGGCGCGCGCATGGCCGAGATGGGCTACACGGCCACCAACATCACGCCCGAGAACTTCGGCGCCTTCATCCAGGCGGAGTACGCGCGCTGGGGCAGCGTCGTCCGCGCCGCGAACATCCAGTCCGTCGATTGACCCGCGGCGGCCCGCTGCGGGGCCGCGCGCGGCGCGACAATCCGCGCGCATGAAGCGCAAGATCCCCAGCACGATCGCCCTGTCCGTCCTCGAGGCCGCGGCCCGGCACGGCAGCTTTGCACGTGCCGCGGCCGAGCTCTACATGACCGAGAGCGCCGTGAGCCGCCAGATCGCCACGCTGGAAAGCTACGTGGGCGTGCGCCTGTTCAGCCGCGAGAAGAAGCAGGTCGAGCTGACCGAACTCGGCGCCCGCTACGCTGCCGCCATCCGGCCCGGCCTGGACGAGATGGAGGCCCAGACCCTGGCCCTCATGCACAGCAAGGACGGCGGCGGCGTGCTGGAACTGGCGGTCATCCCGACCTTCGCCGCGCGCTGGCTGCTGCCGCGCCTGCACGCGTTCCGGGCCGCGCATCCACGCATCTCCGTCAACATCGGGGAACGTGCCGACCCGTTCCTGTTCCGTGGCACGCCCTTCGACGCGGCGCTGCACTTCGACGACGGTTCCTGGGAAGGCGTGCACAAGGTCCACCTGTTCGACGAAGAGGTCGTGCCGGTCGTGAGCCCGCGCCACCACGATGTGCAGGCGCTGCGCGATCCAGCGCGCCTCGCGCAGGTGCCGCTGCTGGTCAAGCGTTCGCGCCCGGAAGCGTGGCAGCGCTGGTTTGCGCTGGCGGGCTGCACGCCGGGCAGCGTGGCGCCGGCCATGCGCTTCGAGCTCTATTCCACCGTGATCGACGCCGCCAAGGCCGGGCTCGGTGCGGGCCTGGTGCCGCGCTTCTACATCCAGGACGACGTGCGCCGCGGCGAACTCGCCATCCCGCTGGACCTGCCCATCCGCCACGAGAAACGCTATTGCCTGTTCTACCCCAGCCACCGCCCGGTGTCGTCCGTGGTGGCGGCGTTCGAGTCCTGGGTCGTCGCGCAGGCCGCGGCATTCAGCGCGGAGCTGGCGGAGGACCGCGGCGCCGCACCGTAGCGGGATGACGGGGCGCCGTGGCTCCGCGGCGTCCTCAATCCAACCGAATCCCCGCCGCCCGGATCACCGCGCCCCAGCGCCTGGACTCGGCCCGCGCCAGCGCCAGGAACTGCGCGGGCGTGCCTGGCAGCGCCTCCATGCCGATGTCGGCGAAGCGCTTCTGCACGGCCGCGGTCTGGAACGACTTGTTCAGTTCGGCATTGAGCCGCGCCACCACGGGCGCGGGCAGGCCCGCCGGCCCCAGGATGCCCTGGAAGGCGTAGACCTCGCTGTCCTTCACGCCGGCCTCGGCCAGTGTGGGCACGCCGGGCAGCAGCGCGCTGCGCTGCGCCGAGCCGATGGCCAGCACGCGCACCTTGCCGCTTTGCATCACCGACAGGCCCGAGGCCAGGTCCAGGAACATGCAGGGCACCTGGCCGCCCATCACATCGGCCATGGCCGGGGCCGCGCCGCGGTAGGGGATGTGCACGAGGAAGCTGCCCGTGCGGTTCTTGAACAGCTCCATCGCCAGGTGGTGCGGCGAGCCGTTGCCGGGCGAGGCGTAGTTGACCTTGCCCGGGTTGGCCTTCACATGGGCCAGGAACTCGGCGAAGGTCTTGGCCGGGAAGTCCGGGTGCACCACCAGCGCCAGCGGGAAGCGGCCGATCGCGCCGATGTAGCTGAAGTCCTTCTCGGGGTGGAAGGGCAGCTTGGCGAACAGGTGCTCGTTGAAGGCCAGCACGGCGTTGTCGGCCGACAGGATGGTCAGGCCGTCGGGCTTGGCGCGTGCGACGAGTTCGGCACCGATGTTGGTGGCCGCGCCCGGGCGGTTGTCGACCACGATGCTCTGGCCCAGCGGGCCCCGCATGGCCTCGGAGAGCGTGCGCGCCAGCACGTCGGTGCCGCCGCCGGCCGGGTAGGGCACGACCCAGCGGATCGGCTGGTCGCTGCCCTGGGCGTGGGCGGCCGGCGTGGCGAAGGCGGTGGCAGCCAGGGTGGCCAGAAGGTGGCGTCGTTGCATGGGGGTCAGTCTCCGTTCTCGTGGGCGGACAGCGATGGTAGGGGCAGCGCGTGCAAGGCCTCGGCCAGCGCCTGGCGGCAGCGCGCCTCGTCGCCGACCTGCTCCATGAGCAGCAGCGCCAGCCGGGCCAGGAACAGGGCCTCGCGCGCCGGGCCGGCCTCGGTGATGGCCTGGGCGCAGGCCGCGTAGAGGCGGTCGCGCGCGTCGGCGGGCAGGGCGCGGCTCACTGCTTCCATGACGGGTCCAGCCGGTCGATGCGCCGCAGCATCGCGGCGAACAGGTCCTGGCCCATGGCCGCGCCACCCAGGAAGCGGCGCGCATCCTCCACGCAGCCCTGGCGCACGGCCTCGCCGATGGGCTGGCGCGGGCCCAGCGCCGCGCCGGCCACCTGCACCTCGCAGGCGCGCTGCAGCGCCCACAGCGTGTACAGCGCCTTGGGCAAGGTCTCGCTCCAGACCAGCAGGCCATGGTTGCGCAGGACCACGGCCTGGCGCTCGCCCACGCTGGCCAGCAGGCGTGGTCCCTCGTCGGCGTGCAGCGTGATGCCCTCGAAGTCGTGGTAGGCCACGCGGTCGCTGAGCTGGGCCGCGTAGAAGTTCGTGGTTTCCAGGCCCTGGGCGCTGCAGGCCACGGCCATGCCGGCCGTGGTGTGGGTGTGCATCACGCACTGCGCGCCCGGCAGGTGGCGGTGCAGCGTGGCGTGCGGCGTGAAGCCGGCCGGGTTGATGGGCCAGGGGCTGTCGGACAGCAGGCGGCCGTCCAGGTCGACCTTGACGAGGTTGGAGGCCGTGACCTCGCTGTAGTGCAGGCCGAAGGGGTTGAGCAGGAAGTGGTGCTCGGGTCCCGGCACGCGCAGCGAGATGTGGTTGTAGATGCCTTCGCTCCAGCCCCAGAAGTCGAAGATGCGGTAGCAGGCGGCCAGTTGCAGCCGGGCCTGCCATTCGGTGTGCGCCATGCCGGGCGGGCAGGCGGCGAGCGCGGCCGGCAGCGGATCGTGGGCGGTGTTCATGCGGTGGTCTCCTCGTCGTGGTGGATGCAGCTGGCGCGCGCGAGGGCGCGGGCCAGCGCGCCGGCTGGCGGCAGCCCGGGCCAGCGCGCGGCCACGTGGCCGTCGGGGCGCAGCAGCAGCGTGGGGCCGTCGTCGCTCTGCAGCGGCAGCAGCGCCAGCGGCAGCGCCCCGGCATCGCCCGCGAGCGCCGCGGCATGCGCGGGCCGGCACAGCAGCGCGAAGCCCGGGCCGGTGTGGTCCAGCAGGTGGCCGCCGCCGGGCAGCGGCCGGTCGGCCAGCACCTCGCCGGGCAGCGGGCCGGCGATGGCGTGGGTGTCGGGCGTGGACAGCGGCGAGTCCACGTAGCGCACGGCCTCGGTCTGGCGCGGGTTGATGAGCTGGGCGATGCCGCGGTGCCGTTCGGCCAGCGACAGCGCGGCCTCGCGCAGCAGCTCGAAGCCGCGCGAGGGCGGCGACATGAACTCGGTGCTGCGCATGGCGCTCTCGGCGTTGGTGTGGAAGGCCGCGATGCGTTCCTGCGAGTAGCTGTCGAGCAGCGCGTGGCCGGCCCGACCCTGCGCCACCAGCGCGAGTTTCCACGCCAGGTTGTCGGCGTCGTCGAAGCCCGAGTTGAGTCCGCGCACGCCGAAGATCGGCATGGCGTGCGCCGCATTGCCGGCGAACAGCACGCGGCCGTGGCGGTAGCTTCCCAGCGTCATCGCGCCGGCGCGGTAGACCGAGGTCCAGACCGGCTTCCAGGGCAGGTGGCCTTCGCCGATGGCGTCCAGGTGGCGCTGCACGAAGGCCTGCACGGCGGCCGGCGTGAGCGCCTCCTCGGTGCTCTGGCCGGCGCGCAGCTGGTAGTCGATGCGCCAGATGTCGTCGGGCTGGGGGTGCATCAGCACGGTGCCGCCGCGGTGCCAGGGCGGATCGAACCAGGCGCGGCGCTCGACCGGGTGGCGGCTCGGCAGTTCGATGTCGATGATCACGTAGCGGCCTTCGTAGGCCGCGCCGTGCAGTTCCAAGCCCAGCGCCTTGCGCACGAAGCTCTGGCCGCCGTCGCAGGCGACCAGCCAGTCGGCATCGAGCGTGTAGTGGCCCAGCGCATTGCGCGCCTGCAGCTGCACCCCGTCGGCCTGCTGCGCGAAGCCGCTCAAGGCCGTGCCCCAGCGCAGGTCGATCCGACCCGGCGTGGCGGCGTTGCAGCGGTCGATCGCGTCGAGCAGGAACTGCTCGATGTAGTACTGCGACAGGTTCAGCATGGGCGGCAGCTTGTGGCCGGCGTCGTGCGGCATCGCGAAGCGCAGCACCTCGGTGGTCTGGTAGAAGCTGCGGCCTGCCGTCCAGGGCAGGCCCTTGGCCAGGAAGGCCTCGAGCGCACCCAGGCGCTGCAGGATCTGCAGGCTGCGGCGCGAGACGCAGATCGCCCGGCTGCCGGTGCAGACCGTGTCGTCGGCCTCCAGCAGCACGCTGGCCACGCCCTGCATGGCCAGCCCCAGTGCCAGTGCCATGCCGACCGGGCCGCCGCCGGCGATGGCCACGGCATGGCGGCGGGTCTCCCGGCCGTCCTGCAGCGCCGGTAGCCGCGGCGCATGGCGGGTGTAGTGGAAGGCGCCGACGGATGGCGGCGGGGGCTCGGGCGCGGGCATGTCTGTCTCCTCGGTTCTGCGCGATGGCGGGATTGTCAGGAGCCGGCGCGCCGCCGTGTGTAGTAACTTCTGATGACAAGGACAAACCCCCACCATGCAACGCTGGCGCATCCCTCCCACCGACCGGGCGCTGGCCGCCCGCGTGGTCGGCGGCGTGCTGGCCGGCGTGGGCACGGCGCGGCTCGCGGCGCACTACCTCGCGGCCCTGCAGGAACTGCTGCCCGTGACCTTCTGCACCGTGTTCGCGGTCGGTGCCAGTGGCCGCATCGAGACCGTGTCGGCCGCCAGCAGCTATGGCGACACGGCCGAGCGCACGGCCGGCCGCTACGTCGCCGAGCGCTTCGACCGCGTCGACCCCATGCTGGTCTGGCTGGCCGCGCGCAAGCGGCCCGCACGCGCCCAGCTGTGGCTGGGCCACCACCGCGGCGACGAGCTGGCCGACGCGGCCTACCGTGCGGCCTGCTACACCGATGTGGGCATCCGCGAGCGCGCCTCGGTGCTGGTGCTCTCGCCCAACGGGCAGCGTGCGGCCATCAGCTGCTACCGCAGCCTCGCCCAGCCGGCCTTCGCGGCAGCGGACTTTGCACTGCTGGAGGCGCATGCGACGCTGCTGGCCGAGGCGACCGCCGCGCATGGCCGCGTGGTGGCGGCCGGCGCCCCGGTGGCCGCCGGCCTGGCGGGCGCGCTGCTGCGCTTAAGCCCGCGCGAGCGCGAGGTACTGGACCGGCTCGCGGCCGGCCGCACGGCCAAGGAGGCGGCGCAGGACCTGGGCGTGGCACTGAGCACGGTGCGCACGCTGCAGTACCGCGCGTTCCGGCGGTTGGGGCTGCGTTCGGTCAAGGACCTGTTGCGCGGCCGGGCCTGATCGGTTCCCGGCGCAGGCCGCCCTGGCCACGCTGCAGCATCCGTGCGATGCCCTCGGAGCAGCGCCGGGTGCGGCGCAGCGTTTGGAAGTCTTGCGAGGACGGCATCGGTAAGGGGTGCCGCGCTTACTTGCTCAGCACGCCCTTGACCGGATCGGCGCGGCCCAGCGTCTGTGCGCTGACCGGGGCGCCGGCCGCGATCAGCGCCGCGCGCTGCTGCGCAATCGGCGTGCGCGTGCAGATCTGCTCGAAGCGCGCGAGGGTGTCGAAGCAGGGCAGGGCGAGCACGCGCGCCACGAAGGCGGCCGTGCGCGGCCAGCGCGTGGCGTCCAGCTGGTAGCGCGCAAAACCCAGGTTGCGGAAGAAGGTGGCGACCGCGATGTCGGCCAGCGACAGCGGGCCGAACAGCAGGCCGTCGGCGGGCAGCAGGGCCTCGAGGTGGTCCAGCGCGGCCGGGATCTCCACATCGCGCGCCTTGGCCAGCACGGCCTCGTCCACGGGCTGGTTCCAGACGAAGCGGTTGATCACGAGCTGGTTGAAGTAGCGCCAGATGAAGACCTCGCCCAGCACCGAATCGGCATATTCCTCCAGCGCCCTTGCGCGCGCCCGCGCCACGGTGTCGTCGGGCCACAGCGCGGGCGTGGGGTGCTTGTCCTGCAGGTACTCGCAGATCACCGTGGAGTCGGCCAGCGCAAGCTCGCCATCGAGCAGCACCGGCACGCGCCGCGCCGGGCTCAGCCGGGCGAAGCGCTCGTCGCCGAAGAACGGCACGATGGGGTCGATGGCATAGGGCAGGCCCTTGTATTCCAGCACGGCCAGCACCTTGCGCACATAGGGCGAGATGTAGGAACCGATGACGGTCAGCGGCGCGGTGGTCACCATGGGGCTACCTTCGGATGTTCAGTCGAACACGGCGTGCCACAGGGCCAGCACGGCGTCGCGTTCGCCGGCCACGTCGGCGGCGTCGACCTGGGTCGAGGCTTCGTCCAGCCGGGCACGGTGCTGCAGATGGCGCAGCTCGCGGTAGGCGTCGGCCGCGGCATGGCCCACGCCGGTGGGCAGCAGGCCACAGGCCTCGGCGCGGTGCAGCAGTGCGATGTTGCCAACGTTGGCGATCAGTTCGGCATGCCGGGCGGACTGCGACAGCACGAGGTACTGCACGGCGAACTCGGCATCGACCATGCCACCCGGGCTGTGCTTGAGGTCGAACTTCTCGCCGCGCACGGGATGGGCCGCGCGCACCTTCTCGCGCATGGCCACGATCTCGCTGCGCAGTGCCTGCGCATCGCGCGCCGACGTGACCACGGCGCTGCGCACGGCGTCGAAGCGCGGCTGCAGCGCATCCATGCCGACCACGAAGCGCGCGCGCGTCATGGCCTGGTGCTCCCAGGTCCAGGCGGTGTTGCTGCCGCGGCCCTTCTGGTAGTTGGCGTAGGCCTCGAAGCTCGTGATGAGCAGGCCCGAGTTGCCGTTGGGGCGCAGCGCGGTGTCGATCTCGAACAGATCGCCCTCGCGCGTCTTGACGGTCAGCCAGTTGATCATCTTGCGCACGAAGGCGGCGTAGGCCTCGGGCGCGCGCTCGTCCTCGTCCTCGTAGACGAACACGATGTCCAGGTCGCTGCCGTAGCCGAGTTCCTTTCCGCCCAGTTTGCCGTAGCCGATGATGGCGTACTGCGGCTCGGCGCGGTGCGCGTTCTTCAGGCGCTGCCAGCACCAGCGGGCCGTCACGCGCAACATGGTGTCGGCCAGGGCCGAGAGGTCGTCGGCCACCTGCTCCACGGTGAGGCGGCCCTCGACGTCGCGCGCCAGCGTGCGGAAGGTCTCGGCATGGTGGGCGCGGCGCAGCAGGTTCAGCAGTTCCTCCTCGTCGTCCTCGCCGGTACGGGCCAGCGAGGCCCGGCGCTCCTCCAGTTCGCGCTCGAAGGCCTGTGGCTCGAAACGCTCGGACAGCATCGAGGCCGAGGCCAGCTCGTCGATCACGCCGGGGTGGCGCAGCAGGTAGCGCGCCGGCCAGCGTGCCGCGCCCAGCAGGCGCAGCAGGCGCTCGTGCGTGGCCGGCCGCTCCAGCAGCAGCGCGAGGTAGCTTTCGCGGCGCAGCAGCGGCTCGACCCAGTCGGTCCAGCGCAGCGCGCCCTGCAGCCGGTGCGTGGCATCGATGCCCTCGCCCGGATGCGCGTCGCGCAGCCAGTCGGCCGTGCGCTGCACCAGGCGCAGCAGCCGCCCGCGGCTCTCGTCGCGCAGCGCCGCCACGCGCGGGTGCTCGCGCCAGGCCTCGATGCGCTGGCGGAAGTCGGACGGCAGGCGGTCGAGCACGGCGTCGAAGTCCGGCACCGCCGGGCCCTGCGCCTTGGGGCCGCCCTTGCAGTTACCCTTGCAGGGCTTGGCGTCGCCGCCAAGCAGGATGTCGAACTCCTGCGCGACGAACTCGCGGTGCTGGTCCAGCTCGGACAGGAAGGGGCAGCACGAGGCATAGCCCATGGTCTCGGCGATCCAGGCCAGGTCCTCGTCGCCCGAGGGCAGCACATGGGTCTGCTGGTCGTCCAGGTACTGGATGCGGTGCTCCACGCGGCGCAGGAACACGTAGGCCTGGGCCAGCGCCTCGGCCGTGGCCTGGGGCATGAGCCCGGCGCGCGCCAGGCGCGGCAGTGCGTCCAGCGTGGAGCGCGTGCGCAGCTCGGGGAACTGGCCGCCCCGCACCACCTGCAGCAGCTGGACGATGAATTCGATCTCGCGGATGCCGCCGCGCGAGAGCTTGACGTCGTTGGCACGCTCGGGATGGCCGGCGGCGCGGCGTGCGGCGTGCTCGCGGATCTGCCGGTGCAGCGTGCGCAGCGCCTCGAACACGTTGTAGTCCAGGTAGCGGCGGAACACGAAGGGCAGCACCACGCTGCGCAGCTCGCTGGCCGAGCCGTCCTGCACGCAGCGGCGCGGTGCGACCACGCGGCTCTTGAGCCAGGCGAAGCGCTCCCATTCGCGGCCCTGCACCTGCAAATAGTCTTCCAGCGCGCCGAGCGAGACGGCCGGTGGGCCGGAGTTGCCATGGGGACGCAATGCCAGGTCCACGCGGAACACGAAGCCGTGCTCGGTGGTGTCGCCGACCAGCGCATAGACGGTCTTGATGGCGCGCGAGAAGTACTCGTGGTTGCTGATGCGCCCGCGCCCGTCGGCCGTGCCGGCGGTCTCGCCGTCCTGGTCGTAGATGTAGATGAGGTCGATGTCGCTGGAGACATTGAGCTCGCGCGCGCCGAGCTTGCCCATGCCGATGACCCACAGCTGGGCGCGCCGGCCGTCCGCCGTGCGCGGCATGCCGTGGCGTTCGTCGAGTTCGCGCTCGGCCTGCAGCAGGGCTTCGTCCAAGGCCAGTTCGGCCAGCTCGGTCACGGCCGTGGTCACCACCGCCAGTTCGGCGCGCTGCTCGCAATCGAGCACCACCAGCCGTTCCATGACCAGCTGGCGCAGCACCCGCAGCGCGGCGCTGAGGCCATGGCCGCCCGCCAGCAGTTGCGCCAGCGTGGCCTGCATGGCGGCCTTGCGCGGCGGGCCCGGTGGCAGCAGCGCCAGTTCGGCGGCGTAGCGGCGGCGCAGGCGTTGCACGAAGCGCGAATGCAAGGTCGGCACCGGGGCCGCGGCAGGAGATTCGGGAAGGAATGGCGTTAACAAAGGGTCACGGGGGAGGGCGGAACCGGTGCCGGGGTCGCGGGTCATAATTCCTGGCCGATCTAGCTTGCAATGACTGTTCCGACGCCACGACCTTCACGCCTGCTCAGGCTGGCGGCCGTCCTGGCGCCCTGGGTGCTGGGTCTGGTTCTGTGCGTGTGGGTGGTCGTTGGCCTCGCCTGGGGGGCGTTGCACGGCTGGATTGTGCCGCGTATCGGCGAATTCCGTCCGCAGCTCGAAGCGGCCGCCAGCCGCGCGCTCGGCGCCGAGGTGCGCATCGGCGCCATCACGGCCAGTTCCGGCCGCATCCTGCCCAGTTTCGAGCTCGCCGACGTGGTGCTGCGCGACACCCAGGGCCGTGAAGGCCTGCGTCTGGCAAGGGTTTCTGCCTTGCTGTCGCCGCGCTCGCTGGTGCGCTTGGGCTTCGAGCAGCTCGTGGTCGACGGGCCGGTGCTGGATCTGCGCCGCAGCGCCGACGGACGCCTGCTGGTGGCGGGCATCCCCCTGTCCGAAGGGGCGGGCGGCAGCAGTCCTGCCGCCGACTGGGTCTTCTCGCAGCGCGAATTGGCCGTGCGCCAGGCCACTGTGCGCTGGACCGACGAGCGCGCCGGCCTGCCCACGGTGGAGCTGGCCGATGCCGACCTCGTCATCCGCAACGGCGCGCGCGGCCACCGCATCCGTTTCGATGCCACGCCGCCCGCGGACTGGGGCCAGCGCTTCAGCCTGCGCGCGGCCATGCGCCAGTCGCTGCTGAACCCGCGACGCGGCAACTGGCGCGAATGGGATGGGCCGGTCTACGCCGAGTTTCCGCAGCTCGATCTCGCGCAGCTGCGCGCCCAGCTGCCACCCGGCGTGGCGCGCGACGTGGAACTGCTGGCCGGCCGCGGCAGCCTCGCGGCCTGGATCGATGTCGTGCATGGCGAGGTCATGGGTGGGCAGCTGGACGTGGCCCTGGCCGACGCCAGCGCGCGCCTGGGACCGGGCCTGGCGCCGCTGGCGCTCACGCAGTTGCAGGGGCGCATCCGCGGCCGGCAGCTGGCCAGCGGCATGGAGCTGCAGACGCGGCAGCTGCGCTTTGCCACGGCCGAGGGCGCGCAATGGCCGCAGGGCGATGTGTTCCTGAGCTACATGCGCGGCGAAAGCCGGGTGCCGGGCCAGGGCGAACTGCGCGTGGACCGCATCGACCTGGCGGCGCTGGCCGAAATCGCCGGCCGCCTGCCGCTGGCGCCCGCATGGCAGAGCGAGCTGCAGGCGCTGGCGCCGCGCGGGCGCATCGAGCAGCTGCAGGCGCATTGGACCGGGCGCATCGAGGCGCCGGCCAGCTACCGCGCGCAGGGCCAGGTGCAGGACCTGGCGCTGGCCGCCGGCGCGCCCGGGCCGCGCCAGCCCGACCTGCACTACCCCATGGGCCGGCCTGGCGTCGAAGGCCTGTCGGCGGACTTCCAACTGACCGAGGGCGGCGGCGAGGCCCGCCTGGCGCTGGCCGACGGCGTGCTGGAGTTCCCCGGCGTGTTCGAGGAGGCCCGCGTGCCCATGGCCCAGCTCGACGGCCTGGTGCGCTGGCAGCATGTGGGCGCGCGCCTGGCGGTGCAGGTGCCCGAACTGCAGTTCGCCAATGCCGACGCCGCCGGCCAGCTGCAGGCGCGCTGGGAGAGCCAGGCCGATGCGCCCACCGACGGCGCGCCGCAGGGGCCCGGCACGCTCGCACTGGAAGGCAGGCTCACGCGCGCCGACGGCACGCGTGTGCACCGCTACCTGCCGCTGGCCGTGGGCGACGACGCCCGCCACTACGTGCGCGATGCCGTGCAGCGCGGCCGCGCCAGCAGCGTGCAGTTCAAGGTGCGCGGCGAACTCGACCACTTTCCCTACAAGGATCCCAAGCTCGGCGAGTTCTACATCGCCGCCGAGGTCGAGGACGTGCAGTACGCCTACGTGCCGCCGCGCCTGCAGGACGCAGGCGAACTGCCCTGGCCGATGCTGACCGGCCTGGCCGGCCGGCTCGTGTTCGACCGCAACGGCATGCAGGTGCGCAACGCGCGCGGCCAGCTGGCCGGCGCCGGCGGCTTCGCCTTGGCCAAAGCCGAGGCCGAGATCCCCGATTTCGCACACCCCGAGGTGGCCGTGCGGGCCGAGGGCCGTGGCCCGCTCGCGGGCATGCTGGCGGCCGTGGCCGCCTCGCCGTTGGCGCAGATGACCGAGGGCGCGCTGGCACAGGCCCAGGGCAGCGGCGCGGCCGACCTCAAGCTGCAGCTGGCCCTGCCGCTGGAGCGGCTGCAGGCCAGCCGCGTGCAGGGCAGCGTGGTGCTGGCCGGCAACGACATCCAGCTCAAGCCCGGCACGCCGCAGCTGGCGCGCACGCGCGGCACCGTGGCCTTCAGCGAGACCGGCTTCGGCCTGGCCGGCGTACAGACCACCGTGCTGGGTGGCGAGACCCGCGTGGACGGCGGCCTGCAGAACGGTGCGCTGGCCCTGCGTGCCCAGGGCACGGCCACGGCCGAGGGCCTGCGCCAGGCCGGCGAGCCCGGCGCACTGGCCCGGCTGGCCCAGCGCGCCAGCGGCAGCGCCGCCTACACCGCAGCCCTCACGCGCGCCGCCGATGGTGCGCTGGCCTTCACGCTGGAGAGCGCGCTGCAAGGCCTGGCGCTGGACCTGCCCGCACCGCTGGGAAAGCCGGCCGATGCCGCGCTGCCGCTGCGCGTGGCGCTCGCGCCCCAGCAGGCGCACCGGCAGGACCTGCTCACGCTGGGCCTGGGCAGCGTGCTGCAGGCGCGCTTCGAGCGCGACACCGCGGGCGCCACCCCGCGCGTGCTGCGTGGCAGCATCGGCCTGGGCCTGCCGGAAGGCGAGGCCGCCACGCTGCCGGCGCAGGGCGTGGCCATCGACCTGCGGCTCGACGACGTGGCGCTGGAATCCTGGCAGGCGCTGTCCGGCGTGATCGGCGAGGGCCAGACCGGCATCGGCGTGGAGGCCGGCTACCTGCCCGACCGCTTCGCGCTGCGTGCCAGGGAGCTGCGCTGGGGCAGCCGCCGCCTGCACCAGCTGGTGCTGGACGGCGCGCGTGAAGGCAGCACCTGGCGCGCCCGCATCGACGCGCGCGAACTGGCCGGCCAGCTCGAGTACCGCCAGGGCACGGGCAGCCAGCCCGGCAACGTGCACGCGCGGCTGCAACGCCTCGTGATCGCCGCCGGCGAGGAGGAGGAAGTCACCACGCTGCTGGACGAGCAGCCCTCCAGCGTGCCGGCGCTGGACATCGTGGTGGACGACTTCGAACTGCGCGGCAAGAAGCTCGGCCGGCTCGAGGTGAATGCCGTGAACCAGGGTGCGGAGTGGCAGTTGCACAAGCTGGCCCTGCGCCTGCCCGAGGCGCGCTTCGAGGCCTCGGGCCAATGGGGTGCGCGCAGCACGGGCGGCGCCGGGCGCCGCACGGCCATGGACTTCAAGCTCGCGATCGACGATGCCGGCGCACTGCTGGCGCGCCTGGGCATGGCCGGCGTGTTCCGCCGCGGCCAGGGCGAGCTCGACGGCACGGTGGCCTGGGACGGCTCGCCGCTGGCGCTGGACTATCCCAGCATGGCCGGCAAGCTGCACCTGGACGTGCGCGACGGCCAGTTCCTCAAGGCCGACGCCGGGGTGGCGCGGCTGCTCGGCGTGCTGAGCCTGCAGGCCCTGCCGCGCCGGCTCACGCTGGACTTCCGCGACCTGTTCAGCGAGGGCTTCGCGTTCGACTTCGTGCGCGGCGACGCCCAGATCGCGCGCGGCGTGGTCAGCTCCAACAACCTGCAGATGAAGGGCGTCAATGCCGCCGTGCTCATGGACGGCCGCGCCGACATCGCCCGGGAAACGCAGGACCTGCGCGTGGTGGTGGTGCCCGAGATCAACGCCGGCACGGCCTCGCTGGTGGCCTCGGTGATCAACCCGGCCATCGGCTTGGGTACCTTCCTCGCACAATGGGTGCTGCGCCGCCCGCTCATGGAAGCGGCCACGCAGCAATTCCACATCGATGGGACCTGGAGCGAGCCGCGCATCGAGCGCGTCGCGCGCAGCGCGAGCGCCCAGGCAGAGGACAGCGACAAGAAGGGAGCCGTGCGATGAAGCTGGCCGCATTGCAGATGGTCTCGGGCATGGACCTGCACGAGAACCTGGCCGCCGCGCGCGGCCTGCTCGAAGAAGCCGCCGCAGCCGGTGCCGAACTCGCCGTGCTGCCCGAGTACTTCTGCCTGCTCGGCGCGCGCGACACCGACAAGCTCGCGATCCAGGAGCCCTTTGGCGCAGGGCCCATCCAGGACTTCCTGGCACGCGCCGCGCGTGAGCTCGGCCTGTGGATCGTCGGCGGCACGCTGCCGATCACGGCGGGCGGCGAGCGCGTGCGCAACACCGCGCTGGTGTTCGATCCAGAGGGCGCCTGCGTGGCGCGCTACGACAAGATCCACCTGTTCCGCTTCGACAACGGCAGCGAGCGCTTCGACGAGGCGCGCGTGCTCGAGCGCGGCAGCGATCCCGTGCTGTTCACGCTCACCGCACGCGACGGCCGGGCCTGGCGCGTGGGCCTGTCGGTCTGCTACGACCTGCGCTTTCCCGAGCTCTACCGCAGCTACGCCGCCCAGGGCGCCGAGCTGCTGCTGGTTCCCAGCGCCTTCACGCACACCACGGGCCAGGCGCACTGGGCCACGCTGCTGCGTGCGCGCGCCATCGAGAACCTGGCCTATGTGCTGGCGCCGGCCCAGGGCGGGCTGCATGCCAACGGCCGGCGCACCTGGGGCCACAGCATGCTGGTCGACCCCTGGGGCACCGTGCTGGCCGAGCAGGCCGAAGGCCAGGCCTGCGTGCTGGGCGCGCTGGAGGCCGAACGGCTGGCGCAGGCGCGCCGCCAGCTGCCCGCGCTGGAGCACCGGCTGCTGTGACCACGCTGGCGGTGCCCGCGCTGCTGCGCCGCTGGGCGCAGTTCATCCAGCGGCGCTGGTCGCTGTGGTCGCTGCTCATCCTGCTGGTGGTGGGCCTGCTGGGCACGCTGGTCTGGCTGGCCGGCCGCTACGAGGCCACCCAGGTGCAGGGCAAGGTCGAGCGCGACACGGCCGACGCGGTGGCCGACATCCGCGCCGGCCTGCTGCGCAACGTGCAGAGCCTGCAAGCCCTGCACGCGGCCGACCCGCTGCACGAGGACTGGGGCCGGCGCGCGGCCGAGCTGCTGCGCGAGCGCCGCGAGATCATGCGGCTGGAATGGCGCAGCGCCGGGCAGCGCCTGCTGGGCGAGGCCGATACCCCGTACCGCGCGCCGGTGTTCAGCCTGCTGCCGCGCCAGGACACGCTGGGTGACGTGACGCTGAACTGCGCGACGGCGCGGCGCCTGAACGGTCCGGCCTATTCGGCGAGCTACTACCTGCCGCAACCCGATGGCCGCGGCATGGAGGTCATGGACCTGTGCCTGCCGCTGCAGGCCGATGGCCGCGTGACCGGCTACGTGCTGGCCACCTACGCGCTGCAGGACATCCTGGCCGAGTTCCTGGGCCGCCAGCTGCCGCACTACCAGGAGGCTTCGTTCATCGAGGCCGACGGCACGCGGCTGGCGCTGCACGGCGCCACGCGCCGCGGCGCGCGCGTGTTCACGGCGCAGCAGCTGCTGGACCTGCCCGGCAACCCCATCCTGCTGCGCCTGGCCAGCTGGCGCGCCGCGCCGGACCTGCTGCCCAACGTGATGACCGCGCTGGTCACGGGCATGTCGATCGCGCTGGTGTCGGTGCTCATGCTGCTGGCCAAGGACATGCGCCGGCGCCAGCGTGCCGAGCGCGACCTGGCCGATGCGCTGGCCTTTCGCAAGGCCATGGAGGATTCGCTGCTGACCGGCCTGCGCGCGCGCGACCTGGACGGCCGCATCACCTACGTCAACCCGGCCTTCTGCAGCATGGTGGGCTATTCGCCCGAAGAGCTGTGGGGCAAATCGGCGCCTGCACCCTACTGGCCGCCCGAGCTGATCGGCGAGTACGAGCAGCGCCAGGCCATCCGGCTGGCCGGCAAGATGCCGCCGCGCGAAGGCTATGAGTCGGTGTTCCAGCACAAGGACGGCACCCGCTTTCCCGTGCTCATCATCGAGGCGCCGCTGATCAACGCCCAGGGCGTGCAGACCGGCTGGATGAGCGCCTTCCTGGATATCAGCGAGCAGCGGCGCGTGGAAGAACTCTCGCGCGCGAGCCAGGAGCGGCTGCAGGCCACTGCGCGGCTGGCCACCGTGGGCGAGATGGCATCGCTGCTGAGCCATGAGCTGAACCAGCCGCTGGCCGCCATCTCCAGCTATGCCACCGGCGCGCTGAACATGCTCGCGCACGAGCCGGCCTCGGCCGCCGACATGGCCATGGCCATGCGCCGCATCGCCGAGCAGGCCGAGCGCGCCGGCCGCGTGATCAAGAGCGTGCACGACTTCGTGCGGCGCCGCGACGAGGCGCACGAGGCCGTGCCGCCGCAGGCCCTGCTGGAGGCGATCTGGCCGCTCGTGAGCCTGCAGGCGCGCAAGCTCGCGGTGCGCGTGCGCACCGAACTCGCGCCGGGGCTGCCACGCGTGCACTGCGACCGCACCATGGTCGAGCAGGTGCTGCTGAACCTGGCCCGCAACGGCATGCAGGCCATGGACGGCACGCCCGTGGCCCAGCGCGAACTGCTGCTGCGCGTGGCCCCGGCCGGCACGCGTGCGGGCGCCACGCGGCCGCAGGGCTGGCTGGAGTTCAGCGTGGCCGATTGCGGCGGCGGCATCGCGCCCGAGGTGGCAGCGCGCCTGTTCACGCCCTTCTTCACGACCAAGGCCGAAGGCATGGGCCTGGGCCTGTCGCTGTGCCGCACCGTGGTGGAGCAGCACGGCGGCTCCATGGTCTACGAGGCGCGCGAGCCGCGCGGCACCGTGTTCCGCTTCACGCTGCCGACCGAGGCCGCCGATTCCGAACCCCCCACCGATCCCATGCCGCTGCGCCCCGCGGCCGTGGCGGAGACATCGCATGCAAATCCCTAAAGACGCCCTGGTCCACATCGTCGACGACGATGCCGGCGTGCGCGACGCGCTGTCCTGGCTGCTGCGCTCGCGCCGGCTGCTCAGCGAAGGCTTCGACAGCGCCGAAGCCTTCGACGCCCGGCTGCAGGCCGGCTTCGTGCCGACGCAGGCCAGCTGCCTGCTGCTGGACGTGCGCATGCCCGGCATGAGCGGGCTGGAGCTGTTCGACCAGCTCGTCGCGCGCGGCCTGCACCAGGCGCTGCCCGTGATCTTCCTGACCGGCCACGCCGACGTGCCGACCGCCGTGGACGCCGTCAAGCGCGGCGCCTTCGACTTTTGCGAGAAGCCGTTCTCCGACAACGCGCTGGTCGACCGCATCGAGCAGGCCCTGGTGCAGTCGGCGCGCGTGCTGCAGGCCCGCCAGCACGAGACGCTGCTGCGCACGCGCCTGACCGAACTGACCGAGCGCGAGCGCGACGTGATGCGCCTGGTGGTCGAGGGCATGCCCAACAAGCTCATCGCCGACCAGCTGGAGATCAGCGTGCGCACGGTGGAGGTGCACCGTGCGCGCGTGTTCGACAAGATGGAGGTCAAATCGGCCGTCGAACTGGCGAACCTGCTGCGTGGACTCTGAACGTCTCTGGCGGTCCTACAACGGGCGCCGACGGGCGCCGACAGCGGCCACGCGGCCGACCCATCATGCTGAGGCTGTCTTCAACACAACAGCCCATACACCATGAACTCCGTCATCTACATCGTTGGCCTGGTCGTCGTCGTCATCGCCGTTCTGTCGTTCTTCGGCCTGCGTTGAGACTGCGCCGGGAGACGCCCGTCTCCCGGCTGCTCCCTCATTCTTCGCCGAGGAAGCCGCCGCTCTGGTGCGCCCAGAGGCGCGCGTACAGGCCGTCCCGGGCCAGCAGCTCGCGGTGCGAGCCTTCCTCGACCACCCGCCCACCGTCCAGGACGATCAGCCGGTCCATGGCCGCGATGGTCGACAGGCGGTGCGCGATGGCGATCACGGTCTTGCCCTCCATGAGCCGGTTCAGGCTCTGCTGGATGGCCGCTTCCACTTCCGAATCGAGCGCGCTGGTGGCCTCGTCCAGCAGCAGGATGGGCGCGTTCTTGAGCATCACGCGCGCGATCGCCACACGCTGGCGCTGGCCACCCGAGAGCTTCACACCGCGCTCGCCCACATGCGCTGCAAGTCCCCTGCGGCCCTGCAGGTCCGTCAGCTGGTCGATGAAGCCTGAAGCTTCTGCACGTTCTGCCGCCGCGCGGATCTGCGCTTCGGTGGCGTCCGGCAGGCCGTAGGCGATGTTGTCGGCCAGCGAGCGGTGCAGGAGGCTGGTGTCCTGCGTGACCATGCCGATCTGGGCGCGCAGCGAGTCCTGCGTGACCTGGGCGATGTCCTGCCCGTCCACCAGCACGCGGCCGCCGGCCACGTCGTGAAAGCGCAGCAGCAGGTTGACCAGCGTGCTCTTGCCCGCGCCCGAGCGGCCCACCAGGCCGATGCGCTCGCCGGGGCGCACCGTGAGGTTCAGGTGCTCGATCACGGCGGGCTTGTCCGGCCCGTAGCGGAAGCTCACGTCCTCGAAGCGCACCTCGCCCCGCGTCACCTGCAGCGTCCGGGCGCCCGGCGCATCGACCACGGTGCGTGGCCGGCTCAGTGTGTTGATGCCGTCCTGCACCGTGCCCACGGCCTCGAACAGGCTGGTCATCTCCCACATGATCCATTGCGACATGCCCTGCAGCCGCAGCGCCATCGCGATCGAGGCTGCCACCGCGCCCACGCCGACCTCGCCGCGCGACCACAGCCACAGCGACATGCCGGCCATGCCGGCCACCAGCCCCATGGACAGGGTGTGGTTGACGATCTCGAAGCCGCTGACCAGGCGCATCTGCCGGTAGCCCGTGACGATGAAGTCCTGCATCGCGCTGCGCGCCACCTGGGCCTCGCGCTGGGTGTGCGAGAACAGCTTGACCGTCATGATGTTGGTGTACGCGTCGGTGATGCGGCCGACCATGGCCGAGCGCGCATCGGCCTGGGCCTTGCCCACGCGGCCCAGGCGGGGCACGAAGTAGGTGGCGGCCAGGATGTAGAGCAGCAGCCAGATGACGAAGGGCCAGATCAGCCCGCCCGCGAACACGCCGGCCAGCACCGCGATGGTGGCGACGTAGATGCCCATGGTCACCACCACGTCGGCCAGCACGAACAGCGTGTCGCGCACCGCCAGCGCGGTCTGCATGACCTTGGTCGTGATGCGGCCGGCGAACTCGTCCTGGTAGAAGGCCATGCTCTGGCCCAGCATCAGGCGGTGGAAGTTCCAGCGCAGGCGCATGGGCAGGTTGATGGCCAGCACCTGGTGCTTGACGATGGTCTGCAGCGCCACCACCAGCACGCTGGCGGCCAGCGCCGCGCCCAGCCAGAGCAGCGCGCCGCCGCGTTCGGCCCACAGCTGCGCGGGCTGCACGCCGGCCAGCCAGTCGATCACGCGGCCGAGGAAGGCGAACATCAGCGCGTCGAAAGCGGCCATCGCGGCCGTCAGCAGCGCCAGCCAGGCCACCTTGCCGCGCAAGCCGTCGGTGCAGGCCCACAGGAAGGCGAAGAAGCCCTTGGGCGGCAGGGCCGGCTCGGCGGCAGGGTAGGGGGAAAGAAGTTTCTCGAAGTAGCGGAACAGCAAGGCAGGGGTCTCCGGGGCGCCGGAGACTGTAGCCGCCCTGCGTGTCGCGGGCTGGCGTGGGGACTTCAGCCCTGCGGATCGTCCGGCTTGCGCTCAGTCTGCGGCAGCTCGCCCTTGTCCCGGCCCGAGAACATGGTCCACCAGACGATGCCCACCAGCAGCAAAAGGGCTGCGAGGGCTTCGAGCAAAATCAGGACCATGAAGCGACTCTCCTGGTGGGTGGTGGGCGCGGCGATTGTAGGAACGCTCGTCGCCTGCTCCAGCAAGCCCCCACGGCCCGAACCCCCAAGCCAGCCCCCGCCAGCGGCCACCCCGGCGCCGACCTGGCCGCCCCTGCCACCGGTCGCCGACTGGCCCGGCGACACCGCGCCCCTGCCCGCACCCATCCTGCGCGGGCGCAGCCAATGGATTCCGGTGCGCTGGAACGAACTGCCCGGCGTGGGCCAGGACGCATTGCACGAAGCCTGGAACGCGTGGATGCGCAGCTGCGAGCGCCCGGGCAGCACCTGGGCCCAGCTCTGTGCCGAGGTGCGGCGCCTGTCCATCGCCACGCTCGAGGAGCAGCGCGCCTGGATGATCGCGCGGCTGCAGCCCTACCGCATCCAGCCCCTGCCGGGCCAGCCCCCCAGCGAGGGACTGCTGACCAGCTACTACGAGCCCATGTTCGATGCGGCGCGCCAGCCCAGCGCGGCCTTCCCCGTGCCGCTGTACCAGCCGCCGGCCTCGCTGGCCCAGCGCCGGCCCTGGTACACGCGCCAGGAGATGGAGACGCTGCCGCAGGCCCAGGCCGAACTCGCGGGCCGCGAGATCGCCTGGCTGGCCGACCCGGTCGACGCGCTGGTGTTGCAGATCCAGGGCTCGGGCCGGTTGCGCGTGACCGAGCCCGACGGCAGCCAGAAACTCGTGCGCCTGGCCTATGCCGGCACCAACGACCAACCCTACAAGAGCGTGGGCCGCTGGCTGCTGGACCAGGGCGCGATCCGCGATGCTACCTGGCCGGGCATCAAGGCCTGGACCCTCCAGAACCCCGGCCGCGTGCGCGACATGCTGTGGGCCAACCCGCGCATGGTGTTCTTCCGCGAAGAGCCGCTGCCGCCCTTCGATGCGGCCTTCGGCCCGCGCGGCGCCCAGGGCGTGGCGCTCACGCCGGGCCGCTCGATCGCGGTGGACCCGCAGAGCATCCCTTACGGCACGCCGGTCTGGCTGGCCTCGCAGGGGCCGGTCACCACGCTGGCGCGGCTCGTGCTCGCGCAGGACACGGGCAGCGCCATCGTCGGCGCCGTGCGGGCCGACTACTTCGCGGGCTGGGGGCCGGAGGCGGGCGATTTCGCGGGGCGGCTCAAGCAGCCGTTGAAGATGTGGGCGCTGTGGCCACGCACTACTCCACCGTGATCCCCTGCGCCTTGATCAACGTCTCCAGCTGCCTGCCCTCGCGCTGCAGCAGCGCACGGAACTCAGCCGTCTCCATCGCCAGCGGCTCGGCTCCCAGGTCGCCGTAGCGTTTGGCCAACGCGGGCTGGGCCAGCGCGCGGGCCAGCTCCTTGTTCATGCGCGCGAGGATCTCGGGCGGCGTGCCGTTGGGCGCCCACAGGCCGAACCAGATGTCCAGGTCGGCGCCGGCCACACCCTGTTCGCCGACCGTGGGCACGTCGGGGAAGAACGGCGAGCGCTTGGCGCTGACCACGCCCAGCAGCTTGACCTTGCCGCTGCGGATGTGCGGGAACGCGATGCCAGGGTCGCACACGAAGTCGGCCTGGCCCGACAGCACGTCCTGCAGCGCGGGCGCCGCACCGCGGTAGGGGATGTGCGTGACGAAGGTCTGGCTGGCGGCCTTGAACATCTCGCAGGCCAGGTGCGGCGGCGTGCCGGTTCCCGCAGACGCATAGGACAGCTTGCCGGGCTGGGCCTTGGCCAGCGCCACGAGTTCGCGCACGTCCTTCGCCGCGATCTGCGGCTTGGCCACCAGGTACATCTGCGTCTTGCCGATGCTGCCCACGGGCGCGAGGTCGCGCGAAGGCAGCAGCGGGGACTTGAACAGCCAGGGGTTGGCGGTCTCCACCGAGGTCGGCGCGATCAGGAAGGTGTGGCCGTCGGGCGCGGCGCGCACCACCTCGGCTGCGGCGATGTTGCCGCTGGCGCCGGGCTTGTTGTCGATGACGACGGTCTGGCCGATGGCCTCGCCGACCGACTGCGCGACGATGCGCGCCATCACGTCGGTGCTGCCGCCCGGCGCGAAGCCGACGACGATGCGCACGGGTTTGGCGGGCCAGGCCGGCGCCTGCGCCCACACGCTGCCGGCCAGGGCCAGGCATGCGGCGGCCAGCGCGCCGCGGCGCGCGATCTTCTTGTCCATGGTTGTCTCCTCGGGTCGTTGTGGGAATCAGGCGGTCGCGTGCTGCACGATCTCGCGCAGCTTGAACTTCTGGATCTTTCCGGAGGGCGTGGCCGGCATGGCGTCGAGCACGAGCAGCTTCTCGGGCGCGTACTGCACGGCCACCTGCTCGGCCTTCAGGAAGCGCACGATCTCGGGCAGGTCGATGCTCTGGCCGGGCTTGGGCACCACCACCGCGCAGGCGCGCTCGCCCAGGCGTTCGTCCGGGTAGGCCACCACGGCCACCTGCAGCACGGCCGGGTGCTTGTAGAGCAGCGATTCGACCTCGAACACCGGGATGTTCTCGCCGCCGCGGATGATCACGTCCTTGCTGCGGCCGCTGATGCGGATGTAGCCGTCGGCGTCCATGCGCGCGAGGTCGCCGGTGTCGAACCAGCCCTGCTCGTCGGTGCCGTTCAGGTGCGGGCGCTTGAGGTAGCCGCCGAAGTTCGACGCGGCGCGCACCAGCAGCCGGCCGGATTCGCCGCGCGGCAGCTCGGTGCCGTCGAAGTCCACCACCTTGAGTTCCACACCGGGCAGGGGGCAGCCGTCGGTCGTGGTGGCAAGTTCGTCGGGGTCGTCCAGCCGGATCAGCGTCACGGCGCCGTTCTCGCTCATGCCCCAGGCCGAGACGATCTTGGTGCCCAGCGTCTCGCGCGCCTGCTGCACCAGCGGCCCGGGGATGGGCGCGCCCGCGCACAGGAAGGTGCGCAGGCTGGGCACGGCCAGGCCGCTCTCGCGCACGCTGCGCGTGAGGTCGGTCAGGAAGGGCGTGGACGCCATCGTGAACGTGGCGCCCTCGGCGCGGATGGCCTGCACCGCGCGCGCCGGGTCCCAGACGTCCTGCAGCACGGCCGGGCACTGCAGCAGGATGGGCATGACCAGGCCATACATGAAGCCGGTCTGGTGCGCCATGGGCGAGGCCATGAACACCGTGTCGGCGCTGGACAGGCCCAGCCGTTCGGCGTAGGGCCGGATGTTGGCCAGCAGCGTGTTGGCGCTGTGCAGCACGCCCTTGGGCTCGCCCGTCGTGCCCGAGGTGTAGATGAGTTGCACGATGTCGTCCGGCCCCGGGCGGCTCTTGTGCAGGATGTCCTCGGCGTCGCGCTCGTGCTCCCAGGCGGGGCCGGACAGCAGCGTCTCGAAGTCGTCGGCGCCGCCGCTGCCGACCACCACCACGTGCTGCAGCGTGGGCAGTTCGGCCTGCAGGGCGCGCGCCATGGCCGCATGGTCGAAGCCGCGGAACTGCGCGGGCACGACGAAGACCTTGGCCTCGCCGTGGCCCAGCATGAAGCGCAGCTCGCGCTCGCGGAAGATCGGCATCATCGGGTTGATCACGGCGCCCAGCCGCGCGCAGGCCAGCGTGAGCAGCGCGAACTGCCACCAGTTGGGCAGCTGCATCGCGACCACGTCGTTGCGACCCACGCCCAGGCGTGCGAGGCCCACGGCGATGCGGTCGGCCATGGCGGCCAGTGCGCGGTAGGTGAAGCGCCGCGGCTCGGCCGCGTCGCTGCGCAGCGCGGTCAGCGCCACGCGCTCGGGGCAGGCCTGCACCGCGGCATCCAGCAGGTCGTTGAGGGTCTGGTCGCTCCAGTGGCCCTGCGCCACGCTGGCGGCACGCCGCGGTGGCAGCAGGACGGCATCGAATTCCATGGGGTGTCTCCTCTGCGTCGTTGTCGTTCAGTTCGGTACGGCCTGCCGGCCGGCGCGGGCGCGGGCGATGATGGTCTTCATGATCTGGGCCGTGCCGTCGCCGATCTGAAAGCCCAGCACGTCGCGCAGGCGCTGTTCCATGGGCCCGCGGTCGTAGCCGCCGTGGCCGAAGGACAGCAGGCACTGGTGCACCACGTCGTAGGCCAGCTTGGGCGCCCACCACTTGCACATGGCCGCCTCGGCGCTGTGCGGCAGGCCCTTGTCTTTCAGCCACAGCGCCTGCAGGCACAGCAACCGCGCGGCCTCGACCTGGGTGTCGCCGTCCGCCAGCGGGTGCGAGACGCCCTGGAAGGCCGAGAGCGGCTTGCCGAAGGCCTCGCGCTCGGCCGCGTAGGCCCAGGTCTCCTCCAGCGCCACACGTGCCACCGCCAGCACCTGCAGGCCGATCAACGCGCGCGAGTAGTCAAAGCCCTGCATGACCTGCACGAAGCCCTTGTTCTCCTCCCCCAGCCGGTGGTCCACCGGCACGCGCACGTTCTCGAAGAACAGCGCGCCGCGGCCGATGGCGCGCTGGCCGTGGCAGTCGAAGCGGTTGCGCGTGATGCCGGGCAGGTCCATGGGCACGAGCAGCGCGGTCACGCCATGGGCCTGCGATTCCACGCTGCCGGTGCGGCCGAAGACCACGGCCGCGTCGCACTGGTCGGCCGCCGAGATCGAGGTCTTCTCGCCGTTCAGCACGTAGTGGTCGCCGACGCGCTCCACGCGCAGCCGCAGGTTGGCCGCGTCCGAGCCGCCGCGCGGCTCGGTCAGCGCGATGGCCAGCAGCGCCTCGCCGCGCGTGAGCCGGCGCAGCCAGGGCGCGGCCACGTCGGGCAGGCCGTGCTGCGACAGGATCTGCCCGTTCAGCGAAGCCAGCAGGTTGATGTAGCTGATGGACAGGTCGGCCCGCGCGATCTCTTCGTGGACCACACCGGCCGCCAGCGCGCCCAGGCCCTGGCCGCCCTGGGCCTCCGGCAGCTCGGGCGCGATGAAGCCCATCTCGCCCATCTCGCGCATGAGCGCGCGGTCGAGCACGCGCGTGCGGTCGCGTTCCTGGAAGCCGGGCGCCACGCGGTCCGTCGCGAAGCGGCGCGCCTGCTCGGCAATGGCCGCCAGATCCTCGTCGATGTAGGGGTTCATTCTGGATGTCTCCTGACAAACATGGGGTGAATGGCGCCGCCTTGCGCATGCCGCGACCCGGCCCAGCGGCCGCCGCGGAACCGGCTCTGCCGGGCTGCTGGCGGCGCCCCCGGAAGGGGGTTGGCGGAGCGCGCAGCGCGCAGACTGGGGGAGAGCTATTTCGCGTACTTGCGGAAGTCGGGCTTGCGCTTGTCCTTCAGTGCAGCGACACCCTCGCGCGACTCTTCGGTGTCGTAGTACAGCTTGAGTGCATACATGCCCATGCCCGCGATGCCGGCCTGGTGGGCGGTGTCCATGTTGAAGCTGCGCTTGGCGATCGCAATCGCCGTGGGGCTGCGCTCGCAGATGGTCTCGGCCCACTCCTGCACCGTGGCGTCCAGCTGCTCGTGCGGCACGCAGACGTTGGCCAGGCCCATGGCCACGGCCTCCTGGCCGGAGTAGCGCTTGTTGAGGTACCAGATCTCGCGCGCCTTCTTCTCGCCCACCACGCGGGCCAGGAAGGCCGTGCCGTAGCCAGGGTCGACCGAGCCCATCTTGGGGCCGACCTGGCCCATGATGGCCTTCTCCGAGACGATGGTCAGGTCGCAGATGGTGGCCAGCACGTTGCCGCCGCCGATGGCGTAGCCCTGCACGCGCGCGATCACGGGCTTGGGCACGTCGCGGATGGCGGTGTGCAACTCCTCCATGGGCAGGCCGATGGTGCCGCGGCCGTCGTAGTTGCCGTCGTGGGCCGACTGGTCGCCGCCCGTGCAGAAGGCCTTGTCGCCGGCGCCGGCCAGCACGATGCAGCCCACGGCCTTGTCGTAGCCGGCCTTGTTCAGCGCGCGGATCAGCTCGTCGCAGGTGGTGCCGCGGAAGGCGTTCATCTTCTCGGGCCGGTTGATCGTGATCCAGGCCACGCCGTTGCGGACCTCGTACAGGATGTCTTCGAAGTTCATGGGATGTCTCCTTGGGTCGGGGGAAAGGTTCAGCCGTGCATGGTCAGCCCGCCCGAGACGGAGACCACCTGCCCGGTCACGAAGCCGGCGTCGTCGCTGGCGAAGAAGGCGATGGCGCCGGCCAGGTCGTCGGGCTGGCCCAGGCGCCCCAGCGGAATCGCGCTGCGGAAGGCCTCGAGCAGCTTGGCCGGGTCGCGCGCGCCTTCGGCCACGCCGGCCAGCAGCGCGGTGTCGGTCGGGCCGGGGCAGACCACGTTGACCGTGATGCCCTGGCGCGCGTGCTCGCGTGCCAGCGTCTTGGACAGCGCCACCAGTCCGCCCTTGCAGGCCGAGTACACGGCCTCGCCCGAGGAGCCGCCGCGCGCCGCGTCGGATGCCACGTTGACGATGCGGCCGCTGCGCCGCTCGGCCATGCTGGGCAGCACCGCATGCAGCATGTGCAACGCCCCGGTCAGGTTGATGGCGATCAGCCGTTCCCACTCGGCCGGCACGGTCTTCACGAAGGGCTTGAACACGTCCCAGCCCGCGTTGTTGACCAGCACGTCGACGGGCCCCAAGGCCTCCTCGGTGGCGGCGACGGCCTGGTCCACGCTGGCGCGGTCGGTGATGTCGCAGCGCAGGGCCTGGGCCGTTCCTCCTGCCGCACGGATCTGTGCGGCGACCTGCTCGGCCGCCGCCTGGTTCAGGTCGAACACCGCCACCTTGGCGCCCTCCGATGCGAGGCGCCGGCAGGTCGCCCCGCCGATGCCGCCGCCGCCGCCCGTCACCACCACCACCTTGTTCTCGAGTCCTCGCATCGCACCGCTCCTTGGGTTGCCGGGTGCCGCCTTGCTATCGTCGTGGCAAGGCATTGCCCGGATCAGAAATATAGGTAAATATGTTGACTCAATTGTGGGTCGACTGGTGCCGCAATGCAAGTCGCAGGTTCAAGGAGTTTTGATGGTTTACCCTGAAGAGGAAACGCAGGCGGCGCGCATGGCCTTGGCCAATCGCCTGTTCTTCCGTTTGTACCAATGCGCAAACATGTTGCATAAAACCGGAACGCGCGCCGTGGAGCAGGAGGGCTTGACGACGCAGCAGTGGGCGGTGCTGGGCGCGCTGTCGCGGCCCGAGGCGGGCGCGGGCATGAGCGTGGGCGAGCTGGCGCGCTACCTCAAGGTGAGCCGGCAGAACCTGTCGGGCCTGGTCGGCCGCATGGAGCGCGACGGCCGCGTGCAGACCGGGCCCGACCCGGCCGACCGGCGTTCGCGCATCGTCAGCATGAGCGAGGACGGCCGCCGGGTCTGGCAGGACGAAGCCCTGCCCAAGATCCACGGCTACTACGGCCAGGTGCTGGAGGGCTTCTCGGTCAACGACGTGACGCACAGCCTGCATTACCTGCTCAAGCTGCTCGAGAACATGCAGCGTGTGGACCGGGCCCAGGGTGGCGGCGAAGCGGCGGCCGACTGAGAACGTGTGAACGAACCGCTCACACCCACGCGAGGCCCTCGATGAGCACCCGTTCCATCATGATCGTTGCGCTCGGGGCCTCGCCCTTCGGACCGGGGCGCGCCAGGCCGCATGCGGGCGTTGCGGTCCTTGCCCGGGCACGAGCCCGGGCTGCGGCCCGCGCCTACGCCTGCGGCCCGCCGCCCCCCGTCGTGGGCGCGATCGGTTCATTCACACGTTCTGAGACGCACAATGCGGCCCCTGTCCGTTCGCCACCGCTGCCATCCATGTCCACCACCACCACGCCCGCGGCCGAGCCGCGCCTGACTTCGCTCTCCCACGGCGGCGGCTGCGGCTGCAAGATCGCGCCCGGCGTGCTGTCCGAGATCCTGCGCAACCAGGGCGGCCTGCCGGTGCCGCCCGAGCTGCTGGTGGGCATCGAGACGGCCGACGATGCCGCCGTCTACCGGCTCAACGACGAGCAGGCGCTGATCGCCACGACGGACTTCTTCATGCCCATCGTGGACGACCCGCATGACTTCGGCCGCATCGCGGCGACCAATGCGATCTCCGACGTCTACGCCATGGGCGGGCGGCCCATCCTGGCGCTGGCCATCGTGGGCATGCCGGTCAACGTGCTGTCCACGGCGACGATCGGCCGCATCCTGGCAGGCGGGCAGTCGGTCTGCCAGGCGGCCGGCATCCCGATCGCCGGTGGCCACACCATCGATTCGGTCGAGCCGATCTACGGCCTCGTGGCGCTGGGCCTGGTGCATCCGGACGGGGTGCGGCGCAATGCGGGCGCGCAGCCGGGCGACCGGCTCGTGCTGGGCAAGCCGCTGGGCGTGGGCGTGCTGTCGGCTGCCTTCAAGAAGGAAAAGCTCGACGCCGCCGGCTACGCCCGCATGATCGAGACCACCACGCGCCTGAACACGCCGGGCCCGGCCCTGGCCGCGCTGCCCGGCGTGCACGCGCTGACCGATGTGACGGGCTTCGGTATCGCCGGCCATGGCCTGGAGGTGGCGCGCGGCGCCAACTGCCAGGTGCTGCTGGACTGGGCGCGCGTGCCGGTGCTGGAGGGTGTGCGCGAACTCGTCGCGGCCGGCTGCGTGACGGGCGCCTCGGGCCGCAACTGGCTGGGCTACGGCGCCGAGGTCGGCAGCACCTTGCCCGAGGCCGAGCGCGCGCTGCTGACCGACCCGCAGACCAGCGGCGGCCTGCTGGTGTCCTGTGCGCCCGACAGCGTGGAGGCGGTGCTGGCCCTGTTCCGCGAACACGGCTTCGCGCAGGCCGCCGAGATCGGCGAGGTGCGGGCCTGGATGGACGGGCCGCGCCTCGTGGTGCGCTGAGGCATGGCCTTCGGCGCTGGGGCAGCGTCAGGCCGATGAGCCGATCTGGATGAAAGCATCGGACGCAGTCACGATGCGCATTCCATGGAAGTTCTTGAGGTCGAGAAGATGTGCGTCGCCCGACACGATCATGTCGGCTTGCGCGCCCAGCGCGGCGGCCAGGACTGCGTCGTCAGCGGGATCGCGCAGGATGGTTGGCGCGATGGAGGCCGGCCGCACCATGGCGGCCAGCGCGGCGTAGCCGTGCAGCAGGTCGTCGACGGTCAGTCCGCGTTGCGCCAGCGGTCGCGCGAACTTGGGGCGCGACAGCACACCATGCAGTTCAGCCAGCAGCGCAGCGCTGGTGAACAGTGCGACGTGCCGGGCGTCGGCTGCGTCGATGAGACGACCCGGTGTCCCGCCCCACAGGAGGCCGGACAGTGCGATGTTGGTGTCAAGAACCAGCCGCATGCCGCTGCTCGGCGCGGTAGGCGCCGATCTCGGCGTTGATCTCGTCCGGTGTCATGGCCTCCAGCGGTTCGGCGGCCAGTTGAGCGCGGGCGGCCTGCATCTTCTCGATGCGGTCCTTGCGCAGTTGCTCGCGCAGCATGCGCTCCAGCTTCGGCGGTGCCAGCAATCCCGCACTGGCGGCCTCGCGGGCCAGCGCGTCGGGTAAGGTGATCTGCAGATCGGTCATGGACGGGCTCCCTGCGCAATGCGCACGACAAGGAGTTTCTCACGGGCGCTGGTGATGGGGGCATGACGATATGTCCCTGCGACAGGTCATTTCGTAGCACACCTGCATCATCCCGCCCGCAGGCTGGACCCCCGCACCAGCAGCTGCCCCTGCAGCACGATGCGCCGCGGCGCGCGGTCGGGCTGGGCCATGCGTTGCAGCAGCAGCTCGGTGGCACTGCGGCCGATGTCCTGCGTGGGTTGGGCCAGCACCGTGATGGCGGGCTCGGGCATGGTGGTCCAATCGTTGTCGTCGAAGCCGGCCAGGGCCAGGTCGTGCGGCAGCGCCAGGCCAGCGGCCCGGGCGGCGCGCCAGGCACCCAACAGCAGCAGGCCGCTGGTGGCCAGCAGCGCATCGGGCCGGGTGCCGTCGGGCTCGGCCAGCAGCCCCGCTGCGCCGTCCTGCCCGGCCTGTGCGTCGGGCCGCAACGCCTGCACACGGGGCGCGAGGCCGGCCTCGCGCAGCACCGCCTCGTAGCCGGCCTGGCGCTGCCGGCCGGTGGTGCTGTGGCTGCCTGCCAGCAACGCGATGCGCCGGCAGCCCTGCGACAGCAGGTGGCGCGTGAGTTCGCCGGCCGCACCGGTGTTGTCCAGCAGCACGGCATCGGTGACGGCGGCCTGTGGGGCGCGGTCCACCATCACCAGCGGAAACGGCCACTGGCCGGGCGCATGGCGCTCGGTGAACTCCAGCGTGGGTGCCAGGATCACGCCGCTGGCGCGCTCGTCGGCCATCAGCTCCAGGTAGGACCGCTCCTTGGCCGGATCCTCGTCGCTGTTGCACAGGATCAGCCGCAGGCCGGCCGCGTAGGCCATGTCTTCCACGGCCCGGCTGATGGCGGTGAAGAACGGGTTGCGGATGTCGGCCACCACCAGGCCGATCAGCGAGGTGGTGCGCTGGCGCAGTCGGCGCGCCGCCAGGCTGGGCCGCCAGCCCAGCTCGGCGATGGCCTGCTGCACGCGCTCGCGCAGCGCGGGGCGCACGGCGTCCGCGTCCGTCAGCACGCGCGAGACGGTGGTCGTCGAGACGCCGGCGCGCTGGGCCACATCCTTGATGCTGGCGCTGCCCGGGTTGGCGAGAGAAGACGGCATGGAACCCATTTTGGTATCGATTCCTCGATTCTCAGGGGCAATCCTGGCGCTTATAGGCTCTTTTCACGGGTGTTTACCCTTGATTTCCGACGTGTAGGTCGCCATTCGCTGGACTGACCTCCAATTCTTGCGGAATAATTTTGGAATCGATTCCAAAACTCCGGAGACGCGCTTGGAACCCCTCCCCACCCCCGTGGAAGTCCGCCTCGCGGCCCGCCCGGCCGACCGCGACGACGCCGTGCGCAGCGCCGGCGCACTGCTGGTACAGGCCGGCTTCTGCGATGCCGGCTACGTCGCGAGCCTGCTGCGCCGCGAGCAGGTTGCCACCACCTACCTGGGCCAGGGCGTGGCCATCCCCCATGGCATGGTGGAAGACAAGGGCCTGGTGCGCCGCACCGGCCTGGCGGTGCTGCAGGTGCCGGATGGCGTGGCCTGGGGCAGCGCCGACAAGCCCGTGCACCTGGTGGTGGCGATCGCCGCCGCGTCGGACGAGCACATCACCGTGCTGCGCCGGCTCACGCGGCTCATGCGCGATGGCAGCCGGATCGACCAGCTGGTGCGCACGGCACGCGCCGAGGACATCGTGGCCGCGCTGACCAGCGATGCCGCGCCGGATGCGGCGGCTGCCCCCGCGCAGGACTTCCCGCTGGGCCTGGACCTCACGCTGAACTACCCCAACGGCCTGCACGCCCGCCCCGCCGGCCAGTGGGCGCAGCTGGCCGGGCGCTTCCAGGCCGCCCTGCGCGTGCGCCATGGCGATGCCGTGGCCGACGCGCGCAACATGGCCGCGCTGCTGAGCCTGGGCGCCGGCCGCGGCGCGGCGCTGCGCCTGTCTGCCCAGGGCCCGGACGCCGAGGCCGCGCTGGCTGCGCTGCGCGACCTGGTGCTGCGCCTGGGCGACGAGGAAACGCGCCAGGCCGAACTCGCCGCCGCCCGCCAGGCGCAGGCCCAGGGCCTGGGCCGCGTGCTGGGCGACTGGCAGCCGGCCGCGCGCCAGACCATCAGCGGCATCGCCGCCAGCCCGGGCCTGGTGGTCGGCACGCTGGTCAGCGCCGAGGCCGGCACGCTGGAGGTGGCCGACCAGCACCAGGGCTTCGCCGAAGAGGCCGCACTGCTCGACCGCGCGCTGAACGCCGCCGCCGCGCAGATCTACCACCTGGCCGAGCAGGCCCGCGCCCAGGGCCGTGCCGAGCAGGCCGGCATCTTTGACGCGCACGGCCAGATGCTGCGCGACCCCGCGCTGCTGCGCGAAGTGAGCCGCCTGGTGGTGCAAGGCCATGGCGCGGCCTGGGCCTGGCGCCATGTGCTGGCCGAGCGCGTGGCCGTCCAGCGGACCGTGGCCGACGCCGTGCTCGCCGCCCGTGCGGCCGACCTGCAAGACGTGGGCGAGCGTGTGCTGCGCCACCTGCTGGGCCGCGGCGACGATGCCGGCACCGACCCTTCCACCTGGCCGCGCGATGCGCTGCTGCTGGCCGACGACCTCTCGCCCTCGGTCACCGCGCAGATCGACGTGCAGCGCGTCAAGGGCTTTTGCACCGCGCGTGGCGGCCCCACGGCGCACACCGCCATCCTCGCGCGCGCGCTGGGCCTGCCGGCCGTGGTGGCCGCCGGGCCCGGTGTGCTGCACCTGCAGCCTGGCGAGCGCGCCATCCTGGACGGCTACCGCGGCCAGCTGCACGTGGCGCCCACCGAGAAGGCGCTGCGCGAGACCCAGTCCATGATCGAGCGTCTGGCCCGCCACCAGGCCGAGGAGGCCGCCAGCCGCCTGCAGCCGGCTACCACCACCGACGGCCACACGCTGGAGATCGCCGCCAACGTGAACCGCGCCGACCAGGTGGCCCGCGCGCTGGAGCAGGGCGCCGAAGGCGTGGGCCTGATGCGCACCGAGTTCCTGTTCCTCGAACGCGACCATGTGCCCGACGAGGAGGAGCAGTTCGCCGTCTACCAGGCCATGGTGCAGGCCCTGGGCGGGCGCCCGCTGATCGTGCGCACGCTGGACATTGGCGGCGACAAGCAGGTGCCGCACCTGAACCTGCCGGTGGAGGAGAACCCCTTCCTGGGCGTGCGCGGTGCGCGCCTGTGCCTGCAGCGCGACGACCTGCTCATGCCGCAACTGCGCGCGCTGGTGCGCGCGGCACAGACGGGCCCGCTGTCCATCATGTTCCCGATGATCAGCACGGTGGACGAGGTGCGCCAGCTCAAGGCGCGTCTGGCCGAGGTGCAGCGCCAGCTCGGCATCGGCGCCGCCATTCCCGTGGGCATCATGATCGAGGTGCCCTCGGCCGCGCGCATGGCCGACCGGCTGGCCGCGCACGTGGACTTCTTCTCCATCGGCACCAACGACCTCACGCAGTACACGCTCGCGGTGGACCGCCAGCATCCGCAGCTGGCCGGCATGGCCGACAGCCTGCACCCGGCCGTGCTGCGGCTGGTGGCCGACACCGTGGCCGGTGCGCGCCGCCACGGCCGCTGGGTCGGCGTGTGCGGCGGCCTGGCCGGCGAACCCCTGGGCGCCGCGCTGCTGGCCGGCCTGGGTGTGCAGGAGCTCAGCATGAGCGTGGGCGACCTCACGGCCATCAAGGCCCTGCTGCGGCGGCACAGCCTCGCGGAGCTGCAGGCCCTGGCGCAGCAGGCGCTGGACATGGACGACGGCGACCAGGTTCGCGCGCTCGGCGCGCGCTTGCGCAGCGCACCGGAGGGCCTGTGATGGACGACGCCATGCAGGTCATCACCCTCACGCCGAACCCGGCGATCGACCACACCGTCACGCTGGACCGGCTGGACCCGGGCGCCGTGCACCGCGCGCGGGCCGAGCAGTTCGAGGCCGGCGGCAAGGGCATCGGCGTGGCCGCCGTGCTGGCCGCGCTGGACGTGCGCGTGGCCGCGGGCGGCTGGCTCGGCGTGGAGAACCCGCAGCGCTTCGAGCGCAGCTTCGCGCAGGCCGGCATCGTGGACGCCATGTGGCGCGTGCCGGGCCGCACGCGCACCAACATCAAGCTGGCCGACCTCGCGCATGGCGAGACCACCGACATCAACCTGCCCGGCATCGTTTTCGACCCCGTGCTGCTGGCCGGCGCCGAGATTGGCCTGCTGCAGCAGCTGGTGCCGCTGGTCGGCCCCGGCACCTGGGTCACGCTGGCCGGCAGCCTGCCGCCCGGTGTGACGCCGGCCGACATGGCGCGCGTGGCGAGCACGCTGCGCCACCACGGCGCGCGGCTCATGGTGGACACGGGCGGCACCGCATTGCGCACGCTGCTCGACGCGCTGCAGCCCGCGCCCGACTTCATCAAGCCCAACCGGGCCGAGCTCGAAGAGCTGGTCGGCCGTCCGCTGCCCACCGTGGCGGCCGTGGCCGACGCGGCCGCGCAGCTGCAGCAGGACGGCATCGCGCTGGTCGTGGTCTCGCTGGGCGGCGAGGGCGCCGTGGTCGCCAGCGGCGGTGCGCGCTGGCATGCCGCCACACCGCGTGTGCCCGTGGCCACCACCGTGGGCGCGGGCGACGCGCTGGTCGCCGGCACGCTGGCCGCGCTGATCGCCGGCCGCGCGCCCTTGGACGCCGCGGTGTTCGGCATGGCCTGCGCGGCTGCGCGCATCCAGCGCATCGCGCCCGGGCTGCCGCCGCTTCCCGAGATCGACGCGCTGGTCGCGCAGATCCAGCCCCAACCCATTTGAGAGCTTGTGGAGAAATCGCTAGAGCTCACGCAAGACCCCGATGCACGCAGTCTCAACAACCAACCATTGCTCGCGGGGTCTTGCCCTGCGGGCCGGGGCGCCCACAGGCGCCGGGCGGCGTTGCGCCGCTTGTCCGTATCCCGATACGGACTGCGCGACGCGCCTTGCCCGACACCTGCGGGCACCCCGTCGTGAGCCCAACCGATTCCTTCACAAGCTCTGACTGGAGACACCCACCATGGCCCAACTCTTCGCCATCGCCGCCAGCCAGGCCGGCCCCGCCCACAGCTTCATGCTGGGCGAGGCGCTGCTGGCCGCCGCCGCCCGCCTCGGGCATGAACTCAAGCTGCGTGTGGTCAGCAGCTTCGGCACGCAGGAAGGCTTCTCGCCCGAGGAGCTGGCCGGGGCCCAGGCCGTGATCCTGGCCGCCGACGCGGGCAGCGGCATCGACCGCAGCGCGCTGCCGGCCGACCGGCTGCTCGAAGTGGCGCCCGAGGCCGTGTTCCGCGATCCGGCCCAGGTGGTGCAGCAGGCCCTCGCACGCCTGGGCATGGCGGCCGCACCCGCGGCCCAGGCCGCTGCCAAGCCGCTGCGCATCGTCGCCATCACCTCCTGCCCCACCGGCGTGGCCCACACCTTCATGGCGGCCGAGGCGCTGGAGCAGGGCGCCAAGGCGCTCGGCCACCGCATCCATGTGGAAACGCAGGGCTCGGTCGGCGCGCAGAACGCCTTGAGCGCCGAAGCCATCGCCGAGGCCGACCTCGTGCTGATCGCGGCCGACACCCAGGTCGACCGTGCGCGCTTCGCCGGCAAGCGGCTGTACAGCGCCAGCACCAAGGCCGCCATCCACGACGCGGCGGCGCTGATCGGCAAGGCCCAGGCCGAGGCCGCGCCGTGGCAGGCGGCGTCCGCCACCGCCGCGGCCCCGGCCGGCGCGCAGAAGGCCGCCGCCAGCGGCCCCTACAAGCACCTCATGACCGGCGTGTCCTTCATGCTGCCCTTCGTCGTGGCGGGCGGCCTGCTGATCGCGCTGGCCTTCGCGCTCGGCGGCATCTACGTCTACGACGACGCGCACCAGGGCACGGTCGGCTGGTCGCTGTTCCAGGTCGGCGCCAAGGCTGCGTTCGCGCTGATGGTGCCGGCCCTGGCGGGTTACATCGCGTTCTCCATCGCCGACCGGCCCGGCATCGCGCCGGGCATGGTCGGCGGCATGCTGGCCGGCACCGTGGGCGCGGGTTTCCTGGGCGGCATCGCGGCCGGCTTCATCGCGGGCTACGCCGTCAAGTGGCTGAACCAATGGATCCGCCTGCCGCGCGGGCTGGAGGGTTTGAAGCCCGTGCTGCTGCTGCCGCTGCTGGGCTCGGCCATCGTGGGCCTGCTGATGCTCATGGTCATCGGCCAGCCCGTGGCCGCGGCCATGACGGCGCTGACCGAATTCCTCAAGGGCATGCAGAGTTCCAGCGCCGTGCTGCTGGGCATCGTGCTGGGCGCGATGATGGCGGCCGACATGGGCGGCCCCATCAACAAGGCGGCCTACGTGTTCTCCACCTCGCTGATCGCCAGCGGCGTGGCCACGCCCATGGCCGCCGCGATGGCCGCCGGCATGGTGCCGCCGCTGGGCATCGCGCTGGCCTGCCGGCTGTTCGCGAGCCGCTTCTCGGCCGAGGAGCGCGAGGCCAGCAAGGCCGCCGCCGTGCTGGGCCTGGCGTTCATCACCGAAGGCGCCATCCCCTACGTGGCGCGCGATCCGCTGCGCGTGATCCCGGCCTGCGTGCTGGGCGCGGCCACCGCCGGCGCGCTGTCCATGTGGCGGGGCGTGGCGCTGCAGGCGCCGCACGGCGGCGTGTTCGTGCTGGCGATTCCGAACGCGGTGAACCATGTGCTGCTGTATGGCGCGGCCATCGTCGCGGGCACGGTGGTGACGGCGTTGGCATTGGGGCTGTTCAAGAAGAAGATCGCCGCATGAGCGCCGACGGCGCTACGCTGCAACACACACCACTCGGCGGAGGCGCCGCATGACCATGGACATCAGCCGAGACACCCAGCTGTGCATGTCGCTGTCGGGCCGGCCCGGCAACTTCGGCACGCGCTTTCACAACCACCTGTACCAGGCGCTGGGCCTGGACTACGTCTACAAGGCCTTCACCACCACCGACCTGCCGGCCGCCATCGGCGGCGTGCGGGCGCTGGGTGTCCGCGGCTGCGCGGTGAGCATGCCGTTCAAGGAAGCCTGCATCCCGCTGCTGGACGAACTCAAGCCCTCGGCGGCACGGCTGCAGTCGGTCAACACCATCGTCAACGAGGGCGGCCGGCTCATCGCCCACAACACCGACTACGTGGCGGTGGCCGCGCTGCTCCAGACGCATGGCGTGGACCCGACTGGGCGCTTCGTGCTGCGCGGCAGCGGCGGCATGGGCCGCGCCGTGCTGGCGGCGCTGGTGGACCACGGCCTGCAGGGCTGCGTGGTGGCGCGCAATGCACAGGCCGGCCCGGCCGTGGCCGCGCTGCACGGCCTGCCGTGGCAGGACGCACTGGGCGATGCGCACCAGGCCGAGGGCGCCTGGCTGGTCAACGTGACGCCGCTGGGCATGGCGGGCGCGCAGGCGGACGAGCAGGCGTTCCCGGACGGCTGGATCGCCCGTGCGGCCGGCGTGTTCGACGTGGTGGCCTTGCCGGCCGAGACGCCCTTGCTGCGCGCCGCGCGCCGGCTGGGCAAGCCGGTGATCGGCGGCGACGAGGTCATCGTGCTGCAGGCGGTGGAGCAGTTCGTGCTGTACACCGGCGTGCGGCCCAGCGCCGCGCAGATCGCCGCCGCCGCGGCGCACGCGCGCGCCCTGTGAGATCGGGCCGGCAGATCGAGGGGCCGGAGGACAGGGCTGCGCGCACGGCCTGAGCCGGCGCCACGGCGCCACTCAAGAGACCGCGATGGCGGCCAGGTGGCAGGCGTTGAACCAGGCGTGGCAGGCCATCGCGCAGGCCAGGCCGTGGCGCGCGTAGGCGTGGCCGAACACCAGCGAGGGCAGGAACACCGCCAGTGCGGCCAGGCCCTGGCCTGCTGCCAGGTGCCAGGCGGCGAATGCCGCGCTGGCCAGCACGATGGCCAGGCCGGGCTGCCAGCCACGCCGGACCAGGCTGGCCTGCAAGCCGGCGCGAAAGACGATCTCCTCCAGCACGGGCGCGACCAGCAACAGCATCCACAGCCCTGGGCCATCGGGCATGGCCGTGGCCGCGCCCCGTGGTGCCAGCGCGTGCCAGGCCCAGGCCGCCGCCGGTGCCAACAGCATGGCGGCCCACAGCGGCGCGTCCAGGCGAAGGCCGTGCGCCGGCCGGGCTGCGCTGGCCACCGCGGGTGTCATCCAGCGCGTGCGCGCCGCACCAGCACGAGGCCGGCCAGCGCGGCCAGCAGCGACAGCGTCGGATCGAACACGCCGCGCGCGCCGATGCTGCTGCAGCCACCGCCGCCACCGCCGCCGTACAGCGTTTCCACCACGCTCTCGTCGAGCTGCACGGACGCCGGATCGGCACCCTGGGCGGCCAGCGCGTCGACCAGCGTGCCGGCATAGCCCGACAGCAGCGCGGCCTGGCCGTCCGTCAGCCGTCCGTCGGCGCGGTAGGCGGCCAGTTGCTCCTGCAGCCGCTGCAGCCACTTGGCGCCCTGCGAGAACTGGGCGGTCTTCTCGCGTGCCTCGGCCGCGCTGTAGCCGCGCGCCACGCTCAGCGATGCCGCGTCGATGGAGCGCAGCAGCGGCTCGGCATCGCGCACGTACAGGAAGCGCACGTGGTCGCGCAGCAGCCCGGTCGAAGGCTGGATCGGGAACTGCGCGAAATTGGCGCACAGCGGACCGCAGTCCAGGCCACGGCCGTACAGCGAGACCTCGGCCTCGCGCACCATCTCGTCGGCGTCGGCCTGCAGCACGTAGCCCTGGGCCACGTTGCCGGCCGCGGCGGCGCGGAACTTCTGCTGGTAGTCCGCCGGCGTGGGGTAGAGCGCGGCCAGCGTCGCGCTGTCGAACGGCACATGCGTGCCGTTGAGGAAGCACAGGCCGGTGCTGCCGGCCGGCACCTCGTTGTAGCCGCTGTCCAGCGCCACCGGCACGGCGAAGGGCGCCAGGCGGATGCCGCCCAGCGCGTTGCCGCGCGCGTCACGCTGCACCGTGGTGCCGTCGGCCTGCAGCGCGATCGTCGGACTCGACGGCGGCACGGCCGTGCCGGCCGCCCACTTGCCGAGCCAGTCGATGGCCGCGGAGATCACGTAGCGGTCCGGGATGCGGCTGCGGCTGGGCAGCGCGCAGCTGTCGCGCAGCGGGGCCGAGGGCTGGTCGCGTTGCAGCAGCGCGTAGCGCACGGCGAACGAGGCCCAGTCCGAATGCGAGGTGCCGGCCATGGACCACACGCGGATGCGCTCGGTGTCGGGCTGGATCACGTTGATCTCGTTGGCCGAGGCCGGCGCCGTGTACTCGGTCTCCGACAGCAGCTTGAGCACCGGAAGGTTGAGGTCGGTGCGCAGCTTCTCGCCACCGATGTACAGCAGCGCCGCGTCGGCCAGCTTCTCGTCGCGTGGGTGGATGGCGTTGAGGTAGACCGACAGCCGGCCCGCGGACTGGGACACGCCGGCGGCCACGACCTGCTGCACGCGCGGCGCCAGCGGCCCCATCACGGTGGCGCTGCGCACGGCCTTCAGTCCCTGGGCGTAGACGTCGTAGGACAGCGGGTCGCCGCTTGTGAACCGGCCAGCGGCCGTCAGGTCCAGCGTGCCGTAACGCGCCGGGCTGAAGGCCTTCAGGCCCAGGGTCGCGTTGGTGATGGGGCCGCTCTGCGCCGTGATGCCGACCCAGGCATAGCCCTCGCGCAGCACGAACTCGTGGATGCGGAACCACAGCGCTTCCACGTCGTAGTTGCTGGTGGCGTTCATCCATTCGACGATGACCTTGCCGTTGAAGCGGGCCGCGTCGGCCGGCCGGCGCACCACCATGCGCGTCTTGTAGGCGTGGCCGCCGTCCAGCACATTGGCGGTCGGCGAGGCGCTGGGCCGCGCGCCGATGCCGCCGGCCACGGTGGCGTCGTAGCGGTTGGCCTGGCCGCTGTAGAAGAACTCCTCCTCGACATAGCCGCGCGCGGCGAGATCCAGGTCGGTGCCGAAGAACGTGCGGTTGTTGCCCGCGGCCGCCAGGTCCGAGCGGATCGGCCCCTCCACGGCCGGCACAGGCACCGCCGCCTGGCTTGCCGCCGTCCACACCAGCGCCGCTGCCGCCAGGGCGCTGCGCCAGCGCCATCCGGCCGCCCGGCCGCCTCCGTCTCCCATTTTCATGTTTGCCTCCAAAAATCGGAAAACCATTCCACACATCGTGGCGTCAAAAAATGTACGGAACGGTTCGTTATGGATGTCTGGTGGGAAACCCTGAGAAGGCGGGCCGCTGTGCAACCAATCGCAACAGCTTGGCGGCACGCCCAGGGGCGCCGTGTCGGCGCTTTCGTCGTGGAGCCCGGTCAGGTCATGGCCGTCGCGAGCCCCAGGCCGCAGCCGCCCAGCCCGCCCAGCCCGAGCGCGAGCGCCACGCGCCGGCTGGCCGCAGGCCATTGGTTCATGGCCAGCACCAGCAGCCAGCCCAGGGCCATCCAGGCCGACGCGACCAGTGCCACGGCGCCCGCGGCCCCGAGCGCAATGTCTGCGGCCGCGGCCTGCAGCACGAGGCTGGCCAGCGCGATGGCCCAGGCAGCGCGGCGGCCCATGGCGGCGTCACCCCAGGCGCGCGTCGGCACGGCGTGCGCCCAGGCTGCTAGCGGCAACAGCGATGCCAGCGCTGCGCAGCCGGCCAGCAGCACCGCGTTCACGGCGTGCTCCGGACCGGTGGGCGGCGCAGCACGGCGTGCAGTGCCGCGGCCAGGCACAGCAGCGCTGCCACGGTCCACGCCGGCAGGCCGGACCTGGCCGCCAGCCCCGCATAGGCCAGCGCTGACATGGCCCACAGCGCGCCGCTGGTGCGCGGCATCCAGGTGCGCAGCGTGGCGGCGGGCAGGGCGACCAGGCAGGCCAGCAGCAGGCCCAGCATGCCTGAGGGGCGCGCGTCGCCCGTGGCCACGACATGGGCCAGCCGAAACGACTCGACCGCCAGCGCGCCGGCCAGCCAGAACGGTGCGTGCCCTGCCTGCGCGGCCAGCCGCTGGCGCCATGGGCGTGCCGGCGCGGGGCGCGCCGGCACGGGCCTGCGCGGGGCGGCGAGCACCCGGGCCGGGCCGATGCAGGCCGCCAGCGCAGCGCAGCCTGCGCCCAGCAATGCCAGCGCCCAGGCCATGGCCGGGGCCAGCGGC
>NZ_BMYK01000005.1 GCF_014652235.1 Pseudorhodoferax aquiterrae
GCCCGCGATCACGTGGAACGCTGCCCGCCATCAGCGTGGAATGGTGCCCGCGATGGCGTGGAATACGCAATAAGTATCGGAAAGACTATGTCGAAGCATAGGATGCTCGATAAAAAACGGGTGACATCGACATCGCAGCGTGGCGCCACAAGTTAGATCGTGATTTGCGCAATGCGTGGTGAGAGGGTTTGATGCCATTTGATCGGCTAGGAGTGTTGCCTTCACGGCTTTACGGGTTGGTTTTTCACCTACTCTGTGGTTTTAGGCGCATTCGTGTCCGCGCTCCCACCAAGCTCTCCGCATCCTCTATAAGTTGGGCAGCGTAAGGAGCACTTGCAGTTGGCGGTGTTCTTTGCCAAACCGCGGTAGCGCGCCTTGACGTGTACGAATCAGCGCTTGATTGGCCGAACCGTAAATCCCCCTACGCGGGTGCTAGCCTTGAGATGCTCGAGTTGGTGGCTCAGGTCGTCGACGCGCATGATCTTGTCCAACTTGCGTTGCTTGGCCGGAGGCTCGCTTTTGCATCGACGCCACATCCTGTCTGCCAATCAGGAGATGCCTTAATACGCCAACAACGCAATGGCTTCTGTACCGTGGGCGGTAGCAGCAGCCCGAAAAATCTGAGTCGCCACCTGCCGGAGCCTACTCTGACAGCGTGGGTTTAAGGAAAGAGGCTGCGAGAAAGCAAGCCGTCCTCGCACGGAGCGCACTGAATTCCCTCACAAACGGCGCGCGCATGGCGGAGGACACCACGAGGTTAGGACAGGATACCTGCGGATGCCAGTTCCGCAGCCGACGGCAGAGCGACACTGCCGATCATTGCGGACAGATCCGGCGAACTGTTTGGTTTGGACGACTTCAAGGCCTCATCGATGGATGCCGCAAGGCAGAAATCTTTGCCGATCGAAAGAAAATAGTCTCTGTACTTGTGCAAGGATTCGTCGGTCTGTGGGGACACCAGCAACGCCGGTCGCCCCAGCGCATGCGCCCAGATTAGGCCATGCAACGAGGATGTATAGACGAACTCGGCGCGGCATATCTCTTCGGCCACCGCGCGAGGCGTAGCGTCGATGCTGACCACTTTGTAGTGGCGGTTGCTGCGGTGCTCGAAACGTTCCCGGTAGTGCGGGATGAAGATCGTGTTGCCGGCTTCGGCCCGGATGTGGAGGACATCCGGATAGAGCTTGCCGATCAAGACCCCCGGATCGCCCATGAAGCGCAACTGCGAGACATCGTGACCGGCCTGCCGGAAGGCATCCAGGGTCATCGGCCCGCGAACCCCCCACACGCGGATTTTCAATCCATCCGCCGCGGGAATCGTCGAGTGCTTGCTCCCGATCCCGCAAACGATATCGCCATCCAGCACGCGGTGCGCTACCGATCCAACGAGAAGCAGGCGCCGGCCTTCGTCCTTCACATTGGCAGCATGCTGCCCCGGGTATGCCCATTGCAGGAGGTCAAGATTGAAGTGGTCGCCGGCGTTGCCGTGCTGGAATCCCTGCTGGCTTTGGCCAAATTTCCAGAACGATGCCTTGGTTTTCGGCTGGTTCTCCAGCGCGTCCCAGTAGAAGATTCTTACGGCCATATGGTGTCCAGCGGTATTTCGGCGAATGCGAATTCGAGGTCGTTGATTCCGTAGCTGAGCAATACATCGTTGCCGTCCACCACGATGCCAGGGAAGTAGACGGCCCACAACAGGTTGGGGTTGTGCCGTTGCCCCATCAGGATCAGTTTGGCGAACGAATGGATGAGCCTTTTGGAGCCCACTGTGATGGCCGCGGCTCCGGCGCTGTCGAAATCCAGACGAACGATCCGTCCGAGATAACCGCGCTTGGAGCGCAGGCGTGGCTTCTCATGTGCGACCATGTAGGCGGTGCCGCTGTCCACGAAAGCCATCTGCGTGCCGATCGACAGAGATTGGGAGATCGTATTGCTGGCCGCGGACATGATGCGCTCGAAGTGCAGCGACTTACCGTCGTCCAATTGACCCTGCACGAGGCGCAACTGCGTGAGGGGCTCTAGGGAATAGATTGCCGACAACGTCCCATGGGGAGGCATGTAGAACGCCCAGTTCTTCTCGACGGTCTGGCGGCCGTCCAGTTCGCATTTCTGCGGTACGCCGATTTGGGGCCACACCTGCATCAAGTACAGCCCGTTGGGAGAATGCGCAGAATGGCCGGTGTTGAATGTGATGTAGATCCGGCCCGCAAGCGGGACCAGCTTCGGGTCTGCCACTTGAGGCGTTCCCAGGTCCTGCAAAATTTGAGTCAGATCGATTGGCTTGGAGAGCTTTCCAGCGCTTCCATTCGCGTAATACGACCTGAATGGTTTTTCGCCAGGCCGCGCCTGTGCGCGGAAAGCCAGATGCCAAGTTCCATCAAGAAATGCAATGCTCGGATTGAATACGTTGGAATATCCATTTTCCTTCGCGATGGCGCGAAGAGCTGGTGCAAACCAGCCGGCCTCGTAACGGGAAAGTCTCGTGAATTTCATGGCAGCGCAGCGGCGCCTCTCCTTTTGAGCCAGATTTCTTTCAAAGTCGTAGATATTTGGCGAACCTGGTGCCGTGCTGCCAGCCAGATCACCAGTGCGTAGCATGCGAATGTCAGGCCGATTGCAGGCAGGAGGAAGGTCACGGTGCTGAATGGGGCGTTCGCCCATGGAGTCTGCTGCAAGCCGTAGCCGACTAACGGGACTGCAATGCCGGCCAGGGCTGGTCCCGCGAATTGTTTCAGGTAGGTGACGTAGGGAAGGCGCGCATTCTTGTGCAGCGTGATGATCCGCACCGGCCAGAATGCGATTTGCCTGACTGAGCGCGCTGCGGCAACAGCGGTGACGCCGAAGGGAATGGCTGCGACCAGAACAACCGTTCCGAAAACGACTTGGGCCACGGCGACCTTGAGCGATGCCGTCCCGTTGCCGGTGGCCAGCAACAGGCTTTTGTCGAACAGCGTCACGGATGCCAGCATGGCAGACGGTGCCATCATCGCCATCAAGGGGACGCTGGCGCCCCAGCCGGTCCCAAAAAAGAGCTCGATTAGGGGATGGCCGAATACCACGAGCACGGAGAATATCGCCACGGCGAGCGTTGCGCTTGCGAATGTGAGCGTCAGGAAGTAATGCATCAGGCGCGCATGTTGTTCCTGCAGCCGAGAAAATGTCGTCAGAGACACTTTCGCCAGCGTGGACGAGATAACGTCCATCACGATGTTCAATATCCGCTGACCAACGTAGTAGTAGCCCAGCGCCGCAGGCGGGAAGAATGCACCAATGAGCAGCTTGTCAATGTTGGCCTGCACGGTATTGAGAAGTTCGATGCCCACTACTTGCGCGCTGAACTTCCACATGCCGCGAATGGCGCGGACGGAATAGACAAGGCGTGGATGCCATTTGGCGCTGAACCACAGGATCATCGCGCCAGCAGCGCTGGCAGCAACGGGTTGCATAACGATGGCCCAGACACCTTCGCCGGTGAGGGCGAGGTACACAGCGACCGCGGTTCCCACGAGCGCGCCGCCCAACTGGCGTCGTGCCAGCTTGGAAAAGTTGAAGGTCCGCTCCAGGAAGGCGGCCGGGACGCTGGAGAAGGCGGCAATCGGCAGCACCAATGCGCTGACCGGAATGATGGACTCGAGTTGGGGCTGCTTGAACAACTGCGCCAGCAGCGGCGCACAGAGCACGAGGAGCAGATACAGACCCACCGCGATCGCGAGGGATGTCCAGAAGGCCGAATGGATCTCCTCTTCGTCGACCTCCTTCTTCTGCACGAGCGCCTGCGCCATGCCGTTCTCGACGAAGACCGCGAGGATCGCGGAGATCGACATCGCCAGCGCCGCCAGTCCGAATTCCGCGGGCGTCAGGAGACGGCCCAGGATGGAGAAAACGGCCAAGCTCATCAGCCGAGTTCCCCATTTCTCGATCGCAACCCAGAGCATCCCCCGGGCCACCTGTCCGGAAAGTTCCGTGTTGCGGCTCACCTGTCCGCCTCCAAGGCGGGGCGCTTGTGCAAGGCGGACTCAAGCTCCCAGGGCATCAAAAGAGGCTTTCGCGCACGTAGATCACGTCGTTGGGCGTGATCAAGTCCGTCATGGCCGGGCTGATCTGTTCGACGCGGCCATCCGCCCGCATACGGTGCAGCCGGATCCTGTTCTCGGTGCCGCGGTTGGTGGGGCCACCGCCAACGGCCAGGGCCTGCATGACACTCATGCCACGCTCGATGCGGTAGACGCCTGGGCGTTGTGCTTCTCCGTAAATGTAGAAGACCGGCGCGCGGCGCACATACACCGTGTCGTCGCCCACCAAAGTAATGTCTTCGCCCGTGCGGTCGGCAACGTAGAGCGAGGGGATGTCGATTTCTTTGCGGAACGGCGCGCCGGCGCGGGTGCCGGTCACGATGACGATATCGTCCCCGCCGATCGAGCTGCCGCCACCCTGGATGATGCCGCCCGCCGTGGCCAGGATGTCACTGACGCGCGTGCTCATGTTCTCCAGTGGGTAGCGACCGGGACGGTTGACTTGGCCAAGGACCGAAACGAAGTTGCCGCGCATCTGGGTCACGACGACAGTGACCTGGGGATTGCGGATGAAGCCGCCTTTCTCCAGCGCCTGTGCGATGGTCTTCTCGGCGCCGAGCGTCGACTGGCCGCCGATGCGGACTTGGCCCACCAGCGGGTAACTGATGGTGCCCGCCTCGGAAACCCGGGTTTCGAGTGTGAGGTCCGGGCTCTGGTAGACCGTCACCCGGACGGTGTCGCCCGGCGACAACATGTACTCGGTCGGACTTTGTGCCTGGGCGCAAATGCTCGCCAGTGCGAAGGCGCAAAACAGCAGCCAGGTGCGCACGAATCCGAGGCGGATGACTTGGTCGTTTTTCATTGTGTTTCCCATCGAAGAGGTGGCTTCTTAAGCTTGCAAGCTTCGCTTGAGCATGCGGGCGAATCCCCTTGGCCAGAAACCGTGGGCGAGGAAGCGGCGGTAGTCCTGCAGGGTCGGCTTGATCCCGTACACCCGGGCGAACATCTGAAGTTGCAGCAACTGGCTGCGCCGCCCGATGCCGCCGCTGTGCGCGGCGTCGAGAACGGCGAAGGCCTGTCGGATCTTGCCCTCGCCTTTCGCAGTGATGCGGTCGTCGCGCGGGCTGTTCTCGAAATTGTAGGAGGCACGCTCGACCAGGCGCGCCGGGCCGAAGGTGCGCAACATGCGCATGAAGAATTCGAGATCCTGCCAGGCCGGCAGATCCACCCGGAACAGGCCCGCATCGACGAAGTGGGCCTTGGGCGCGAACACTTGGTTGCCAACGGCGTTATGGCGGAACATGTCCTCGTAGCTTGCGCGATCGGGCCGATCAGACGTGGCGACGTGCTGGCCGTGCTGGATCTCGCGCAGCTGCGAGTAGAGACACGACGGGCGCTCACCCTGCACTTCGAACTGCCGCCAAGCCCGCACGAAGTCGTCGATGCGGAAGGGCTCGAAGCTGTCGTCGTCGTCGAGCCCGGTCACGAACGCGCCACGCGCCGCCAGGATGGCCGCGTTGCGCGCGGCAGGGCCGCCCTTCGATGTATCGTGCCGGATCGTCCGTACGCGCGGATCATCGTGCGCAAGTTGGCGCAGGTATTCCTGGGTGCCATCTGTGGAGCCATCGTCCACAACGATGACTTCGAGATGGCGGTAGGTCTGTTTCAGGACCGAGTCGATGGCGGCGGCCAGCAGCGGCTGCCGGTCCTTCGTGGGGATGTAAACAGAAACCAGCACGTCGTTCGGCATAGGCATGGGCGGCATCTGGTGGGCGTGCATTAGAGCGGCCTCGGCCGCCGTTGCAGGCGCGTTCGCAATGAGCGTGCCATCAGGCCGAGCGCGAATGGAAGGCCATCGATCAGGTAGCGCCGCGCTAGCCGCTGCGGCTCCTGCACCAGCCGGTGCAACCATTCGAGCCCGCCGGCCTGCATCCACTTTGGCGCCCGCGGCACCTCGCCTGCCACGAAGCTGAAGCTGATGCCAACGCCCAGGAACCAGGCTTGCGGGTGCAGGCTGCGCAGTTGCTGGATCAGCCATTCCTGCTTCGGCGAGCCGAGGCCGACGAAGACGATGTGCGGGGCGAAGTCGGTAACGAGGCTGCGGATCCGTGCCATCTCCTCGGGTTGGTTCTCGAAGCCGAATGGGGGGCAGTGGCTCCGCGTGATGGCAGCACCTGCGCCCGCAAGTCGTGCCGCGGCTTGCTCCGCGGTACCCGGATTGCCCCCCACCAGGGCCAGCCGCAGCCCGGCGGCCGCAGCACGGCGGAAAACGGCGATGAACAGGTCGGAGCCGGCGAGGCGACACGGGAGCGGGGTGCCCTGCAGGCGGCTGGCCCACACGATCGGCTTGCCGTCCGCGGTGAAGACGGTCGCTTCGCCCACCATCTGTTTGAAGCCGGGGTCGTGGTGCAGCCTGCGCAGGATGTCGATGTTGGGCGTCACGACCCAGCCGCCTTGGGCGGCGGCTGCGCGTTCGCAGATATGACGGGCAAGCGAATCCACGTTGCTCGCGACAAAGGGCACGCCATCGACGACCGTGCGGGCCAACCCGTCGGGCGCGTTCACCGCAGCGAGGGCTGATGGAGGCGGGCTGCTTGCATTCATCTCGAATCTCTTTTCGTGCGGACCCAATCGACCTGGCGCTTCACCAGGAAACGGGCGTACATGGGGATCTTCGCCAGCATGTAGAGCGGCGCACCGAGCAGTTCGCGCAGCGACACCAGGTCGGACGCATAGCGCGCGCGCGCCAGCAGGATGCTGGCCGCCAGCGCTGCCAGGGCCAGCAGCGCCAGCGCCAGGGGGAGGTACCAGCCCATCGCCCATGCCGCCAGTGTGGCGATGGCGCACACGACAAGCGTGGCCATGGAGAGCAGGGCGAGCGGTGGCACCAGCATGTCGAGCACCAGCATCAGGAAGCGCATGCGTCCCGCGAAGACGGCGCCGGCCACCAGGCGTGGACCTTCGCCGAGCAGCAGCGACAGGTGGCCATGCTCCCAGCGCGTGCGCTGGCTCTGCTCACCCTCGCGCGTGCCGGCGAATGTGCTCGAGACCATGGCCTCCTCGCAGAACAGCGGAGGCGTTCCCCGGCGCGCCAGCTGTACGCCCAGCTGCATGTCTTCGGCCAGGTGGCTGCTGGCGAGCGGCGCCGTGGCAGCCACCGGCCACGGGAAGGCCATGCCGGTGCCGTACAGCCCGCAGTCCAGCCCCATGCGGTGCATGCCGCGCGGCCGTACGCGGTTCTTGACCCGCATCGCGAACTCGGCGATCCGCGCTTTCAGGCTGTCGTTCGGCGCCGTCATGAGGTAGGTCGCCTGCACCGGTCGGCCGGTGGCGTGGCTCAGGCACGCAATGCGCTCCAGGCTGCCCGCCTGCGCGATGCAGTCGGCATCCAGCACGATGACGACGTCCGGCGGGTCCGCAGCGAGATGCCGCACACCGTGGTCCAGGGCATGGCCTTTGCCGCGGAGCGCGGTGTTGAAGCGTTCGGTCACCTCCGCATTCGCTCCGCGAGCGACGGCGGCCGTGTCATCGCTGCAGTTGTCGGCGACGACGAGCAGCCGATCCGCGCGCAGCAGCTGCGCCTGCGCCGCGGCCAAGGCGGGCAGCAGGCCACTCGATTCGTTGTGCGCGGGCATCACGATGGCGATGCGTGGGCGCGGGCCGGCAGGCGTCACCGCCCGTGCCACACCGGGCCACAGCGACGCCAGCACCTGCGCCAGCAGAAGCACCGCTGGGATGGCAGCGAGCAACGCTGCGGCAGCCAGCAGCCCGTGCAGGAGGCCTGTCGTGAGATCAAGCATGTCGCGGCGACGCCATGAACAGCTGCGCCAGTTTGGCGGCTTCGGTGTCGATGTCGTGCTCCCGGCGCACGGCGCGGAAGGCGGCGTCGCCCATCGCGGCCACCTGGTCGAGCGAGCATTGCAGGCATGTCTGCATCGCTTCGGCCAGTGCAGAGACGTCGCCCGGTGGCACGAGCCAGCCGTTGTTGCCTTGCTCGACCAGTTCGGGAATGCCGGCGATGCGTGTGCTGACGACGGGGCGCCTCAGCGCGAAGGCCTCCATCACTACGACCGGCAGACCCTCGGCAAAGCTCGCCAGTACCAGCGCGCGCGATCCGATGATTTCTTCGCGCACTTGGTTGCTGCTGATCCAGCCGGTGATGCGGATGTGTTGTTGCAGTTGCAGCTGCGCGATGCGGGCTTCGATCTGCGGGCGCAGTTCGCCGTCGCCAGCGAGCACCAGCTCGAACGCGATGCCGGCGTCGGCCAGCCGCTTGGCCGCCTCGATGAGGAGCAGATGCCCCTTCTGCTCTGAGAGCCTGCCCACGCAGACTAGGCGGTTGCCGCTGGCGGGGGGGGGCTCAGACGCCTCGTGGAACGCACGCTCCAGGCCGCAGTGCACGACCTTGACCTTGTCCCAGTGCGCGGCGTCGACCCAGCGGTAGAGCTGGCTGCGGCAGAACGAGGTGATGGCCACGACGAAGCGCGACCTGCGGATCTTCTCACCCAGGTGCAGGAACTCCGGCTTGTCGAACTCGTCCGGCCCATGCACCGTGAAGCTGTAAGGTGGGCCGCCGAGGGCTGTCACCAGCATGGCGACTTCCGCGGAGTTGGTGCCGAAATGCGCGTGCAGATGGCGCACCTGCAATCGGGCCAGCCAACGGTGTGCGAGACAGGCTTCGGCGAAGTAGACCAGATGCAAGGGCAACGGGCGGTCCGCGCGCCGTCCCATCCGCAGTGCCAGGCCGAGCGCCGCCAGGAAGCGGCCGGGCGCGCTGACGAGCATCGCCAGCATGGCCGGAGCGAGCTCTGCGGCGCCGCGCCTCAGGAGATATCGGGTCCGCGCCTGTTCCGCCTGGTCGTCTGCATCGGGCACGGCATCGTCCCAACCGCGCACAGCCAGGCGCGTGACTTCGAAGCCCTGGCGTTCCAGCGCCAGGATCTCGCGCCGGATGAAAGTGTGGCTAACCTTTGGGTAGTGGTTCACCAGGTAGGCGATCTTCAAACGTCTGCTCTCCGGATGGATGGGGTGGATTAGATGGATGTGCCGTGATGACGCGCGCCGGATTGCCGACCGCGGTGGCGCCGGCGGGGACATCGGTCAGGACCACGGCCATGGCGCCAACGCGGCAGCCGGCACCAAGCCGCACTCCCCCGATCACTTGCGCGTAAGCACCGAGGTCGACACCGTCCTCCAGCACGGGACACGGTCCGTTTTCCGCGCGGTTGCCGAGCGTGACGCCCTGACGCAAAGTGCAGTCAGCACCGATGACCGTGCCGGGGTTGACGAAGATGCCACCGAAGTGCCAGATCCGCAGGCCCGGCCCGATGCGCGCTTCCTTGGGCAGGCTGATGCCCGTGGCCGTCTCGACGAGGCGGAACAGGAGCCAGTACAGGCGCGTCAGCAGGCGCCGCCGAGGGCCCTCGGGAAGTGCGTCCACACGGCGGCCGAACCGGTACACGCGGATGGCCCATAGCGATTGTTCACGCAGCCATTTGGTGCCGGCGCCGGCGCATCGGTCCAGATCCGCCTGCCAGTTCGGATCCGTCATTTCTGCCCGCCGGATTGCGCACCTTGGGTGAGCTGCACCAGGCTGGCACCGACGGTGGACATCCGGCTGCCGTCCCCGCTGAACGCGGTGACCTCGTGGCGGGCCGAGCCGGTCGGCCATGTGAACACGCGCGATTCGCCGTTGGCCAGTTCCCCACTGTCGAACACGGGCTGCGCGGAGTCGGCGCCGAAGACGCGCATGCGCAGTCTGCCGCCGCCGGTCGTGCGCGCCGTCAGCTGGTAGGAGGCTCCAGCCTGGGGCAGTGCCCAGCGAACAGGCTGGAGCATCGAGGCCGAACTGTTTTTTTGTTCGACGCCAGAAAGGCCTGCCTCGAACACCACGGCCTGCTGCCATGTCTGGAAGGTACCGAGTCGGTCGCCCTGCACCTTGATCCAGTCGCCGCGCATGGACAGGAGGTTGAGCCGCTGTTCCATCACCATCGGACGCCCATCGCCATCCAGCCAGCCCGAAACCCCGGTGACCTGGCGAAGCGCAGCTCGCATCCGGTTGAGCTCATTGCCGGTGTGGCTGTCCCAGGCGCCGCCGTGCAGGCTGAACCCGCTTCCGTTCTCGACGTAGATCACGAACGGCGTTCCGACGTTGCGGTCCACGACGTAGGCACCGTAGACCTTCAGAGTCTCTGCCACCTTGTGCAGGCGGGGGTTGCGGATGCGGCTGGTGTCGTAGTCTGCCGGCAGCATCAGCAGAGCGCCTTCCGGGATCTGGCCGGTATTGGTGCGCGCGGCGCCCCTGTCGGCCGAGGTGGCGGGGAACACGTAGGTGGGGTCCGCGCTCAAGCCGTTGTGCGCCAGCGACATCGCCAGGGCATGCAGGTACATCGGATTGCCGTCGTTGATCTCATGGCTTCGGATGAGACCTCCCATGGTGGGCACTCCCGCTGCGCGCGCGCCTTGGTAGTAGTGTCCCGGCTCGCCCCAGCCGCGCCCGTCCAGCCGCGTCCAGGCGTACTGCGCGGTGCGCCACTGTCCATCAATCTGCTTGAGCTTGAAGAACGAGTGGATGATGCCGTCTGTCTCGTCCACGATGTCGGCATGGCCGTCGGAGCCGGTTGCCGGTATGACGTCCGCCGGCCAGCGCGGTATGGTGATCGAAGGATGCACGCGTGCGGCGTCGGGGTCCCATACCCCGTTGCGGCCGGGCAACGGCAGGATCTCCATGGGCTTGTCCGTCTTGTTCGCCTTGAACGTGCCAGTGGAGTACGCCCCACCTCCAACGGCGGGCATATAGGTCGATGGGGGAATGACGAAGTCGCCCAGCACCGGGTCGATAGGCCGGGCATTCCAGGGCGACTGCGCGGAGAACGGCCGGGCGTAGCTGCCCCATTCGGCGGCGGCCGACACGGCAGCGATCCCGGCCGCCGCCAGTGCCACCAACGCGGTGCGCAGGCGGCTACGGTTCGGTGTTTCAAGCATGGACATCAGAACTTTCTTCTCTGCGCGGTGGGGTTAAAGCCGGCTCCTGGTTCTGCAGCGTGCGTGGGCTTCAAAGGCTCCTTGGCACGCACCGCGTATGCGCATACTGCACCCGCAGCCAGCCAGAAGTACCAGTTGTAGATAAGGTAGGACAGCATGTTGTCCGACATCGACGTCAGCAGGTAAGCGCCCAGCGCCGCCGTACCGATCAGGTACAGCAAGCGGTCCACCCGATAGAGAGGGCGCATGGCGGTCCAGCACTTCCAGAACAGCCACAGGTAGCAAGATACGCCGACGACCCCGATGTCGAAGAACAGTTGCACGAGAACGCTGTGCGCGCCCCAGTTGCGACCACCGGCCATCGAAAAGAACACGGGAGAGAAGTAGTTGAAGGCACCTGCACCGTAGCCCATGAAGTAGCGGCCAGGATCCATCCAGCGCAGGCCGTCCGACCAGATCAGTTGGCGCCAGGCGAACGAATTGAGCCGGGCGTACTGCACCACTTCGTTACCCTGTCCCAAATCGAGCAGACGGTCCCGGAACTCCGGGATCAGCAAGGCGAGCAGCGGTGCGAATGCCAGATAGACAAGGTAGCGCCGCTTGAAGAACAGGCCATACAGCAGGAACGGCAGCGTCGCGGTGATCCAGGCACTGCGTGTCTTGGTGGCCAGCAACAGGCCGAACAGGACGATCAGGTAGCCGACGGAGCCGATCGTTTGCCACGAAATCGCCAGCGCTTCGGTGCGCTTCCAGAGGTAGAACACGATAGCGATGACGAGCACCAGGTAGAACGCAAGGATGTTGGGGTGGGGGAACGGTCCGCTGTAGCGTCCGGGTTCGTAGGCATCTCCGCGTGCGATGGCCAGGACCGTCAGCAGGGCGACGGGCACCGACGACAACACGATCAGCCGCAGGACGTCCACTAGACTGCGCTCGTCGTCGACGAGTTGAAACGCCACGATGAACATGGCGAATGTCGATGCCTGTGCCATGGCCAGGCGCACCTGTTGAACAGGATCCGGTGCGTAGGTGACCGCCAAGAACTGGATGAGCATGAATGGCCCCCATATCCAGTACGCAACCGATGGGACGCGCTTGGGGTTGCGCATCAGCAGGATGATCGTCAGGGCGATGACCGAGAGGTTGACAAATGCCCCCAAGCCTCCAAGCGGTCCGAGCCTGGTTTCCTCGAACAGGCTATTCGTTCCCCCGCGCAGAACAATGATCGCCAACAGCAGTGCCTTGGGACTGATCGCCAATGTGAAACCCAGCACGATCAGCAAAGGCAGCGCCGCCAGAATCACCGGCTTGGAGCTGGCCAGGTCACCGATGACCGTGACCAGGATGCCGGTGCCGACGCACAACGCAGCCAGCGCCAGCAACGCACCGAGCTGGCCGGTCCATTGCTGCGCATCCGTAGATCGAAAGTGCATCAACGAATCAGTCCAGCCAACCGGGTGCTTGGATGCGTCAGGCAAATGTCCGAAGGACGGCATTGGGCGACTTGGATCCCTGGCAGGTCAAAATTCGTTGACGACGGCGCCAATCAACTCGGTCGCGCCCCCTGCGACGATGCTTGAAAGATCCTGCAGATCATTCATGCGGGAAGCGCTCTTGCGAGCAACCGCCAGCGCGGCGCCGCAGCGCATCGCCACGATGCTGGCATCCGCTCCTCGGCTGAAGGCAGACGTGTCTAGAACGATGTGGTCGAACTTGCGGCCGAGTTCCTTGAGCAGCAGGCCGAAGGCGGGGCGTTCCAGCAGTTCGACAGGGTTGGGCGGAATCGCGCCCAGGGGCAGGATCAGCAGGCCCGGCACGCCATGCACCGCCTGGATGACGCGTTCTTCCTTGCGGCCCAGGAGAATCGACGACAAGCCAGACTGGTTCGGGATGTCGAAGATGGTGTGCTGCCGCGGTGAACGCATGTCGGCGTCGATCAACAACGTCTTTCCCTCGAGTTGCGCGAGGGTCACTGCGAGGTTTGCGGCGAAGTAACTCTTGCCGTCCATCGAGTCAGGGCTGATCACGGCCAGCGGCCGGCGCGGCATACCTTCACGGTAGAGGCGCGACAGTAATTGGCTGCGGATGGCACGGAACGACTCGGACTCACGCGAGAACGGTTGGAAAAGCGTGACCAGTTCCGCGCTCCGGTTGCCACGCTCGTTAGGGCTGTAGGGGTAGTGGAACTGCTGGGACAGGGCTTCCAGCACGTCGTCGGGACTCGCAAAGCCCAGCGCGATGGCGGCTTCGCCGAAGCGAATGCCGTGGTCGCGCTGGTGCCGCAGCACACGCTCGACCTGGTCGGCGCTCAGGTTGCGGGCCTCGGCGATGATGGCGCCGATGGAACGATCGCGGAGCATGTTGCCGGGGGTATCGGAGAGGTCGGACATCACATTGCCTTTTTGCTGCGGCTCACCGCCAGGCCGCCCAGCAGCCGCTGCTCCACCGCGAGTAGGCGGTGCTTGCGGCCGGACCGCCGCGAATCCGGCGCGGGGAGCACGCCGAGGATAGGAATCTGCATCGCGGCGACAACATCGTCAAAATCGCGCACGCGCCTGTCGCGCAGTTCCAGCAGTAGAGCCATGCCGGTACCCAGCAGCATGCCGACGACGAGCGCCAGTGCCGCGTTGATCTGGATGTTGGGCGATACCGGGTTCAATGGCTCGGTCGCTTCGCCCAGGATGCTCACGTTGTTCAGCGTACTCTGACTTTCGAGATTCGACTGCGTGAGGCGCATGGAGATGTTGTCGAAGGCGCGCTGCTTGCCATCGACCTCCCGGAGCAGCACCGCGGCGTCGTCGCGCACGGCCTTCATGCGCAATACCTTGGCGCGCTGCTCTTCAAGCGATGCACGAATCTGCGCTTCGCGCTGGCGGTTGATGGCGTTGGTAACCGCGGCACCGCCGCTGACGCGACGCATCTCGGTGTCTAGCCGGGTCCGCAGTTCGGCGGCAGCGGCCTTCGCTTCGATGACCTGCGGATGGCTGTCGCCAAAGCGGATACTGAGCTCCCGCAACCGAGCTTCCGAGCGGCCAAGTTCGGCCCTCAGCTGCGTAATCAGCGAGTTGTTCAGCACTTCTTGCGTGCGGTCGGAAGCTGCGCCGTCGGCCTGGGCCTGCCGGCTGCCCGACTCGACAAGCATGGCCTGCACGGCGACGAGCTGCGAAGAAAGTTCGTTCAGGCGCTGGTTCTCGACATCGAACCGTTCGTCGGTGCCGATCAGGCCATTGGCACGTTGGAAGGCCGAAAGCCGTGACTGCGCGGCCTCAAGCTCCTGGCGTGCGGCCTTGACCTGCTCATCGAAGTAGCTGGCGTAGCGCCGCGCGGGATCCACCCGCAGTTCCAGCGCTGTGGCCATGTAGGCCCGTGTAAACGCGTTGGTCACTGCTGTGGCGTACTGCGGGTCTCCGGCGCGGAAGGAAACTTGCAGGACGTTGCTTTCCTTGGATGGCGTCACAGTCATGTTGGCGCGCAGTCCGTCGGCGAGCCATTGCTCGACGGTCCCCTTGCCCTCGGTCGCTACGAGCCACCGGTCGCGCACATTGGGCCGGTCCACCAGCTTCAGATCATTCACCACGCGCAAGGCGACCCGCGAACTGCGCAAGACGTCGATCTGCGTGTTGATGAACGAGGGAGACGATAGGCCCGGATAGGTCACCGCCGAAATCGGGTCCGGCTTGACGTCGATCATCAGAAACGCCGATGCCTGGAACTTCTCGGGCAGCATCAAGCTGACGATCACGGCCGACGCGGTGGTCAGGACCGTGGCCGCCATCACCAGCCACCACCGGGCCCTCACCATCGCAATTAACTTACCAAATGTCACTGACCTTCTCCCAATAGTGGTGTGCTGCCATCAGCCCATCACGTAAGTTTGCTTCCGCACCGCCACATCAAGGGGCGCCAAGACCTTCATCATCGCACGCATCTTTCCGACGGCACCGCCCACGCAACCTCAACAGATGCGCTGTGTTCGCGGGAGGCGCACTCACTTACCGCCTTCCAAGCATGCACCAGGAATGTGTGTTTTCAGAGTAGTCCGTTCAGGCTATTGCTGCGCTGCACAATAATACTTAAGCTTGCACAAAGTGTCCGGTAACCACCACAGTGAGGCGGCATCAATGCGCAAATTTCAGTCTGTCTTTTTGGCCCTGATGTTGAGCGTTGGCGGCGGTCTTCATGGCAATGCGCAAACCTCTTCACCTGCCCCCGTGCACAGCACTGTGATGTGGCTGGAGGAATGGATGTCGTTGCCCAAGGCCCAGACCAAAGAGGTGACTGGTAGCACTATGTCGCACAGAGCGGGACGTTCTTCCGAAGTGGCGGCGCTGCAGCCCACCCCGCTCGATGGATTGATCAACCGTCCCACCATGCTGCTGGCCGGATTGATGGTGATGGGGGTCATCATGAAACGCCGCTTCGGTCGCCGCCACTAGCTGATAGCGGAATCAGAACTCCATATTCGCGCCAATGCCGATCGAGGTGTTTTTGTAGTCTATGCCCGCGCGCGTGGATTCGCGCCGGGTCTGGCGTATGGCAGACCGGAGGGACAGGAAAGAGCGAGGCCGCCATTCGACCCCTACCGCTAGTTCATGCTCGGTGTCGTGGCGGTCGATGGCTGTCGAGGGATCTGGAGGGCCTTCGTAGCCTCTTTCCGTCTTCGCGAATCTTGCGTTCATGCGAGTCTTGTCGGAGATCTGCCAAGTAGGCTCGACGAAGACCCGATCTGATTTGAAGTAGGTGCTATATGAGGATTGGAAGGCTTCGAGGTCACGTATCCAACCGGAAGCCAGGGTGACCCGCGGTGTGGCGGACCAGTTGAACCGGACCATGCCCCGCATTCCGTCGAAATTGCGGACAGGGTCGAGCGGATGGTTGCGGTCCCGTTGCGCAATGCGCAGCCCGAGAGAGGTCTTGGCGGTCATGCGCCACAGAGTGTCCAACTCCACCTCTTTCTGATCGAACCGTCGGCTGGCTTCTACGATGTCGCTGAGGGAATCCGTGTACGAACCGCTGGCCGTGCGGAACGTCAGGGTGGCCAAACTGCCGGAAGGAAGGACATAGCGCAGACCAAGATCGCCGGTGGTCTGGCGTGAAGCGCTTTCGATCACCAGAGGGATGGTGTTGCGCTGCGAATAGCGGGCCAGCGCTCCCACAACGTGCCAGCGAGCGCCCAGCTCGTATATGCCATCCAGGCGCTGGCTGGTGTCTAGGCGGTCGTTGCGCTGGTCGATGCGGTTCACATTGCTCGTGTCCCCGGCGTTGTTTGGAAGCTTGCGGCGCTGCGTGCTCACGTTTCCATGGAAGCGTGGCGTGATCGCCCAGCCCCAATTCGCCCGATAGTTGAAGGTGCCGAAGTTCAGGTAACTGAAGTTTTGGTACCGATAGTCGATGTAGGCGGCCTCAATGTGAACGTTTTGCAAGCCGTAGGTCTTCTCGAATCGGGCGCCAAGGGTGGCGATATTGACTGTGTCTGCATAGGACCGCCCGCCAAGGCGCGATGAACTGCTGCCCGCGGGCAGGCGCAAGAGGTTGCTTTCGTGACGAATGGTTTCATCAACGAACCACTCAAGGCCAGAGCCTTCGTCCGCGCGGCTTGAGGCGCTGGTGGCAATGAATACCGCCAGCAGCAGCGGGTTCCATCCGTCGACGCGCTTCCGGTGCGGCGCCACTTTCGCTTGCTTTTCAGTACGCTTGGCTGTCACGAAAAACCAATCTTATTGTTTTCATGATGATGTACAGATCCAGACGCAGTGACCAATTACGAAGGTAGTCAAGGTCGTGGTGGATCCGGTCCTGCATCTCCTCCAGCGTGCGCGTTTCCCCACGGCAGCCGTTCACCTGGGCCCAGCCGGTAATGCCGGGTTTCACTTTGTGCCGGACCATATAACCCTTGATGAGCCTGCGGTAGGTCTCGTTGTGCGACACCGCGTGCGGCCGCGGGCCCACGATGCTCATGCGCCCCTGCAGCACGTTGATGAACTGCGGCAACTCGTCCAAGGAGGTGCGGCGCATGAATGCGCCAAGCGGCGTGATGCGGCTGTCTCCGCGCTGTGCCTGCTGGACACTGTCGCCGTCTTCGGTCACGGTCATGGAGCGAAACTTGTAGACCACGATCTTCTCTCCTGCCAGGCCGTAGCGGTGCTGACGGAAGATCACCGGTCCCGGCGACGTGAACCGAACTGCGCACGCCAGCACCAGGAGAATTGGCCAGATAAGCGCCAGTATCAGCAGCGATAAGACGATATCGCTGGAGCGCTTTAGGATGCCGTTGATACCGCGGAATGGCGTTTCCCGAACTGAAATGACCTGGGTGCCACAGACATGGCCCAGCCGTGCCTGGATCAGGTCGGTGAAGAACATGTCCGGCACGAAATAGATGGAAGCCGTGGTGTCCTTCAACTCATCAAGCAATTCCAGAATGCGCGGCTGCGAGGCCATCGGAAGGGACAGGTAGATAATCTGGATGCCCTGGGCTTTGACGAAGCCTGGAAGCGCGGTGGCCGGGCCCAGCAGCCCGAACCCCATAGGCGCATTTAGCCGCTGCAAACTTCTGTCGTCGAAAAAGCCCTTCACCTCGATGCCGGAATAGGGGGTGTCGCGGATTCGGCGCGCCAGGGCAATTCCTTGCGTATTCATGCCGACGATCACCGCCTTGCGAGACGGGCCGCGCATGGCCAGAACCGCTGGGGCAGCCACTCTCAATGCTCGGTGGGCGGCGATTTGCGCCAGGGGCGCCATCCACATCCAGGTCAGCAGGGCGCCGATGCTGAACTGGTGGATATAGCCGGTGGCAACTCCCATGGTCAGTAGCAGCGCGCCGACCGCGATCCAGTTGATCAGCGTCTGCACAACCAGTTTCACCATTGACGAATGAATCTGGGACGTGCCGGGAAATGTCATCGAGAAGACGATGACCGAAAGGACCAGATAGCCCGGGCGCAGGCTGCCCTCGTGGTACAGGCCGACCGCCCACAGGGTGAGGACCAGCATGCCGGGGTCAATCAATGCCTCGATGAAGCGCAGGGGATGGTCCTTGTCGAGCGCGCCGATGTCGGCGCTCGTGTTAGAACGGCGCGGCCTTGTGCTGGCGAGAGGGGCGGGAGAACTATCCATGGGCGTAATGACTGTTCTTCAGCCGGGACACGGCTTGGGCGCGGTTGTAGACATCCAGCTTCTTGAAGATGCGCTGCAGGTGGTTCTTGACCGTGAATGTGCTGATGTCCAGGATGGTGCCGATCTCCTGGTTGGTCTTGCCCATTTCGACCCATTGCATGATCTGCAACTCGCGGCCTGTCATGCCGTTTTCAGGCGCTGCCTGGTCCAGCCCGTGACGCGAGATGGTGATCTGCGCAGGCACCACGCTGCCTTGCGCGGCGGTCCTGGAGGGCAGGGCAGCCTGGCGCAAGGCCATGTCGATGTGGGGCAGCAGCGCGCTCATCGCCGCGGCACCGGTCTTCTCAGGGATGGCTTGACGGCTCAGCACGACATACAGGCAATCCTGCTCACCACGCAGATCGCGCAGGCCATGCACCAGCGCCGAGCGCATGATCGGAGCCGTCGACTGGAACGGCCCATGCTGTGGTATGAGCCCGAGAACGCCGTTCAAGCGCTCCGCTGGCGTCACGTAGGGCTGCTTGTTCACCGCTGACCAATGGGCAAACAACTCCTGCAGCCCACATCCCAGGCCGGACATGCTGGCCTGCGCGGTCCGCACGCCGCGCAGCGCAGAGACGATCTCATGGCCGATGGCGCCACGCTGGAAATCGCCCCAGGCGGCCACGAGGATGTCATGGGGCAGGAAGTGCTGGAGATCACCCCGTAGCCAGTTGACCAAGTCCAGGTGTGTGCGGACATGGGCGACTTCTGTCAGCACATCGAAGCAGCGTCCGCGGTCTGCGATGGATAAATTGCTCAGAAATGACATTCACATCCTTGCGGGAAGACCTGTCGATCGGAAACGCAACCACTTTGCTGCCGCCTGAGCGCCTCGAAGTGGTGCGTTTTCTTGAATGTCCCCGGCCTTGTTCTCTGCATTAGCCAGTTTGATGCCCGTCCATGTCGGCCTGATGGCATCCTGTTCGTCGGCCAAATTGTCATGTTGACGGCATCTCTCCAGGTCAACGCACCCAGTCGGTGCCTGGTGTTCAGACCGCCGATGTTCGGGAAATTCTGCGTCGACAGATTGTCGATGCCGGTGCTCGGCAGGCAGGGATGTTAGCGGCACTCGGCAGCAGAGCAACTTTCAAGCCATCAGGAAATGTAACAGTGTCCTGCCCGTCGGCGGGGCGCGGCGCATCCGGCAAAACCCCGGTCGGGGTCAACGACGGATGCGCTCTCGCCATGACAGCACGGCCTGCTCGACCAGCTTGTGCGTCTCCTGGTAGACCGATTCGTGCTTGAGGTAGGGGTCGGCGATGGCAGTGCCGAGCCAATGTCCGAGCAAGCGCGCCTTGGCCGGTGCTTCGGGGTCCAGCTGGGCCAGGTGGCGGACATGGCCTTGTTCCATCACCAGGATCAGGTCGGCCCACCAGAGCAGGGTGCGGTTGATTTGCTGGGCGCGGTGCCGTTCCAGTTCCTGCAAGAGCCGGGGCTGCTGGCGCGCGACGTACAGCACAGTCTCGTCAGCCGGCTTGCCGACCAGCGCGCGTGTTCCAGCGGATTGCACCTGCGCCGACTCCGCGTGCCCATCCGCTTGCAACTGCAGACGCAGCAGCGCTTCGGCCAGCGGGCTGCGGCAGACGTTGCCGGTGCATACGACAAGAATGCGTTCGTACATGGAGTGCTGCGCGGAAGAAGGGCGAGGTGGCCGATCGTGCCAGAAAGTCCGGCACAACCCGGCCAGTGGGGACGCGTTCCGGGGTGTCAGGCGCGCGTCGCGCTTTGTGGGCTGGCGCCCCGGAACGCGCAGTTACACTCCGCCCCGTTCACCGAAACGTCATCTTTTTGACACACCCCCCAGGATCTGCGCATGCTGTTCGGCAAGCTGATGCCACGCGATGGCAACTTTTTCGAGATGTTCAACCAGCATGCAGACCGCATCGTGGAGGCCGCGCGCGCCTTCTCGCAGCTGGTGGCCAACTACCACGACGCGCATCTGCGTGAGCAATACAACCGCGACGTGGACAACGCCGAGCGTGCCGCCGACCGCGTGACGCAGGAAGTCAACCGCACGCTGCACAAGACCTTCATCACGCCGATCGACCGCGAGCAGATCCACTCGCTGATCAACTCCATGGACGACGTGGCCGACCTGCTGCAGGACGCGGCCGAAACCATGGCGCTGTACGACGTGCGCAGCATGACGGAGGAGATTCGCCGCCTGACCGAGCTGTGCATGAAGTGCTGCGAGCGCGTGAAGGACGCGGTCAAGCTGCTGTCCAACATCGGCGACCCGGCGACTGCCGAAGCCGCGCTCAAGACCTGCGAGGAGATCGACCGGCTGGAGTCCGACGCCGACCGCGTGATGCGTTCGGCCATGAGCAAGCTGTTCCGCGAGGAGCCCGACGTGCGCGAGCTCATCAAGCTCAAGGCCATCTACGAGCTGCTGGAGACGGTCACCGACAAGTGCGAGGACGTGGCCAACCTGATCGAGGGCATCGTCCTCGAGAACTCCTGAGCCGGGCAGCGCGCGATGGCTTCTGTGCAGGTGGCCCTGTGGGTCGTGGTGCTGCTGGTCACCCTGGCCCTGGTGTTCGACTTCATGAATGGCTTCCACGACGCCGCCAACTCGATCGCCACCGTGGTGTCGACCGGCGTGCTCAAGCCCGGGCAGGCCGTGGTGTTCGCGGCGTTCTTCAACTTCATCGCGATCTTCGTGTTCCACCTGAGCGTGGCCGCGACGGTGGGCAAGGGCATTGCGGAGCCGGGCGTGGTGGATGTGCACGTGGTCTTCGGTGCGCTGATCGGCGCGATCTCGTGGAACCTGATCACCTGGTACTACGGCATCCCGAGCAGTTCCTCGCACGCACTGATCGGCGGCATCGTGGGCGCCGTGATGGCCAAGACCGGGGCCTCGGGCCTGGTCGGCAGCGGCATCGCCAAGACGGTGGCTTTCATCTTCGTGTCTCCGCTGCTGGGGTTCGCGCTGGGCTCGCTGATGCTGGTGATCGTGGCCTGGATCTTCCGGCGCGCCACGCCTTCGCGTGTGGACCGCTGGTTCCGCCGCCTGCAACTGGTCTCGGCCGGCGCCTACAGCCTGGGCCATGGGGGCAACGATGCGCAGAAGACCATCGGCATCATCTGGCTGCTGCTGATCGCCACGGGCTACGCATCGGCCGGCGACGCCTCGCCGCCGACCTGGACCATCATCAGCTGCTATGTGGCGATCGCCGCCGGCACCATGTTCGGCGGCTGGCGCATCGTCAAGACCATGGGCCAGAAGATCACCAAGCTCAAGCCGGTGGGCGGCTTTTGTGCCGAGACGGGCGGGGCGCTGACATTGTTCATGGCCACGGTGCTGGGTGTGCCGGTGTCGACCACGCACACCATCACGGGTGCCATCGTCGGTGTGGGCTCCACACGGCGTGCCAGCGCGGTGCGCTGGGGCGTGGCGGGCAACATCGTCTGGGCCTGGATCTTCACGATCCCGGCCAGCGCCTTCGTGGCGGCGATCGCCTACTGGATCAGCTTCAAGGTGTTCTGAGGACTGGGGCACCTTCGCGCTGCGCGCCGCGGTGCCGAGCCTCTTGGGGCGGCCCGGCGCGACTCACTGCGAAATTTTGCGCGCCTCTTCGATCTGGTATTCGAAGTAGCGCTGGAAGCTGAACGCCAGGCTGGCCATCAGCACGCCCGTGCCCAGCAGCAGCGCGGCGGCCACGCCGATCACGGTGAGCCAGTTGGTGCTGCCGGCCGGCGCTTCGGCTGTGGCGTCGAATGCGGCGTTCCACTTCTCGGGCGAACGCAGGCCGTAGACGATGGCCGCCAGTGCGCTGGCCGCGATCGACACCCCCAGCAAGGGAATCAGCACCCAGCTCAGGTGGTCGTCCTGGCCGAGCTGCTGCACGCGTTCGACGCCATACAGGCCCAGCGCCGTGGGTAGCGGGTAGAGCCAACCCCACAGGTCGCCCAGGCCGCGCAGATAGAAGCGGTGCAGGCCGAGCGGGCCGCCCAGCAGTGCCAGCCAGGTGGCGATGGTCTTGTTCTTGGGGCTGGACATCGCTTCAGACCGGCGGCTGGCTGTCACCGGCGCCCAGGGACTTTTCCATGAGCACGATGTCGAGCCAGCGCTCGAACTTCCAGCCACAGGAGCGGATCACGCCCACCTGCTCGAAGCCCAGCGCGCGGTGCACGCCGATGGAGCCGGCGTTGGCGGAGTCGCCGATCACGGCGATGAGCTTGCGCACGCCGCGCGCCTGCGCTTGCTCGGCCAGCGCCGTCAGCAGCTGGCGCCCCAGGCCGCGGCCGGCGGCATCGGGGGCCAGGTAGATCGAGTCCTCGGCCGAGAAGCGGTAGGCCGGGCGCGGCTTGAACCAGTTGCAGTAGGCAAAGCCCAGCACGCGACCGTCTTCTTCGGCCACGAGATAGGGCAGGCCCTTGGCCAGGACGTCGGCACGCCGTGCGGCCATGTCCTGCGGCGATGGCGGATCGATCTCGAAGGTGCCGGTGCCGTGCAGCACATGGTGGGTGTAGATGGCGGCAATGGCCGGGACGTCGGACTCAAGGCTGGGGCGGATGCTTGGCATGAAACGGATGCGGGCTATAATCGCGGGCTTTTCAGCGTGTCGCTGGCCGGGTGGCCACAGCGCGTGTCTCAGCGCTGAATCTGAAAAATCGAATCTGGCCCATCCGGTGCTATCTAGCCGGCGGGCCGACCCCCTGAGGATAAATCATGGTTGTCATCCGGCTTTCTCGCGGCGGTGCCAAGGCCCGTCCCTTCTTCAACATCGTCGTTGCCGACAAGCGCGTCCGCCGTGACGGCCGCTTCATCGAGCGCATCGGTTTCTACAACCCGACCGCCAAGGCCAACGAAGAGAGCATCCGCATTGCCCAGGACCGCCTGAGCTACTGGCGCAGCGTCGGCGCCCAGGCTTCGCCGACGGTCGAGCGTCTGGTGGCCCAGGCCGCTGCCGCCCCGGCTGCTGCTCCCGCAGCCGCTGCCTGAGTTGGCAGGCCTGCTGATGCTGCAGGCACTCGATCCGGCACCCCTGCCGGACGATGCGGTCGAAGTGGCCCGCGTCGCCGGTGGTTGGGGTGTCAAGGGCTGGCTCAAGCTCCAGCCCCACAGCGCCCAACCCGAGGCGCTTTTTTCTTCCAAGCGCTGGTATCTGCAGGCGTCCGAACGCGGCCCCAAGGCCTTCGACGGCACGCTGCTGCTCAAGGTGCGTGAAGCGCGCGAGCATTCCGGCGGCGTCGTGGCCCAGGTGCAGGACATTGCGGACAAGGATGCGGCCGACGCGCTCAAGGGCGCGCGCGTGTTCGTCTCGCGCTCCAGCTTCCCGACCGCGCAGGCGGACGAGTACTACTGGGTCGACCTGATCGGCCTGGACGTGGTCAACCGCGAGGGCGTGGCCCTGGGCCAGGTGCGCGAGTTGCTGTCCACCGGCCCGCAGACCGTGCTGGTGCTGGAGCAGCCCGGCGCCGAGGGCGGCAAGCCCGTCGAGCGCATGGTTCCCTTTGTCGCGGCCTATGTCGACAAGGTCGATCTGCCCGGCCGCTGCATTACGGTGGACTGGCAGCCCGACTACTGAACAGGGCTGCTGAGGCCATGCGCTTCGACGTCGTCACGCTGTTTCCCGAACTGTTCGCGCCCTTTCTGGCCAGCGGCGTGACGCGGCGTGCGTATGCATCAGGCCAGGTCGATGTGCGGCTGTGGAATCCGCGCGACCAGGCCGAGGGCAACTACAAGCGCGTGGACGACAAGGCCTTCGGCGGTGGCCCTGGCATGGTCATGCTGGCCGAGCCGCTCGCGCGCTGCCTCGATGCGATCCTGGCCGAGCGCGGCGCCGGCACGCCGGTCGTGCTCTTCGCGCCTGTGGGTGCGCCGCTCAACCACACGGCCGTGGCCGGCTGGGCCGAGGGCGAGGGCGCGGTGCTGCTGTGCGGCCGCTACGAAGGCATCGACCAGCGCCTGGTCGACCGCTACGTGACCCACAGCATCAGCCTGGGCGATTTCGTGCTGTCGGGCGGCGAGATCGCCGCGCTGGCCCTGCTCGATGCCGTGGCGCGGCTTCAGCCCGGCGTGCTCAACGATGCCGAGAGCCACCAGTTCGACAGCTTCCATCCGGCCCTGGACGGACTGCTGGACTGCCCGCACTACACCCGACCCGAGGAATGGCGCGGCGCCTCGGTGCCCGAGGTGCTGCTGTCGGGCCACCACGGCCGCATTGCGCGCTGGCGGCGCGACATGCAGCTGCGTCTGACGGCCGAGCGCCGGCCCGATCTGCTGGCCGCCGCACGTGCAGCAGGGCGATTGAGCGCGGCGGATGAAGCGGTGCTGGCGCAAACCGCATCCGCCACGCTATAATCACGGGCTTTTCGGATCCTCTGTCCGCTGCCTTTTGCAATGTCGCAAGGGGCTCCGTCCCGGCCTTCGTGCTGCGCGACACCCGAGCGTGAGCAAGATCCTGTGGAAGAACCATGAACCTCATCCAGATCCTCGAGCAGGAAGAAATCGCCCGTCTGGGCAAGAACATCCCCGAATTCGCGCCCGGCGACACGGTGGTCGTCAGCGTCAACGTCGTTGAAGGCACGCGCAAGCGCGTCCAGGCCTACGAAGGCGTGGTCATCGCCAAGCGCAACCGTGGCCTGAACAGCGGCTTCACCGTGCGCAAGATCTCCAGCGGCGAAGGCGTGGAACGTACGTTCCAGACCTACAGCCCGCTGATCGCCGGCATCGAAGTCAAGCGCCGTGGCGATGTGCGCCGTGCCAAGCTGTACTACCTGCGCGATCGCAGCGGCAAGTCGGCCCGCATCAAGGAAAAGCTGGTGCTCAAGGCCCCCAAGGCCGCTGCCGCAGCCGAGTAATCCGCACGGCCCTTCGGTCCGTCAAGCCGCCACCTGCTTCGCGCGTGGCGGCTTTTTGCTTTTTGGGTCCCCGCCTGTGTCCGATCTGCCGCTGACGCCGCTGTCCAAGATTCCCAATTTCGATCCGCGCCACGCCCCGTCGCTCGGCACCGATGCGCACCTGCCTGCAGTGCCGCTCGCGCGCCTGGGCGCCGAGGCCCTGCGCGAGCGCTTTCGCTCGCCGCCGGTCTGGGAGCCCGAGGTGCGGGCCGAGCCGCGTTTCACCGACCGCTCGCCGGCCCGGGCGGCCGTGTTGGTGCCGGTGGTGCTGCGTACCGCTGGGCCCACGGTGCTGCTGACCGAGCGTTCGCTGCAACTGGCCAACCATTCGGGCCAGGTCGCCTTCCCGGGCGGGCGCATCGATGCCAACGACGCCGATGCCAACGCCGCCGCGCTGCGCGAGGCCCAGGAGGAGGTCGGGCTGGACCGCTCCCATGTCGAGCTCATCGGTGCGCTGTCCAATTACGTGACGGGGACGGCCTTCGTCGTGACCCCGGTGGTCGGCCTGGTGCGCCCAGGGTTCGCGCTTGCATTGAACGCCGGCGAAGTGGCGGCGGCCTTCGAGGTGCCGCTGGCCTTCTTGATGGATCCGGCCAACCACCACCGCCACATGCTGGAGTGGCAGGGGGTGCGGCGCGAGTGGTTCTCCATGCCGTTCCGCGATGGCCAGGCCGAGCGCTTCATCTGGGGCGCGACGGCCGGCATGCTGCGCAACCTGTACCGCTTCCTGTCGGCCTGAGGCCGTGCGCCCGTCGCCTATGATGGCCGCCCCATGAGCTTCTTCGCCATCTTCTGTGCGCTGCTGCTCGAGCAGGTGCGGCCGCTGGCCCGTGACAACGCCATCCACGGCTGGTTGCGTGCCTGGGTGCGCTGGAGCAGCGACAACTTCGACGCCGGCAAGTCCTTGCACGGCTGGACCAGCTGGGCGCTGGCCGTGCTGCTGCCCACCGTGGTGGCGCTGGCCGTGTACTGGATGCTGGCGCAGGGGATCGGCTGGCCCGCGGCCGTGCTGTGGAACGTGGTGGTGCTGTACGGCACGCTGGGCTTTCGGCAGTTCAGCCACCATTTCACCGAGATCCGCAATGCACTCGAGGCGGGCGACGAACTGCAGGCGCGTGAGCACCTCGCGGCCTGGCAGCGCGTGGACGCGAGCGAGTTGCCGCGCCGCGAGATCGTGCGCCATGTGATCGAGTACTCGGTGCTGGCGGCGCACCGCCATGTGTTCGGCGTGCTGGCCTGGTTCGCGGTGCTGGCGGCGCTGGGCCTGGGTCCTGCCGGTGCTGTCTTCTACCGCATGGCGGAGTTCGTCTCGCGGTATTGGCGCTACCGGGCTAATCCGCAGAACCAGCCCGCCAGCGCGGCCTTGCAGCAGGTTGCCGGTGTGGCCTGGACCGTGGTCGACTGGCTGCCCGCACGTGCCACGGCGCTGGGTTTTGCCATCGTCGGCAGCTTCGAGGACGCGATCGACAGCTGGCGGCACCATTCCCAGCAGTTTCCCAGCGACAACGACGGCGTGATCCTGGCTGCCACCTCGGGGGCCGTGAACGTGCGCCTGGGCGGCGAGGCGCTCAAGGCCAAGCCGGTGGGCAACGCCTTGCAGCCCTTCGAAGCGGGCCTGCAGCCGCCCCAGGATTCGGCGTCCACGCCGGGCCGCGAGCCCGAGCTTGCGCACCTGCGCAGCGTGGTCGGGCTGGTCTGGCGCACGGTGGTGCTGTGCCTGGGCCTGCTGGCCCTGCTGACCTTGGCGCGCCTGCTGGGATGAGCTTCACGAGCCCCCACCTGGCTGGGTTGGCGCCCTACACGCCTGGGGAGCAGCCAGCCATCGAAGGCCTGGTCAAGCTCAACACCAACGAGAACCCGTACCCGCCCTCGCCGCGCGTGCTGGCGGCGATCGAAGGCGCGGCACGCACCGGCCTGCAGCTGTACCCGGACCCGGAATCGTGCGCGCTGCGCAAGGTGATCGCGCGCCACCATGGGGTGGACCCCGACCGGGTGTTCGTGGGCAACGGCTCGGACGAGGTGCTGGCGCTGGTCTTCGACGCCTTCTTCCGCCACGCCGGCCAGCCGCTGTTGCTGCCCGACGTGAGCTACAGCTTCTACCAGTCGGTCTGCCGCTGGCTCGGCGTGGCCGTGCGCCAGGTGCCGCTGGACGAGGGCCTGCGCGTGGACCTGGCGGCCTTCGAGGCCACGCGCGGCGAGGCGGTGGCCGGCATGGTCATCGCCAACCCGAACGCACCCACCGGCATCGCGCTGCCGCTGAATGCGCTGGCGCGACTGGCACGGGTGCATCCACAGCGCGTGCTGCTGGTCGACGAAGCCTATGTGGATTTCGGCGCCGAGTCGGCCACCGCGCTGGTGGCGCGGCATCCGAACGTGCTCGTGGTGCAGACCCTGTCCAAGTCGCGCGCGCTGGCCGGACTGCGCGTGGGCTGGGCCATCGGCCAGGCGCCGCTGGTGGACGCGCTAACACGCGTGAAGAACAGCTTCAATGCCTACCCGCTGGACCGGCTGGCCCAGGCCGGTGCCATCGCCGCCTTTGAAGACCAGGCGTACTTCGAACGCCAGCGCGACGCCGTGGTGCACTGCCGCGAAGGCCTGCTGCTGCAGCTGGAAGACCTGGGCTTCTCGGTGCTGCCCTCGCAGACCAACTTCGTGTTCGCGCGCCACCCTGCGCACGACGCCGCGCAACTGGCGGCGGCGCTGCGTGCGCGCAAGGTATTGGTGCGCCACTTCGCGCAGCCGCGCATCGACCAGTACCTGCGCATCAGCGTGGGCACGCCTGGGCAGTGTGGCCAGTTGGTCGATGCGCTCGTGCACATTCTTCAGGCCGGTTGAAACTCCGGATGGCCCCCGGCGGGCTCAGCGCAGGCGTGCAGGGCTCTCTTGTCGGGGGTGTGCTGCAGCGTGCGTGCTCAGCAGGCGCGCTGCGGTGCTGCCGGCCGCAGCCAGCGCCAGCAACAGCCCGTCGACCAGCCACACGGCAGCAGGCGTCTGCCCGGCCTGGCTCCCGTAGGCACCGGTCGTCAAGGCATTGAGGACCACGCAGGCACCGGCCATCCAGGCGATCGCCAGCGCCTGCCGGCGCCAGGCCCGCGCCGGGGCCGCCAGCGCATGGAGCAGGCAGGCGGCCCAGGACACGAAGAAGATGGCCACCTCGCATGCCGCGCGGTCCGAACCGCGCGCAAGGCCGCTGCCGTCGGCCGGCAGCAGCCGGTTGGCCAGCAGGAACGCGAGCGTGGCCACGATGAGGCCCGTGGTGCCGGCGACCGCGGCGGCCTGCGCCAGCCCGTGCCGCGGCGCCCCGCCTTTGGCCTGGCGCACCGCGAGCCAGTGCACCAGCCCCGTCGCGATCAGCACGCAGCCGCACAGGCCCAGCACGAAGTACAGCGCACGCAGCAGCCCGTGCTGGAACTGCACGAAGTGCATGCCCGAGATGAAGCGCTGCACGCCCATGGCCGGCGCGGCCTCGAAGCGGTGCAGCAGCTGGCCCGTGCCGGCGTCGAAGAACAGCTGGTCCAGGTTCATCGTGACCTCACGGGCGTAGGAGCGCCGCAGTTCCACGGTGGCCTGCCGGTCGCCAGGATTCCAGACGCGCACGAAGTACGGTTCCGCGCCGGGTCCCCACACCAGCCGGGCCTGCGCCACCATGGCGTCCAGTCCAGCGATCGGGGCGTTGCCGGGGCCGGCGCGCGGGCGCTGGAAGCGTCCGTAGCCCTCGGCCTGCACCTGGGCCTTGGCCTGCGGGCCACCGTAGACCCCGACATGGGCCTGCGGAAAGTACAGGGACCAGAAGATCACCAGGCCCGACAGCGTGATGGCGAAGTGAAAGGGCAGGGCGGCCACGCCGCTCAGGTTGTGCAGGTCCAGGCTGCTGCGCGGCAGGCGCTTGTGCGGCCGGAACGTGAAGAAGTCCGCCAGCAGCTTGCGGTGCACCACCACGCCGCTTGCCAGCAGCACCAGCATGCCCATGGCGGCTAGGCCGACCAGCCATTTGCCCAGGTCGTTCCAGTCCAGGTGCAGGCCGTAGTGGAACGGGAAGATGAAGCCGCTGGCGCCCAGCGTGCCCGGGTCCGGCAGCACGCGCAACTGCACGGGATCGACCAGCACCTGACCGCGCGCCCCGTCGCGCGCCTGCCAGGACAGACGCAGCACGGGTGTGCGCGGCGTGGCCCAGTCGATGCGCCACTGGCGTGCGCCAGCTGGCACCAGCGACCGCACCAGGGGTTGCAGCGCGTCCAGCGGCGGCGCGGTGGGCGGTGGCGGCAGCCGCGTTGCGGGCATCATCCAGCGGTCGAGTTCGCGGTCGATCACGCTCAGCGTGCCCATCCAGAACACGGCGAACAGCAGTGCGCCCAACAGCAAGCCGGCCCAGCTGTGCACGGGCGTCAAGCGCGCGCGCCAGGCCTTCATGGGGCGAGCAGGCGCTGCAAGCCGTGCAGCAGCACGCCAGCACCGCCGAGCCCGCCGCACAGCGGCAGCAGGCGCGGGCAGGCCAGGGCCCAGAGCAAGAGGGCCAGGTAGGCCACGAAGCCCAGCATGGCCGCCGTGACCACCGCGTCGGAGGGCTGGAGCAGGCCGCGCGCCAGCAGGCTCGCGCCCAGCGTGACGGCCAGGCTCACCACGGCGTAGCCCCCGGCCACGGCCACGGCCGTGCGCAGCACGGCATGCGCGACGAGGGCAGGGCTGGTCATCAGAAGTCGATGGCGTAGCCCAGCGTCAGCGTGCGGCCGCGGCCGGCGAAATAGCGCAGCGGTTCGACCAGCGCGCTCTGCGAGTAGTAGGTGATGTAGTCGCGGTTGAACAGGTTGGCCACGGCTAGGCGCACCGTGCCGCGCGGCAGCTTGTACTGCAGGCTGGCATCGGCCAGCGTGTAGCCCGCAAAGTGCTTGGCCGGGTCGTCGAAACTGCGCGAGAAGGCGTGCTGCAGTTGCACGAAGCTGCTCAGCCGCTCGTTCCAGCGCGCCGTCCAGCTCGCGACCACGCGGTCGGGCGCGACGTTCAGGCCGTCGAGCCGCGCGTCCAGCTGGCCGTCGGCATTGCTGTCGTAGCGGCCCTTGCTGCGCGAATAGCTGGCGCGGAGCTTGTGCGCGTGGCCCACACGGTAGGCCAGGCTGGTCTCGATGCCGTCGATCTGGTTCTTCTCGCGCGCCAGCATGAAGGCCTCGTTCACGCGCACCACGCGCGTGCCGTAGTCCGAGGCCGAGCGGTACCAGCTGGCTTCGGCCTCCCAGGGCCCCTGGCGCCAGCGTGTGCCGAGCTCCACGCTCTTGGTCACGATGGGGCTCAGGCTCTGCATGTCGTCCACGTTTTGGCCGACGGTGTTGATGGAGCGCAGCACGCGGCCCACGTCCGGCATGCCGAAGCCTTCGGAGTAATTGGCGTACAGGTTCCAGCCCTTGACCGGCTCGAACACGATGCCGGCGTTGTAGAGCGTCTCGTCGAAGTCGAGCGTTCCGCCCTGGACCGCCACGCGGTTGTAGGCCGCCAGCGTGGTGTAGCTGTCGATGCGCAGGTCGGCGTATTCCTTGCGCACGCCGGCGTGCAGCGTGACCCGGTCCAGCGGCTTGAATTCACCCTGCAGGAACAGCGAGACGTTGCGGTACTCCGACTCGGGCACGTAGGTGCGGCCGGTGCCGTAGAGATCCTGCTTGCCCTTGTCCACCAGCGTGTCGAAGCCGCCGGTCAGCTTGAGGCGCTGGTCCAGCAGATCGGCCTTGCTCAACGTGAACTTGCTGCCGATCTTGGACGACACGGCGCGCGACTGGTCGTACAGCGTGCCGGCAGGCGCGATCGACGGGTCCTGGAAGGTGGCCGAGCGGTCGGCGCCGAACAGGCCTTCGAACTTCTGGCTGAACAGCACGGCCGACAGTTCCATGCCCGCCAGGTTGTAGTGCTGGTAGCCGATGCTGGAGGTCCAGACATCGTTGTGCGGCGGTGTGCCGGGCGGCGTGCTTTCCACCGAGGTGGTCGGGATGCCAAGCGTGCGGTTGCCGGCCACGGCCGTGTAGTGGGCCTTGGAGGCGATGCGGTAGCGGTTGACCGAGAACTGCAGGCGCTGGTCGTCGTCGAGCCAGTAGCCCAGCTTGCCAAGCAGGTCGTAGGCGCGCGAGTCCATCAGGTCGCCCTGGGTGGTGTCTGCGCCGATCGAACGGCCCTCGGCGTCGCGCCACAGGCCTTGGTCTTCGGCTGCCACGGAGAACAGATAGTCCAGCCTGTCCTTGCGCCCGCTACCGCTGTAAGTGGTCTTGTAGCCCATGCCTTCGGCGTTGACATGCTCGGTCGGCAGCGTGGTCTGCACCTCGAAGTGCTGCTGGAACGTGCCGTTCTCGGGCCGCTTGGTGATGATGTTGATGGTGCCGCCCGTCGCGCCCAGGCCGTTGATGGCATTGGCGCCCTGCACCACCTCCACGCGTTCGACCATGGAGAAGTCGATAGTGTGGGCCTCGCGGCCGGTCGGGCGGATCGGGTTGGACTGCGGCACGCCGTCGATCAGGATCAGCGGCGTGCGCCCGCGCAGGGTCTCGCCGCTGCCGTTCATCTTGCCCCGGCTCGGCGTGTAGGAAGGAATCAGGTTGGCCAGCACGTCCGAGGAGTTGGTGGACAGCGCCATCTGTTGCGCGATCTCCTCGCGGTCGATGATGCGCACGGTCTGCGGCGACTTGTCGGCCTCGATGTTGGAACGCGAGGCCGAGACCACGACGGTCTCCAGCGCCTGGGTCGACGCTGGCGCGGCGTCCGCGGGCTGCGCGGCGCTGCTGTCCGGCGCAGCGACCGCCGCCGGCGCTGCCGGGGGCGCAGCGGGCGTCGGCGCCGGTGGTGTCACCGCGCCGGGGCGCGCGGCCGGCGCCAGGAAGTAGCCGGCGTCCGAGCGCTGCATCGCGAAGCCGGAGCCGCGCAGCAATTGCGCAAAGCCGCTCTCGACGCTGTGGCTGCCCTGCAGGCCCTGGGTGCGCAGGCCGGCGATGCGGCTGGCGTCCAGCGCCAGCGACACGCCGGCCTGCTGCGCGAAGCGGTTCAGGGCCGGGGCCAGTGGGCCGGCTGGGATGTCGTAGGCCTGCAGCGGAGCGCTGGGGCCGGGCTGGGCTTGCACGCCGGGCGTGACGATGGCAAGAGTGATTGCCAGGGCGAGGGGGCAAAGGCGCTGGATGTCGCGCATGGGGGAGAGTCCTGTGGCTGGTTGCTTCATCCCCTTGACGGACGGCGCCGCCAAACCGGAACCGAGCCGCGAAAAAATTTCAGGAGGAGGGCGCCAGGTCGACCCAGACCCAGCGTGAGGCCAGCGAGCGCACGCGCAGTTGCGGGAAGCTCTTTTGCAGCAGCGCCAGGGCGCGGTCGGTGTCGTCCAGTGGCAGTACGCCGCTCATGCGCAGGCCGGCCAGGGCCCCGCGGTCGAAGCGCAGCATGCCGCTGTGGTGCCGCGCCAGCTGGTCCAGAACCGCGTCGAGGGGCTGTTCCTCGGCCACGAGCTGGTGGCGCTGCCAACCCAGTTCGACGCTGCGCGGGTCCATGGGCTCGACCGCGTCCAGTCTCCCGGCGCGCAAGGTCACGCGCTGGCCAGCGCGAAGCTCGACTTCGGCATCGGCCTCGGCGGGCCGCACGGCGACGCGTGACTCCAGCATTTCTACGCGCACGCCATCGGGGCCGCGCGTGACCGTGAAGCGCGTGCCCAGCGCGCGCACGCTGCCCAGGGACGTCTGCACGAGGAAGGGCCGTGTCGCGTCATGGGCCACCTGCACGAGGATGCTGCCGCGCAGCAACTCCACCGTCCGGGTGTGGGCGTCGAAGTGCCAGCGGATCGCGCCCGCGCCGCTGATCGTGAGCTGCGAGCCGTCTTGCAGCACCTGGTGGGTCCACTGCCGTTCGCTGCCACGCAGGTCCGCGCGCTCGGCGGCGAAGGTCTGGCCGGGCCAGGTCTCCACGAACCTCGAGGCGGGCAGGGCCAGCACGGCGGCCAGCACCAGCGCGCCGGCCAGCCGGGCCGTGCGCCGACGGCGCGCTCGGCGCGGGGCGTCCAGCGCAGCGCGAACCGCCTGGCCCGTGCCGGGGCTGTCGTCGCGCACGGCCTGCACTTGGCCGAGGAACGCCTCGATGCGCTCGGCGGCTTCGGCATGCCGCGGGTCTTGCGCCTTCCAGACCGCGAAGCCCTGTTGCGCGCGCACACGTTCGGCCGCGTCGCCGCTGCCCAGTCGCACGATCCAGTCGGCCGCCTGGGCGGCGATGGTGGCGTCGCGTTCAGGCATCCGCCGCCTGGTGGCAGCACACCAGGGCCTGGACCAGGTACTTGTGGACCATGCGGCTCGAGACGCCCAGGACCGCCGCGATCTCGCCGTGCGGCGCACCTTCGAGGTAGTGCATGAGGAAGGCCCGGCGGGCCTTGTCCGAGAGGTCTTGTAGCGCCGCCTCGATGCGGACCAGGGCCTGCACGGTCTGTGCCACCTGCTCGGCCGAGGGGCCGCCTTCCCGCGGTGCGACGGCGGCCAGCGCTTGCAGATAGGCGGATTCGATCTGCTGGCGGCGCGCCTCGTCGATCAGCAGCCGCTTGGCCGTGGTCACGAGGTAGGCGCGCGGCTCCTGCACCGTGCTGAACAGGCCCGGGCTGCCCAGCAGCCGCACGAAGGTGTCGTGCGCGACGTCGGCGGCCTGGTGGCTGCAGCCCAGCTTGCGCCGCAGCCAGGCGAACAGCCAGCCGTGGTGCGCGCTGTACAGCGCATGGGCATGCTGCTGCAGTGTCGGTTCCAAAGCAGCCATGGCGCTTGCCTTCTTGCCAGCCGGACGGAAAGTGTGAGGTTGAGAATTATTCTCAGTTTAACGCAAGGAGCGTGGCTGGCCGGCGCTGTGGGCACGCCGCCGTGCCGGGCGGGTGCCTCACGGCGGTTCAGCGGCGCAGTGCCTGCGCGTGGTGGGCGACGTGCTCGCCCAGGAAGCTCGCGATGAAGTAGTAGCTGTGGTCGTAGCCCGGTTGCAGCCGCAGCGTGAGCGGATGGCCGGCGGCATCGCAGGCCGCTCGTAGCCGCTCGGGCTGCAACTGGTCGGCCAGGAACTCGTCGGCATCGCCCTGGTCGATCAGCAGTGGCAGGCGTTCCTGTGCATTCTTGACCAGTTCGACGGCGTCCCAGTCGGCCCAGGCGCTGCGGTCCTCGCCGAGGTAGGCCGTCAGCACCTTCTGGCCCCAGGACACTTGCGAGGGGGCGACGATGGGCGAGAACGCCGACACGCTCTGGTAGCGACCCGGGTGGCGCAGGGCCGTGACCAGCGCGCCGTGGCCGCCCATCGAGTGGCCGAAGATGCCGCGCGCCGCGCCGGCCGGGAAATGGTGCTCGACCAAGGCCGGCAGCTCGTCGGCCACGTAGTCCTGCATGCGGAAGTGCGGCGCCCAGGGCGCCTGCGTGGCGTTGAGGTAGAAGCCGGCGCCCTGGCCCAGGTCGTAGGCCGGGTCGTTGGCGACAGCCTCGCCGCGTGGGCTGGTGTCGGGTGCCACGACGATGAGGCCGTGGCGTGCGGCATGTTCCTGCGCGCCGGCCTTGGTGATGAAGTTCTGCTCGGTGCAGGTCAGGCCCGAGAGCCAGTACAGCACCGGGCATTTCTCTCCCTGCAGCGCAGCCGGCGGCAAGTAGACACCGAACTTCATCTCGCAGCCCAGCGCCGCGGACGCGTGCTTCCAGACTTCCTGGCGGCCGCCGAAGCTGGCGTGGCTCTCGACGCGCTCCATCAGTAGTGCACCACCGAGCGGATCGACTTGCCTTCGTGCATGAGGTCGAAGGCTTCGTTGATGCCCGTGAGCGGCATGGTGTGCGTGACGAAGGGGGCGAGCTGGATGTCGCCCTTCATCGCATCCTCGACCATGCCCGGCAGCTGGCTGCGGCCCTTGACGCCGCCGAAGGCCGTGCCCATCCACTTGCGCCCCGTGACCAGCTGGAACGGCCGCGTGGAGATCTCCTGGCCCGCGCCGGCCACGCCGATGATGACGGACTGGCCCCAGCCGCGGTGCGCGCATTCGAGTGCGGCACGCATCACGTTGGTGTTGCCGATGCACTCGAAGGAATGGTCCACGCCCCAGCCCGTCATCTCCACGATGACCTGCTGAATCGGCTTGTCGAAATCCTTGGGGTTCACGCAGTCGGTGGCGCCGAAGGTCTTGGCCAGGTCGAACTTGGAGGGGTTGGTGTCGATCGCGATGATGCGGCCAGCCTTGGCCTTCTTCGCGCCCTGCACGACCGCCAGGCCGATGCCGCCCAGGCCGAAGACGGCGACCGTGTCGCCCTCTTGCACCTTGGCGGTGTTCCAGACCGCGCCCAGGCCGGTCGTGACGCCGCAGCCCAGCAGGCAGACCTGCTCGGGATTGGCGTCGGGGTTGATCTTGGCCAGCGAAACCTCGGCGACGACCGTGTACTCGCTGAAGGTGGAGCAGCCCATGTAGTGGTAGATGGGCTGGCCGTTGTAGCTGAAGCGGGTGGTGCCGTCGGGCATCACACCCTTGCCCTGCGTGGCGCGCACGGACACGCACAGGTTGGTCTTGCCGCTCTTGCAGAACAGGCATTCGCCGCACTCGGCCGTGTACAGCGGAATCACGTGGTCGCCCGGCTTCACGCTGGTCACACCTTCGCCGACCTCGACCACGATGCCCGCGCCTTCGTGGCCCAGCACGGCGGGAAACAAGCCTTCGGGGTCGTCCCCTGAGAGCGTGAAGGCGTCCGTGTGGCACACACCGGTGTGCGTGATCCTGACCAGCACCTCGCCCTTTTGCGGCGGGGCGACGTCGATCTCGACGATCTGCAGCGGTTCTCCGGCCTTGAAGGCGACGGCGGCGCGGGATTTCATGGATGGTTCTCCTGGATGGGGGTTAGCGGAGGTAGGTGCGGACCAGCGCAGTCATGTCCTGCACGCGCTGGGCATGGCGGTCGTCGCCTGGGGCGGGCGCGCCGAACTCCTCGCGGATGTGCGATTCCAGCACTTCGGCCATGAGGCCGTTGACGGCGCCGCGGATGGCGGCCAGTTGTTGCAGCACGGGGCCGCAGTCGGCGCCGTTTTCGAGCGCGCGCTCGAGCGCATCGGCCTGGCCGCGGATGCGGCGCACGCGCAGCAGGGCCTTCTTCTTCTCGGCAGGGGAGTGCGGCATGGTGGCGCACTATACCCCAGGGGAGTATGGGCTCAGTAGCGTGGGGCCTGGCTCAACTCGGCGAACAGGTCGGCGTAGATCGCATGGCGGCGTGGCGCAATGGGGCTGTCCTCGCCCACGGCGGCCAGCACGGCGCAGCCGGGCTCGTGCAGATGCGTGCAGTTGTAGAAGCGGCACTGGTCTGCATGGGCTGCGATGTCGGGCATCAGCGCGGCGAGCTGGCGCGGCGCGATCTGGTGCAGGCCGAATTCCTGAAAGCCTGGTGAGTCGATCACGGCCGTGCTGCGCGTCGCGTCGGTCCAGTACCAGGTGGTGCTGGTCGTGGTGTGCTTGCCCGACTTGAGCGCGTACGAGATCTCCTGCGTCAGCACGGCCGCGCCGGGGACCAGCTGGTTGATCAGCGTGCTCTTGCCGGCGCCCGAGGGGCCCAGCACCAGCGTCGCTTTGCCTTGCAGCAGCGGCGCCAGTTCGGCGGCGCCCTCGGTGCGCAGACTGGCGGTGTGCACGGCATAGCCCATCGCGCGGTAGGGCGCCAGGCGCTGCCAGGCGCGCGCGAAGGGCTCGGCCAGGTCGCGCTTGTTGAGCACGACCAGCGGCACGATGCGTTCGGCCTCGGCCGCGATCAGCACGCGCGCGAGTTGCTGCTCCGACGGCTCGGGCTCGGCCGCGATCAGCACCAGCACCTGGTCGATGTTGGCCGCGAAGGACTTGGTGCGGATCTCGTCCTGCCGGTACAGCAGGTTGCGACGCGGTTCGACGGCCTCGATGCTGCCCTCGTCGCCCTGGCCTGGCGGCGGCGCCAGCCAGCGCACGCGGTCGCCGACCACGGCCTGGCTCTTCTTGCCGCGCGGATGGCAGATGCGCCGGCTGCCGTCGTCGGCCTCGACCAGGCAGTGCCGGCCGTGTGCGGCGACGACCAGGCCGGTGGGCAAGGCGCTCAAGTCAGCAGCGCGTCGAAACGCGTGGCACAGTCGAAATCGGTCTCGGAGAGTCCGCGCACGTCGTGCGTGTTGAGCGCCACCACGCAGTGGTCGTAACGCACCAGCAGTTCGGGGTGGTGGTCCTGCACATGGGCGACGAAGGCCACGGCGTTCACGAAGGCCATGGTCTCGTGGTAATTGGCGAAACGGTAGGTCTTCTCGATGGCCACGTTCTCGCCATCGCCGCGCAAGGTCCAGCCCTGCAGCTGGGCGAGCCGGGTCACGATGTCGGTGGGCTTGAGCGCGCGGCGCGGCGTGGTGGCCCAGTCCTTCTTTGGCAAGGTGCTCATGCGGTGCTCCTCAGGCAGCAGGCTGCAGACGGGCCAGCCGTTCGGACGCTGGCGGGTGGGAGTAGTAGAACTTCACGAACACGGGGTCGGGCGTCAGCGTGCTGGCGTTGTCTTCGTAGAGCTTGAGCAGCGCGGACGACAGGTCGGCGCCGCTGGTCTGGGCCACGGCGAAGGCGTCGGCCTGGAATTCGTGGCGGCGCGACAGCTGGGCCGACAGCGGCGCCACGAAGAAGCCGAACACCGGCATGGCCAGCATGAACAGCAGCAGCGCCAGTGCGTCGTTGGGGGCCGGGCGGCCGTCGGGCAGCAGCGCCATGAACGGGTGCACCCCCAGGCCGGTGTAGAACCAGGTCTGGCCCGACAGCCAGCCCAGCAGCGCGAAGCCCGCCAGGCTCAGCGCGAACATCAGGACGATGCGCTGCACGATGTGACGGTGCTTGAAGTGGCCGAGCTCGTGCGCCAGCACGGCATCGACCTGGCGCGGGGACAGCCGGGCCAGCAGCGTGTCGTAGAACACCACGCGCTTGGCGGCGCCGAAGCCGGTGAAGTAGGCGTTGCCATGCGCGCTGCGCCGGCTGCCGTCCATCACGTACAAGCCCTTGGCGGCGAAGCCGCAGCGTTGCATGAGCGCGGTGACGCTGGCTTTCAGGCCTTCGTCCTCGAGCGGCTTGAACCGGTTGAACAGCGGCGCGATGAAGGTCGGGTAGACCATCAGCAGCACGAGGTTGAAGCCCATCCAGGCGGCCCAGGCCCACAGCCACCAGCGCTGGCCGGCCGCGCCCATGAGCCACAGGATCAGTGCGGCGATCGGCAGGCCGATCAGGGCGCCGACCAGCGCCGACTTCAACAGGTCGGCCAGCCACAGCCGGGCGCTCATCTTGTTGAAGCCGAAGCGTTGCTCGATGCCGAAGGTCTGGTACAGCGAGAACGGCAGCTCCAGCAGGCCGCCCACCAGTGCGAAGGCGGCCAGCAGCGCGAGCTGTTGCAACATGCCGGGGCCGAGGGCGCGCAGCAGCAACTCGTTCAGCAGGTTCAGGCCGCCCAGCAAGGTCCAACCCAACAGCACGGCGGTGCCGAAGGCCATCTCCAGCAGGCCGAAGCGCGTTTTGGCGATGGTGTAGTCGGCGGCCTTGCGGTGCGCCGCGGGCGTGATGGTGCCGACGAACGCGGCGGGCACTGCGTCGCGGTGCCGTGCCACATGGCGGATCTGGCGGCTGGCCAGCCAGAACTTGACCAGCAGGCCGAGCACGAGGGCCACGGCGAATGCCGCGGTGAAAAGGTCCGCAGCGGACAGGTCGGGGGGCATAGCCGGGCAGTGTAGGCCATCGGCGAGAATGCCTGCATGGACCCGACCAACACCACTTCCGCACCCGTCCTGCTGGGCAAATCCGACAAGAACCTGGTCTGGCTGGACTGTGAGATGACCGGCCTGGACCCTGAAGTCGAGCGCCTGATCGAGATCGCGGTGGTGGTGACGGGGCCGGATCTGCAGCCGCGCGTGGAAGGGCCGGTGCTCGTGATCCACCAATCGGACGAGCAGTTGGACAAGATGGACGCGTGGAACAAGGGCACGCATGGCCGCAGCGGTCTGATCGACAAGGTGCGCGCCTCCAGCATGACCGAGGCCCAGGCCGAGGCGGAACTGCTGGCCTTCCTCGCGCGCTACGTGCCCAAGAACTCGGTGCCCATGTGTGGCAACAGCATCGGGCAGGACCGGCGCTTTCTGGTCAAGTACATGCCCAAGCTGGAGGCCTTCTTCCATTACCGCAACCTGGACGTCAGCACGCTCAAGGAGCTGGCCAAGCGCTGGAAACCTGAGGTCTACAGCAACTTCAAGAAGGCGCAAAAGCACACCGCGCTGGCCGACGTGCACGAGTCCATCGACGAGTTGGCGCATTACCGCACGCACTTCTTGCGCATGGATTAACGGCGCATGTCATAATCGAGGGCTTCGGCAAAGTCGCTTGACCGCGCCGTCCCTTTGCATCTCCCCTCACACTCTCGGCTCTGAAGAGCCGCCAACGCTGTCGGCACTGGCCAGGCGTTGTTTCGTTTGAAGGTGGATGTTTGTTCCACCGATGACGAGCTTTGCACCGCCACACCGACGTCAGGTAGCGCGGGGCATCGCACGTGTGAGAAATCCATGACCGACTCTTTTGAAGACCGGGCAGCTTTGCCCATGCCCGCCCACGACAACGCCGTTGTCGAGGGTGAAACCGCCCACACCGCTGCGCCGGACGTTTCCGCCTTCGCCGCGCTGGGCCTGGCCGAGCCGCTGCTGCGCGCCGTGGCCGACCTGGGCTTCACCCAGCCCACCGCGGTGCAGCAGCAGGCCGTGCCGATGGCCATGGGCGACACCACCGGGTTCAACGACCTGATGGTTTCCAGTCAGACCGGCAGCGGCAAGACCGCGGCCTTCCTGCTGCCCGTGCTGCACACGCTGATTCGCCAACAGGAAGCCAACGAGGCGGCCGAGCGTGCGGAGCGCGAGCGCCTGGCGGCTGAAGCCGAGGCCCGCGGCGAACCGGCGCCCAAGAAGCCGCGCCGCAAGGACCCGACCAACCCGCGCCACTTCAAGCCGGCCGAGCCGGGCGCGCTGGTGCTGTGCCCCACGCGCGAACTGGCGCAGCAGGTCGCGCACGACGCGATCGAACTGGTCAAGCATTGCCGTGGCCTGCGCATTGCCAACGTCGTGGGCGGCATGCCCTACGCGTTGCAGATCGCCAAGCTGCAGAACGCCAATCTGGTCGTGGCCACGCCGGGCCGCCTGCTGGACCTGCAGCGCTCCATGCAGCTCAAGCTGGACAAGGTGCGCTTCCTGGTCGTCGACGAAGCCGACCGCATGTTGGACCTCGGCTTTGCCGACGACCTGGCCGAGATCCACGACCTGACGGCCCAGCGCCAGCAGACCATGATGTTCAGCGCCACCTTTGCGCCGCGCATCCAGCAACTGGCGCTGCGCGTGATGCGCGAGCCCAAGCGCATCCAGATCGCCACGCCGCACGAGAAGCACCAGAACATCCGCCAGGTGCTGTTCTGGGCCGACAACGCACAGCACAAGCGCGCGCTGCTGGACCACTGGCTGCGCGACGCCAGCATCGAGCAGGCCATCGTGTTCGCCAGCACCCAGATCGAGTGCGACGGCCTGGCCCATGATCTTCAGCAGGCCGGCTTCTCGGCCGTGGCCCTGCATGGCGCACTGAGCCAGGGCTTGCGCAACCGCCGCCTGATGGCGCTGCGCAATGGCCAGGTGCAGATCCTGGTGGCCACCGACGTAGCGGCGCGGGGCATCGACGTGCCCGCCATCACGCACGTGTTCAACTTCGGCCTGCCGATGAAGGCGGAGGACTACACGCACCGCATCGGCCGCACCGGCCGCGCCGGGCGCGACGGCCTCGCCGTGACCTTCGCCGAGTTCCGCGACCGCCGACGCATCCAGGACATCGAGCACTTCACGCGCCAGCCGTTCAAGGCCGAGGTGGTCCCAGGCATGGAGCCGCGCGAGCGCTTCCCCGAGCCGCGTAAGCCGGCCTTCGGCCGTGGTGGTCCGCGTGGCGGCGAGCCGCGTGGTCGTGGCGTCGGCGCGCCGCGCGGCGGCCAGCACGACCGGGCCGGTTTCGGCGCCTGGCAGGGCGGTGACCGCGGCGGCTTCGGCAGCCAGGCGAGGCCTGCGCCGCGGGCAGACGGCGCTCGCGCGGGTGCTGGACGTCCTGCGGGCGGCGGCAAGGTGTTCGTGCCGTTCGACGCCAAGCGGCGTCCGCACAAAGCGTCGCGCTAGTCTGACGTACCGGACGGAGGCCGGCGCTGGTGTCATGCAGGCCTTCTACAATCGTCCGGAGATTTGTGGGTTTTTGCGCAGATTCCGCTCAAATGGGGAGCAATCCTTGCGCCCGTGGCTCGATCGGGGCCGCCCTGCATCTGATGGCACGTACAGTTGTGGTTGGCGCGCTCTGTCTTTTACCGGGAACGGCATCGGATGATTCGACTTCGACGTAACAACACCAAAGGGAAGCGGTCCCTGATTGCATCTGGCGCTGGGGCCGAGGGTCGGGGCGCATGATCAAGTTGTTCAACCACTACCTGCATCGGCGGACGGTGTTGCAGGTGGTTCTCGATTTCGCGTTGATCCTCGCGGCCGTGTTCGCCGAATTGCTGTGGCGGCGTGCGGAGTTGCCGGTCATGGTGCCGGTGCTGGGCTACACGGCCTTGCTGGCAACCGGCATGTTGGTCATCAACGGCAGCATGGGCTTTTACCAGCGCGTGCACGGCCGCACCTTAAACCAGTCGCGCGCGCGCGCAGCGCTGGCGCTGCTGCTTGCGGTGCCCGTGACCTACGCCGTCTTCGGCTTGGTTCCTTTGGGTATCGAGGGGCGCCAGTCGCTGGCCCTGGCGGCCATGGTCGGGCTGCTGGTGGTGCTGGCGCACCGCGTCGATGCCGCACATTCCGGCGCACAGTCCGCCTTGAGGCACCGCGTACTGGTGTTCGGAACCGGTCCCCGGGCCGCGTTGGTCGGCCGGGCGCTCAAGAAGGACGACCCGCATGTCGACGTGGTGGGCTACTACGCCAGTCCGAACGAATCCGAGGCCGAGGTCTCGGCCTGGGGCATCCTCTCCAAGAACAAGTCGCTGACCGACACGGCGCTCGAACTGGAAGTCGACGAAATCGTCGTGGCGCTGGTCGAACGCCGTGGCGGCAGCATGCCCTTGCGCGAGCTGCTGGACTGCAAGCTGCACGGCGTGCGCGTGACCGACATGGCCACGCACTTCGAGAAGACCAAAGGCCAGATCCGGCTCGATTCGGTGTCGGCCGGTTGGCTGGTCTTTGGCGATGGGTTCAGCCAGGGTGGGCTGCGCACGGCGGTCAAGCGCATCTTCGACATCGCTTGTGCGCTGCTCTTGATCGGGATCACCGCGCCCGTGATGCTGGTGACGGCGCTCGTCATCAAGCTGGAAAGCCGCGGCCCCGTCTTCTACCGCCAGGAGCGTGTGGGCTTCAATGGACGGCTGTTCAACGTCGTCAAGTTCCGCAGCATGCGCACCGACGCGGAGAAGGACGGGCCGCAGTTCGCGGCGGCCAAGGACAGCCGGGTGACGCGTGTGGGGAGCTTCATCCGCAAGGTCCGCATCGACGAACTGCCGCAGCTGTTCTCCGTGTTGAATGGTGACATGAGCCTCGTGGGCCCGCGCCCCGAACGGCCGTTCTTCGTCGACCAGTTGACCCGCGAGATTCCCTACTATGCGGTCCGCCAGAGCGTCAAGCCCGGCGTGACGGGCTGGGCCCAGGTGCGCTACCACTACGGCGCCTCGCTGGAAGACTCGGCGGAAAAGCTGCAGTACGACCTGTACTATGTCAAGAACCACTCCCTGTTCCTGGACCTCGTGATCCTGTTCGAGACCATCGGGGTGGTGTTGATGGCCAAGGGCGCGCGCTGAGCATGCCGGCGCCTGGTGTGGCGCAGAACTGCCCGCGTCCGCAGTAGGGGAGGCGCGTGGACAGTCCCAACATCTTGCTGAGCGTCTGGGGGTATGCCTTCACCGGGCTGGCCTTCGCCGCATTCGCCGTGGCGCTGGTGCGGCGACGCACGCTATGGGCGGCGCGCGAGGTCTCTCCCGGATTGATGCTCGGAGCGGTCGTCGCCTCGATGGTGTGGGCCTTCCTCGTGCTGGCGGCCCTGCTGAGCGCGTCGCCCTGGCTGGTCGACCTCAGCCTGCTTGCCGATTGCCTGCGCTACGCCTGCTGGATCGGCTTCCTGTTGCTGCTGTGGCGGCCTGAGCGTCCGGGCTGGCTGGTCCAGCGCTTCGGTTGGGCGGGTGTGGTCGCGGCCCTGCTGGTCGGCGGGACGGTGGTGGTGCGGGTGAACAACCTGCTGGACGGCGATGGCAATGCGGCGGCCGCGGTGGGCCAGTGGCAACTGCTCGGCGCGATGGCCCTGCCGGTCTTTGCGCTGTTCTTGTTGGAACAGGTCTACCGCAACGTGACGGACGACGTGCGCTGGAGCCTCAAGCCCCTGTGTTTGGGCTTGGCCGGCACCTTCCTGTTCGACCTGTACGTGTTCTCGCAGGCGGTTCTGTTCAACCGTCCCGACCTCGATGCGATGAGCGTGCGCGGCCTGTTGCACGCGGTGTTGGTGCCGCTGATGTGGTTGTCGATGAGCGGGCGCAGCGACTGGGTCGGCAAGGTGCGCGTCTCGCGCACGGCCGTCTTCCATTCCGCCACGCTGGTGTTGGCGGGCGTCTACCTGATCTTCATTTCCGCGGTCGGCTATTACGTGCGCTACTTCGGTGGCGACTGGGGCCGGGCGCTGCAGCTGGCGCTCGTCTCCGTGGCCTCGGTGGGCATGATGGTGCTGCTGATGTCGGGCACGGTGCGCTCGCGGCTGCGCGTGACGGTGGGCAAGCACTTCTTCCGCTACCGCTACGACTACCGCGAAGAATGGTTGCGCTTCACCCAGACCCTGTCGAACGACCGCTCGCCGCTGGCCATGGGCCAGCGCGTGATCCGCGGGCTGGCCGACATGCTGGAAAGTCCGGCAGGCTTGCTGTGGTTGCGCAGTCCGGGGGAAGCCTCGTTGCGCTGCGCGTCGACCTGGAACATGCCCGCGTCCAAGGACAAGGAAGAGGCCGACTCCGCGTTCTGCCGCTTCCTGCTGCAAAGCGGCTGGGTCATCAACCTGCAGGAGTACCGCTCCTTCCCCCAGCGCTACGGCGACCTGGCCTTGCCGGCCTGGCTGCAGGAAGTGCGGCAGGCCTGGCTCATCGTGCCGCTGACCGTGGGCGATGAGTTGACGGGCTTCGTCGTACTCGCCAGTGCACGCGCCGACGTGGATGTCAACTGGGAAGTCAACGACCTGCTGAAGACGGCCGGCCGGCAAGCGGCGAGCTTTCTCGCGCAGATGCAGGCCACCGAAGCCTTGCTGGAAGTGCGCAAGTTCGATGCCTTCAACAAGATGTCGGCCTTCGTGGTGCACGACCTCAAGAACATCGTGACCCAGCTGTCCCTGATGATGAAGAACGCCAAGCGCTTGCAGGGCAACCCGGAGTTCCAGCAGGACATGCTCATGACTGTTGAAAATTCCTTGGACAAGATGCGACAGCTGATGCTTCAATTGCGCGAGGGTGCCAAGCCGACCGGCACCGTGCACGGTGTCGCCCTGGCCGGCATTGCCCGGCGCATCGCCCGGGTGGCCGAGGGCCGCGGCCGGCAGCTGGAGCTGGATCTGGACGACGAGCCGGTGGCGCGGGGGCAGGATGAGCGGCTCGAGCGCATCATCGGCCACATGGTGCAGAACGCCTTCGATGCCACCGACCCTCCGGGCCGCGTATGGCTCCGGCTCGGCCGCGAAGCCGGCATGGCGCTGGTCGAGGTCGGGGACACGGGGCGCGGCATGTCCGAGGAGTTCGTGCGCGAGCGCCTCTTCAAGCCCTTCCAGACCACCAAGCAGGCCGGCATGGGCATCGGCGCCTACGAGAGTTATCAATATGTGCAGGAGTTGGGCGGAAAAATCCGGGTGGACAGCGAACTTGGCCGCGGTACGGTGATCAAGATGCTGTTGCCACTGTTCGACGCCCATTCGACGTCCGTCCTGCAGCCCTTGGAGAACGCATGAGCTCGGAAAAGATGCGCGCGCTGTTGATCGTCGAAGACGATCCGGCGCTGCAAAAGCAGATCAAGTGGTCGCTGGACCGCTTCGAGTCGGTGACGGCACTGGACCGCGAGTCGGCGCTGGTGCAGCTGCGCCGCCACACGCCAGCGGTCGTGACCATGGACCTGGGCCTGCCGCCCGATGCGGACTCGGTCAGCGAGGGCTTCAAGCTGCTCGAGCAGATCCTAGCGGTGGAGCCCGACACCAAGGTCATCGTGCTGACAGGCCAGAACGACCAGGCCAACGCCCTGCGCGCCGTCGCCATGGGGGCCTACGACTTCATGCCCAAGCCGTTCGATCCCGATGTGCTGAACCTGACGGTGGATCGGGCGTTCCGCCTGTTCGAGTTGCAGAAGGAGAATCGCCGGCTGCGCTCCATGCAGCAGCCCGATGCGCTCGGCGGCCTGATCACGCGCGACCCCGAGATGCTGCGCATCTGCCGCACCATCGAGAAGGTGGCCAACAGCACCGCGACCGTCATGCTGCTGGGCGAAAGCGGTACCGGCAAGGAGGTGCTGGCCAAGGGCCTGCACCAGGCTTCGCCACGTCGCAACGGCAAGTTCGTCGCGATCAACTGCGCCGCGATCCCCGAGAACCTGCTCGAGAGCGAACTCTTCGGCTACGAGAAGGGTGCGTTCACCGGCGCAGCCAAGACCACCGTCGGCAAGATCGAGACGGCCAACGGCGGCACGCTGATGCTCGACGAGATCGGTGACCTGCCGTTCAGTCTGCAGGCCAAGCTGCTGCGCTTCCTGCAGGAGCGCACCATCGAGCGCGTGGGCGGCCGCCAGGAGATCCCCGTCGACGTGCGCATCGTCTGCGCCACGCACCAGGACCTCAAGGCCCTGAGCAAGGAAAACCGCTTCCGCGAGGATCTGTACTACCGGCTCGCGGAGATCGTCGTCAACATCCCACCGCTGCGCGCCCGTGTCGGCGACGCCGCATTGCTGGCCCATGCCTTCGTGCGGCGTTTCGCGCAGGAGCAGAACCGCGGCACGGTGAGCCTCAGCGAAGAGGCCGTCCGTGCCATCGAAGCCCATGGCTGGCCCGGCAACATCCGCGAGCTCGAGAACTGCATCAAGCGTGCGGTCATCATGGCCGATGGCAACCAGATCGTGCGCGACGACATCGGCCTGGTGGCCCCGGAAGAGCCCGATGGCCTGGACCCGGCGCTGGACCTGCGCGCCGTGCGTGATGCCGCCGAGCGCACCGCCATCATTGCGGCGCTGGGCCGGGTCAACGGCAACATCGTCAAGGCCGCGGAACTCCTCGGCGTCAGCCGGCCCACGCTGTACGACCTCATGCACCGCCTCGGCTTGAAGTAAGCCGGCCGCCCCGTCAAGACCTTCCCAGAGAGCCGTTCCATGCCGCACCACAAAACCTCTTTCGCCACGATCGCCGTCGCCGTGGCCCTGCTGCTCGCGGGCTGCGGCGACAGCCCCGAGTCCCTGCTGTCCTCCGCCAAGGACTACATGGCCAAGAACGATTACAAGGCCGCCACCATCCAGATCAAGAACGTGCTGCAAAAGCAGCCCGATTCGGGCGAGGCCCGTCGCCTGCTCGGCCTGGCGCTGCTGGCCAGCGGCGATGCCTCGGCTGCGGAAATCGAACTCAGCAAGGCGCGCGATCTCAAGCAGCCGGCCGACCAGGTCCTGCCCAAGCTGGCGCAGGCGATGCTGATGCAGGGCAAGAACAAGAAGGTCATCGAGGACTTTGCCGACACGCAGCTGTCGTCTCCCGAGGCCACTGCGGAACTGCAGACCGCGCTGGCGAGTGCCTACGCGGCCGAGCGCAACCAGGCCGGCTCCGCGAAGGCGCTGGAAAAGGCCTTGGCGGCGGACCCGCAGAACCAGGGGGCCCTGCTGCTGCAGGCCCGCAGCAAGCTCGCAGCCCGGGACACGGATGGCGCCGTGGCGGTGCTGGATGGTGTGTTGCAGCGCAACGCCAAGAACGCGGAGGCCTGGCGCATCAAGGGCGACATCCAGCAGTACGTGCTGCGGCAACCCGACGAGGCTGCGGCGTCCTACCGCAAGTCGATCGAGGCCCAGCCCGGCGATATGCGGGGCTACTTCGGCCTGGTCGGCCTGTTGACCCGGCAGGCCAAGCTGGACGACGCCGAGAAGGAGATGGCGAACCTGCGCAAGCTGGCGCCCAAGCACCCCGAGGCGATCTACCTGGATGCCCAGCTGTCCTACGCGAAGAAGGATTTCCCCAACGCCCGGCAACTGGCGCAGGATTTGCTGCGCGTCGCCCCCACCAATGCCCGCGCGCTCGAGCTCGCCGGCGGCATCGACCTGCAGCGCAATGCGCTGGTCACGGCCGAGGAATACCTCGCCAAGGCCGTGCAGGGCGACGCCTCCCTGGAGATGGCGCGCCGCTGGCTGGCCATGACCTATCTGCGCTCCGGCCAGGCCGCCAAGGCGCAGGCCACGCTGGCGCCCGTGATCAACGACAGCACCAGCGATCCCACGCTGCTCGCGCTGGCGGGGGAGGTCCAGCTCATGAGCGGCGACGCCCGCAAGGCCGAGGAGTACTTCGCGCGGGCCAGCAAGCTCGATCCCAGCGATGGCCGCAAGCGCACGGCGCTGGCCATGACGCAGATGGCCAGTGGCAAGCTGGAAGCTGGCCTGGAGCAACTGCAGGACATCGCTGCCACGGACAAGGGCACGTCGGCCGACATGGCGCTGATCAGCACGCTGGTGCGCCGCAACGAGCTCGACAAGGCACTGGCCGCGATCGACCGGCTGGAGAAGAAGACCCCCAACGTCCCGCTGACGGGCCAGCTGCGCGCCGGCGTGCTGATGGCCAAGAACGATCTGGCGGGCGCGCGCAAGAGCTACGAGGCGTCGCTGGCGATCAACCCCAACTTCTTTCCGTCCGTTGCGGGCCTGGCCGTGCTGGACCTGAACGACAAGAAGCCGGATCAGGCGCGCAAGCGTTTCGAAGACCTGCTGTCGCGCGAGCCGAAGAACTCGCGTGCCATGTTGGCGCTGGCCGAAGCCTACGCGCGCCAGCCGGGTGACCACACCAAGCAGATCGGCGAGCTGCTGGCGCGCGCGGTGCAGGCGGAACCGACGGAAGTGGCGCCCCGCGTGATGCTGGTGGACCATCTGCTGCGGCAGCAGGACACGAAGCAGGCGGTGTCCGTGGCCCAGGCGGGTGTGGCAGCGCTGCCGGACAACCCGGCGATGCTCGACGCGGCCGGCCGCGCCCAGATGGCGGCTGGCGACACGAACCAGGGCCTCACGACGCTGGCGCGCGTCGTGTCGCTGCAGCCCCAGTCCACGGTGCCGCTGGTGCGCCTGGCCGATGCCCAGATGGTGACCAAGGACCCCGTGGCGGCCGAGCAGACGCTGCGCAAGGCGCTCGATCTGCAGCCCAACCTCATCGAGGCGCAGCGCCGCATGATCGCCTTGCGCAACGAACAAGGCCGCATGGCCGACGCCGTCGCGCTCGCGCGCACGGTCCAGAAGCAGCGTCCCACCGAGGCCATCGGTTTCCTGCTGGAAGGCGACGCGCGCATGGCCGGCAAGGATCCCGCCAGTGCGCTGGCGGCCTACCAGGCGGGGCTCAAGATCACTCCCGCGCCGGAGCTGATGGTGCGCGTGCTGACCAACCTGCGCAGCACCGGGCGCAACGCCGACGCCGATCGCCAGGCCAATGCCTGGCGCCAGAGCCAGCCCAAGGACATGGTGGTGCCCATGTTCCTGGCGGAGACGGCGATGTCCGACAAGCGGCTGGCCGACGCCGAGAAGCTGTACCTGGACGTGATCAAGGCCCAGCCCAACAACGCGGTGGCCTACAACAACCTGGCCTGGGTTTCGTCCGAACTCAAGCGCGACAACGCCATGGTCTATGCCGAGAAGGCCAACGAACTGGCGCCCGACCAGCCCGCCTTCATCGACACCCTGGCCATGCTGCTGGCCGAGAAGCAGGACTACAAAAAGGCCATCGAATTGCAGACCAGGGCCATGGGCCTGCAGGCCAACAACCTGCTGTTCAAGCTCAACATGGCCAAGATCTACGCCAAGGCCGGGCAGAAGAACGAAGCACGCCAGCTGCTGGACGAGCTCGCCAAGCAGGGCGACAAGTTCGGCGGTCAGGCCGAGGTCGAGAAACTGCGCGCCACGCTCTGATGGCCCGCACGCGCCGCTGTTGGCTCGCAGGCTGCGCGGCCGCCGCCTGGTGCCTGGCCGCCGCGCCTGCGCGCGCCCAGTTCATCGAGCTGATCGCCAAGACCAAGCCCTCGATCCTGATCGTCGGCACCTACAAGGCGACCAACAGCCCGCGCTTCAACCTGCGCGGAACGGGCTTCGTGGTGGGCGATGGCAACCTGGCCATCACCAATGCCCATGTGCTGCCCAAGTCCGACGAGCCCTCGGACGGCTCCGATCTGGTGGTGCAGGTGCGTCTGGGGCGCGAACTGTCGATGCGGGCCGCCCAGGTGCTGGAGGTCGACCGCCTGCGCGATCTTGCCCTGTTGCGCTTCTCTGGCGATCCGGCACCAGCGCTGTCTCTGGGCGACTCCGATGCCGTCAAGGAAGGGCAGGCCGTTGCCTATACCGGCTTCCCGATCGGTGGTGCATTGGGCTTCTCGCCGGTGACGCACCGCGGCATGGTGTCTTCGATCACGCCCATCGTGCTGCCCGCTGCCAATGGGCAAAGCCTGTCGGCCCGTTCGATCCGCAACGCACGCGACGGCAGCTTCGACATCTTCCAGCTCGACGGCACGGCCTACCCGGGCAACAGCGGCGGGCCGGTGTTCGACCCGGCCACCGGCGCCGTCATCGCCGTGATCAACATGGTCTACGTGCGCGGCACGCGCGAGACGGCGATCTCTCAGCCCTCGGGCATCACCTACGCGATCCCGGCCAACTTCATCGCGCCGCTGCTGCAGCGCCACCAGGGCCAGCCGCGCTGACCCTGGCGCCCACCGCCTCAGGCGGCGGCGATGGGGTTGCGCAGGCGGATGTGCAGTTCGCGCAGCTGCTTCTCGTCCACCGGCGCCGGGGCCTGGGTCAGCAGATCCTGCGCACGCTGGGTCTTGGGGAAGGCGATCACGTCGCGGATCGATTCGGCACCCGTCATCAGCGTCACGATGCGGTCCAGGCCGAAGGCGAGGCCGCCGTGCGGCGGGGCGCCGTACTGCAGCGCGTCCAGCAAGAAGCCGAACTTCTGCTGGGCTTCCTCGGCGCTGATCTTGAGCGCGTCGAACACCTTCTGCTGCACGTCGGCGCGGTGGATACGGACCGAGCCGCCACCCATCTCCCAGCCGTTGAGCACCATGTCGTAGCCCTTGGAGATGCACTTCTCGGGCGCGCTGACCATCCAGTCCTCGTGGCCGTCCTTGGGGGCCGTGAACGGGTGGTGCACGGCGGTATAGCGCTGGGCTTCCTCGTCGAACTCGAACATCGGGAAGTCCACCACCCACAGCGGGGCCCAGCGGTCCTCGAACAGGCCGTTCTTCTTGCCGAACTCGCTGTGGCCGATCTTGATGCGCAGTGCGCCGATCGCGTCGTTGACGATCTTTTCCTTGTCGGCGCCGAAGAACAGCAGGTCGCCGTCCTGTGCGCCCGTGCGCGTCAGCACTTCCTGCAGGGCCTTGTCGTGGATGTTCTTCACGATGGGCGACTGCAGGCCCTCGCGGCCCTTGGCCAGCTCGTTGACCTTGATGTAGGCCAGGCCCTTTGCGCCGTAGATCTTGACGAACTCGGTGTAGCCGTCGATCTCGCCGCGCGACAGGCCCGTGCCTTCCCTGGCGCCGCCCGGCACGCGCAGCGCGACCACGCGGCCGCCCTTGGCGTTGGCCGCTGCCGAGAAGACCTTGAAGTCCACGTCGCCCATGACGTCCGTGAGTTCTGTGAACTCCAGCTTCACACGCAGGTCGGGCTTGTCCGAACCGAAGCGCCGCGCGGCCTCCTGGTAGCTCATGACCGGGAACTCGCCCAGGTCCACGCCCAGCGTGTTCTTGAACACCGTCACGATCATGTTCTGGAACATGGCGCGGATGTCCTCTTCGGTCAGGAACGAGGTCTCGATGTCGATCTGCGTGAACTCCGGCTGCCGATCGGCGCGCAGGTCCTCGTCGCGGAAGCACTTGGTGATCTGGTAGTAGCGGTCGTAGCCCGCCACCATCAGCAGCTGTTTGAACAGCTGGGGCGACTGCGGCAGCGCGAAGAAGTGGCCGTCGTGCACGCGGCTCGGAACCAGGTAGTCGCGCGCGCCTTCGGGCGTGGACTTGCCCAGCATGGGCGTCTCGATGTCGATGAAGCCCTGGGCGTCCAGGAACTTGCGCACCTCCATGGCCACGCGGTAGCGCAGCATGAGGTTCTTCTGCATGTAGGGGCGGCGCAGGTCCAGCACACGGTGTGTGAGGCGCGTGGTCTCGCTGAGGTTCTCATCGTCGAGCTGGAACGGCGGCGTGACCGAGGGGTTCAGCACCGTCAGTTCCTGGCACAGGATCTCGATCTTGCCGCTCTTGATCGCGTCGTTGGTCGTGCCGGCCGGGCGGGCGCGCACCAGGCCCTTGATCTGGATGCAGAACTCGTTGCGCAGGCCCTCGGCGGCCTTGAACATCTCGGGGCGGTCCGGGTCGCAGACCACTTGCACATAGCCTTCGCGGTCGCGCAGGTCGACGAAGATCACGCCGCCATGGTCGCGGCGACGGTTGACCCAGCCGCACAGGGTCACGGTCTGGCCCATCAGCGCTTCGCTGACGAGGCCGCAGTAGGTGGTACGCATTTGAGATTCCATATCCAGCTCGGAGGTCTTGGCGCCTGTGCCGGCGCCGGTGGAGGGCAAGCGCCTGGGCCCGCGGGCTCAGCGCACGATCGGATTCGGGTTGGGCGGCGTCACCGGCGCCACCACACCCATCGAAACAATGTATTTGAGCGCCTCGTCCACGCTCATGCGCAGCTCGACGCAATCGCTGGCCTTGACCAGCACGAAGTAGCCGCCGGTCGGGTTGGGCGTGGTCGGCACGTAGACGCTCAGGTAGTCCTGCGGCGGCAGGTGGTTGGCCGTGTCACCGCGCGGCGCGCCGGTCACGAAGGCGATGGTCCACATGCCGGCATGTGGCCATTGCACGAGCACCGCGGTGCGGAAGGCGTTGCCGTTCTCGGAGAACACCGTGTCCGACACCTGCTTCACGCCGGAGTAGATCGAACGCACGATCGGGATGCGGTGCAGCAGGTTGTTCCACCAGTCGACCAGCTTGCGGCCCAGGAAGTTGCTGGCCACCGCACCCACGACGAGCAGGATGGCCAGCGCCAGCAGCACGCCGAAGCCGGGCACGTGAAAGCCCAGCAGACGGTCCGGATGCCATGCGGAAGGCAGGATCAGCAGCGTCTGGTCGAGCGTGCTGATGACCCACTCGAGCACCCAGGCGGTGATCACCGCGGGCACCACGACGAGCAGGCCGGTGGCCAGCCATTTGCGCAAGGCGTTCATCGGTGGGCGTTCAGGCGCCGCCGGCCGAGGGGGTGGACGGGGCAGGGCTGGCGGCGGGTGCAGCGGCCGGCGCCGGCGCGGGGCTGGCCGCCGCGTCGCTGGCAGGCGCCGGGGCCGCCGCGGGCGTGCTCTCACCGGGCTTGGCTGCCGGGGCGCTGGTCGGCGCACTGCCGTTGTTGCGGAAGTCGGTCACGTACCAGCCCGACCCTTTGAGCTGAAAGCCCGCCGCCGTCACCTGTTTGCGGAACGCATCGGCGCCGCACTGCGGGCAGACGGTCAACGGCGCATCGGAGATCTTCTGCAGAACGTCCTTGGCATGGCCGCAGGACTCGCAACGGTAGGCGTAGATAGGCATGGCGTTAGGCGGACTGGGGGCTCAAAAAAACCCTCGATTATAGGCCGCGGCCCGCCCGCGGCGCCCATCAGGCGCTGCGCACGAGCGGGTGGTGGCTGGCGTGCCGGTTGGCGATCCACTGCGGCGCCAGCGAGCCGATCAGCATGCCGGCCATGGACGCCAGCACGCCGGCCAGCTGCGCCGGGAACACCTCGCCCCAGGGGGTGTACATCACCGCCAGCCAGGTACCGATGCCGGCGATGACGGCCAGGATCGCGCCCTGGGTGCTGGCCCGTTTCCAGTACAGGCCGAACACCAGCGGCACGAAGGCGCCGACCAGCGGCACCTGGTAGGCACCGGAGACCAGTTCGTAGATCGAGGTGCCTTCCATGGCGATGGAATAGGCCAGCACGCACGCGCTGAACACCAGCACCGTGATGCGCATGGTCAGCAGTTCCTTGCGGTCGGTGGTGCGCGGCACGAACTGGCGCCAGATGTTCTCGGTGAAGGTGACCGAGGGCGCCAGCAGCGTGGCCGAGGCGGTGGACTTGATGGCCGACAGCAATGCGCCGAAGAACAGAACCTGCATCGCGAAGGGCATCTTCTCCATCACCAGCGTGGGCAGGATCTTCTGCGGATCGTCGGCCAGCAGCGCCTGCGTCTGCTCGGGCATGATGAGCAAGGCGCTGGCCACGAGGAACATGGGCACAAAGGCGAACAGGATGTACATGCTGCCGCCGATCACCGGGCCCTTGGTCGCGGCCGAGACGCTGTTGGCCGACATCACGCGCTGGAACACGTCCTGCTGCGGGATCGAGCCCAGCATCATGGTGATGGCCGCGGCGAAGAAGAACAGGATGTCGTGCAGGCTGGGCTCGGGCCAGAACTTGAAGAGGTCGCGGCTCACGGCGAAGTCGATCACCTTGTCCGCGCCGCCGGCCATCTGCCCGGCGAACACCGCGAGGATGGCCAGGCCGGCCACCAGGATGATCATCTGGATGAAGTCGGTCACGGCCACCGACCACATGCCGCCGAACAGCGTGTAGGCCAGGATCGAGACCACGCCGATCACCATGCCCATCGGCACGCTGATCGCCTCGCCGGACAACAGGTGGAACACCAGGCCCAGTGCCGTGACCTGCGCCGAGACCCAGCCCAGGTAGCTCAGCATGATGATCAGCGAGCAGCCCACCTCGACCACGCGGCCGTAGCGCTCGCGGTAGTAGTCGCTGATGGTCAGCAGGTCCATCTTGTAGAGCCTGGCCGCGAAGAACAGCCCCACGAAGATCAGGCAGAAACCGGCGCCGAACGGGTCCTCGACCACCGCGTTCAGGCCGCCCTCGACGAACTTGGCGGGGATGCCCATCACGGTCTCGGAGCCGAACCAGGTCGCGAACGTGGTCGTCACGATCATGATCAACGGCAGATTCTTGCCTGCGACGGCGAAGTCCCCGGTGGTCTTGACGCGGCGCGCGGCCCACAGGCCGATGGCGATGGTGAGAAGCAGGTAGACGAATACCAGTGTCAGCAGCACGCGCAGTTTCTCCTTCGACGTTGTTTCAGAACAGCTGCACGCGGACCCACAGCTGCATGACCAGCAGACCCAAAGCAAAACCGATGCCGCCGTAGATGATGGCCTGCAGCAGCCGGTTGGTCCGCCGCTGCTCGGCCAGCAGCTGCTGCAACTGGCGGTCATGGGCCTGGCCGTGGCCGCCGCGCCGCAGGTACTCCACGAGCAAACGCGGCATTTCGGGCAGCAGCTTGGCGTAGCGCGGCGCCTCGTCGCGCAGTTGGCGCAGCAGGGCCTGCGGGCCGATCTGCTGCATCATCCATTTCTCCAGGAACGGCTTGGCCGTGGCCCAGAGGTCCAGGTCGGGGTCGAGCTCGCGGCCCAGGCCCTCGATGTTGAGCAGCGTCTTTTGCAGCAGCACCAGCTGCGGCTGGATCTCCACATGGAAGCGGCGCGAGGTCTGGAACAGCCGCATCAGCACCATGCCCAGCGAGATCTCCTTGAGCGGTCGGTCGAAGTAGGGCTCGCAGACGGCGCGGATGGCGGCCTCGAGCTCGTCCACGCGCGTGTTGGCAGGCACCCAGCCCGACTCGATGTGCAGCTCGGCCACGCGCTTGTAGTCGCGCCGGAAGAAGGCCGTGAAGTTCTGCGCCAGATACTCCTTGTCGAATTCGGTCAGCGTGCCGACGATGCCGAAGTCCAGCGAGATGTAGCGCCCGAAGGTGGCCGGCTCCAGGCTGACCTGGATGTTGCCGGGATGCATGTCGGCGTGGAAGAAGCCATCGCGGAACACCTGCGTGAAGAAGATCGTCACGCCGTCGCGCGCCAGCCGGTGCATGTCCACGCCGGCCTCGCGCAGGCGCGTGGTCTGGCCGATGGGCACGCCGGTCATGCGCTCCATGACGATCACGTCCGGCGCGCAGTAGTCCCAGAACATCTCGGGAATGAGCACCAGGTCCAGGTCGGCCATGTTGCGGCGCAGCTGGGCCGCGCTCGAGGCCTCGCGCAGCAGGTCCAGCTCGTCGTGCAGGTACTTGTCGAACTCGCCCACCACCTCCAGCGGCTTGAGCCGTTTGGCCTCGGCCGAGGCGCGCTGCACCCAGCCGGCCAGCATGCGCATGAGCGCCAGGTCGTTCTCGATGGTGGCCAGCATGCCGGGGCGCAGCACCTTGACGGCCACCTCGCGCTGCTCGCCCTTGCGCGTGCGCAGAACCGCAAAGTGCACCTGCGCGATCGAAGCGCTGGCGATGGGTGTGCGGTCGAACTGGATGAAGATCTCGTCGAGCGGCTTGCGGAAGGCACGCTCGATGGTGTCCACCGCGATCTCGGACGGGAAGGGCGGCACGCGGTCCTGCAGCCGCGCCAGTTCGTCGGCAATGTCGGGCGGCAGCAGGTCGCGCCGCGTGGACAACACCTGGCCGAACTTCACGAACAGCGGCCCCAGCCGCTCCAGCGCCTCGCGCAGGCGCTGGCCGCGCGGTGCGCTGAGGTCACGGCCCACGGAGAGCACGCGCGTGAGCCCGCGCAGCCAGGGCTGGCGGAAGCTGGAGAGCACCAGCTCGTCCAGGCCGTAGCGCAGCGCGATCCAGGAGATGTAGGCGCCGCGGGCGAACTGCCTCACGGTGCGACCCTCGTGTGGGCCGTCATGCCGCGGTCTTGCCGCGCGCGCCGCTGGCGAGGGCCACGAACTTCTGCAGTGCGGCCGTTGCGGCGCGCCCGATCTGGCCCAGCGTGTGGGCCGGCGCGTCGCCGATCAGGCGCGAGAGGTCCTCCTCGATGTCCCAGCGCACGTGTTCGATCAGCCAGTTCACGTCGGCCGCCAGCTGCACGTCGCCCTCGATGCGGATGCCGGGCTTGTCGCCCCGCAGCAGCGTCTGCGCCAGCGCGGCCGCGGATTCCTCGGTCACGGTGAGGGTCAGATCGGCCGGGGTCAGCGGATCGGCCAGGTCGAGCAGGCCGGCAGGCGTGGCCTGGAGGTGCAGCGTGAAATGGCGCCACTGGAAGCGCACGGCGCGACCCTGGTGGCGCAGCAGCCGCTCCATGGCCTGCTCCTCCTGCATCAGCACGTGGTTGAGCAGCAGCACCAGGCGCCGGTGGAACTCCTCCACGGCCCAGGCGGGCGGCTGCAGTGCGCTGCCCGCACGGTCGAGCAGGGTGCCCAGAAAAGAAAAAGGGGACGATGTGGCCATGTCCCCGATTATTTCCGCGTTTGCGCCGCATTCCGCGGCGCATCGGCTTTATTGCAGTGCCTGGACACCGGCCACCAGCCAGCCGGCATGGCCGCTCTTGGGTTTGGTCATGTTCCAGACTTCGCGGAACGGGCTCGGGCCGGCCGAGGGTTCCTCGCGGATCATGCCGCTGAACTCCACGCTGGCCATGTAGTCCTCGCCCGTGTCCTCGATGCCCAGCAGCTTGGCGTCCAGCATGACCACGTCGGTCTTGTTGGCCTGGCCGCCGGTGTGGACTTCACGCTCCTTGAGCTGGGCCTGGATCTCGCCCAGCATGGCGTCCGTCATCATGGCGCGCAGCGAGGAGATGTCGGCGCGGTCCCAGGCCGATTGCAAGGTCACGAAGTTGCGCTTGGCTGCGTTCAGGAAGCCGTCGGTGTCGAAGTCGGCCGGGATGCCCCAGGTCTGCGAACCCGACAGGCCGGAGCCGATCACCACACCCGTGCTGCCGACACCGGCCGTGCCCGCATCGAAGGCCGTGGCGCTGCGCTCGAACGGGCGTGCGGAGGCGTCGTTGCCGACGTTTTCGGGCCGGTAGCTGCGCGGCATCTGCGGCTCCTGCGGGGAAGCGCCCCCGGCGCCCTGGAAGGCGAACGGGCTGCGGTTGGCCTGCTGCGGTTGCGCGCCGCGGCGTGCCCGCATCACGGCCCCGATGACCACCATGGCCACCAGCACCAGCAGGGCGATCAGCAGGAACTGGCCGAAGGCTTCGCCCAGGCCCAGCGAGGACGCCAGCCAGGCCAGACCCAGGCCGGCGGCCAGGCCGCCCAGCATCGCGCCCCAGGGGCGCTTGGGTTGTGCGGCTGCGGCGTTGGGCGCCGTGGCAGCCTTGTTCGGCACCGCGTTGTTGGCCGACTGTGCCGGCGCGGCCGGCGCCTGCGGCGCGGCTTCGCGCTGCGTCACGTTGCTGGACTGCTTGCCGATCGACTTGCCACCGCCCATGCGGCGTTGCGCGTCGGCGTCGGTACCCAGCGTCAGCAGCAGCGCGCCGGCCAGGATCACGGTCAGGAATTTCATCGAGGTCTCCTCGTCTTCAGATCAAAGTAAAGCGGGTCAGCACTTGATGCCCACATGCAGAGCCACCATGCCGCCGCTCATGTTGTGATAGTCCACGTGACCGAATCCCTGCGCCTGCATGAGGCCTTTGAGGGCCTGCTGGTCGGGGTGCATGCGGATCGATTCGGCCAGGTAGCGGTAGCTGGCGTCGTCGCCAGCCACCACCTTGCCGATCCGGGGCAACACCTTGAAGGAATACCAGTCGTAGGCCTTTTCGAGCGGCTTGGCGACCTTGGAAAATTCGAGCACCAGCAGCTTGCCGCGGGGCTTGAGCACGCGGCACATCTCGGCCAGGGCCTTGTCCTTGTGCGTCATGTTGCGCAGGCCGAAGGCCACGCTCACGAGGTCGAAGCTCGCGTCGGCGAACGGCAGGGCCTCGGCGTCGCAGACCATGCTCGGCACCACCACGCCCTCGTCGAGCAGGCGGTCGCGGCCCGTGCGCAGCATGGCCTCGTTGATGTCGGTGTGCACCACCAGCCCGGTCCGGCCCGCGCTCCTGGCGAAGCTGCGCGTCAGGTCGCCGGTGCCCGCGGCAATGTCCAGCACACGCTGGCCCTCGCGCACATTGGCCACCAGCGTGGTGTAGCGCTTCCAGGCACGGTGCAGCCCGGCGGACATGAGGTCGTTCATGAGGTCGTACTTGGGCGCGACCGAATCGAACACCTCCCGCACGCGGCTGGCCTTCTCCGTCTCGTCGACGGACTGGAAACCGAAATGGGTGGATGACATGCGACGAATCCTAGGACACAAGAGGTGTGCAGGGACCCACATCCCTGCACCAGATCGGGGATTGTGTGGCGGTTTGCGCCACAGTGGCGGCGCGCAGGCGCGTGGGGTTCAGTGGCTGGCGCAACCGTGGCCCGCGGGCGGCGCCATCGGCGCATCGCGGTCCACGCCGGCCTCGGCCAGTCGGCGCTCGTAGTCGGCCCACAGCTGCTGCTCTTCCTTGCCCAGGAAGTACAGGTACTCCCAGGTGAAGATGCCCGAGCTGTGGCCGTCCGAGAAGCCGGGCTGCACGGCGTAGTTGCCGACGGGCTCCAGCCCCAGCAGCGTGACTTCGCGCTTGCCGGTCTGCAGCACCTCCTGGCCCGGGCCGTGGCCCTGCACTTCGGCCGAGGGCGAGTACACGCGCATGAGCTCGAAGGGGATGCGAAAGCGCGCGCCGTCGGAGAACGCGATCTCCAGCACGCGCGACTGGCCGTGCACGGTGATCTCTTCGGGCTGCGGGGTGGTGGGGGTCAGGCCGGCCATGGCAACTTTCTCAGACGAGCACGCGCTCGATGCCGCCGCGGTTGGCGTTGGCGACGTAGGTCTGCATCCAGTCCTCGCCCAGGATCTTGCGCGCCATCTCGACGACGATGTAGTCGGCCTCCAGCAGGCCGCTCTGCAGGTCGTTCTGGTAGCGCGACAGGCCCTGCAGGCAGCTGGGGCAGCTGGTCAGGATCTTGAGGTCGCCCTGCATGCCCTTGGCGCGCAGCGCGGTCTCGTTCTTGCGCAGCTCCTCCTCTTTGCGGAAGCGGATCTGCGTGGAGATGTCGGGCCGGGTCACGCCCAGCGTGCCGGACTCGCCGCAGCAGCGTTCGCTCTTGGTCACGCCGTCGCCCAGCAGCGCCTTCACGGTCTTCATGGGCTCTTGCTGCTTCATGGGCGTGTGGCAGGGGTCGTGGTACAGATAGGCCCCGGCCTCGCCCAGCGTGACGCCCTTCTCGAGCAGGAACTCGTGGATGTCGATGATGCGGCAGCCCGGGAAGATCTTGTCGAACTCGTAGCCCTGCAGCTGGTCGAAGCAGGTGCCGCAGCTGACCACCACGGTCTTGATGTCCAGGTAGTTCAGCGTGTTGGCCACGCGGTGGAACAGCACGCGGTTGTCGGTGATGATCTTCTCGGCCTTGTCGAACTGGCCCGAGCCGCGCTGCGGATAGCCGCAGCACAGATAGCCCGGCGGCAGCACGGTCTGCACGCCGGCATGCCACAGCATGGCCTGGGTGGCCAGGCCCACCTGGCTGAACAGCCGCTCCGAGCCGCAGCCCGGGAAATAGAACACCGCCTCCGAATCCGTGCTCGTGGCCTGCGGATTGCGGATGATGGGCACGTAGTCCTTGTCCTCGATGTCCAGCAGCGCACGCGCGCTGCGCTTGGGCAGGCCGCCCGGCATCTTCTTGTTGACGAAGTGGACCACCTGCTCCTTGAGCGGCGCGGTGCCCACCGTCGCGGGCGGCGCGGCGGTCTGCTTTCTTGCCAGGCCGTGCAGCACGTCGCTGGCCAGGCGCTGGGCCTTGAAGCCCACGTCCACCATGGCCGTGCGCATGAACTTGATGGTCTGCGGGTTGGTCGCGTTGAGCATCAGCATGGCGGCCGCGTTGCCGGGGCGGAAGCTCTTCTTGCCCATCTTGCGCAGCAGGTTGCGCATGTTCATGGTCACGTCGCCGAAGTCGATCTTGACCGGGCAGGGCGTCAGGCACTTGTGGCACACCGTGCAGTGGTCGGCCACGTCCTCGAACTCGGCCCAGTGCTTGATCGACACGCCGCGGCGCGTCTGCTCTTCGTAGAGGAAGGCCTCGATCAGCAGCGAAGTGGCCAGGATCTTGTTGCGCGGGCTGTAGAGCAGGTTGGCGCGCGGCACATGCGTGGCGCAGACCGGCTTGCACTTGCCGCAGCGCAGGCAGTCCTTGACGCTGTCGGCGATGGCGCCGATGTCGGACTGCTGCAGGATCAGCGACTCGTGGCCCATGAGCCCGAAGCTGGGCGTGTAGGCATTGGTCAGGTCGGCCGGCAGGGCAGGGTCACGCAGCAGCTTGCCCTTGTTGAAGCGGCCCTCGGGGTCGACGCGGCGCTTGTAGTCCGCGAAGGGCGCGACCTCGTCCTCGGTCAGGAACTCCAGCTTGGTGATGCCGATGCCATGCTCGCCCGAGATCACACCGTCGAGCGAACGTGCCAGCACCATGATGCGCGCCACGGCCTCGTGCGCGGTCTGCAGCATGGCGTAGTTGTCGCTGTTGACGGGGATGTTGGTGTGCACGTTGCCGTCGCCCGCGTGCATGTGCAGCGCGACCCAGACCCGGCCCTTGAGCACGCGCTGGTGGATGGCATTGCACTCGGCCAGCAGCGGCCGGAAGGCAGCGCCCGGGAACAGGGTCTGCAACGGCGCGCGGATCTGCGTCTTCCAGCTCGCGCGCAGGCGGTGGTCCTGCAGCTCTGGAAACAGCGCATCCACGTCGTGCAGCCAGCCCTGCCACTGCATGCGCACTTCGCGCAGCAGCGCCAGCGCCTGGGCCACGCGGTCTTCCAGCAGCTCGGCCGCGGCGATTTCCGACGCGTCGTCTTCCTTGCCCAGCGGCAGCTTGCCGGCACCGAAGAAGTCGATCAATGCGTCCGCCAGCGCGATCTTGTTGCGCAGCGACAGCTCGATGTTGATGCGCTCGATGCCGTCGGTGTACTCCGCCATGCGCGGCAGCGGGATCACCACGTCCTCGTTGATCTTGAAGGCGTTGGTGTGGCGGCTGATGGCGGCCGTGCGCTTGCGGTCCAGCCAGAACTTCTTGCGCGCCTCGGCGCTGATGGCGATGAAGCCCTCGCCGCTGCGCGAGTTGGCCAGGCGCACCACCTCGGAGGTGGCGCGCGCCACGGCGTCGGCGTCGTCGCCGGCGATGTCGCCGAACAGCACCATCTTGGGAAGGCCCGCACCATGGCTCTTGGACTTGGTCGCGTAGCCCACGGCCTTCAGGTAGCGGTCGTCCAGGTGCTCCAGGCCTGCGAGCAGCACGCCCGAGCGCTTCTGCTCGGCGAACATGAAGTCCTTGATCTCCACGATCGAGGGCACGGCGTCCTTGGCGTTGCCGAAGAACTCCAGGCACACGGTGCGCGTGTGGGCCGGCATGCGGTGCACGATCCAGCGCGCGCTCGTGATCAGGCCGTCGCAGCCTTCCTTCTGGATGCCCGGCAGGCCCGAGAGGAACTTGTCCGTCACGTCCTTGCCCAGGCCTTCCTTGCGGAACACGCGGCCCGGAATGTCCAGGCGTTCGCTGCGCACCGGCGTCTTGCCGTCGGCCTCGAAATAGTCCAGCTGGAAGCTCGCCAGCTGCACGTCGTGGATCTTGCCCAGGTTGTGGTTCAGCCGCGTGACCTCCAGCCACTGCGCCTGTGGCGTGACCATGCGCCAGGAGGCCAGGTTGTCCAGCGCCGTGCCCCACAGCACGGCCTTCTTGCCGCCTGCGTTCATGGCCACGTTGCCGCCGATGCAGGAAGCCTCGGCCGAGGTCGGGTCGACCGCGAACACGTAGCCGCCGCGCTCGGCCGCATCGGCCACGCGCTGCGTGACCACGCCGGCGCCGGTCCAGATGGTCGGCACCGGATGGTCCACGCCCGGCAGGGCGACCAGCTCGACCTCGGTCATGGCCTCGAGCTTCTCGGTGTTGATGACCGCGCTCTTCCAGCTCAAAGGGATCGCGCCGCCCGTGTAGCCGGTGCCGCCGCCGCGCGGGATGATGGTCAGGCCCAGTTCGATGCAGGCCGCGACCATGCCAGCCATCTCGGCCTCCGTGTCGGGCGTCAGCACCACGAACGGGTACTCGACGCGCCAGTCCGTCGCGTCCGTCACATGGGCCACACGGGCCATGCCGTCGAACTTGATGTTGTCCTTGGCGGTGAGCTTTTGCAGTGCGCGGCGCGCGCGCCGGCGCAGCGTGGCGATCTCGGCGAAATCGGCGTCGAAGCGGGCCACGGCCTGGCGCGCGACCTCCAGCAGCTCGCCCACCAGCGCGTCCCGCGCGGGGTCGGCCTGCGGTGTGCGGCGTTCCTCGGCGGCGGCCAGCCGGTGCTGCAGCGCCTGCACCAGCAGGGCGCGGCGCTTGGGGTTGTCCAGCAGGTCGTCCTGCAGATAGGGGTTGCGCTGCACGACCCAGATGTCGCCCAGCACCTCGTAGAGCATGCGGGCGGACCGGCCCGTGCGGCGCTCGCCGCGCAGGGTCTGCACCAGCTCCCAGGCGCGCGCACCCAGCAAGCGCACCACGATCTCGCGGTCGGAGAAGGAGGTGTAGTTGTAGGGAATCTCGCGCAGGCGCTGCTGGTCCTCTGCGGGCGTCAGCAGCTGGTTCAGGGTGTTCGGGGCGTTCATCGAGGGGGTCGTGCTGGAGCCGCCGGCCCTGTGCAGGCGGGCGTGGATGTTACCGCAGCGCAACAATCGGCGCCCTGATCCGTGCAGCCCATGGAAAGCCCGCATGGGCGCATGACAGTCACTGCGCTTAAATCGTTTTGTCACATGGCGGGACTAGCCTGCCGCCTTTCTTTTATTTCGGAGCATCCATGAAGAAGACCTTTGCCCTGGCAGCCCTGGCCGCCGCAGCGTTCACGCTGCCGGCCCAGGCCCAGACCGAGATCCAGTGGTGGCACGCCATGAGCGGGCCGCTGGGCGAATGGGTCAACGACCTGGCCAAGCAGTTCAACGCGAGCCAGAGCGAGTACAAGGTCGTGCCGACCTACAAGGGCCAGTACGACGAGACGCTGACCGCCGGCGTCGCCGCCTTCCGCGCCGGCAACGCGCCGCACATCCTGCAGGTCTTCGAGGTCGGCACCGCCACCATGATGGCCTCCAAGGGCGTGATCAAGCCGGTCGGTGAGATCATGAAGGAGTCGGGTGCCAAGTTCGACCAGAACGCCTACATCTCCGCTGTCGCCGGCTACTACACCGCGCCCAACGGCCAGATGCTGAGCTTCCCGTTCAACAGCTCCACCACGATCTTCTATTACAACAAGGACGCCTTCAAGGCCGCGGGCCTGGACCCCAACAAGGCGCCGACCACCTGGCCCGAGGTCGTGGCCGCCGCCGCCAAGCTCAAGGCCAGCGGCCACAAGTGCCCCTTCACCACGAGCTGGGTCAGCTGGACGCAGCTGGAGAGCTTCTCGGCCTGGCACAACACGCTGTACGCCACGCTCAACAACGGTTTCGGCGGCACCGCCACGCGCCTGGCCTTCAACTCGCCGCTGCATGTGCGCCACTTCGAGAACCTGGCCAACATGTCGCAGCAGGGCCTGTTCGTCTACAAGGGCCGCAACAACACGCCCGACGCCTCCTTCCCCTCGGGCGAGTGCGCGATGATGACGGGCTCCTCGGGCCTGTACGCGCGCGTGGCCAAGGACGCCAAGTTCGCCTATGGCATCGGTGCGCTGCCCTATTACCCCGACGTGGCCGGCGCGCCGCAGAACACCGTGATCGGTGGCGCCAGCCTGTGGGCGCTGGGCGGCAAGAAGCCGGCCGAGTACAAGGGCGTGGCCGCGTTCTTCAGCTTCCTGTCGAACGCCGAGGTGCAGTCCGCCAGCCACAAGCGCACGGGCTACCTGCCGGTGACGATGGCCGCCTACGAGCTGACCGAGAAGTCGGGCTTCTACAAGCAGAACCCGGGCACCGACGTGGCCGTCACGCAGATGATCCGCAAGACCACCGACAAGTCGCGCGGCATCCGCCTCGGAAACTTCCTGCAGATCCGCACCATCGTCGACGAGGAAGCCGAGCAGATCTGGAGCGGCAAGCAGAGCGCCAAGCAGGCGCTAGACAACGCCGTCAAGCGCGGCAACGAGCAGCTCGAGCGCTTCGAGCGCGCGAACAAGGGCTGAGCGGGCCGCTACACTCGCCGGCCGCGGTGCAGGGGGCGCCGCGGCCAACCCGTTTCCCGAAGACGACGACTCCATGGAAAAACGCGTGCTGTTCCGCTCGGCCTGGCTGCCCTGGCTGCTGGTCGCGCCGCAGATGGTCGTCGTGCTGGTGTTCTTCTTCTGGCCGGCCAGCCAAGCCATCGTGCAGTCGCTGCAGACCGAGGACGCGTTCGGCACCTCCACGGTCTGGGTCGGGCTGGACAACTTCGTCCATCTGTTCAAGGACGCTGCCTACCTGCAGTCCTTCCAGGTCACGGCGCTGTTCTCGGTGCTCGTGGCGGGCCTGGGCATCGCCGTGTCGCTGGTGCTGGCCGTGTTCGCCGACCGCATCCTGCGCGGCGCACTGGTGTACAAGACCTTTCTGATCATTCCCTACGCCGTCGCGCCGGCCGTGGCCGGCGTGCTGTGGGTGTTCATGTTCTCGCCCAGCATCGGCATCGTGGCCTACGGCCTGCGCGGCCTGGGCTACGACTGGAACCACTTGCTGAACTCCGGCCACGCGCTCACGCTGATCGTGGTGGCCGCGGTCTGGAAGCAGATCTCCTACAACTTCCTGTTCTTCCTGGCAGGCCTGCAGTCCATCCCCAAGGCGCTGATCGAGGCCGCCGCCATCGACGGCGCGGGCCCGGTGCGCCGGTTCCTCTCGATCCAGCTGCCGTTGCTGTCGCCCACCACGTTCTTCCTCTTGGTCATCAACGTGGTCTACGCCTTCTTCGACACCTTCGCGATCGTGCACGCGACGACCGAGGGCGGGCCGGGCCGCGACACCTCCATCCTGGTCTACAAGGTCTGGCACGACGGCTTCAAGGCATTGGACCTGGGCGGCTCGGCCGCGCAGTCGGTGGTGCTGATGGTGATCGTCGTGGTGCTGACCGTCATCCAGTTCCGCTACGTCGAGAAGAAGGTGAACTACTGACATGGTCGAGCGCCGCCCCTTGCTGACCTTGCTCTCGCACCTGGTGCTGGTGCTCGGCATCATCATCGTCGCCTTCCCGATCTACCTGGCTTTCGTGGCCTCCACGCACACGCGCGACGAGATCGTGCAGGTGCCCATGCCCATCACGCCCGGCAGCCACATGGTGGAGAACTACACCGCGGCGCTGACCGGCACCGGCTCGACCCAGGGCTCGGCTGCGCCGGTCGGCCGCATGATGTGGGTCAGCCTGGTCACGGCGCTGGTCATCAGCCTCGGAAAGATCGCGATCTCGCTGCTCTCGGCCTTCGCCATCGTCTACTTCCGCTTCCCGTTCAAGAAGCTCGTCTTCTGGATGATCTTCATCACGCTGATGCTGCCGGTGGAGGTGCGCATCCTGCCCACCTACAAGGTCCTGTCGGACCTGAACATGCTCAACACCTACGCGGGGCTCACGGTGCCGCTGATCGCCTCGGCCACGGCCACCTTCCTGTTCCGGCAGTTCTTCCTGACCGTGCCCGATGAACTGGTCGAGGCCGCGCGCATCGACGGCGCCGGGCCCATGCGCTTCTTCAAGGACGTGCTGGTGCCGCTGTCGCAGACCTCGATCGCGGCGCTGTTCGTGATCCAGTTCATCTACGGCTGGAACCAGTACCTGTGGCCGCTGCTGGCCACGACCACCGAGGACATGTACCCCATCGTCATCGGCATCAAGCGCATGATTGCCAGCGGCGACGCGGCCACCGACTGGAACATCATCATGGCCACGGCCATCCTGGCCATGCTGCCGCCGGCGCTGGTCGTGGTGCTCATGCAGAAGTGGTTCGTCAAGGGCCTGGTCGATACCGAGAAGTAAGAACACATGGCGTCCATTTCCCTTCGCAAACTGATCAAGCGCTACGGCCACGGCGCCAAGGCGCTGCAGGTCATCCATGGCGTCGACGCCGAGATCCGGGACGGCGAGTTCGTCGTCATCGTCGGCCCCTCGGGCTGCGGCAAGTCCACGCTGCTGCGCATGGTGGCCGGGCTGGAGGAGGTCAGCGAGGGCGAGATCGCGATCGGCCCGCGCGTGGTCAACGACGTGGAACCGGCCGAGCGCGACATCGCCATGGTGTTCCAGAACTACGCGCTGTACCCGCACATGACGAACTTCGAGAACATGGCCTATGGCCTGAAGATCGCCAAGGTGCCCAAGGAAGAGATCCGCCAGCGCGTGGACAAGGCGGCCAAGATCCTGGAGCTCACGCACCTGCTGGACCGCAAGCCGCGCCAGCTCTCGGGCGGCCAGCGCCAGCGCGTGGCCATGGGCCGCGCCATCGTGCGCCAGCCGCAGGTCTTCCTGTTCGACGAGCCGCTGTCCAACCTGGACGCCAAGCTGCGCGCCCAGACCCGGCTGGAGATCCAGAAGCTGCACAACGAGCTCGGCATCACCTCGCTGTTCGTCACGCACGACCAGGTCGAGGCCATGACGCTGGCGCAGCGCATGATGGTCATGAACGCGGGCCGCATGGAGCAGTTCGGCACGCCGGAAGAGGTCTACCACCGGCCCGCCACCACCTTCGTCGCGAGCTTCATCGGCTCGCCGCCCATGAACCTCATTGAAGGCCGGGCCGAGGGCACGCGCTTCATCGTCGGCGAGCAGCGCCTGGCCCTGCCGCAGGCCGCGCCGCGCGACGGCGCGCTGGTGCTCGGCCTGCGCCCGGAACATGCCGAGCTGCGCGCCGACGGTGCCTGGCAGCTGGTGGTCGAGGCGGTCGAGATGCTGGGCGCCGAACGCCTGGTCTACGGCCGTGTGGGCCAAAGCCTGTTCACGGTGCGCCAGGACGCGATGCTGGACGCACCGCGCATCGGCGACACCGTGGCCGTGGGCGTGCCCGCTGCGCAGCTGCACTGGTTCGACGCCGACACCCGGCAGCGGCTGTGATGGCCAAGCCCTGGCCGTACCCCACCTGGGTCGCGCACCGCGGCGCCGGCAAGCTGGCGCCCGAGAACACGTTGGCTGCGTTCCGCTTGGGCGCTGCGCACGGCTACCGCATGTTCGAGTGCGACGTGAAGCTCAGCGCCGACGGCGTGCCCTTTCTGCTGCACGATGCGACGCTGGAACGCACGACCAACGGCGAGGGCCAGGCCGGCGACAAGCCCTGGGGCGAACTCGCGCAGCTGGATGCCGGCGGCTGGCATTCGCGCGCCTATGCGGGCGAGCCGCTGCCCACGCTGGCCGGCATCGCGCGCTTCTGTCTGGCCAACGGCCTGCTGCTCAACATCGAGATCAAGCCCACGCCGGGTGCCGAGGCCGCGACCGGCGCCGCCGTGGCGGACGCCGCTGCCGCCCTGTGGGCCGGCCAGCCTGTGCAGCCGCTGTTGACCTCGTTCCAGGTGGCGTCCCTGCAGGCGGCCCAGGCGGCCCAGCCGGCGCTGCCGCGCGGGCTGCTGCTCGACGCGTTGACCGCGGACTGGGCGCAGACCGCCACCGACCTGGGTTGCCAGGTGCTGGTCTGCAAACACAGCCTGTGGACGGCCGTGCTGGCGCAACAGGCGCAGGCCGCCGGCCTGCGAATGGCCAGCTACACCGTGAACGACGAGGCCGAGGCGCAACGTTTGTGCGCGCTTGGCGAGCACACCGTCATCACCGACCGCGTCGATCTGTTTGCTCCTGCGCGCTAACGCGCCCACGTAGGTGTAACGGTGGAGAACTGCGTGATAAATCGCTCACTTTTCATGCCAAAGAACGTTTGAATTTGCTATCGTCATGCGCGGGTGCAGGAGTGTGTACTGGCGCATCGACAGATCGGGATCCATTCCGCTCGCATGCGCTTCGCAGAGGAAAGGGTTCTCGCGCATGGTCGCAGCAGAGAAGTTTCAGGCCCGTGCATTGCAGGTGCTGCGGAGCAGCCGCATCTTCGGCCAGCTCGATGAGGAGGTGCTGCACGACCTCGCGCGTTTTCTGGTGCGGCAGGACGTGCCGGGCGGCCACCAGGTGCTGCGCGAGGGCGCCCCGTCGGACAGCATGCTGATCCTGCTCAGCGGACGTCTGCGGGTGTCGCGCACCAACCCCGACGGCAGCCTCTTGCTCTACAACGAGATCAGCGTCGGCGAGGGCGTGGGCGAGACCGGCATGATCCTGCAGCAGCCGCGCACGGCCGACGTGACGGCGGTGCGCGACTCCACGCTGGCGGTGCTGCGCAGCGCCGATTTCGAGGCCTTGCTCAAGCTGCGGCCTCTCGCGGTGAACCGCGTGTTCTCACAGGCCATCTACAACCACCTGCGCCACGGCGCGCAGGTCACGCGGCGGGCTTTCGCCCAGTCCTTCGTGGTGGTGCCGCTGCACCTCGATGCACAGGCCGGGGCCGTGGCGCGCGCGCTGACGGCCGCCTTCGCCAAGACCGGGCGCGCGCGGCACCTGCCGCCGCCCGCCAACGGCGCCCCGGAAGAAGGCCAGGGCGATGCGCTGGACGAGCAGTTCGACCACCTGGTCTACGAGGCCGAGGCCCAGGCCACGGAGTGGACGCGCCGCGCCTTCCGCCAGGCCGACCAGGTCATCTACGTGGCCCGGGCCGACGGCGCCCTGGCCGTCGGCGAGCTCGAGCAGCAACTGGCGCGCGAGCCGGGCTATGCACTCAAGCGCAAGCACCTGGTGGTCATGCACCCGGCCGATGCGCAGGCGCCGCGCGAGGTGCGGCGCTGGCTCGCCGGCCGGGCCTGCGAGCGCGTCTACCCGCTGCGCGCCGACCATGTGGAGGACTTCGCGCGGCTCGCGCGTTTCCTGACCGGCAACGCCGTCGGCGTGGTGCTGGGCGGCGGCGGCGCCCGCGGCTACGCCCACCTGGGCATCCTGCGCGCGCTGCACGAGGCCGGCATCCCGATCGACATGGTGGGCGGCAACAGCATGGGCGCTCTGGTCGGCGCGCAGTACGCCTGCGACGTGCCGCTGGAGGAGATCATGCGCAACACCCAGGCCTTCGCGGCCGGCGGCGAGCGGCTGACGCTGCCGCTGATCTCGCTGGTCTCGGGCTTCCGCGTCGAACGCGACCTGCGCAAGATGTTCGGCGAGCGCAGCGTCGACAGCCTGTGGCGGCCGTTCTTCGCCGCGGCCTGCAATCTCTCCAAGGGCCACACCACGGTGCAGGACACCGGACCGCTCTGGAAGGCGGTGCTGGCCAGCAATTCGCCGGCCGGGCTGTTCCCGCCCGTGCTGCACAGGGGCGACCTGCTGGTGGACGGCGCCATCCTGGAGAACGTGCCGGTGGATGCCATGCGCATGCGCCTGGGCACGCCGCTGGAACGCCGGCGCGGCAACGGCACCATCATCGCCATCGACGTGGACGTGCAGGAGGACCTGGCCGTCGCGCAGGACCTGGCCCGCCTGTCGCGCCGCAGCGCGCTCAAGGGCATGCTGGCCCGCAATCCCACGCAGCCGGGCATCGTCGAGATCCTGTACCGGGCCGGCCACATCGGTGGCCTGCACAAGCGCGCCGCGACCGTGGCGCAGGCCGATCACTACCTGGAGCCGCCCGTGGCCGAGTATTCGATGATGGACCACAAGCGGGCGCCGGAGATCGTCGAGGCCGGTTACCGCTACGCCGTGGAGAGGATCGCGCAATGGACGCGCCCGTAGCCCTGGCCGAACCCCGCACCGACAGCGAGACCAAGGACGCTCTGGCGCTGTCGCTGAGCCAGCGCGAGGTCTGGCTCGACCAGCGCGCCTGGCCCGGCAGCGCCCACCTGAACATTGGCGGCGGCGCCTTCCTGGTCGGCCTGCTCGACCTGGCCGTGTTCCGCCGCGCGCTCGCCCACCTGGTGGCCGAGAACGAAGCGCTGCGCCTGGCGCCGCTGCCGGACGGCCGCCAGCGCCTGCTGGCGCCGACCGAGGAGCCAGCGCTGGAAGTGGTGGACCTGGGCGACACCGAGGACCCCAAGGAGGCCATGCGCCGCTGGTGGCAGCAGCGCATGACCGAGCCCTTCGTGCTGGACGGCCGTTCGCCCTGGCGCTTCGCGCTGCTGCGCGCTTCCGACCAGCTGCACGGGCTGACCATCCAGTTCCACCACCTGGTCATGGACGGCTGGGGCACCTCGCAGGTGATGCGGCGCTGGGCCGAGATCCACAACGCGCTGCTGGCCGGCGAGCCGCCGCCGCTGTCCTCGGTGCCGCACTACAGCACCTTCATCGCCGAGTCCAACGCCTACCGCAGCTCCGAGGGCTTCGAGCGCGACAAGCGCTACTGGCGCGAGCGCATCCCGGAACTGCCCACGCCGCTGATCGAGCGGCGCTTCAGCCAGGCCCGGCCCGATACGCTGCCGCCGGCCAGCCTGGCCTTCCACCGCGTGCCGCGCGCCGACTACGAGCGCCTGCGTCGCCACGCGACGGAGCAGGGCCAGACCGTGTTCAACCTGGTGCTGGCCGCGCTGGTGCTGTACTTCGCGCGGATCTGCGAGCGCAGCGACGTGATCGTCGGCGTGCCCAGCCTGAACCGCGGCGGGCGCCGCTACACCGACACGCTGGGTATGTTCGTCGGCGTGGTGCCGATCCGCATCGAGCTCACGCCGCAGATGCCGGTGGCCGAGCTCATCGCCAACGTCGGCGCGTCCATGCGGGCGGCGCTGCGTCATCCGCGCTACCCGATCAGCGAGCTCGGCCGCGAGCTGCAGATGATCCGCGCCAACCGCGACGGCCTGTTCGACGTGCTGCTCTCGTTCGAGCGGCAGGACTATGCCGTCTCCTTCGGTGCGGCCCAGCTGGTCGAGTCGCGCCAGCTGTTCTCGGGCGTGGCGCGCTTCCCGCTGGGCGTGACGGTCTGCGAATTCCATCCGACCCAGGACGTGGAGCTGGCGCTGGAGGCCAGTGCCGCCTGCTTCTCGGCGGGCGAAACCGAACTGCTGGGCCGGCGCGTGTGGCACCTGGTCGAGGCCATCATGGCCGCGGCGCCCGGCGCCAGCGTGGACAGCATCGAGCTGCTGCCGCCCGAGGAACGCTGGCACGTGGTCTCGGGCCAGCACAAGGACGTGGCCTGGCACCAGGTGGTGCTGCCCTTCGTGAACCTGTTCGAGTACCAGGCCGCACTGCGGCCCGAGGCCGTGGCCCTGGTCTGGGACGGTGGCAGCCTGGACTACCTGGCGCTGGACCGGCATGCCAACCGGCTGGCAAGGCAACTGGTCGAGCGCGGTGCCGGGCGCGACGTGGTCGTCGCCATGGCGCTGGAACGCTCGCCCGAACTGGTGGTCAGCCTGCTGGCCATCGCCAAGGCCGGCGCGGCCTTCCTGCCGCTGGACGTGGACGCGCCGCTGGCGCGCCTGGCGTCCATCCTGCAGGAGAGCGGGGCCGCCGCCCTGGTGATCCAGCCGCGCCATGCCGACCGGCTGGGCGGCCTGCACGGCAACACGCTGGTGCTGGACCCGCTGGGCGAGGAACTGTTCGACGTCAACGCGACCGACCTGCCGCCGCGCCGGCCGGCGGCCTCGGACCTGGCCTATGTGCTGTTCACTTCCGGCTCGACCGGACGGCCCAAGGGCGTGGCCATCGAGCACGGCATGCTGTCGCGCCGGCTCATGTGGCTGTCGCGCGCCTGGGCGGTGGACGCGCGCGACCGCTCCGGCCAGGGCACGCAGGCCACGTTCGACCCCTCGCTGATCGAGCTGCTGCTGCCGCTGATCCACGGCGCCAGCGTGGCGCTGCCGCCGCCGGGCCGGCTGCTGCCCGAGATGCTGGCCGATTTCGCGCTGCGCCATGGCGTGACCTTCATGGCCTTCGTGCCGTCCACGCTGGCGCGCTTCCTCGACGCCGCAGCCGGCCGCCCGGGCCTCAAGCTGCGCGTGGCCTGCTGTGGCGGCGAGGTGCTGCCGCCGGAACTGGCCAGCCGCTTCATCGGCGTGACGGGCGGACGTCTGTTCAACGTCTACGGGCCGACCGAGGCCACCATCTTCGCCACGGCCTGGGAGTGCGAGGCGCAGCGCAGCCATGCGGCGCTGCCGATCGGCCGGCCCATCGACGACACCCGCATCTACGTGCTGGACGCCGGCCTGCGGCCCTTGCCGCTGGGGGTGGCCGGCGAGATCTTCATCGGTGGCGCGGCCGTGGCGCGCGGCTACCTGCACCGGCCCGAGCTGGATGCGCAGGCCTTCGTGCCCGACCCTTTCCACGCCGGCGAGCGCATGTACCGCACGGGCGACCGCGGCTGGCTGGCCAGCGATGGCCACCTGCACTTCGTCGGCCGGCTGGACCGCCAGGTCAAGCTGCGCGGCTACCGCATCGAGCTCGGCGAAATCGAATCGGCCTTGTTGGCCATCGACGGCGTGGTCCAGGCCGCCGCGGCCTTGCGCGAACTGCGCGGCAAGCCCGCCATCCACGCCTGGGCGCAGGCGCCAGGGCAGAGCGCCGAGCGCCTGCACGCCTTGCTGCGCGCACGCCTGCCCGACTACATGCTGCCGGCCAGCATCACGCTGTTGTCCGAGCTGCCGTCCAGCGGCACCGGCAAGATCGACTACAAGCAGCTGCCGGACCCGGTGGCGCAGCCCAGCGCAGGCGCGCGCGCCCCGGCGAGCGACATGGAACGGGCCGTGCTGGAACTCTGGAAGGACGTGCTCAAGGTGCCGACCCTCGGCGTGCAGGACAACTTCTTCGACCTGGGCGGCGATTCGCTGGCGGCCGTCAACATGATGAGCGGGCTGGAGAAACTCGTCGGGCGCCAGGTGCCGCTGTACCTCATCACCGAGCACCCCACCGTGGAGAGCCTGGCGGCCGCGCTGCAGCAGCACAGCACCACGCCGGGCCTGCTGCTGCCGCTGGGCGGCAACGGCCGCGTGCCGCTGTACCTGGCGGCCTCGGGCCACGGCGACCTGCTGCGGCTGCAGAACCTGGGGCCGGCCATGGGCGAGGCCTGCAGCCTGTACATGCTGCAGCCGCCGCCGGACCAGCCGATCGGCACCATCGCCGAACTGGCCGCCATGTACGCCGACCGCATCCAGGCCCAGGCGCTGGAGCAGGGCTTCGACGGTGGCTGGGTGGCCGGCTTCTCGGTGGCTGGCATGGCCGCGCTCGAAACCGCGCGGCTGCTGCGTGCGCGCGGCTGGCCCGTGCGCGGCCTGGTGCTGCTGGACACCACCTATCCCAGCTCGGTGCTGGGCGGCACCCGGGCCTGGCGTGCCGCCGGCTGGGTGGTGCGGCACTTCCACATCCAGGACCTGACCATGAACGGCCGCCGGCTCGACGCCATGTTCAACGACCCCGGCCTCGTGAGCCAGGTCATGGCGCTGCGCGGCTACAAGCCCGTGGCCTACGACGGGCCCACGCTGCTGGTGCGCACCTCCGGCCTGCGCACCTGGGACCGCTGGCTGTTCAAGCCCTGGCGCCGGCTCATCGGCCGGCATCTGCAGGAGGTGGAGATCGCCGGCATGCACGGCACCATGTTCGACGAGCGGCATGTGGCCGAACTGGCCGCGGCGCTGCGCGAGCGCATGGAGCGGGGCACGTGAGCGCAGGCCACGGCCTGCGCGGCCGGCTCTGGGCTCTGGTGCTGACCCTGGCCGTGCTGATCGGCCTGGCCGTGGCCTGGACCTGGTCCCCCATGCGCGAGTGGCTGGACGTGGACCGCATCGTGGACGGGCTGCAGGCGCTCGGCGCGTCCTTCGGCCCCGTCGCCGCAGTCGCGGGCCTGAGCCTGGCGCTGGTGCTGGCCGTGCCGCTGACCTTCCTGACGCTGGTGACGCTGGTGGCCTTCGGGCCCTGGACCGGCTTCGTCACCTGCATGGCCGGTGCGCTGGTCGCGGCCGCCGCCAGCCACGGCCTGGGTTCACTGCTGGGACGCGAGGTGGTGCAGCGGCTGGGCGGGCCGCGCGTGAACGCCGTGAGCCAGCGCCTGGCCGACCATGGCCTCTTGGCCGTGATCGCGATCCGCATGGTGCCGGTGGCGCCGTTCGCCATCGTCAACATGGTGGCCGGGGCCTCGCACATCAGCCTGCGCCACATGCTGCTCGGCACCTTCCTGGGCATGGCGCCCGGCACGCTGGTGATGGCCTTCTTCGTCGACCAGATCGTGGCGGCCCTGCGCAACCCCGGGCCGCTGACCTATGCCCTGATCGCGGGCACGCTGCTGCTGATCGTGGGCGCCGGCTTCGGCGCAAAGCGCTGGGTGCAGCGCGTGGAGGCGCAGCGCGGTCTCAGAGAACCCGGTTGAACCAGGCCAGCGACAGGCCGGCCGAGACCAGCGCCAGCAGCGCGCCGGCCAGTGCCAGCAGCGCCGAGATCTCGGTTTCCTTCTTCTCCACGGTCAGCCGCGAGCTCAGCGTCTGGTAGACCTTGCGCAGGTTCTCGGCCGAGCCGGCATAGAAGTACTCGGCCTGGGTGCGCGTGGCCACGGCCTTGAGCGTCTCCTCGTCCAGCCGCACGCGCATGGACCAGCCCTCGAAACCGATGGTCTCGCCGTCCACGGTGCCGATGCCCACGGTGTAGACCCGCACGCCGCGGTCGGCCGCCATCTTGGCGGCCTCCAGCGTGTCCACGCCCGTGGTGCGTTGGCCGTCGGTCAGGAGGATGATGGCGGCCGAGTCGTAGGAGCCGGGCGCCACCGGCGTGAATTCCTTGACCTCGCCCTTGGCCGCCAGTTCCTTGTCCAGGGGCACGCCGCGCGGGCGCTCGCGGCCGTAGGTCATGGCACCCACGTCGATGCCGGCATCGGGGAACAGCTCGGCCAGCGACACCACGATGGCGCTGCCGATGGCCGTGGCGCGTTGCAGCTGGAACTTGTCGATGGCCACCACCAGGTCCTCGCGCGACAGCGTGGCCGGCTGCACCACCTGGGCCGTGCCGGCGAAGGCCACGATGCCCACGCGCACATGGCGCGGCAGGTCGGCGATGAACGCCTTGGCCGCGTTTTGTGCCGCCACCAGGCGGTTGGGCTGCACGTCGGTGGCCCGCATGCTGCCCGACACGTCCATGGCCAGGATGATGGTCTCCTGCTGCGAGGGCAGGCTGATCACGGCCATGGGCCGGGCCGCCGCCACGACCAGCGCGCACAGGGCCAGCAGGAACAGCACCGGCGGCACGTGGCGCTTGAGGCCCTGGCGCACGCCCATGGCCTCGCGCACGATGGACAGGCTGGCGTAGCGCAGCGCGGTCTTCTTGCGCCGGCGCAGCAGCCAGACGTAGAGCAGCACCAGCAGCGGCGTGAGCAGCAGCAGCCAGAGGAACTGGGGCCAGAGGAAGTTCATGGGCGTTCTCCTCGTGCTGGGGCGTGTCAGGCGGCCGCCAGGGGCCGCAGATGGGTGGGCAGGCCGCCGCCGGCGCCGGACAGCCGGCTGCGCCGGCGGCGCAGTTCGGCGAAGCGCAGGATGGCGGCCGCGAGATCGTCGTCGGTGGACAGCTCCAGCGTGTCCACGCCGGCTTCGCCGAGCGCCTGGCGCAGTTCGGCCTCGCGCTGCGCGGCGATGCGCGCGAAGCGCTTGCGGAAACCGGCGTCCGAGGTGTCGACCAGCAGCTGCTCGCCGGTCTCGGCGTCGCGGATCGGGATCAGGCCCAGGTCGGGCAGTTCCAGCTCCAGCGGGTCGAGCAGGCGCACGGCCAGCACCTCGTGGCGCTGGGCCAGCTGGGCCAGCGGCTTTTCCCAGCCGGGCGCGCTGATGAAGTCGGACACCACGAACACCGTGGCGCGCCGGCGCATCAGGCCACCGGCCGCCTGCAGCAGCTCGTGCAGGTGCGTCACGCGGCCGGGTTCGGGGGCTTGTCCCGGCGCGGGCAGCATGCGGTGCAGCAGGTCCAGCACATGCAGGCGGCTGGCGCGCGGCTGCAGCACCTGGTCGAGCCCCGCGCCGTACAGCATGGCGCCGACGCGGTTGCCGTGCCGCGTGAGCAGCCGCGCCAGCACGGCCACGAAGGCGGCCGAGACCTCGCGCTTCTTCTGCTCGCCCGAACCGAAATCGATGGAGGGCGAAAGGTCGAGCAGGAACCAGGCCGCCATCTCGCGGTCCTCGGTGAACACGCGCACATGGGGCTGCTGCAGCCGCGCCGTGACGTTCCAGTCGATGTGGCGCACATCGTCGTGGTGCTGGTACTCGCGCAGGTCCGCGAGGTCCATGCCGGTGCCGCGCATCAGCGTGCGGTAGTCGCCCTGCAGCAGGCCATCGAGCCGGCGCAGCACCGTCCATTCGAGCCGGCGCAGCAGGTGCTCGGCCTGCGCGGGCGGGGCGGGCTTGGCTTCAGGCGGCGAGTTTTTCATGTTCCAGCGGTTTGGGCGGGGCCGGGATGCGGGCCATGATCTTGCCGACCAGCGTGTCGGCCGTGATGCCCTCCGAAAGCGCCTCGTAGGACAGCGCCACGCGGTGGCGCAGCACGTCGGGCACGAGGTCGCTCATGTCCTCGGGCAGCGCATAACTGCGCCCGCGCAGCATGGCCAGCGCACGCGCGCCCTCGGTCAGGTTGATCGTGGCGCGCGGGCTGGCGCCGAAGGTGATGAAGCGCGCCAGTTCCTTGAGGCCATGGGCTTCGGGCTTGCGCGTGGCCGAGACCAGCTTGACGGCGTACTGCACGAGCGAAGGGTCGACATAGATGCGCCGGCATTCCTTCTGCAGCGCGGCCAGCTGCTCGACCGTGGCCACCGGTGCCACCTGCACGGCCGGGCCGGTCACGCGCGTGACGATCACGAACTCCTCCTCGTCGGTCGGATAGTCCACCAGCACCTTCATCATGAAGCGGTCGACCTGGGCCTCGGGCAACGGGTAGGTGCCTTCGGTCTCGATCGGGTTCTGCGTGGCCATCACGAGGAAGGGTTTGGGCACGCGGTGGGTTTCGCCCGCGATCGTGACCTGGCGTTCCTGCATGACCTCGAGCAGCGCGCTCTGCACCTTGGCCGGCGCGCGGTTGATCTCGTCGGCCAGCAGCAGGTTGGTGAACACCGGGCCCAGCGCGGTGGCGAAGTCGCCGGTCTTCTGGTTGTAGATGCGCGTGCCGACCAGATCGGCCGGCACCAGGTCGGGCGTGAACTGGATGCGCTTGAACTGGCCCTGGATGGTCTCGGCGAGCGTCTTGACCGTCAGCGTCTTGGCCAGGCCCGGCACGCCCTCCACGAGCAGATGGCCCTGGGCCAGCATGGCCACCACCACGCGCTCGAGGAAGCGGTCCTGCCCGACGACGACGCGCTTGACCTCGTAGAGGATCTGCTCCATCAGCTGGGCGGTATCAAGGCTCTGGGTGCTGGCATCGCTCATGGACAGGTTCCTCGGGAAGGGTCAGAAGGGGTGCAGGCCCACGGCCGATGCCGCGTTCTCGATCGGCACGGCGAAGCCGATGCCCAGGAAGGTGCGCTGCTGCGTGGGGTTCAGGATCGCGGTGACGATGCCGACGACCTGGCCGTCCATGGTCACCAGCGGCCCGCCGGAGTTGCCGGGGTTGGCCGCGGCGTCGAACTGGATCAGGTTGGTCAGCATGTTCTTGCCCTCCGGCGAGCGGAACGAGCGGCCCAGGCCGGACACCACGCCGGCCGAGGTCGAGGGGCCGATGCCGAACGGAAAGCCCACCGCCACGACCTGGTCGCCCGGCATCAGGTCGGCCGTGGAGCGCATGGTGGCGGCGATCATGTCGTCCGGGATCTTGTGGGCCTGCAGCACGGCGAGATCGTTCTCGGGCTGCACCCCGGTCACGCTGGCCGTGGTTTCCATGCCGTCGGAGAAGGTGACCTTGATGGTCTGCGCACCCGAGACCACGTGCAGGTTGGTCAGGATGATGCCCTTGTCGACGATGACCACCCCCGTGCCCACGCCCTGTTCCACATCCTGCTTGCCGTCCTTGCCCTTGACGAAGCCCATCACGCGCACGACCGAAGGAATGATGGCGGCATAGGCCTTGGCCGCCGGCGAGGGCAGCACGTTGGTCTCCAGCGTGCGCATGACCGCCGCGTCGATGTCCTTCTGGGTCAGGCTGCGCGCTCCGGGGCGCAGCGCAAGCGTGCCGGCACCCAGGGCCGCCGCGGCCAGCAGCACGATGGAGGCCCACAGCAGGCGCGGATCGCTCCACCAGCGTTTGCGCGGGGGCGGCGGCGCCGTGGGCACGGCTTCGGTGGGTGGGGGGAGGTTGGGGGCAGCGTCGCCATCCGGCGGCGCGGGCCGGGCATGGGATGCACTGCTGTAAAGAGCCGGCCTACGCATCGGGGATCACCTGTGATGGGACGTTGTGCGGAGCTACGCAATGACAGTACCACGGTTCATTCCTGGGCGCATCCCCGGCCGGACGCCAGCCCCCATGCGATGTACGGCGATGGGCACCAGGGCCGTGCGGTGGCTGGGAGCCCGCGCGCTACAGTGGTGCCATGCCCTGGATCGACACCCATTGCCACCTGGATGCGCCCGAGTTCGGCCAGGACCACCAGCTGGCGCTGGCCGCGCGGGCCCAGGCGGCGGAGCGCGGCGTGGCCCTGTGCGTGGTGCCCGCCGTCGGCGTCTTCGATTTCGACACCGTGCGCGCCTTCGCGCACCGCACGGGCGACGCCTATGCGCTGGGCATCCATCCGCTGCTCGTGCCGCGCGCCGACGACGGCGACCTGGGCCGGCTGGACGCGGCCCTGGCAGCCCGTGCCGGCGACCCGCGGCTGGTGGCCGTGGGCGAGATCGGACTGGACTTCTTCGTGCCGGAACTGACTGAACCGGCCATGCGCGCGCGCCAGCTGCACTTTTTTCGCACGCAGTTGCAACTGGCGCGGCGCCACGGCCTGCCCGTCATCGTGCACACGCGGCGCAGCGTCGACCAGGTGCTGCGCCAGCTGCGCGAGGTGGGTGGGGGCCGCCCCTGGGAGGGCATCGCCCATGCCTTCAACGGCAGCCTGCAGCAGGCCCAGGCCGTGCTGGCCCAGGGCCTCAAGCTCGGCTTCGGCGGCGCCATGACCTTCGACACGGCGCGCCAGCTGCGCCAGCTGGCGACGGGGCTGCCGTTGGAGTCCATCGTCCTGGAGACCGACGCGCCCGACATCCCGCCCCAATGGCTCTACGTGCGGCAGTCCGAGCGCGCCGCCGGCCGGCCGCAGAGCCTCAACACGCCCGCCGAACTGCCGCGCATCGCCGAGACACTGGTGGCGCTGCGCGGCCTGCCGCTGGACGCCATCGCGGCCGCCACCACCGCCAACGCGCTCGCGGCGCTGCCACGCCTGGGGGCGCTGCTGCCGGCGCAGGCCACAATCGCGGGCGATGACCAAAGCCGCTAAATCCGCCGCCGCACGCCGTGCCCAGCCGGCGCTGCCCGAGGTGCAGTTCGCCGACGACGGCGTGGTGCGCACGCTGCACCTGGGCACCGAATGGGTGCAGGGCTCGATGCTGATCGACAAGCCCTTCGACATCGAACTCGAGTACGTGCAGCGCATGATGGCCTGGCTGCTGTTCGTGCCCGCCGACGGCATCACCAGGCGCCACGCCATGCAGCTGGGCCTGGGTGCTGGCGCGCTGACCAAGTTCTGCCACAAGAAGCTGCGCATGCGCACCACGGTGATCGAACTGAACCCGCAGGTGATCGCGGCCTGCCGCGGCTGGTTCAAGCTGCCGCCGGACGACGCGCGCTTGCAGGTGCGCCTGGCCGACGCGGGCCTGGCGGTGCTGGACGCCACGCTGCACGGCACGGTCGATGCGCTGCAGGTCGACCTGTACGACCAGGAGGCGGCCTCGCCCGTGCTCGACAGCGCCGACTTCTATGCCGACTGCCGCCGCCTGCTGACCGAGGAGGGCGCCATGACGGTCAACCTGTTCGGTCGCTCGTCGAGCTACGAGGCCAGCCTGGCCCGCATTGCCGAGGCCTTCGGCGAGCGCTCGGTCTGGGCCTTCCGGCCCACGCGCGAGGGCAACACCGTGGTGCTGGCCCAGCGCGAAGCCAGCCGGCCCGAGCGCGCCGACCTGCTCGCGCGCGCGGCCGAGATCGAATCGCGCTGGGGCCTGCCGGCGCGCAAGTGGCTGCGCGTGTTCGGCCCGGTGGCCCCCTCGCCATGACACAGGCTTACGTCGGTCCGGTCACCTGGCGCCTGCTGGTCGACTGGCTGGCCGCCGACGGCGTGATCTCGGCCGAGGAACACCGGCGCACCGTGGCGCGCTGCGCGCAGGCCGAGAGCGCGCAGCCAGCCCTGGTGCGGCTGGCCAGCGTGGCCATGGCGCGCGCCGCCGACGGCAAGCCGCTGGACATCGAGATGCTGGCCGAGTGGCTGGCCGGCCGCGCCGGCCTGCCCTACCAGCGCATCGACCCGCTCAAGGTCGACGTGGGCAAGGTGGCCGACACCATGAGCGCCGTCTACGCGGAGCGCCACAAGGTGCTGCCGCTGCAGGTGGGCGCGGCCGAGGTGGTGGTGGCCACGGCCGAGCCCTTCGTCAGCGACTGGGTGCCCGAGGTCGAGCGCCAGTCGCGCCGCAGCGTGCGCCGCGTGGTCGCCAACCCGCTGGACATCCAGCGCTACACGGCCGAGTTCTTCGCGCTGGCCAAATCGGTGCGCGCGGCGCAGAAGGCCGGTGGCAGCGCGGGCCTGGCCAGCTTCGAGCAGCTCGTCGAGCTCGGCAAGTCCAACAAGCAGCTGGACGCCAACGACCAGGGCGTGGTGCAGCTGGTGGATTGGCTCTGGCAGTACGCGTTCAACCAGCGCGCCAGCGACATCCACCTGGAGCCGCGGCGCGAGCAGGGCGTGATCCGCTTTCGCATCGACGGCGTGCTGCACCCGGTGTACCAGATGCCCATGGGCGTCATGAACGCCGTGGTCGCGCGCGTCAAGCTGCTGGGCCGCATGGACGTGGTGGAAAAGCGCCGGCCGCAGGACGGCCGCATCAAGACGCGCAACCCCCGGGGCGACGAGATCGAGATGCGCCTGTCCACCTTGCCCACGGCCTTCGGCGAGAAGATGGTGATGCGGATCTTCGACCCCGACACCGCCGTCAAGGACCTGGACGCGCTGGGCTTCTCGCCGCACGATGCCCAGCGCTGGGAGGCGCTGGTGCGCCAGCCGCACGGCGTGGTCCTGGTCACCGGGCCGACCGGCTCGGGCAAGACCACCACGCTGTATTCCACGCTCAAGCGCGTGGCGACCGAGGCGCTCAACGTCAGCACCATCGAAGACCCGATCGAGATGATCGAACCGGCCTTCAACCAGACCCAGGTGCAGCCGCAGCTGGACTTCGATTTCGCCGAGGGCCTGCGCGCGCTCATGCGCCAGGACCCGGACGTGATCATGGTTGGCGAGATCCGCGACCTGCCCACGGCCGAGATGGCGGTGCAGGCCGCGCTGACCGGCCACTTGGTGTTCTCCACCTTGCACACCAACGATGCGCCGGCGGCCCTCACGCGGCTCATGGAACTGGGCGTGCCGCCCTACCTGCTCAACGCCACCGTGCTGGGCGTGCTGGCCCAGCGCCTGGTGCGCGTGCTGTGCCGGCATTGCCGCGCGCCCGACGAGGGCACCACGGCCGAGACGCTGAACCGCATGGTCCACCCCTGGCGCATCACCGGCGCCTGCACGCCCTACAAGCCGGTCGGCTGCCTGGAGTGCCGCATGACAGGCTTCATGGGCCGCATGGGTCTGTACGAGCTGCTGACCGTCAGCGAAAGCTTCAAGGACAAGCTGGCCCAGGCCGGCGTCCAGCCCTCGGCGTTGCGCCGCCAGGCACTGGTCGATGGCATGCGGCCGCTGCGCCTGGCCGGTGCCCTGCGCGTGGCCGAAGGGCTCACCACCATGGCCGAGGTGCTCAGCGCCACGCCGCCGCTCGAGCCACCGCCGGCGGCGTGACCAAGCGTCACAAAACGCTGTTGCAAGGCCGCCAAGCGTCAGGCGGACGTCAGCAAGCATGTAGGTGGAATCCACATCTTTCGGGCTTTTGAATGCGCCCACAATCGCGCCACCTTTCAGTTCGAGGAGGCATTTTTGTGAACATCAAAAGTCAGAAAGACTTTTTCTCCGGGCTCATGTTCACCGTCGTCGGTGTTGCATTCGCCTGGGGCGCGACGACCTACACGGTGGGCAACGGCGCCCGCATGGGACCGGGCTACTTCCCGCTCATGCTGGGCATCGTCATGGCCATCATCGGCATGATCATCACCTTCACCGCCCTGGTGACCGAGACGCCGGACGGCGACAAGATCGGCAAGTGGGCCTGGAAGCAGGTGTTCTTCATCCTGGGTGCCAACCTCGCCTTCGGCATCCTGCTGGGTGGCCTGCCCAGCCTGGGTGTGCCGGCCATGGGCCTGATCGCCGCCATCTACGCGCTGACCATCATCGCCAGCCTGGCCGGCCATGAGTTCAAGCTCAAATCGGTGCTGATCCTGGCCACGGTGCTGGCCATCGGCAGCTACTTCGCATTCATCTGGGCTCTGAAGCTCCAGATCCAGGTCTGGCCGACCTTCATCACGGGCTGAGTCACACACCATGGACCTGATTCACAATCTTTCCGTTGGCTTCGGCGTCGCCTTCACGCTGACCAACCTGCTGTACTGCCTGATCGGCTGCATCTTGGGCACGCTGATCGGCGTGCTGCCCGGCATCGGCCCGGTGGCGACCATCGCCATGCTGCTGCCCGCGACCTACGCGCTGCCACCGGTGTCGGCCCTCATCATGCTGGCCGGCATCTACTACGGCGCCCAGTACGGCGGCTCCACCACCGCCATCCTGGTCAACCTGCCAGGCGAGTCCTCCTCGGTGGTGACCGTGATCGACGGCTACCAGATGGCGCGCAAGGGGCGTGCCGGCCCGGCGCTGGCGGCTGCCGGTCTGGGCTCGTTCTTCGCGGGCTCGGTCGGTACGCTGATCCTGGCCGCGTTCGCGCCGCCGCTGACCGAAGTCGCGTTCAAGTTCGGCCCGGCCGAATACTTCTCGCTGATGATCCTGGGCCTGATCGGTGCCGTGGTGCTGGCTTCGGGCTCGCTGCTCAAGGCCATCGCCATGATCGTGCTGGGCCTGCTGCTGGGCCTGGTCGGTACCGACGTGAACTCGGGCGTGGCCCGCTTCAGCTTCGATGTGCCGGAACTGACCGACGGCATCGGCTTCGTGGCCATCGCCATGGGCGTGTTCGGCTACGGTGAAATCATCACCAACCTGTCCAAGCCCGCGGACGAGCGGGAAGTGTTCACGGGCAAGGTCAAGGGCCTGTTCCCGACCGCCGAGGACTTCCGGCGCATGCTGCCGGCCGTGCTGCGCGGCACTTCGCTGGGTGCGGCCCTGGGCATCCTGCCCGGCGGCGGTGCGCTGCTGGCGGCCTTCGCGGCCTACACCATCGAGAAGAAGACCAAGCTGCATCCGGGCGAAGTGCCCTTCGGCAAGGGCAACATCCGCGGTGTGGCCGCGCCCGAGTCGGCCAACAACGCCGGCGCGCAGACCTCCTTCATCCCGCTGCTGACGCTGGGCATCCCGCCCAACGCCGTGATGGCGCTGATGGTGGGCGCCATGACCATCCACAACATCCAGCCGGGCCCGCAGGTCATGACCAGCAACCCCGAGCTGTTCTGGGGCCTGATCGCCTCGATGTGGCTGGGCAATGCGATGCTCGTGATCCTGAACCTGCCGCTGATCGGCATGTGGATCAAGCTGCTGACCGTGCCCTACAAGTTCCTGTTCCCGTCCATCGTGCTGTTCTGCGCGATCGGCGTGTACTCGACCAACAACAACACCTGGGACATCTGGATGGTGGGTGCCTTCGGCTTCATCGGCTACTTGTTCGCCAAGCTGGGCTGCGAACCCGCACCGCTGCTGCTGGGCTTCATCCTGGGGCCGATGATGGAAGAGAACCTGCGCCGTGCGCTGCTGCTCTCGCGTGGCGACTGGAGCGTGTTCGTCACGCGCCCGATCTCGGCCGGCCTGCTGATCGCCGCCGCCATCCTCGTGATCATCGTGCTGCTGCCGGCGGTCAAGAACAAGCGCGAAGAGGCCTTCGTCGAAGACTGACGTCGTTCGCGGCCTTTCCCATGGACGGCGCCCTCGGGCGCCGTTTTTTCTATGATCGGCCGCTTTGGCCAACAACGGAGAACGTGATGGATCTGGGTATTGCAGGCAAATGGGCCCTGGTGTGCGGCGCGAGCAAGGGCTTGGGCTTCGGCTGCGCGCAGGCGCTGGTGCGCGAGGGCGTCAACGTGCTGATCGTGGCACGCGGCGCCGAGGCGCTGCAGGCCGCCGAGCGCACGCTGCTGGACGATCCGCAGCGCCCCGTTGCGGCCGAGGTCCGCCATGTGGCGGCCGACATCACGACGCCGGCCGGCCGTGCCGCGGTGTTCGCCGTGCGGCCCGAGTTCGACATCATCGTGACCAATGCCGGCGGCCCGCCGCCCGGCGACTTCCGCGACTGGGACCGCGAGGACTGGGTCAAGGCGCTGGACGCCAACATGCTGACGCCGATCGAGCTGATCAAGGGCGCGGTCGACGGCATGGCCGCGCGCGGCTTCGGTCGCATCGTCAACATCACCTCGAGCTCGGTGAAGGCGCCGATCGACGTGCTGGGCCTGTCCAACGGCGCGCGCAGCGGCCTCACGGGCTTCGTCGCCGGCGTGGCGCGCACCACCAAGCTGGCCTCGGCCAACGTGACCATCAACAACCTGCTGCCCGGGGTGTTCGACACCGACCGCATCCGCGCCACCGTGGCCGGCCAGGCGGCCAAGACCGGCAAGCCGGTCGAGGACATCGTCGCCGCGCGCAAGAACAACATTCCGGCGCGGCGCCTGGGCACGCCGGCCGAGTTCGGCGCGATCTGCGCCTTCCTGTGCAGCCAGCACGCCAGCTACATCACGGGCCAGAACATCCTGCCGGATGGCGGCGCCTACCCCGGCACCCACTGAGTGTCAGCGGGCGGCCTCGGTCCTGTGCGAGGACACGACGATGCCGCCCGCGATCAGCGCGAAGGCCAGGCCGTGGTACAGCCGCGGCGGCTCGCGCAGCACCAGGCCGGACAGCAGCACCGCGAACAGCGGTGTGAGGTTGGCGAAGAAGCCCGCCGTGCTGGGGCCCACGCGGCGCACGCCCGCGCCCCAGCACAGGTAGGCGGTCAGCGAGGGGCCGAGCGCGATGTACAGCAGCGCGCCGGCCAGCGGCCAGCCCCAGGCCGTGGCCACCGGTTCCATCCAGAGCGCCTCGCCCAGCGCGAAGGCGCCGGCCCAGGGCAGGCCGAACACCACCTGCGCCATCAGGAAGCCGGCCCAGTGCGCGCGCAGCGAAGCCGGGTAGCCGGGCCGCGTCAGCAACCAGCTGTAGGCGGCCCAGCACAGCGTGGCCGCCAGCATGTACAGATCGCCCGGCACCAGGCGCAGGTGCAGCAACTGCTGCGCCTCGCCACGGGCCAGCACCACGAGGACGCCGGCGATCGACAAGGCCGCGCCGAGCAGTTGCCGCTGCGAAACCGCCGCGCCGAACAGCAGGCCGATGGCCAGCATCCAGACCGGCAGGCTGGAGCCCACCAGCGTCACGTTGATCGGCGTGGATGTCTGCAGCGCCAAGTACTGCAGCGCGTTGTAGCAGCCCACGCTGAGCAGGCCCAGCAGCAGCAGGCCGCGGCGGTGGTCCCACAGGCCCGAGCCGCGCCGCAGCACGCTGGCTGCCAGCGGCAACAACAGTGCGAACACCAGCACCCAGCGCAGGAAGTTCAGCAAGACGGGCGGGATCATGCCGGCCACGAGCCGGCCGACGATGGCGTTGCTGGCCCACATCAGGGGGGGCAGCGTGAGCAGGGCGACCGTGGAAGGCGTCAGGCGTTGCGAAGGCATCGAAGCGACTGTAACCAAGCGCCATCGCTGCTAGCATCCGCCGCTTCGGTAGAAGACGAGCGAGGAAGACATGACGACGAGCAAGGCCATCCGCATCGACCGCCACGGCGGCCCGGAGGAAATGCAGCTGGTGCAGGTGCAGGTGGGCGAACCCGGCCCGGGCGAGATCCGCATCCGCCACAAGGCCATCGGCCTGAACTTCATCGACGTCTACCAGCGCAGCGGCCTGTACCAGCTGCCCATGCCGCTGCAGCTGGGCATGGAGGCCTCTGGCATCGTCGAGGCCGTCGGCGCCGGCGTCACGCACCTCGCGGTGGGCGACCGGGCCGCCTACGCCAGCCAGCCCCCGGGCAGCTACAGCGAAGTGCGCGTGATGCCCGCGAAGAACGTCTGCAAGCTGCCCGACGGCATCGACTTCGAGACCGGCGCGGCCATGATGCTCAAGGGCCTCACGGCCCAGTACCTGCTCAAGAAGACGCTGCCGCAGGGCGGCCTGCAGCGCGGCGACCATGTGCTGTTCCATGCCGCGGCCGGCGGCGTGGGCCTGATCGCCTGCCAGTGGGCGCGCGCGCTGGGCCTGCAGCTGATCGGCACGGCCGGCTCGCCCGAAAAGTGCCAGCTGGCGCTGGAGCACGGCGCAGCCCATGCCATCGACTACAAGCGCGAGGACTTCCTGGCCCGCGTCAAGGAGATCACGGGCGGCAAGGGCGTCAAGGTGGTGTACGACTCCATCGGCAAGGACACCTTCGAGAAGTCGCTGGACTGCCTGCAGCCCTTCGGCCTCATGGCCAGCTTCGGCAACGCCTCCGGGGCCGTGCCGCCCTTCGCGCCCGGCGTGCTGGGCGCCAAGGGCTCGCTGTACCTCACGCGTGCCACGCTGTTCACGCACATCGCCACGCGCGAGAGCACCCAGGCCATGGCCGACGACCTGTTCGAGGTGGTGCTGCGCGGCGATGTGAAGATCCGCATCGACCAGCGCTACCCCCTGGAACAGGTGCAGCAGGCGCACCGCGACCTGGAGGCGCGCAAGACCACCGGCTGCACCATCCTGACCTTGTGAACGCACTGGCGCTCGATCCGGACTGGTGCGCCGCGCTGCTGGCGCGCGCCGACCAGCCGCCGCAGGCGCCGCGCGTGCCATTGCTGTGGCAGGAGCGCGAGATCGGCAGCATCGAACCGGCGCTGCCGCTCGCGCTGGGCCGCCTGGGGGCCGCCGACGGCACTGCGCTCCTGTGCCGCGAGGGCCTGGCCTATTGCGTGCGCGGTGCACTCAGCGACAGCTTGGAGCGGCTGGCCCGTGCGCTGCGCGCGGCCGGCCTGGCCCATGCCTGGCGCGACGAGCAGCTCGCGGTCTGCGACGTGCACGGTGTGCCGCTGGCCAGCGTGGAACGTGCCGCGGTGCGCGTGCTGGGCATCGCCACGCGGGCCGTGCACCTGGTCGGTTTCGACCCGCGCGGCCATGTCTGGCTGCAGCAGCGAGCCTTCGACAAGCCCAACGACCCGGGTCTGTGGGACACGCTGATGGGCGGCATGGTGGCGGCCGGCGACACGCTGGACACCGCGCTGGAACGCGAAACCTGGGAAGAGGCCGGCCTGCGGCTGGAGGAACTGCAAGACCTCCATCAGGCCGGCTGGGTCCACCAGCGCCGGCCGGCCGGCGATGGCACGCGCCACGGCTACCTCGTCGAGGACATCGCCTGGAGTCGCTGCGTGCTGCCCGACGGCGTGGTGCCGCGCAACCAGGATGGCGAGGTGGAGCGCTTCGAATGCGTGCCGCCTGATGAGGTGGCGGCACGTCTGCAAGAGGGGCTGTTCACCGACGAAGCTGCGCTGATCCTGTTGCAGGCGCTGGGCGCATAGGGGGGCTTGCGCCCATACCCTGTCATTGTTGACACCCCCGGCGTCGCCCAAATGCCACGCGCCTGCATGTATGCATCTTGCTCGCTTGGAATGCAGGTGGGCAGGCCGTTCCAGCGGATACGATGTTCCCGAGCACCAACCCCGGCCGAAGGCGCACGGGGGCCGCACAAAGGGGCATCGCATGGATTCGAACGCGCGGCAGACCGTGCTGGTCGTGGACGACTCGGCAGTGAACCGCCAGATACTGACCGACCTGCTGCGGTCGGATTACGCCGTGATCGCCGCGCGCAGCGGCGAGCAGGCTCTGGAACTTGCGCGCCAGCACCAGCCTGACCTCATCCTCCTGGAAGTGGTGATGCCGGGGCTGGACGGCCACGAGGTGCTGCGCTTGCTCAAGGCCGATGGGCGCACTTCCTTGATCGGCGTCATCTTCATCACGGGCTTGGATTCGGCGGCCGAGGAGGAGCGCGGCCTGCGCGCCGGCGCATCCGATTACGTGGTCAAGCCCTTCCATGCCGCCGTGGTGCGCGCCCGCGTCGCCCTGCACCTGCAGGTGGCGCGCCAGCGCCGCCTGCTGGAGCAGTTGGCGCGCATCGACGGCCTGACCGAGATCCCGAACCGCCGCCATTTCGACGACATGCTGGCGCAGGAGACCGCGCGCGCCACCCGGGGCGGCGTGGGGTTGGCGCTGGTGCTGCTGGATGTCGATTGCTTCAAGCAATACAACGACCACTACGGCCACGCCAGGGGCGACCGCGCACTGCAGTCCATCGCCCGCCAGCTGCAGGCGGGCATGCGCCGCCCCGCGGACCTGGCCGCACGCTATGGCGGCGAGGAATTCGTGCTGCTGATGCCCGACACGGATCTGGCTGGCGCGGCACAGCGTGCCGAGCGCTTGCGCGCGGAGATCGAGCAGCTGGCGCTGCCGCACGCCTGGTCGGACGCTGCGCCGTGCGTGACTGTCAGCATGGGCGTCGCCCATGCCGTGCGCGGCGAGGAACTGTCGGGTGCCGCACTGCTGTTGCAGGCCGACCGCCGGCTCTACGCCGCCAAGCGTGCCGGCCGCAACCGGGTCGTCTGCGAAGGCTGATCAACCCAGCTCGTCGAACTTGGACTCGCGGATGCGGCTGGGCGCCAGCGCACCGGCCGAATCCAGAATGGGATAGGCGATCGAGCAGATGTGCGAGTTGATGCGCTTGAGCTCGGACAGCAGGTCGATGTGCAGCGAACTGGTCTCGATGCTGGGCACGGTCTTGTCGGTCAGCCGGGCCAGGTGGGTGCGCGAGTAGGCGCGTTCGAGGTCGCGAAAGCGCGCCTTCTCCTCGAGCAGCTTGCGCGCGTCGTGCACGGTGCCGTTCAGGAACACGCTCATGCCCAGCCGCAGGTTGGCCAGCAGGCGCTCGTGCAACTCGCGGATCTCGGCCATGCCGGCCTCCGAGAAACTGCGGCCCGGGCGGATCTTCTTGTCCTCGATGTCGATCAGCACGCGCTCGATGGTGTCGCCGATGTGCTCCATGTTGATCGTGAAGCTGATGATGTCGGTCCAGCGCCGGCTCTCCTCCTCGCCCAGGGCCTCGCGCGAGATCTTGGTCAGGTAGTACTTGATCGAGGAGTAGAGCTGGTCCACCGTGTCGTCCAGCTTGCGCAGGTCTTCGGCCAGGCGCAGGTCGTTGCGCACGATCACGTCGAGCACGCCGCGCAGCATGGTCTCCACCACGTCGGCCTGGTGCAGGGCCTCGCGGGCCGCGCAGGAGATCGCCAGCGAAGGCGTGGCCAGGGCCGAGGGGTCCAGATGCTGGGGCCGCTCCAGTGGCCCGCCCTGGCCGCGCGGCTGGCGCGGCAGCCAGCGTTCCACGCCGCGCGCGATCCATTGCGTGAGCCCGATGAAGACGATGGCGACGACGACGTTGAAGGCCAGGTGGAACAGCACCACCAGCGTGGCCGTGTCGGCAATGTAGGGGCGCACGGCCTGCAGCCACAGCCCGACCCATGGGGCGGCCAGCACCACGCCGAGCAGCTTGAACACCAGGTTGCCGAGCGGAACCTGGCGTGCCTCGACGGCCGAGCGCAGTGTGGTCAGCACCGCCAGCGCACCGCTGCCCAGGTTGGCGCCCAGCACCAGTCCCAGCGCCACTTCGGCCGGCACCACGCCGGAGGCGGCCAGCGTGGCCGTCAGCAGCACGATGGCCAGGCTCGAATAGCAGACGACGGCCAGCAGCGCACCCACCGTGATCTCGAGCATGAGATCGCTGGACAGCGAGCCCAGCAGCGACTTGATGGCCGGCGCCTGCGTGAGCACGGCGGTGGAGGCCGTGACCAGGCGCAGCGCCAGCAGCATGAGGCCCAGGCCGATCAGCACGCGGCCGAAGCGGCCCACGTTGGTGGATTGGCGCGCCATGAACAGCACCACGCCGACGAAGATCAACAGCGGCGAAAGCCAGGACAGGTCGAACGAGAACACCACGGCCATCAGGCTGGTGCCCACGTCGGCGCCCAGCATCACCGCCAGCGCGGCCGGCAGCGCCACCAGGCCCTGGCCGACGAAGGACGAGACGATGAGGGCGGTCGCCGTGCTGGACTGCACCAGGGCCGTGACGCCCAGGCCCGAAGCGAAGGCCGAGAAGCGGCTGGACAGGCTCCTGGACAGCGTGCTGCGCAGGTTGGCGCCGAACACGCGCAGGATGCCGGTGCGCACCATGTGCGTACCCCAGACCAGCAGCGCGATGGCCGCCAACAGATTCAGCAAATGCTTCATGGAATGTGCAGACGACTATACGCCTGCACGGGCTGTGGCCCGCCGGCCACAGCCAGCGTTTCAGCGGCCGCGCCGCATGCGCCGCAGTTCGTCCAGGATCAGCAGCACGGCACCGACCGTGATGCCGCTGTCGGCGATGTTGAAGGCCGGGAAATGCCAGCCGGCCCAGTGGAAGTCCAGGAAGTCGACCACGTAGCCGTGCTGCAGCCGGTCGACCACGTTGCCGATGGCGCCACCCAGGATCAGCGTCAGCGCCAACGAGAACAGGCGCTGGCCCGCATGCGCGCGCAGCAGCCAGACGATGAACACCGCCGCGCCCACGCCGATGGCCGTGAAGAACCAGCGCTGCCAGCCCGAGGCCCCGGCCAGGAACGAGAAGGCCGCGCCCGGGTTGTGCGCCCGCACGATGTTGAAGAAGCTGGTGACGACGGTGGCGTCGCCGTGCTGGTAGTGGTCCAGGATCCACTGCTTGGTCCACTGGTCGGCCACGAAGACCGCGGCCGCCAGCAGCAGCCAGGGCCACCAGCGCGCGCGGGCGGTGCCGGGGCCCATCAGGCGAAGGTCCGGGTTTCGCCGGCGCCGAACAGGTTGCTCGTGCAGCGGCCGCACAGCGTCGGGTGGGCTGCGTCGCTGCCCACGTCGGCGCGGTAGTGCCAGCAGCGCTCGCACTTGGTGTCCGAAGACGGTGTGACCTGCACCGCGAGTTCGGCGCCCGGCTGCAGCGCGGCCTTGGACGTGATCAGCACGAAGCGCAGGTCCTCGCCCAGTGCGGCCAGCACGGCATGGTCGTCGGCCGCGGCCGACAGCACCACGTTGGCCTGCAGCGAGGAGCCCACGGCACCCGTGGTGCGCACGGCCTCGATCTCCTTGTTGACCAGGTCGCGCACCGCGCGGATGCGCGACCACTTGGCCAGCAGCGCCTCGTCCGGCTGGGGCAGGGCGCTGTAGGTTTGCGTGAAGATGGATTCCGAGTCGCCGACCAGCTTCCAGGCCTCCTCGGCCGTGAAGGACAGGAACGGCGCCATCCAGCGCAGCATGGCCTGGGTGATCTGCCACAGCGCGGTCTGCGCGCTGCGGCGCGCCAGCGAGCCGGCGGCCGTGGTGTACAGGCGGTCCTTGAGGATGTCGAGGTAGAACGCGCCCAGGTCTTCCGAGCAGTAGACCTGCAGCTTGGCCACGACCGGATGGAATTCATACACCTGGTAGTGGGCGAGGATCTCGGCCTGGAACTGCGCGGCGCGCGCGAGGGCGTAGCGGTCGATCTCCAGCAACTGCTCGGCCGGCACGGCGTGCTGGGCCGGGTCGAAGTCGCTGGTGTTGGCCAGCAGGAAGCGCAGCGTGTTGCGGATGCGGCGATAGGCGTCGACCACGCGCGCGAGGATCTTGTCGTCGCCCGCGATGTCGCCAGAGTAGTCGCTGGCCGCCACCCACAGGCGGATGATCTCGGCGCCCAGCTTCTTGTTGACCTCCTGCGGGTCGATGCCGTTGCCCAGCGACTTGCTCATCTTGCGGCCCTGGCTGTCCACCGTGAAGCCGTGCGTGAGCAGGCCGCGGTAGGGCGCGCGGTCCTGGATCGCGCAGGACAGCAGCAGCGAGCTGTGGAACCAGCCGCGGTGCTGGTCGTGGCCTTCCAGGTACAGGTCCGCCTCGGGGCCTTGTTCGTGGAAGCCCGGCGCATGTGTGCCGCGCAGCACATGCCAGAAGGTCGAGCCCGAGTCGAACCAGACTTCCAGGATGTCGGTGCTCTTGGTGTATTGCGCGGCGTCGGCGCCCAGGATCTCCTCGGCCGTCACGCGGCTCCAGGCCTCGATGCCGCCCTTCTCGACGATGTCGGCGGCCTGGTCCAGGATCTCCATGGTGCGCGGGTGCAGTTCGCCCGAGTCCCTGTGCAGGAAGAACGGGATCGGCACGCCCCAGCTGCGCTGGCGCGAGATGCACCAGTCGGGCCGGTTGGCGATCATGTCGTGCAGCCGCGCCTTGCCGTTCTCGGGGTAGAAGCCGGTCTGCTCGATCGCGGCCAGCGCGGTCTGGCGCAGCGTGCGCGGCGCCTTGTCCTTGGTGAACACGCCTTCGCCCTCGTCCATGCGGATGAACCACTGGGCGGCGGCGCGGTAAATGACCGGCGTCTTGTGGCGCCAGCAGTGCGGGTAGCTGTGGCTGATGGTCTCGGTGGCCATCAGGCGGCCTGCGGCCTTGAGCGCGTCCAGGATGACGGGCACGGCCTTCCAGATGTGCAGGCCGCCGAACAGCGGGAAGTCGTCGGCATAGGTGCCGTTGCCCTGCACGGGGTTCAGGATGTCCTCGTTGCGCACGCCGTGGGCGGTGCAGGAGTTGTAGTCCTCCAGGCCGTAGGCGGGGGCCGAGTGCACGATGCCGGTGCCGTCGTCGGCCGTGGCGTAGTCGGCCAGGTACACGGGCGCAAGGCGCCGGTAGCCCGCATCCACGTCGTAGAGCGGGTGCTCGAATTCCAGGCCGCCCAGCTTTTCGCCCTTGAGGGTCGCCAGCACCTGGCCTTGCAGGCCGTAGCGCGCCATGCATTTGTCGACCAGCGAGGCGGCCAGCACCAGCAGGCCGCGCTCGGTGTCGACCAGCGCGTACTCGAGTTCGGGGTTCAGATTCAGCGCCTGGTTGGCCGGGATGGTCCAGGCCGTGGTGGTCCAGATCACCACGAAGGCGTCCTTGCTCAGAGACGGCAGGCCGAAGGCCGCCGCCAGCGCGGCCGGGTCGTGCGCCTTGAAGGCCACGTCCAGCGTGTCGCTCTTCTTGTCGGCGTACTCGATCTCGAACTCCGCGAGCGATGAGCCGCAGTCGAAGCACCAGTACACGGGCTTGAGGCCCCGGTAGACGAAGCCGCGCTCGATCACGCGCTTGAACGCGCGCAGCTCGCCAGCCTCGTTGGCGAAGTCCATGGTCTTGTAGGGATGGTCCCATTCGCCCAGCACGCCCAGGCGCTGGAAGTCGGCCATCTGCTGGGCGATCTGCTCGGTGGCGAAGGCGCGGCTCTTGGCCTGCATGTCGTCGCGGCTGAGCTTGCGGCCGAACTTCTTCTCGATGGCGTTCTCGATCGGCAGGCCATGGCAGTCCCAGCCGGGCACGTACAGCGCGTCGAAGCCTTCGAGCTGGCGCGCCTTGACGATCATGTCCTTCAAGATCTTGTTGACTGCGTGGCCCATGTGGATCTGGCCGTTGGCATAGGGCGGGCCGTCGTGCAGGATGAACTTGGGGCGGCCCACGCGCGCGGCGCGCAACCGCTTGTACAGGCCTTGCTCGTTCCAGTCCTTGACCCAGCCGGGCTCGCGCTTGGGCAGGTCGCCGCGCATGGGGAACGGCGTGTCGGGCAGGTTCAGGGTGCTGCGGTAGTCGGTGGTGTCGGTCATGGTGCGGACAGGGGCGTCGCCGGCGACGGCGCCGTGGAACGGGGAGGGGATACGCGGCCCGGCGGAGGGCCGGGAACACGCGCGAGCGCGGGAAAGCCGGGCGGCTAAATTCGGTCGCGCGTGGTCTGCCGGCGCGTCTGCGCATGGCCGGCCGCCAGCCAGGCGCGGGCTTCGTCGCAGTCCCTGTTGATGCCGGTTTTCAGGGCATCCAGGCTGTCGTACTTCAGCTCGTCGTGCAGTTTGTGCAGCAGTTCCACGCGCACGATCTTACCGTAGCCCCCCTCGGGGCCCAGGCTGGCCGGCCAGTCCAGGCAGTGCGTTTCCAGCAGCACGCGGCCACCGTTGACGTCGTTCGGGTCCAGCGAAGGGCGCACGCCGAGGTTGGCCACGCCGGCCAACGGCTGCTCCACCAGGCCATGGACCTCGACCACGAAGATGCCCGAGGCAGCCGGCTTCCAGTGCGAAAACCGCATGTTGATGGTGCGAAAGCCCAGTTCGCGGCCGAGCCGGCGGCCGCGCACGACATGGCCGCTGATGCTGTAGGGCCGGCCCAGCAGGCGGGCCGCGTCGTCCATGCGGCCCTGGCCCAGCGCCTCGCGCACGGCCGAGCTCGACACGCGCACGCTGCGCCGGCCGCCTTCGGCGCTGGCGTCGGGCAGTGAGACCTCGTAGCTGTTCATGCGCGCCACCTCGAAGCCCATGGCTTCGCCGGCGGCGGCCAGCATGGCGTAGTCGCCCGCGCGCTTGGCGCCGAAGCGGAAGTCGTCGCCCACCAGCACGTAGCGCACGTTCAGGCCGGCAACCAGCACGTCCTGGATGAAGCCCTCGGGACTCTGGCGCGCCAGTTCGGCACGAAAGGGCAGCACGATGGTCTGGTCCACGCCGCAGCGGGCCAGCTCGGTCAGCTTGTCGCGCAGCGTGCCGATGCGGGCCGGGGCAATCTCCGGCCGGCCCGTGGCCTGGGCGAAGTAGTCGCGCGGGTGCGGCTCGAAGCTCATCACGCAGCTGGGGACACCGCGGTGCTGCGCCTCGTTGCGCAACAGCGCCAGCATGGCCTGGTGGCCGCGGTGCACGCCGTCGAAGTTGCCGATGGTCAGCGCGCACGCCGGTGCGATGCCCCGGTAGTGGAAGCCGCGGAAGATCTTCATGGTGTCGTTATCTTTTCCATAGCGCCGAAGGCAGATGCCCCGGTGGCGCCCGTCATATGGAGGCCGGGCGAACCCTGTATATTGTGACGCGGCGCATCATGGACAAGTGGTGCGCGCAGCCTGGATGTTTGCGATTGCAGTGTCCGTGCGCATGCACGTTAGCTGGAGGCGTCATTTGAAGGTCTTGAAGCTGTCGGGGCAGGGCCTGCCCCAATCCTGGATCTCGCTGGAGCAGGCGGTCCTGCACTACGCCGCCGACGAGGTGCGCTGGGAGTCCGGCGCCGAGGTCGCGGTGTTCCGCGGCGGCCACAACGCGGTCACCGGCCTGCAATCGAAGATCGCCGTCAGCAGCATCATCGGCACCAAGGGCGTGCCGGGGGTGAACCCGTTCCGCGCGCGCCCGGCCCTGACCAACAGCAAGCTGTTCGCGCGCGACCGCAACATCTGCGCCTACTGCGGCCAGCATTTCCACGAGGACGTGCTCACGCGCGAGCACATCGTGCCGTTGGCGCAGAAGGGCAGCGACCACTGGATGAACGTGGTGACCGCCTGCCGCAGCTGCAACCACCGCAAGAGCGCGCGCACGCCCGAGCAGGCGCGCATGCCGCTGCTGTACGCGCCCTATGTGCCCAGCCTGTGGGAGGACTTCATCCTGCGCAACCGCCGCATCCTGGCGGACCAGATGGAGTTCCTGATGGCGCATGTGCCCAGATCGTCCCGGCTGCTGATATGAAAAAGCCCCGCGTTGCGGGGCTTCTTCTTGGTGGCGCACGCCCGATTCAGGCGAACACGCCGGCCTTGTCCTGCATGCGGGCCGAGATCTCGCCGAGGTGGTGCAAGGTGTCGCCGAACTGCATCTCCATCTGCGTGAGGCGCTTGAAGTAGTGGCTGCCCACGTACTCGTCGGTCACGCCGATGCCGCCGTGCAGCTGCACCGAGTTCTGGCCCACGAAGCGCATGGACTGACCCAACTGGTACTTGGCGCGCGCCATGGCGCGGCGACGCTCGTCCGCCGGGGCATTGAGCTTGAGCGTGGCGTAGTAGCTCATGGAGCGGGCCAGCTCCTGCTGCATCTTCATGTCGGCCATGCGGTGGCGCAGGGCCTGGAAGCTGCTGATCACCACACCGAACTGCTTGCGCGTGTTCATGTATTCGGCCGTGATCTCCATGGTCTTGTCGATGGTGCCCACGGCTTCGGCGCACAGGGCGGCGATGCCGATGTCCACGCCATGCTCCAGTGCGGCCAGGCCATCGGCCGTGACCAGCGCAGCGGCAGCCTCCTGGAACACGACCTCGGCGGCGCGCGAGCCATCCTGCGTGGTGTAGCCCCGCGCCGCGACGCCGGAGGCGGCGCGCTCCACCAGGAACAGCGCCATCTTGCCGTCGATGGTGGCTGGCACGAGGAAGGCGTCGGCCTGGTCGCCTGCGGGAACCACGCTCTTGTGTCCGCTGAGGGACCAGCCGTCGCCCGTCTTCTTGGCATGCGCAGCGCAGACGTCCAGGCGGTAGCGCGCAGCGCGCTCCTGGTGGGCCAGCACCACGAGGGCCTCGCCCGCGGCGATGCGCGGCAGCCAGGCGCCCTGCAGCGCGGCATCGGCGTAGCCCGACAGCAGGCCGCTGGCGATCAGCGTCTGGCCCAGCGGCTCGAGCACGATGCCGCGGCCCAGTTCTTCCAGGGCCACCATGGCGTCGACCGGGCCCATGCCCATGCCGCCATGTTCCTCGGCCACGTACAGCCCGGTCAGGCCCAGGCCGGCCAGTTCACCATAGGCCTCGCGCGAGAAGCCGCCGGCCTTGACCAGGCCGCGGCGGTGTTCGAAGCCGTAGCCCTTGTCGACCCACTTGCGCACGGCGTCGCGCAGCTGTTCCTGGTCGTCGCTGAAGTTGAAGTCCATTCGCGTCTCCTGCTCAACCCAGCACGGTCTGGGCGACGATGTTGCGCTGCACCTCGTTCGATCCGCCGTAGATCGTGGTCTTGCGCATGTTGAAGTAGGTGGCGGCCAGCGGCGCGCAGTGCGCAGCGCCCACGTAGTCGCCCTGCCAGCCGGCTTCCATGGCCTCCTTGATGAAGGGCAGGCTGTAGGGGCCGGCGGCCAGCATCATGAGTTCGCTGTAGCGCTGCTGGATCTCGCTGCCCTTGATCTTGAGCAGGCCTGCCACGTCGAGCGGGTTCTTGCCCGATTTCTCGGCCGACAGCACGCGCAGCACCATCATTTCGAGCGCCACCACGTCCACTTCCAACCTGGCGATCTCGTCGCGGAAACGCAGGTCGTCGTAGACGCCTTCGGCCTTGGCGATGCGCTTCAGGCGCTCCAGTTCGCGCTTGGCGCGGTTCACGTCGGCGATGTTGGTGCGCTCGTGGCTCAACAGGTGCTTGGCATAGGTCCAGCCCTTGTTCTCCTCGCCGATCAGGTTCTCCGCGGGCACCTCGACGTTGTCGAAGAACACCTCGTTCACCTCATGGCCGCCGTCCAGCATGATGATGGGGCGCACCGTGATGCCGGGGCTCTTCATGTCGATCAAGAGGAAGCTGATGCCGGTCTGCGGCTTGCCTTCGGTGCTGGTGCGCACCAGGCAGAAGATCCACTCACCGTACTGGCCCAGCGTGGTCCAGGTCTTCTGACCATTGACGATGTACTTGTCGCCCTTGCGCTCGGCACGGGTTTTGAGCGAGGCCAGGTCCGAGCCCGAGCCCGGTTCGCTGTAGCCCTGGCTCCACCAGACTTCGCCGCTGGCGATGCCGGGCAGGAAGCGCTTGTGCTGCTCGGGTGATCCGAAGGCCATGATGACGGGTGCCACCATGACCGGGCCGAACGGCACGATGCGCGGCGCGCCGGCCAGTGCGCATTCTTCTTCGAACAAATGCTTCTGCACGGCGGACCAGCCCGGGCCACCGAACTGCTTGGGCCAGCCATAGCCCAGCCAGCCCTTGCTGCCCAGGATCTTGGCCCAGCGCTGCATGTCGTCACGCGTCTGGTGCAGCGCGTTGTGTACCTTGTAGGCGATGTCCTGGGGCAGGTTGGCGCGCACCCAGTCGCGCACCTCCTCCCGGAACTGTTGCTCTTCGGCCGTGAAAGCCAAATCCATGGTGGTCTCCTGTGGGTCGTCGCAAGCCGTCCCGCGACGGCCCGCAGCTTTGTAGCACGACCGTGCACTTTGGGCTGTCACCTGCGTGTGGGGATAATCCCGCGCCTTGATGAAGAACCTCGTGATCCTGATTTCCGGCGGCGGCTCCAACATGGAAGCCATCGTGCGCACCGCGCAGCAGCGCGACTGGGCCGGCCGCCTGCACGCCCGCGTGGCCGCCGTGCTGAGCAACCGTCCCGACTGTGCGGGCCTGGCCAGGGCCCAGGCCCTGGGCGTGCCGACCGCGGCCATCGACCACCGCGCCTTCGCCCAGGCCGCCGACCCGCGCGCCGCCTTCGACGCCGCGCTGGCCGATGCCATTGACCGGCATGCGCCCGATCTCGTGGTGCTGGCCGGCTTCATGCGCATCCTGACGCCCGGCTTCGTGCGCCGCTACGCCGGCCTGCTGGTCAACATCCACCCCTCGCTGCTGCCGGCGTTCCCGGGCCTGCACACGCACCGGCGCGCCATCGAGGCCGGCTGCCGCGTGGCCGGCGCCACCGTGCACCGCGTGACCGAGGAGCTGGACCACGGCCCCATCCTCGACCAGGTCGTGGTGCCCGTGCTGCCCGGCGACGACGAGGCCACGCTGTCGGCGCGTGTGCTTACGCAGGAGCACCGCATGTACCCGCGCGCGATCGAGCGCCTGCTGGCGGCCGGCTGAGGACAATCGCCCCATGCATCCCAATGCCGTCCTCGACGCCTGCGCCGACCTCGTGCGCGAGGCGCTGGCCTTCGCCCATCCCGCCGACGCCGTGGCGGCGCGCTTCTTCCGCGCCCACCGTGGCCTGGGGCCGCGCGAGCGCGCCACGCTCACCGATACCTTGTACGCCGTGCTGCGCCGCAAGCTGCAGTACGAGCATTTCGCGCCTTCGGGGTCGGGGCCGCGTGAGCGGCGCCTGGCCATCCTGGGCTTCGGCGGGCCGCGCGACTTCCTGTTTTCCGCGCTGACACCGCAGGAGAAGGAGTGGGTGCAGCGCTGCGAGGCCGTGGCCCCGGCCGACCTGCTGGATCGGCACCGCCACAACCTGCCCGAATGGCTGGCACAGCCGTTGCATGCACAGCTGGGCGAGCAGTTCTGGCCGCTGGCCGACAGCCTGCTGGGCCAGGCACCGCTGGACCTGCGCGTGAACCAGCTCGGCGCAAAGCGCAGCGAGGTGCAGCAGGAACTCCAGGCTGCCGCCATCGTGGCCGCTCCGACGCCGCATTCGCCCTGGGGCCTGCGCGTGCAGGGCAAGCCTGCGCTGAACCGCGTCGACGCGTTCACGCGCGGCGCCGTCGAGGTGCAGGACGAAGGCTCGCAACTGCTGGCCTTGCTGCTGGACGCCCGCCGCGGCGAGATGGTGACGGACTTTTGCGCCGGTGCCGGGGGTAAGACACTGGCCATCGGTGCAGGCATGCGCAACACAGGCCGGCTCTACGCCTTCGACACCTCGGCCCACCGGCTGGAGGCGCTCAAGCCGCGCCTGGGCCGCAGCGGCCTGTCCAACGTGCACCCGGTCGCCATCGGCCACGAGCGCGACGAACGCATCAAGCGCCTGGCCGGCAAGATGGACCGCGTGCTCGTCGATGCGCCCTGCAGCGGCACGGGCACGCTGCGCCGCCATCCCGACCTCAAATGGCGCCAGAACCAGGCCGCTGTCGATGGCTTGGCCGCGATCCAGCTGGCCGTGCTGCAGAGCGCGGCGCGGCTGCTCAAGCCCGGTGGCCGCCTGGTCTACGCCACCTGCAGCCTGCTCACACAGGAGAACGAAGACATCGCCGCGGCCTTCTCGGCGGCGCAGCCGGGCTTCATGGCGCTGCCCGTCGCGGCCGAACTTGCCCGCCTCAAGGTGGGCGGCGCCGACACGCTGTGCGCCGGCGAGGAGGGCCGCTTCCTGCGCCTGTGGCCGCACCGGCATGGGACGGACGGCTTCTTCGCCGCCGTCTGGGAAAGACAGGGCTGACCCAAGGTTGTTTCTGCGCTATAGGCCAAAAGGCGGTCACGTCCTACAATCGCTGGTTTTCGCTGCTGCACCATCTGTGCTATGCGCGCGTATGCGAAAAACGGAGAAGGGGCTGATCTAGATATGTTGCTACCCGATTGGGCTGTGCTGAACGCTGCCGTGGACTGGCTTGCCAATGGTCTGTGGAATCTGTCCTGGTGGCAGATCGTGTTGTATGCACTGTTCACAACGCACATCACGATCGCCAGCGTGACCATCTACCTGCACCGCCACCAGGCGCACCGGGCGATGGATCTGCATTGGCTGCCCGCACACTTCTTCCGCTTCTGGCTGTGGCTGGGCACCGGCCAGGTCACCAAGGAATGGGTGGCCGTGCACCGCAAGCACCACGCCAAGTGCGAAACCGCCGACGACCCGCACAGCCCCCACGCACACGGCATCGAAACCGTGTTCTGGAAGGGCGCGGAGCTGTACCGTGCGGAGACCGCCAAGCAGGAAACCATCGACAAGTTCAGCCTGGGCTGCCCCAACGACTGGATCGAGCGCAACCTGTATTCGCGCTACAGCTGGCAGGGCGTGGGCCTCATGCTCATCCTGAACCTCGCGCTGTTCGGCGCGGCCGGTCTGGTCGTCTGGGCCGTGCAGATGGCCTGGATCCCGTTCTGGGCTGCCGGCGTCGTCAACGGCATCGGCCACTACTGGGGCTACCGCAACTTCGAGGCGCCGGACGCGAGCACCAACATCTCGCCCTGGGGCATCATCATCGGCGGCGAGGAGTTGCACAACAACCACCACACCTACCCGACTTCGGCCAAGTTCTCGGTCAAGCCCTACGAGTTCGACGTGGGCTGGATGTACATCAGCATGATGCAGCGCCTGGGCCTGGCCAAGGTGAAGAAGACGCCGCCGCGCCTGCAACTGGGCCAGATCAAGCCGGTGGCCGACGAGAAGACGCTCGAGGCCCTGATCGCCCACCGCTACGAAGTCATGGCCGGCTTCGCGCGCGACCTCAAGCGCACCTGCCAGCAGGAAATCGCTGTGCTCAAGGCCAAGCAGGCCGACGCCTCGGTGCTGGTGGCCGCGCGCCGCTGGCTGCACCGTGACGACGAGCGCGTGCCCGCATCGGCCCAGCCCAAGATCGCCGAGGCCCGTGCCGCGCACCCGGTGCTGGACAAGATGGTCACCATGCGCGAGGAGCTGCGCCAAATGTGGCTGTCGACCTCGCTGTCGCGCGAGCAACTGACGGCCAATCTGAAGGACTGGTGCCACCGCGCCGAGAGCAGCGGCATCCAGGCCCTGCAGGACTTCTCGGTCCGCCTGCGCTCCGTGCACATCTGAGCCGGACCGCTTCAGGACACCCCGCCGAGTGCGGGGTTTTTTGTTTCTGGCGGTGCCTCTGTCAGCCGCGTGACCGCGTACGCTGTCAGAGGGTTTCCATTTGTGTCGGCGCCTGACGGACTGGCACCCCAGCGCCTCCATACTGCAGCATCAGGACAGTGAAGGAGCACGACATGCGCAGACAGAACATTCGATGGTGCGGCGGCCTGGCGCTGTGCCTGGCGGTGCTGGCGGCTCTGCCTGTTGACGCCCAGCCGACGGCGGCGCAGGCGGCCGCCGCAGCCGGTGGCGGCAGCAGCAACTCGGCCAATGGCGGCACCGGGGGCGTGGGACTGGGCGGCGCCGGCCCGGGCGTGGCGGCGCGTCCCGGCATGGCCGGTGGCGCGGGCAGTCCCGACACGGCCCAGCCCCCGGGCAACGGGGCGCTGGTCGGCCCGCGCGCGCAGCGCCAGAGCCGCGAGCTGATGGCCGAACATCCGGAGCGCGTCGACCGCGCGCCCGGCAACACGGGCCAGCGCGCGCTGATGCTGGACCAGTCGCGCCGGCCGGCCACCGCCGCTTCTGCGGTGAAGAACTGAAGGCGCATGGACGAGGCGCTGCGGCTCCATGCATTCGCCTCGCCACAGCCCGGCGCGCGGCTGGTGGTGCTCGGCGGGGTGCACGGCGACGAGACCTGCGGCACCGTGGCCATCGAGCGCGTGCGCGCCGATCTGGAATCCGGCCGGCTGGCCTTGCGGCGCGGCGAGCTGACCCTGGTGCCGGTGGCCAATCCGCTGGCGCGCCGGCGCCAGCGCCGCGAGGGTGAGCGCAATCTGAACCGTTCATTCCAGCCCGATCCGCGACCCGCCGACTACGAGGCGCGCATCACGAACCGGCTGTGCCCTGTGCTGGCCCGCCACGATGTGCTGCTGGACCTGCACTCCTTCCACACCGACGGAACGCCATTCGCCATGATCGGCCCGCGCGACAACAGCGGGCCGCTGGAGCCGTTCCACCGGGCCCGCGAGGAAGGCCTTCTCGCGCTGCACCTCGGCACGGACTGCGTGGTCGAAGCCTGGCTGGAGGTCTACGCCGCCCGGCTGGCCCGGCGCGGCGAGGCCGGCGATGCACGGGCCCTGGCCTTCGGCTGGGGCACCAACGAATACATGCGCAGCCAGGGCGGCTACGCGGTCACGCTGGAATGCGGCCAGCACCGGGACCCGCAGGCGCCCGAGGTGGCCTACCGCGCGATCCTGGCCAGCCTCGCGCTGCTGGACATGGCGGGCGAGCCGCCGCCGCCACGTCGGCCGCCCCGGCTGCTGCGCCTGGTCGATGTGGTCGACCGCGAAGCCGAAGGCGACCGTCTGCTGCGCGACTGGGCCAGCTTCGATGCAGTCCAGCGCGGCCAGCCCATCGGCCTGCGCGCCGATGGGCAAGCGGTCGCGGCGCCGTGCGACGGCGTCATCGTGTTCCCGAACCCGCAGGCCTTGCCGGGCACCGAGTGGTTCTATCTGGCCGTCGACAGCGACCGGGAACTGCGCGCATAGCGCTTCAGGCCGGTTCCGTCACCACCTCGAAGCGCAGCAGCTGGTGGTCGCCGAACACCATGGTGATCGGCACGTCGGCCGCATCGCGGCCACGCGCCAGCAGAACGCGCCCGATCCGTGGCTGGTTGTGGCGCGCGTCGAAGGTATGCCACTGCCCGCCCAGGTAGGCCTCGAACCAGGCGCTGAAGTCCATCGGGTAGGGCACGGGCGGAACGCCGATGTCGCCCAGGTAGCCCGTGGCGTAACGGGCCGGGATGTTCATGCTGCGGCACAGCGCGATGGCCAGGTGGGCGAAGTCGCGGCACACGCCCACGCGCTCGCGCCAGGCCTCGAGCGCGGTGCGGGTCGGCCGCGCACAGCCGTAGTCGAAGCGCAGGTGCTGGTGCACGTAGTCGCAGATCGCCTGCACGCGCGCCCAGCCGGGCTGCAGGCCGGCAAAGCGGCTCCAGGCGAAGGCCAGCAGTTCGCCATCGAAATCGCAGTAGCGGCTGGGCAACAGGAACTGCAGGGTCTGGACGGGCAGTTCGTCCACCGCATGTTCCCAGGCCTCCCAATGCACCGGGTCGGGCAGCCCGCTGTCGCGCACCACGGCCTGGTTGCGCAACCGCACCGTGTCGGTGCCGGCGGCGATGCGCACGCGCGCACACGCGTTGCCGAAGGCGTCCTCGTAGAAGTCCGTGGGCAAGGGCGGGCTCAGCGTGGTGTCCTCGGGCGCCAGCAGATCGCCGACGCGCGAGGGGTGCAACTGGAGCAGGTAGACCAATGCGGTCGGTGCGCTGACGCGCAGCGCGATGTCATAGCCGATGCGGATCAGCATGGCGGTGGGCGGCGGCGCCGCGCGGTGGTGTGGGCATGCGGCCCATGCTAGGGCCGGGCCCCGCTGCCATCCGCTTGGCTTCGCCCCGTTCGCACGTAGGCGCAGAACGCGCTGTTCAGCGCTGCAGCAGCCGCTCGAGCAGGTCCTGCGTGGGAAAGCCGTCGGCGGCCAGGCCCACACTGCGCTGCCAGCGCCGGATGGCACCGCGCGTGGCGGGTCCCAGCACGCCGTCGATGCCGCCGGGGTCGAAGCCCTGGGACTGCAGCGCCTGCTGCAGCGTCTGCAAGGCATTGCGCGAGAGCGGTTGGAGGTCGCGCGGCCAGGCGGCCTGGACCGCGGGGCCGCCCGCGAGGCGCTGGGCCAGCAGACCCACACCCAGCGCGTAGCTGGTCGCGTTGTTGTAGCGCAGGATGGCGCGGAAGTTCGGCCCGACCAGGAACACCGGCCCACGCGCGCCGGCCGGCAGCAGCAGGCTCGCGTCGGGCAGCGCGGGCAGGGCCGTGCCATCCATGGCGCGCACGCCTTCGGCGGCCCACTGGGTGCTGGACTGGCGCAGCGCGTCGTCGGCCCGGCCCAGGTCGAAGCCGGGCGGCAACTGCACCTCCAGGCCCCAGGGCTGGCCCCGCTGCCAGCCTTCGCGCGCCAGGAAATGCGCGGTCGAGGCCGTCACGTCGGCCATGCTGCCCCAGATGTCGCGCCGGCCGTCGCCGTCGGCATCCACTGCGTAGGCCAGGAAGTTGGAGGGCAGGAACTGGGTCTGGCCCATGGCACCGGCCCAGGAGCCCAGCATGCGTTCGCGCGGGATGTCGCCGTTCTGCAGGATGCGCAGCGCCGCCATGAGCTGGCCGCGCGCCCAGGCGGCGCGCCGGCCCTCGAAGCCCAAGGTGGCCAGTGCATCGATGGTGGGCGTGTCGCCGTAGTTGCTGCCGTAGTTGCTCTCCATGCCCCAGATCGCCACGACGATCTCGGCCGGCACGCCGTAGCGCGCCGCGGCGGCATCGGCAACGGCGCGCACCTCGAGCAGCTTGTCCTGTCCGCGTGCCACGCGCGTGGGCGAGACCGCGGTGTCCAGATAGTCCCAGACCGTGCGCGTGAACTCGGGCTGGGCGCGGTCGAGGGCGATGACCTGGTCCAGGTGCTGGACGCCATCGAAGGCCGCATGCAGCGTGGCGTCCGTGATGCCGGCGGCGCGGGCCTCGGCGCGGAAGCGGTCCACCCATTGGGCGAAGTCCTGGCTCCGCGCTGGCGCGGGCACGGCGGCAGGCGCTGCGGTGGCAGGCGGCGCCGCCGGTGTCGCTGCCGGGGGCGCGGACGGAGCAGGGGCTGGTGGCGTCGCGCACGCCGTCATGACCAGGGCCGCCAACAGCGGTGCGAGGGTGCGGTGGCGGTACGTCAGGGGCATGGGCGCGGGTCGGGTCTGGCGGAAGCTGTGAGATTCGAACTCACGGATGGTTTCCCATCGCCGGTTTTCAAGACCGGTGCAATCGACCACTCTGCCAAGCTTCCGAGGCCGCGGATTCTACTCAGGCGGTCTGCAGCATCCCGCGTTGCTCGATGAAGCGCACCACCTCGGCCAGCCCGTCGCGGGTCTTGAGGTTGGTCATCACGAAGGGCTTGAGTTCGCCGCGCGCGTTGGTGCGCATGCGGCGCGTGTCGGCCTCCATGACCCCGAGGTCGGCGCCCACGTGCGGCGCCAGGTCGGTCTTGTTGATCACGAACAGGTCGCTCTTGGTGATGCCGGGGCCGCCCTTGCGCGGGATCTTCTCGCCGGCCGCCACGTCGATCACGTAGATCGTGAGGTCGGACAGCTCGGGGCTGAAGGTGGCGGCCAGGTTGTCGCCGCCGCTTTCCACGAACACCACGTCGGCATCGGGAAAGTCTTCCAGCATGCGGTCGATGGCTTCCAGGTTGATGGACGCGTCCTCGCGGATGGCCGTGTGCGGGCAGCCGCCCGTCTCCACGCCCATGATGCGCTCGGCCGGCAGCGCGCCGCTGACGGTCAGCAGGCGCTGGTCTTCCTTGGTGTAGATGTCGTTGGTGATGGCGACCAGGTCGTACTGCGTGCGCATCTGCTTGCAGAGCATCTCCAGCAAGGTGGTCTTGCCCGAGCCGACCGGGCCGCCGATGCCCACGCGCAGCGGCGGCAGTTTCTTAGTGCGGTGGGCGATGTGGTGCAGGGCGGTCATGGTCGAAGGCTTCTTCAGGAACGGAACAGTCGGGAGTATTGGGTTTCGTGCTGGGCCGACAGAATGGCCAGCATGGGCGAGAAGGCCTGGCGCGCGTCTTCCGGCGTAGCCAGGGCCTGCTCGACGGCCGCAGGAATCGCCTGCGCCAGCCGCTGCAGCATGCGCTGGCCCGCGCTCTGGCCCAGCGGCACGGCCTTGACGGCCGCGGCCACCATGTTCTCGGCCCAGCCGAAGGCGAAGGCCAGGCAGGCCTCGCGCGGCGCCGCGCCGGCGCGCGCAGCGGCGAATGCGAAGGCGATGGGATAGCAGGGCGTGAGTCCGGCGAAGGCGGTCGCGGCGTCGCCGTGCTGCAGCTTGAGCCACTCCAGCATGGAGCGGCCCATCTGCTCGGTCTGCAGCACGAGCTCGGCCGATTCACGCGTGCAGCGCAGCCAGGCGTCGAGCTCCTGCACGCGGCCAAGGTCGCCAGCCTGCCAGGCCGCGACGGCCTCGGCCACCACGGCCAGGTCGCTGCGCGCCTGGCTCAGCTGTAGCTGCGCGAGCAGCCAGTCGCCGGCGGGCTGCTCGCCGTTGGCGAGCTGGGCGTCGACGGCCGCTTCGAGTGCCTCGGAGTAGCTGAAGCCGCCCACCGGAAGCGCGGGCGAGGCCAGCCAGATCAGCCCCAGCAAGGTGGGGGAGGAGATGCTCAGCGTGTTCAGAGTCGGCCCAGCAGTTCGGTTTTCTTGGCCTGGAATTCGGCCTCGTCCAGCACGCCCTTGGAGCGCAGATCGGCCAGCCGCTCGATCATCGCGAAGATGTCCTGGGTGTGGCCGCCGGCAGGCGGGCTCATGGTGGGCGCCGGGTAGGGAGCGGGCGGCGCCTGGTACGGCGCCGGCGCCGCGGGCTCCACGCCGTTGACCGAAATCACCGGCAGGCTGGCGACGTCGATGAGGCCGTACTGGCTGTTGAAGCTCAAGGAGCCGCCATAGGACTGCTGCTGCGAGAAGCCGCCGATCTGGTGGTCCAGCGTGTCGTAGATCGTGACCACGCCGTTGGCCTCGATGGCCAGGCGCCGCGCCTGCGCGAAGTTGGCGTAGCGCGTGCCGTTCTGCGAACCCGTGCTGTCGGGCCAGCGCAGCGTGGGGCCCCACCAGTCGGGCGGTGGCGGTACGAACAGGCTGGCGCCGTTGCTGTTGCTGCTGTCGGTGTAGCTATAGCCGCTGCCGCTGAACTGCTCCTGCCCGTTCTGGCTCTGCGACTGGAAGCTGCCGCTCAGCACCAGGTCGGGCTGGCTGGCGACCAGGTTGGACAGTTCGAAGCACAGCGCGTCGACGCGCGACTTCAGGTGGTTGTTGAACATGTCCGACACCATGGTCATGCCGCCGCGCATCCACTGCCCGGAGCCGCCGAACTCCGGATGACTGAACTGGGCCATGCCGCCGTTGCCCCGGACCACGGCGTCCAGCATGCTCAGCGCGGCGTCCGTGCTGATGCCGTGCCGCCTGGCGATATCGTCGATGGCCTGCTGGCCGGTCGGTGAGAGTTGGCGCATGGGAACCTCGCTCTGCAGTGGATGGGCGGATTCTGGCAGTGGCGGATGTCGGGCCGCTGCGGCTATTGCTGCTGGTCCTGGCCGTCGTGGTGGTGGTCGTGCGCGTGGCCGTGACCGTGTTGGTGGGCGTGGCCATGGCCATGGTCGTGGTCGTGGTGCGCATGTCCGCCATGGTCGTGGTGGTCATGGCCATGACCATGCCCTTGCGCACCGTAGGCACCGCCTTCGGGCTCGAAGGCCTCCGCGACGGGCGTCACGATCAGGTGCATGGCGCGCAGCATGTTCGCCAGCACGTGGTCGGGCTCGATCTTGAGGTGGTCGGGCTTGAGTTCGATCGGCACATGGCGGTTGCCCAGGTGGTAGGCCGCGCGGATCAGGTCGAACGGCGTGCCGTGCGCCGTGCAGTGGGTGATCTTGAGCACATCCTGTGGTGCGGCCAGCACGCGGACCAGCGAGCCGTCCTCGGCCACCAGCACATCGCCACCCCGCACGACGGTGCCGCGCGGCAGGAACACGCCGAGCTGGCGGCCTTGCGAATCGGTGGCGTCGAAGCGGCTCTTCTGGCGCACGTCCCAGTCGAGTTCGACGGTGGCGGCGCGCTTGAGCAGCACCGGCGCGAGGCCGGCGCCCTGGGGCATGAGTTTGCTGGTGGTGAGCATGGATGGCGAAGGAGAAGGCGCGACCGCCGCGACGCGCGGCGGCCATCGGCCACTATCGTAGACCTGCCGCGGGCCGGCCGTCTCAGAACAGGAAATAACGCTGCGCCATCGGCAGCACCTTGGCCGGTTCGCAGGTCAGCAGCTGCCCGTCGGCCCGCACCGCATAGGTCTGCGGATCGATCTCCATCTTCGGCAGGTAGCCGTTGTGGACCAGGTGCTGCTTGCGCACGTTGCGGATGTCCTTCACGGCGCTCAGATTCTTGGCCAGGCCGAAGCGCTCTTTGATGCCGGCCGACAGGCCGGCCTGCGACACGAAGGTCAGCGAGCCCCTGGCGATCGCGCCGCCGTAGGCGCCGAACATGGGCCGGTAGTGCACGGGCTGCGGCGTCGGGATCGACGCGTTGGGATCGCCCATGGCCGCGAACGCGATGGAGCCGCCCTTGAGAATCAGCGCCGGCTTCACGCCGAAGAAGGCCGGCTTCCAGACCACGAGGTCGGCCCACTTGCCGACCTCGATGCTGCCCACCTCGTGGCTGATGCCGTGCGCGATCGCCGGGTTGATCGTGTACTTGGCCACGTAGCGCTTGACGCGGAAGTTGTCGTTGCGCGCGCTGTCCTCGGGCAGCGCGCCGCGCTGCACCTTCATCTTGTGCGCGGTCTGCCAGGTGCGCAGGATGACCTCGCCGACCCGGCCCATGGCCTGGCTGTCCGAGCTCATCATGCTGATCGCGCCCAGGTCGTGCAGCACGTCCTCGGCCGCGATGGTCTCCTTGCGGATGCGCGACTCGGCGAAGGCCAGGTCTTCGGCGATGCCGGCGTCCAGGTGGTGGCACACCATCAGCATGTCCACGTGCTCGTCCAGCGTGTTCTGGGTGTACGGCATCGTGGGGTTGGTCGAGGAGGGCAGGAAATTGTCCTCGCCGACCACGCGCAGGATGTCGGGTGCGTGGCCACCCCCCGCACCCTCGGTGTGGAAGGCGCACAAGCCACGGCCCTTGGTCGCCGCGATGGTGTTCTCCACGAAGCCCGATTCGTTGAGCGTGTCCGAGTGGATCGCCACCTGGGTGTCGGTGGCGTCGGCCACGTCCAGGCAGTTGCTGATCGCGGCCGGCGTCGTGCCCCAGTCCTCGTGCAGTTTCAGGCCGATCACGCCGGCCTCGATCTGCTCGTGCAGCGCGGCCGGCAGGCTGGCGTTGCCCTTGCCCAGAAAGCCCAGGTTCATCGGGAAGGCGTCGGCCGCCTGCAGCATGCGCTCGATGTTCCAGGGGCCGGGCGTGCAGGTGGTGGCGAAGGTGCCCGTGGCCGGGCCGGTGCCGCCGCCCAGCATGGTGGTCACGCCCGAGGCCAGGGCCTCCTCGATCTGCTGCGGGCAGATGAAGTGGATGTGGCTGTCGATGCCGCCGGCCGTCACGATGTTGCCCTCGGCCGCGATGATCTCGGTGCCCGGGCCGATCACGATGTCCACGCCGCTCTGCACGTCGGGGTTGCCGGCCTTGCCGATGGCCACGATGCGCCCGCCCTTCAGGCCGATGTCGGCCTTGACGATGCCCCAGTGGTCCAGGATCAGCGCGTTGGTCAGCACGCAGTCCACCGCCCCTTCGGCACGCGTGCGCTGGCCCTGGGCCATGCCGTCGCGGATGGTCTTGCCACCGCCGAACTTGACCTCTTCGCCGTAGCCGCCGGCGGCCAGCGTGTAGTCCTTCTCGACCTCGATCAGGATGTCGGTGTCGGCCAGGCGCACACGGTCGCCGGTCGTGGGGCCGAAGATCTCCGCGTAGGCGCGGCGCGAGATGTTCGCCATTTACAGCTTTCCTTGTACGAGGCCGCGAAAGCCGTAGACCGTGCGGTCGCCGGCGAAGACCACCAATTCCACGGTGCGCTGCTGGCCGGGCTCGAAGCGCACGGCCGTGCCGGACGCGATGTTGAGCCGCATGCCGCGCGCGGCGTCGCGGTCGAAGTCGAGCGCGCCGTTGGTCTCGGCGAAGTGGTAGTGCGAGCCGACCTGGATCGGCCGGTCGGCGCCGTTCTTGACCAGCACGGTCAGCGTGCGGCGCCCGGGGTTGAGTTCATGGTCGCCCGCGTCGACCAGCAGTTCGCCCGGCGTCATCACGGGATGGGCTGGTGCACGGTGACCAGCTTGGTGCCGTCGGGGAACGAGGCCTCGACCTGGATGTCCGGGATCATCTCGGCAATGCCTTCCATGACGTCGTCGCGTGTGAGCACGTTGCGGCCTTCGCTCATGAGTTCGGCCACGGTCTTGCCGTCGCGGGCGCCTTCCATGACGGCGGCGGAGATCAGGGCAACGGCTTCGGGGTAGTTGAGCTTCAGCCCTCTGGCCTTGCGGCGCTCGGCGAGCAGGGCGGCGGTGAAGATCAACAGCTTGTCTTTCTCTCGCGGTGTGAGTTCCATGTCGCTCGGAGATCAGGCTGTGGTGGATGGCATCGAACGATTATTCAGCAAGCATCATGCCGTGCGACCCACGGGTGGCATGAAAGCTGCGCGGTCGGCGTCCCGTGCAAGAGACTTCCGCCCCCGTCGAACAGAACGCGCCGCAGCGCATCGTCAAGGTCCGGCGTGACTACAACAGTTGGGTCGCGCGCGAGACCATGGAGGACTACGCGCTGCGCTTCACGCCCACGCGCTTTCGCAAATGGTCGTCCTGGCGCGTGGCCAACACGGCCTTCGGTGCGGCCTCGTTCCTGATCCTGGAGGCCGTGGGTGCCACGCTGCTGGTGCAGTACGGCTTCGTCAACGCGTTCTGGGCCATCCTCGCCACCGGCCTGATCATCTTCCTGGCCGGCCTGCCGATCAGCATCTATGCGGCGCGCTATGGCCTGGACATGGACCTGCTCACGCGTGGCGCCGGCTTCGGCTACATCGGCTCCACGCTGACCTCGCTGATCTACGCCAGCTTCACCTTCATCTTCTTCGCGCTCGAGGCCGCCGTCATGGCCTATGCGCTGGAGCTGGCGCTGGGCATCCCGCCGACCTGGGGCTACCTCGTCTGCGCACTGGTCGTGATCCCGCTGGTGACGCACGGCGTCTCGGCCATCAGCCGGCTGCAGATGTGGACGCAGCCGCTGTGGCTGGTCATGCTGGTCGTGCCCTTCGCCTATGTGCTGCTGCGCGATCCTGGTGCATTTTCTGGTGTCACGCACTATGTCGGTGACAAGTCTTCGGGCGACGGTTTTGATCTGCACCTGTTTGGTGCTGCCCTGACCGTGGGCATCGCGCTCATCACCCAGATGGGGGAGCAGGCCGACTACCTGCGGTTCATGCCGGTGCGCCAGCGCGCCAACCGGGGGCGCTGGTGGCTGGGCGTGCTGGTCGGCGGGCCCGGCTGGGTGGTGCTGGGCGTGGTCAAGATGCTGGGCGGCGCGCTGCTGGCCTACCTGGCCATCAGCCACATGGTGCCCAAGGAGCGGGCCGTGGACCCGAACCAGATGTATCTGGCGGCCTACGAGTACGTGTTCCCCAACCTGGGCTGGGCGGTGGCGGCCACGGCCTTGTTCGTCGTGGTCTCGCAGCTCAAGATCAACGTGACCAATGCCTATGCCGGTTCGCTGGCCTGGTCCAACTTCTTCTCGCGCGTGACGCACAGCCACCCGGGCCGCGTGGTCTGGGTCGTGTTCAACACGCTGATCGCGTTCATGCTCATGGAGATGAACGTGTTCCAGGCTCTGGGCGAGGTGCTGGGGCTGTACTCCAACCTGGCGATCGCCTGGATCATGGCCGTCGTGGCCGACCTCGTCGTCAACAAGCCGCTGGGCCTGTCGCCCAAGGGCATCGAGTTCAAGCGCGCCCACCTGTACGACATCAACCCCGTGGGCGTGGGCGCGATGGCGCTGGCCTCGGCGCTGTCCATCAGCGCCTACATCGGGCTCTTCGGCCCGCTGGCGCAGGCCTTCTCGGCCGTGATCGCGCTGGGCACCGCCTTCGTGGCATCGCCGCTGCTGGCCTGGCTCACGCGCGGGCGCTACTACATCGCACGCACATCGAGCCCCCACGCTCGGCACTTCGTGTCCTCGCTGCCCCCCGAGGGGGCTGCTCCGCCTTGGGGCGGCCCGGCGGCGGAGCAATCGACACCCCAGGCCCACCGCTGCGTGATCTGCGAGCGCGAGTACGAAGGCCCCGACATGGCGCACTGCCCGGCCTACCAGGGGCCGATCTGCTCGCTGTGCTGCACGCTGGACGCGCGCTGCGGCGACCTCTGCAAGCCGCGCGCCGCGCTGTCCTGGCAATGGTCGGCCGCGCTGCGCTGGCTGCTGCCGCGGCGCATCTGGCCCTACCTGGACACCGGGCTCGCGCACTACCTGCTGCTGATGCTGATCCTGGTGCCGCTGCTGGCGGCCGTCTTCGGCCTGCTCTACAGCCAGGAGACGGCCGTGACCGAGGCCGCGGCCGGTGCGCGGCTGGCCGAGGAGGCGCTGCGCTCGGGCTTCACCAAGGCCTACATGGCGCTGCTGCTGGCGGCCGGCATCGTGGCCTGGTGGCTGGTGCTGGCGCACAAGAGCCGGCAGGTCGCGCAGGAGGAGTCCAACCGCCAGACACATCTGCTCGTGCGCGAGATCGCACTGCACCGCCAGACCGATGCCGAACTGCAACGCGCGCGCCAGGTCGCCGAGGAGGCGCGCCGCCAGGCCGACCAGGCCAACCAGGCCAAGAGCCGCTACATCAGCGCGATCAGCCACGAACTGCGCACGCCGCTCAACAGCATCCTGGGCTATGCGCAGCTGATGGGCGAGGACGCTGCCGTGCCGCCGCACCGGCGCCATGCCGTGCAGGTGATCAAGCGCGGCGGCGAGCATCTGCTGCAGCTCGTCGACGGCACGCTGGACATCGCGCGCATCGAGTCGGGCAAGCTCACGCTCAACATCCGTCCCATGGCCTTCGCCGACACCGTGCACGAGGTCGCCGCCATGTTCGAACTGCAGGCCGAGGGCAAGGGCCTGGCCTTCCACTTCGAGCCCGAGGGCCCGCTGCCCGAGCTGGTGCGCGCCGACGAGCAGCGGCTGCGCCAGATCCTCATCAACCTGCTGGGCAACGCGATCAAGTTCACGGCCGCGGGCCATGTGCGTTTTCGGGTCCGCTACCAGCGCGAGATGGCGACCCTGGAGATCGCCGACAGCGGACCCGGCATCGCGGCCGACGCGCTCGCCCGCATCTTCGAGCCCTTCGCACGTGCGCCCGCGCCGGGCCAGAGCGCGCCGGGCGGTGCGGGCCTGGGTCTCACGATCGCCAAGATGCTGACCGACCTCATGGGCGGCGAGCTCACGGCCACGAGCGAGCCCGGCGTCGGCTCGCAGTTCCGGGTGCGCTTGTTCCTGCCCGCCCAGCATGGCAGCGCCGGGCGGCAGGAGGCGCGGACCACGACGCCGCGCCACGGCTATGCCGGCCCGCGCCGCAGCATCCTCGTGGTCGACAACGAGGAGGTCGACCGCCAGTTGCTCGTGCACCTGCTCGAGCCGCTGGGCTTTGCGCTGCGCACGGCCGCCAGCGGCCACGACTGCCTGGACCTGCTGGTCGCGGGCTACCGGCCCGACGCCATCCTGATGGACCTGGCCATGCCCGGCATCGATGGCTGGGAGACCATCCGCCGCGTGCGCGCGCTGCTGCCGCGGCCGCCGCGCATCGCCATCGTCTCGGCCAACGCCTTCGACAAGGGCCTGGAAAACGATGTGGAGATCCGGCCCGAGGACTTCCTCGTCAAGCCCGTGCGCTTGTCCGAACTGCTGGACTGGCTGGGTCGCCAGCTGGCGCTGCAATGGCTGGACCAGCCGCCGGCCGCCGAGGCGTCGCCGCCCGCGCCTGCCGCCCCGTTGGCCTACCCCGACGCGGCCAGCCGCGCGGCCCTGCAGCAAGCGGTGGACGTGGGCTTTCCGCGTGGCATCACGAATGCGCTGGACGCCATCGAGCGCAGCCAGCCCGCCTGCGCGGGCTTCGTGCTGCAGATGCGCGGGCTGGCCCGACAATTCCAGTTCGAAGCCATGAGCCGATTGCTGCAACAAGCCGATGCCGCACCCACCCCTTGACCAGACCCTGGACCGCGCCAACAGCGACGTGGTGCTGATCGTCGACGACGTGCCGGACAACCTGGCCGTGCTGCACGACGCGCTGGACGAATCGGGCTTTACGGTGCTGGTCGCCACGGGCGGCGAGATGGCCTTGCAGCGTGCCGCGCAGGCCGTGCCCGACGTGGTGCTGCTGGACGCCATGATGCCGGGCATGGACGGCTTCGAGGTCGCGCGCCGGCTCAAGGCGCTGCCGGCCACGGCCCATATCCCCATCATCTTCATGACCGGCCTGACCGAGACCGAGCACCTGGTCGCGGCGCTGGAGTCGGGCGGCGTGGACTACGTGACCAAGCCGATCAAGCCCAAGGAGGTGCTGGCCCGCATGCAGGTGCACCTGGCCAGCGCGCGCGAGCGGCGCCAGGCGCGCAACGCGCTCGACGCCTTCGGCTATGCCAGCATCACCGTGCGCGTGAGCGACGGCCGGCTCATGTGGCAGACCGTGCTTGCGCGCGAGCTGCTGCAGCGCTACTGCGGCGGGCCGGGCGGCGGCAACGTGGCGCCGCCCGTGCTGCTGGACTGGCTGCGCCGCCATGCCTTTGACGCCGAGCAGCGCCAGATCGAGCCGCCGCCGCTGCGCCTGGAGCAGGGTGCGCGCGCGCTGAGTTTCCGGCTGCACCAGCAGACCGGCGACGGCGAGGGCGGCGGCGACTGGCTCATCGTCATGCGCGAGGAGTCGGACGCGGCCGTCATCGAGGCGCTGAGCCTGTCGCTGGCGCTGACCGCGCGCGAGGCCGAGGTGTTGTACTGGCTGGTCAAGGGCAAGACCAACCGCGACATCGGCGAGATCCTGGGCGCGAGCCCGGCCACCATCAAGAAGCACCTGGAGCGCGTCTACGTCAAGCTCGGCGTGGAGACGCGCACGGCGGCGGCCACGGTGGCGCTGCAGCGCGTGCGGCAGCTGCAGCCGCAGTCCTAGTTCAGGCGTCGGTGGGTGCGTCGGCGAAGCGCTCGCGGATCGCCAGCAGCTGCGGCAGGATGCCAATGAAGACCGGCACCAGCGCGGGGTCGAACTGCTTGCCGGCTTCCCGTTCGAGCAGCGCCACCGCGTCGTCCACGCTCCAGGCCGGCTTGTACGGCCGCACGCTGGTCAGCGCGTCGAACACGTCGGCGATGGCGATGATGCGGGCCTCCAGCGCAATGGCTTCGCCGGCCAGCCGGTCGGGGTAGCCACTGCCGTCCCACTTCTCGTGGTGGCTGCGCGCGATCTTGGCGGCGATGTGCAGCACGCCGCTCTCGTGCTGGCCGATGATGTCGGCGCCGATGCTGGCGTGCGTGCGCATCACGGCCCATTCCTCGGGCGTCAGCTGGCCCGGCTTGCGCAGGATGTGGTCGGGAATGCCGATCTTGCCCACGTCGTGCATGGGCGCGGCGTGCAGCAGGTCCTCGGCATCGCGCGCATCGAAACCCAGCGCCAGCGCCAGCGCCTGGGCGTAGTGGCTCATGCGCAGCACGTGCTGGCCGGTCTCGTTGTCCTTGTACTCCGCCGCGCGGCCCAGGCGCTGCACGATCTCCAGCCGCGAGGCCTTGAGTTCGTCCATGCGCACCAGCGACAGGTGCGTGCGCACGCGGGCCCGCACCATGGGCGGGCTCACGGGCTTGATGATGTAGTCGACCGCGCCGGCGTCGAACCCCTGCGCCTCGTCGCCCGCGTCAGCCAGCGCGGTCACGAACACCACCGGGATGGACGCGGTGGCGGTGTCGGCCTTGAGCGTGCGACAGACCTCGTGGCCGCTCATGCCCGGCATCATCACGTCCAGCAGCAGCAGGTCGGGCCGCTCGTCGCGGGCCAGCTTGAGCGCCGTGGCCCCGTCGCGCGCATACAGCAGCCGGTAGTCGGCCTGCAGGATGCCGCGCAGCACCTGCAGGTTGGTGGGCTCGTCGTCCACCAGCAGCAGGCGCGGGCGGCGGTCGGGGTCGGTGGTCATGGCAAGGCCTCGGTGGGGGTCTGCAGGTTGGCGCGGAGCCGGTCGACGCAGCGCAGGGCCGCGTCGAAGTCGAAGTTGTCGATGGCTTCCATGAGCGCGCGCATCTCCACCGGCGGCAGCACTTCGGCCAGCTGGTGCAGTGCTTCCTCGTCGAGCTCATGGCGCTTCAGGGCTTGCTGCAGGCCGTCCAGGCCGCCCAGCACGCTGTGCTGCTCCAGCGGCGCCAGCACGGTGGGCACCGTCGGCGCCGGCGCCGGAGCAGGTGGCGGCAGCACCGCGGCCACGGACTGGAGCTGGGCCAGCAGCACCGGCACGGCCGCCCGCGCAGGCGCCAGCTGGCCGGCGCGGGCCGCGCGTTCCAGCACCTGCGCGGCCAGCCGCAAGGCCGGCAGCGCCAGGTTGCCAGCGGCACCGGCGATGCGGTGGGCCGACGCCACCAGCGCCGCCGTGTCCTGGCGTTCCAGGGCGTCGGCCAGGTCCAGTGGCGTGCCGGCCTGCGCCTGCACGAAGTTGCCGATGGCCGCTTGCAGCCGCTCGCGGCTCTGCCAGAGGACCAGCCCCTGTTGCCAGTCGACCACGGCGTTGCTCTCGGGCACATCCTGCGAGCGCGTCGTTCCGGGCGCCGGTTGCAGGCCCAGCACGCGCCCGATCTCGGCGAACAGCTGCTGGGTCACGACCGGCTTGGTGGCGAAGCCGTCCATGCCGGCCTGCTGCGCGGCGAGGCGGTCGGCGGCCTGCACGCTGGCCGTGAGCGCGATGACCGGCGTGGGCACCAGGCCGCTTTCGCGTTCGCGCGCACGCAGCGCGCGGGTGGCGCTGAGCCCGTCGATCTCGGGCATGTGCATGTCCATCAGCACCAGGTCGAACCGGTGTTCGTCGAGCATGGCCAGCGCCTCGCGTCCGTTGCGTGCGCTGTGCACGCGGTGGCCGTCGGCCTGCAGCAAAAGCTCCAGCAGTTCCACGTTCTGCGGCACGTCGTCCGCCACCAGGACCGACAGCGGGGGCAACTGGCCCGTGGCGACGCCGACCTCGGCTTGCGGCGCCTGACCGGCCTGGAGCGGCAGATGCACCTCGAAGCAGCTGCCCACGCCCAGTTCGCTGCGCACGACGATGCGGCCGCCCATCAGCTCGGTGAGCTGGCGCGCGATGGTGGTGCCCAGGCCGGTGCCGCCGAACTGGCGTGTGATCGTGGCGTCTGCCTGCGCGAAGGCGTCGAAGATGCGCTCGACGCGGTCCGGTGCGATGCCGATGCCGGTGTCCTGGACGGCGATGACGGTGCTCTCGTCGCGCTGTTCGACACGCACGTCGATGCGGCCCTGGCGCGTGAACTTGATGGCGTTGCCCACCAGGTTGACGAGCACCTGCTGGATGCGCAATGCGTCGCCCCGGCGGAAGTCGGAAAGCGCGGCCGGGTAGTCCAGCGCGAGGGCCAGGCCCTTCTTCTCGGCCGTCAGCCGCATCGAGGCCACCACCTGCTCGCACAGCTGGCGCAGCGAGAAATCGCCCAGTTCGAGTTCGACCGCGCCCTTCTCGAGCTTGGCCGTGTCCAGGATGTCGTTGAGCAGGCCCAGCAGCGATTGGCCGGCCTGGCGCACCGTCTCCAGGTGGCGCCGCTGCGTGGGCGCCAGCGCGGTGTGGAGCAGCACGTCGGTGAAGCCCAGGATGGCGTTCATGGGCGTGCGGATCTCGTGGCTCATGTTGGCCAGGAAGCTGCTGCGCGCCTGCGCCGCCTGCTCGGCCCGCACCTTGGCCTGGCGCAGCTCGCGCTCCATGGTCTTGCGCAGCGTGATGTCGGTCTTGAAGGCCATGGTCTTGACGAGCCGCCCGGCGCCATCGAAGACCGGGTTGTAGGTGGCCTGCACCCACAGCTCGCGGCCGTTCTTGCCCATGCGCTCGAACTCGCCGGCCAGCACCTCGCCGCGCTGCAGCGCGTCCATCATGCGCAACTGGTCGGGCAGGCGGCGCAGGTGCGGCGGCAGCATGTCCAGGTAGGGCCGGCCGATCAGCTCTTCGGCCCGCTCGTAGCCGAGCATGGCGACGTAGTTGCCATTGCAATGCAGGATGCGGCCATCGGGTGCGAGTTCCAGCACCGCCATGGCGCGGTCCAGCACCGCGCCGGTGGTTTCGAAGGCCTTGGCGCGGGCGCGTTCCTCGGTCACGTCCAGCATCACACCGTCGATCCACTGCAGCTGCCCGTCGGCGTCGCGCACGCCGCCGGCCGATTCGGCGATCCAGCGCTCTGCGCCGTCGGCGCGGCGGATGCGGTATTCCACGGCATAGGGCTGGTCCTGCGCCAGCGCCAGCGCGATCGCGGCGTTGCGGGCCTGCCGGTCGGCCGGCGGGATCAGGGCTTCCAGACTGCGCAGGTTGCCGACGAACTCGGCCGCCGGCCAGCCCGTCAAGTCCTCCACGCGCTCGGAGACGAACAGCATGCGTGCGTGCGTGCGCGCCTCGCTGCGGAAGGCCACGCCGGGCATGTTGGCGATCAGGGTGCGGTACTGCGCCTCGCGGTTGCGCAGCGCCGTCTCGATCGCCTTGCGTTCGGAGATGTCGGTCACGATGCCCAGGTACAGCGGCTCGCCCTGGCCCTCGGTGCGGCTGATGGCCAGCCGCAGCGCGATCACGCGGCCGTCGCGGTGCCTGCCACTGACTTCGCGGCTGGCGCCGACCAGGCCGGCGAGGCGGCTTTGCAGGTGTTCGGCGCGTTCGGCCGCGTCCAGGCCGTCGGGCACCGCTGTCATGAGCAGATCGATGTTGCGGCCCACGACGGTCTGGGCCGACCAGCCGAAGATGCGCTCGGCCGAGGCGTTGAACGACAGGATGCGGCCGCTGCGGTCGGCCGAGATGATGCCGTCCACGGCCGTGTCGAGCACGGCGCGCAGACGGCCCTCGCTGTCGCGCAGCCGCTGGTTCAGGTGCTGCGAGCGCAGCAGGGCCTGCACCGTGACGGCCAGCGCGCCGATGGTCACGGCGACGAAGGCGATGACCAGCGCCAGCACGTTCTGCGGATCGGCGGCCGGATCGAAGGCCGGATCGGTCACGCCGATGAAGCGCGCCGAAGCCATGCCCAGGTAGTGCATGCCGGCGATGGCCAGGCCCATGACGCCGCCCGCCAGCAGGTCCAGCGCCTGGCCGCCCAGGCGCAGCCGGTGTGCCAGGCCGAAGCGGATCCACAGCGCCAGCACCGACAGCACCACGGCCAGCACGATGGAGGCAGCGAAGCCCAGCGGGTCGAAGGCCAGCCGGGCGTCCATGCGCATGGCCAGCATGCCGCCGTAGTGCATCGCGCCGATGCCGGCACCGACCAGTACGCCGCCCAGCAGCAACTGGCGCCCGCTGATCTGCGGGCGCGCCAGCAGGTGCAGCGCGGTGCCCGCGGCCAGCAGGCTGGGCAGCATGGACAGCAGGGTGATGCCGGGGTCGTAGTCCACATCGGTGCACAGCTGGAAGGCCAGCATGCCGATGAAGTGCATGGCCCACACGCCGGCGCCCAGGGCCAGCGCGCCAGCGCCCAGTGCGGCCCAGCGCGCGGCGGGCCGCGTGGTCCGCCGCGCGCCGACGGCCAGCTGCATCGCCGCCCAGGCGGCGGCCACCGCCACCACGACCGACAGCGCCACCAGCCAGGGGTGGTAGGCACCGGCGATCTGCAGCGCCGGCGGGATGTCCTCGCGCAGGAACCAGCGGTTCCAGTCGAACGTGGTGAGGGACGTCATGAGGTTTGTTACAAATTTACGCAGATCGGAGCCGGCATATGTTCGGCAAAAGATCCGATCCCTGCGCCCAAGGAATGCACGCCCTCGCCGTATTTGTGCGATGGTGGGGGCGCGCGGTGCGCGAGTATCAGGCTTGCAGGCGCAGTGCGGCCTGCTCGGCCGGTTCCGGCTGGCCGTAGAGATAGCCCTGGGCGCCATCGCAGCCGCAGGCGGCCAGGAATTCGGCCTGGGCCGGGGTCTCCACGCCCTCGGCCAGCACGCGCAGGCCCAGGCCGCGCGCCAGCGCCACGGTGGCATGCACGATGGCGGCGTCCTGCTCGTCCTGCGGCAGTGCGCAAACGAAGCTGCGGTCGATCTTGAGCTCGTCGAGCGGAAAGCGCTTGAGGTAGGCCAGCGAAGAGTAGCCGGTGCCGAAGTCGTCCAGCGACATCCGGATGCCCAGGGCGTGGATGTCCTGCAGCAGGCCGATGATCTGCTCGCCTTCGCCCATGGCCACGGTTTCCGTGATCTCCAGCCGCAGCAGGGCCGGGGCGATGGCGGTTTCGCGCAGCGCCAGGCGCACGACCTGCACGATCTCACCATTGGTCCATTGGCGCGCCGACACGTTCACCGCCACGGGCACCGGCCGCAGCCCGGCGGCCTGCCAGCGCGCCAGCTGGCGGGCCACCTCGCGCACGGCCCAGGCGCCCATGTCCACGATCAGGCCGGATTCCTCGGCCAGAGGAATGAACTCGGAGGGCGGCAGGTCCCGGCCCGGCGCCTGCTGCCAGCGCATCAGGGCTTCCATGCCGATCATGCGGCCGCTGTCGAACGCGAACTGTGGCTGGTAGTGCAGCCGCAGGCGCCCGTGCAGCAGGGCCTGGCGCAGATCGACCTCGCGCGCCAGGCGGTCGTGCATGCGCGCGTTGATGTCGCTGGCCCAGATGTGGAAGCTGGCCTTGGGCTGGCCCTTGGCGCGGTACATGGCCATGTCGGCCTTGGACAACAGGTCCTCGATCTGCATGCCGTCCCGCGGCACCAGCACCACCCCCACGCTGGCCGAACTGGGCAGCAGGCGGTGGTTGAACTCCGGGCCCAGCGCCACGTCGCGCGACAGCGCCTCGACGATCTTGCTCGCCCCCAGGGCAGCGCCCTCGGGGCCGCCCACGTCTTCCAGGATCAGCACGAACTCGTCGCCGCCCCAGCGCGCCACCGTGTCGGTGTTGCGGCACAAGGCCTGCAAGCGCTGGGCCAGCACGCGCAGCACGGCATCGCCGGTGCGGTGGCCCAGCGTGTCGTTGATGTGCTTGAAACGGTCCAGGTCGACGAACAGGATGGCGGCCACGCTGTGCTGGCGCTTGACGCGCGAGAGCGTGAGCTGCAGCTGCTCCTGCAGCAGCACGCGGTTGGGCAGGCCGGTCAAGGCATCGTGCGTGGCGGCATGCTCACGCTCGCGGGCGGCCTCGAGCGCGCCCGTCATGTCGGTGAACACCAGCACGGCGCCGTCGACCACGCCGTCCGTGGCCCGCAGCGGGCTGGCCGTCGCGCGCAGGCTGCGCAGGCCCTCGGCTGAGCGCAGCTGCAGCAGTTCGCGCACGCGCACGCTGACGCCCTGGGCGACACAGGCCGTGATCGCCGCATGCAGCGCATCGTGGCTCTGCTCCTCCAGCGGATAGGCGAGGGCGAGCGGGCGCCCGTCCAGCACCTGGGGGGCCGCCTGCTGCACGGCGCTGGGATTGGCGAAGCGCACGGTGTGCTCGGCGCCGTCGACGGTGAGCACCGCATCGTCGATGGCGCGCAGCGCGGCCTGGGCCTGGGCACGCGTGCGCTGCAGCTGGCGCTGGGCCGCGCGCGCGCGCGCCGCCTCACGGAAGCCCAACGCGACCGCCAGGCCGGCCACCGGCAGGGCCGGAGGCAGCCAGCGCTGCTGCGTCAGCAGGGCAGAGCTGGCGGCCAGGGGCAGGCACAGCAGCGCCAAAGCCAGCAGCAGGCGCGCCGGTGCCTTGCGTGGCCGCAAGGCCACTGCGCTGACCAGCAGCAGTGTGAAGAGTGCGGCCAGCGGCGTCGGCACCTGTTCGACCGCGGCCGCCTGGGGCAGGGTGGGGGCGCCATCGCCCTGCAGCAGGTGGTAGGCCAGCAGGTCCAGGTGCTGCAAGGCGGCCGGTTGCCACCAGGCCAGCAGCAGGGTGACGGCCGCTCCGGCGAACCACCAGGTGGCGCGTGCCGCCGCCGCCGCCGCGAGATTGCGCCGCCGGGGCCGCAGGCGCCCGCGACCGGTCGGGTCGACGGGGCGGGAGCGCGGGCTGGGCATGGCGGCTGGAGAGTGGCTGTGAAACGCCTCCGATTGTATGGATTGTTGTCAAGCAAATGTTTTGTATTCAGTGCAGTGACAGCATGCCGTGTTTCTTCACGCAGGGCTGGAGCGCAGTCCATAGGTCTTGCCGCCCACGAACAGGTATTCCACCCGCATCACGGCATCGCCCTGTTCCCCCTTGAACGTGAAGCCCACGGCCGCCACGCGGTCGCCCGCACGGATCTCCTCGGCCTGCCAGGCGCGCATGCGCGTGAGCGGCGCCAGCTCGAGTTCCCAACGACGGTCCTGGCGGGTCGGCAGCACGGTCTTGGCCAGCAGCGCGGGGCCATCGACGCCGGCGCTCTGGGCCGGCAGCGTGCGCTGCTTCAGGTCGGCCGGTAGCGCCAGCGTGGCGGGCGTCTCGACCACGAGTTCGGCATGCGGATTGCGCCAGCGGCTCTCGAGAACCTGGCCTTCCAGGTAGATCGGCCGGTCCTGGTCGAAGCTGCTCCAGCCGTGGTGGGCATGGGCGCGTTGCAGCGCGAGCGGGACGGCCAGGCCGGCCAGTGCGACCAGCCGGCGGCGCGTGAGGTACAGGTTCATGGCATCGCTCCTTCGTGGTGGTGGGTCATTCGTAGGCGATCCAGCGGCCGCAGACGATCGCGGCCAGCCACAGCCCGCTGGACACCAGCATCTGCAGCCGGGCCAGCCGGTCGAGCCGGGCCAGCGCGCCGCGGCCGTGGAACCAGGCCGCGTTGCAGCCGGCCAGCGCCAGCAGCGCCATCTTGAGCAGGAAGCTGCGCTTGGCCAGCAGCTCGCCGGGCTGGCTGGCGAACATCAGCAGGCCGCTGGCCGCGGCCAGCGCGAACCCGGCCAGCGCCAGCGTGAGCGACAGCCGCGCCAGCGCGGGCACCGGCAGCGCGGCGGCGCCGCCGAACACGCGCACCTCCAGCGCCACGAGGTTGCCCAGCAGCAGCGCGATGCCGGCGATGTGCACCACTTCGAGGGCAGGGTAGGCCCAGGGATGGGACTGCAGGGCGGCCAGGGCTTGCATGCGGGCCATCTTCGCACCGGCCGCGCGCGGCGCGGCCAATGCCCGTTTCAGCCGTCGGGCAGCACGCCTTCGCGCGTCACCAGGGCAGCGGCCGAAGCCCGCGTCTCCACGCCCAGCTTGGCATAGGCATGTTCCAGGTGCTTGTTCACCGTGCGTGGCGACAGGCCCAGGATGTCGCCGATGTCGCGGTTGGTCTTGCCCTTGGCCAGCCAGGACAGCACCTCGATCTCGCGCGGCGTGAGATCGGCCTCGCGCAGCCGCGAGGCCGCTTGCGGCCGCACCTGCAGCAGCGCCATGGCCTCGCCCATGCCGCTGGCACCGATCCACTGCAGCCGCAGCTCCTCGCCGCCCGCCGTGGCCAGCAGGGCCGAGCCGCCGCCGGCCGTGCGCAGCGGCGCCACGAACGGCGCGAGCCAGGCCGGCCATTGCTCGGCCGGCCGGTCCGAGAAGCGGCGCAGCCACTCGGCCGCGCGTGGCGAGCGCCAGGCCAGCCGGTCCTGGTGGTCCAGCAGCAGCACGCCCAGGCCGCCCAGGTCGACCGCCTCGCGTGCGAGCCGCGAGACACGCGCATTGCGCAGGTGGGTGGCGAGCCGCGCGAGCACTTCGTCGATCTTGACGGGCTTGACCACGTAGTCCACGCCGCCGGCCTCGAAGCCGGCCACGATGTGGGCGGTCTCGGACAGCGCCGTCATGAAGATCACAGGCACATGGGCGCGCTCGGGCAGGGCCTTGATGCGCCGGCAGGTCTCGAAGCCGTCCAGGCCCGGCATCAGCGCGTCCAGCAGGATGGCGTCCGGGATCACCCAATCCAGGCTCTGCAGTGCGGCCTCGCCGCTGCGTGCCACGAGCACGCCGTAGCCGGCCGCCTCCAGCGCGTCGACGAGAAAGCCCAGTGCGTCCGGTGCGTCGTCCACCACCTGCACGACCAGCTTGGGCGCCGCGGCCGTCATTCCCGTTGCAACCATCTCAGAAGACTTTCCAGATCGACCCGATCGACCAGCTGGCGCAGGTAGTCGCATTCGCGCTGCGTGGCGGTGTCGGCCGCGGCCATGCGGGCAATGCCGCGCTTGAGGGAGCCCAGGTCGCCGATGCGGGCGAGCCAGATCAGCTCGGCCGTGGCCTCGTTGGACAGCGTATGGGCCAGCGGCGGCGCGGTCTCCTGCGGTGCCGGCGCGGGCGGTGTTTCGTGCAGCCACTCCAGCTGCAGCAGCCGCTCCAGCTGCCCCAGCAATTCGGACTCGGCCACCGGCTTGGTCACGAAGCCGTTGCAGCCGCTGCCGTCCAGCTGCTCGGGCGCGTGGAACACGTTGGCCGAGACCATCACCACGGGCAGCGCCGCATGGCCGGCCTGGCGCAGCGCGCGGCAGGTGGCCCAGCCGTCCATGTCGCCCATGTTCACGTCCAGCAGCACCATGTCGGGCGCATGCGCGGCGACGGCCTGCAGGCACTCCGGGCCACTGGCGGCCTCCAGCGTGGCGAAGCCCAGCGGGATCAGGATCGCGGCCAGCAGCTGCCGCTGCTCGGGCTGGTCGTCCACGAGCAGCAGCCGGCGCCGCGCGCCCTGGTAGCCGATCACGCGGCGGTGGTTCTCCACCCGGTGCTGGTCGATGGCAGTCAGTTCGCGCATGTACAGCCTGAGCCTGAAGCAGCTGCCCCGGCCCACGGCGCTGTCCACCGAGAGTTCGCCGCCCATGAGGTCGGTCAGCAGCCGCGTGATGGCCAGGCCCAGACCGGTGCCGGGCTCGTGCGCGATGCGGCCCGAGCTGCTGCGCTCGAATGGCAGGAAGATGCGCTCGATGTCGTGCGGCGCGATGCCCAGGCCGGTGTCCTCGACCTCGAAGCGCGCCACCTCCATGCGGTGCGAGACGCGCAGCACCACGCTGCCCTCGGCCGTGAACTTGATCGCATTGCTGAGCAGGTTGAGCAGGATCTGGCGCAGCCGCTTGGCGTCGGCCTGCACGTAGGCGGGCAATGCCCGGGCCGGCAGCTCCAGGCGGAAATCCAGGCCTTTGGCATGGGCCTGCGGCTCCACCATGCGCACGAGATCGTCGAGGAAGTCGCGCAGCGAGATGGCGGCGGTCTCGATGCGCATGCGGCCGGCCTCGATGCGGGCCAGGTCCAGCATGCCATCGATGAGGCTCGAGAGGTGCTGTCCGCTGCGCTGGATCGTGGCCACCGGACCGCGCACGGCCTCGCTGGCGGCGCTGCGCAGCAGCACCTGCGAGTAGCCCAGGATGCTGTTGAGCGGCGTGCGGAACTCGTGGCTCATGCCGGTCACGAAGCGCGTCTTGGCCAGGTTGGCGGCCTCGGCCACTTCCTTGGCCTTCTGCAGCGCCGCGTCGGTGCGCTTGTGCGCCTCGATCTCGGCCAGCAGCAGCTGGTTCTGGTGGTTGGATTCGTCCTGGGCGACCTCGCGGCTCTCCACACCCAGCACGATCCACCAGGCGCCTACGGCCAGCAGCAGCAGCGCCAGCGTGTAGACCTTCTGGAAGCCTGCGCGCATGCTGGCGCGCGCGTGTTCGTCCAGGCCGGCAGCCACCACGTCCTGGTAGTAGACCAGGCCCATCACGGTGGACAGCAGCAGCACAAGGGAAACCAGCACCACGAGGTAGTGTGTGAGCCGGAAGTTCAGCCGCTGCGCCATCGCGCCGGGCAGCAGCGTGCGCAGCAGGTCCTGCGTCTGCTCGGACGCTTTCGCGCGGCTCTTGCAGCGGTCGTGGCAGCGCGACTCCAGCGTACAGCACAGCGAGCAGATCGCCGCGCCGTAGGCCGGGCAGAAGGACATGTCCTCGGACTCGAAGCGGTTCTCGCAGACCGAGCAGGCCACGCTTTCGCCGGGCCGCCACAGCGGCGTGCGCGGCCGCGCGATGTACCAGCGTCCGCGCGTGGCCCAGGCGATCAGCGGCGCGGCCACCAGCGCCGTGCCCAGCGCCAGCAGCGGCGAGAACGCGCGCGCGGCCGGCCCCAGCGCGCCCGCGTAGCTGGCCACGCCCAGGGCGCCGGCCAGCAGCGTGGCGCCCACGCCGACCGGGTTGATGTCATACAGGTGGCCGCGCTGGAACTCGATGCCCTTGGGCGACAGGCCCAGCGGCTTGTTGACGACCAGGTCGGCCACCAGCGCGCCGACCCAGGCGATGGCGATGTTGGCGTACAGGCCCAGCACCTCCTCCAGGGCGCGGAACACGCCCAGCGTGAGCAGCAGGATGGCGATCAGCACGTTGAACACCAGCCAGACCACGCGGCCCGGGTGGCTGTGCGTGAGCCGCGCGAAGAAGTTCGACCAGGCCAGCGAGCCGGCGTAGGCATTGGTCACGTTGATCTTGATCTGCGAGAGCACCACGAAGACCACCGTGATGGCCACGGCCCAGGCCGGATCCGCGAACAGCAGGCCGAAGGCCGCCAAGTACATCTGCGTCGGGTCCAGCGCCTTGTCCAGCGGCAGCTGGATCTGCAGCACCAGGTAGGCCAGCAGCATGCCGCCCATCATCTTCAGCATGCCGGGCACGATCCAGCCCGGCCCAGCGGCCAGCACGGCGGCCCACCAGCGCAGCCGGTTGGCTGCGGTCTGCTCGGGCAGAAAGCGCAGGAAGTCCACCTGCTCGCCGACCTGCACCACGAGCGCGAAGGCCATGGTGGCGGCCGCGCCGAACATCAGCCAGGAGAAGTCGCTCTCGCCCGAGCTGAAACCCGACAGGCCCGGCAGCTGCGCGAACACGCCCGGGTTCTTGACCAGGATGGCGATGAAGGGCAGCACCAGCAGCGCCAGCCAGAGCGGCTGGGTCCACGACTGCAGCCGGCTGATGAAGGTGATGCCATAGGCCACGAGCGGGATCACCACCAGCGAAGACAGCAGGTAGCAGGCCGTGATCGACCACTCGGTGAAGTACAGCTGCAGCGCCGAGGCCATGATGGCGGCCTCCAGCGCGAAGAAGATGAAGGTGAAGCTCGCGTAGATCAGCGAGGTGATGGTCGAGCCCAGGTAGCCGAAGCCCGCGCCGCGCGTGAGCAAGTCCATGTCGACCGCGTAGCGCGCCGCGTAGTAGCTGATCGGCAGCGCGGTGAGGAAGGTGATGGCGCCGACCAGCAGGATCGCCCACAGCGCGTTGGCAAAGCCGTAGTTCAGCGCCATGGCCGCGCCGATGGCCTCCAGCGCAAGGAAGGAGACGGCGCCCAGCGCCGTGTTGGCGACGCGGAACTCCGACCAGTGGCGGCGCGCGCGCGGCGTGAAGCGCAGCGAGAAGTCCTCCATGGTCTCGTCGGCGACCCAGGTGTTGTACTCCCGGCGGATGCGGAAGATCTTCTGGGCGGGGGCTGCGGTGTGCGTGTCATGCATCAGGGCGGTGCCCGACGCAAAAAACGTACCGGGGCCGGATTCAGCCCGACCGTGCGAGCTGGGCCTCCAGCGCCTGCACGCGCTGGCGCAGTTCATGTTCGACCGTGATGTCGGTGATCAGTCCATACCAGCGCGTGACCTCTCCCTGCGCGTCGAACTGCGGACGCGCCCGGCTGCGCACCCACTTGTGCGTGCCATCGGGCCACAGGATGCCGAACACGGTCTCGAACGGCTGCTTGCTCGGCAAATGGGCCAGCCACTCGGCGCGCACGCGCAACTGGTCTGCCGGGTCCATGCGCTCGCGCCAGCGGGCGTGGCGTTCGGCGCTGGTGCTCATGGGTGACCATTCCCAGGTCTGGCCCATGTAGTCGATGCTGCCGTCGGGGCCGGCAGCCCAGGCCACGTTGGGGGCCAGCGCGATCACCTGGCGGTAGTGTTCGATGGTGTCCTGCAGCGTGCGCTCGGCAGCCACGCGCTCGGAGATGTCGATGGCGAACACCGAGACCCCCAGGACCTGCCCAGACACGCTGCGCACCTGCTGCAGCGCGATGAGGCTGGTGGTGCCGGCGTCGCGGCGGCGGTACTCGACGGGCGCGAGCGGTTCGCCCTGCAGCACGCGCCGCAGCAGCGCGATGAAATCCGCGTGGCGCCGGCCGCCCTGCAGCTGGTCGGCCGTGCGCCCCATCGCCTGCGCCACGTCCAGCCCCAGCATCTCGCCGATGCGCGCGTTGGCGCTGACGACGCGCAGCTGCGCGTCGAGGAAGCCCAGGCCCACGGGCGCGGCCTGGTACAGCGATTCGAGCTGGTGGAAGCGCTGGAATGGCGAGGTGTCCAGCGGACGGTCCCGTCTGGAGAAGCTGCCTTGCCGCGCGAGCACCTGCTGCGCCTGTGGTGCGGCCTGCGGCGCGCCCCACAGGTAGCCCTGGCCGAGCTCGCAGCCCATGCGGGCCAGGATGGCGGCCTGCCGTTCGTTCTCGATGCCCTCGGCCACCACGTGCACGCCCAGGCTCTGGCCCAGGCCCAGCACGGCGGTCACGATCTTCAGGCTGTTGGGGTCGGTCTCCAGGCCGCGCACGAAGCTGGCATCGATCTTGATCTCGTCGAAGGGCAGGGCCTGTAGCCGCGTCAGGCTGGAATGGCCGGTGCCGAAATCGTCCAGTGCCAGCCGCATGCCGGCCTGCTTGAACAGCGCGATGGCGCGCTGCGCGGTCGAGTTGCTGTGGAACAGCGAGCTCTCGGTGATCTCGATGCACAGGCGTTGCAGCGCAAAGCCGCTCGCGGCGGCGGCCGCGCTGACATGGTCGACGATGCCGAGGTCCAGGAACTGCGTCGGTGCCAGGTTGAACGCGAGATGGAAGTCGCCCGGCCAGGTCCTGACCTGCGCGCAGGCCTGGCGGACCAGGTGCAGGATCAAGCCGTCCAGCAGGCCCGCCTGCTCGGCCACGGGGATGAAGCGCATCGGAGAGACCGACCCCAGCGTGGGCGAACTCCAGCGTGCCAGCACCTCGAAGCCGGTGATCTGGCGCGTCTGCAGGTCGACCTGCGGCTGCAGGGCCGGCCAGATTTCCCCAGCTGCGATGGCGTTGCGCAGGTGCCCCAGCAACTGCTGTTCGTCCATGCTTGCCTCCTTGGTATCCGGTTGTAAACCAAAAGGCACCGGTGGTGGGCGAGTTCAGACGAGATCGGGCCCTGGCGCCGAGCAGCCGCGCGGCGCCTCCGGGCGTGCGGGAGGGCCGCGTCCTTCAACGGCCGAGAAGGGCCCGGGATGCGCCCGACAGGCACAGCGCCATCGGTGCAGCAGCGTCGAGCAGGTGCAGGCAGGCTGCCCCGAACACCGGCTGCAGTTCGGCCAGGCCAGCGGCAACGCCGGTGATGCAATGCGCCTGCACGCCGGTCGCCCGCAGGGCGTCGACGGCCCGGCGCGCATCGTGCAGCAGATGCCCGGCCTCGAACACGTCGATGTCCCAGGGCTGCCCGTCGCTGAGCAGCACCAGGCCGCGGCGCGGGCTGTCCTCCTCGGCGAGCAGCGCCTGAGCGTGGCGCAGCGCGGCACCCAGGCGCGTGGAGTGGCGCACGGGCAGCGCGGCAAGGGTGGCCGCATCGCAGGGTGCGCCGAACTCCACCGCGCGCCAGTAGGCCACCGCGGCGCGGCCGTTGGAAGCGAAGCCGTGCACGGCCACGCGAGCACCCAGAGACGCCAGCCGGCGCGCCAACGACAGCGCCGCCTGCTGCTGCGCGGCCTGCACGGTCAGCGGCCCGCCGCACCAGGGGGCCAGCGTCGACCGCGACAGGTCCAGCAGCAGCAATACGCTGGCGCGTACCGGCGGCACCGTGCGGCGGAACATGCGCGGGTCCCAGGCGCGGTTGCGGCGCCGGTCCGCCAGCGCGGCCACAGCGGCCTGCACGTCCAGCGTCTCGCCCTCGGCTTCGGGTGGCAAGTGGCGGGGGCGGGGGCGGGGGCGGGGCCGTGGTCCGGCGGCCGGGCGGGCCAGCGAGCGCTCCTGCACACGGCACCAGGCCGTGCGCCACAGGCCGAGCTGCGCGTGCCATTCGCCGTAGTGCCGCTCCCGCAGCATGGCGACTTCGGCGCCGGGCTGGCTGCCAGCCGCGGGTGCCGCTGCACCGGCGTCGGCTGGCAACGGGTCGTCTTCGGCGCTGCGGCCGTGGTCCCACAGGTAGCTGTGGTCGTCACGGTAGGCCGGGCCGGGCCGGTACCGGGTGTCGAAGGGCACGCGCATCTGCCCCAGCATGTTGGCCAGCAGCAGCGCGAACTGGGCGAAGTCGGCAGGCGGCGCATCGGCCGGCAGCCCCCAGAACCCTTGCCGTGCGCGCTGGACCCAGTGGTGCCCGTCGTGGGCTGCCGGATCTGCCAGCACGCGGTCGAGTCGAGCCATCAGCGCAGCGAAGCCCAGCCCCGGCTCCGCCTGCGCGGGCAGGAAGGGGGCGAACCAGCGGCGCGCGCCTGGCCACTGCGCGACGAGCAGGCGCTCCACGCGCGCGTCCTCCACCGCGGACAGCACGGCGAGCGCCAAGGGTTTGCGCCCGCGCGCATCCTGGCCGGTGCGTGAATGCAGCAGATGCGCCGCCGCATGGGCGACGGCCGCCTGCTGCAATCCAGGCGCACCGGCAGGGGGCAGCAGCAGCTGCGCGGCCGCCGGCGTCACGGATACAGCGCGTCTGCCAGCGCGCGCAGCGCCTGCACGCGCTCGGGTTGATCCGACCAGGCCTGCACCAGCGCCAGCTCGCAGGCCACGCGGGCGGGCATACCGCCGGCGATCAGCTGGGCCGCGCGCACCAGCATGCGCATGGAGATGGCCTGGTCCGCGCCTTCGTCCAGCGCGCGTGTGCGCTCGGCCAGGCCCACCAGCCGCATCGCCTGCTCCACCGCCAGGCCGGACTCGTGCACCACGATGGCCACCTGGGCCGCCACCGGGGGCGGATCGAAGGCCATGGCCACGAAACGCTGGCGCGTGGCCGGCCGCAGGTCGCGCCCGGCCTGGGGGTTGTAGGAGACCACCAGCTGGAAACGCGGGTGTGCCACCAGCAGTTCGCCGTTGCGCTCCAGCGGCAGCACGCGCCGCGTGTCGGCCAGCGGGTGCAGCACGGTGAGCGCATCGGGCCGCGCCTCGATCAGCTCGTCCAGGTAGCACAGCGCGCCGTGGCGCGCGGCCAGCGTGAGCGGTCCGTCCTGCCAGCGCGTGCCGTCGGCGTCGATCAGCCAGCGGCCCAGCAGGTCGCCGGCCGCCATGTCCTCGTGGCAGGCCACGGTGACCAGCGGCAGGCCCAGCGTCCAGGCCATGTGCTCGACGAAGCGCGTCTTGCCGCAGCCGGGCGGGCCCTTGAGCAGCAGGGGCAGGCGCAGGGCGCAGGCGTCCCGGAACTGCGCGACCTCATCACCGACCGGACGGTAGTAGGGCTCGTGCGCGATCCGCCACTGTGCCAGCGGATCGGCCGGTGCCTGCAGAACGGCGCTCACCGGTGCTGGGGCAACTGGTTCGGAATGCCCTCGATCGGGCATTCCGGCGTGCCCGGCGTGCTGCGCGTGATGGCCTCGACTTTCTTGCGCGTGCCCTCGGGGTCCTTGATCCAGTCGGCGTAGAAGCCATAGGGGCAGGCCGCCACGCCGTGCATGTCCTCGCCCGAATTGATCTTGCCCGTGTAGCCGCGGTGCAGCAGCTTGTACAGGTGGTTCTGCGACTGGCCGTTCTTGCGTGCGTCGCGGATCAGGTGCATGGAGAGTTCGGCGTAGTTGATGCCCATCTCCTCCTCGCCGCATTCGCCCAGCGTGCGGCCGTCGAAGCCGATCAGCGCGGAATGGCCGAAGTACGAGTACACGCCGTCGAAGCCGGTGGCGTTGGCCACGGCCACGTAGCAGTTGTTCATGAACGCCATGGCCTTGGCCACCAGCACCTGCTGCTCCTTGGCCGGGTACATGTAGCCCTGGCAGCGCACGATGAGTTCGGCGCCCTTCATCGCGCAGTCGCGCCAGATCTCGGGGTAGTTGCCGTCGTCGCAGATGATGAGGCTGATCTTCAGGCCCTTGGGACCCTCGCTGACGTAGGTGCAGTCGCCCGGGTACCAGCCCTCCACGGGCACCCAGGGCATGATCTTGCGGTACTTCTGCACGATCTCGCCCGCATCGTTCATGAGGATCAGCGTGTTGTAGGGCGCTTTGTGCGGGTGCTCCTCGTGGCGCTCGCCGGTCAGCGAGAACACGCCCCAGACCTTGGCCTTGCGGCAGGCCTCGGCAAAGATGGCCGTCTCCTCGCCGGGCACGGTGGCGGCGGTCTCGTACATCTCTTTGGCGTCGTACATGATGCCGTGCGTCGAGTACTCCGGGAACACCACCAGGTCCATGCCCGGCAGCCCCTGCTTCATGCCGACCACCATGTCGGCGATCTTTCGCGCGTTGGCCAGCACCTCGGCCTTGGTGTGCAGGCGCGGCATCTTGTAGTTGACGACGGCGACGCCCACGCCGTCCTTGCTGCTGGAAATGTCGCCGTGGCGCATCGCATGGCTCCTGTCTGAAATGGGATCGGGCCACCAGTGTTCTCGCCTGTGGTGTGCCGCGCACTACGTTGAATGACGTATTCGGCCTGCGCAGGGTCGCGGATACCTTCTGTTGCACCGCAGCACACCAAGTTCGGTGCCGCGAACGGTTCAACACAAAGGAGTGCCCATGTCCGCTGATTCCCGTCCCGAGTCCCTGCTGCGCCGGCGCATGCTGCAGATGGCCGCCATGTCGCCCTTCGCCGGCCTGTCGGCCGCCGCGCTGGCGCAGCAGTTCCCCACCGCCAAGGTCAACACCACGGGCCTGGCCATCACTGACACCGAGGTGACGGTCGGCCAGCTGCACTCGGCCACCGGCACCATGGCCATCTCGGAGACCGGCTCGATCCAGGCCGAGCAGCTGGCCATCGACCAGATCAACGCCATGGGCGGCATCCTGGGCCGCAAGATCAAGGTCATCAAGGAAGACGGCGCCTCCGACTGGCCGACCTTCGCCGAGAAGAGCCGCAAGCTGCTCGTCAACGACAAGGCCGCCTGTGTCTTCGGGTGCTGGACCAGCGCCTCGCGCAAGGCCGTGCTGCCGGTGTTCGAGAAGGAGAACGGCCTCTTGTACTACCCCACCTTCTACGAAGGCCTGGAGCAGAGCAAGAACGTGATCTACACGGGCCAGGAAGCCACGCAGCAGATCATCTGGGGCCTGGACTGGGGCGCCAAGGAGAAGAAGGCCAAGACTTTCTTCCTGGTCGGCTCGGACTACATCTGGCCACGCACCTCGATGAAGATCGCGCGCAAGCACATCGAGACGGTCGGCAAGCTGGGCAGCGTGAAGGGCGAGGAGTACTACCCGCTGGGCCACACCAACTTCAACTCGCTGATCAACAAGATCAAGGTGGCCAAGCCCGACTGCATCTTCGCGGCCGTGGTGGGTGGCTCCAACGTGGCCTTCTACAAGCAGCTCAAGGCCGCCGGCATCACGGGCGACAAGCAGTTCCTGCTCACGCTGTCGGTGACCGAGGACGAGATGACCGGCGTGGGCGGCGACAACTTCGCCGGCTTCTACTCGTCGATGAAGTACTTCCAGTCGCTCGAGAACGAGAACAACAAGAAGTTCGTCGAGGCGTTCAAGGCCAAGTACGGCAAGGACGCCGTGATCGGCGACGTGACGCAGGCCGGCTACCTGGGCCCCTGGCTCTGGAAGGCGGCCGTCGAGAAGGCCGGAAGCTTCGACGTGAACAAGGTCACGGCAGCCTCGCCCGGCATCGAGCTCAAGACGGCGCCGGAGGGCTACGTCAAGCTCGATGCCAACCACCACCTGTGGAGCAAGGCGCGCATCGGCCAGGGCCAGAAGGACGGCACCTTCAAGGTGGTCGCCGAGTCGTCGAACCTGATCGCACCGGACCCGTTCCCCAAGGGTTACCAGTAAGCCACCCGGCCCTCTCCCGGCGGTCGGGGGAGGGCGCTTCTTGACTTGTGGAGAGCGAGCGTGCCATGACCATTTCCGAGATGCTCAACATCGGCCTCATGCAGGGCTTCGCGGGCCTGTCCCTGTTCGCGGTGCTGCTGCTGATGGGGCTGGGCCTGGCCATCATCTTCGGCCAGATGGGGGTCATCAACATGGCGCATGGCGAGTTCATGGCCATCGGCGCCTACACCGTCTACATGGCCGCCACCTTCACCGAGCACCACGCGCCCGGCGCGATGGCAGCCTACTTCCCGGTCGCCATCGTGCTGGCCTTCCTGGTGGCCTTCTTCTTCGGCTGGCTCATGGAATGGGCGCTGATCCGCCACCTGTACAGCCGGCCGCTGGACACGCTGCTGGCCACCTGGGGCGTGAGCCTGGCGCTGCAGCAGTGCTTTCGCAGCTTCATCGGGCCCAAGGAAGTGAGTCCCACGCTGCCCGACTGGCTGATGGGCTCCTGGGCGCCCATGGAAGGCCTGGACATTCCGATCAACGGCATGTTCGTGCTGGGTCTGACGCTGGTGGTCACCGCCGGCGTGCTGCTCGCGCTGAACAAGAGCCGCTGGGGCCTGCGCGTGCGCGCCACGGTCAGCAACCGCACCATGGCCAACGCCACGGGCATCGACACCAAGAAGACCGACCGCCTGACCTTCGCGATCGGCTGCGGCATCGCCGGTGTGGCCGGCGCGGCCTTCACCACCATCGGCTCCACCGGGCCGACCTCGGGCTCGCTCTACATCGTCGACGCCTTCCTGGTCGTCACCTTCGGCGGCGCCGCCAGCCTGCTGGGCACCGTGGTCTCGGCCTTCGGCATCGCGCAGACCCAGTCCATCACCGAGTTCTTCATGAGCGGCTCGATGGCCAAGGTGCTCACGCTCTCCTTGATCGTGCTGATCCTGATGGTGCGCCCGCAAGGCCTGTTCGCTTCCAAAGTCCGCCGCTAGAGGTTCCGTATGAAAGAACTGATCCACCGTTACCAGTTGGCCAGCGTGCTGCTGCTGACCATCCTGCTGGTCATCGTCCTGCCGTTGTCGCTCGACATCTTCCGCCTGAACCTGGTCGGCAAGTACCTCTGCTACGCCTTCGTCGCGGTGGGCCTGGTCATGGTGTGGGGCTACGGCGGCGTGCTGAGCCTGGGGCAGGGCGTGTTCTTCGGCCTGGGCGGCTACGCCATGGCCATGTTCCTCAAGCTCGAGGCCTCCGACCCCGAGAGCACCAAGATCCAGTCCACGCCCGGCATTCCGGACTTCATGGACTGGAACCAGCTGACCGAGCTGCCGACCTTCTGGCTGCCGTTCAAGAGTCTGCCGCTGTCGCTGCTGCTGGTGGTGCTGGTGCCCATGGCGCTGGCCTGGCTGATCAGCTTCGCGATGTTCAAGCGCCGCGTGGGCGGCGTGTACTTCGCCATCATCACGCAGGCCGTGGCGCTGATTCTCACGGTGCTCATCATCGGCCAACAGGGCTACACGGGCGGCGTGAACGGCATGACCGACCTCAAGACCCTGCTGGGCTGGGACATCCGCACCGACAGCGCCAAGACCATCCTGTACTTCGTCTGCGTGGCGCTGCTGATCGCCAGCATCCTGCTGTGCCGCTGGATCCAGACCAGCAAGCTGGGCACGCTGCTGCTGGCCATGCGCGACAAGGAAGACCGCGTGCGCTTCTCGGGCTACGACGTGTCCAACTTCAAGGTGTTCACCTTCTGCCTGGCGGCGGCGCTGTCGGGCATCGGCGGTGCACTGTTCACGCTGCAGGTGGGCTTCATGTCGCCCACGCTGGTCGGCATCGTGCCCTCGATCGAGATGGTGATCTTCGCGGCCGTGGGCGGGCGCATGAGCCTGGTCGGCGCGGTCTACGGCGCGCTGCTGGTCAATGCCGGCAAGACGCTGTTCTCCGAAAGCTTTCCGGACCTGTGGCTGTTCCTGATGGCCGCATTGTTCATCGGCGTGACCATGGCCTTCCCGATGGGACTGGCCGGTGTCTGGGAGGACAAGGTCAAGCCCTGGTGGCGCAGTCGCCGAGCCGCGCACAAGGCCTACGACGAGCAACTGCTGGCCCGCCGCCGTGCAGAAGCCGCCGCCGTGGTCGAGACCACACCGCCCGCTGCCAACACGCAAGGAGCGCATGCATGAGCGCCGCGCCGGGCCGCCCCAAGCAAGCTCGCACCGCAGTGCGCAGCACGGAGGTTTTCCAATGAGCAACACCGACTTCGCCCTGGCCGTGGAAGACCTCACGGTCGCCTTCGACGGCTTCAAGGCCATCGACAGCCTGACCCTGTACGTGGACCGGAACGAGCTGCGCGTGATCATCGGCCCCAACGGCGCGGGCAAGACCACGCTGCTGGACCTGATCTGCGGCAAGACCAAGGCCAGCGCCGGCTCCATCAAGTTCAAGAACACCGAGCTGACCGGCATGGCCGAGCACAAGCGCGTGCGCTTAGGCATCGGCCGCAAGTTCCAGACTCCCTCGATCTACGAGAACCTCTCGGTGTTCCAGAACCTGGAAGTGTCCTACCCCTCGGGCCGCTCGGTGCTGGGCGCGCTGGCCTTCAAGTGCACGGACCAGGTCAAGGCCCGCGTGCAGGTGGTGGCCGAGGACATCGGCCTGGCGGACAGGCTGCAAACCGAGGCCGGCCTGCTGTCCCACGGCCAGAAGCAGTGGCTGGAGATCGGCATGCTGCTGATGCAGGAACCCGAACTCCTGATGCTGGACGAGCCCATCGCCGGCATGAGTTCGCGCGAGCGCGAGCTGACGGCCGAGCTTTTGAAGCGCATCAGCCAGAACCGCGCCGTGATCGTGATCGAGCACGACATGGACTTCGTCGCGCAGATCGCGCACAAGGTCACCGTCATGCACCAGGGAAAGATCCTCGCCGAAGGGCCGATGGACAAGGTGCAGGCCGATCCCAAGGTCATCGACGTCTACCTGGGGCATTGAGATGAAGCTGTGGCAGCTTGGTCGTGCGACGGCGGTTGCACGTGATGCGCAAGGCGGCGGGGCACCCCATCGCTCCGTGTCCCCCGGCCTGGCGGCCTCCTCCTTGACCTGCGCGATGGGGTACCCCACCGCCTTGCTCGGCGTTGGCTCATCGTCGACACGTGCAGCCGCCGGTGGCCTGCTCGGGGTGTGGGTGGGGGCGTCCACGAAGGTAAAGGAGGAGGCCGCCAGGCCGGGGGACACGCAGTGGACGCCCCCACCCGCAGCCCGAGCTCCCGCCCGCCTTTATCCCCTGAATCCCAGCCTTGTGAAGGCCGCGCAACGCCGTGGAGAACTGACATGAGCGACATCCTTCTGAACGTCAACGACATCCACACCGCCTACGGTCAGAGCGAGGCGCTGCATGGCATCAGCTTCGCTGCCCACGCGAACGAGACCGTGGCCATCATGGGCCGCAACGGCATGGGCAAGACCACCCTGTTCAAGAGCCTCATGGGCATCCTGCCGCTCAAGAGCGGCAGCATCCAGGTGGCGGGGCAGGACGTGTCGAAGGACGAGAGCTTTCGCCGCGTGGCCAAGGGCATCGCTTACGTGCCGCAGGGCCGCATGATCTTTCCGACATTGACGGTCGAGGAGAACATCCAGACCGGCCTGCAGAGCGGCCCCAGCCTGCGCGTGCCGGACGAGATCTACGCGCTGTTCCCGGTCCTCTTCGAGATGAAGAAGCGCAAGGGCGGCAACCTGTCGGGCGGCCAGCAGCAGCAGTTGGCCATCGCGCGCGCGCTCGTCACCAACCCCAAGGTGCTGCTGCTGGACGAGCCGACCGAAGGCATCCAGCCTTCCATCATCAAGGACATCGCCAAGGCCCTCAACGAGATCCGGCGCATGAAGGGCATCGCCATCGTGGTGTCCGAGCAGGTGCTGTCCTTCGCGATGGACGTGGCCGACCGCCTGTTCGTGATCGAGGGCGGCCGCCTCGTGCACGAGACCGCGCGCGACAAGACCGACATCGCGCACATCAAGCGCTACCTCTCTGTCTGATTTTTCACAACCAGGAGCCACCAGATGCCCGAAACCCTGATCAAGGTCGACCTCTCCCAGCCCGCGCCGAGCAACGAGCTCGTGCACAACCGCTGGCATCCCGACATCCCCATGGCCTGCTGGGTCAATCCGGGCGACGACTTCGTGCTGGAGACCTACGACTGGACGGGCGGCTTCATCCAGAACAACGACAGCGCCGACGACGTGCGCGACATCGACCTGACCACCGTGCACTACCTCAGCGGCCCGGTCGGTGTGAAGGGCGCCAAGCCCGGCGACTTGCTGGTGGTGGAGCTGCTGGACATCGGCGCCAAGCAGGACAGCCTGTGGGGCTTCAACGGCTTCTTCAGCAAGAAGAACGGCGGCGGCTTTTTGACCGAGCACTTCCCGCAGGCGCAGAAGTCGATCTGGGACTTCCACGGCATGTTCACGACCTCGCGCCATGTGCCGGGCGTGAAGTACGCGGGCCTGATCCACCCGGGCCTGATCGGCTGCCTGCCCGACCCCAAGATGCTGGAGACCTGGAATGCGCGCGAGCAGGCGCTGATCGACTCCGACCCGGCCACCAGCGGCCTGGCCAACCCGCCTTTCGCGGGCACGGCCCACATGGGCAAGCTCACGGGCGAGGCCAAGGCCAAGGCGGCCGCCACGGGTGCGCGCACCGTGCCGCCGCGCGAGCACGGCGGCAACTGCGACATCAAGGATCTGTCGCGCGGCTCCAAGATCTTCTTCCCGGTCTACGTGGACGGGGCCGGCCTGTCGGTCGGCGACCTGCACTTCAGCCAGGGCGACGGCGAGATCACCTTCTGCGGCGCCATCGAGATGGCCGGCTGGGTGCACATGAAGGTCACCGTCATCAAGGACGGCATGGCCAAGTACGGCATCAAGAACCCGATCTTCAAGCCCAGCCCCATCGTGCCGACCTACAACGACTACGTGATCTTCGAAGGCATCAGCGTGGACGAAAGCGGCAAGCAGTACTACCTGGACGTCAACGTGGCCTACCGCCAGGCCTGCCTGAACGCCATCGAATACCTCAAGAAGTTCGGCTACTCGGGCGCCCAGGCCTACTCCATCCTGGGCACGGCCCCGGTGCAGGGCCACATCAGCGGCGTGGTGGACGTGCCCAACGCCTGCGCCACGCTGTGGTTGCCGACGCAGATCTTCGACTTCGACATCAACCCGAGCGCAGCCGGGCCGACCAAGTTCCTGGACGGCTCGGTGCAGATGCCGCTGTCGCCCGACCTGGTCTGAGCCTGCGGGGCCGCGGCATGATGTCGTCATGCCGCGCCCGCACCACCATGTCTACGTCGTCCAGCTCGCCGACCCTGTGTGGAACAGCGCGCGCTTTCGTGCTGCCAACCCGGACTACCAGCTCGGCAAGCCCTTCGTCTACGTGGGCATGACGGGCCTGGACCCGGACATCCGCTTCGACAAGCACAAGGCCGGCATCCAGGCCAACCGCTTCGTGATGCTGTACGGCGAGCGGCTTCTGCCGGCGCTGTACGCGCGCTACAACCCCATGCCCTACCAGGCCGCGCGGGAGATGGAGGTGGAACTCGGCATCCGCCTGCGCGCGCAGGGCTTCGGCGTGTGGCAAGGTTGAAGCGCCTACGTCATTCGACGTAGTGCCCGGCGCGGCCGGCCTGCGCAGAATGGCCCGAACTTTCCCACCGACCGGACCCTGGCCATGCCCACCTACGACTACGACTGCCCCGATTGCGGCGGCTTCGACGCCTTCCGCACGCTGGCCCAGCGCAACGAGCCGGCCGCCTGCCCGGACTGCGGCACCTCCTCGCCGCGCGTGTTCGTGAGCGCGCCGCGGCTGGCACTCATGGACGGCCGCACCCGTGCGGCCATCGGCGTCAACGAACGCGCGCGGCACGAGCCCAAGAGCTCGCGCGACTACCAGCGCATGCGCCACCCGGCCGGCTGTGGTTGCTGCAGCACGGGCGGCAAGCGCTCGTCCACGGTCACGGCGCCGAACGGGGCCAAGGCCTTCCCCTCCAAGCGGCCCTGGATGATCAGCCACTGAGGCGGACCGAACGCAGGGTCTGCACCAGCATGCGGTGCAGGCTGTCCACGGCCTGCGAGCCTTGCGAGGCCTTGCTGCGGTAGACGGCCACCTGCATGGGCTCCATGGGCCCCAGGCTGTGTTCGAGGCCCAGCACCTGCAGGTGCTCCGGTGCGCTGCACTGCGTGAGGGCCGCCACCGCCAAGCCGCTTTCCACGGCGGCGATCTGGCCCGCGAGGCTGGAGCTGTTGTAGACCACCTTGTAGGGCCGGCCCTGCTGGGCGAGCGCGTGCAGCGCACTGCGCCGGCCCAGGCTCTCGGCTTCGTAGACCGCGATCGGCAAGGGCGTGCGCCGCCAGATTTCGAACTGCGGCGAGCCGACCCAGACCATGGGTTCGTGGAACAGCAGCATGCCGCGCCGCGCATGGTCGCGCGAGACCAGGGCCAGGTCCAGGTCGCCACTGGCCACGCGCGGGATCAGCGAGGTCGATTGCTCGCAATCGAGCTGGATCTCCACACTGCCGTGGCGTGGCGCGAAGCGCTTGAGCACCGGCGTCAGGTACTTGCTGGCGTAGTCGTCCGGTACGCCCAAACGCACCTGGCCCGAGATCGTCTCTCCCTGCAAGGTGGCCTGGGCCTCGGCCTGCAGTTCCAGCATGCGCCGCGCGTAGCCCAGCAGCTGCTGGCCGTCGGGCGTGAGCTGCAGGTGGCGCGGCCCGCGCGCAAGGAGCGGCCGGCCGACGGCCGCCTCGAGCTTCTTGAGCTGCATGCTGACGGCCGACTGCGAGCGGTGCACCTGCAGCGCGGCGCTGGACAGCGAGCCGGCGTCCACACAGGCGACGAAGGCCCTCAACCAGTCGATCTGCAGGTCGTGCATGGATTCGATTACCGCATGGCAGGGCTGCGAATTATCCGCTTTCCATGGGGGTTGGCGCACGGCACAGTGCCGCCATGTCCCTCTCTCACCTGTCCGCGCCGACCCATGGTGCGCTCGACGCCCGCGCCACCGGCGTCATGGCGCTGCTGTGCCTGCTCTGGAGCCTGCAACAGATTTCGCTCAAGGCCGTGGCCGACGCGGCCAGCCCCATGCTCATGGTCGCGCTGCGCTCGGGCATCGCGCTGGTGCTGCTGGCCGGGCTGATGGCGCGCCGCGGCGAGGCGCCGCAGCGGGCGCGCTACGGCGCCGGCCTGCTCGTCGGTGCACTGTTCGGCGTCGAGTTCCTGCTGGTCAGCACTGCGCTGGAATTGACCCAGGCGGCGCACGTGGTCGTGTTCCTCTACACCTCGCCGATCTTCGCGGCCCTGGGCCTGCAGTGGCGGCTGCCGGCCGAGCGCTTGGGGGCGCTGCAGTGGCTGGGCATCGGTCTGGCCTTCGGCGGTATCGCCGTGGCGTTCCTGGGCGGGCAGGGCGGCGCGGCCGGCGGCCGGCCGCAGGCCTGGCTCGGCGACCTGCTGGCCTTGGCGGCCGGCGCCGCCTGGGGTGCGACCACGGTGGCGATCCGCTGCACGTCGCTGGCCAGCGCGCCGGCCACCGAGACGCTGCTGTACCAGTTGCTGGGCGCCTTCGTGCTGCTGCTGCCGGCGGCCTGGCTGCTGGGGGAGTGGCGCTTCTCGCCCACGCCCGCGGTGTGGGCGCACCTGGGCTTCCAGGGCGTGGTGGTGTCGTTCGCCAGCTTCCTGACCTGGTTCTGGTTGCTGCGGCGCTACCTGGCCTCGCAACTCGGCGTGTTCTCGTTCCTCACGCCCTTGTTCGGCGTGCTGCTGGGCGTCTGGCTGCTCGGCGAAGCGCTGGCGCCGGGCTTCGCGGCCGGCGGCGGCCTGGTGCTGGCCGGCATCGCGCTGGTCGGCGGGCATGCGGCGCTGGCGCGGCGGCTGGCGGCCGTGCGGGGGCTCGCCCCGCGCTGATCTGCCCCAAGCACCACATACGCCACCTGGCGTACAGACCCTTTTCGGGGTTCTCCCTAGGATCGCTCCCAAGGTCAGACAAGGCCCACAGGCTTGTAGGACCGGACCGATCCAACCACCCAACGGGAGCACTCCGAATGCAACGCAGCTTCACCATCAAGGCCACCGCTCTGGCCAGCGCCGCCATCGCCCTGGCCGGCCTCGCCGCCGTTCCCGCCTTCGCGCAGGACACCATCAAGGTCGGCGTGCTGCACGCGCTGTCCGGCACCATGGCGATTTCCGAGACGGCGCTCAAGGACATGGCGCTGATGACCATCGAGGAGATCAACGCCAAGGGCGGCGTGCTGGGCAAGAAGCTCGAGCCCGTGGTGATCGACACGGCCTCCAACTGGCCGCTGGCGGCCGAGAAGGCCAAGCAGCTCATCACCCAGGACAAGGTGGCCGTGACCTTCGGCTGCTGGACCTCGGTCTGCCGCAAGTCGGTGCTGCCGGTCTATGAAGAGAACAACGCGCTGCTCTACTACCCCGTGCAGTACGAGGGCGAAGAGCTGTCCAAGAACGTGTTCTACACGGGCGCAGCGCCGAACCAGCAGGCCATCCCCGCCGTGGAGTACCTGATGGGCAAGGAAGGCGGCTCGGCCAAGCGCTGGGTGCTGCTGGGCACGGACTACGTCTACCCGCGAACGGCCAACAAGATCCTGCGCGCCTTCCTGAAGTCCAAGGGTGTGGCCGACGCCGACATCATGGAGACCTACACCCCCTTCGGCCACAGCGACTACCAGACCATCGTTGCCGACATCAAGAAGTTCAGCACCGGCGGCAAGACGGCCGTGATCTCCACCATCAACGGCGACTCCAACGTGCCGTTCTACAAGGAACTGGGCAACGCGGGCCTGTCGGCGAAGAACGTGCCCGTGGTGGCCTTCAGCGTGGGCGAGGAAGAGCTGCGCGGCCTGGATCCCAAGCCGCTGGCCGGCCACCTGGCCTCGTGGAACTACTTCATGAGCGTGAAGAACCCGACCAACACGGCCTGGATCAAGCAGTGGAGCGACTACGCCAAGGCCAAGAAGCTGCCGGGCCAGTCCACCAAGCCGCTGACCAACGACCCGATGGAAGCCACCTACGTGGGCATGCACATGTGGAAGCAGGCCGTGGAGAAGGCCAAGTCCACCGACCCGGACAAGGTCATCGCCGCCATGGCCGGCCAGACCTTCAACGCGCCCAGCGGCTTCACGCTGACCATGGACGCCAAGAACCACCACCTGCACAAGCCCGTGCTGATCGGCGAGATCCGCCCGGACGGCCAGTTCAACGTGGTGTGGCGCACCAAGGCCCCGATCAAGGCCCAGCCCTGGAGCCCCTTCATCGAAGGCAACGACAAGAAGAAGGACGAGCCCGAAAAGAAGTGACGGCTGCCCTGTAGCGCGACGCACGAGAAGGGGCCGCGCGCCCCTTCTTTTTCATCTGGACAGACATCAGGGGGTTGCCTTGCGAAGTTGGACAAGGGCTTTGGCCGCAGCATGCATCGGGTGGGCCGTGGCCATGCTGCCGGCGCACGCGCTCACGAACGAGGCCGCGCTGGCCATGGCCTCGGGCACCTCGTCCGTGCGCATCGAGGCCATCACGGCGGCCGTGATCGAGGCGGTCGAGAAGGGCGACGACAAGACCGAGGCCTTCCTGAAGGCCATGGCCGATGACAGCGTGCGCTTCACGGCCGACAAGGTCTTCGTCGTGCAAGGCGACAAGGGCATCGACCCGGTCACGGGCGCAGAGCTGCCGCTGCCGGCCGATGCGGAGGACGTGGTCAACAACAACCTCATGCGCAGCGAGCTGGACGTGGCGCTGGCCGCGCTGCAACTGCGCAGCAGCGACACCGCCGTGCGCGCCGAGGCCGCACGCGCGTTGGCGGGCGCCCCGTCCGAAGCGCGCGTGCCCCTGGTCCAGAAGGCGCTGGCGACCGAGAAGGACGCTGGCATCCGCGAACAGCTGGAACTGGCCCAGGCCGGCGGCCTGCTCGGCAGCGAGGACCCGGCCAAGCGCCTGGCCGCCGCCACCACACTTTCCGAGAACAAGCGCCCGGCCACCAAGCTGCTGCTCAACGAACGCCTGGCCGAGGAGCAGGACCCGGCCGTCAAGAAGGCCATCGTGGCGGCGATTGCCAGCATCGACGCCGGCCTGGTCTGGGGCGAACGCCTGGGCCAGGCCTTCACGGGCGTGAGCCTGGGCTCCATCCTGCTGCTGGTGGCGCTGGGCCTGGCCATCACCTACGGCCTCATGGGCGTGATCAACATGGCCCACGGCGAGCTCATGATGATCGGTGCCTACGCCACCTACGTGGTGCAAGGCCTGTTCCAGAAGTACCTGCCGGGCGCCTTCGACGCCTACCTGATCGCCGCCATCCCGGCCGCCTTCCTGAGCTCGGCACTGGTCGGTGCCATCCTCGAGCGCGGCGTGATCCGCTTCCTGTACGGCCGGCCGCTGGAGACGCTGCTGGCCACCTGGGGCATCAGCCTGGTGCTCATGCAGCTCGTGCGTTCGACCTTCGGCGCGCAGAACGTGGCTGTGGAAAGCCCATCCTGGATGAGCGGCAGCGTGCAGCTGCTGCCCAACCTTGCGCTGCCCTGGAACCGCGTGCTCATCATCGTGTTCGCATTGCTGGTGCTTGGCGCCGTGGCCTGGATGATCGGCCGCACGCGGCTGGGCCTGTTCGTGCGCGGCGTGACGCAGAACCGTCCGATCGCCTCGTGCATGGGCGTGAACACCGCGCGCATCGACACCTACGCCTTCGCGCTGGGCTCGGGCATCGCGGGCCTGGCCGGCTGCGCGCTGAGCCAGGTCGGCAACGTGGGCCCGGACCTGGGCCAGAGCTACATCGTCGATTCCTTCATGGTCGTCGTGGTCGGCGGCGTGGGCCAGCTGGCGGGCACGGTCTACGCCGCGCTGGGCCTCGGCATCCTGAACAAGCTGTTCGAGGGCTGGGCCGGCGCGGTGCTGGCCAAGATCGCCGTGCTGGTCCTCATCATCGTCTTCATCCAGAAGCGGCCCCAGGGCATCTTCGCGATGAAGGGCCGCAGCGCAGAAGCGTGAACACCATGAGCAGCACACCCATGTCTTCGATCGAACGCGCGCTGGCGGCAGAGGCCGGCACCCAGGTGTCCCCGCCCCCGCCGCCACCCGCGCCCATCGTGCGCCCGGAGGTCACGCTGCCGGGCCGCGCGCCGCTGCTGACCCGGCCCGGCTGGGCCGCCTTCTTCGCCGCGCTGCTGGCCGTCTGCGCGCTGGCGCCGGCCCTCAACCTGCTGGTGCCCGAGGGCAGCGCGCTGCACCTGTCGGACTACAGCGTGGCCGTGCTGGGCCGCATCATGTGCTATGCCATCGCGGCGCTGGCCATGGACCTGATCTGGGGCTACACCGGCATCCTGTCGCTGGGCCATGGCCTGTTCTTCGCGCTGGGCGGTTACATGATGGGCATGTACCTCATGCGCCAGATCGGCCTGGAGGGCAACTACAAGAGCGAGCTGCCCGACTTCATGGTCTTCCTGGACTGGAAGGAGCTGCCCTGGCACTGGACCTTCAGCGGCTCCTTCATCCTGCAGATGATTCTGGTGGTCGCGGTGCCGGGCCTGCTGGCTTTCGTGTTCGGCTACTTCGCGTTCCGTTCGCGCATCAAGGGCGTGTACTTCTCCATCATCACGCAGGCGCTGACCTTCGCCGCCATGCTGCTGTTCTTCCGCAACGAGACGGGCTTCGGCGGCAACAACGGCTTCACGGACTTCAAGCGCATCCTGGACATCCCGCTCGCCACGCAGCAGATGCGCATGACGCTGTTCGTGCTGACCGGTCTCACGCTGCTGGGCTTCTTCCTGTTCGCGCGCTGGCTGGTGGGCAGCAAGTTCGGCCGCGTGCTGCAGGCCATCCGCGACGCCGAGAGCCGCGTGATGTTCTCGGGCTACAACCCGGTGCGCTACAAGCTCACGGTCTGGACCATCTCGGCCATGATGTGCGGCGTGGCCGGGGCGCTGTACGTGCCCCAGGTCGGCATCATCAACCCGACCGAGATGTCGCCGGCCAACTCCATCGAGATCGCGATCTGGGCCGCGGTGGGCGGCCGGGCCACGCTGATCGGGCCCATCGTCGGCGCCTTCCTGGTCAACGGTGCCAAGAGCTGGTTCACCACGGCCTTCCCCGAGTACTGGCTGTACTTCCTGGGCGCCATGTTCATCATCGTCACGCTGTACCTGCCGCACGGCGTGGTGGGTCTGGTGCGCAAGCTGGCCGCACGCGGCAAGGAGGAGCGCGCATGACGCCGGATCTGATGGAAGATGGCGCGCGGCGCTTGGCGCGCACCGCGGCGCCCGAGCAGGGCAAGACCGAATCGGGCGGTCGCGAGGCCGGCTTCTCGCGCATCGCCACGCCGGGCGAGGTGGACGTCACGCACGGCCGCATCCTGTACCTGGAGGACGTGCACCGTTCCTTCGACGGCTTCAAGGCCATCAATGGCCTCAGCCTGGACATCGCGCCCGGCGAGCTGCGCTGCATCATCGGCCCCAACGGCGCCGGCAAGACCACGATGATGGACATCATCACGGGCAAGACCCGGCCGGACAAGGGCACGGTGTTCTTCGGCAGCACCATCGACCTGTTGCGCCACAGCGAGCCGGAAATCGCCCAGCTGGGCATCGGCCGCAAGTTCCAGAAGCCCACGGTGTTCGAGCAGCTCACCGTGTTCGAGAACCTGGAGCTGGCGCTCAAGACCGACAAGAACGTCATGCCCTCGATGCTGCACCGGCTGGATTCGCGCCAGAGCGACCGGCTGGCCGAGATCCTGCACACCATCCACCTGGCGGACAGCGTGAACCGGCTCTCGGGCAACCTCAGCCACGGCCAGAAGCAGTGGCTGGAGATCGGCATGCTGCTCATGCAGGACCCCAAGCTGCTGCTGCTCGACGAGCCCGTGGCCGGCATGACCGACGAGGAGACCGCGCGCACGGCCGAGCTGTTCCTCACGCTCAAGGGCCAGCATTCGCTGATGGTGGTGGAGCACGACATGAGCTTCATCCGCACCATCTCGGAGATCGTCACCGTGCTCTGCGATGGCGCGGTGCTGGCGCAGGGCACGCTCGACGAGGTGCAGGCCGACGAGCGCGTGATCGAGGTTTACCTGGGACGATGAGATGAGCATTCTGAGCGTCAAGAACGTCAACCAGTACTACGGCGGCTCGCACATCCTGCGCGATGTGAGCCTTGAGGCGCAGCTGGGCAAGGTCACCGTGCTGCTGGGCCGCAACGGCGTGGGCAAGACCACGCTGCTCAAGTCGCTGATGGGCCTGGTGCCGATCAAGACCGGCTCCATCGCCTTCGACGGCAAGCCCATCGAACGCACCACGCCCTACGAGCGCGCGCGCGCCGGCATCGGCTTCGTGCCGCAGGGCCGCGAGATCTTCGCGCGGCTCACGGTGGAGGAAAACCTGCGCATGGGGCTGGCCTACAAGAGCGGCAGCACGCCGATCCCGGCCGAGCTGTTCGAGCTGTTCCCGGTCTTGAAGCAGATGCTGCACCGGCGTGGCGGCGACCTGTCGGGCGGGCAGCAGCAGCAGCTCGCGATCGCGCGCGCGCTGGCGCCCAAACCCAAGCTGCTGATCCTGGACGAGCCGACCGAGGGCATCCAGCCGTCCATCATCAAGGACATCGGCCGCGTGATCCGCATGCTGGCCGACCGGGGCGACATGGCCATCCTGCTCGTGGAGCAGTACTACGACTTCGCCGAGGAACTGGCCGACGAGTACCTGGTGATGGAGCGCGGCGTGTTCATCGCGCGCGGGCCGGGCAGCGAGATGCAGGAGAAGGGGATCCGCCAGCTGGTGGCGATCTGAGCGCAGCCGGGGCGGCTGCGCGAAGCAGGGTGCCGCCCTTGCAGCGGCACCCGGACCGGCGCCTTACAGCGCGGCGTCCTTGAGCTTCTTGAGCGAACGCACCTTCACGCGCACGGTGGCGGGCTTGGCGGCGAATTCGCGCTCGACCTTGGTGAAGGGGTCGATGCCGCGGCGCTTCTTCTTCGCGGGGATCGCGACCGCGTTGATCTTGAGCAGGCCGGGCAGCGTGAACTCGCCCAGGCCCTTCTTGTTCAGCGAAGCGACCATGGTGGCTTCCAGCGCGCCCAGCACGGCCTTGACGACCTTGGGCTCGGCACCCGACAGCTCGGCCAGCTGGGCCTGCAGCGTGGTCTTGTTGAAGGCGGTCTTGATGGGCTTGAGCGGGCCGGCGGCGGCCTTGGCGGGCGCTGCCTTCTTGACGGGCGCGGCAGCCTTCACAGGGGCAGCCTTCTTGGCGGACGCAGCGGCCTTCACGGGAGCGGCCTTCTTGGCGGGAGCTGCCGCCTTGGCGGTGGCGGTCTTCTTGACGGGAGCGGTTTTCTTAGCAGTTGCCATGTTCGAAATACGTCTTTGGAATCGGAAATGCGCAATGTCGCGCAGCGCGATTCTAGGAAAGTCGCGGTGGCCGCCCCGAATCCAGTGTCCACGAGAGGTCGTTGCGACGCGCAACCGCGCCGGCGAGCGCATGGCGCGATCGCGTTCGCAAGCGCGTGGCCCCGCGCGGCGGCAGCTTCCACGCGGAGCGGCGGCGCTCCGAGGAGCGCGCCGGCCATCCGCGTGGACGGTGCCGTGCACAGCACGGCGGCCATCTCAGGCCGTGGCCGGCCGGACGATGATCTTGACGTTGGCGTCCTTGTTGTGGACCAGTTCCTCGAAGCCGTGGGTGACGATGTCGGGCAGCGCGATGCGGCCCGTGATCAGGGGCCGCACGTCGATGCGACCGTCGGCGATGAAGCGGATGACGTCGGCGAATTCGCCGTTGTACGCCAGTGAGCCCACAACCTCCTTCTCGGTCGCCACCAGCTCGAAGAAGTTGAACTGGCTCGGCTCTTCGAAGATGCCGACCATGACGCAGCGCCCTGCCTTGCGGATCACGTCGAGCGCCAGCTTGGCGGTGTTCTTGTTGCCGATGCACTCGAAAGAAACGTCTGCGCCGTACCCGCCCGTCAATGCCTTGAGTTCGGCGATGGCATCGCACTCCTTGGGATCGATGACCAGGCTGGCACCGACCTCCATCGCCTTGGCCTTGCGGGCCGCCGACATCTCCAGCGCGATGACGCGGCCGGCCCCGGCGGCTTTGGCGCACATGATGGTGCAAAGACCGATGGTGCCGGCGCCCACGACCACGACGGTTTTTCCGACGAGCTCGCCGGCCTTCTTGACGGCATGCAGCCCGACGGCCAGCGGCTCGATCAGCGCACCGGCTTCGGTCGGAAAGTCGTCGGGCAGCTTGTAGAGCAGCTCGGCCGGCACGTTCACGTACTCTGCGAACGCGCCGTTGTTCATGAGGCCGGTGAACGCGAGGTTCTCGCAGATGTTGTACAGACCGTGCGTGCAGTAGTAGCACTTGCCGCAATGCTGGCAGGCGTCGGCAGTGACGCGTTCACCGACGGCGTAACCGGTGACGCCGTCGCCGAGTTCGGCAATCTCGCCGCTGAACTCATGGCCCAGCGTGCACTGGCCCTTGAGGCCGGTGAGCGGATGGGGGTGGTCGACGGGGATGAACACGGGACCGGCGAGGTACTCGTGCAGGTCGGATCCGCAGATGCCGCACCAATGCACGCGGATCTGGACCCAGCCTGCGGGCGGTTTCTGTGGTACCGGCACGTCCTGGACGCGGATGTCATGGCGTCCGTGCCAGACGGCGGCTTGCATGCTGCGTTGATGCTCGGTGCTTGCGCTGTTCATGGTGTGTCTCCAGTGCGTTGGGAAGGGCTGTGCGCATGCCCTGGCCTTGCCAGGGCGCGGGGGGAGGGGGGGACGGCGTCAGACCAGGACCATGCCGCCGTCGACGACCAGCGACTGGCCGGTCATGTAGTCCGAATCGGGCGATGCGAGGAAGCAGGAGACGCCCACCAGGTCATCGGCCCGCGATGGCCGGCCGAGCAGGATGTCGGCCGAAAATTGGTCGAAGGCCTCGTTCTCGCGCGTCGTCATGCCCTCGGTGCGAAAGCCCTGGTCGATCAGCTTCCACATGTCGGTGGCGACCACGCCGGGGCAGATCGCGTTGACGGTGATCTTGTGCTCGCCGAACGCACGGGCGCCCGCCTGCGTCAGCGCGACCACGCTGAACTTGCTGGCACAGTAGTGGGCCAGCGGCGCATAGCCTTGCTTGCCAGCGATCGAGGCGGTATTGACGATCTTCCCGCCGCCGCCCTGCGCAATCATCTGTTTGGCCGCCTCCTGCATGCCGATCAGCACTCCGAGGGCGTTGATGTCCATGACGCGGTGCCAGTCGTCCTCGGTGATCGAGAGGAAGCTGCGCGTTTGCGCAATGCCGGCGTTGTTGAAGATGCCGTCGAGGCGGCCGAACCGGGCCACCGTGGTTTCGACCAACGCCTTGACGCTGGCGCGCTGGCTCACGTCCACCGGCACGGCGATGGCTTCGCCGCCTTGCTCGCGGATCGCGCTGGCCACGGCTTGGGCGTTGTCGATGTCGATGTCGGCGATCGCCAGGCGGCCACCCTGTGCGGCCAGGCCGCGGGCGATCGCTGCGCCGATTCCGCGGCCTGCGCCGGTGACGATGATGGACTTGCGCTCGAGGCGGCTGGGCATGCTGGTCTCCTGTCTGTTGGTGTGGAAGCCCACTCCTCTGCATGCGCCGTGCCAGCCGGTTTTGGCCGGATTGACGGGGATTTCGTGGCCGCATGCGGTGCCAGGCGCAACAGCTGTCGCAGCCGCATGCCACAGGCGTCGCGCCACGGATGCGACAGATGGCGCACACGGGAGCGCGGGGAGCCGCTCTCTACGGGTGGGCGCGGGGAAGCTGGGCGGAACGCGGCGCATGCCCCGTCGCGAAGGAAGGCGCGGCACGGCCCTGGCAAGGCTTGGACACCCCCGCGCTCCCCGGGCCGGGGCAAGGGTCGGCCCTACAGCAGATGCGGCTGCGTGATGCCGTAGCGCTCCATCTGCCGGTAGATCGTGGCCCGGCAGCGCTGCAGCGTGCGCGCGGTCGAGGCGATGTTCCACTGGTTCGCCTTCAGGGCCTGCAGGAGGCGTGTCGCGCCGGCATCTTCGGCCGCGTGTGCGGCGTCGGCCGCAGGCGCGCGCAGGCCCTGTTGCACCGGTGCGGTGTCGGAGCGCTCTGCCGGCTGCGGGGCCGGCGCACCGCTGACTTCCGGCGGCAGATCCGCGACCACGACCGGCCGGTCGCCGGCTTGCGCCAGGGCGAAGCGCAGCGCGTTGCGCAGTTCGCGGATGTTGCCGGGCCAGTCGTGCGCGAGCAGGCTGCGCAGCGCCTCGGGGTCCAGGCTGGCGTTCAGGCCCAGCGTGCAAGCCTCCTCGGCGAACAGCTTGCGCACCAGGAACGCCTGGTCCTTGCGCGCACGCAAGGGCGGCAATGCCAGCGTGGCGCCCGCCAGCCGGTAGTAGAGGTCCTCGCGAAAGCGGCCATCGGCAATCGCATGGCGCAAATCGCGGTGGGTGGCCGCGATCACGTTCAGGCGCACGGCCACCGGCCGCTCCGCACCGAGCGGCAGGACCTCGGATTCCGCGAGCACGCGCAGCAAGCGTGTCTGCAGCGCCAGTGGCATGTCGCCGATCTCGTCCAGGAACAGCGTGCCGCCGTCGGACTGGGCGATCAGTCCTTTCATGCCCTTGCTCCTGCCGCCGGTGAAGCTGCCCGGCATGTAGCCGAACAGTTCGCTCTCGATCAGGCTCTCCGGGATCGACGCGCAGTTGACCGCCACGAAAGGCTGGGCGGCACGCGCGCTGTACGCATGCAGGGCGCGTGCGAGCACTTCCTTGCCGGTGCCGGTTTCGCCGCGGATCAACAGGGGCACGTGGCTGTCCACCAGGCGTTTGGACTGGTCGACGAGGCGGCGCATCACCGCGTCGTCGCCGAGCAGGCGGTCGAGTGCATCCGACCTGCGGGTGTCCGCGTGGTCCGCACTGCGCACCAGGGCCTGCGGCTTGGGGCCGTCCGTGGCCGCAGGCCCGGATGCGACCGTGCCCGCGCCCTTGGGCGGGATCAGGATCCCCTGGAATTGCGCATTCCTGTGCGAACCGCCGGCCGTGACGGGCTCGGACGCGCCGCTGCGGGCCATGCGGCGCAGCGCGTCCATTCCGATGTCCAGCAGCTGCGTGATCGGCTGGCCCACCAGATCGGCGGCAGGGCCGCCGAAGTGTCGCCTGGCTCCGGTGTTGGCGCCGCACACGACGCCGTCGTCGTCCAGCGCGAACATCACGTGACCCGAGACCTCCACCAGCCCCGGCACGGTGCCCAGCCGCAGCACGGCATGCCTGGCAAAGCAGCGCAGGAAGTTGGCGTCCTCGATCATCTGCGCGTACATCGCGGTCAGGTGCTGGACCAGGTGCTGGCTTTCGCGCGCTTGCGGCGAATGCAGCGCGGACACGTCCAGCACGCCCAGCAGCTGGCCGCTGGGCGCGCGCAGCGGCGCTGCGGTGCAGGTCAGCGCGATGTGGGTGGCGTCGAAGTGCTCGGCCTGGTGGCAGGTGATCGTGGCCTGTTCGACCAGGCAGGTGCCCACGCCGCAGGTTCCGGCATGGGCCTCGTTCCAGTCGGCGCCGATGTACAGCCCGGCGGCCTTGAACTGCGACTCGGAGGCCGGGTTGCCGATGTAGTCGACGGTGATGCCTTCGGCATCGGTCAGCAGCAGCATGTAGCCCAGGTCGGCGACGCGGCCGTACAGGTCCTGCATGCCGGCGCGCGCGACGCGCATGAAACCGTCCATGCGCTGCTGGTGGTCGCGCACCAGATCGGAGGGCAGGATACGGGTGGGCGTCGGGCGCGTCGGGTCCAGGCCGTGCTGCTGCATGCAGCGTGTCCAGGACTTGTGGATGATGGCCTGCGGTCCGCCACCGGACAGGCTGGATGCGTTGGCAGTACCGATCCTGACCACGTTGTCGATGTGTCTTGACCTGACGCTGGACATGGCTGCGACTCCTGATCTGGGTCTCGTGCGCTGGGACTCGCGGTCCCGTGGCTTCGTCGTTGCGGTCTGGCGCCGCGCACGGCGGGTGGCCGGGCCGATCGCCCGGTGGAGCATCCGCGCCGCATGATGGTGCGGTGCATCCGGTGTCTCAATTGCCGCTTTCCCTAGGCGACAGGTGTCGCACCGGGGCCGCTTGTCGCAGCTTGCGACTGCGTTAGCATCGCGGCGGGTCGGCCCCATTGCCGACCACGTCGCTCGGACGGTTCCGGGCGCTTACGTGAGAGTTCTCCATGTCCGCATCTGCTGCAGGCAAGCGCCGTTTCGCGCGCATCGACCGCCTGCCCCCCTACGTGTTCAACATCACGGCCGAGCGCAAGCTCGCCGCACGCCGCGCCGGCGTGGACGTGATCGACATGAGCATGGGCAACCCCGACGGGGCCACGCCGCCGCACATCGTGGCCAAGCTGGTCGAGGCCGCGCAGCGGCCCGACACGCACGGCTACTCGGCCAGCAAGGGCATCCCGCGGCTGCGCCGTGCGATCTGCCACTGGTACGAAGAGCGCTACGGCGTGGCTTTCGATGCCGACACCGAGGCCATCGTGACCATCGGCTCCAAGGAGGGCCTGGCCCACCTGATGCTGGCCACGCTGGACCGCGGCGACACCGTGCTGGTGCCCGACCCGAGCTACCCCATCCACATCTACGGCGCCGTGATCGCGGGTGCCGACATCCGCTCGGTGCCCATGGCGCCGGGCGTGGACTTCTTCGGCGAACTCGAGAAGGCCATCCGCGGCAGCTACCCCAAGCCCAAGATGATCGTGCTGGGCTTTCCGTCCAACCCCACGGCGCAATGCGTGGAGCTGGACTTCTTCGAGCGCGTGGTGGCGCTGGCGAAGAAGCACGACATCTTCGTCGTGCACGACCTGGCCTATGCCGACATCGTGTTCGACGGCTGGAAGGCGCCGTCCATCATGCAGGTCAAGGGCGCGCGCGACATCGCGGTGGAGTTCTTCACGCTGTCCAAGAGCTACAACATGGCGGGCTGGCGCGTGGGCTTCATGGTCGGCAACGCCGACCTCGTGGCGGCGCTGGCGCGCATCAAGAGCTACCACGACTACGGCACCTTCACGCCGCTGCAGGTGGCGGCCATCGCCGCGCTGGAGGGCGACCAGCAGTGCGTGAAGGACATCGCGCTGCAGTACCAGCGCCGGCGCGACGTGCTCTACAAGGGCCTGACCGAGGCCGGCTGGCAGGTCGAGTGCCCGAAGGCCTCGATGTACATCTGGGCGCGCATCCCCGAGGCCTACCGCGCCATGGGCTCGCTCGAGTTTTCCAAGCAGCTGCTGGACAAGGCCAAGGTCAGCGTCTCGCCCGGCATCGGCTTCGGCGACCACGGCGACGAGCATGTGCGCTTCGCCCTGATCGAGAACGAGTCGCGCATCCGACAGGCGGTGCGGGGCATCAAGGCCATGTTCAAGGCCGACGGCCTGGTGTGAGGGCTCGGATGCCGATAGTGAGCATGCGTTATCATTAGCGCCTCGCGAGGGCAGCCGCCCTCGCTTTCTTTTTTCGAAGAATCGCGCACCGCCATGGATCTGCTCGGCATCCTGATCGCCACCCTGGTCGCCGGCGTCGGCAGCGTGTGGCTGGCGGCGCTGCTGCTGCGGCTGGCCGCACGCCAGCGCCGGCTTCTCGCCGACCGCCGCTACCTGCTGAGCTTTGCCGCCGGCGCGCTGCTGGCCACGGCCTTCGTGCACCTGCTGCCCGAGGCCTTCGAGAGCGGCATGAACCCCGCGCTGCTGTTCGGCGTGCTGCTGGCCGGCCTGGTGTTGTTCTTCCTGCTCGACAAGGTGGAGCTGTGGCACCACGGCCATGAGCACGCCGACCACGGCCACGCGCATGGCCAGGACCACCACCACGGCCACCACCATCACCACCACGGTGGCAAGGGCGGCAGCTGGGCCGTGCTGGCCGGCGACAGCGTGCACTGCTTCGGCGACGGCATCGTGATCGCCTCGGCCTTCGCGGTCAGCCCCGCGCTCGGGGCGGTGGCGGCGCTGGCCGTGCTCGCGCACGAGGTGCCGCACCACATCGGCGACCTCGTCGTGCTGGACGGTGGCACCGGCACGCCGCGTGTGGCCGTGCTCAAGCTGACGCTGGCCGGCATGGTCACGGCCCTGGGCGGCCTGGTCGGCTGGTGGCTGCTGGAGCGGCTGCAGGCCTGGCTCCCGTACTTTCTCGTGGTGGCCAGCAGCAGCTTCGTCTACGTCGCGCTGGCCGACCTGATCCCGCAGCTGCAGACACGGCTGACCAAGCGTCAGACGGCGGCCCAGGTCAGCTGGCTGGTGGCCGGCATCGCGATCGTGGCCGTGGTGGGCACGCTGGCGCACCACGGCCACGACCATGGCCATGGCGACCACGACGGGCACGGCCACGACGGTGTCACGCAGCCGCACGACCATGCAGGCGAGCACGCGCACGACCATGCGCCTGCGGCGCCGGCCTTCAAGTAGGGGAACTTCCGGGCCGCTGCGGCGGTCCGCACGGTGACAACAGCACGACGCAGCATGCCCATTTCTTCTTTGCTCCCGACCCGCCGCCTGCTCGCGGCCTGCGGCCTGGCGCTGGCCCTGGCCACAACGGCGTTCGCGCAGCACGACCACAAGGCCCACGCCCATGGCCGCATCGAACTCGACGTCGCCGTGGACGCCCAGCGCATCAGCTTGCGCATGGAATCGCCGCTGCACGACCTGCTGGGCTTCGAGCGCGCTCCGCGCTCGGTGGCCGAGCGCGGCCGCGTGACGGCGCTGGCCGAGCAGTTGCGCGCGGCCGACAAGCTGTTCGTGGTCGATGCCGCAGGCGAATGCCGGCTGGCCGATTCCGTGGTCGAGGCGCCTATGCTCGGCCTGGGCGCGGCAGCGCCGGCGGCTTCCGCCGCGTCCACGCCGGCCGCGGCGCCCGATGCCGAGACCCATGCCGACCTGGTGCTGACGGCCAACTTCGATTGCCGCAAGGCCGCGGCCGCGCAGCACGTCGATGTGCGCCTGTTCGAGGCCTTCCCGGGCGTGCGCACGGTGGCCGCCCAGGTGGCCGGACCCAAGGGCCAGAGCCTGACGCTGCTGCGCAAGGCGGCGGCCCGCTTGCCGCTCGCAGGCAAGTGAGCCATCCGGTTCTCCAGGTCGAGGGGCTGCGCTTCGCCTGGCCGGGCAGCGCGGCCGACTGCCTGGACATCCCGGCCTTCACGGTCGCGGCCGGCGACACGGTGTTCGTGCACGGCCCCAGCGGTTGCGGCAAGAGCAGCCTGCTGGCGCTGGCCGCCGGCGTGCTGCTGCCCCAGCAGGGCCGCGTGCTGCTGGCCGGGCGCGACTGGCGGGGCCTCTCGCGCGCCGCGCGCGACCGCTGGCGCGTGGACCATGTGGGCATCGTGTTCCAGCAGTTCAACCTGCTGCCCTACCTGAGCGTGCTCGACAACGTGCTGCTGCCCTGTCGCTTTTCCACGCAGCGCCAGCGCGCCGCCGCGCAGCAGGGCGGCTCGGCCCGCGCGCAGGCCGGCCACTGGCTGGCGGCCATGGGGCTGGACGAGGCGCTGTGGTCGCGCCAGCCTGGCCAGCTCTCGGTGGGCCAGCAGCAGCGCGTGGCGGCGGCGCGCGCGCTGGTCGGCATGCCGGCCCTGGTGATCGCCGACGAGCCGACCTCGGCGCTGGACGAAGACCGGCGCGATGCCTTCGTCGACCTGCTGCTGGCGGCCTGCGCGGGTGCCGGCAGCGCGCTGCTGTTCGTGAGCCACGACCGGCGGCTCGCACCGCGCTTCGGCCGCCAGGTGGCGCTGCCCGAACTCAACCGCGCGCTAGCGGGGAGGGTGGTGGCATGAAGCCCTTCCTGGCCGTGCTGGCGCTGCGCAGCGCCTGGAACCGGCGCTTCACGCTGGCGCTGACCATCGCCTCGATCGCGCTGTCCACCTTCATGCTCTTGGGCGTGGAGCGCATCCGCAGCGACCTGCGCGACAGTTTCGCCTCGGCCGTCTCGGGCACCGATCTCATCGTGGGCCCGCGCACGGGCTCGGTGCAGTTGCTGCTGTACTCGGTGTTCCATGTCGGCGGCGCACGCAACAACATCGGCTGGAACACGGTGCAGGCGCTCAAGGCGCAGCCGGCGGTTTCCTGGGTCGTGCCGCTGTCGCTGGGCGATGCGCACCGCGGCTTTCCGGTCATGGGCACCAGCGTGGAGATCTTCGAGCGCTTCCGCCATGGCGAAGGCCAGCCGCTGCGCCTGGCGCAGGGCCAGCCGTTCGCCCAGCTGTTCGACGCCGTGATCGGCGCCGAGGTGGCCGAGCGCCTGGGCTACGGGCTGGGCCAGCGCATCACGCTGGCCCATGGCGGTGGAGAGCTGGAGCAGGACAGCCACGCCGACAAGCCCTTCGGCGTGGTGGGCGTGCTGGCGCGCACGGGCACGCCGATCGACCGCAGCGTGCTGGTGAGCCTTCAGGCCATGGAGGCGCTGCACGCCGACTGGATCGGCGGCATCCGGTTGCCGGGGCGTGCGCCCGCGGCGCTGCCGGCCGACCTCACGCCCAAGTCCGTCACGGCCGCGCTGGTCGGCCTCAAGAGCCGGGCGCAGGTGTTCTCGGTGCAGCGCTGGGTCAACAACTACAGCGGCGAGCCCGTCATGGGCATCCTGCCCGGCGTGGCCATGGACGAGCTGTGGGATGTGATCGGCCCGGGCGAGCAGGCGCTGCTGGCCATGTCGGGCCTGGTGGCGCTGGTCAGCATGGCGGGCCTGGTGGCCGTGGTGCTGGCCGGCCTCAACGAGCGCCGGCGCGAACTGGCCGTGCTGCGCGCCGTGGGCGCCGGCCCGGTGCAGGTCATGGGCCTGCTGGCGCTGGAAGGCCTGTGGGTCACGCTGGCCGGGCTGCTGCTGGGCCTGGCGGCGCAGTGGGCCGTCATCGCCGCCACCGGGCCCTGGCTGCAGTCGCAGTTCGGCCTCAGCCTGCAGCTGGCGCTGCCGAGCGCAGCACAATGGACCCTGTTGGCCGCCTTGCTGGTGGCCGGATTGCTGGCCAGCCTGGTGCCGGGCTGGCGAGCCTACCGTTTGTCCCTGGCCGACGGCCTGACCCCGAGGATTTGACATGTTCCAAGACCGTGACCGCATGCCGACGCGCCGGGCCGCCCTGGCCGCCTGTGCCGCTGCCTCCCTCGCGCCGCTGGCCGCCCGCGCCACGCAGTTCCGCGAGATCACCTGGACCGAGCTCGTGCCGGCCGGCTGGGACCCGTCCAAGGACCTGCAGGGCCTGAGCGCCGGCACCGGTGGCCTGCAGGACACCGACCCGCGCGCCAAGGAGCTCATGGACAAGCTGCGCGAGATCTGGGACAACGCGCCCACCGTCGCCGCCATGAACGGCATCGACGCCAAGCTGCCCGGCTACCTGGTGCCGCTGGAAGAGGGCAAGCAGGGCATCCGCGAGTTCCTGCTGGTGCCGTACTTCGGCGCCTGCATCCACACGCCGCCGCCGCCTTCCAACCAGATCCTGCTGGGCCGGGCCGAGAAGCCCTTCACGGGCCTGCGCACCATGGAGGCGATCTGGGTCTACGGCCGCCTGGAGATCGAACGTGCGCCGTCCGCGATGGGCGTGGCCGGTTACACCATGCGCGTGGCCAAGGTCGAGAAGTACCGGGAGAAGTAAGGGGTGGAGCGCACGACCCGCCAGCGCGACGCGATCCGCCAGGCCCTGGTGCAGGCCGGCCGGCCGCTGCTGCCCACCGAGATCCTGGCCGCGGCCCAGGCCGAGGTGCCGGCGCTGGGCATCGCCACCGTCTACCGCAACCTCAAGCAGCTGGCCGAGGCCGGCGAGGTGCAGAGCGTGGAACTGCCCGGCGAGGCGCCGCGCTTCGAGCCGGGCGGGCACCACCACCACCACCACTTCAGCTGCACTGTCTGCCACCGCGTGTTCGACGTGCACGCCTGCCCGGGCGACATGCAGAAACTGGCGCCGCCCGGCTTCGCGGTGGAGCGCCACGAACTCACGCTGTACGGCCGCTGCGACGAGTGCGCCGCCCCCCAAGGCGGCCAGCGCCGCAAGGCCGCACGGCGAAGCTGAGAAAAGCGTCCGCGGACGGCCTTTTGTCCCACAATGGTCTGGCGGGCCGATGGCGAGAATGCGCTCGTCGGGCGCGCTGGCCCGCCCAAGGAGGACGTATGGACAGCTTGCGAACGCGTGCGGCTCTGGCCGTCGGTCTGCTGGCAGGTGCCTGCGCTTTCGCGCAGGGCGGCAGTACCCCATCGTCGCCACCCTCCGGCCCCAACTACGAACTGCGCCGCAGCAGCTGGCTGCCGGGCGGTTATGCCGGGCTGAGCCTGGGCCGCCCGAGCTACCGGCTGGACTGCGGCATCGGCGGCTGCGACCAGCCCAACCTGTCGGGCCATGCCTACGTGGGCGGCATGTTCAGCCCCTACTTCGGTGCGGAAATCGGCTTGCTGAGCATGGGCGAGGTCGAGCGCGCAGGCGGCGAGACCCGCGCCGAAGGGGTGAACTTCAGCCTGATGGGGCGTGCGCCGGTCGGCGCCGGGTTCGGCGTGTTCGGCCGCGTCGGCACGACCTGGGGCCGCACGCGCATCGATGCGGCGCCCGGTGCCGGCATTGCCACCGGCCGCGCGAGCGGCTGGGGGCCGGCCTACGGGCTCGGGGTGGACTGGGCCTTCAGCAACAACTGGTCGGCCGTGCTGGACTGGCAGCGCCACCGCTTCGATTACGCCGGCGACGACAATGGCTGGGTCCGGTCCACCAGCATCGGGCTCAAGTACCGCTTCTAGACACTGCCTCCATGCCCCAGACCCGCATCCTGTACGTCGAAGACAACGAAGACCTGCGCGATTCCATTGCCATGCTGCTGGAGGAGGAGCCCGGCTACGCCGTGACGGTCTGCGGCACCGGCGAGGAGGCGCTGGCGCTGCTGGCGCAGGACGATTGCGACATCCTGATCACCGACGTGGGGCTGCCAGGGCTGTCGGGCGTGGAACTGGCGCAGCAGTTGCTGGCGCGCAAACCGGCGCAACATGTGCTGCTGTGCTCCGGTTATGACATGGGGGGCGAGCTGGCCGCGATGGGCCCTCATGTGCGGGCGCTGACCAAGCCCTTCGAAGTCGACGAACTCGAGCGCTTGCTGCAGGAGATGGTGGCAGCGTTGCGCAGCGCCGCTTGAGCGCTGCGGCGCACGGCTCAGTCCCGGCGTTCCATCCAGCCCAGGGCCTGGTCCCGCAGTTGCACAATGCGTGACCAGCTCATGCACATGCGCGCGTAGGCGCGCAGGACGTCGGTATTGACGGGTGCCTCCATGCCTTCCAGGGCGGCGGGTTCGAGCCGGTTGCGCGCCACGGTCTCGAACTCGCTGCTGGCCTGCAGCCATTGGTCGGCCAGGTCCCCGTAGCCGGAATCGTGCAAGGTGATGCACGCGTCGTCCCGGCGGTGCTCCTCGATCAGAGCCAAGGCCCTTGCCTGCTGCAAATCCATCGCTTTCCCCTGTTGCTGCACTGCAGCGTCGCTGTTGCATCCGGTTTCAGCACGCGATACTGCGCGGCCGCCGGTGGCCTCCTTGTAGGCCGTGGGCGCATCAGCATGTGCGCCATGTCCGTGGCTGGCCTACAGCGCGGGCAAGGGCGAAAGCCGCCGCATCGTGGGGGAAAGGCGCACCGGCGGTGCGCTGGGCCGGCAGGTGGCATGCGGACGCATCGCCGGTCGGCTGCGGGCCGCGGCATGGCGGCGTCCGCAAGGGCCGTGCAGGGCTGCGCGGGGGAGCCGGATGGGCCGGCTCCGCGCGGCATCGGCCCTCAGGCCGTCTCGGCCCAGGCCAGCGCCTGCAGGTGCGCCATGTTGACCTGCCGGCTCGACAGCGCCAGCGCGTTGGCGACGCGGGCGAACACCGCGTCATCGCCGCGCTCGCAGGCCTCGGTCAGTTCGAGGAAGGGGGCGTACAGGCCGCGGCGGTGCAGCAGCGCATCGACGACCGGCTCGGGCAGGGCCACCGATTCGAGCGCCTTGGCCATGGGCACGCCCAGCATGCTGTCCAGCAACGAGAACACACCCACCGTGAAGGCGTTGTCGCATTCCTCGGGCGACAGCAGCTCGGCCGTCAAGAGCTCCATGAGGCGGCCGCGCACCACCGCGGTCTGGCCGATGGCCGGGGGCGGGCCGCCGCTGCGCGACGTGCTCAGGAGCAGCGCCGCCCAGCGCAACAGCTTTTGCATGCCGAGGATCATGACCGCGTGGCGGAAGGAGGTGATCTCGCAGTTCAGGCCGAAGCCCGAAGCGTTGATGAAGCGCAGCAGGTTGAACGACAGCGTGGGGTCGCGCTTGAGCAGCTCCTCCAGTTCGGCACTGCCGGCCTGGTTGCGCACCAGGTTGACGAGCCGCAGGATGGTCGCCTGCGAGGGGCGGATGGTCAGGGCCTTGACCATGGTCGGCTTGGCGAACCAGTAGCCCTGGAACAGCTTGACGCCGTAGCCGGCCAGCAGCTTGTGCTGCTCGCCGGTTTCCACCTTTTCGGCCACCAGCTGGGCGCTGGTGTTGCTGCGGGCGAACTGCACGAAGGCCTCGACCTTGTCGCCGGACAGCACCATGAGGTCCAGCTTGATGTAGGCGGCCAGCGGGCGCCAGGGCGCATAGCCGCGCGTCAGGACGCTGTGGTTGAAGGCGAAGCGAAAGCCTTCCTTGTGCAGCTTGTGCATGACCTCGGCCATCCTCGCGATGAGCGCGGGGTCGTGCCCGGGCACCGGCGGCACCTCCAGCACCACCTTGTCCGGATGGATCAGCTCCAGGTGGCCCCCGGCCAGGCTTTCGTGCGTGCAGTTGATGAACACCAGCTTGTTGCCGACCAAGGTCTCGGTGTCGGCGAACGACAGCGCGTTGAACAGCAGGGCGGCATCGCTGTCGGCCGTGTGCTGGCTGGGCGAGGTCGAGCGGTCGAACAGCTCGTAGCCGAGCACCGTGCGGGTGTCGTCCACGATGGCCTGGCGCGCGATCACGACCTGGTTGTCATCGCCCGCGGGCTTCATCGGTGTCAGCGCGTCGGGGATGATGGACATGGTGCAGGCTCCGTGCGGGCAGGCGGTTCTTGGCAGGGGGCGGGATGCGTCGGCCGGTGTGGCGGGGTGGGGCTCACTCGACCAGGGCGTCGGCCCAGGCCAGCGCATCCAGGTGCGCCAGGCTGACCTGGCGCTCGGTCAGGTGCAGGGCCGCCGTGGCGCGGCGGAAGGCCTCGGCATCGCCGGTTTCGCAGGCCTGCGCCAGTGCCAGCAGGTCGGCATACGGCCCGTTGCCGTGCAGCAGCGCGTCGACGATGGGCGGCTGCAGCGTCAGCAGGCCCACGGCCTGCTCCATGGGCATGCCCAGCATGGTGTCCAGCAGCGAGAACACACCGACCACGAAGGCGGCGTCGCATTCCTCGGGCGACATGGACTCGGCCGCCAGCAGCTCCATGAGCCGGCCGCGCACCACCGCCGTGCTGCCCACCACCGGCGAGGCTGCGCCGGCCGCCGCCGTGGTCAGCAGCAGTGCGGCCCAGCGGAACAGCTTCTTCAGGCCCAGCAGCATCACGGCCTGGCGGAAGGAGGTGATTTCGCGCGTGAGCCCGAAGCCCGAGGAGTTGATCAGGCGCATCAGGTTGAAGCCCAGCATCGCGTCCTTCTTGAGCACCTGCTCGATCTCGTCGGTGCTGGCCTGGTTGCGCACCAGGTTGATGAGCTGGATCACGTTGGCCTGCGAGGGCGCGAGCAGGCGCGTCTTGATCAGGTCCGGCTTGGCGAACCAGTAGCCCTGGAACAGCTCCACGCCGTAGCCGACCAGCTGCTCGTACTGGGCGGCGGTCTCGGTCTTCTCGGCGATCAGCCGCGCGCCGGTGCGGGTCAGCGCGGCCTGGATCAGCTTGGGCAACTGCATCGGGTCGATGTCCGCGAGGTCCAGCTTGATGAAGTCGGCCAGCGGCTGCCAGCTGGCATAGGCCGGCTCGAGCACCTGTTGGCTGAAGGCCAGGCGAAACCCCCGTTTGCGCAGCCCATGCAGCGCGTGCGAATGCGCTTCGATCTCGGCGGGCGCGTCGCCTGCGATGCCCTCGATCTCCAGCACCAGCCGCTCGGGCTGCACCAGATCCAGGTGGCCGCCGGCCAGGCTGTTGTGGGTGCTGTTGACGAAGATCGCGAACTGGCCGACCAGGGCCTCGCTGCCGGTATGCGCCAATGCGCTGAACACCAGGGCTACGTCGTGCGCAGGCGCGTGCGCGTCCGCGGGGTGGGAGCGGTCGAACAACTCGTAGCCGAACACCGCCCGGCGCTTGTCCACGATGGGCTGGCGGGCGATCAGCATGGACGCGGTATCGGCAACGGTCATGGGGGCGTGGCGGTTCAACCAGAATGGAGTCTTGGCGAATTCTAGGGCGCTGCGTTTCATTCGTACGCCATCTCTTTCCAATGGGCTCCGACACTTGACCCAATCTCCGAACATCGAAGCCGGCCTGCGTCCCGCCGCGCTGGCCGCGCTCTGCGAAAGCGCGCCCGCGCGCAAGGCCGTGCGCGCGCGTGCGCTGGACGATGGCCTGCCGCTGGACGCGCAGCAGCGGCTCGAGGCGCCGGCCGCGGTGCCGGGCCGGCCGGCGCAGCCCATGCTGGTGCCGCACCAGCAGCTCAAGCCGCGGCCGGTGCACACCCCCGCGGGCCGTGCCGTGTTGCTGCACGCGCTGGCCCACATCGAATTCAACGCCATCAACCTGGCCTGCGACATCCTGTGGCGCTTTGACGGACTGCCCGAGGCCTTCTACCGCGACTGGGCCCGTGTGGCGCGCGAGGAGGCCTTGCACTTCCAGCTGCTGGCCGCACATCTGGCAGAGTCGGGCCACGCCTATGGCGACTTCCCGGCCCACAGCGGCCTGTGGGACATGGCCGAGAAGACGCAGGACGATCTGCTCGCGCGGCTGGCCCTGGTGCCGCGCACGCTGGAGGCGCGCGGCCTGGATGCCGCGCCGCCGATCCGCGCCAAGCTGGTTGCTGCAGGCGACCGGCGTGCGGGCGAGATCCTGGACGTGATCCTGGCCGACGAGGTCGGCCACGTGGCCATCGGCAACCACTGGTACGGCTGGCTGTGCCGGGCGCGCGGGCTGGAGCCGGTCGCCACCTACGCGGCGCTGGCACGCCAGTACGGGGCGCCGCGGCTCAAGGGCCCGTTCAATCTGGAGGCCCGGCGCGCGGCCGGCTTCAGCGAGGCCGAGCTGGCCGCCCTGCAGCAGCCGGACGCCTCCCTACAATGACCCGGACACCACCACGAGGACGCAAGATGGCTTTGTACGCATTGGATGAACGCACGCCCCAGGTGGCCGAGACGGCCTGGGTGGCCGAGAGCGCCCAGGTCATCGGCGGCGTGGCCCTGGGGCCGGACAGCAGCGTCTGGCCCGGCGTGGTGATCCGCGGCGACAGTGGGCCGATCTCGGTGGGCGAGGGCAGCAACATCCAGGACAACAGCGTGCTGCACGCCGACGAAGGCGTGCCCCTCACCATCGGCAAGCACGTCACCGTGGGCCACCAGGTCATGCTGCACGGCTGCACGGTGGGCGACGAGTCGCTGATCGGCATCGGCGCCATCGTGCTCAACAACGCGAAGATCGGCCGCAACTGCCTGGTCGGCGCGGGGGCGCTCGTGACCGAGGGCAAGGAATTCCCGGACGGCTCGATGATCGTCGGCAGCCCCGCCAAGGTGGTGCGCCAGCTGACGCCCGAGCAGATCGAGGGCCTGCGCCGCAGCGCGCGGCATTACATGGACAACGCCCGGCGCTACCGCGCGGGCTTGAGGAAGATCGGCTGATGCGCGCCGTGCCGGGCCGCCCCAAACAAGCGCGCTCCCGCTCGGCGGGACCGGCCGCAGGCCGAAGGGTGCAGAAATGAGTGAATTGCGCAAGTTTCTGTTCGACGGCCTGCCCGTGCGGGGGGCCATCGTGCGCCTGACCGACGCCTGGCAGGAGGTGCTCCGCCGGCGCGCGTCCAACACCACGGCGGGTGCCTACCCGGCGCCCGTGCAGTCGCTGCTGGGCGAGATGACGGCGGCCGCCGTGCTGATGCAGTCCGGCATCCAGTTCGATGGTGCGCTGGTGCTGCAGGTGTTCGGCGACGGCCCGCTCAAACTGGCGGTGGTGGAGGTGCAGTCCGATCTGCGCGTGCGGGCCACGGCCTCGCTGAGCGGCGCGGTCGAGAACGGTGCCGCCCTGTCCGAACTCATCAACCAGAATGGCCAGGGGCGCTGCGCGATCACGCTGGACCCGGCGCGCAAGCAGCCCGGCCAGCAGCCCTACCAGGGTGTGGTGGCGCTCAGCGACGGCGAGGGCCAGGGCTTCGAGCGCATGGCCGAGGTGTTGCAGCACTACATGCGCCACAGCGAGCAGCTCGACACCGTGCTGGTGCTGGCAGCCGACGCCCAGGTGGCGGCCGGCCTGCTGATCCAGCGCCTGCCCGTCAAGGGCGAGGCCAACCTGGCCGGCCAGGCCAGCGAGGGCGAGGATGCGGCGCAAGCCGACACCCAGGGCCAGAACGAGGACTTCAACCGCATCGCCCACCTGGCCAGCACGCTCAAGCGCGAGGAACTGCTGACGCTGGACATCGACACCGTGCTGCGCCGCCTGTTCTGGGAAGAGCGCGTGCTGACCTTCGCGCCGCTCACGGGCGAGGCCGGCCCGCGCTTCGCCTGCACCTGCAGCCGCGAGCGCGTGGCGCAGATGATCCGCGGCCTGGGGCAGGCCGAAGCCGAGTCCATCCTGGCCGAGCGCGGCGACATCGAGGTGGGTTGCGAGTTCTGCGGCCAGCATTACCGCTTCGACGCGGTCGACGCGGCGCAGATCTTCGCCGCGCCGGGCTCGCTGCCGCCGGGCAGCCAGTCGGTTCAGTAGCCCTGCAACCGGCGGAACAGCCGGTGCTCGCAGGCCGCGTCGCCATCGCAGGCGCAGCGCCAGCGGGCGGCGGCCGGCGCGTCGGGCAGGGCGCCCAACCGGGGGGCGAGCACGGGCAGGGCGCGCAGCGCGCGCTCGGCGCGGGCCAGCCGCGCAGGGCCGTGGCCGTAGACCACCTGGAAGGGCAGGCCGGCGCGGTCCAGCGCTGCACGCACCAGCGCGTCCACGGGCGCCTGCACCTGTGGGCCGTCGCGCTGGATGCCGTCGGCCACCCAGGGCAGGTCCAGCCCCATGACCAGGGTCAGGGCGTAACTGCGCTGGTGCTCCAGCGCGAACGGGTACAGCGTGCGGTCGGCGAACAGCAGGTCGCTGTAGACGGCGACCATGAGCGGCGTGGTGTCGGCGATGAGCAGGTCCGGTGCCCTGGCGCCGGCGCGGGCGATGGCATCGGCGTGGGCGCGGGCGATGCCTTCCTGCTCGTCCGCACGCGGCGTGCGGCCGGCGTCCAGGCACCACTGGCGCAGCAGCTCGGGCACCAGTTCCACGGTCAGCCCGCGCGCGGTGAGCGATTGCGCCAGCGCCTGCGACAGCGCGGTCTTGCCGCTGCTCTCGGCCCCGAGCAGCGCGATGCGCAGTGTCACGGGGAGCCCGGGACGGCCGCCACGAGCCGGCGTTTCCAGGCCTGCCAGCCCAGCCAGCTCAGACCGATGAACAGCGCGTAGAGCAGCGTGGTCAGCCACAGGCCCTTGTAGGCGAACAGGCCCACACTGACGGTGTTGACGACCAGCCAGACCAGCCAGTTCTCGATGTACTTGCGGCCCAGCAGGTACTGGCCGACCAGGCTCACGGCCGTGGGAAAGGCGTCCCACCAGGGCACATCGGTGTCGGTGAAGCGCATCAGGAACAGCGCCACCAGCGGCCACAGCACAGCGCAGGCCGCCACCACGGCCCAGCAGCCCGCCGCGGACAGGCGCGCCACGCGCAGCGCCGAGCCATCGGGCCGGTGACCGCGCAGCCAGTTGAACCAGCCCCACAGGGCGACGCTGGCGAAGAAGATCTGCAGCGCCGCATCGCCGTAGAGCTTGCTGCGCGAAAACAGTCCGAAATAGAGCAGCGAGCTCACGGCGGCCAGAGGCCAGCCCCAGTGCCGCTCGCGGATGTTGAAACCCACCATGGCCAGCGCCAGCAGCACGGCAACAATCTCGAGCCAGCTGCTGGCCACGCCCCACAGCGTGAAGGCCGGCTCCAGCAGCCACAGCCACAGGGCGCGCAGCGGCTCGGGCATCAGCGGGTGAGTTGCACGAACAGTTCGTTGGGCTTGACCATGCCCAGTTCGCCACGGGCCTTTTCTTCCACCATCTCCAGGCCGTCCTTGAGGTCGGCCACCTCGGCCGCGAGCCGGTCGTTGACGGCCTGGGCCTTGGCGTTGGCGGCCTGCTGGTCGATCAGCCGCTCCTGCAGCTCGGCCACATTGGAGATGCTGCCGCGGCCGAACCATAGCTGGGCGTGCACGACGGCCAGCAGCACCAGCAGCACGGCCGGAACGAAGCGCGAGCCCATGGGAACGGCGACGGAAGCAGAGGGTGGGAGCGGGACGCTCAGCGCAGCACGTTGAACGCGCGGCGGCCCGGGTAGCGCGCGACGTCGCCGAGGTCTTCCTCGATGCGCAGCAGCTGGTTGTACTTGGCCATGCGGTCCGAGCGCGACAGCGAGCCGGTCTTGATCTGGCCGGCGTTGGTGCCCACCGCGATGTCGGCGATGGTGGAGTCTTCGGTCTCGCCCGAACGGTGGCTGATGACCGAGGTGTAGCCCGAGGTCTTGGCCAGCTCGATGGCGGCGAAGGTCTCCGACAGCGTGCCGATCTGGTTGATCTTGATCAGGATGGAGTTGGCGATGCCGCGCTCGATGCCTTGCTGCAGGATCTTGGTGTTGGTCACGAACAGGTCGTCGCCCACCAGCTGTACGCGCTTGCCCAGCACCTCGGTCTGGTGCTTCCAGCCATCCCAGTCGCCTTCGGCCATGCCGTCCTCGATGCTGATGATGGGGTACTTGTCGCACCAGCCCGAGAGCATGGCGGTCCACTCTTCGCTGGACAGCGACAGGCCTTCGCCCTCCAGCACGTACTTGCCGTCCTTGTAGAACTCGGAGGCCGCGCAGTCCAGGCCCAGGGCGATCTGCTCGCCGGGCTTGTAGCCGGCCTGCTCGATGGCCTGCAGGATCATCTGGATCGCGGCCTCGTGGCTGGCCACGCTGGGGGCGAAGCCGCCTTCGTCGCCGACGGCGGTGCTGATGCCTTGGTCGTGCAGGATCTTCTTGAGCGCGTGGAAGGTCTCGGTGCCATAGCGCAGGGCTTCGCGAAAGCTCGGTGCGCCGACCGGGATGATCATGAACTCCTGCAGGTCCAGCGAGTTGTTGGCGTGGGCACCGCCGTTGATGACGTTCATCATCGGCACCGGCAGCGAGACGCCACCCATGCCGCCGAAGTAGCGGTACAGCGGCAGGCCCGATTCCTCGGCGGCGGCGCGGGCCACGGCCATGGAGACGGCCAGCATGGCGTTGGCGCCCAGGCGCGACTTGTTCTCGGTGCCGTCCAGGTCGATCAGCGTCTTGTCCAGGAAGGCCTGCTCGGAGGCGTCCAGGCCCAGCACGGCTTCGCTGATCTCGGTGTTGACATGCTCGACGGCCTTGAGCACGCCCTTGCCCAGGTAGCGGCTCTTGTCGCCGTCGCGCAGCTCGATGGCTTCGCGCGAACCGGTGGAGGCGCCCGAGGGCACGGCCGCGCGGCCCATGGTGCCGGATTCCAGCAACACGTCGCATTCGACGGTGGGGTTGCCGCGGCTGTCCAGGATCTCGCGACCCACGATGTCTACGATGGCACTCATTGCTACGTCTTTCTAAGAGCTAGGGAATCCTTGGGGCGGGCGCTTCAGACGCCTTCGACCACGATCATGCGCATGATGGCCGCGCCCTGGCGTGCCGCGCGCGCCTTGCCGTACTCGGGCGAGGCGTCGAAGGCCTTGGCGGCCTCGACGCTGGGGAACTTGAGCATGACCAGCCGGCTCGGCGACCAGTCGCCTTCCAGCACCTCGACCTTGCCGCCGCGCACACAGACCTCGGCGCCATGCGCCTGCATCGCGGCCGTGGACCACTTCTTGTACTCCTCGTACTGTGCAGGGTTGGTGACGGTGACGTCGGCAAGGATGTAGGCGCTGGGCATGCGGTCGGGTCTTTCGGTGGTGGGCGATCAGGCCGTGGTGGCCGGTTCCGTGGGCTGGGGCAGTTGGGCCTGCTGGTGGTCCAGCGCCGCCTTGACGAAGGCGTTGAACAGCGGGTGGCCGTCCCAGGGCGTGGACTTGAACTCGGGGTGGAACTGCACGCCCATGAACCAGGGGTGCTGGCTCTGCGGCAGCTCGACGATCTCGGTGAGTTGCTCGCGCTGCGTCAGCGCGGAGATCACGAGGCCGGCAGCGCGCAGCTTGTCCAGGTACTTGACGTTGGCCTCGTAGCGGTGGCGGTGGCGCTCGGTCACCACGTCGCCGTAGATCTTGTGCGCCAGCGTGCCCTTGGCCACGTCCGAGCTCTGCGCGCCCAGGCGCATGGTGCCGCCCAGGTCGGAGTTCTCGTCGCGCGTCTTGATGCTGCCGTCGGCGTCCTTCCACTCGGTGATCAGCGCGATCACGGGGTGCGGCGCGGTGGGCTCGAACTCGGTGCTGTTGGCATGGGCCAGGCCCGCCACATGGCGCGCGAACTCGATGGTCGCGACCTGCATGCCCAGGCAGATGCCCAGGTAGGGCACGCGCTGCTCACGCGCATAGCGCGCCGCGCAGATCTTGCCCTCGACGCCGCGCTTGCCGAAGCCGCCCGGCACCAGCACGGCGTCGTACTGCGCCAGCTGCGCCACGTTGCCCGGCGTGATGGTCTCCGAGTCGATGTAGCTGATCTTGACGCGCGCATGGTTGCGCATGCCGGCGTGGCGAAGCGCCTCGTTGAGCGACTTGTAGCTGTCCGACAGGTCGACGTACTTGCCGACCATGGCGATGTTGACCTCGTGCTGCGGGTGCTCGGTCTCATACACCAGGTCGTCCCAGCGCTTGAGCTTGGCCGGCGGCGTGTTCAGGCGCAACTTGTCGCAGATCAGGCCGTCCAGGCCCTGCTCGTGCAGCATGCGCGGCACCTTGTAGATGGTGTCCACGTCCCACATGGAGATCACGCCCCAGCGCGGCACGTTGGTGAACAGGGAGATCTTCTCGGCTTCTTCGTCGGGGATGCGGCGGTCGGCGCGGCACAGCAGCGCGTCGGCCTGGATGCCGATCTCGCGCAGCTTCTGCACCGTGTGCTGCGTGGGCTTGGTCTTGAGCTCGCCGGCCGCGGCGATCCAGGGCAGATAGGTCAGGTGCACGAAGGCGGCCTGGTTCGGGCCCATGCGCAGGCTCATCTGGCGCACGGCTTCCAGGAAGGGCAGCGACTCGATGTCGCCCACGGTGCCGCCGATCTCGACGATGGCCACGTCCACCGCGTCCGGCGTGCCGACACCGGCGCCGCGCTTGACGTATTCCTGGATTTCGTTGGTCACGTGCGGGATCACCTGGACCGTCTTGCCCAGGTAATCGCCACGGCGCTCCTTCTCCAGCACGGACTGGTAGATCCGGCCCGTGGTGAAGTTGTTGGCGCGCCGCATGCGCGTGTTGATGAAGCGTTCGTAGTGGCCCAGGTCCAGGTCGGTCTCGGCGCCGTCGTCGGTGACGAACACTTCGCCATGCTGGAACGGCGACATCGTGCCGGGATCGACGTTGATGTACGGATCGAGCTTGATGAGGGTGACCTTCAGGCCACGCGATTCCAGGATCGCAGCAAGGGAGGCTGAGGCGATTCCCTTGCCGAGGGAGGACACCACACCGCCGGTGACGAAGACGAATTTGGTCATGTCAGGGTCGGGAAAACGTTCCCGGGGAGGTGGTAAAGCGAGATTATAGAAGGGCGCCCGGCCCCATCGTGGTGCGCCTGCGGGTGGCCTCGGCCTGTCTGCTAAATTGCGCCCCCACGTCAACGAGGGAACCCCATGGACAACTCTGCCCAGCCTGCGCCGGGCGCGGCAGGCGACCTGGCCGGCCGCCACATCGTGCTGGGCCTGACCGGCGGCATCGCCTGCTACAAGTCGGCCGAGCTGTGCCGGCTGCTCGTCAAGCAGGGCGCGACCGTGCAGGTGGTCATGACCGAGGCGGCCGAACAGTTCATCACCGCCGTGACCATGCAGGCGTTGTCGGGCCGGCCCGTGTACGGCTCGCAATGGGATGCGCGCGAGCCCAACAACATGCCGCACATCAACCTCTCGCGCGAGGCCGATGCGATCGTGCTGGCGCCGTGCAGCGCGGACTTCATCGCGCGGCTGGTGCAGGGCCGCTCCGACGAACTGCTGAGCCTCTTGTGCCTGGCACGGCCGATGCAGCGCGTGCCGCTGCTGGTGGCGCCGGCCATGAACCGCGAGATGTGGTTGCACCCTGCGACCCAGCGCAACATGGCGCAGTTGGCTTCCGACGGTGCGGTGCTGCTGGGCGTGGGCAGCGGCCCGCAGGCCTGCGGCGAGACCGGCGACGGCCGCATGCTGGAGCCGGCTGAGATCGCCCTGGACCTGATCGCCCACCTGGCACCCAAGCCGCTCGCGGGCCAGCATGTGCTGGTCACGGCCGGGCCGACCTTCGAGGCCATCGACCCGGTGCGCGGCATCACCAACCTGTCCAGCGGCAAGATGGGCTTTGCGATCGCGCGCGCCGCGCGCGAGGCCGGCGCCCGCGTCACGCTGGTGGCCGGGCCCGTGCACCTGGCCACGCCGCGCGGCGTCGCGCGCGTGGACGTGCGCTCGGCGCAGGACCTGCTGGCAGCGGTGGAGCGGCATGTGGATGCGGCCACCGTGTTCGTGGCCACGGCGGCCGTGGCCGATTGGCGGCCGGCCGTTGCCGCCGAACAGAAGATCAAGAAGGACGGCTCGGGCCAGGTGCCGGCCCTGGCCTTCGTCGAGAACCCCGACGTGCTGGCGCGCGTGGCGCAGTCGGACCGTGCGCGAAGCGGCAAGCTCTACTGCGTGGGCTTCGCGGCCGAGAGCGAGGCCCTGCTGCAGAACGCCGAGGCCAAACGGGCACGCAAGGGCGTGCCGCTGCTGGTGGGCAATATCGGCCCCGCGACCTTCGGCCAGGATCACAACGCCTTGCTGCTGGTCGACGAAGCCGGCGCGCGCGAGTTGCCCCATGCGCCCAAGCTGGCGCTGGCGCGCCAGCTCGTGGCCGAGATCGCCACGCGCTTGCGCTGATGCCCTCTCCCTACGACACACCGCCCGATGGCGACTTTGCGCGCTACATCGAGCAACTGACCCGGCCACAACCCCCGGCCGCCGCGCCTGCGCCCAAACGCCCTCCGCGCACGCCCGTGCCCAAGACCATCCCCGCGGCCGCCAGGCCCTTCTCCCCGCTGCGCCAGGTTGCGCAGGGCGCGCTGTTCGCGTACGTCGCCTGGCTCATGCTGTCCGCGGCCGTGCCGCTGCTCGCGCCCTGGGGCGGGCTGGTCGGCCTGGCCTACCTCGTCTTCGCCTTTTTGCGCTTGCGCCACCTGCCGTGGCGTAAGCTGCTCCAGCCCAAACCATGAACATCGACGTCAAGATCCTCGACCCCCGCATGGCCGAACAGCTGCCGGCCTATGCCACGCCGGGCAGTGCCGGCCTGGACCTGCGCGCCTGCCTGGACGCGCCGCTGCTGCTGGCACCCGGCGCCTGGGAACTGGTGCCCACCGGTATCGCCATCCACCTGGCCGACCCGGGCTACGCCGCCATGATCCTGCCGCGCTCGGGCCTGGGCCACAAGCACGGCATCGTGCTCGGCAACCTCGTGGGACTGATCGACAGCGACTACCAGGGCCAGCTCATGGTCAGCGCCTGGAACCGCAGCAGCACGGCCTACACCGTGCAGCCGCTGGAGCGCATCGCGCAGCTGGTGGTGGTGCCCGTGGTGCAGGCCAAATTCAACATCGTGCAGGACTTCGAAGCTTCCGCCCGCGGGGCGGGCGGTTACGGTTCTACCGGGACCGCCTGAGCCGCGGCGCAGCGCTTCAGTGCAGGGTGTCGTTGCCGGCCACCGGCACCTGGACCTTGAAGAAGCCCGTGCCGGCCGTGCCGCGGCCGATCTCGTCCTCGGTCGCCTCGCGCACGGCGTTGACCGTCAGCGACAGGCGCAGCGCGATGCCGGCCAGCGGGTGGTTGCCGTCCAGCACCACGTGCTCGGGGTAGATCTCGGTCACCGTGTACATGCGGTTGCGGGGAATGCCCGCCGACAGGCCCTGGGGCAGGGCCGTGCCCTCGAAGCTCATGCCTTCCTCGAGCACGTCGGGGAACAGCGCGCGCGGCTCCAGGAAGATCAGCTCTTCGTTGAAGTCGCCGAAGGCGTCCTCGGGTTCCAGGTGCAGGTGCAGCTGGTCGCCGGCCACATGGCCCTGCAAGGCCTCTTCGACCTTGGCCAGCAGATCGTCGCCGCCGACCAGGAATTCCACGGGGTCGCTCAGCACGTCCAGGTCTTCGCCCAGCGTGTCCTTGAGGGTCCAGGTCAGCGCCACGACGCATTGGGGGATGATTTCCATGGAAGAATTGTCGCAGCTTCGCCCCGCCGGCATCCGCGCGGGGCGATGGCGTTTTTGCACAGGACTCCATGGACACGACCCAACCCCTGCCGCTGCTGGGCGGCCTTTCGCCCGAACGCTTCATGCGCAGGCACTGGCAGAAAAAGCCCCTGCTGGTGCGTGGCGCCATCCCCGGCTTCAAGGCCCTGCTGGAACGTTCTGCGCTGTTCGCGCTGGCGGAGCAGGAGGGCGTGGAGTCCCGCCTGGTGCAGCAGGGCGCCAAGGGCTGGACGCTCCAGCACGGCCCGTTCGCGCGGCGCGCACTGCCGCCGCTGAGCCGGCGCCAATGGTCGCTGCTGGTGCAGGGCGTGGACCTGCACAGCGATGGCATTCATGCGCTGCTCCAGGCCTTTCGCTTCGTGCCCGACGCGCGGCTGGACGATGTGATGATCAGCTATGCCACGGACGGCGGGGGCGTCGGTCCGCACTTCGACAGCTACGACGTGTTCCTGCTGCAGGCCCATGGCCAGCGCCGCTGGCGCATCGGCCGCCAGCGCGACTTCCAGCTGCAAGAGGGCGTGCCGCTCAAGATCCTGGCGGCCTTCGAACCCGAAGAGGAATACGTGCTGGAGCCCGGCGACATGCTCTACCTGCCGCCGCGCTACGCGCACGACGGCGTGGCGGTCGGCGAGTGCATGACGTATTCCATCGGCTTCAGGGCGCCCAGCCGCGGTGGCATCGCCCGCGAGCTGCTGCAGCGGCTGGCCGACACGGCAGAGGAGAGCCTGGGCGCTGCGCTGTACCGCGATCCCAAGCAGACGGCCACGCCACAGCCGGCCGCCGTGCCGGTCGAGGTGCGCTCGTTTGCGGCCGATGCCCTGCGCGCTTTGCTGGACGACCCGGCCGCACTGGACTGCGCGCTCGGCGAAATCCTGAGCGAACCCAAGGCGCAGGTCTGGTTCGGCGAGGGCGCGGACCTGCCCGAGGGCTGCGGCGTCGCGCTGGACCGGCGCAGCCGCATGCTCTACGACGCCGGCCATGTCTACCTGAACGGTGAGAGCTGGCGCGCCGGCGGCCGCGATGCGCGCCTCATGCAGCGCCTGGCGGACCTGCGCCGCCTGTCGGCACGCGAGGTCGCCGGCGCCAGCGAGGGCGCGCGCGAACTGCTCGCGCAATGGTGCGAAGACGGCTGGCTGCAGCCGCTACCGCATGGCTGAGGACGCCGCGCCGGCGCTGCCGCAGGGCCGCTTCGCGGGCCGCGCGCAGTTCCACCAGTGGTTGTGCGCCGGTCTGCAGGCGGCCGCGCGCGCCGGCTGGGCCGAGCTGATCCTGGCCGATGCCGACTTCGCCGACTGGCCGCTCGGCGAGCGCGCCGTGGTCGCCGAGCTGCAGGCCTGGGCGCGGCCGGGCCGCCGCTGCACGCTGCTTGCAGGCAGCTACGAGGAGCTGCGGCGGCGCCATGCCCGCTTCGTGCAGTGGCGCATGCAATGGGACCACCTGATCAGCTGCCGCGCCTGCAGGGCCATGGACCGGCAGGATTTCCCGAGCGCGCTGTGGAGCCCGCACTGGAGCCTGCGCCGACTCGACACCGTGCACTGCACCGGATGGGCCGGGCCCGAGGCGGCACGCCGTGTGCAGACGCAGGAATTGCTGGCCGAGGCGCTGCGGCGCAGCACGCCCGCATTCGCGGCCTCCGTGCTGGGTCTGTAACCAGGGTTTACACGGGGTTTACAGAATGTCGCTGCCTATAATCGCGGGCTGAGCTGAAGGCGACCTTGTGCTTTCAACTCGGTCGTTGCAGCCCCTCGTTCTTCTGGCGGGACTGCAGCTCTTCAGGACTGTTTTCCAGAGAACACAAAGGATTCATGCAATGAACAAGAAGCTCGTTCTGGCCGCTCTGATGGCCGCTGCTGCCCTGGCCGCCTGCGGCAAGAAGGAAGAGCCGGCGCCCGCGCCTGCTCCGGCTCCTGCTGCCGAAGCACCGGCGCCCGCGCCCGCCGCAGCTCCGGCCGAAGCTGCTGCTTCCGCCGCCGCCGATGCCGCGAGCGCTGCCTCCGCTGCAGCCGACTCCGCTGCTTCGGCCGTGGGCTCCGCCACCGAGGCCGCCAAGGATGCCGCTGCCGCTGCCGTGAACAACGCCACCGAAGCCGCCAAGGACGCCGCTGCTGCCGCGTCCGACGCCGCCAAGGCCGCCGCCGAAGCCGCCAAGGGCGCTGCCAAGCAGTAAGCTGCTCCGCAGCCTGTCCGAAGGAGCCACCGCAAGGTGGCTTTTTCGTTTCTAGACCTCGATCCAGTCCGTGCCCGTGACCGGGTCGGCCACGCCCAGCGCCAGGCTGCCGCAGCCTTGCGCGCCGGCCAGTGCGGCCAGTGCCAGCTCGGGCCGGTTGTTCTGCCGGCTCAGGTGCGCGGCGACGATCTGCTGCAGGCCCTGCGCCGCCAGCGCCGTGGCGATCCCCGCCGCCAGCGGGTTGGCCAGATGGCCGTGCGTGCCCCCCACGCGCCGTTTGAGGAAGTAGGGGTAGGGAGAGGCGGCCAGCAGCTCCGGGTCATGGTTGCATTCCAGCAGCATCGCGCGGCAGCCGGCCAGCTGCGCCAGCACATGCTCGGTGGCGTGGCCGAGATCGGTCAGAACGCCCAGGCAGGTGGCGCCGTCGGACAGGCGCAGCTGCAAGGGCTCGCGCGCATCGTGCGGCACCGTGAAGGGGCGGAACTGCAGCGCACCCAGGCCGACCACGTCGCCGTCGCGCGCGATGTGCAGCAGATCGCCCAGGTCGGGCGCGCCGATGGCCTGGTGCGTGCCGTGGCTCATCCACAGCGGGATGCGGTGGCGCAGCGCGATCTTGCAGGCGCTGCCGATGTGGTCGCTGTGCTCGTGCGTGATGAAGATCGCGTCGATGTCGGCCATGTCCAGGCCGGCGAGCCCCAGACGCGTGGCCAGCGTGCGCGGGCCCAGGCCGCAATCGATCAGCAGGCGGTTGGGCCGGCCGCCGTCACGGGCTTCCACCACGGTGGCGTTGCCCGAACTGCCGCTGCCCAGGTTCTTGAAGCGCAGCATCTGTGCGCCGGCTCCTCAGCGCAGGTCGTCGGCGATGACCTTGACGATGTTCTGCGCGTCGGCCTGCTTGGCCGGGCCGCCATCGGCGCCCAGCACGGCCACGGTGCTGATCTCGCCCTGGCTGCGCACCGTGATGCGGTACTTGAGCGGTGCCTCGGTCTTGGAGGAGCTGCCGAACAGCTTGCCGAAGAAGCCGGGCTCGGCCTTGTTCGGATTGGGCGCCACGTAGCGCACGAAGTAGGTGCCCTGGCTGCGGTCACGGTCTTCCACGGTGAAGCCGGTGCGGTCCAGTGCCAGGCCGACGCGGCGCCAGGCGCGGTCGAAGCCGTCGTCCATCTGCACCACGGGCTGGTTGTCGACCGTGGCCACGCGCGTGGTCGAGCGCACCATGGTCTCGGACGCGGCCGCGGCCTTGACCTGCTCGTCGCGTGTGCCCAGCTTGACCATCAGCCGGCGCAGGAACTCGGCTTCGAGCTCGGGATCGACGGCGCGCGGCTGCCAGACGGTGCGGTCGCGGGCGTTGGTGTCGGGATAGACCTCGATCATGCCGCGGTGGCTGATGAAGATCTCCGAGCCTTTGGCCGTGCGCTCGATGCGGGTGCGGAAGCGGTCGCGCTCACCGGTGGAGTAGACCGAATCCAGCACCTTGCCCAGCGTGCTGCGGATGAAGTCCTGCGGCAGCTTGGCACGGTTCTCGGCCCAGTCGGTCTCCATGATGCCCAGGTTGCGCTGGTCGATCGTGAGCAGGAAGCCGTTCTCCTGCCAGAAGTCGCGCACCTGGTCCCAAAGCTTCTCGTCCGGCGCACGGTCGAGCACCAGCCAGCGCGTGTTGCCGTCGCGCTCGATGCGCACGTCGCCGATCTGGCTGGCCGCGATGGGCACGCCGGCCTGCTGCTGCGGCTGGGTGGTCTGGTAGGCATTGGCCGAGATGGTGCTGCCGGGCACCACGTAGCGGCTGTCGCGGCTCAGCTGCGTGAGGTCGGGCGGCACCTCCAGCGTGGGCGCCTTGCCGGCGCTCTTGTAATCGATCTTGCTGCCTTCGAGCACCGAGCAGGCGCCAAGCGCCAGGGACAGCGCGAGCAGCGCCAGTCGAGCGGGAAATTTCACGGACGGGATTCCTGTAGAAAGACCGGGGCGCCGGCGGCTCAGAGCAGGCCGCTGGCGCGCAATGCCGCTTCGACGACGGCTTCGTTGTTCTGGGCGAGGGGGGTCATGGGCAGGCGCATGGTGCCGCCGCACAGGCCCATGCGGGCCATCGCCCACTTGAGCGGGATGGGGTTGGCTTCGACGAACAGGTGCTTGTGCACGGGCAGCAGCTTGCGCTGGATCTCCATGGCGCCGCGCGCATCGCCGGCGATGGCGGCCACGCACAGTTCGTGCATGAGGCGCGGCGCGATGTTGGCCGTCACGCTCACATTGCCCTGGCCGCCGCACAGCATCAGCGCCACGGCGGTCGGGTCGTCGCCCGAATAGACGGCGAAGCCCTTGGGCACGTCGCGGATCAGCCACTGCGCACGTTCGATGTTGCCCGTGGCTTCCTTGATGCCGACGATGCCGGGCACCTGGGCCAGGCGCAGCACGGTGTCGTGCGCCATGTCGGCCACGGTGCGGCCGGGCACGTTGTACAGCACGGTGGGCAGGTCGCCGACGGCTTCGGCGATGGCCTTGAAGTGCTGGTACTGGCCTTCCTGCGTGGGCTTGTTGTAGTAGGGCACGACCTGCAGCTGGCAGTCGGCGCCGACCTTCTTGGCGAAGCGGGCCAGCTCGATGGCCTCGGCCGTGGAGTTGGCGCCGCAGCCGGCCATGATGGGCACGCGGCCCTTGGCTTGTTCCACCGAGACGCGGATGATCTCGCAATGCTCTTCGACATTGACGGTGGGCGACTCGCCCGTCGTGCCGACCACGCCGATGCAGTCGGTGCCTTCGGCGATGTGCCAGTCGATCAGCTTGCGCAGCGCCGGGTAGTCGACGCTGCCGTCCTCGTGCATGGGCGTGACGAGGGCGACGATGCTGCCCGTGATGCTGGCGGTTAAAGAGGTCATGTCCGCGGTCTGGAACGGAAAAACGCGCATTCTACCCAGCCGGTCTTGGCTGGAAGGGGCTCAGAGCCGGTGGCGCGGCGGGAGTTCCGTCGGGCTTTCCCGTACGGCGGCGATGCGTTGCACGAAGCGCGGGTGCTCCTCGAGGAAGCCGTCTTCGTAGGCGACCACGCGCAGGTCCGCCGCAGCGCGCAGCAGTTCCCCGGGCCGCAGCAGGAATTCGGGCCGCGACGGCCGGCCGACGGCCTCGTTGCCGAGCGCGAAGGTTTCGTAGACCAGCACGCCGCCCGGGCCGACCGCGGCCACCACCTCGGCCAGGCGCGGGCGCCAGAGGTAGTTCGTGACGACCACGGCGTCGAACCGGCGGCCCGCCAGCGGCCAGGGGCCGTCTTCGAGCTCTGCCTGCAGCACCTCGGCACCGGCTGCGGCCAACGGTGCCAGGCTGGCCAGGGCCTCGGGCGCGCGGTCGATCGCCGTCACGGCGAAGCCCTGCGCGTGCAGCCAGTAGGCGTGGCGGCCGGGCCCGCAGGCCAGGTCGAGCACATGTCCGCCGGGGGTGATCAGATGCGCCCAGCGCTGCACCCAGGCCGACGGCGGGTGCAGCGGGGCGGGCGGTGTGACGGCGCTCAAAAGCAGGCCCAGACCTGGTTGGCCAGCCCCACCATGAATTCGGGCTGCAGGTACATCGTGAACACGCCGGCCAGGGCGGCCAGCGCGATGGACCAGGCCGCGATGCGTGCCATGCTCATGTGGCCTTCAGCGCCGCGCCGCGCCGGATCGCGGCTTCCTTGACGGGCAGGTTCACGAGCCCGGCGAAGACCCCGAGCGCGATGGTGATCATCCAGACCACGTCGTAGCTGCCCGTGCGGTCGTACAGGTAGCCGCCCAGCCAGACGCCCAGGAAGGAGCCGATCTGGTGCGAGAAGAACACGAAGCCGCCCAGCATCGAGAGGTGCTGGATGCCGAAGATCGAGGCCACGGCGGCCGTGGTCGGCGGCACGGTGGACAGCCACAGCAGGCCCATGGTGGCGGCGAACAGGTACACGCTCAGGGGCGACAGCGGTGCCAGGATGAAGGCCGTGATGACCACGGCGCGCGCGAAGTAGATGAAGGACAGGATGTTCTTCTTGGCCATGCGCTGGCCCAGCGTGCCCGCGATGTAGGTGCCGAATACGTTGAACAGCCCGACCAGCGCCAGCGCGTAGCTGGCCACCTGGGGCGACAGGCCGTGGTCTTTCAGGTAGCTCGGCAGATGCACGCCGATGAAGACGACCTGGAAGCCGCAGACGAAGTAGCCGGCCATGAGCAGCTGAAAGCTTGGGTACTTGAAGGCCTCGGCCAGCGCCTGGGCGATGGTCTGCTCGCGCTTCACCGGTGCCGCGCCCGTGAAGCCCGGCTCGCGCAGCGCGAAGGCCAGCGGCACGATCAGGAGCGCGGCCGCGCCCAGGATCACGAGCGCCTCCTGCCAGCCGAAGCGCGCGATCAGAAAGCCCTCCACCGGCACCATCAGAAACTGCCCGAACGAGCCGGCCGCCGCCGCGATGCCCATGGCCCAGGAGCGCCGCTCGGCCGAGACGTTGCGGCCGATCACGCCGAAGATCACGGCGTAGGTGGTGCCGGCCTGGGCCATGCCCAGCAGCACGCCGGTGGACAGCGAGAACATCAGCGGCGTGGTGGCATGGGCCATGCCGAACAGGCCGAGCGCGTACAGCGCGGCGCAGACCAGCAGCACGCGGAAGGCGCCGAAGCGGTCGGCCGCCATGCCGGCGAAGATGCCGGCGATGCCCCAGGAGATGTTCTGGACCGCAATCGCCAGCGCAAAGGCCTCGCGCGTCCAGCCATTGGCCTGCGTGATGGGCTGCAGCCACAGGCCGAAACCGTGGCGGATGCCCATGGACAGCGTCACGATCAGGCCGCCGCAGACCAGGATGCGGGCCAGCGGAAGGGGTGTCTTCGTTGTATTTGTCATGGGGGCGCACTGTAGTGAATTTGCGTGACCCTTGCCGTCGCCCAGACTCCGGTCTGTGTTTGCATCCAGTCGCGCCGCGCGGCGACCCTACAATCCCGCGCCATGGCAACCCAATCCTCCGCTAAGGCGCAGCCACAGTACGGCGAAGCCTCCATCCGAGTTCTGAAAGGCCTGGAGCCCGTCAAGCAGCGGCCCGGCATGTACACGCGCACCGACAACCCGTTGCACGTGGTCCAGGAAGTGCTGGACAACGCGGCCGACGAGGCCCTTGCCGGCCACGGCAAGCGCATCCGCGTGACGCTGTTCGCCGACGGTTCCGTCGGCATCGACGACGACGGCCGCGGCATCCCGTTCGGCATGCACCCCGAAGAGAAGGCACCCGTCATCGAACTGGTCTTCACGCGCCTGCACGCGGGCGGCAAGTTCGACAAGGGCAAGGGCGGCGCCTACAGCTTCTCGGGCGGCCTGCACGGCGTGGGCGTGTCCGTCACCAATGCGCTGGCCCGGCGGCTGGAAGTCACGAGCCACCGCGAGGGCCAGGTGGCCCGGCTGGTGTTCGCCGATGGCGACGTGGCCGAGCCGCTGGTCGTGCGCAAGGCGGGCGAGGGCGATCGCCGCAGCGGCACCTCGGTGCGCGTGTGGCCCGACGCCAAGTACTTCGACAGCGAGGCCCTGCCCATGCAGGAGCTGGCGCATCTGCTGCGCAGCAAGGCCGTGCTGATGCCGGGCGTCACCGTCTCGCTGACGGTCGAGAAGACCCGGGAAAGCCAGACCTGGCAGTACAAGGGCGGGCTCACCGACTACCTCTCGCAGACGCTCACGGCCGATCCCGTGATCCCGCTGTTCGAGGGCGAGGGCTATGCCGACAGCAACGAGACCTTCGCCGAGGGCGAGGGTGCGCAGTGGTCGGTCGCCTTCACCGAGGACGGCCACGTGGTGCGCGAGAGCTACGTCAACCTGATCCCGACCAGCGCCGGCGGCACGCACGAGGCCGGCCTGCGCGAGGGCCTGTTCACGGCCGTCAAGAGCTTCATCGAACTGCATTCGCTGCTGCCCAAGGGCGTCAAGCTGCTGCCCGAGGATGTGTTCGCGCGCGCCAGCTACGTGCTGTCGGCCAAGGTGCTGGACCCGCAGTTCCAGGGCCAGATCAAGGAACGGCTGAACTCGCGCGACGCCGTGCGCCTGGTGGCCAGCTTCGTGCGGCCTGCGCTTGAGCTCTGGCTCAACCAGCATGTGGACTACGGCAAGAAGCTGGCCGAGCTGGCCATCCGCGCCGCACAGACGCGCCAGCGCGCGGGCCAGAAGGTCGAGAAGCGCAAGGGTTCGGGCGTGGCCGTGCTGCCCGGCAAGTTGACCGACTGCGAAAGCCGCGACATCTCGCACAACGAGGTCTTCCTGGTCGAGGGCGACTCGGCCGGCGGCAGCGCCAAGATGGGCCGCGACAAGGAATGCCAGGCCATCCTTCCGCTGCGCGGCAAGGTGCTCAACACCTGGGAGGTCGAGCGCGACCGGCTGTTTGCCAACACCGAGATCCACGACATCTCGGTGGCGGTGGGCGTCGACCCGCACGGCCCGAACGACAACCCCGACCTCTCCGGCCTGCGCTACGGCAAGATCTGCATCCTGGCCGACGCCGACGTGGACGGCTCGCACATCCAGGTGCTGCTGCTCACGCTGTTCTTTCGGCACTTCCCCAAGCTCATCGAAGCCGGCCACGTGTTCGTGGCGCGCCCGCCGCTGTTCCGTGTCGATGCGCCGGCGCGGGGAAAGAAGCCGGCCTCCAAGACCTACGCGCTGGACGCTGGCGAACTGACCGCCATCCTCGATAAACTGCGCAAGGAAGGCGTGCGCGAGGGCAGCTGGACCATCAGCCGGTTCAAGGGCCTGGGCGAAATGAGTGCCGAGCAGCTGTGGGACACCACGCTGAACCCGGACACGCGGCGCCTGCTGCCGGTGCAGCTCGGTTCCGTGGACTTCACGGGCACCGAACAGCTGATCACCAAGCTCATGGGCAAGGGCGAAGCCGCATCCCGTCGCGAACTGATGGAATTGCATGGCGACGCCGTCGAGGTGGACATCTGATGGCACGCGCACGACGGAACTGGAAGACACTGCTGGCAACGCTGACCGCCGCCGCCACCTTGTGGCCGGTGGCGTCGCGCGCGGATGTCTGGGGTTTCATCGATGCGCGCGGCGTCGCCCATTTCTCCAGCCACCAGGTCGACGAGCGCTACACGCTGTTCTACAAGGGCGACGACAGCTTCGACACCCGCAGCGGCATCGGCGCCTTCAACCCGGCGCCGGAGGACCGGCCCGCGCTGCCGCTCAAGCTGCAGAACTTCTTCGAGGTCTCGCCGACCTACAAGCAGGTGCTGCCGCATCTGCGTGCGGCTGCGGCCAAGCACGGCATCGAGATCGAGCTGCTGCAGGCGCTGATCGTGGCCGAGTCGGGGTTCGACCGCCAGGCCGTCTCGCCCAAGGGCGCGGTCGGCCTCATGCAGATCATGCCCGCCACGGCCGAGCGCTACGGCCTGGTGGGCGATGCCAAGGTGCCGATCGAGGCCAAGCTCACCGACCCCAAGACCAACATCGGCATCGGCACGCGCTACCTGCGCTTCCTGCTCGACCTGTTTCCGGGCCAGCTCGAACTGGCGCTTGCTTCCTACAACGCAGGCGAAGGCGCCGTGCAGAAGGCCGGCAACCGGATCCCGAACTACAAGGAAACGCAGGACTACGTGCGCACCGTCACGCGGCTGTACCTGGGCCTCAAACCGCCGCCGGAAACACGCCGGCTGCAGCTGCCGCAGCAGCGCCTGCGCATGGAGCTGCGTGGCCGTGCGCCCGCGGGCGACGCCGGCACGCAGCTCGCGCAGCAACCTTGATCTCCTGAGCCGGCCCGCACCGGCCATCACTGCGGCGGCCTCGCTGCCGCATGTCCCTCTCGTTCTGCAACATGACTGATTCTTCGATCCTGGACGATTCCCACCTGCCTCCGCAGGGCCCCGGCACGGGCGGCCCCGGCGACGGCGAGAGCGACGACGCGCTCGACCTGGGCCGCTACGCCCAGCGCGCCTACCTCGAGTACGCGATGAGCGTGGTCAAGGGCCGCGCGCTGCCCGATGTCTGCGACGGCCAGAAGCCCGTGCAGCGCCGCATCCTGTACTCCATGGGCCGGATGGGCCTCGGTTTCGGCGGTGCCAACGGCACCGTCGGCGCCAAGCCCGTCAAGAGCGCGCGCGTGGTCGGCGACGTGCTGGGCCGCTTCCATCCGCACGGCGACCAGGCCGCCTACGACGCGCTGGTGCGCATGGCGCAGGATTTTTCCCAGCGCTACCCGCTCATCGACGGCCAGGGCAACTTTGGCAGCCGCGACGGCGACGGCGCGGCGGCCATGCGCTACACCGAGGCCCGGCTCGCGCGCATCACGCGGCTGCTGCTCGACGAGATCGACGAGGGCACGGTGGACTTCGTGCCCAACTACGACGGCTCGACCGAAGAGCCGCGCCAGCTGCCCGCACGGCTGCCGTTCACGCTGCTCAACGGCGCCAGCGGCATCGCCGTGGGCCTGGCCACCGAGATCCCGAGCCACAACCTGCGCGAGGTGGCCGACGCCTGCGTGGCGCTGATCAAGACGCCCAAGCTCAGCGACGAGGAACTGCTGCAGATCCTGCCCGGCCCCGACTACGCCGGTGGCGGCCAGATCATCAGCGCGGCCAGCGACATCTTTGAGGCCTACCGCACGGGCCGCGGCTCGCTCAAGGTGCGCGCACGCTGGAAGATCGAGGAACTCGCACGCGGCCAGTGGCAGATGGTGGTCACCGAGCTGCCGCCCGGCGTCAGCAGCCAGCGCGTGCTCGAGGAGATCGAGGCGCTGACCAACCCGCAGGTCAAGGCCGGCAAGAAGACGCTGAGCCAGGAGCAGCAGCAGCTCAAGGCCAGCATGCTGGCCGTGCTGGACGTGGTGCGCGACGAGTCCAGCAAGGACGCGCCCGTGCGGCTGGTGTTCGAGCCCAAGACGAGCCGCATCGCCCAGCCCGAGCTGATCGGCGCGCTGCTGGCCCACACGAGCCTGGAGACCAGCGCGCCGATCAACCTGACCGGCGTGGGCCTGGACGGCCGGCCCGTGCAGAAGTCGCTGCGCCAACTGCTCGAAGAGTGGATCGCCTTCCGCCAGACCACGGTGCAGCGGCGCTCGCGCTTCCGGCTCGACAAGGTGCTGGACCGCATCCACATCCTCGAAGGCCGGCAGCTCGTGCTGCTCAACATCGACGAGGTCATCGCCATCATCCGCCAGTCGGACGAGCCGAAGGCCGCGCTGATCGCGCGCTTCAACCTCAGCGACCGGCAGGCCGAGGACATCCTCGAGATCCGGCTGCGCCAGCTGGCGCGGCTGGAGGCCATCAAGATCGAGCAGGAGCTCAAGGAACTGCGCGAAGAGCAGGGCCGGCTCGAGGACATCCTGGCCAATCCGGCCTCGCTGCGCCGCCTGATGGTCAAGGAGATCGAGGCCGATGCCAAGACCTTCGCCGACCCGCGTCGCACCTTGATCCAGGCCGAGAAGCGCGCCGTGGCCGAGGTGCGCGTGGTCGACGAGCCCGTCACCGTGGTCGTCTCGCAAAAGGGCTGGGTGCGTGCGCAGAAGGGCTGGGCCAAGGACCGCAGCGCACCGGCCGAGTACAGCTTCAAGTCCGGCGACACCTTGTACGGCGCCTTCGAATGCCGCAGCGTGGACCACCTGCTGGTGTTCGGCAGCAACGGCCGCGTGTACAGCGTGGCGGTGGCGGCGCTGCCGGGCGCGCGCGGCGACGGCACGCCGTGCAGCTCGCTGATCGAGCTCGAAAGCGGCACGCAGATGGCGCACTTCTTCGCCGGGCCGGCCAGCGCCCAGCTGCTGCTGTCCAGCTCGGGCGGCTACGGCTTCCTGGCCACGGTGGAGAACATGCTGTCGCGCCAGCGCGGCGGCAAGAGCTTCGTCAGCGTGGGCGAGGGCGAATCGCTGTGCCGGCCTTCGCACGCCGCGGGCGTGGCCCAGGGCCTCACGCTGGCGCCGGCGACGCACGTGGCCTGCGCGTCCACAGGCGGCCGCATCCTGACCTTCGAGATCGCCGAACTCAAGGCCATGGAGAAGGGTGGCCGCGGCCTCATGCTGATGGACCTGGAGCCCAAGGACGCGCTGGCCGGGGCCGCCGCCTACACGCGCAGCGTGCGCATCGAAGGCATCGGCCGCGGCGGCAAGGCGCGCGAGGAGCAACTGGAGATCCGCTCGCTCAACAACGCGCGCGGCGCGCGCGGGCGCAAGGGCAAGAGCACGGACCTGGGCTTCAAGCCGACCACGGTCCTGCGCGTCGAGTAAGCCCCCGCTCCTAGGCCCCGATCACCCCACCGTCCACACGGCGGATCACCACGGTCGCCGAGCGCGGCCGGTGCGGGCCCTTGTCGGGCCAGTTGGAAAAGCGCGTGGGCGCGGCCGGGTCGCTGCGCTCGCTCGGGCTCTCGCCCGGGTGCTGGATGTTGATGAACATCGTGCGGCCGTCCGGCGTGCCGGTGGCGCCGGTGATCTCGCAGCCGGCGGGGCCCGTGAGGAAACGGCGGATCTCGCCCGTGGCCGGGTCGGCCGCGAGCATGGCGTTGTGCGCCAGGCCGGCCAGTTCACCCTTGCCCATGGCCGAGGTCGACATGTCGGTCTGGATCCACAGCACACCGCGCGCGTCCACCCACAGGCCGTCGGGGCAGGCGAAGGCATCGCCCTTGACGTTGCCCCGGGCCTCCGCGCGTTCGTTGAGCGGGTCGCCCGCCAGCACGAAGTGGTTCCACTGGAACCCCAGTCCGTCGTGGTCGCCGTCTTCCTTCCAGCGCAGGATATGGCCCATGCCGTTGTTGGCACGCGGGTTGGCCGCGTCCACGCCCAGCTGGTCCTTGCCACCGCGGTTGCTGTTGTTGGTCAGCGTGCAGTAGACCCAGCCCTGCTTGTCCACGGCGATCCACTCGGGCCGGTCCATCTTGGTCGCGCCGAGGCGGTCGCTGGCCTGGCGGCTCTTGATCAGCACCTCGCCCTGGTCGGCGAAGCCGTTGGCGGCGGTCAGCGGGCCTTCGCCGTGCGTCAAGGCGATCCAGCGGCCGCGGCCGTCGGCGTCGAAGCGCGCCACGTACAGCGTGCCGGTGTCCAGCAGCGTCGCGTTGGCCGCGGCGCCACCGGCCTGGATGCGGCCGGCGCTCACGAACTTGTAGATGTACTCGAAGCGGGCGTCCTCGCCCATGTAGACCACGGCGCGGCCGTCGCGCGTGACGGCCACGGTCGCGCCTTCGTGCGCGGCGCGGCCCAGCGCCGTGCGCTTGACCGGCGTGCTGCTCGGGTTGTGCGGGTCGATCTCCACGACCCAGCCATGGCGGTTCAGCTCATTCGGGTGCCTGCCGGCGTCGAAGCGCTCGTCGTGCTCGTGCCAGCGGTAGCCGGCCGGGTCCCCCTTGCGCAGGCCCCAGCGTGCCTGGTGCGCGTCGGGCTGGTCCGGGCCCTTGAAGTAGTTGACGAAGTTCTCTTCGCAGGTGAGGTAGGTGCCCCAGGGGGTGATGCCGCTGCCACAGTTGTTGAAGGTGCCCAGCACGCGCCGTCCGCTCGGGTCGGCGGCGGTCTGCATCAGCACGTGGCCGGCGGCCGGGCCGGACACGGCCATGGGCGTGCGCGCCGTGATGCGGCGCGCCCAGGGCGAAGGCCGCACCACGTCCCAGCGGCCGTCCTTCAGCGCCACCTCGCAGATGCTGACACCGTGCGCGGCCTGGGCCTTGCGCACCTTCTCGGCCGTCCAGGGCGCCATGCCGCCCGCGTGCAGCAGGCCGTCGTCGGTGTACTCGTGGTTCATGACCAAGAGGCCGGAGGTGGCGCTCTGCGCGTAGAAGTGGATGCCGTCGTGGTGCATGCCGAACTGGGCCTCCTGCTCGGCCGCGCTGTTGCTGGCGTCGGACCTGTAGGCCGGGTTGTCGCCCGACAGGCCGACCGGCTCGCCCCAGGGCGCGATCACCTGCGCGGTATAGCCCTCGGGCACGGTGACGGTGTCGGCGTTGGAGATCGGCACGCTCTTGAAGCCGAGCGCGGTGCCCGTGGCACCGCCACCGGTGGTGGCGCAGCCCGCCAGGCCGAGCCCGGCCAACGGTGCGAGGAAGGCCGACGCCGCCGCGCCGCGCAGCACGGCACGGCGCGAGGGCTGGCTGACCTCATGGATGCTGGGGTTGGGACAGCGGTTGCTGTCCTCCATCGTGGAGAAGTCCTTCGGCATGGTGTTCTCGGGGTTCGTGGGAAACCCCGGAACACTGCCCGGTCATGGTGACAGTCGCGTGACGGTCACACGGCGCGCGTGATGCCGCCGTCGATGCGGATGTTCTGCCCCGTGATGTAGCCGGCCTTGTCGGACGCGAGGAAGGCGATCAGCTCGCCCACCTCTTCCGAGGTACCGTAGCGGCCCATGGGAATGCGTGCGCGCCGATCTTGCTTCTCGGGCAGGCTGTCGATGTAGCCGGGCAGCACGTTGTTCATGCGGATGTTGTCGGCCGCATAGCGGTCCGCATAGAGCTTGGCGAAGCTGGCCAGGCCGGCGCGGAACACGCCCGAGGTCGGGAACGCGGCCTCGGGCTCGAAGGTCGCGTAGGTCGAGATGTTGACGATGGAGCCGCTCTTTTGCCGCTGCATCTGCGGCGTGACCAGGCGCGCGATGCGCACCACGTTGAGCAGGTAGAACTCCATGCCCAGGTGCCAGTCGGCATCCGGGATGCTCAGCAGATCGCCCTTGGGGCCGTGGCCGGCGCTGTTGACGACCGCGTCGATGCGGCCCCAGCGCGCCAGCGTGGCGTCGACCAGGCGGCCGAGGTCGGCGTCGGACTGGTTGGAGCCCGTCACGCCGATGCCGCCGAGTTCGGCCGCCAGCGCCTCGCCCTTGCCCGAGGAGGACAGGATGGCGACGCCGTAGCCGGCGGCTGCCAGTGCGCGGGCCGCGGCAGCGCCCATGCCGCTGCCGCCGGCCGTGACGATGGCTGCGCGCACCGTCATGCGACCTCGGCGATCAGTTCGATCTCGACGCAGGCGCCCATCGGGATCTGCGCCACGCCGAAGGCGCTGCGCGCATGCGCGCCGGCCGGTCCGAACAGCTCGGCCAGCAGCTCGCTGGCGCCATTGGTCACCAGGTGCTGCTCGGTGAAGTCCGGCGTGGAATTCACGAGGCTCATGAGCTTGACGATGCGCTGCACCTTGGCCAGATCGCCCGTGGCGGCCTGCAGCGTGCCGAGCAGGTCGATGGCCACGGCACGCGCGGCCGCCTTGCCTTCCTCGGTGCTGAGGTTCTTGCCGAGTTGGCCGACCCAGACCTTGCCGTCCTTCTTGGCGATGTGGCCGGACAGGAACACCAGCTTGCCGGTCTGCACGAAGGGCAGGTAGGCGGCGGCCGGCGTAGCCACCGGCGGCAGCGAGATGTTCAGGGCCTTGAGTTTGTCGTGGATGCTCATGCGGGGATCTCCTCGGGTTGCGCGGCGTCGGCCGCCAGCGGCTGCACCGTCACGCCGACATGCAGGCTGTGGCGCGCGCCGCCATGGATGACGCCGCGCATGGGCGAGACGTCGGAAAAATCGCGGCCCACGGCCAGCGTCACGTAGTCCTCGCCCGGCGCGCGGTCGTTGGTCGGGTCGAAGTCGTACCAGCCGTCGTGGTCCGGTACGTCGGGCACGTAGACCGCCACCCAGGCGTGCGAGGCGTCGGCGCCGATCAGCCGCGGCTGGCCCGGTGGCGGCTGCGTGAGCAGGTAGCCCGACACGTAGCGCGCCGGCAGGCCCAGCATGCGCAGGCAGGCCACCATGATGTGGGCGAAGTCCTGGCACACGCCCTGGCGTTGGGCCAGCGCCTGCACCGCAGGGGTGTTGATCTCGGTGCTGTCGGAGGCGTATTCGAAATCGCGGTGGATGCGCCGCATCAGGTCGTCGGTGGCTTCCAGCAGCGGCCTGCCGGCCGTGAAACTGGGCCGCACATAGTCCATGAAGTCGGCATGGCGCGGCACGTAGGGCGAGGGGAACAGGTACTCGGACGCGGCGTCGTAGCCGCCGCCGGCGTGGTAGCGGAAGCGGTCGCGCACCTGCTCCCAGGCCAGCGGGCTGGGCGGCCGCTGCGGCAGCCGCGTCTCGACCACGCTGTCGGCCAGCACGCGCAGCTCCTCGTGGCCGCTCTGCAGCGCGAAGAAGCTGCGCGTGTTGCCGAACACGTCGCGGCCCGTGCGCAGCTCGTCGGGTTCTGGCGTCACCACCAGCCGGTGGTGCAGCAGCCGCTGGCTGGGCGTGTCGCGTGGCTGCAGATGCGCCACGTGCTGCGCGGTCTCCACGGCCGGCGTGTAGTCGTAGCGCGTTTCATGGGTGACTTGCAGTCGCATGGGCCTTCCCTATGCACCCACGCTGGTCTTGGCGTCGCGCGAGTGCGTGAAGTAGATGGCGCCGATGGCGTCGGAGATCTCGTAGGCCGACTGCACGCAGGCTTCCAGCCGCTTGAGCAGGTCCGCATGCCGCCCGTCCGCATCGACGGCGCAGATCTCCTCGAGCGACCAGCGGGCCGGCTGCAGCACGTCGCGCGCCAGCGGCGTGTCCTGCACCTTGGCGTCACCGGCCAGCTTGGCCAGGCGGCCGGCCAGGGTATGGGCCACCCAGCCCAGCGAGCGCGGGTTGTCGCGGTCCAGCACCAGCAGGTCCAGCAGCGCCGGCAGTTCGCGGCCCTGCTGGTACTGGGAGTGGAAGGTGATGGTGCTGTCGAACAGCGAGAGCACCGCCTCGAAGCCGCCCGTGGTCGCCAGCGCACCGCTGGACACCGCGCGCGCCAGTGCAGAGGACAGAAAGCCCAGCCGCTCCACATGCCGGCCGATGGACAGCAGCCGCCAGCCGTCGTCGCGCGTCATGCGGTCGGTCTGCGCGCCGGTCATGGCCGCCGTGGCGGTGCTGGTGGTCTCCAGCAGGCGCAACGCTTCCAGCGCCGAGAAGTCGCCGCTGCGCGTGGCGTCGGCGCAGCGCGCCAGCAGGTCTTCCTCGGCCTGCACGATCACGTTCCAGTGTTCCTGCGAGAGCCGCTCGCGCACGGCCGAGGCGGCGAAGCGTGTCGCGCGCAGGTTGTAGCCCACGCTCTGCACCTGCTCGGTGTCGCCCAGCCCGGCGATCAGCGAGCGCTCGAACACGCGGCGTGCCTGGGCTGGCGAGGGCACGGCCGGCAGCACCAGTGCGAACGCCTTGCACATGTCGTGCAGCCAGGCCAGCAGCGGGGCCAGGGACTGGTCCTCGCCGTTGAGCGCTGACAATGTCACACGCGCCAGCCGCAGCGTGTTCTCCGAACGCTCGGCATAGCGGCCGAGCCAGAACAGGTTCTCCGCGGCGCGGCTGGTAACCAGGCGCCGGCGGCGCACCACGGCCGCGGGCGACTGGTGCCGGTGCAGCAGCGTGGTGCGGTCGACCTCGCCTTCGGTGCGCACCCAGACGTCGGCGCTGCTGCCGCCGCGCTGCATCGAGGCGATGCTGTGGTGCGCGCTGACCATGCGCGCCAGACCGCCCGGCAGCACGCGCCAGGAGCGCGGCCCGTCGGACACGGCGAACACGCGCAGCATGACCGAGCGCGGTGCGATGCGCGGCGGGTAGCCTGTGCCGCTGCTCCAGGTCGGCATCTGCGACAGCGGCATGTAGGTCTGCACGGTGTGCTCGTCGCCCTGGCGCATGATGCGGCCGGCCCATTCGTCGAGCTGGCGGCGCGACAGCGCATTGCCCAGCACGGCATCGAAGGGGGCCGGGCCGCCGCTGTCGCCGTAGGTGGGCTTGATCACGCAGCGGGCCAGGTCGGGCAGGGCGGCTTCCATCGCGGCGCGCTCGCCGCACCACCAGGTCGGCACGGCCGGCAGCTGCAGTTCCTCGCCGAGCAGATGCCGCGCGAGAGCGGGCAGGAAGCCCAGCAGCGCGGGCGATTCCAGGAAGGCCGAGCCCGGCGCGTTGGCCACCAGCACGTTGCCGGCGCGGATCGCCTGCAGCAGGCCGGGCACGCCCAGGCGCGAATCGGGGCGCAGCTCGAGCGGGTCCAGGTACTGGTCGTCCAGCCGCTTGATCAGGCCGTGCACGGGTTCCAGGCCCTTGAGGGTCTTGAGGTACAGGCGCTGGTCGCGCACGGTCAGGTCGCTGCCCTCGACCAGCGTGAGGCCCAGGTAGCGCGCCAGGTAGGCCTGCTCGAAGTAGGTCTCGTTGTAGGGCCCCGGCGTCAGCAGCGCGATGTGGGCATCGGCCCCGGCCGGGCTCATGCGCTGGATGCCTTCGACCATGGCGCTGTAGGTGGCGGCCAGGCGCTGCACGTGCAGCGCGTCGAAGGCCTGCGGGAACAGCCGCGAGATGGCCAGCCGGTTCTCCAGCAGGTAGCCCAGGCCCGAAGGTGCCTGGGTGCGCTGCGAGACCACCCACCAGTTGCCGTCGGCGCCATGGGCCAGGTCGTAGGCCGTGATGTGCAGGTGCGTGCCGGCCAGCGGCTCCACGCCGTGCATGGCGCGCAGGTAGCCCGGATGGCCCTGCACCAGGGCCGGGGGCAGCAGGCCTTGGGCCAGCAGGCGCTGCGGGCCATAGACGTCGGCCATCACGCTGTCGAGCACGCGCACGCGCTGCAGCACGCCGGCTTCGATCTGGCGCCAGCTGTCCGGAGTGACGATGAGCGGGAACAGGTCGAGCGACCAGGGGCGCTGCGGGTTGGCGGCGTCGGCGTAGACGTTGTAGGTGACGCCGTTGTCGCGCAGCTGGCGCCGCATCAGCGCGGTGCGGCGGTCCAGGTCGGCAAAGCCTTCGCGGCCCAGCAGTTCGAAGAATTCGGCCCAGTCGGGCGTCAGCGGCGGCCGCGCCGCGTTGCTGCGCGCGGGCGCATCGGCGGCGGGCCGCGCCATACCGCGCAGTTCGTCGTAATGGCCCGGCATGGCCGGCCTGGCCAGCGAGGACGCCAGCCCGGCCGGGCTTTCCTGGCCTTGCCCGTCGAAAAGGTTGTTGCTTGATTGATCCACGTCAGGGGCATTGTCACATCCCGGTCACCGCCGGGATGCTGCATGCACGCCACAGTCGCGGCCCCTCTTGCGTTCAGCGCCGCAGGTCCAGTGTGAACGGGAACTCGCGGCTGCCCGGCACGTGGATCGTGGCGGGCGGCACGACCATCGTGCCCGGCGTGTGGCCGATGCGGAAGAAGCGCGCCAGGCGCCGGCTCTCGGCCTCGTACGAGTTGACCGGGAAGGTGTCGTAGTTGCGGCCGCCCGGGTGCGCCACGTGGTACTGGCAGCCGCCGAGCGAGCGCTTCATCCAGGTGTCGACGATGTCGAACACCAGCGGCGTGTGCACGCCGATCGTGGGATGCAGGGCCGAGGGCGGGGCCCAGGCGCGGTAGCGGATGCCGGCCACGTACTCGCCCTTGGTGCCGGTAGGCTGCATGGCCAGCGCGCGGCCGTTGCAGGTGACCACGTAGCGGCTCTCGTTGAGGCCGGTCACGCGCACCTCGATGCGCTCCAGCGAGGAATCCACGTAGCGCACGGTGCCGCCGATCGCACCTTCCTCGCCCATCACGTGCCAGGGTTCGAGTGCATTGCGCAGCGTCAGTTCGATGCTGGCGTTCTGGAGCTGGCCGACCAGCGGGAAGCGGAATTCGAAGTGCGGCGCGAACCAGGACGGATCGAAGGCGAAACCGGCTTCGCGCATCTCGCGGATCACGTCGTCGAAGTCCATCTTGACGAAGCTCGGCAGCAGGAAGCGGTCGTGCAGTTCCGTGCCCCAGCGCGTGGCCGGCGCCTGGTAGGGCGCGTGCCAGAAGCGCGCGATCAGCGCGCGCAGCAGCAGCTGCTGCACGATGCTCATGCGCGCATGCGGCGGCATCTCGAAGGCGCGCAGCTCCAGCAGGCCCAGCCGGCCGGTGCTGCTGTCGGGCGAGTACATCTTGTCGATGCAGAACTCGCTGCGGTGGGTGTTGCCCGTCACGTCGATCAGCACGTTGCGCAGCGTGCGGTCCACCAGCCAGGGCGGCATGTCCTGGCCGTAGACCTCGCGGTTGCGGCGGATCTCGCGCAGCGCGATCTCCAGCTCGTAAAGCTGATCGTTCCTGGCCTCGTCCACGCGCGGCGCCTGGCTGGTCGGGCCGATGAACATGCCCGAGAACAGATAGGACAGCGAAGGGTGGTTGTGCCAGTACAGGATCAGGCTGGCCAGCAGCTCGGGCTTGCGCAGGAACGGGCTGTCGACCGGCGTGGCGCCGCCCAGCACGAAATGGTTGCCGCCGCCGGTGCCGGTGTGGCGGCCGTCGGTCATGAACTTCTCGGCCGACAGGCGCGTCTCGAACGCGGCCTGGTACAGGAACTCGGTGTGCTGCACCAGTTCGCCCCAGTTGTGGGCCGGGTGGATGTTGACCTCGATCACACCCGGGTCGGGCGTGACCTGCAGCAGCTTCAGGCGCGCATCGCGCGGCGGCGGGTAGCCTTCCAGCACGATCTTGACGCCCAGTTCCTCGGCCGTGGCCTCGACCGCGGCCAGCAGGTCCAGGTAGTCCTCCAGCCGCGCCAGCGGTGGCATGAACACATAGAGGTGGCCGGACTTGGTGCCGATCTGCTCGGCCTTGGGCCCGTTGGCACGGCGCGGATCGCGCGCTTCCACGCACAGCGCGGTGCGGGTGATCCAGTGGGCCGATTCGAAGCGGTTCGGGCTGCGCAGGAAGTTGGCCGGTTCGGCCTGTAGCGGGTCGGGCGTGGGCGCGTCGCCCAGGCGGCGGTCCTGCCAGCGGCGTGCGGATTCGCCGGGGTGGTCGGTCGCGCTCACGAAGCGGGTGGGGTCCTGCTGCGCAGACAGCGGGGCGCTGCTGCTCGTGCCGAGGCCGTGGCCGCCCGCTGCGCTGGCGGCGGCGTAGCGCGCACGCAGGCCGTCGGCGGCCGGCAGCGCCGAACGCGGCTCCATCGGGTCGCGTTCGTGGAAGTAGGGGTAGTCGCTCTTGCTGACCCAGGGCAGCGAATCGAGCGGCAGCCGGTAGCCCATGGGCGAGTCGCCGGGCACCAGGTACATGCGCTCGTCGCGGAAGAACCAGGGGCCGGTGGTCCAGCGGCTGCCGGCCAGGCCCGGTCCTTCGCCCACCTGCAGCGGCAGCACGTAGCCGATCACGGCGTCCAGCTTCTGGTCGAACACGCGGCGCAGACGGGCGCGCTCGAGCTCGTCGTCCAGCCGCGTGTCGAAGGGGTCGACGTTGACGGGCAGGCGGCGCTCGCGCCACAGGTAGTAGAAGACGTCCTCGTAGCCGGCCTGCACGAAGGCATCGGTCAGGTTCAGCTTGCTGGCCAGCAGCGCGGTGAAGCGGCGCGCGTCTTCGCTGGTGTAGTGGGCCGGATGGCGCTCGTCGGCGAACAGGGCCGGGTTGGACCAACTGGGCTGGCCGTCGGCGCGCCAGAAGATCGACAGCGCCCAGCGCGGCAGCTGCTCGCCCGGGTACCACTTGCCCTGGCCGAAGTGCAGGAAGCCGCCCTGGCCGTACTCGGCGCGCAGCTTGTGCACGAGTTCGGTGGCATAGCCGCGCTTGGTCGGGCCCAGCGCGTCGGTGTTCCACTCGGCGGCGTCGCGGTCGCTCGTGGCCACGAAGGTCGGCTCGCCGCCCATGGTCAGGCGCACGTCGCCGGCGAGGAGCTGGGCGTCGACCTGCTCGCCCAGCGCCAGCACCTCGGCCCATTGCTCCTCGGTGTAGGGCTTGGTCACGCGCGGCGATTCGAAGATGCGCGTGACGGCCATGTGGTGTTCGAACGTGACCTCGGCCTCGTCGACCAGGCCTTCGATGGGCGCGGCGCCCGAGGGCTGCGGCGTGCAGGCCAGCGGGATGTGGCCTTCGCCGGCCAGCAGGCCCGAGGTCGCGTCCAGGCCGATCCAGCCGGCGCCGGGCAGGTAGACCTCGCACCAGGCGTGCAGGTCGGTGAAGTCGTGGTCGGTGCCGCTGGGGCCGTCGAGCGCCTTCACGTCGGGCGTGAGCTGAATCAGGTAGCCCGAGACGAAGCGCGCCGCCAGGCCGCAGCGGCGCAGCAGCTGCACCAGCAGCCAGCCCGAGTCGCGGCAGGAGCCGCTGGCCAGCTGCAGCGTTTCCTCGGGCGTCTGCACGCCGGGCTCCATGCGGATCAGGTAGCGGATGTCGCCGGCGACCTGCTGGTTGAGCTTGACCAGGAAGTCGATGGTGCGCTGCGTGCTGCGGTCGATCTTGGCGAGGTACTGCGCCACCAGCGGGGTGATGGGTTCCACCGCGAGGTAGGGCGCGAGTTCCTCCTTGACCTCGGGGCTGTAGGCGAACGGGAAGTTCTCGGCCGCCGGCTCGAGGAAGAAGTCGAAGGGGTTGTAGACCGCCATCTCGACGACCAGGTCCACCGTGACCTTGAACTCGGTCGTTTTTTCCGGAAACACCAGGCGCGCCTGGTAGTTGGCGAAGGGGTCCTGCTGCCAGTTGACGAAGTGGTTGGCGGGCTCGACCTTGAGCGAGTACGAAATGATGTTGCTGCGGCAATGCGGCGCCGGCCGCAGACGGATGACCTGGGGCCCCAGCTGCACAGGGCGGTCATAGCGGTAGTGGGAAATGTGGTTCAGCGCTGCGTGTGTGGACATCTGCGTCTCTTGCTCTGGGTGTAACAACCATGGCCCTCGCCACCGGTGCCGGATACTAGCAATAGGCGAGCTAGCAAGAGGCGAGCCAGTGGCTTGCGGCTGGCAGTGTAGTGAGGGGCTATGACCGAAGAGGCGGTGCAGGCGTCGAGGACCGGACCGTGGCTGAGCTGCTGCATCGGCTTCGTACTCGGCACGGCGGCGCAACTGCAGCAGCCTGCGCTCTGGGCGGCCTGGCCTTATGCGAGCCTCGGCCTGCTCGGATGCGCGCTGGCCTGGTTCGGCTGGCGCCACCGGTGGCCGGCCGCGCGGCTGCTGGCCGCGCTGGGCGTGGCGGCCCTGGCCTTCGGCGCGGTGGGTCTGCGTGCGCTCGCCTTCGAGGCGCAGGCCCTGGCGCCTGCGCTCGAAGGGCGCGACCTCGTGCTGACCGGGCGCGTGGCGGCCATGCCGCAGCCCGGCGACCTGGCCGTGCGCCTGCTGCTGGACGTGCAGGCCGCGCAGCTGGACGGTGCGCCCGTGCATGTCCCGCCGCGTGTGGAGCTCTCGTGGTACCGCGGCAGCCTGGACGGCGTGCCGCAGCAGACCCCGGAGCTGCTGGCCGGCGACCGCTGGTCGCTGCAGGCACGCTTGCGCGCGCCGCATGGCCAGCGCAACCCACATGGCTTCGACTACGAGCTCTGGCAGTGGGAGCGTGGCGTGCAGGCCACGGGCTACGTGCGCGCCGGGCCGAAGGACAGCGCGCCGCGCTTGCTGGAACGCGGCTGGCGGCACCCCGTGGAGCGCGCGCGCCAGGCCGTGCGCGGCGACATCTTCGCGCGCGTCGCCGAGCCGGGGCGCGCCGGCGTGGTGGCCGCGCTGGCCATGGGCGACCAGGGTGCGGTGGAGCGGGCCGACTGGGACCTGTTCCGCGCCACGGGCGTGAGCCATCTGCTGAGCGTGTCGGGCCTGCACGTGACCATGTTCGCCTGGCTCGCGACCGCGCTGGTCGGCTGGGGCTGGCGGCGGCTGGACCGGCTGGGCTGGTCGGCCTGCCTGTGGTGTCCGGCACCGCACGCGGGCCTGGTGGGCGGCGTGGCGCTGGCCGCGGCCTATGCCTTGTTCAGCGGCTGGGGCGTGCCGGCGCAGCGCACGCTCGCGATGCTGACCGTGGTCGCGCTGCTGCGCCTGGCGGGCCGGCAGTGGCCCTGGCCGCTGGTCTGGGCCGTGGCCGGCCTCGCGGTGTTGGCGCTCGATCCCTGGGCGCTGTTGCAGGCCGGCTTCTGGCTCAGCTTCGTCGCCGTGGGTGTGCTGTTCGCCAGCGATGCGGGACCGGCGGCGGCAGGCCCCTGGGCGCGCGTGCGGCGCCTGCTGCGCGAGCAGGCCATCGTCACGGTGGCGCTGGCGCCGCTGTCGCTGATGCTGTTCCAGCAGGTCTCGCTCGTGGGCCTGGTCGCCAACCTGCTGGCCATTCCCTGGGTCACGCTGCTGCTGACACCGCTCGCGCTGCTGGGCGTGGTCTGCGCGCCGCTGTGGGACCTGGCGGCCGCGACCACCAGTGCGATGCTGGCCGTGCTGGCCTGGCTCGCGCAATGGCCGCTGGCCAGCCTCACGCATGCGGCGGTGCCCTGGTCCCTGGGCGCTGCGGCCTTGCTCGGTGCCGTGCTGCTGGTGCTGCGGCTGCCGCTGGGCGTGCGCATGCTGGGCCTGCCCCTGGTGCTGCCGGCCCTGTTCTGGCAACCGGCGCGGCCGGCGCCAGGCCAGTTCGACCTGCTGGCCGCCGACATCGGGCAGGGCAATGCCGTGCTGCTGCGCACGGCCCGGCACAGCCTGCTGTACGACACCGGTCCGCGCCATGGACAGGACAGCGATGCCGGCCACCGCGTGCTGGTGCCGCTGCTGCGCGCGCTGGGCGAGCGGCTCGACACCGTGGTCGTGAGCCATGCCGACAGCGACCACAGCGGCGGTGCCGCGACCGTGCTCGCGGCTCAGCCGCAGGCCGCGCTGCGCGCTTCCCTGCCCGAAGGCCATGCGCTGGCGGCGCGCCATGCCGTGACGCCTTGCGTGGCCGGCCAGCAATGGGAATGGGACGGCGTGCGCTTCGAGGTGCTGCATCCGCCGGCGGGCGCGGCGCGCGATGCCAAACCCAACACGGTCAGCTGTGTGCTGCGCGTGGCGGCGCAGGGCCGTGCGGTGCTGCTGGCCGGCGACATCGAGCAGGCGCAGGAGCAGTGGCTGGTGGCCAGTGGCGCGCCGCTGCAGGCCGACCTGCTGCTGGTGCCGCACCATGGCAGCAAGACCTCGTCGAGCACCGCCTTGCTGCGCGTGGTGGCGCCGCGCTTCGCTTTGGTGCAGGCGGGCTACCGCAACCGTTTCGGCCATCCCGCGCCGGAGATCGTGCAACGCCTGCAGGCGCATGGCGCCAGCGTCGTGGCCTCGCCGGCCTGCGGCGCGGCGCAGTGGCGCAGCGACCGGCCCGAGCGCATCGATTGCGCGCGGGCGCAGCAGCCCCGCTACTGGCGCCACCGGCTTTGAGGGGATTTTTATTTTGCAAGCCACGGTCGCCGCCATCCGTGTCTGGCTTGCAACTTGCTATTCTCCGTACAGGAGATGGGTCCATGCTGAAATTTGACGAGATGTATACCAAGCTCCCCTACGAGTTCTTCTCGAAGGGTGAACAGATCCGGGATCACTACAAGATCTACGACGCCTGGCTGGCGCGCCAACCGGGCGACATGATGGCCAAGCGCCGGGCCGAGGCCGAGATGATCTTCCGGCGCGTCGGCATCACCTTCGCGGTGTACGGCGCCAAGGACGAGGACGGCTCGGGCACCGAGCGCCTGATCCCGTTCGACCTGATCCCGCGCATCATCCCGGCGGCCGAATGGGCGGCGATGGAGAAGGGCCTGGCGCAGCGCGTGACGGCGCTGAACCGCTTCATCCACGACGTCTACCACGACCAGGAGATCATCAAGGCCGGCCTGATCCCCAAGGAGCAGATCGCGGGCAACGCGCAGTTCCGCCCCGAGATGGTCGGCGTGGACGTGCCCAACAACGTGTACTCGCACATCGCCGGCGTGGACATCGTGCGGGCACCCGATGCCCAGGGCAAGGGTGAGTACTACGTGCTCGAGGACAACCTGCGCGTGCCCAGCGGGGTCAGCTACATGCTGGAGAACCGCAAGATGATGATGCGGTTGTTCCCCGACCTGTTCAGCCTGCACCATGTGGCCCCGAACGCCCACTATCCCGACCTGCTGCTGGAGACGCTGCGTGCCTCCGCGCCGCCGGCGACGGCCGAGCCCACCGTGGTGGTGCTGACCCCCGGCATGTACAACAGTGCCTATTTCGAGCATGCCTTCCTGGCCCAGCAGATGGGCGTGGAGCTGGTCGAGGGCCAGGACCTTCTGGTCAAGGACAACTTCGTCTACATGCGCACCACGCGCGGTCCCAAGCGCGTGGACGTGATCTACCGCCGCGTGGACGACGACTTCCTCGATCCCCAGGTGTTCCGCCCGACGTCCACGCTGGGCTGCGCCGGGCTCATGGAGGCCTACAAGGCCGGCAACGTGGTGATCTGCAACGCCGTGGGCACGGGCGTGGCCGACGACAAGTCGATCTATCCCTACGTGCCCAAGATGGTCGAGTTCTACCTGGGCGAAAAGCCCATCCTGAACAACGTGCCGACCTACATGTGCCGCCAGGCCGACGACCTGAAGTACGTGCTCGACAACCTCAAGGACCTGGTCGTCAAGGAGGTGCACGGCGCCGGCGGCTACGGCATGCTGGTCGGCCCGGCCGCCACCCAGGCCGAGATCGCCGACTTCCGCAAGGCGGTGGAGGCCAACCCCAGCGGCTACATCGCCCAGCCCACGCTGAGCCTGTCGAGCTGCCCGACCTTCGTGGAGTCCGGCATCGCGCCACGCCACATCGACCTGCGGCCCTTCGTGCTGTCGGGCAAGGAAGTGCAGATCGTGCCGGGCGGTCTCACGCGCGTGGCGCTCAAGGAGGGTTCGCTCGTCGTCAACTCCTCGCAGGGCGGCGGCACCAAGGACACCTGGATCCTGGAAGACGAGAACATTCCGTTCGCCAACTCGGCGCCCAGCCAACAACAAGCACAGACCTCGGGGGAATGATCCAATGCTGAGCCGCACCGCCGACCATCTCTTCTGGATGTCGCGCTACACCGAGCGCGCCGAAAACACCGCCCGCATGCTGGACGTGAACTACCAGTCCTCGCTGCTGCCGCAGTCCGCTGCCGTGGCGCAGCTGGGCTGGCAGGGCCTGCTGTCGATCAGCGAACTCGGCGGGCTGTACAGCAGCAAGCACGACAAGATCAGTTCGCGCGACGTGATGGAGTTCATGGTCAAGGACGAGAGCAACCCCTCGTCCATCGTGTCCTGCCTGCGCGCCGCGCGCGAGAACGCGCGGGCCGTGCGCGGCAGCCTGACCACCGAGGTCTGGGAGACGGCGAACAGCACCTGGCTGGACCTCAACCGCATGCTCAAGTCGGGCGAGTTCGAGGCCGACCCGGGCCAGTTCTTCGAGTGGGTCAAGTTCCGCTCCCACCTGTCGCGCGGCGTCACGCTCGGCACCATGCTGCAGGACGAGGCCTTCTACTTCCTGCGCCTCGGAACCTTCCTCGAACGGGCCGACAACACGGCGCGCCTGGTGGACGTGAAGTTCCATGCGGTGGAGAGCGACTTCTACGGCGCCGCCAGCGAGAAGGACCAGGAGTACGACTTCTACCACTGGAGCGCGATCCTGCGATCGGTCTCGGCCTTCGAGGTCTACCGCAAGGTCTACCGCGACGTGATCAAGCCCGAGCGCGTGGCCGAGTTGCTGATCCTGCGCGCGGACATGCCGCGCTCGCTGCACGCCAGTCTCAACGAGGTGCTGGCCAACCTGGAGATGGTGGTCAGCGACCCGGCCAGCGAGACGCTGCGGCGCGCCGGCAAGCTGCGCGCCGAGCTCAAGTTCGGCCGCATCGACGAGATCCTCGCGACCGGCCTGCACGCCTTCCTCACGCAGTTCCTGGACCGGGTGAACGAGCTGGGCAGCCAGATCAGCCGGGAGTTCCTCGTCCCCGTTCATGTCTGAGGGGCCGCTGCCCCAGCCCGTGCCGCCGCAGTCCACGGTGCGCGGGCCGCGGCCCCGATGAACCCGCTGCGCGGGTTCACGCGCTGGCTGGGGCGCTTGAGCGTCGGGCGCAAGCTCACCTTGATCTATCTGCTGGATCTGTCGGCCGTCATCTACGTCTGCGGCATCCTGATCCACGAGAAGTTCCAGTCGATCGACTTCACGCGCAAGGAGATCGTCGGCATCGAGTACAGCGTCGTCGTGCGCGACCTGCTGCTCGCCCCGTTCGAAGCCGCGGCGCCCACGCCGCCGCAGCGTGCGCAGATGCACGCGCAGCTGGCGCGCCAGCGCGCCGCGCACGACGAGGTGCTCAAGACCGGCGCGGCCGCCGATGCCTTCGAAGCCGCGCTCGCGCGGGTGGAACAGGGCCCGGACAGCGCCGAGGCCACCCGGCGCCTGCTGCGCAACGCGCGCGAACTGCTGACCACGGTGGGCAACCAGTCCAACCTGATCCTCGATCCCGATCTGGACAGCTACTACGCGATGTCGCTCGTGGTGCTGCGCTTTCCCGAATTGCTGGAGGTGCTGCACGACACCGTGCGCACGCTGCCCAGCGAGCGGGCCGTGGCGGCGGGCTCGGTCGACCGGCGCACCGAGCTGCTGATCCTGGCCGGGCGGCTCGATGCGGTGGCGCTGGGCATCCGCTCCGATTACACGCAGGCCTTCGCCGCCGGCACGGCGGTGCAGCGCGAGGCGCTGGGCCAGAGCCGCCAGGCGCTGCTGGGCACGCTGCAGTCGCTGCTGACCTCGGTGCAGCGCCTGGCCGACAGCCACATCGTGCAGTCCGACCTGGCCCTGCTGCGCGCAGAGCATGCGGCCACGCTGGCGGCCCTGGGTGGGGCCTGGTCGATCACCGCGCAGGACCTGGAACGGCTGCTGCGCGAGCGCGTGGACCTGTTGTTCAGCCGCATGTGGCTGCACCTGGGCACGGCGCTGCTGCTGCTGGGCTGCATCCTGAGCCTGGTCTACGCGGTGGCGCAGCAGATCGCCCAGCCGCTGCGCCGCCTCGCCGGTGTGGCCGATGCGGTGCGCCGCACGGGCGACCATGCGCTGCGGGCCCATTGGCACAGCCGTGACGAGATCGGCCAGCTCGTCACGGCCTTCAACCAGATGCTGACGGACCTGGACGCGCAGCGCCTCGTGCAGCAGGACGCGGCCGCCAGCGCCCGCGCCGCCCAGGCCCAGCAGATGCTCGTCGAGGCCATTCCGATCGCGCTCGTCGTGACCTCGGTGCCGCACCACGACGTGCTGCATGCCAACGCGGCCGCCCAGCCCTGGCTGGGTGGCCGCAGCACCGATCCCTGGCGCAGCGGCCTGGAGCCGGGCGTGCGCCAGCGCTTTTTCCAGCACCTGGCCGACCGCGGCGTGGTCGACGAATTCGAGGTGCGCTGGCTGGGCGGCGAGGAGCCCTCCTGGGCCGTGCTGTCGGCGCGCCGGCTGCAGTTCCGCGGGCGCGACGCGGTGGTGACGGCCTTCACGCCGATCAACGTGATCAAGCTCATGGAGCGCCGGCTCGAGCTGTGGGCCAAGGTGTTCGAGGCGTCCTCCGAGGGCATCGTCATCATGGACGCGCAGCTGCGCATCCTGTCGGCCAACCGGGCCTTCTGCCGCAGCACCTCGTACGACTTCTACGAGGTGATCGGGGAGCAGCTGTCCATGCTGCTGGCCGCGCAGGGCGGCGACCCGCTGGGCGAGCGCATCGCACGCACCGCGCAGGAGCGCGATGCCTGGCAAGGCGAGGTGCAGTTCCGCAAGCGCTCGGGCGAGACCTATCCGGCCTGGCTCATGATCTCCGCGGTGCGCGACGCCACCCGCAGCGGTGCGGTCACGCAGTACATCGGCATCGCCGTGGACATCAGCGACCGCAAGCGCACGGAGGCGCGCGTGCAGTTCCTGGCCCACCACGACGTGCTGACCGAGCTGCCCAACCGCTCGCTGTGCGTCGAACGCCTGGGCGAGGCCATCGCCCATGCCGACGCCACCGGCGAACAGGTCGCCGTCTTGTTCATCGACCTGGACCGCTTCAAGACGGTCAACGACACGCTGGGCCACCACATCGGCGACGGCGTGCTGCGCTCGGTGGCGCAGCGCCTCACGCAGGCGGTGCGCACCGGCGACACGGTGAGCCGGCTGGGCGGCGACGAGTACGTGGTCATCATGCGCAACATCGGCTCGGCCGACGAGCTGCGCCAGGCGGTGGAACGGCGGCTGATCCCGCTGATCCGCCAGCCCCACCATGTCGAGGGGCATGCGCTGCACGTCTCGTGCAGCGTGGGCGTGGCGCTGTACCCGCAGGACGGCAGCGACCTCGACGCGCTCATGCGCCGCGCCGACGCGGCCATGTACGAAGCCAAGGGGGCCGGCCGCGATGCCGCGCGCTTCTACGAGCCCGCCATCGAGCAGCTGGTGCAGCAGCGGCTGCTGCTGGAGCAGCAGCTGCGCCATGCGCTGCAAGCCGGCGAGCTGAGCCTGCACTACCAGCCGCGCGTGCGCGCCGATGGCCATGGCGTGGTCGGCGTCGAGGCACTGCTGCGCTGGCACAACGCGGTGCTGGGCGAGGTGCCGCCGGCGGCCTTCATTCCGGTGGCCGAGGAGACTGGCCTGATCCGGCCGATCGGCGCCTGGGTCATCGAGCAGGCCTGCGCCCAGCTCGCGGCCTGGGCCCGCCAGGGCCTGACGGGCTTCGGGGTGTCCGTGAACCTGTCGTCGGTGCAACTGTCCGAGCCCGGCCTCGTCGAGCACGTGCGCAGTTGCATCGCGGCCAGCGGCATCGCGGCGCACGCGCTGGAGATCGAGATCACCGAATCGCTGCTGATGGACAACGCGCCGCAGGCCGACCAGCAGCTCGCGGCGCTCAAGGGCCTGGGCGTGGGCCTGGCCATCGACGACTTCGGCACGGGCTATTCGAGCCTGGCCTACCTCAAGCGCTTCTCGATCGACAAGCTCAAGATCGACCAGAGCTTCGTGCGCGACATGCTGACCGATCCGACCGACCTAGCCATCGTGCGCGCCATCGTGGCCCTGGCCCACACGCTGGGGCTGCAGGTCGTGGCCGAAGGCGTGGAAACCGGCCACCAGGCCGCGCAGCTGGCCAGCATGGCCTGCGACGAACTGCAGGGCTACTGCTTTGCGCGGCCCATGCCCGCGGTGCAGCTGGAACGCTGGCTGCGCACCCGCGGCGCACAGCCGCAGCGCCGCCGCGCCGAAGCTATTCGTCCATGACGGCGCCGGCCGCGTCGCCGTACTTCTCGACGAACCAGGCGTGGCTGGCCTGCGTGCCCAGCTCGTAGGGGCAGGCCTCCTGCAGGATCTTGCGCACCTCCTGTGCCGCGCGCCAGCGCGCCAGTGCCTGGGTGCTGGCCGCGTCAGGGCCTGCCGGGCGGCTGGCCAGGATGAACTGCGCCAGGCGACGGTCGACTTCGAGGATGACGGTGGGCTCGGCTCGCATACAACTGCAATAGCAAGTACCGGGCCGCGCTGGCTGTATCAGGACTCCGGGTGATCCCGGAGGTCGTCCTCCGGCGGATGCTGCAGGAAGGCCTGGATCACCTGCTTGGCCTCGTCCAGCCGTGCGGGCTGGGGCTCGGTCAGGGTCTGGTGCAGCAGATTGGTGAAGGCCTCCAGCACCATCTGTGTGCGTTCGCTCATGCCATGCTGTTGCGTGGCCTGCCGCACGCCCGGCGCCGCGCGTGCGAGGGCCTCGTGCAGCACCGCCCGCTGCGGGTGCGTCGCGGCCAGTGCCGTGGTCACCGCGGTCAGTGCCGTGACCAGGCCCAGCAGATCCTCGTTGCTGCGCTCGAGCTGCTCCAGCCGTTCTTCGATGTAGCGGTGCCCAGGGCGGCCGGTGTCAGACATGCGGTGTGCGGCTCAGGGGGCGGCGCGCTCGATCAGCGCCGTGATGGCGGTGAGGACACCGACCATGGCGAGCGCATGCAGCACGAACGCCAGGCGGGCGCTGCGCCATGGCGATGGCAGGCCAGTCGTGGCGGGGGGGAAGGGCGTGGTGTTCACCAGCAGCTTTTCGTGGGGGAGCTCGGGGGCGCTGCGCATGGCTCGCGTTCTCATGGGAGCGGGCGAGCATGGAGGATGCCAGAACCAACTGTCATCCACCGTACGGAGGACGTAACAGCGGGCAAGAGTGTACCTGCCTGTGCTAGGGGGTTCCATCCGGGCGTCGAACGTGGCATAGCATGCGGCCCATGAACACAGGCAAGAAGCAATGGTGGGCCGCCGTGGCCGTGCTGGCGTTGGCGGGTTGCGCAGGGCTGGGCGGGCCGTCCGGCCGGCCCGGGGCATCGGCACCCCCTGCGACCTGCGATGCCGCGGCCGCGCAGTTCGCCATCGGCCAGTCCTTCGGCCCGGCGCTCGAGCGCGATGTGCGGGCACGCTCGGGCGCCAGCATCGTGCGCTGGCTCAGCCCGGGGCAGGCCGTGACCATGGAATTCAACCCGGCGCGCATCAACCTGACGCTGGACGGCCGCAGCCGCATCACCAAGGTCGCCTGCGGCTGAGCTCAGCCGGTGCCGTCGAGCGCCTTGGGCGTCGGCAGCTTGGTCGGATCCTGCGGCACCTTGGTGTCGGGGCAGGCCGTCAACAGCGCCAGTGCGGCGCAGGCGGCGAGGAAGACGCGGCACATGGAGTCTCCTTGGGTCAGCCATCGACCGAGGCGCTCCAGCGCTCGCCCCAGCCATCCGTGGCCTGGTCGAGCACGCGGCGCTCGCGCTTGGTCGGCCGGCCGTGTTCCTGGGCCAGCGCCGGCTCGGGTGCCAGCCGGCGCTGTTCGGCCTGCCGGGCGCGTGCCTGCAGGCTCTCCACCGTTTCTTCGTAGAGCGCCTGCGCCACCGGCGCCGGGCCGCGTTGGCCGCTGACGCCGAGCACAAGCACGGTGCGCAGCACCGGCCCCTGGCGCACGGAAACGGTGTCGCCCGGTTTGACCTCGCGCGCCGGCTTCACGTCGTGGCCGTTGATCTGCACGCGGCCGCGCTCCACCTCGTCCGCCGAGAGCGTGCGCGTCTTGTAGAAGCGGGCCGCCCACAGCCATTTGTCGATGCGAATTCTGTCCATCGCCGCCGATTGTGCGCCGGCCGCGTGGCCGGTGTTGTAGGCCGATGGCGCACCGTCGGGGCGCGCCGGGGCGAGCGGCGGCCCCGTTACCATGCGCGCCGATGCCCGCCACCGAGTCCGCGTTGCCGCCCGACGCCAGCAGCATGCTGGCGCTGGCGGCGCGCTCCATGTTCCACCTATTCTCCAGCATGAGCCAGGGCATGTTCCTGGTCGACAAGGCCGGCACCATCGTCTGGGTCAACGAGGGGTACAGGCGCTTCCTGCCGGCGCTGGGCTTTTCCAGCATCGACGAATTCCAGGGCCATCCGGTCGAGGAGGTGATTCCCAACACCCAGATGCGCCGCGTGCTGGAGACCGGCGAGCCCATCCTCGTGGATCTGTTGACGAACAAGGCCGGCACCTTCGTGGTCAGCCGCATCCCGCTGCGCGAGGAGGACGGCCGCACCATCGGCGCCATCGGCATCGTGCTGTTCGACCAGCCCGAAACCACGCTCAAGCCGCTGATCGAGAAGTTCGCCCTGCTGCAGCGCGACCTCGACGACGCACGCCGCGAACTGGCCAGCCAGCGCAGCCGCGCGCTGCTGCAGGGCGAGGGCGGCACCGGCCAGCGCCGCGCCAAGTACACCTTCGCGAGCTTCATCGGCACCAGCCCGGCGGCGCTGGAGGTCAAGCGCCACGCGCGGCGTGCGGCCCAGTCGTCCAGCCCGGTGCTGCTGCTGGGCGAGACCGGCACGGGCAAGGAGCTGCTGGCCCATGCCATCCACCTGGCCTCGGCCCGCGCGCGCGGGCCCTTCGTGAGCCTGAACATCGCGGCCGTGCCCGACACCTTGCTGGAGGCCGAGTTCTTCGGCGTCGCGCCCGGCGCCTTCACCGGCGCCGACCGGCGCGGCCGCGACGGCAAGTTCAAGCTCGCCGACGGCGGCACCCTGTTCCTGGACGAGATCGGCGACATGCCGGCCGCGCTGCAGGCCAAGCTGTTGCGCGCGCTGCAGGAGGGCGAGATCGAGCCGCTGGGCTCGAACCGGCTGGTGCCCTTCGATGCGCGCGTGATCGCCGCGACCTCGCGCGACCTGCCGGCCCTGGTGCGCCAGGGGCGCTTTCGCGAAGACCTGTACTACCGGCTCAACGTGCTGCCGCTCAAGCTGCCGCCGCTGCGCGAACGCCGTGGCGACATCCCGGCCCTGGTGGAGGCGCTCAGCGAAGATCTGGCCCAGCGCAGCGGTGAGGCCCCGCCCGAGCTGATGCCCGACGCGCTGGCGCTGCTGGCCGGCCAGCACTGGCGCGGCAACATCCGCGAGCTGCGCAACGTGCTCGAGCAGCTGGCCATGCGCAGCGACAGCCAGCGCGTGGACGCGGCCGAGGTGCGCCGCGTGCTCGCCGAGACCGGCGTGGAGGCCATCGCCGCCGCGGCGCCGCCGCCCGCGCCCGAAGGCCAGGGCCATGCCGCGCTGCTGCGGCCTCTGGCCACCCAGGTGGCCGAACTGGAGGCGCTGGCCATCGCCGCCGCCATGGCCGAAACCGGCGGCAACAAGCTGGCGGCGGCAAGGCTGCTTGGCATCTCGCGCGCCACCCTGTACGGCCGCCTCCAGGGCGACACGTAAGTCCCGCTTTCATCACATCTGCGGACCCGCCGTCGCTTGCGGTGTCCCAGCCCTGATAAGTTCGGCCCTCCGGCCTGACAGGCCCCGTATTTCAGGGATAGAACTTATGCGCAACCACGTGCGCGGCAGCGGACTTGCTGGCATCACCAACCTGGCCTTGCAAGCCCGCGTCCGCGAAGGCCTGGCCCCGGGCTTCGAACCCATCAGCTACCTGGAGCGGCTGCGCCGCCTGCTGGACGCGATGCACTCCTCGCGCCGCAACGCGCGCGAATCCGAGCTGCGCGACTCGGCCTTCCCCGACCCGATCGGCCGCTTCAACATGATCAGCAGCTTCCGCTATGCGCTGGTGCCGCCTGCGCTGGTCGGCTCCAAGTCCTGGCATCTGTCGCTGAACGTGAGCTTCGACGGCGGCTGGGAGCCCTACATGCGGGTCATCTACCGCGACATCGGCCCGCTGCTGGACGCGCTGCTGTGCCACTGCGAGGGCTACCCCGGCTCGCGCACCAGCGACTTCGACACCTACTGCCGCTGGGTGCGCAGCGCCGAGCAGGACGCCGGCATCTTCTACACCGACGGACCGGCCACGCTGGCCGACCAGCGCTACCTGGCCAGCGTGGAGCGGCTGCAGCGCGAGAGCGGCGACCCGGCCGCGGCCGACCGGGCCATCGCCGCCCACGCCGAGCCCGACGCACTCAGCGCCACACGCCAGGGCCTGGAGCGCATGCTCGGCGACCTGGAAGGCCTGCTGCCGCTGCAGCTGCGCACGCTCAAGGGCCTGTACCGCCTGACCGGCTGGTGGGCCGGCGCCGACGGCGACATCCTGCTGCGCTTCGCCCAGCTGGCGCTCAAGGGCCTGCAGTCCACGCTCGCGACGGACGCCTTCCACCAGCACCCCCAGGTGCCCCTGCTCAAGAAGCTGCTGGCCGACGAGCTGGCCTGGCTGGCCCGCCCGCTGCCCGAGCCGGTGCCGGCGGACCGGCTGGCCTGGAACCCCGATGCGCTGCAGGCCGCCGTGCTCGGCGAAGGCCCGCGCGCCACCCACGGCGCGCTCGTGCTGCTGCGCGTGACGGATCCCGAACGCGCGGCCGAGCACCTGGCCACGCTGGCGCCGCGCTGCGCCGCGCCGGCCGCCGCCGAGGGCGAAGTGCGGCTGCACATCGGCTTCACGATGGCCGGCCTGCGCGCGCTGCGCATCGACCCCGAGCGGCTGGACCGCCTGCCGGCCGAGTTCGCGGAAGGCATGGAGCCGCGTGCCGGCCTGCTGGGCGACCTGCGCGGCAACCATCCCGACCACTGGCGCCGCCCGCTGCGCCATGGCGTGGATCCGGCGCGCGAGGACCGCATCGAACTGGGCGTGGTGCATGTGGCGGTCATGATGCGCACCATCGACACCGCCGACGAAGGCCATGGCCTGCATCCGCTGATCCAGGGCGCGGTGCGCGTGCTGGGCCAGGGCACGGGCCTGTCGGTGCTGGCCGTGGAACCCACGCGCAGCCGCACCACTGCGCCCAATGGCCGCGAGCATTTCGGCTTCGTCGACGGCATCAGCCAGCCCATCGTGGCGCCCGAACTCACGCCCGATCCGGCCCCCGACAGCTCGCCCTATCCGCGCCAGCACCAGGTGCGCCCCGGCGAACTGGTGCTGGGCTTCGCCAACGACCGCGGCGACGGCCCGTACCCGGCCGAGGCCGACGGCCTGCTGGACCGCGGCAGCTTCCTCGTGGTGCGCAAGCTGCGCCAGCGGCTGGACCACCTGAACGAGGCGCTCGAGCGCTACGCCGAAGGCGACGCGCAGCGCCGCACCGATCTGCTCGAGCGCATGATGGGCCGGCGCCAGGACGGCAAGCCGCTGGTGGCCGCCGGGCCCGGCGGCGACAACGACTTCCGCTACCGCGGTGCGGACCAGGCGCAATGCCCGTTCTCCTCGCACGTGCGGCGCGCCAACCCGCGCGACGGCCAGACCGGCCTGCCGCGCATCCTGCGCCGCGGCATGGGCTATGGCCCGGCCTCGCTGGAAGCACCGCCCGAGGCCGACCGCGGCATCCTGTTCATGGCCTACTGCGCCAGCATCGCCGAGCAGTACGAGACCGTGCAGCGCTGGCTGGCCGGCGGCAACAGCACCGGCGTGGGCTCGACCCAGTCCGACCCGCTGCTGGGCGTGCCGCGCGCGGGCCAGCCGCGCGTGTTCCGCTGGGTCGACGCCTGCGGCACGCCGCAGCGCGCCGAGCTGGGCGACAAGGCCTTCGTCGAACTGCAGTGGGGCCTGTACCTGTTCGTGCCCGCGCTGGCCGCTCTGGCGCGGCTGTCGGATTTCCGCAGTGCGCCCGAGCCCGTGCTGGCGCCGGCGCCCGTGCCGCCCAGCGCGCTCGACGTCTGGCGCGCCCGGCTGGAGGACCGCGACAACGGCCGTGCCACCTGGCGCGCCGTGCGCGAGCAGCACGGCGGCGACCAGCAGGCCGAGCCCTACGGCCGCCTGCTCGGCACGGCCGACAAGGTCTTCCCGGCGCTGGCCGACGCGCGCTGCAAGCGCTTTTCGGTGCAGGGCTTCGGCGAACGCATGCAGGCCTCGCTGGGTGTGAACCACCTGGGCATGGATCCGGCCGACGGCCATACGGAGGTCGGCCCCGTGGTCAACGCCGCGGTGGCCAGCATCGGCGAGGCCCAGGCCTTCGCCGCGGCCAGCGCCGTGGCGCAGGCCGTGCTGGCCCAGACCGTGGCGGTCTCCAGCGGTGCCTTCGCACTGCGCCACCCCGATGGCCGCGTGCGCGTGGCGATCGACCTCATGAGCTTTTCCGAGCAGGTGGTGGGCGAACTGTCCAAGCGCTGGTTCGGCCTGCCCGATGGCCAGAACATGGTCGTCGGCGGGCGCAGCCCCACGCCCGACCCGCAGGGCAAGCCGCGTTGCCCCGGCCACATCATCGGCCCCTCGCGCATGGTGTTCGGCGCCCATCCGCAGGTGCATGTGACGGCCGAGGGCGAACTGCACGGCCCCATGGTGCTGCAGGCCGTCAAGGACCAGCTGGCCGACGGTGCCTCGCCCGGGCTGGTGGCCGCGCTGCGCCCGGCGCTGGCCGCGCTGGGCGATGCCCATGGCCCGGACCTGCTGGAGCGCGAGATCACCGGCCTGCTGCTGGGCTTCGCGCCCACGGTGCACGGCAACTTCCTGACAGTCATGAAGAACTGGATCGAGGACGGCCGGCTCTGGTCGCTGCAGCAGGACCTGGCCGAGCGCGCGCTGGCCGACGCTTCGCTGGCCACCGCCCGCGCCGCGCTGTGGCGGCCCATGCTGGACACCATGCAGGCCGAGCCCGTGCCGCCCATGGTCTGGCGCCGTCCCGTGCAGGGCAACCGGCCCGACCCGGACGCGACCGTGGTGCTGGGCCTGGCCTCGGCCATCGAGAGCCTGCCGCCCGAGGAGCAGGCGCGGCGCGACGCGCTGCTGTTCGGCGGCGACTACTTCGCGCCCGGCACGGACCGCTGGGGCCTGCACGCCTGCCCGGGCTCGCGCATGGGCGTGGCCGTGATGCTGGCCATGGCCGCGGCGCTGCTGCAGGCCGGCACGCTGCGGCCGACGGGCTCGCCGGTGCTGCTGATCCTCACGCCCAAGGCGGCGGTGCCGGTCGCGGTGTAGGTGTTGGCGGCCTGCGTGCTGGCGGTGCCCCCGGGCGCGGCGTGGTGTTCATTCGGAGGCAGTCACCGGATGCGGGCACCACATTCGCCTACGAAGCGGCCAACAAGGCGCGGCTGAACTTCAACGCCGCCGGCAAGGTCAGCCTGCCTATACCCCGGGGCGTGCACATCAGCATCGCCTTCACCGGCAGCGATCCACCCAGGTCACGATAAGCCTGGGCTGCACGCCGACGCTGACCAACATCGCGGGCTGCGTGATCAATGCCGCCGGCGGTACGCGCAGCGTCGGCATTTCCGATGCCAACGGAAACCTCATCACCTTTACTGAAGCGCGCGGCAAGGTGACCAGCGACACCTACACCGCCCAGGGCCTGCCGCTGGCGGTCACCAGCCCGGCCGATGCCGCAGGCGTGCAGCCCGTCACCACCGATGGCTACACCGCGTTCACGGCGGACCTGCTGGGCCGGCGGCTCACGGCCAGCACCGCCAATACGCTGGAGAAAGTCGCCTGCCTGGGACAACGCCGGTCGCATGACCAGCACCACGGCCAACGCGCGCGCCATCGCCTACCAGTACGACGCGGCGGGCAACCGCACGCGCATGACCTGGCCGGACACCGCGTTCTTCGTGACCACCACGTACGACGCATTGAACCGCCCGCTGGTGCTCAGCGAGAAGGGCACGGCCAACCTGGCCAGCTACGCCTACGACGACCTGAGCCGTCGCACGGTGGTCACACTGGGCAACGGCACCACGACGACCTACGGCTACAACCCGCAGGGCGACCTGTCCACCCTGGCGCACGATCTGGCCAGCACCGCCAACGACCAGAGCTACACCTACACGCGCAACCAGGCCCGTGAGATCGTCACGCACAGCTGGAGCAACGACCTGTACCAGTGGCCGGTCACGGGGCTGGTCGCCAACGGCACCAAGAGCTTCACGGCCAACGGGCGCAACCAGTACACGACGGCCATCGGCGCCACCATCACGCACGATGCCAACGGCAACATGACCGGTGACGGCACCTGGACGTACACCTACGACCAGAACAACCGTCTCAAGAGCGCCAACCGCGCCAGCCCGGCCACGGCCATCACCATGGCCTACGACGCCGAAGGGCGCATGCGCAACACCAGCACCAGCTCGACCTCCGTCACGCACCGCATGTACGACGGCACCGACCTGGTGGCCGAGTACAACATCTCCGGGGTGCTGCAGGCGCGCTATGTGCACGGCCCCGGCGTGGACGAGCCGCTGGTGACCTACACCGGCACGGGCGCTGCCACCAAGAACTGGCTGTACGCCGACCACCTGGGCTCCATCGTGGCCTCGGCCGACAGCACGGGCGCCAAGACCGACATCAACAAGTACGGCCCCTTCGGCGAGCCGCACACGCTGAGCGGCGGCACCAAGTTCCGCTACACCGGCCAGCAGATGCTGGGCAACACCGGGCTCATGTACTACAAGGCCCGCTTCTACGACCCGCGCCTGGGACGCTTCCTGCAGACCGACCCGATCGGAACTGCGGATGACATGAACCTGTATGCGTATGTTGGGAATAACTCGGTCAATTCGATTGATCCAACAGGATTGTCGAAAGAGGTTCTTGCAAACTTCCTAAGTCGTGGTATACGAGTCATCAATGAAAAAGTTATTACGCATGGGACGGGTATTCCATTTAAGGATGGATTCCCGGTTTTCGACGGGGTGGCGATAAAGTCTGTCAATATTAAGCAGACCGGCGTCAATGTCACCGACTTTGCGTTGGCTAACAAGGCTGCAGGGCTGGCGGAAACGCCGAAGGGGTACACGTGGCACCATCATCAAAATGAAAAGACGATGCAGCTAATTCCATCTGAAATCCATTCGAGTGTTGGGCATACAGGCGGCGCAGCTATGGCGCGATCCCGTTCTAAGCAAAGCGGGGCGGCAACAATCGAATTTCTTGTCGACTTGCTCACCCCAGTCGGACTTCTTCCATCTGGTATAGCACCCGGCACACTTTACGGGCCAGGCACCGCATATCCAACCAGTTCAGCTTATGATGCAGCCGTCGCGGCTAAGGGCCAGTCCTCAGCGAGTTCTTCGTCAGGAAAGTGAGTCACTAATTTGGTCGGACTTTTATTGGAGAGTTTGTCATGCTTGCTGAAATGCGAGGTCATGGAACACCGGTCGGGCCTATCGAAATCTCGTCTTTTGAGAATGAGGCTAGGCTAGTTTTACCTGATGACTATTCACTATTTCTGCAGAAAAATAACGGGGGGCGCCCGATCCCAAAATTTTTCCCCATTGCCGGCTATGAGGGCAATCCTTTTGGTCAGGTACAGGATTTTTTTGGGATAGGGGATTCGGTAGCCTCTTGCGATTTGCTGTGGAATTTCAAGACTTTTCGCGGGCGAATTGGATCGGATTATCTTGCCATCGCGCGAGAGGATGGCGGAAATCTTATTTGCCTAGATATCTCTAAATTTTCTAGGGGGCGGGTGGTTTATTGGGATGCTCGCGTAGGCCGGCCAAAAGTTGGGGCGGGAATTTATGAGGTTGCTCCTTCTTTCGACAATTTCTTAGAAAATCTTCGGGATATTGATCCACTGAATTTGTAGATCCCGTGGGGCTTTGTGGCACAAATCGCCTCGACGACGTCCGTAGACTAACGGCGTGACAGAAGCGAAGAACAGGCAGCGGAGCAAGTACCGCACGACGAACTGGAAGGCCTACAACGCGGCGCTGAAAGCACGAGGCTCGTTGACGATGTGGCTCGATGAGAGCATGCAGTGGCGTGGCACGTCGAGTGGCAAGCGCGGACGTAGCCCGACCTTCTCGGACGCAGCGATCCAGTTCTGCCTGAGCATCAAGTGCCTGTTCGGCCAGCCCTTGCGCCAGGCCCTGGGCATGGTGCAAAGCCTGCTGCAGTTGGCCAAGCTGGACTGGCCGGTACCGGACTTCAGCACGGTCTGCCGACGCCAGAAGACCTTGCAGGTCGAACTGAGCTACCAGCCGAGCAAATCGCCGTTGCAGTTGCTGGTCGACAGCACTGGCATCCAGTTCCTGGGCGAAGGCGAGTGGAAACGCAAAAAGCATGGCGCCGAGTACCGGCGCGAATGGCGCAAAGTCCATCTCGGCATCGACGCGCAAACGCTGGAGATACGCGCCATCGAGGTGACCAGCAACGCCATCGGCGATGCACCGATGCTGCCCGAGTTGCTGGCACAGATTGCTCCCGAAGAGCCCATCGAAAGCGTCTGTGCGGATGGTGCCTACGACACGCGAGGCCGCCTGGACGCCATTGCCGAGCGGCAAGCGATGGCGGTGATCCCGCCGCGCAAGAACGCCAGCCATTGGAAGAAGTCGAGCCCGGGCTCGGCGCAGCGCAACGAGGCTATTCGCGCGTGCAAGCGCTTGGGCCGCAGCATCTGGAAGAAGTGGAGCGGCTACCACCGGCGCAGCCTTGTGGAGACGAAGATGCACTGCTTCAAGCGACTGGGCGAACGGGTGACCGCGCGCACGTTCGAACGCCAGGTTGTGGAGTTGCATGTCCGCGTGGCCTTGCTCAATCGCTTCAGCCAGATCGGCCGTCCTCAAACCGTGCCGCTGGCTGCCATGGCATAGGTCCGTCTGGGGTTGGGGCCATACCGTCTGCAACTCGATTGCGCAACAAAGCCGCGGTGTTCCATCCTTCGCCGAATCAGTTGCCAATTCCGCTGCCAATAAGAAGCCTTCCGCATCGGGGACATAATGTCGTAAGTAGGTGTTGGTATGGGCTGGATGTGATTTTTTGAAGAATTTATGAGTTTCATTAGAAAACTGTGGATTTATGTTCTTCTCAAGAATCCGTCAGGCCTTACCTGTCTTGTCACTATTTGGGGGCTTGGCGGGGTTTATTGGGTCGCTTCGATAGCCGGACTTGTGGAGCGTGTTGATGACTGGGCGATGTTCAAGGTGCTGGCCGCTTGTGGGTCGTTTGCGTTCTTCTTCTTTCCCATATGGAATGCGCTTGTGAGCAAGGACTCTTGAACGATAGCAATACGGACGGTTTGCCTAAAACGCGCCGCGATGTGCTGATCGTCGGCGATGGCATGTAAAAAATCTGAGCATCGAAGACCAGCAGCCGGCTTCCGGGGCTTTTTACCTGTACGCCTCGGCCGACCAGAAGATGGTGCCAGCGACACGGTGCTGATCACGACCAGCTACAACGCGACCAACAAGCACGCGCTGCAGACTGTGGTGGCCGACGCTTGGCACGGCACGCTGACGTTGGCAGATGTATTCGCCGTGATGTCGCACCCTGGTGCTTTTGGTAGTTCCATGCCACAGGCTGCGGCGCTGTAATCGCAGCGCACAGGCCGCAGGCTTGCCCGTCATCTACAGGGAGTACCGCATGATTGACCCATACGCGCACGCGGTAGCGGCCGTCGTGCCGGCTGTTCCCGTGCCGCCAGCGCAAGCTGGTTCAAGCCCGGGCCGATACGACAGCCTGGGCCGCTTGGGCCATGCGGCCTGGAGCGAGGGCTCTGTCGTCACCTGCAGCCACGACGCGGCAGGTATGGGCAGCAGCTCATGACCACAGGCGATCCAACCACCTTGCTCTCCGGCGTCGCTGTCGAAACCTGGCTCGCCGGCGAATGGAAGACGCTGTGCCTCATCTCGGCCGTGGTGTTGAGCCTGCTGTGGGTGTGGTGGAGGACGGGTTCCACCCACTTGCTGATCATGTTGTTGCTGCGTTGGCTGGTCGGCAAGCGCAGCGACGCATCGTCGGTCGTGAAGTTCCTGGAAGAACGTACCGACCTCATGCACTTCCGCGCCGTGACGGGCGTGCGCAATGCGCCCACCCTGCCAGCCGCAGAGCGGATCATCCAGTGGTCCAAGCGCAACGACCTGGACATCGACATGGTGGGTCGGGCGCACCGTTATCTCGACGTCCGCCGGCCGAGTTTGCGTACCGGGCCCAGCCACGGCTGGGCCAACTGGGGCCTTCTGTGCGGGCTCCTGCTGTGGCTGCTCGCTGGGTTTGCCGCGCTCATGGGCGCGCTGGCGCCGCCGGTGCTGAATGTCATCAAGACGGACACGCCGTACCTGGTGGATGGCGAGAGGGCCTGGCAGTTCCGGTGGAGCGGCACACCGCAGGCCTTGCGCTTCACCCGCGACGACTGTGCAGAACCGGAACGCATCGTCGAAGCCACCCAGTACGCGGAGTACGACGTGGGGGTTCTGTGCAAGCTGCTGTTGTCCGAGCCGCGTGCGTACTTGCGCTCCGTGTTGCGCCAACAACGCGTGGCCGCCGGTATCGCGGCCCTGCTGGCAGTCTTCTGGGGAGCGCAAGCCTTGCTGTGGGTGCGCAGTGTGCGTGCGGTACGGGCGCTCCATGCGCAGATGGCAGCCGACGGCTGATCGTCGCGCCGGACCGGCGCCGGGTCTGCGCCGCATCGCACATGCGCAACGCGGCGCCATCAGCGCGAGGGCTGCTTCTTCAGATCTGCGCGCTCAGCCGCTGCACCTGCTCCAGGTGCCAGCCCATCTCCATGGTGTCGAAGGCCGCCTCGGCCTGGTCCAGCAGCGCGCGCGCGCGACTGCCGTCGCCGCTGGCGGCGGCCAGTTCGGCCTCGGCCAGCTGCGTCACCGCACGCTCGTGCGCCGAGCCGCGCGCCTGCGCCACGCGGTAGGCGAAGGCCAGCTGGCGCTGCGCGGCCGCGTGCTGGCCCGCCGCATGGGCCGCGCGCGCCATTGCGCGTGCCGCCATGGCCAGGCCGATGCGGTCTTCGCGGCGGCCGCGCTGCAGGGCCAGCAGCGCGTGCCGGCGCGCCTCCTCCGGGCGGCCCAGCTGCTGCAGGCCCTCGGCCAGCCAGCCGTGGTTGAGCGAGCGGAACAGGCCGCTGTCGCGCGGCAGCACCCAGTCGGTCACGGCCACCAGGCCCTCGATGGCCGCCGGATCGCGCCGCAGCATCCACTCGGCATAGCCGCCGATGGCGCGCGCCACCGACAGCTGCCACAGCGAGCGCGTGGTCTCGGCGATGCGGGCAGAGGTGGTCGCGGCCTGGTGCGCGGCCTCCCAGCGGCCCTGCCACAGCAGCACGGCCGCGCGCCAGCCTTCGATGCTGGTGCCGATCTGGTGCGTGAGCCCCACGATGCACTCCTGCGCCTGGTCGAAGCATTCGGCGGCCGCGCCGAAGCGGCCCTGGTCGCCTAGCACCACGCCGCGGCAGACCAGCGAGTAGGCCAGGCCCACGTTGGTGCGCCGGCCGCTGCGGTGGCTGCGCTTGACCTCGATGGCACGGTCCAGCAGCCGGGCGGCGCGCTGGTAGCGCCCGGCCGCTGTGTGGGCCTCGCCGAGCGAAGCCACGACCTGGGTGGCCAGCGGCGCGTCGCCGGCGGCCTCGGCCTCGCGCAGGGCCTGCTCGCCGTGGCGGATGGCCAGGCGCGGCTCGCCCAGCGCGTAGTGCACGCAGCCCAGCCAGTGGCGTGCGCGCGCCACGCGCCCGAGGTCGCCATGGCGCTGGGCCAGCCCCACGGCGCGCTCGGCCAGCGCGATCTGGCCGCGCTCGGGTTCGAACATGCAGACCATGGCCAGCCGCTCGACGATGTCGACCCAGCGCAGCGCGCGCTCACCCACGAGCTCGCCGCGCTCCAGCGCGGCCAGCGCGGCGTGGAAGTGCGCGCGCGCCCGGTCCAGCGCCGAGACGGCCAGCGCGCGGTCGCCGGCCAGCTCGGCATAGTGCGCTTCCAGTGCCGGGTCGCCACCGGCGCCGAAGTGCAGGGCCAGGGCCTCGGCGTCCTCGGCGCCGCCGCCCTGGGCCTGCTGCATGAGCGCCACGGCGATGCGCAGGTGCAGCCACTGGCGCTGCAGCAGGCCGACCGAGGCGTACACCACGTCGCGCGTGACGCCGTGCTTGAAGCGCAGCGTGCCGGCATGCTCGCCCGGGAACAGGAAGTCCTGCTCGGCCAGCTCGCGCAGCAGCGGGCTGTCGGGTGCATGGCCGGTGATGCGCGCGAGCAGCCAGGCCGGCACGGTGTTGCCGATCACGGCGGCGGTGCGCAGCATGTCGACCAGGGGCGCGGCCAGGCCGTGCACGCGCGATTCGATGAGCTGGTTGATCCAGCCGGCCGGGCTGGGCGGCGGCGCCAGCCGGCCGCTGTCGCCGTGCGCGGCGGAATGGCACAGCTCCTCGATGAACAGCGGGTTGCCGCCGGCGCGGGCGCAGATCTGCGCCACCACGAAGGGGTCGGCGCCGGGCAGGTAGGCGGCCACGGCCTCGGCGGCCGTGGCCTGGCCCAGCGGCGCCAGCGTGACGGCGTCGAAGCCGGGCGTGGCCGGCGCGGCCGCGCTGCCGACCACACGCCGCGTCAACACCACCAGCAGGCGCAGCCCGGCCTGGCGCTGGATGCCGGCCAGCACCTGGTGCGAGGCGTCGTCGGCCCATTGCCAGTCGTCGATGAACAGCACCAGCGGCTGCTCGGCCGCCAGCCGCTCGAAGGCGGCCGCGAAGGCATGCGGGCGCGCCGGCAGCTCGGCCGTGCCGAGCGACTGCATCATCTGGCGGAAGGGCTGCAGCGGCGCGGTGCCCAGGCCGCTGTCGCAGCTGCCGCGCAGCACGCGGCAGTCGCGCTGGTGGGCATGGTGCAGGAACTCCTCGACCAGCCGCGTCTTGCCGATGCCGGGCGGGCCGGCCACCTCGACGCCGGCCGGGGCGCCGGCGCAGGCGGCGTCCAGCGCGCGCGCCAGCCGTTCGAACTCGGCCTGGCGGCCCACCAGCGGCGCCTGCTTGCGGCTGCGCGCCTGCACGCCGGCCAGCGTCTCGGCCTGGCTGCCGATGCGGTAGACCAGGATCGGCGCGTCGCGGCCCTTGACCGTGAGCATGCTGGGCGCGCCGGCACCGAAGAAGCGGCGCGCCGGCCCCAGCGTCTCGTCGCTGACCACGATCTCGTGCGGGCCGGCCGCATCCGACAGCCGGGCCGCGATGTTGGGCACCGTGCCCATGAGCTCGAAGCGGCCGCGCTCGATGTCGCCGTCGCCGATCAGCACCAGCCCGGCGTGGATGCCGGTGTGCAGCTGCAGCGCGAAACCCGGCGGCAGCCGTGGCGCCAGCCGGCCGACGGCGCGGTGCAGCGCCAGCGCGGCCTCGACCGCGCGGCGCCCGGCCTCTTCGTGCGGGACCGGGTGGCCGAACATGGCCAGCAGGCCGTCGCCCTGCACGCGCACGATGCTGCCGCCCCAGCGCGGCACGGTTTCCTGGTAGGCGATGCGCAGCATGGACAGCAGCGCGGCGTACTGTTCGGCCTCCATGGCACCGGCCAGTTCGGTCGAGCGCGACAGGTCGGAGAACAGCAGCGTGACGTAGTGGCGGCGCTGCACCACGGCCGGGTCCGTAGCAGGGGCGGTAGCGGGCGGCAGCGTTTCGATCATGGGGCGGCGCTGCGGCGTTGCAGCGCATCAGGCATGGCAGCGAAGTGTTGTCGTTGGGCCACGCGGGATGTTACAGGCTGCAGCGGCGCATAGGCTGATGCATGTCAAGCGGCGCACGCCGCAACACAGGGTCGGCGGTTTCACACTGCCGCACGGCACTGCCCTGGCTTTGCCGGTGATCGCGGGGTACCTGGCTGCAGGCAGCCGCGCCGGCATGTGCGACCCGCCGACATGGCGCATGGCGACCAGACGCACCGGCGGTGGAGCAGCTCGCCCAGCACCAGGACCCGACGGCGCATCGGCGGCCTGGCGCGGCTAGGCTCAGAGCCAGGCTTCCTGCTCGGCCTTGCGGCCGGTCTGGCGCATGCTGTCGCACAGCGCGCGGAGCGCCTCCGGTACCGTGTCGCGCCGGGCCAGACGGTCCAGCAGCCGGTGGTCGTGCGGGTTCAGTGGCCAGTGCTGGGCGGTGTCCAGCAGCCGGCTGGCGTTCATCTCGTGCGGCACCCAGTCCAGGCCGCGCTGGTCCCACAGCGCGCCAGCGGTACAGGCGATGTCCACGCCGGCCGGATCGATGTCCGCGCTGATCCAGGCGGGCGCGGGCGCCAGCGTGAGCAAGCGGTCCATGGTCTGCAGCCAGGCCAGGGACGGCCGTCCGGGCAGCCAGGCCAGCGCCAGCCCGGGCCGGCGCAACTGCGCCTGGCGCTCGAAGCTGGCGCGGTTCTCGATCAGCCACCAGCGTGCCGGCCCGGTGGCGGCATCGGCGCGCAACACATCGGCCAGCGGCAGGCCCAGGCAGTGCAAGGGTGCGAGGTCCACGGCCTGCGCCTGCCACTGCAGCCGCAGCGCGCCGGCGAGCCAGAGCATGGGGGCGAAGCGCGCGATGCGCAGGCGCTCCAGGTCGAACTGGCTTTCCAGCCAGCGCCAGTCGGCCTGCGTCAGGGCTTTGGTATCACCGCCCGCGCGCAGGGCGAAGTCGCGGCGCGTGCCCTGGGCCGCGTCGTCGTGCCAGGCGGCGACGGCCCGCAGCAGGCCCAGCCGCGCAGCCAGCAGGTCCGGGCGCAGCGTGGTGTCCTGCACCAGCTGGGCCAGCGCGGCCGCCAGTTCGTCCAGCAGGTCCGGGTCCAGCGCGTCGGCGCCGACGGCGTCGCTGCGGGCCTGCAGCCAGTCCTGCGCCTGGGCCAACTGCAGCGCGCGCTGGTCCTTGCGCCGGCGCGGGCTGGAGACGTCCAGCAGGGCCTGCAGCCGCGGCAGCTCGCGCCAGACCAGGGTTTCCCACTGCCAGCGCCCGCCGACCAGCTGCTCGCGCCGCGCGATCCAGCCCTCGCGCAGCAGCAGCTCGCTGAGCGCCTCGGCGTCTTCGATGCGTTCGCCGCGAATCGCCGCGAGCAGCGTGCTGCGCCGGCGTTCCGGGCTGTCGCTGCCGGCCCAGCGGCGCAGCAGCGCACGCTGCGCGGGCGCGAGCAGCGGCAGCTGCTGCGGCACCGGCCGGGCGGCCTGGCGCTCGCGCCGGTCGCGGCCACGGGGGGTGTCGGTCCAGTCCATCAGGTGGGCGGCGGCGCGCGCCGCTGCAGCACGCCGATGGGCGGCGCCCAGCGCGCATCGCGCGGCTTCTTGGACGTGACCAGCGTGATGTCGGCCGGCTCGAACACTTCCACGTTGTGCGTGATCGGCGTGGTCAGCACGTACTGGGCGCGCGTGGACTTGAGGAAGTGGCCGACCAGCTGGATGTTGCGCACGTCCAGGTGCGCGAAGGGCTCGTCGATGAAAACGAAGCCGCCCGGCATCTCCTCGTCCTTGAGCAGGCCGACCAGCAGGATCAGCGACTTGATGACCTGCTGGCCACCCGAGGCCTCGCCGTCGTTCAGGCCGATCTGGCCCTTGCCGTCGAAGTTGAAGCCGACCTTGAGCTCGGCCTGGCGCAGCACGGTGTCGTCGTTGTCCAGGTGCGGCAGCTCGGCGTGGACCTCCACGCCGGACAAGAGGCCCAGCTCGACGATGTTCTTGCGGTAGCGCCGCACGGTGGTGCGCAGCACGTCGATGTAGCGCGCGCGGGCGTTGTCCACGGCCACGCCGGCCATGGCGTTGCTGGCCTTGCGCTCGGCCAGTTGCTGCTGCTGGGTGCCGACCGTGGCCTGCATGAGCTGCTGGCGCTCCTCGACGCTGGCATCGAGCTCCCACTGGCCTTCGGCCAGTTCCTTCTCGATGGCGGCGCTGCGCAACCTGGCCTGGGTGGCGTTGCCATAGCGCTCGCGCAGCGCGGCCAGGGTGGCGGGCGCGATCCAGCGCGGCGCAAAGCGCTGCTTGTCCGCGCGCGAGCGGGCCGCCCGCTCGCGCTGGGCCGTGAAGCGCTCGCCCCATTCGCGCGCGTGGCGCTGGGCCTCGCTTTCGCTGGCCGCCAGCTGGCGCTGCAGGCTTTGGTACTGGGTTTCGGCCTGCTGCTGGCCCACCACCGCCTGCATGTGCGCGCGGTCGGCCTGCTGCCAGCGCGTGCCGGCTTCGATGCGGGCCTGCCGGAGTGCCGGCAACTGCTCGCGGGCCTGGGCGAAGGCCGCGCCGCGGCGCGCCAGTTCCTCGGCCGCGCGGTGCCCGCGGCTGGCCTGCAGTGCCGCGTCGAGCTGGCGCTGCACCTCGGTCTGCTCCCTGGCGACGGGCAGCATGGCGGTGTCGATCTGCGCCAGCCGGCGTTCGATGGAGTCGCGCTGCGAGGCCAGGGCCGCGGCGCCAAACTGGTGCTCGCCAGGGTCGACCCAGACGCTGCGGCCACCACGGCCGTCGCGCCAGTAGGCCTGCGGCGTGATCCACTCGCCGCCCAGCTGCAGGCCGGCCTGCGTGTCGTCCACGCGGCGGATCTGCGCGAGCTGCTTGAGCAGCCACACCGGCGCGGGTGCCGAGAAGCGCAGCACGGCCAGCAGGCTGTGCGGCGGTGCATCCCGGGGCGCCGTGGCGGACTCGGCCACCAGGTAGTGGCGGTAGCGTTCGCGCTCGGCCAGCGCCATGGCGCGCGGCGCATCGCCGCTGTGCGCCAGCACCACGACCCAGCGCGCACTGCGCAGCACGCCTTCGGCCGCGGCGCGCCAGCGCTCGTCGCTGATCTCGACCACGTCGGCCATCACGTGGTGGCCGATGTTCTCCTGCCGCAGCACCCGCAGAAACCGCTGCACCTCGGCCGGCGGCGGTGCCTGGTGCTGGCCTTGCAGCCGCTCCAGCGCCGCCTGCGCGGCGCGACGCTGGCCGCCCAGTTCGTGCCACTGGGCGGCGAGGGCGGCCTTGCGCTCCTCCAGCGCGCGCACGCGCTCGGCCAGCTGCGCGGCATCGCTCTCCACGGCCGCCAGGGCCTGCAGTTCGTCGGCCTGCTGCACCAGGGCTTCCACCGGCCGCTCGGCGTCGCGGGCCTGCTGCTGTGCGGCCTGGGCGGCGGTCCTGGCGGCCTCGCGCGCACGCACCTGCTCGGCGGCTTCGCGCTGTTGCTCCACGAGCTGCAGCAACTGGCGCTGGATGTCGGCGCGCCTGCGCGTCTCGGCCGCGTGGTGCACGCGCTGGCGGTGCAGCTCCCTGAGCTTCGCCGCGGTTTCCACGCGCTCCTCGTGCCAGGCCAGCACGGGCATGACCTCGGTGGCCAGCAGTTCGCGCTCGCGCAGCTTGGCCTGGTGCTGGCGGTACAGGTTCACGCGCGCGTCGAGCTGGGCCAGCAGGGCCTGCCCGTGCGCGAGTTCGCGTTCGGCGCTCTCGACCTCGGCCGCCAGATCACGCTGGTGCTGGCGTGCTTCTTCGTAACGGTCCAGCACCTCCTGGTCGCCGAACACGTCGAACACCAGGCGCAGCAACTCCTTGGGCGAGTACTCGCAGAGCCGGTCGGTCTGGCCCTGCTCGAGCGCCAGCACGCGCGCGATGGCGCGCGACAGGCCCGCGCCCTCGAGCCGGCGGCGCCAGTGCTCGATGCCGAGCCAGTCCTTGGTGGGGGCGTCGACCAAGGTCTCGATGGGCACGTCGCCATCGGTCATCAGGTAGCGGCGCTGCCAGTCGCCGCCGTTGCGCTCGATGCGGCAGGCCAGCGTGACCTGGTCGGCGTAGAGCAGGTTGCGCGCGAAGGGCCGGCTCGAAGCCTGGCGGCCGCGCGGCCGGTTCTCCACCGTGGCGCGCAGCCAGGTGGTGTCGGCGTTCGCGTGGCGCGCGTAGGTCTTGTAGCTGCGCCCGCCCGAACACTCCAGACCCAGCAGCGTGCGCATGGCGTCCAGCAGCGTGGTCTTGCCCGAGCCGTTGGGGCCGGCCACGGTGATGATGGCGCCGTCCAGCGGCAGCGTGAGCCGCTGGCAGTAGTCCCATTGCAGCAGCTCCAGGCTTTGCAGGTGGAACATCAGGCGGCCTCCCCGGAGGAGGGCGCGGCCTCGGCCTGGGCACGCGTGCGCGCCAGCACGTCGCCGAGCGCGCCGTCCAGGATGCGCGGGGCCAACAGGTCGTAGTCCAGCAGCAGGTCCAGCAGCGGACCTTCGGCGATGTCCTCGCCGCGGCGCTGGATGAAGCCGTGGGTCTCCAGCCGCTTGAGGTTGGCGTCCAGGCGGGTCTTCTTGCCGAGCTGGTTGCCGAAGTCCGCCAGCAGGGTCTTGTACGCCACCAGCGGGCTCACGGCAGCGGCGCTGGGCAGCGGGCGTTCGGTACGGAACATCTCGGCCTGCCCGTCGCCCTCGGCGCTGGCGGCGCGCGCGGCCTGGCGCTCGCGCTTGGGCAGCACGATCAGGGCCCACAGCACCACCAGCAGCGACTGCGCGTCGCGCGGCAGTTCCAGGTTGTTGTTGGCGGCCAGGCCGGCTTCGCCGAACACCGCGGCCTCGGCACCGCGCAGCAGCGCCACGGCCACGTGGTCGGCGTGGATGTTGTCCACCAGCTGCAGGCCGACCTCGGCCAGGCGCTGCTGCGTGGCTTGCCAGAGCTCGGCGTCGATCAGTGCGCGGCGCACGCGCGGGTGCTGGCGCGGCAACCAGCGGCGGGCCAGCAGTTCGGCCGCCAGCAGGGCGGCATCGTCCAGGGGAGTGCTCATGGGGCAGGGGGATCGGGAATGAGTTGGCCGGCGCTGATGGCGGCGACATGGGCGTCGTCCACCGGCTGCACCTGCGCTTGCAGTTCGGCATGCCAGGCGCTGCGGGCCAGGTCGCCGGTCTGGCCGTTCAGCGTGCGCGCCTGGGCGTCGCCGAGCAGCGGCAGCAGCTGCATGCGGTAGGCGGCCTGGGCGAAGCGGCCGCCCAGCACGGCGGCGGTCAGCGGTTGCGGCGCGGGCTCGGCGTTCCATGCCGTGAGCTGTGCGATCAGCGCGCCGAGTTCCTCGGGCATGCGCAGTGTTTCCAGCGCACCGGCGGCGGCTTCGGCCGGCGGCGGCAGGCCCTGGGCGCGCAGCGGGTCGGGCCGGTCGCGTTCGAACTCGCCCTCGGCCACGTCCACGAGTTCCTGGGCGCTCACGAACACTGGCCGCAGGCCGGTGGCGAGCGCACCTTCGGCCAGGCTGTGCAGCGCAGGCTGCGACTGCAGCCAGTGCCGCACGTCCGAACTGGTGATGCCGGTGCTGCCCAGCGTCACGCGCTGGCGGTCGGCCTGCTGCAGCGCACGCGTGAACTGGCTGGCCATGGACAGCAGCCTGGCCTGGCTGTGGCCCAGCGCACGCGCCTCGCGTTCCAGCCGCGGGTCGCCGTGCTCGCTGCGGATCAGCGCCGTGAGCGCCTCGCCGGCGCGCTCGACCAGTTTCAGCGCGCGCTCGAAGCGGGGCTGGGCCGCGCGCAGCTGCACTTCGGAGCCGCTGGCGATCGCGTCGGCGAACTGGTCGTGCAGCCGCGCCAGCTGGGCGTGCAGGTGCTTGATCTGGCCCGCGTCGGACAGGCCCAGCGCCTGCGCACCGGCGACCTGGGCCAAGAGGGCGGCCATCTGGTCGTCGTCGCTGGCCATGCGGGTGAGCGGGGCCAGCACGGCCTGCACCTGCTGGGCCAGCGCCGGCAGTTCGTAGTCCTGCGTCGTGGCATTCCAGGCCAGCAGGCCGATGTCGCGCAGGCGCTTGAGCACCATCTCCAGCGCTTCTGGCCGCAGCGCATGGAACAGCTGCTGCAGTTCATCGCGCTGCAGCCGGCCCTGGGGCAGGCTGGCGATTTCGAGGAAGGCCCAGACGCGCAAGCGGGCCGCCGCGGCGCTGCCCGAGAACAGGCCGCGCAGGGCGTCCAGCACCGGCAGCCGCTGTTCCAGGGCGAAGCCCAGGGCCGATTCGGCGGCGAGTGCGGGGTCGCGGAAGTAGCCCTCGAAGCTGCCGGACTCGGACTCGTCCGACGGGGGAGGCAGTTGCATGGCGGCGGATTTTGCACGAGGGCCCGGGGGATCCCGGACCACGGCCGCGGGCACAATGCAGCGCCTGCGCAGCCCCGGACCACCATGCACATCCTGCTCGTTGAAGACGACGAAGCCCTGGCCACCTCGGTCGCCGGCGCCCTGCAGGCGCAGGGCTGGCGCGTGGACGTGAGCGCGCGCGGCGAGCCCGTGCCGCGCTCGCTGCTGCAGGACGCCTACGACCTGCTGGTGCTGGACCTGGGCCTGCCCGGCATCGACGGGCTGGAAACGCTGCGCCGCGTGCGCGCGAGCGGCTGGCTGCAGCCGGTGCTGGTGCTGACCGCGCGCGACAGTGTGGAAGACCGCGTGGCCGGCCTGGAAGCGGGCGCCGACGACTACATGTGCAAGCCCTTCGCGCCGGCCGAGCTCGTGGCCCGGCTGCGCGCGCTGGTGCGCCGGCACGAGAACCGGCGCGAAGGCCGGCTGGCGCTGGCGGCGCTGCGCTTCGATCCGCAGGGCATGCGCGCAGCCATCGGCGATCAGCCACTGCCGCTCAGCGCGCGCGAGTCCGCGCTGCTGCAATACCTGATGACGCGTGCCGGCCAGATCGTCGCGCGCGAGCAGCTCATGGCCCTGGTGCCGGGCTGGGCCGCGGGCACCTCCGACAACGCACTGGAACTGCAGGTGTCGCGGCTGCGCGCCAAGATCGAGCCGGCCGGCGTGCGCTTGCGCACCGTGCGCGGCCTGGGCTATCTGCTCGAAGCCGCGGACCCCGATGGCGGCTGAAGCGCCCAGCCTGCGGCGCACGCTGCTGGTCTGGCTGCTGGCGCCGCTCGTGGTGCTGGTGCCGCTGGCCACGGCCCTGCTGTACCTGCTGGCCGTGCAGCCGGCCATGGACAGCCTGGACCGCGCGCTGACCGACACGGCCGTGGCGCTCGCCCAGATCCTCGAAGAGCGCGATGGCCAGACCGCCCTGCCGCTCAGCGCGCAGACCGCGCATGCGCTGCGCGCCGACCTGGTCGACGAGGTGGTGTTCGCGGTGGGCGATGCGCAAGGCCGCCTGCTGGGCGGCGAGCACGCACTGCTGGCCCAGAACCCGCATCTCGCGCGGGGCGCCTGGCGCTTCTTCGACGGTCAGCTGCGCGGCAAGGCCATGCGCATGGTCGCCCACGGCGCGGCCTGCGGCGCGCAGACCTGCCCCATCCTCGTGGCCGAATCGCTGGGCAAGCGCGATGCCGCGGCGCGCGCCGTGGCGCTGGCCGCGGCCGGCGTGAGCCTGCTGCTCGCGCTGTGCCTGGCGCTGCTGGCCTGGCTGGCCGTGGGGCGCGGGCTGCGGCCGCTGCAGCAGGCCTCGCAGGAGCTGGAACGGCGTTCGCTGCAGCAGCTGGACCCGCTGCCGCTGCAGCAGCTGCCGCGCGAGGTGGCCTTCTTCGGCACGGCGCTCAACGCACTGTTCGGCCGGCTGCGCCAGGCGGTGGGCGCGCAGCGCAGCTTCCTGGACGATGCCTCGCACCAGCTGCGCACGCCGCTGGCGGTGCTGCTGTCCGAATCGGCCCAGGTGCTGGAGCAGCCGCACCCGCCCGAACTGCATGCGCGGCTGCAGCGCCTGCACGCCGCGGCCGAGCGCAGCGCCCATCTGTCGCACCAACTGCTGACACTGGCGCGCGCCGAAGGCGCGGCGCTGGAGCGGCGGGGCCAGGCCGCGCGCATCGACCTGGCCCGCCTCGTGACCGAGGCCGCGGCCGACTGGGTGCGGCCAGCCCTGGCCGCAGAGCAGGACCTCGGCTTCGATCTGCAGCCGGCCATGGTGCAGGGCGAGGCCTGGCTGCTGCGCGAGCTGCTCGCCAACCTCGTGCACAACGCCCAGCAGCACGCGGGCCGCGGCGCGCAAGTGACGGTGCGCACGCGCACCGAAGGCGACACCGTCTGGCTGGAGGTGGAGGACGACGGCCCCGGCATGGACGCGGCCGACCAGGCCCGCGCCTGGGACCGCTTCCACCGCGGCCGCAGCGCCACCGGCCCTGGCACCGGCCTGGGCTTGCCCATCGTGCAGCACATCGCGCAGCTGCACGCAGGGGCTGCGGAACTGCAGACCGGACCTGCCGGCCGCGGGCTGTGCGTGCGCGTGCGCCTGCCGCGCGCGGACCGCTGACGACAGCGCCCACGCGCCAAGCTGTCACCAAGCTGTCGTAAGTGGTACCCGATGGCCGCGGCCCGGGTGCAAGGCCAAAGAATTCCGTCCAAGGCCATCGGGTTGCGACCCGCCCGGCCCACAGGCGTTCGCGCAGCCACCCGGCCGCGCGGGCGTGGAGACAAACTCAACGGAAGTTCATGATGATCGACCGCAATCTCGCGAGGGGCCTGTTCCTGGCCCTGATCGCGCTGGTGTTCGGCGGCTATTCGCTGCAATACCAGGCTGGCTCCCTCGGCCGGGCCGGCCCCGGCCTGTTTCCCCTCATCGTCAGCGGCGCGCTGCTGGTCATCTCCCTGATGATCATCGTGCGCTCGCGCTTCCAGGCGCGCGAGCCGCTGGACCTCAACTTCAAGAACATCGGCCTGCTGCTGGTCGCGCTGTGCGTGTTCGCGTTCCTCTCGCTGTACGTGAACATGCTGGTGGCGATCGTGGCCATGGTCTTCATCTCGGGCAAGGCCGCGACGACCTACTCGGTCTCGCGCAACATCAAGATCAGCATCGGCCTGGTCATCGTGGCCTTCGCGTTCCAGAAGCTGCTGGGCCTGTCCCTGCCGCTGATCTGAGGTCGCCGCCATGGACGTCATTCACAACCTCATGTTCGGCTTCGGCCATGCGCTGACGCTGAGCAACCTCATGTACTGCGCGCTGGGCTGCACCGTGGGCACCATGGTCGGCCTGCTGCCGGGCCTGGGCCCGCTGGCCACCATCAGCCTGCTGCTGCCGCTGACCTACTCGATGCCGCTGGACGGTTCGCTCATCATGCTGGCCGGCATCTACTACGGTGCGCAGTACGGCGACAGCGTGAGCGCGATCACGATGAAGATCCCGCACGCGAGTTCCATCGTGGCCTGCATCGACGGCTACGCCATGACGCTCAAGGGCAAGACCGGGCTGGCGCTGTTCACGGCGGGCTTTTCCAGCTTCATCGGCGGCACCATCGCCATCGTGGTGCTGGCCTTCCTGGCGCCCACGCTGAGCCAGGTGGCCTTCCTGTTCGGCCCGGCCGACTATTGCGCGCTGATGCTGGTGGGCTTCGTCTGCGTGAGCTTCGTGACCACGGGCAGCCTGATCAACGGCCTGGCCATGTGCATGGTCGGCGTGCTGCTGGGCGCGATCGGCACCGACGTGAACAGCGGCGTGGCCCGCTTCACGCTGGACATGCCGTTCCTGGCCGACGGCATCGGCCTGGTCAGCATCGCGCTGGGCTGCTTCGGCATCGCCGAGATCACCAAGAACCTGGACGCCAAGGAAGAGCGCACGCCCTTCAATGGCGCGATCAAGCTGATCCCGACCTGGGCCGAGTTCAAGCGCATCATCCCGAGCGCCTTGCGTGGCAGCGCGCTGGGCTCCTTCCTGGGCATCCTGCCCGGCGGCGGCCCGGTGATCGCCCAGTTCGCCGCCTATGCCGTGGACAAGAAGGTCAGCAAGTACAAGCACGAGATCGGTGACGGCGCCATCGAGGGCGTGGCCGGCCAGGCGGCTGCCGACGAATCGGCCGCGCGCACGAGCTTCATCCCGCTCATGAGCATCGGCATCCCCGAGAACGCCGTCATGGCGCTCATGATGGGCGCGTTCATGATCAAGGGCGTCACGCCCGGCCCGAACCTGATCCCCGAGCACCCGGACCTGTTCTGGGGCCTGGTGGCCAGCATGTGGGTGGGCAACTGCTTTCTGCTGATCCTGAACGTGCCGCTGGTGCGCTGGTGGCTCACGCTGTTCAAGATCCCGTACAGCGTGCTGTTCCCGGCCATCCTGTTCTTCTGCTGCATCGGCTCGTTCAGCGTGAACAACAACGTCGACGACATCTTCGTGACGGCCGCCTTCGGTGCCATGGGCTACATGTTCATGCGGCTGGGGCTGGATGCCGCGCCGCTGATGCTGGGCTTCATCCTGGGCCCGATGCTGGAGGAGAACTTCCGCCGTGCCATGCTGCTCACGCGTGGCAGCTTCCTGGAAATGGCGCACCGGCCGATCGCCGGCACGCTGTTCAGCCTGGTGGCCGCGTTCATCGTGTGGCAGATGGGGTTGGCGGTCTGGAAGCTGCGCAAGGGGGGCGGGCAGGCGGCGCCAGCCGTCACGGCGCACTGAGCGCTGCCCGATGCAAACAGGGCCCGCACGCGCAAGCGTGCGGGCCTTGCGGTTCTCGGGGCACTCAGCGCCCCAGCGCACGCAGACCCGTCAGCACCACGGTCGCCAGCCCGAGCACCACCGTGCACACCTGCCAGAACAGCACCGGATTGCGCTGCACCAACGGCAACGCGCGCGGGCGCAGCAGCGCGGCGCCGGGCCGGTGCAGGTCGTGCACGAACTCCGAGACGGCTTCCTGACGGCGTGCCGGATCGGGCTGCAAGGCCTTGTGCAGCACGGCGTCCAGCCAGGCCGGCAACTCGGGCCGGTGGTGGCGCAGCGGCACGTAGCGCAGGCGTTGGAGGTCCGCGGGCGCGCGCAGCTGCGTGACCTGCAGGCCATAGGGCAGCTGGCCGCTGAGCATCTGGTAGCTCAGCACGGCCAGCGCGAACAGGTCGGCGGCGGCCGTGGGCGGGCCGCCGACGAAGTACTCGGGCGCGGTGTATTGCAGGGAGCCCACGATGCGCGTGGCCCGCAGCGCCGGCGTGGCCTCGGCCAGGCCGGCCACATGGCTCGATGCGAGATCGATGATCTTCACGGTGCCGTTGCGGTCGACCATCACGTTCTCGGGCCGCAGATCCTGGTGCAGCATCTCCTTGCCGTGCAGGGCCTGCAGGCCCTTGGCCAGTTGGGCGACCAGGCCGCGCACGCTGTCCAGATCAGGCCGCGGGTGGTCGGTCATCCATTGCGCGAGCGTCTGGCCCTCCACGTACTCCATGGCGACGCAGAGGTGTTCGCGCGCACGCTCGCCCGCCCAGGCTTGCAGCACGTGCGGACTGCGCACGCGCCGGGCCACCCATTCCTCGAGCAGGAAACGGTCCAGCGCCTCGGCATCTTCGCGCAGATCGACGGCCGGCACCTTGACGACCAACTGGCCGCCGGTCTGCGGATCCAGTGCCAGGAACACCTGGCTGCGCGCGCTTGCATGGAGTTCGCGCACCAGCGTCCAGCCCTCGAAGACCATGCGCGGCGCCAGCGGCGGCGGCAGCCGCAGCTGCGCGCGCCGCGCCTGCCAGGGCTGGGCCTCCTGCGGCGGCAACGCGTCGATGCGCAACAGCTGCACGGTGGCGTCGTCGGTGCTGCCGCGTTCGCGCGCCACCTGCACGAGCACGCGCGCCGCTGCGTCGAAGTCATGCGGCCAGCAGGCCAGCGCGGTGTGCACGCTGGCCGCATCCAGCCGCTCGTAGGCGCCATCGCTGGCCAGCAGGTAGAGCGCGCCGGCTTCGGCCTCCAGGCAGCGGTGGTCGATCTCCACATGCGGCGCAGCGCCCAGGGCCCGGCCCAGGTAGGACTGTTGCGCGCCCAGCTGCACGCGGTGGTCTTCGGTGAGCTGCTCCAGCGCCTGCGCGTGCACGCGGTAGACCCGCGTGTCGCCCACGTGCAGCACATGGATGTCGCGGCCCTTGAGCACCAGGGCGCTGAAGGTGCAGCAGTGGCCACGGTCCTTGTCGAAGCGGGCGTCGCCGCGCTGGTTCTGCGCGTGCAGCCAGGCGTTGGTGGCGCCCAGCACGCGCTGGGCGGCGCGGCGCACGGACCAGGCCTCGGAGGTGGCGTAGTAGTCGTCGAGGAAGCCGCGCACGGCCGCGGCGCTGGCGATGTGGCTCACGGGGCTGGAGCCGATGCCGTCGGCCAGCGCGACGGCGATGCCCTTGAGCTGCAGCGCCGAGCCCGTGGGAACGACGGCGCCGTGGAAGTCCTGGTTCAGCCCCTTGCGGCCCGCCAGCGAATGCTGGCCCAGTGTGACTTCAAGCGGCACGGCGCTTGGCCGCCGTTTTGTAGTGGGTGGAGTACAGCGTCGCGCCCACGAAGGTCAGGCCGCCGACGAGGTTGCCCAGCACGGTGGGGATCTCGTTCCAGACGATGTAGTCCATCAGCGTGAAGTTGCCGCCCAGCATCAGGCCGGTGGGGAACAGGAACATGTTGACGATGCTGTGCTCGAAGCCCATGTAGAAGAACACCATGATGGGCATCCACATGCCGATGGCCTTGCCCGACACGTTGGTCGACATCATGGCCGCCACCACGCCGGTGGACACCATCCAGTTGCACATCACGGCGCGCACGAACAGCGTGAGCATGCCGGCCGCGCCGTGCGCGGAGTAGCCCACCGTGCGGCCCTCGCCGATGTGGCCCAGCTTCTCGCCGATGGCGTTGGGCGCCTCGGAGAAGCCGAAGGTGAAGATGATGGCCATGAACACGGCCACCGTCAGCGCGCCCGCGAAGTTGCCGCAGAACACCAGCCCCCAGTTGCGCAGCACGCCGCGCCAGGTGGCGCCGGGGCGCTTGTCGAGCACCGCGAGCGGCGTCAGCGTGAACACGCCGGTCAGCAGGTCGAAACCCAGCAGGTACAGCATGATGAAGCCGACCGGGAACAGCACGGCGCCCAGCAGCGGGTTGCCGGTGTTGACCGTGACGCTGACCGCGAAGGCCGCGGCCAGCGACAGGATGGCGCCGGCCATGTAGGAGCGGATCAGCGTGTCGCGCGTGGACATCAGCAGCTTGGATTCACCGGCATCGACCATCTTGGTCACGAATTCGGTGGGGGCGAGGTAGGCCATGGTGTGTCTCGGTTCGATAAGGGGTGGGTCAGTTCAGGGCGACGAGCACGCGGCCGTCTTCCACGCGCACGGCGTGCACGGCCACGGAATGCTCGGGCGCTTCCAGGCACTCGCCGGTGGCCAGGTCGAAGTGGTTCTTGTAGAGCGGTGAGGCGACGACGGTGCGCTCGCCCAGGCTGCCGATCAGCCCGCGCGCGAGCACGCTGGCGCCGGACTTGGGGTCGATGTTGTCGATGGCGTGGACGCGGTCGTCGCCGAGCCGGAACACGGCGACATGGTGGCCGTTGACGAGGGCGCAGACGCCGGTGTGGGGCACGATGGCGTCCAGCGCGCAGACGGGGGTCCAGGTGTGGGTCTTGGCAAGCATGGTGGGGCTCCGGGTCAGGCTGCGGCGGTGTCGCGTTCGTCCAGGCGGGCGGGGCGGATCTGGCCGCGCTCTTTCACGAACACGATGCGCTGGTCGGGCTGGTCGCTGTTGACGAAGCTCTTGAAGCGCGCGCGCACGGCCGGGTCGGTCACGGCGGTCTTCCACTCGCACTGGTAGGTGTCGACCACGTGCTGCATCTGGGCTTCGAGTTCGGCGGCGATGCCCAGCGAATCCTCGATCAGCACCTGCTTCAGGTAGTCCAGCCCGCCCTCCAGGCTCTCGCGCCAGGTGCTGGTGCGCTGCAGCCGATCCGCCGTGCGCACGTAGAACATCAGGAAGCGGTCGATCAGCGCGATCAGCGCCTCCTTGCTGAGGTCGCTCGCGATCAGTTCGGCATGGCGCGGCTTCATGCCGCCGTTGCCGCAGACGTAGAGGTTCCAGCCCTTGTCGGTGGCGATCACGCCCACGTCCTTGCCCTGGGCCTCGGCGCATTCGCGCGTGCAACCCGAGACGCCGAACTTGATCTTGTGCGGCGCGCGCAGGCCCTTGTAGCGGTTCTCCAGCAGCACCGCCAGGCCCACGGAGTCGTCCACGCCGTAGCGGCACCAGGTAGAGCCCACGCAGCTCTTCACCGTGCGCAGCGACTTGCCGTAGGCATGGCCGCTCTCGAAGCCGGCGGCGATCAGCTCTTCCCAGATCAGCGGCAGCTGCTCCAGCCGCGCGCCGAACATGTCCACGCGCGCGCCGCCCGTGACCTTGGTGTACAGGCCATACTTCTTGGCCACCTGGCCCACGGCGATCAGGCCGTCGGGCGTGACCTCGCCGCCCGGCATGCGTGGCACCACGGAGTAGGTGCCGTCCTTCTGGATGTTGCCCAGGAAGTAGTCGTTGCTGTCCTGCAGCTTGGCCAGCTGCGGCTTGAGCACGAACTCGTTCCAGATGGAGGCCAGCACGCTGGCGGCCACGGGCTTGCAGATGTCGCAGCCCAGGCCCCTGCCGTGCCTGGCCAGCAGCTCGTCGAAGGTCTTGATGTTGCCCACGCGCACCAGGTGGTAGATCTCCTGGCGCGAATAGGCGAAGTGTTCGCAGACATGGTTGTTGACCGCCATGCCGCGGCGCGCCATCTCGAACTTCATGACCTGCGTGACCAGCGGCACGCAACCGCCGCAGGTGGCGCCAGCCTTCGTGCAGGCTTTCAGATCGCCGATCGTGCAGGCGCCTTCGCCCACGGCCGCGCAGATCTGGCCCTTGCTGACGCTGTTGCACGAGCAGATCTGCGCGCTGTCGGGCAGGGCGTCCACGCCCAGGCCGGGCTTGGCCTTGCCGTCGCTGGAGGGCAGGATCATGAACTCGGGGTCGTCCGGCAGCGTGATGCCGTTGAGCGCGGTCTGCAGCAGCGTGCCGTACTCGTCGGCGTTGCCCACCAGCACCGCGCCGAGCAGCTTCTTGCCGTCTTCGCTGACCACGATCTTCTTGTAGATCTGCTTGCGCTCGTCCACATATTGGTAGTTGCGGCAGCCGGGCGTCTTGCCCTGCGCATCGCCGATGCTGGCCACGTCCACACCCATGAGCTTGAGCTTGGTGCTCATGTCGGCGCCTGTGAATGCGGCCGCCACATCGCCCGCGATGTGCCGGGCCGCCACGCGCGCCATGTCGTAGCCCGGCGCGACCAGGCCGAACACCTGCTCGTTCCACGACGCGCATTCGCCGATGGCGTAGACATCGTGGTCGCTGGTGCGGCAGTGGTTGTCGATGACCACGCCGCCGCGCGGGCCGATGGCCAGCACGCACTGGCGCGCCAGCTCGTCGCGCGGGCGGATGCCGGCGGAGAACACGATCATGTCGGTCTCCAGGTGCGTGCCATCGGCGAACACCATGCGGTGGCGCGCGGTGGCGCCGTCGGTGATCTCCGTCGTGTTGCGGCCCGTGTGCACCTGCACGCCCAGCGCCTCGATCTTGGTGCGCAGGGTGCGGCCGCCGCCTTCGTCCACCTGCACGGCCATGAGCCGCGGGGCGAACTCGACCACGTGCGTTTGCAAACCCATGTCGCGCAGCGCCTTGGCGCATTCCAGGCCCAGCAGGCCGCCGCCGATGACGACGCCGCTGGTCGACTTGGCGCCGGAGGCCTGCATGGCCTGCAGATCCTCGATGGTGCGGTAGACGTGGCAGTGGGGGCGGTCGCGGCCCGGCACACCGGGAACGAAGGGGTTGGAGCCGGTGGCCAGCACCAGCTTGTCGTAGGCGATGACTTCGCCGTCGGCCGTGGTCACGGTCTTGTCGCGGCGCTCGACGGCTGCGGCGCGCGCGGCCAGGCGCAGCTTGAAGCCGCTCTTCTCGAAGAAGCCGGGTTCCACCAGCGAGAGTTGTTCCGCCGTCTTGCCGCTGAAGAACTCCGACAGGTGCACGCGGTCGTAGGCTGCGCGCGGCTCCTCGCAGAGCACGGTGACATCCAGGTCGGGCAGGCCGCTCTCGGCCAGGCTTTCTAGGAATTTGTGGCCCACCATTCCGTGGCCGACGACGACGATCTTCATGGCGCTTGCGCTCCTGGCTGCGGGCTGGCCGCTGCGCAGCGAGCGCTGGGGCCGACCCTGGCGGGTGGCGCTCGCGCGCTCCGCCGGTTGGTTGGAACACCGCCTGCGCGCGGCCCGGTCGGACCGCCAGCAGGCAGAGGTTCCGCCACCGTTGGCGGAGAGTCGGACGGATGTGGAACCGCCCCGTCACCCGGCTACGGCGCCGGGGGACGGGGCGGTTGTTGCAATTGATGTGCCAGTTGCCTGCGCAATGGAAATCAAGGGTTTGCGCGCGGCAGGCCGTTGCGGCCCCGACGCGCATGGTGCATGGCCAGCCCCAAATTGGGGCATCCCAGGCCGGCATGGGCCAGCCTGGGGCAATGCATCACGGCGTGACAGGACTGATCTTGGCGCCCTGCAGCGCGACGCCGGCCTCCAGGCCCGCATTGGTCAGCACGTAGCCGACCACGGGCTGGCGGATGGTGTTGCTGTCGACCTGGCCGTTGGCGCCCACGGTGGCCAGGGCCACGGTGGCGTCTGCGCCCACGGTCCAACCCTTGCTGGCGCGGAACTTCTCCAGCGCATCGCGCGTGCTGAACACGTAGATCACGGCGCGCGACTGGGCGCCGGCCTGCCAGCCGACCGAGCCGGCCGTGGTGCTGTAGTAGCCCACCGTGCGGTTGCCTTCGCGCAGTGCGCCGCGGCCGTACTCGGCACCCAGGCCCAGGCTGGCGCTGATCACGGAGGGGAACACCAGCGTGCCGGCCGAACGGGCCACGAGTTCGCGCGAGCCGGGCACGGTGTTGTAGAGCTTGGACAGCGCGGCGTCGACGTCGGCGTCGATGGCGTGGCGGGCCGAGGCCGGGGCGCTGGCCGTGCCCGGCTTGGTGGTCGTGCAGCCGACGAAGGCGAGGCTGCAGGCGCCCAGCAGGGCCGTGGCGGCGAGGGTGCGAAAGCGGTTGTTGTGCATGTTGTGCATGTCGGTTCCTTGGGGTAGCTCCATCAGGCCCGAAAGGGCGATGGCAATGCTAGGCCGGCGCGCGCGGCAAGGGCTTTGGCTTGCGGCACCGGCCTACAGCCGGCCGCAGGCGCCGACCACAGGAAAACCCTGTAGAGCGCCAGGGCAACTGTCTGAAATTTGGTCATGTGAATTGTCTGTCCTGTGGGCGGTTGCTGGCATGGTTCGGTCTTAAGTTATTGATTTTCAAAGGGTCGCGCAGATGGCATGGACTGTGCAATTTCCAGCCACCAACCATTTGGAGACTACGCCATGAACCGTCGCTGTCTGGCACGCTTGTCAGCCGTTGCCGCACTCGTGCTGTGCGCCGCAGGGAGCTTCGCCCAGTCCAAGGACATCCGCATCGCCCATGTCTACGGCAAGACCGGCGCGCTGGAAGCCTATGGCAAGCAGACGCAGACCGGTTTCATGATGGGCCTTTCTTACGCCACCGGCGGCACCATGGCCGTCAATGGCAAGAAGCTCGTGGTCATCGAGAAGGACGACCAGGGCAAGCCAGACCTGGGCAAGTCGCTGCTGGCCACGGCCTATGCCGACGACAAGGCCGACCTGGCCGTGGGCACCACGGGTTCGGGCGTGGCGCTGGCCATGCTGCCGGTGGCCGAGGAGTACAAGAAGGTGCTCATCGTCGAGCCGGCCGTGGCCGACTCGATCACGGGCGACAAGTGGAACAAGTACATCTTCCGCACCGGCCGCAACTCCAGCCAGGACGCCATCAGCAACGCCGTGGCGCTGGACAAGGAGGGCACGACCATCGTCACGCTGGCGCAGGACTGGGCCTTCGGCCGCGACGGCGTGAAGGCCTTCAAGGACGCGGTCAAGAAGGCGAAGATCGGCCACGAGGAATACCTGCCGCCGACCACAACCGACTTCACGGCCGGCATCCAGCGCATCGTCGACCAGCTCAAGGACAAGCCGGGCCGCAAGGTGGTCTGGGTGGTCTGGGCCGGCGCCACCACGCCGTTCAACGCGCTGGCCGATGCCGACCTGCAAAAGCGCTTCGGCATCGAGGTCAGCACGGGCGGCAACATCCTGCCGGCCATGACGGCCTACAAGCGCTTCCCGGGCATGGAAGGCGCCACCTACTACTACTTCGGCCTGCCCAAGAACCCGGTCAACGAGGCCATGGTCGCGGCCCACTACAAGGAGTTCAAGACGCCGCCCGACTTCTTCACGGCCGGCGGCTTCTCGGCCGCGATGGCGGTGGTCACGGCGCTCAAGAAGACCGGCGGCGAGACCGCCACCAACAAGCTCATCGCCGCCATGGAGGGCATGAGCTTCGAGACGCCCAAAGGCACGATGACCTTCCGCAAGGAAGACCACCAGGCGATGCAGAGCATGTACCACTTTCGCATCAAGCAGGACCCGGCTTTCGCCTGGGGCGTGCCGGAACTCGTGCGCGAGATCAAACCTGAGGAGATGCAGGTTCCCATCCGCAACAAGCGCTGAACGCAGCGTGCTGGAAACCAGAGACCTGACGGTCCGCTTCGGCGGGCACGTCGCGGTGAACGCCGTCAGCTGCCGCTTCGCGCCGGGCACGCTGACGGCCATCGTGGGCCCCAACGGCGCGGGCAAGACCACCTACTTCAACCTGATCTCGGGCCAGCTCAAGGCCACGGCCGGTACCGTGGCGTTGAACGGCCGCGATCTCTCCGGCCTTGCGCCCTCGGCCCGCACGCGGGCCGGCCTGGGCCGGGCCTTCCAGCTCACCAACCTGTTTCCCCACCTCACGGTGCTGGAAAACGTGCGCCTGGCGGTGCAGGCCACGCAGGAGGGGCCGCACCGGCGCGGCCTGAACCTGTGGAGCATCTGGAGCGACCACCGCGATCTGACGGCGCGCGCCGACGCCATCCTCATTGAGGTGGCGCTCAAGGCGCGTGAGCACGACACCGTGGCAAGCCTGCCGCACGGCGACCAGCGCAAGCTCGAAGTGGCGCTGCTCATGGCGCTGGAGCCGCAGGTCTTCATGTTCGACGAGCCCACGGCCGGCATGAACGCGGCCGAAGCGCCCGTGATCCTGGACCTGATCCGCAAGCTCAAGCGCGACCGCAGCAAGACCATCCTGCTCGTGGAGCACAAGATGGACGTGGTGCGCGAACTGGCCGACCGCATCATCGTGCTCGTCAACGGCCAACTCGTGGCCGACGGCGAGCCGGCCGAGGTGATCGCCTCGCCCATCGTGCAGGAAGCCTATCTGGGAGTGGCCAAGGCATGAACCTGCTCGAGCTCAAGGGTGTGCACACCCACATCGGCGCGTACCACATCCTGCACGGCGTGGACCTCGTGGTGCCGCAGGGGCAGGTCACGATGCTGCTGGGCCGCAACGGCGCCGGCAAGTCGACCACGCTGCGCACGGTGATGGGCCTGTGGCATGCCTCGCAGGGCCGCGTGGTGCTGGCGGGCCAGGACATCACGGCCGCCGCCACACCGCAGATCGCCGCGCTGGGCGTGGCCTACGTGCCCGAGAACATGGGCATCTTCGCCGACCTCACGGTCAAGGAGAACATGCTGCTGGCCGCGCGCGCAGCCAGGCGCGCCGACCAGATGGACGCAGGCCGGCTGCAGTGGATCTTCAAGATGTTCCCGGCCGTCGAGAAGTTCTGGAACCACCCGGCCGGCAAGCTCTCGGGCGGGCAGAAGCAGATGCTGGCGGTGGCCCGCGCCATCGTCGAGCCGCGCCGGCTCTTGATCGTGGACGAGCCCAGCAAGGGCCTGGCGCCGGCCATCATCGACAACATGATCGACGCCTTCGCCGAACTCAAGGCCCAGGGCGTGACCATCCTGCTCGTCGAGCAGAACCTCCACTTCGCGCGCCGCCTGGGCGACAGCGTGGCCGTGATGGACAACGGCCGCGTCGTGCATGCCGGCGCCATGGCGGCGTTCTCGGCAGACGCCGCGTTGCAGCAGTCGCTGCTGGGATTGGCGCTATGAGCTTCGATTGGAAACCACTGGCACTCGTGCCCGTGCTCGCGCTGCTGGCCTTGCCCTTGGTCGGTTCTCCCTCGACCTGGCTCACGCTCACGGTGGCGGGCCTGGCCATGGGCATGATCGTCTTCATCATCGCCTCGGGCCTCACGCTGGTGTTCGGCCTCATGGACGTGCTGAACTTCGGCCACGGCCTGTTCATCGCGCTGGGCGCCTTCGTCGCGAGCAGCGTGCTGGGCCTGATGGCCGACTGGACCGGCTCGCAGGAACTGTGGCGCAACCTCGTCGCCGTGTTCCCGGCCATGCTGGTGGCCATGGCCGTGGCGGCCGCCGTGGGCCTGGCCTTCGAGCGCTTCATCGTGCGGCCGGTCTACGGTCAGCACCTCAAGCAGATCCTGATCACCATGGGCGGCATGATCATCGGTGAGGAGTTCATCAAGATGGTCTGGGGCCCGGCGCAGCTGCCGCTGCCCTTGCCCGAGGCGCTGCGCGGCTCGCTGTTCATCGGCGAGGCGGCCATCAGCCGCTACCGGCTGCTGGCGGTGGCCGTGGGACTGGTGGTGTTCGTGGCGCTGGCCTGGCTGCTGTCGCGCACCAAGATCGGCCTCTTGATCCGCGCCGGCGTGCAGGACCGCGAGATGGTCGAATCGCTGGGCTACCGCATCGGCCGTCTGTTCGTGGGCGTGTTCGTGGCCGGCAGCGCGCTGGCCGGCCTGGGCGGCGTGATGTGGGGCCTGTTCCAGCAGAACCTGGTCCCGCAGATGGGCGCGCAGGTCAACGTGCTGATCTTCATCGTCATCATCATCGGCGGCCTGGGCTCCACGCTGGGCGCGCTGATCGGCGCGCTGCTGGTGGGCCTGATGGTCAACTACGTGGGCTTCGTGCTGCCGGTGGCCACGCAGTTCGCGAGCATCGCGCTGATGGTGGCCGTGCTGATGTGGCGGCCGCAAGGCGTCTATCCGGTGGTGAAGGTATGAGCCGAATCCTGTCGCACGACCTGCCGCGCAGCCGCTGGCTGGCCGTGATCCTCGTGGCGCTGCTGCTGGGCCTGGCCTTCGCGCCCTTCCTGTTCCCGGGCGTCAAGGCGCTCAACGTCGCTGCCAAGGTGCTGGTATTTGTGGTGCTGGTCGCCAGCTTCGACCTGCTGCTGGGCTACACCGGCATCGTGAGCTTCGCCCACACCATGTTCTTCGGCATCGGGGCCTACGGCGTGGCGATCGCGTCCTCGCGCATGGGCGCGGGCTGGGACGCGCTGGCGGTGGGCGTGGGCGCGGCGCTCGCGCTGTCCTTCGTGCTGTCGCTGGCCATCGGCCTGTTCTCGCTGCGCGTGCGCGCGATCTTCTTCGCGATGATCACGCTGGCCGTGGCCTCGGCCTTCCAGACGCTGGCCTCGCAGCTCTCGTCCTTCACGGGCGGCGAGGACGGGCTGACCTTCAAGATGCCCGAGCTCATCTCGCCGAGCTTCGAGTTCGCCGAGGAGCCCTTCCTGGGTGCCTCGCTCGATGGCCGGCTGCTGTGCTACTACGGGCTGTTCGTGCTGGCCGTGGGCCTCGTGCTGGCGTTGCTGCGCATCGTCAACTCGCCGTTCGGCCGCGTGCTGCAGGCCATCCGCGAGAACGAGTTCCGCGCCGAGGCCATCGGCTACCGCGTGGTGGTCTACCGCACGACGGCGGCCGTGCTGTCGGCGCTGTTCGCCACGCTGGCCGGCGCCATGCTGGCGATCTGGCTGCGCTACAACGGGCCGGACACCTCGCTCTCGTTCGAGATCATGGTCGACATCCTGCTCATCGTCGTGATTGGCGGCATGGGCACGGTTTACGGCGCGGCCATCGGCGCCACCTTGTTCGTGGTGGCGCAGAGCTACCTGCAGGACCTGCTGCGACTGGCCGGCGAGGCCGTGGCCGGCGTGCCCTGGCTGGCGGCCGTGTTCACGCCGGACCGCTGGCTGCTCTGGCTGGGCCTGTTGTTCGTGCTCTCGGTCTACCACTTCCCCACCGGCATCGTCGGGCGCCTGCGGGCGCGCGCGCTGGCGCGGCGCTGAATTCGTTCAACCAGAGGAGACAGACCATGCGATGCGAGAAGTTGCGGCCCATGCCGCTCTGTGCCGTGGCCCTCGCGGCGGCGACCCTGTTGGCGGCCTGCGGCGGCGACGACGGCCCCAAGGCCAACGTCAAGCCCGAGTTCGTCGGTACGGTGACCATGCTCGAGTACGACGGTGGCCAGGACGACCTGCTGACCGCCGGCCTGGGCAAGACCGGCTTGGCGGGCGCCGCGCCCGGCTATGCCGATGCCGCCGCACCGCGGGCCGACGAATTGCGCCGCAACGCCATCTACAACAACTACCGCGCGCTGCTGGACATGACGGCCGCGGGCGGCTACGGCGTGCTCTACGGCCCCAACGTGGCGCTGGACGGCAGCGCCTCGCTGGGCGAGGGCAAGGTGGCCGGCGGCGAGTACATCGCCTACAGCGACGACGGCACGGGCCGGCGTAACGTGACGCTGATGGTGCAGGTGCCGAACAGCTTCGATGCGAAGCAGCCCTGCATCGTGACCGCCACCTCCTCGGGCTCGCGCGGCGTCTACGGCGCGATCTCGGCCGGCGAATGGGCGCTCAAGCGCGGCTGCGCCGTGGCCTACACCGACAAGGGCACGGGCGCGGCACCGCACGACCTTTCGAACGACACGGTGCCGCTGATCGACGGCACGCGCGCGGCCTCGGGCGCGGCCGGCACTTCGGCCGCGTTCCGCGCGGCGTTGACGGACAGCGAGCGCGCGGCCTTCAACGCGGCCACGCCCAACCGCTTCGCGTTCAAGCACGCGCACTCGCAGCAGAACCCCGAGAAGGACTGGGGCCGCTTCACGCTGCAGGCCGTGCAGTTCGCGTTCTACGTGCTCAACGAGCGCTTGGGCGAGCGCGCGGCCGACGGCACGCGGCGGCAGACCTTCACGCGCGGCAACACGCTGGTGATCGCGTCCAGCATCTCCAACGGCGGCGGCGCGGCGCTGGCGGCGGCCGAGCTGGACGACGCGGGCTGGATCGACGCCGTGGCGGTGTCGGAGCCGGCCGTCGAGTTGCCGGCCGATCCGGGTGTGAGCATCCGGCGCGGCAGCGCCGCCGTGCCGGTCAGCGCGAAGACGCTGGTGGACTTCACGACCTACGCCCAGGTGTTCCAGTCCTGTGCAGCGCTGGCGCCGAGCCTGAGCGCCGCACCTTTCCAGTCGAGCTACGTGACGTTGGTCGGCGCCGTCGCCACGCAGCGCTGCACGTCGCTCAAAGCCAAAGGCTTGCTGACGGCGGCCGATACCGCATCGCAGGCCGAAGAGGCGCTCGCCAAGCTGCAGTCGTACGGATGGGAGCGCGAGGCGCAGGTGCTGCATCCCTCCCTGGCGGGCTCTGAGGTGGCCCCTGCCGTGGCTGTGACGTTTGCCAACGCGCTGGCCCGTGCCGGAGTGCAGGACCGGCTGTGCGGCTATGGCTACGCCGGCGCGAGCGCCCTGGGTGTGCCGCAGCCGCTTGATGCCGCAACGCTGGCCACCCTGTTCGCCACAGGCAATGGCGTGCCTCCACAGCCCAACAGTGTGCAGCTGATCAACGAGAACGCCGTGGGTGGCGCCGCGCGCGATCTGCTCTCGCGCTCGCCCTCGACCAATGCCTTCGACATGAACCTGGACGGCGCCCTGTGTCTGCGCAACCTGGTCGAGGGCAACGACGCCTGGGCGCAGCGCCTGAAGGCTGGCGTGGACGAGACGCGCCGCAACGGCAACCTGCGCGGCAGGCCTGCCGTGATCGTGCACGGGCGTGCGGATGCGCTGCTGCCGGCATCCCACACTTCCCGGCCCTATACCGCGTTGAACAAGCGGGTCGAGGGCGCGGCCAGCAAGCTCAGCTACATCGAGGTCACCAACGCGCAGCACTTCGATTTCTTCAACCAGGCGTTCCCTGGCTACGACAACCGCTACATCCCGCTGCACGTCTACCTGAACCGCGCGCTGGACGCGGTCTGGGCGAACCTCAAGAACGGCACGGCGCTGCCGCCCAGCCAGGTGGTGCGCACCGTGCCGCGCGGCGGCACGCCCGGCGCGGCGCCGGCCATCACGGCGGCCAACGTGCCGGCCATCGCTGCCACGCCAGCCGCGGCCGACCGCATCGACTACGCCACCGGCGTGCTGACCATTCCCGACTGAGCCTTCCATGACCCCCAGTTCGCACTACGTCGTCTGCGCCGGCCGCGAGATCCACTACACCGCCTGGGGCGCCGCCGACGCCCCCGTGGTGGTCGCCTGGCATGGCCTGGCGCGCACCGGGCGCGACATGGACGAACTGGCCATGCACCTGGCCGACCGCTACCGCGTGGTCTGCCCCGACACCATCGGCCGCGGCCTGAGCCAATGGAGCCCGGCGCCGCGCGCCGAGTACTGCATCGCGTTCTACGTGCGGCTGGCCGAGGCATTGTTCGATGCCCTGGACATCGCCAGCGCGCACTGGGTCGGCACCTCCATGGGCGGCGCCATCGGCATGGCCTGCGCCGGGGGGCTGGTGGCGCCGGGCATGCGTGCGCGCATCCGCAGCCTGGTGCTCAACGACAACGCGCCGCAGCTGGCCGATGCCGCGATCGCGCGCATCCGCGCCTATGCGGGGCAGCCGCCGGCCTTCGCCAGCGTGACGGAGCTCGAAGCCTTCTTCCGCCAGGCCTATGCGCCCTACGGCTGGCTCAGCGATGCGCAGTGGCGCCGGCTGACCGAGACCTCCACGCGGCGCCTGCCCGACGGCCGCGTGACGCCGCACTACGACCCGGCCATGGTCGGGCAGTTCGTGGACCACCCCGACGACTACCTGCTGTGGGACGCCTACGACGCCATCGCGGCGCCTGTGCTGTGCCTGCGCGGCGCGCAGTCGGACCTCGTGCTGCCCGGGACGGTGCAGGCCATGCGCGGCCGCGGGCCGGGCGCGGCAGGGCGCCTGCAGGTCATCGAGGTGCCGGATTGCGGGCATGCGCCGGCGCTCAACGTGGCGTCGCAGCTCGATCCCGTGCGCGCCTTCATCGACGCGGCGCAGGCCGCCGCCTGAGCGGCGAGCGGCGCGTCATTCGGCCACCAGGACGAGCGGCTCCGGCGGCGGCAGCAGCCACTCGGGGCCGCGGCTGGGCGGCTCCGTGCCGCCGACCTCGCTGTCTTGGGCGTAGAGGGTCTCGTCGGCGTCCTCGCCGCCGCCGCATCCGGGCAGCAGGAGGGCGGCGAGCAGCAGGGCGGTGAGGGACGGGAATGCGGGCATGGTCTGCAAAACTCGGCTGGACATGCTGGTTGGGTCCGCCGAGCGCCCGCCGGTTCTGCGTGCGTCACAGTCTCGCCACCTTTGCACGGCAGCGCTGCGGCGGCGCGCCATCGCCGACAGGCGCTCTGCCCAGTGTGCATGCGGGCTGCGCGGGGTGAACGGTGCTGCCAGACCGCTTACCGATCGACACACCTCCGTTCAGCGGAAAGGGGCGCCGCCCGCCCCGGGCGACTTGTCCCTGCGCGGCGTGGGCAAGGCTGTGGACAAGCCCTTGAGGAACTCCGGCAAGCCTTGTCCGGCGCGGCTTGCGACGCGGTGCCTGCGAAACAGGCAGGGGTGCCGGGGGTGGCCACGCGCAGCGTCGAACGCCCAAAAAAAAACCCCGCCACCTTGCGATGACGGGGTTTTTGGTCTGGTGCCGGAGAAAGGAATCGAACCCTCGACCTTCTCATTACGAATGAGCTGCTCTACCGACTGAGCTACACCGGCGTAGCCCGCGATTATAGCGTCATTTTTCCGTGTGGTAGCTGGTCAGGCGCTCAACTTCGTTTTTCGAGCCCAGGATCACGCTCACGCGCTGGTGCAGCTTGGTCGGCGCGATGTCCAGGATGCGCTCCTTGCCGTTGGTGGCGGCGCCACCGGCCTGTTCGACCAGCCAGGCCATGGGATTGGCCTCGTACATCAGGCGCAGCTTGCCCGGCTTTTCGGGCTCGCGCTTGTCCCAGGGGTACATGAAGATGCCGCCGCGCGTGAGGATGCGGTGCACGTCCGCCACCATGCTGGCGATCCAGCGCATGTTGAAGTCCTTGCCGCGCGGACCTTCCTTGCCGGCCAGGCATTCGTCGATGTAGCGCTTCACCGGGGTGTCCCAGTGGCGCATGTTGCTCATGTTGATCGCGAATTCCTTGGTGTCCTCGGGGATGCGCAGGTTTTCCTGCGTCAGCACGAAGGAGCCCTGCTCGCGGTCCAGCGTGAACTGGGCCACGCCGTCGCCGACCGTCAGCACCAGCGTGGTCTGCGGGCCATAGATGCAGTAGCCGGCCGCGACCTGCCTGGCGCCGGCCTGCAGGAAGTCGGCCTCCTGCACACCGGGGTGGTCGTCGGGCTTCTTGAGCACGCTGAAGATGGTGCCGATGCTGACGTTCACGTCGATGTTGGACGAGCCGTCCAGCGGGTCGAACATCAACAGGTATTCGCCCTGGGGATAGCGGTTGGGCACCACGTAGATGCCCTCCATTTCCTCGGAGGCCATGGCCGCCAGGTGGCCGCCCCATTCGTTGGCCTCGATCAACACCTCGTTGGCGATGATGTCGAGCTTCTTCTGCACCTCGCCCTGCACGTTCTGGGTTTCTGCCGCACCCATCACGTCGCCGAGTTCGCCCTTGTTGACGGCGAAGCTGATGCGCTTGCAGGCACGGGCCACCACTTCCAGCAGCAGGCGCAGCTGGGCCGGGATCAGGCCGTCGACGCGCTGCTGTTCGACCAGGTAGCGGGTCAATGAGACTTTCTGGGACATCGGATTCCTTCGAGGTTGATGATCAGTCCAATGCGCGGGTCACGACCTCGCGCACGTCGTTGGAGAGGTCGGCCTTGGCGGCCACGCGGGCCAGCGCCTCGCGCGCGGCCGTGCGGTAGGGCTCGGCCAGCTTCTTCCAGCGGTCCAGCGCACGCGCGAGCCGGGCGGCGACCTGCGGGTTGATGGCGTCGAGCTCGATCACGCGGTCGGCCCAGAACACGTAGCCGGCCGCGTCCGCGCGGTGGAAGCCGCCCGGGTTGGCATTGCAGTAGCTGAAGATCACGCTGCGCGCGCGGTTGGGGTTGCGCAGGTTGAAGTCGGCATGCTTCATGAGCTGCTTGACCGCCGGCAGCACGTTGCCGTTGCGGTCGGGGCTGCCGGCCTGCAGCGCGAACCATTTGTCCAGCACCAGGGCCTCGTCCTTGAACAGCGCATGGAAGCGCTGCAGGGCCGGAGCCGCGAGCTCGTGGGCGCTGGCCACCAGGGCCGACAGCGCATTGAAGCGGTCGGTCATGTTGCCGGCGTCCTTGAAGCGCTGGTAGGCCTTGCCGGGCCAGACGGTGTCGCCGCTCGTGCGTGCGGCCAGGCACAGCTGGGCCAGCGCCAGGCCGGCCAGAGCGCGACGGCCCGACGAACGCGGGTCGGGCTGGTAGGCGCCGTTGTCGCGGTGTTCCTCGTAGGCCCATTGCCAGTCCTCCAGCAGCGCCTCGGCGAGCTGCGCGCGCATGGCTTCGCGCACAGCGTGGATGCGCTGCGGATCGACCACGTCCAGCTGCTCGGCCAGGTAGGTCTCCGACGGCAGCGTCAGCACCAGTTCCTTGAAGGCCGCATCGAGCCGCGGGTGGCGCAGCACCTCGCGCATGGCGTCGATGAAGGCGGCGTCCAGCACCGTCTGGCCGTCGGCGAAGCCATCGTCGCCGATGGCCTTGAGCGCGCGGCGCAGGGCCAGGCGCTGGCCGGCTTCCCAGCGGTTGAAGGGGTCGCTGTCGTGCGCGAGCAGGGTCAGCAGCTGGGCGTCGCTGTAGTCGATGTCCAGGATCACCGGCGCCGAGAAGCCGCGCAGCAGCGAGGGCACGGGCTCGGCCGCGAGGCCTTCGAACACGATCTGGTGCTGCGCTTCGGTCATCACGAACAGCGCGGGCTGTTGCGTCTGCAGCTCCTGGCCATCGGCGCCCAGCAGGCCCAGCGCGACCGGGATCACGAAGGGCTCCTTGAGCGCCTGGCCCGGCGTGGGCGCGCAGCTCTGCGTGAGCGTGAGCGTGTAGCGGCCCGCGCCAGCGTCCCACTGGCCCGCGGCATGCACGCGCGGCGTGCCGGCCTGGCTGTACCAGCGCTTGAACTGCGGCAGCAACCGCGCGAGTTCGGAGCCCGGGTTGGCATCGGCGATCGCCTGGGCGAAGTCGTCGCAGGTCACGGCCTGGCCGTCGTGGCGCTCGAAGTACAGTTTCATGCCGGCGGCGAAACCGTCGCGGCCCACCAGGGTCTGCATCATGCGCACGACCTCGGCACCCTTCTCGTAGACCGTGACGGTGTAGAAGTTGTTGATCTCCACGTAGCTGTCGGGCCGCACCGGGTGCGCCATCGGGCCGGCGTCCTCGGGGAACTGCGCGGTGCGCAGCACGCGCACGTCCTCGATGCGCTTGACGGCGCGGGCCGAGGGCTCGGCGCACAGGTCCTGGCTGAACTCCTGGTCGCGGAACACCGTGAGGCCTTCCTTCAGGCTCAGCTGGAACCAGTCGCGGCAGGTCACGCGGTTGCCGGTCCAGTTGTGGAAGTACTCGTGGCCCACCACCGATTCGATATTGGCGAAGTCGGTGTCCGTAGCCGTGGCCTGGTTGGCCAGCACGTACTTGGTGTTGAAGATGTTGAGGCCCTTGTTCTCCATGGCCCCCATGTTGAAGTCGCTGGTCGCCACGATCATGAAGCGTTCGAGGTCCAGCGGCAGGCCGAAGCGGGCCTCGTCCCAGGCCACCGAGGCCATCAGCGACTGCATGGCATGCTCGGTCTTGTCCAGGTCGCCCGGGCGCACGTAGACCTGCAGCAAATGGTCGCCGCCCAGGCGCGAGCGGATGCGCTGCTCGCGCGCCACGAGCTTGCCGGCCACCAGCGCGAACAGGTAGCTGGGCTTCTTGTGCGGATCGACCCACTTGGCGTAGTGGCGGTTCTCGTTGCCTTCGCCTTGCAACGGCCCGTGCTCGACCAGGTTGCCGTTGGACAGCAGCACGGGGTAGGCCGTCTTGTCGGCCCGCAGCGTCACCGTGTAGCTGGCCATCACGTCGGGACGGTCCAGGAAGTAGGTGATGCGGCGAAAGCCCTCTGCCTCGCACTGCGTGAAGAATGAGCCGTTGCTGACGTACAGGCCCATCAGCTTGGTGTTCTTGGCCGGGGCGCAGGTGGTGAAGATCTCCAGCGCGAACGGGCCTTCCTCGGCCGCGGGCAGGTTCTCCAGCACGAGCTGGCCGCCTTCGATGCGGAACGAGGCGCCCTGGCCATTGACCAGCACGCGCGCGAGGTTCAGCTCCTCGCCGTCCAGCCGCAGGGCCTGGGCCGGCACGTCGGGGTTGCGGCGCAACACCATCTTGTTGAGCACCCGGGTCTTGGCCGGGTCCAGGTCAAAGCAGAGGTCGACCGTGTCGATCCAGAACGCCGGTGCCTGGTAGTCCTCGCGGCGGATCGCCACGGGGGCACTCTGCGCATCACGCAATTGCAACATCGAGCATCTCCAGAAAATTCGAATGGGCGAGTTCGTCGTAGTGGCGCACGGCCGCGATCACGTGCGGGCCGGCGAGTTCTTCGGCGCTGTGGGTGCTGCACACGGCCACGGCGCGCATGCCGCCGCGGCGCGCGGCTTCGATGCCGAAGGGCGCGTCCTCGAACACGATGCAGCGTTCGGGCGCCGCGCCGATGCGGCGCGCGGCTTCCAGGAAGATGGCTGGCGTGGGCTTGCCCGAGAGGCCCTCGTCGCCGCCGACGATGGCCAGGGGCAGCGGGTCCATCCCCAGGCGCGACATCACGAATGCGATGTTGTGCTTGTCGCCCGCGGTACCCACCGCCAGCTTGAGCCCGCGCGCCGCCGCGTGGCGCGCGAACGCCGTGAAGCCCGCCACCTCGCGGAATTCGGCTGCGAACAGCGCGCGGTAGATCTCTTCCTTCTCGTGCACGAAGGCCAGGGCGTCGGCCTCGGCCAGCGGACGGCCGAAGACCTCGGCCATGCACTCCACGCCGGTGCGGCCCGTGGTGCGCGCGAGGATTTCGGCCGCTTCCATCTGGATGCCGTGCCGGCGGCAGAACGCCACCCAGGACTTCGCATGCCAGGGCATGGAGTCGACCATGGTGCCGTCCATGTCGAAGATCAGGGCCTCGGTCTTCATCCTCAGATGCCTTGCTTGAGCGAGGCTTCGATGAAGGCGTCCAGGTCGCCGTCCAGCACCTTCTGCGTGGCCGAGATCTCCACGTTGGTGCGCAGGTCCTTGATGCGGCTGTTGTCCAGCACGTAAGAACGGATCTGGTGGCCCCAGCCCACGTCGGTCTTGCTGTCCTCCAGCTTTTGCTGCTCTTCCTGGCGCTTGCGCATCTCGTGGTCGTACAGGCGCGAGCGCAGGCGCTTCCAGGCCACGTCGCGGTTGCTGTGCTGGCTGCGGCCGTCCTGGCACTGCACGACGATGCCGGTCGGGATGTGCGTGAGCCGCACGGCCGAGTCGGTCTTGTTGATGTGCTGGCCGCCCGCGCCGGAGGCGCGGAAGGTGTCGGTGCGCACGTCGGCCGGGTTGATCTCGATCTCGATGGAGTCGTCGATCTCCGGGTAGACGAAGATGCTGGCGAAGCTGGTGTGGCGTCCGCCCGAGCTGTCGAACGGCGACTTGCGCACCAGGCGGTGCACGCCGGTCTCGGTGCGCAGCAGGCCGAACGCGTACTCGCCCTCGACCTTGACCGTGGCGCCCTTGATGCCGGCCGTGTCGCCCGGCGACTCGTCTTCCACCGTGGTCTTGAAGCCCTTGCGCTCGGCGTACTTGAGGTACTGGCGCAGCAGCATGCTGGCCCAGTCGCAGGCCTCGGTGCCGCCGGCGCCGGCCTGGATGTCGATGAAGCAGTTCAGCGGGTCGGCCGGGTTGCTGAACATGCGGCGGAACTCCAGCGCCTCGACCTCGGCCGCCAGCTTGGCGCCTTCGGCTTCGATGGTGGCCAGGCCGGCCTCGTCGCCTTCTTCCTTGCTCATCTCGTAGAGTTCGGTGTTGTCGGCCAGCTCCCGCGCGAGCCGCTCCAGCGTCACGACGACGTCTTCGAGCGCCTTCTTCTCCTTGGCGAGTTCCTGGGCCTTTTTGGGCTCGTTCCAGACCGCGGGGTCTTCCAGCGCGGCGTTGACGGTCCTCAGGCGTTCGGCTTTGGCATCGGCGTCAAAGATACCCCCGTAGTTCCTGGGTCCTGGCGGCCAGGTCCGTCAGTTGGGTGCCGATCTGGTTGATGTGTTCTGCGTCCATGGTGATCTCGCTCGGTTCGGTGGTGCCTTGCGGCAAAACGTGCGATTTTCTCATGCGCACCCCGCCGCCCGCCGAGTCCTTGCGGCGGGCAGGGGAGGGCGGCCGTTCAGGCGGCCGCGTGGGCGAGGCGAGGCTGGCCGGCGCCGAGCCGGAACACCGCCACGGCCTGGACCAGGTCATGAGCCTGGGATTTGAGGCTGCTGGCCGCGGCGGCGCTCTGCTCGACCAGGGCTGCGTTCTGCTGGGTGGCGTGGTCCATCTGCGTCACGGCCTCGCCGATCTGGGCCACGCCCGAGCTCTGCTCCTGGCTGGCGGCGCTGATCTCGCCCATGAGGTCGGTCACGCGCTGGATCGCCGCGACCACCTGCTGCATGGTGGCGCCGGCCGCGTCGACCTGGGCCGACCCTTCCTCCACGCGCGCGGTGCTGGTGCCGATCAGCGCCTTGATCTCGCGCGCGGCCTCGGCGCTGCGCTGGGCCAGGTGGCGCACCTCGCTGGCCACCACGGCGAAGCCGCGGCCCTGCTCGCCGGCGCGGGCGGCCTCCACGGCGGCGTTGAGCGCGAGGATGTTGGTCTGGAAGGCGATGCCGTCGATGGTGCCGATGATGTCGGCGATGCGGCGCGAGGCGTCGGCGATGCCCTGCATGGTCTGCACCACGCGGCCCACGGCGGCGCCGCCCTCGGCCGCGATGCGCGAGGCCTCCTGCGACAGGCCGTTGGCGCTGCGGGCGTTGTCGGCGTTCTGGCGCACGGTGGCACTGAGCTGTTCCATGGAGGCCGCCGTCTGCTCCAGCGCCGAGGCCTGTTGCTCGGTGCGCGCCGACAAGTCGTTGTTGCCCAGCGCGATCTCGGCGCTGGCCGTGGCCACGCCCTCGGCGTTCTGGCGCACGTTGCTGACCACGCTGGACAGCGCCCCCTGCATGGCATGCAAGGCGTTGAGCAGTTCGGCCACCTCGTCCTTGCCCAGCACCTGGGCGGCGGCGGTGAGGTCGCCGGCGGCCACGGCGCGCGAGACGGCCACGGCCCGGTCCAGCGGCCGCACGACCGAGCGGCTGAAGGCGATGGCCCCGCCGATGGCCAGCACGCAGACCACGGCCATGGTGGCCAGGCTGATGGACAGCGCCCGGCGCGACTGCGCAGCCGCCACCTCGGCGATGCCGCGGCTTTCTGCCGCGATCTTCTCGCCGGCCTGGTCCAGCAGCTGGGCCGGCTCGCGGTCCATGCCCTGTACGGCCTTGTCGCCGGCGCTCGATTCGAAGGCTGCGGCCTCGAAGGCCGCATAGCCCTTGCGGTAGCCCGCGCCCATGGTGGTGTGCGCTTCGCGAAAGCGCGCGATCAGCCGGCCGGCCTCGCGATCGCCCAGGGCGGCGGCGAGCTGCTGCGCGCCGCGGGCCACATCGGCCTCCTTCTTCTGGAAGGCGGTCCAGTAGCGTTCGCGCTGCGCCGGGTCCTTGCCGCGCAGCAGCACGTTCTTCCACTCCTGCACCTGGGTCTTGAAGTCGTTGAGCAGCCCTGCCACGTCACGCTCTTGGGCAGTGTGCGCACGCACGGTGGTCTCGTAGGTGGCAAGGCCCTGGTTGAGCTGGAACATGCCGAACAGAGCGGCGCAGAGCAGGGCGGCCAGTGCGGCGACGAAGGCCAGGGGGAGCTTGAGGCTCAGTTTCATGCAGTTCTCCGGAAGTTCCCGGAGGGCATTGGACGGCAATTGCAGGGCGACTGCAACGCCTTGTAACGTGCCCTGCTACGCGATGAAGCGCTCGATGGCCTGCGCCACCGCCTGCGGCTGGTCGTGCTGCAGCATGTGGCCCGCGTCGTCGATGCGCAACACCGTGCAATGCGCAATGTGCTCCAGCCGGCGGTGGTAGTCCTCCAGCGTGTAGCGTCCCTTCCACCATTGCGACAGGCTGTCGTCGGAGGCTTCCACCGCCAGCACGGGTGCCGTGATCGCGCGGTACAGCGCCAGCACCTCGTCCACGCGCATGGCCTGCGCGAAGATGGTCTTGTGCGCGGCATCGCCACGGATGCGCCATTCGGCGCTGCCATCGGCACGCCGTGTCTCGTGGGCCCACTGGCGCGCGAGCCAGTCGGCCTTGTCCTGCGGCAGCCGCCGGTTGGTCTTCATGAGCCGGCGCGCGACGCCATCGGCGCTGTCGTAGGGTGCCAGGCCCATCTCGCCGCGGTGGAACTGCTTGAGCTCGTCCATCCAGCGCGCGTAACGGCGCGGCGCTTCCTCGGGCCGGTGTTCGGGCGATCCGAAGCCCTCCAGGTTCACGAGTCGGCGGATGCGCGCCGGCCGCACGCCCGCGTACATCATGGCCACGTTGCCGCCCATGCTGTGGCCGACCAGGTTCACAGGCTGGTCGCCCGCGTAATGGTCGAGCAGGAAGTCCAGGTCGCCGAGGTAGTCGGCGAAGCAGTAGCTGTCCACCGGCGCGGCCTCGGTCAGGCCGTAGCCGCGCCAGTCGGGCGCGACGATGAAGTGGTCCTGGGCGAGCGCGTCCACCACGAACTGCCAGGAGGCCGAGACGTCCATCCAGCCGTGCACCAGCACCAGCGGCACGCGGCCGGGCGCGGGCTCGCCCCACAGGCGGACATGGGCGCGCAGCGTGCGCAGGGGGATCATGTCGCTGCGCGAGGGGCGAAGAGGCTGGTACATGGGCGGCGATGGTAGGGCAGGGGCGGCGCCGGGAACGGTCAGCCGCGCGACAGGAAAACTGCGACACTCGCGCGCTTCTTTAGGCTGTACCGACAAGCATCTCCATGCACACTGTTCCGCTGGGCCGCAGTGGCCTGCACGTGACGCCGCTCTGCCTGGGCACCATGACCTTCGGCGAGCAGGTCGACAGCGCCACGGCGCACACCATCCTGGACCGCTCGCTCGCGCTGGGCATCAGCTTCATCGACACGGCCGAGATGTACGCCGTGCCGGCACGCGCCGAAACCTATGGCGCGACCGAGACCATCCTCGGCGACTGGTTCGCGGCCCGCCCCGGCGTGCGCCAGCGCGTGCTGCTGGCGACCAAGGCGGCCGGGCCGCCGCGCGGCATGCCTTGGATCCGCCACGGCCGGGCCGAGTTCAAGGCCAGCGACATCGTCGAGTCGTGCGAAGCGAGCCTGAAGCGCCTGCGTACCGACGTGATCGATCTCTACCAGCTGCACTGGCCGGCGCGCAACCTGCCGTCGTTTGGCGCACGCTACTTCGATCCCGCGCTGGACAAGCCCGCGCCCGCGATCGAGGAGCAGCTGCGGGCGCTCGACAGCCTGGTGCGCGCGGGCAAGGTGCGCGCCATCGGCCTGTCCAACGAGACGCCCTATGGCGTGCACGAGTTCGTGCGCCTGGCCGAAAGCCAGGGGCTGGCGCGCGTGGCGTCCGTGCAGAACGCCTACTGCCTGATCAACCGCAGCGTGGAGCATGCGCTGGACGAAACCCTGCACCGGCTGGACGTGGGCCTTTTGGCCTACTCGCCGCTCGGCTTCGGCCTGTTGACCGGCAAGTACGACACGGGCGGCACCAGCGGGCCGGCAGCTCCGAGCGAGGCGCGCATCGCCCGCTATGCCTCGGTGCGTTCGGGGCGCTGGGGGCGCGATGCGGCGCTGGCGGCCGCGCGCCGCTACAACGCGCTGGCGCGCGAACTGGGACTCACGCCCACGCAGCTGGCGCTGGCTTTTTGCCGCAGCAAATGGCAGGTGACCAGCACCATCCTGGGGGTGACCAGCGTGGCGCAACTGGAAGAGGATGTGGCCGCCTTCCAGACCGAGCTGCCGGACGGCGCCATGGCCGCGCTGGACGCACTGCACCTGGAGCTGGGCGACCCGGCGCTCTGAGCATGGCCAAGCAGCACGTCTCCGAAACGCCGGCCACGCAGCTGCTGCGTGCGCACAAGGTCTTGTTCACCGAGCACCCGTACGAGTACCTGGAGCACGGCGGTGCCCAACACAGCGCCGAGGTGCTGGGGCTGGACCCGTTCACGGTCGTCAAGACCCTGGTCATGCAGGACCAGGATGCCAAGCCGCTGCTGGTGCTGATGCACGGCAACCGCAAGGTCTCGACCAAGAACCTCGCGCGCCAGATCGGCGCCAAGTCGGTCGAAGCCTGCGCGCCCGAGGTGGCGAACCGGCACAGCGGCTACCTGGTGGGCGGGACCTCGCCGTTTGGCACCAAGAAGCGCATGCCGGTCTACATCGAGGAGACCATCCTGGCGCTGCCGCGCATCGCCATCAACGGCGGGCGGCGCGGCTTTCTGGTCGGCATCGATCCCCAGGTCTGCGTGCAGTTGTTGGGTGCCAAGCCGGTGCAGTGTGGCCTGCCGCTGTGAGCGGCCTGTGACGGGCGGCGCTGGCACAATGCGCGCGCCTTTCGCCGGAGACATTTGCAACCCATGAATTCCTTCCTCGCCACGTTGGCCGCCTACCTGCTGGGTTCGCTGTCCTTCGCCGTGATCGTCAGCCGCGTGATGGGCCTGTCGGACCCGCGCAGCTATGGCAGCAAGAACCCCGGGGCGACCAATGTGCTGCGCTCGGGCAGCAAGGTCGCGGCCCTCGTCACCTTGCTGCTCGACGCGCTCAAGGGCTGGCTGCCGGTGGCGCTGGTGGTCTGGTATGGCGAACGCTTCGGCCTGCAGGAAGGCACGGTGGCGCTGGTCGGCCTGGCGGCCTTCCTGGGCCACCTGTACCCGGTGTTCTTCCGCTTCCAGGGCGGCAAGGGCGTGGCCACGGCACTGGGCGTTCTGTTCGGCGTGGACTGGCTGCTGGGCCTGGCAGCGGCACTGACCTGGCTCATCATCGCCTTCTTCTTCCGCTACTCCTCGCTGGCCTCGCTGGTGGCGGCCGTGTTCGCGCCGGTCTACTACCTGTTCGGCAACGGCCTGGCCTGGTATGCCGACAAGCGCATCGCGCTGGCCCTGGGCGCCATGGCGCTGTTGCTGTTCTGGCGCCACCGCGAGAACATCGGCCGGCTGGCCCAGGGCAAGGAATCGCGCCTGGGCAGCAAGAAGAAGTAGGCGGCGCTCAGGCCGCGTGCGTGCGTGCGGCCTGCAGGCCTTGGCGCAGCAGGGCCTGGTGGTTGATGCGCACGCGGTTGCGCAGCAACTCGGGTGTCAGCGCCGACTGGATGGCCGGGCCGCCCTGGCCGATGCGCAGAAGGCGCGGCGCCGCGAGCTTGTCGCCGCTCCTGCCCAGCACGGTGGCCACCAGCGGATGGTTGGCCTGGCGGCCGCGGCGCAGCACCAGGGCCACCTCGCCCGAATCCAGCCGCACGAAGCTGCCCGGCGGACACAGGCCCACGGCGCGCACCAGCGCCATGCCGGCGGCTTCGCGCGCGACGTCGCCGCGGCCCAGCATGGCGCGCACGGTCTCGATCACGCTGCGTGCCGCGCGCGACTTGCGCGGGCTGATCATGGCGGCGTAGCGGTCGACCACCTGCAGGATGCGGGCCAGGCGTTGCACCGGCGCCAGCGTGTCCAGTGCGGCAGAGGGCAGGCTTTCGTGGTGCAGGGCGACGACCTGCAGCCAGTCCGCATCGCCCACGCCCAGGCGGCCCAGCAGCATGCTGCCGGTCGCGGCATGGGCGTCGATCTGTTCCTTCTGCTCCGCGCTGGGCGCCTCGGTCTGCTCGGCCAGGCGGTTCTGCAGTGCCGTCATGGACAGGTTCATGGTCAGCGCCGCGCCCACCAGGCTGTCGCGCTCGGCCTGTGGCAGCGCCAGTTCGGCCGCCAGTACATGGCACAGCACGCCGCAGACCAGTGCGTGGGCGCTGCTGTAGCCCAGCGTGCGGTTGGCCGCGAGCTGGTACAGCAGGTACAGGCCGGTGTCCATGTCGTGTTGCAGCAGATCCTGCATCCAGCGGTCGTACTGCTGCACCTTGCGCGGGAACTCGGCCACCTGCCGGGGCCGCAGCAGCAGCGTGGACAGGCCGGCCTCGAGCTCGGACCACAGGCCCAGCAGGTCTTCGTATTCCGCTTCCTGCGGGTGGGGGACGGCGGTGGGCTGCATGGCCATCAGTAGCGCTGCTCCAGCACCATCTGCTGCGGGCCGCGGCTCATCTGGAAGCGCGCCAGCACGTTGTTGCCGAGCAGCACATAGGGCATGGGCTGGGGCACGACGGCGGCCTCGATGTCCGTGAGTTCGCTCTCGCCGATGCGCAGCGATGCCAGGCGCACGACCCACACCTGGGTGCTGCCGTTGGCCGTGCTGACGCGTGCCTGGCGGCCCTTGCGGTAGTCCAGGCCCAGGCGTTCGGCCTCGGTGGTGTCCAGTGCCACGGTGCTGGCGCCCGTGTCCACCATGAACTGCACGAGTTGGCCGTTGATGCGGCCCTGGCCCATGAAGTGGCCGCGGCCGTCGGCCTGCAGCACCACACGCCTGCCGGCGCCGGCCCCCGCCATGCTGACCGGCGAGGCGCCCAGGCGTACGCTGCTGCGGCGACCGCCGACCTCGATCTCGGCCTGCTCGCCCTGCAGCGCGAGCAGCTTGACGCCGCGCCAGCTCTCGCCGACGGCCAGGCTGCGCGGGCCGGCGCCGTCCACGACCAGCAGCGCGCGCTGGCCCAGCACGCCCGTCAGCGCCACGGACTGCGCCTGCGCCGGACCCAGCCCGGCGGCCAGCAGCAGGGCCGCCAGCGCGGCAGCCGGGCGCATGCGCATCAGTCCCTGAAGTTGTTGAACGACAGCGGGATGTCGGTGATGTCCTTGCGGATCAGCGCCATCGCGGCCTGCAGATCGTCACGCTTGGCACCGGTCACGCGCACGGTCTCGCCCTGGATGGCGGCCTGCACCTTGAGCTTGCTGTCCTTGATCAGGCGCTGCAGCTTCTTGGCCAGTTCGGCCTCGATGCCGTTGCGCACCTTGATCACGCGCTTGACCTTGTCGCCGCCCATCTTCTGCACGTCGCCCATGTCCAGGAAGCGCACGTCGACCTCCTGCTTGGTGAGCTTGTTGCGCAGCACGTCGGCGATCTGGTCGAGCTGGAAGTCGGCGTCGCCGATGACGGTGATTTCCTTGTCCTTGAGCTCGATGGCGGCCGAGGTGCCTTTGAAGTCGAAGCGGGTGCCGATTTCCTTGGCGCTGTTGTCCACAGCGTTGCGGACCTTGACGAGGTCGGCTTCACAAACGGTGTCGAAAGAAGGCATGGGTGAGGTTCCTGGAGGTTGCGCCGGGCCATGAGCGCGGGCGTCAGGGCCGGCATGCGATGCGACAATTCCGGGATGTTAGTCGAGATGAATGTGCCGCTGCGGGCCTACAACGCCTTCGGCATCGTCGCGCGCGCGCAGACCCTGGTGCGTGTGGCATCCGAGGCCGACGTGGCGGCCGTGCTGGCCGATCCGGAACTCGCCGCGCGCCCGAAGTTCGTGCTCGGCGGCGGCAGCAACATCGTGCTGACGGGCGACGTGCGCGCGCTGGTGCTCAAGGTGGAGATCATGGGCCGGCGCGTGGTCGCCGAGACCGACCGCGCCTGGATCGTCGAGGCCGGTGCCGGTGAGAACTGGCACGACGTCGTGGCCTGGACGCTCGCGCAGGGCATGCCGGGCCTGGAGAACCTTGCGCTGATCCCGGGAACCATGGGCGCATCGCCCGTGCAGAACATCGGCGCCTACGGCGTGGAACTGCAGGACCGTTTCGAGTCGTTGGACGGCATCGACCTCGCGACCGGCAAGGCCTTCACGCTGAACGCCGCGCAATGCGCCTTCGGCTACCGCGATTCGGTGTTCAAGCATGCGGCCGCCGAGCTGTCGGACTTCGGCCTCGCGGGCCGGGCGCTGATCACGCGTGTGCGGCTGCGCCTGCCCAAGGCCTGGAAGCCCGTGCTGGGCTACCTGGACCTGGAACGCAAGCAGGCCGAGACCGGCGTCGCCGCGCCCACGGCCCGGCAGATCTTCGACTGGATCTGCGAGATCCGGCGCCACAAGCTGCCCGACCCGCAGGTGATCGGCAACGCGGGCAGCTTCTTCAAGAACCCGACCGTGACGCCCGAGCAGTGCGCCGACATCATCGGCCGCGACCCGCGCGTGGTGCACTACCCGATGGCCGACGGCAGCATCAAGCTGGCCGCGGGCTGGCTCATCGACGCCTGCGGCTGGAAGGGCAAGAGCGTGGGCAATGCCGGCGTTTACGAGAAGCAGGCGCTGGTGCTCGTGAACCGCGGCGGCAAGGACAACCCCGCGACGGGCGGTGAGGTCATGACGCTGGCGCGGGCGATCCAGACCAGCGTCTACGAGCGCTTCGGCATCCGGCTGGAGCCGGAGCCGGTGGTGGTCTGATCGGGCGCCGTTCAGCCGTAGTGGCAGATGTAGTGGTACGGCCCGGTTTCGGCCGTCACGCGGATGTCGAACTTCGTGTTGCCCGGCACGCTGAATTTCTCGCCGGCGGCGGACTTGATCCAGCCGTCGGTGCCGGCCAAGCGGTATTCGCAGGCACCGCCCACGCATTCCATGATCTCGGGCGCGGCCGTGCCGAAGGTCAGTTCGGCCGGCAGGACCACGCCCACGCTCTTCTTGGTGCCGTCGGGGAAGGTGATGGCGTGGCTCACGCACTTGCCGTCGAAGTACACGTTGGCCTGGGTCGTGACGGTCACGCCGGCGATGCTGCTGGTGGTCATGGTCTCAAAAAGACAGAGTGAAAAAAACTAGTGGCGACGCGCGGCCCAGGCCTCGGGGGCGAAGCCTGCGGTCACACTGCCGTCGTCCCATTCGACGATGGGGCGCTTGATCGCGCTGGCCTGCGCGCGCAGCAGCGTGGCGGCGCTGGCCGCATCCTGCACGGCGGCCTGCTCGGCCGCGTCGAGCTTGCGCCAGGTCGTGCCCTTGCGGTTGAGCACGGTCTCCCAGCCGAGTGCGGCGATCCAGGCGTCCAGCTGCGGCGGCACGCCGGCCTTCTTGAAATCGTGGAAGGTGTAGGCGACGCCTTGCGCGTCCAGCCAGGCGCGCGCCTTCTTGACGGTGTCGCAGTTGGGAATGCCGTACAGGGTGGTCATGGCGGGCGATTATGGCGAACGCGTTTGCGACAATCCGGCCTCTATGCAAACCCTTGCTGAATGGCTCGCGCACTGCGAGCAACTGCACACCCGACCGATCGACCTGGGGCTGGAGCGCGTGCGCCAGGTGGCCGAGCGCATGCAGCTGCGCTTCGACTGCACCGTCATCACGGTGGCGGGTACCAACGGCAAGGGCTCGACCTGCGCCATGCTGGAATCCATCGCCGGCCAGGCCGGCTGGCGCACCGGCGTCTACACCTCGCCGCACCTCGTGCATTTCGAGGAGCGTTGCCGCATCGCAGGCCAGCCGGTGAGCGAGGCGGCGCTGCTGCCGCAGTTCGCGCGCGTGGAGGCCGCGCGCGGCGAGACCACGCTGAGCTATTTCGAGTTCACGACGCTGGCCATCCTGGGCTGCATGGCCGATGCCAAGCTGGACCTGGCGGTGCTGGAGGTGGGACTGGGCGGGCGCCTGGACGCCGTCAACGTGATCGATGCCGACTGCGCCGTGATCACGAGCATCGACCTGGACCACATGGAGTTCCTGGGCCCGGACCGCGAATCCATCGGCTTCGAGAAGGCCGGCATCCTGCGTCCGGGTCGCCCGGCCGTGGTCAGCGACCCGGTTCCGCCGGCCAGCATCGCGCGCCATGCGCAAGCCATCGGCGCCGACCTCTGGCAGTCCGGCGTGGACTTCAACTTCTCGGGCGACCAGCAGCAATGGGCCTGGGCAGGCCGCGGCAAGCGCTACAGCGGCCTGGCCTACCCGGCGTTGCGCGGTGCCAACCAGCTGCTCAACGCCGCCGGCGTGCTGGCCTCGCTGACGGCCGTGCGCGAGCGCCTGCCGATCCCGGCCCAGGCGGTGCGCGCCGGCCTCGCGCTGGTCGAACTGCCGGGGCGCTTTCAGATCGTGCCGGGCCAGCCCACGCTGGTGCTGGACGTCGCGCACAACCCGCATGCGGCGTCCGCACTCGCGGCCAACCTGGACGCGATGGGTTTTTTCCCCAACACGCATGCGGTCTTCGGCGCCATGGCCGACAAGGACCTGGACGGCATCCTGCGGCGCATGGGCCCGGTCGTGGACCGCTGGTACTTCTGCGATCTGCCGGGCCCGCGCGCGGCACGGGCCGACGATCTGCTGCAGCGCTGGCAGGCCCTCAACACGCGCAAGGACGCATCGGCCAGCCGGCATGCCGGCCCCACGCAGGCGCTGGCGGCGGCCGTGGCCGCGGCAGACCCCGCTGATAGAATCCTCGTCTTTGGGTCATTCCTGACCGTAGGTGGCGTGCTGGAGCAAGGCCTCCCCAAATTGCACGCCAAGCACCTCGGTAGCTGAACTCACTCCATGGCCTTTTTCAAGTTTCGCGCGCGCGGCCCCCAAGGCGACGAGCAGCCGGCCAGCCCTGCGGAAACCATCGACGACATGCGCCGCCGTGCGCGCCACCGGCTGATCGGCGCCACCGTGCTCGTGCTGGTGGGCGTGCTGGGATTCCCGCTGCTGTTCGATTCGCAGCCGCGGCCGATCCAGGTCGACATTCCCTTCAACATTCCCGACCGCGACAAGGCCCCAGTGCCGGGTGCCGGCGCCGGCGGCAAGGTGGCCCAGGCGGCGCCGGAGCCCGCACAGGCCACCGGCACCGTGGCCGCCGACGCGAGCCTGAACCCGAGGGAAGAGGTGCTGCCGCCGGCCCCGCCGCCAACCCGCAGCGAGCCCAAGGCAGAGCAGAAGGCTGAAGCCAAGGTCGAACACAAAGCCGAGCCGAAGGCCGAAGCCAGGAACGAGCCCCGGCACGAACCCAAGGCGGAGGCCAAAGCGCCTGCGCCTGCTCCGACCCCCGCGCCAGCCCCGGCCGCCGACAGCGGCGCGCGGGCGCGTGCGTTGCTGGACGGCAAGACCGCGGCGCCTGTCGCCGCGCCCGCCAGCGCCGCGGAGCAATCCGGTCGCTTCGTGGTGCAGGTGGGTGCGTTCGCCGATGCCGACAAGGCGCGCGAGACGCGCCAGCGCCTGGAGCGCGCCGGCCTCAAGACCTACACCCAGGAGGTGCAGACCAAGGAGGGCGCGCGCATCCGCGTGCGCGTCGGGCCCTACGGCGTGCGGGCCGAAGCCGACAAGGCGGCCGAGCGCATCAAGGCACTGAGCCTGCCGGCCTCGGTGCTCTCGCTCTGACGTCCGTGCATGCCTGTCCTCGACTGGATCCTGTTGGCCGTGCTGGCTTGTTCGCTGCTGCTGGGGGCCTGGCGTGGGCTGGTGTTCGAGGTGTTGTCGGTGCTGGGCTGGATCGCTGCCTTCGTGCTCGCGCAATGGCTAGCACCGGACGTGGCACCGCACTTGCCAATGGGCGGCGCAACCGCTACGGTGCGCTATGTGGCAGCGTTCGCGCTGGTGTTCGTGCTGGGCGCGTTCGCCTGCGGGTTGCTGGCCGCGCTGTTCAAGCGGCTGGTGCAGGCTGTGGGCCTGCGGCCGGTGGACCGTGTGCTGGGCATGGTGTTCGGCCTGTTGCGTGGCGCCATCTTGATTCTGGCGGCCGGCGTCATCATCTCCAACACGCCACTGCAGCGCGAGCCCTGGTGGCGCGAGTCCTACGGGGCCGGCATCACGGTGTCGGTGCTGCATGCATTCAAGCAGGCCCTGCCGAGCGGGCTTGCCGAGTATCTACCCTGAGTCCTGCGGCCTGAGCCTGGCCGCCCTTTTTACCTGCGGGATCAACCATGTGCGGAATCGTCGGCGTCGTCAGCAATGCCCCTGTCAACCAGCTGATCTATGACGCGCTGCTGCTGTTGCAGCACCGCGGCCAGGATGCGGCCGGTATCGTGACGCAGCAGGAGCGCAAGTTCTTCATGCACAAGGCCAAGGGCATGGTGCGCGACGTGTTCCGCACGCGCAACATGCGCGCGTTGCCCGGCAACTGCGGCCTGGGCCAGGCGCGCTATCCCACGGCCGGCAATGCCTACAGCGAGGAAGAGGCCCAGCCGTTCTACGTCAATGCGCCGTTCGGCATCGTGCTGGTGCACAACGGCAACCTGACGAACGCGCATGCGCTCAAGGCCGAGCTGTTCAGCACCGACCACCGCCACACCAACACCGAGAGCGACTCCGAGGTGCTGCTCAATGTGCTGGCGCACGAGCTGGAGCGCGCCACACGCGGCGTGCCGCTCAAGGTCGCCGACGTGTTCGCCGCCGTGCGTGCCGTGCACAAGCGCGTGCGCGGTTCCTATGCCGTGGTGGCGCTGATCGCGGGCTATGGCCTGTTGGCCTTCCGCGATCCCTACGGCATCCGTCCGCTCGTGATGGGGCGCAGCGGCGACACCGTCATGGTGGCCAGCGAGTCCGTCACGCTGGAAGGCACGGGCCACGATTTCGAGCGCAACGTGGAACCCGGAGAGGCCGTGTTTATCGACCTGCAGGGCCAGGTGCATGCCGAACAGTGCGCGGAGTCGCCCCGCCTGAACCCCTGCATCTTCGAGTACGTGTACCTCGCGCGGCCCGATTCGGTCATGGACGGCATCTCGGTCTACCAGGCCCGTCTGAACCTGGGCGAGGCCCTGGCCAAGCGCCTGGTTTCCACCTTGCCGCCGAGCAGCGTGGACGTGGTGATCCCGATCCCCGAATCCAGCCGCCCGAGCGCCATGCAGCTGGCGCAGCTGCTGGGCATTCCCTACCGCGAAGGCTTCGTCAAGAACCGCTACGTGGGCCGCACCTTCATCATGCCGGGGCAGGGCGTGCGCAAGAAGTCCGTGCGCCAGAAGCTCAACGCCATCGCCAGCGAGTTCAAGGACCGCAACGTGCTGCTGGTCGACGACTCCATCGTGCGCGGCACCACGAGCCGCGAGATCGTGCAGATGGCGCGCGACGCCGGTGCCCGCAAGGTCTACCTGGCCAGCGCCGCGCCGCCGGTGCGCTATCCCAACGTCTATGGCATCGACATGCCGACCAAGGACGAGCTGGTCGCCCATGGCCGCACGGTCGAAGAGGTGCGCGCCATCATCGGCTGCGACGCGCTGATCTACCAGGACGTGGACGGCATGAAGAAGGCCGTGGGTTCGCTGAACCCGGCCATCGCCGGCTTCGATGCCTCCTGCTTCGACGGCGTCTACGTGACCGGCGACATCTCCGACGGCGACATCGCGCGACTCAACGAGCGCCGCGTGGGCGGCAGCGAGGACGATGCCGACAGTTCTCGCCTGGCCCTGCCGAACGCCGAAGCCGCCTGATTTCCAAGCCCGACATGCCGACCACTTCCGTCCGTACCCGTTTCGCGCCGTCACCGACCGGCTTCATCCACCTGGGCAACATCCGCTCGGCGCTGTACCCCTGGGCGTTCGCGCGCGCCAGCGGCGGCACCTTCGTGCTGCGCATCGAGGACACCGACCTCGAGCGTTCCTCGCAGGCCGCTGTCGACGTGATCATCGAAGGCATGCGCTGGCTGGGCCTGGACCACGACGAAGGGCCGTTCTACCAGATGCAGCGCATCGCGCGCTACAAGGAAGTGCTGGCCCAGATGCAGGCGCAGGACCTGGTCTATCCCTGCTACATGGGCGTGGCCGAGCTCGATGCGCTGCGCGAGCGCCAGATGGCCAACAAGGAGAAGCCGCGCTACGACGGCACCTGGCGGCCCGAGCCCGGCAAGGTGCTGCCGCCGGTGCCTGCGGGCGTGCAGCCCGTGCTGCGCTTCAAGAACCCCCAGGGCGGCTCGGTGGTCTGGGAGGACAAGGTCAAGGGCCGCATCGAGATCCGCAACGAGGAGCTCGACGACCTCGTGATCGCGCGGCCCGATGGCACGCCGACCTACAACTTCTGCGTGGTCGTGGACGACATCGACATGGACATCACCCACGTGATCCGTGGCGACGACCATGTCAACAACACGCCACGCCAGATCAACATCTTCCGCGCGCTCGGCAAGGAGCCGCCGGTCTACGCGCACCTGCCCACCGTGCTCAACGAGCAGGGCGAGAAGATGAGCAAGCGCAACGGCGCCAAGCCCGTCACGCAGTACCGCGACGAGGGCTACCTGCCCGACGCCATGGTCAACTACCTCGCGCGCCTGGGCTGGAGCCATGGCGACGACGAAATCTTCAGCCGTGCCCAGTTCCTGGAATGGTTCGACCTGGACCACCTGGGCCGCAGCGCCGCGCAGTTCGACGAGGCCAAACTGCGCTGGGTCAATGCGCAGCACCTGAAGGCCACGGCCGACGAGGTGCTCGCACCGCTGGTGGCCGAGCAGTTGCACAAGCAAGGCATTGCCGCCGATGAACGCCTGCCCGCGATCTGCGGCCTGTTCAAGGACCGTTGCGACACCACCGTGGCGCTGGCTGAATGGGCCGCGGCCTTCTACCGCGGCGTGCAGCCCAAGCCCGAGGAGCTGGCGCAACATGTGACCGACGCCGTGCGCCCGGCGATCTCTGCGCTGGCCGACAAGCTCGAGGGCACGCCCTGGGACAAGCCGGCCATCGCCGCCGCGCTCAAGGAAGTGCTGATGGCCCACGGCCTCAAGATGCCGCAGCTGGCCATGCCGGTGCGTGTGCTGGTCATGGGCACGGCGCAGACCCCATCGCTCGACGCCGTGCTCGCGCTGTCGACGAAAAAAAATGTGATCGAAATATTGCGAAGTGCTTAAAAAGCGTTCTATAATTTGAGGCTCGATAGATGATGAGAATGCAAGTCAAGTGACTTGCAAGCGAGTCAAAAATTGACGACCACCCAAGGGGGTATAGCTCAGCTGGGAGAGCGCTTGCATGGCATGCAAGAGGTCAGCGGTTCGATCCCGCTTACCTCCACCAAGTGAGTTGTCGGTTCTGTCGAACGGATTCGTCCGCAGGTTTTGACCCTATCGTCTAGAGGCCTAGGACATCACCCTTTCACGGTGAGTACCGGGGTTCGAATCCCCGTAGGGTCGCCAAGTTCGTAGCGCTTGGGTTTGCGAAAGCAGCCGAAGCTACCTACCAGGAGTGGTAGTTCAGTTGGTTAGAATACCGGCCTGTCACGCCGGGGGTCGCGGGTTCGAGTCCCGTCCACTCCGCCAAATTTCCTTCGGGAAATCAACGGGCTTGCAGCAGCAATGTTGAAGCCCGTTTTATTTTGAAGACAGATGGTTCACCCGGGGGGTATAGCTCAGCTGGGAGAGCGCTTGCATGGCATGCAAGAGGTCAGCGGTTCGATCCCGCTTACCTCCACCACGTGAACCATCTCGTGGACCCTATCGTCTAGAGGCCTAGGACATCACCCTTTCACGGTGAGTACCGGGGTTCGAATCCCCGTAGGGTCGCCAAGTTCGTAGCGCTTGGGTTGCCGCACGGCGCCGAAGCTACCTACCAGGAGTGGTAGTTCAGTTGGTTAGAATACCGGCCTGTCACGCCGGGGGTCGCGGGTTCGAGTCCCGTCCACTCCGCCAAGAACGTCAACGGGTTACGCAAGCGATTGCGTAACCCGTTTGTCTTTGGTCGTGAAGGTGCGAGGTTCAGCCTTGCGCGCGGCGGGCACGGGCGCGCGCCAAGGCGGCTTCAACGATGGCCTTTCGGGGGGCGCTGTTCGGATCGACGGCTTGTGCGCTTCCAGGGGGCTGAGCAGGCAAAGGCGCAGGGGCCCGTTCCCGCGACGCATGGTGCGCATAGCGAGCCCTTGCCGCGGCCGCCTGGCCTTCTGACCACGCGGCCCAGCCGGTCCGGTTGCCGCTCGCCGGCTCCAGCCGGATGCAGTCGACCGGGCAGACCGGAATGCAGAGTTCGCAGCCCGTGCAATGGGCTTCCAGCACGGTGTGCATGGCCTTGTTGCTGCCGATGATCGCGTCGACCGGGCAGACCTGCACGCACAGCGTGCAGCCGATGCACCAGTTCTCGTCGACGAAGGCCATCTGGCGCGGCCCTTCGGTGCCGTACGCAGGATCGAGCGGCAGCGCGGCCTGCGCGGTCAACCGGGCCAGACGCTGCACCCCCTCGGCGCCACCGGGAGGGCAGCGGTTGATGGGGGCCTGTGTCTCGGCGATGGCTTGCGCGTAGGCGGCGCAATCAGGGTAGCCGCAGCGCGTGCACTGGGTCTGCGGCAAGGCCGCCAGCACGCGCTCGGCCAGGGCGGACACAGTGCTCAGACCGTGCTCGTCTTCTTGGCCGCGACGCGGGCGGCCGCGGTGCGCGCCACGGCGCTGCTGCGTGCAGTGCTCGGCTTGGCTGCGTGGTTGTGCGCGAGGATGAAATCGCGCACCTTGGGGTAGACGGTCTCGCGCCAGCGGCGGCCGCTGAAGATGCCGTAGTGGCCAGCACCCTTGACCTCGAAATGCTCGCGCTGGTCGGCGGCGATGCCGGTGCACAGGTCGTGCGCGGCGGCGGTCTGGCCGGAGCCGGAGATGTCGTCCAGTTCGCCTTCGACGGTCAGCAGAGCGCAGCCCTGGATGTCCTGCGGCTGGACCAGCTCGGAGACGCCCTTGGCGTTGCGGACCTGCCATGTGCCGTTGACGAGCTTGAATTCCTGGAACACCGTGGCAATGGTCTCCAGGTAGTAATCGGCGTCCATGTCGAGCACGGCGTTGTACTCGTCATAGAACTTGCGGTGGGTTTCGGCGCCGACGTCATCGCCCTGCAGCAGGTGCTCGAAGTAGTCGTAATGGCTCTTGGCGTGGTGGTCCGGGTTCATGGCCACAAAGCCTGCATGCTGCAGGAAGCCCGGGTACACGCGCCGGCCCGCGCCCGGAAAGCTCTGCGGCACGCGGTAGATCACGTTGTTCTCGAACCACTCGAAGCTCTTGTTCATGGCCAGGTTGTTGACGGCCGTCGGCGACTTGCGTGCGTCGATGGGGCCACCCATCATGGTCATGGACAGCGGCAGACGCTCGCCGCGCGAGGCCATCAGAGAAACGGCAGCCAGCACCGGCACGGTCGGCTGGCACACGCTCATCACATGGCAGTCGCCGTAGACGGACTGCAGATGGCGGATGAACTCCTGCACGTAGTTGACGTAGTCGTCCAGGTGGAACTCGCCATCGGCCAGTGGAACGGTGCGCGCGTTCTTCCAATCGGTGATGTAGACCTTGTGGCCGCCCAACATGGACTTGACGGTGTCGCGCAGCAGCGTGGCGTAGTGGCCAGACAGCGGGGCCACGATCAGTACGGCCGGCTGGCCCTTCAAGGTCGCCAGCGTGGCGCTGTCGTCGGTGAAGCGCTTGAAGCGGCGCAGTTCGCAAAACGGCTTGTTGATCTCCACGCGTTCGTGGATCGCCACATCGACCCCGCCGACCTTCACGGTCTGCAACCCGAACACCGGCTTCTCGTAATCCTTGCCGAGCCGGTACAGCAGGTCGTAGCCGGCGGCCACGCGCTGGGCGAACGGGTTCTGGCCCAGCGGCGACGCCGGGTTGCCGAACAGCTTGGAGGCGGCATTTGCGAACTCGGCAAATGGCTCCATGAGGGAGCGCTGGGCTTCGTAGATCTGGTACAGCATCGCAGGAAAGGGGAAGGAAGTGGGATGTGCAGCGCAAAACTTGCTGCACTGCAGCAATATAGCAGTTGTCACACCTCTTTGCACGACGGGAAACACCAAGACAGTGCGCAATGCGCCATTTGCGCACGTTAGTGCATTCCATCTTGCACGCCATCGGTGCGTCCAAAGGAAGGCGACCACCCGCCACTACACTGCCGGCCATGCTGAACGGTTTGTGGCTGGGCTTCTTTCTGACCGCGGCCGCCAGCGCGGCCTGGCGTTGGCTCGTAGGGGGCGAGGCCGAGGTCTTCGCCGCGATGGTGCAGGCGCTGTTCGCGATGGCCAAGCTGGCGGTGGAAGTCATGGTGCTGCTGTTCGGCACGCTGACGCTGTGGCTGGGGTTCCTGCGCATCGCCGAGCAGGCCGGCCTCGTCAACTGGCTCGCGCGGCTGCTGTCGCCCTTGCTGTGCCGGCTCATGCCGCAGGTGCCGCCGGGCCATCCAGCGCTGGGGCTGATCACGCTGAACTTCGCCGCCAATGCCTTGGGCCTGGACAACGCGGCCACGCCAATCGGGCTCAAGGCCATGCGCTCGCTGCAGGAGCTCAATCCCAGCCCGACCGTGGCCAGCAATGCGCAGGTGCTGTTCCTGGTGCTGAATGCCTCGGCGCTGACGCTGCTGCCGGTCAGCATCTTCATGTACCGCGCCCAACAGGGGGCGGCCGATCCGACGCTGGTGTTCCTGCCCATCCTGCTGGCCAATGCGGCCGGCACGCTGGTGGCGTTGCTGGCGGTCGCTGCCGTGCAGCGCCTGAAGCTGTGGGACCCGGTGGTGCTTGCCTACCTGGTGCCCGGCGCCCTGCTGATGGGCGGCTTCATGGCGCTGCTGGCGGGCCTGTCGGCCACGGCGCTGGCGGCGTTGTCCTCGCTGCTGGGCAATCTCACGATGTTCGGCATCGTGCTGCTGTTCCTGCTGGCGGGCGCGCTACGCCGCGTGCCGGTCTACGAGGCCTTCGTTGACGGCGCCAAGGAGGGCTTCGAGGTCGCCAGAAACCTGTTGCCCTACCTGGTCGCGATGCTGTGCGCGGTGGGCGTGCTGCGCGCTTCGGGCGCGCTCGACCTGGCGCTGGACGGCCTGCGCAAGCTGGTGGCGCTGGCGGGCTGGGACACGCGCTTCGTCGACGCCATGCCGACCGCGCTGGTCAAGCCGTTTTCGGGCAGCGCCGCGCGGGCGCTGCTGCTGGAGGCCATGCAGAGCCAGGGCGTGGACAGCTTCGCCGCGCTGCTGGCCGCCACGGTACAGGGCAGCACCGAGACCACCTTCTACGTGCTGGCCGTGTACTTCGGCGCCGTCGGCATCCAGCGCGCGCGCCATGCCGTGCCCTGCGCCGTGCTGGCCGACGTGGCGGGTATCCTGGCCTCCATCGGCGTCTGCTACTGGTTCTTCGGCTGACGCGACAAAAGAAAAACGCCGCGCGGTGCGCGGCGTCTTCAGCGGCATCCGTGGTGGGTCAGACGACCTTGGCGATGCTGGCGCAGACGTAGTCGATGTTCTTGCTGTTCAGCGCCGCCACGCACATGCGGCCGGTGTCGGTGCCGTAGACACCGAACTCGTTGCGCAGGCGCACCATCTGGTCCTTGGTCAGGCCCGAGTAGCTGAACATGCCGACCTGGGTCGTGATGAAGCTCATGTCCTGCTTGACGCCGGCGGCCTTGAGTTTCTCGACCAGGGCCACGCGCATCTGCTTGATGCGGGTGCGCATGCCGGCCAGTTCCTCCTCCCACAGCGCGCGCAGTTCGGGCGTGTTCAGCACCGCGGCCACCACGCTGCCGCCGTGCGTGGGCGGGTTGCTGTAGTTGGTGCGGATCATGATCTTGAGCTGGCTCAGCACGCGGTCGGCCTCGGCCTTGTCCTGGCACAGCACGGACAGCGCGCCGACGCGTTCGCCGTACAGGCTGAAGCTTTTGCTGAACGAGGTGGAGACGAAGAACGACAGGCCGGCAGCGAGCGCCTTGGCCACGGCCACGCCGTCTTCGGCAATACCCTGGCCGAAGCCCTGGTAGGCCATGTCCAGGAAGGGCACGAGGTTGCCGGCCTTCACCGTGGCGATGACCTGGTCCCACTGCGCGGGCGTGAGGTCGTAGCCCGTCGGGTTGTGGCAGCAGGCGTGCAGCACGACGATGGTGCCAGGTGCGGCGGCCTGGAGGTCGGCCAGCATGCCTTCGAAGTCGACGCCGCGCTTGGCGGCATCGTAGTAGCGGTGGCTCTGCACCTCGAAACCGGCCTGCGTGAACAGCGCGCGGTGGTTTTCCCAGCTCGGGTCGCTGATCAGCACCTTGGCGTTCGGGTTCAGGCGCTTCAAGAAGTCGGCGCCGATCTTCAGGCCGCCGGTGCCACCGAGACCCTGGACGGTGGCGACGCGGCCGCTCTTGACAGGCTCGCTGTCGGCCCCAAATACCAGGTTCTTGACGGCGCTGTCGTACGCGGCGATGCCGTCGATGGGCAGGTAACCGCGGGCCTTGGGCGCTTGCATCATGGCCTGTTCGGCCTTCTGCACGCAGGCCAGCAGCGGCAGCTTGCCGTTGTCGTCGTAATAGACACCGACGCCCAGGTTGACCTTGTTGGGGTTGGTGTCGGCGGCAAACTGCTCGTTCAGACCCAGGATCGGGTCGCGCGGTGCCATCTCGACGGCGGAGAACAAAGACATTGAAGTTCCTGCAGAGGGTTGTCGCTAGCGGGGAGGGCCGTGCTGCGCTAGCCTATCGGGTTGCCCCTCGCTTGCACTGCGCGAGGAAGCCGGCGACGGCCTTGCACCAATTTTAAGCATTCCTGTCACGATCGGATTTCCTGATGTCAGAAGTTCTGGACCCACCTTTCGACGAGAAGAAGGGCGAATTCGTCCGCTTCCCCGGTTCGCCGTTCGAGTTGTTCCAGCCCTACCCGCCGGCGGGCGACCAGCCCGAGGCGATCGACCAGCTGGTCGAGGGTGTGCGCGATGGCGAGGTGTTCCAGACCCTGCTGGGCGTGACCGGCTCGGGCAAGACCTACACCATGGCCAACGTGGTGGCGCGGCTGGGCCGACCGGCCATCGTGTTCGCGCCGAACAAGACGCTGGCAGCGCAGCTCTACAGCGAGTTCCGCGAGTTCTTCCCCAAGAACGCCGTGGAGTACTTCGTGAGCTACTACGACTACTACCAGCCCGAGGCCTATGTGCCGCAGCGCGACCTGTTCATCGAGAAGGACTCGGCGATCAACGAGCACATCGAGCAGATGCGGCTGTCGTGCACCAAGAGCATCCTGGAGCGGCGCGACGTGCTGATCGTCGCCACGGTGTCGGCCATCTACGGCATCGGCGAGCCCGAGAGCTACCACCGCATGATCATGACGCTGCGCGCCGGCGACAAGCTGGGCCAGCGCGACGTGATCGCCCAGCTGATCCGCATGCAGTACCAGCGCAACGAGCAGGACTTTTCGCGTGGCAAGTTCCGCGTGCGCGGCGACACCATCGACGTGTTTCCGGCCGAGCATTCCGAGCTCGCGATCCGCATCGAGTTGTTCGACGACGAGATCGAGACGCTGCAGCTGTTCGATCCGCTGACCGGCCGCATCAAGCAGAAGATCCCGCGCTTCACGGTCTACCCGAGCAGCCACTATGTGACGCCGCGCGACAAGGTGCTCACGGCCGTGGAAACCATCAAGCTGGAGCTCAGCGAGCGGCTCCAGCAGTTGGTGGGCGCCGGCAAGCTGGTCGAGGCGCAGCGCCTGGAGCAGCGCACGCGCTTCGACCTGGAGATGCTCAGCGAGGTCGGCCACTGCAAGGGCATCGAGAACTACACGCGGCATCTGTCCGGCGCCGCGCCGGGCGATCCGCCGTCGACGCTGACCGACTACCTGCCCAAGGACGCCGTGATGTTCCTGGACGAAAGCCATGTGCTGATCGGCCAGCTTGGCGCCATGTACAACGGCGACCGCTCGCGCAAGACCACCCTGGTGGACTATGGCTTTCGCCTGCCCAGCGCGCTGGACAACCGGCCGCTCAAGTTCGAGGAATTCGAGCAGCGTATGCGCCAGGTCATCTTCGTGTCGGCCACGCCGGCCGATTACGAAAAGACCCATGCCGGCCAGGTGGTCGAGCAGGTGGTGCGGCCGACCGGGCTGATCGACCCCGAGGTGGAGGTGCGCCCGGCCGCGACCCAGGTCGACGACGTGCTGCAGGAGATCCGGCTGCGCGTGGAGCGCGACGAGCGCGTGCTGATCACCACGCTGACCAAGCGCATGGCCGAGCAGCTCACCGACTACCTGGCCGACAACGGCGTCAAGGTCCGCTACCTGCACTCGGACATCGACACGGTGGAGCGCGTGGAGATCCTGCGCGATCTGCGCCTCGGCAGCTTCGATGTGCTGGTCGGCATCAACCTGCTGCGCGAGGGCCTCGACATCCCCGAGGTCTCGCTCGTCGCCATCCTGGACGCCGACAAGGAAGGCTTCCTGCGCTCGGAGCGCTCGCTGATCCAGACCATCGGCCGCGCCGCGCGCAACCTGCAGGGCAAGGCCATCCTCTACGCAGACCGCATCACCGACTCGATGCGCCGCGCCATCGACGAAACCGAACGCCGGCGCGCCAAGCAGATGGCGCACAACACGGCCGAGGGCATCACGCCGCGCGCCATCGTCAAGAAGGTGCGTGACCTCATCGACGGCGTCTACAGCGAAAAGAGCGGCAAGGAGGCCGAGCGCATCGAGCAAGCCGCGCTGCAGCGCGCCAAGGTCGAGGACATGAGCGAGAAGGACGTGGCGCGCGAGATCAAGCGGCTCGAAAAGCTGATGCTGGAACACGCCCGCAGCCTCGAGTTCGAAAAGGCCGCCCGCGTGCGCGATCAGCTGGCGCAGCTCAAGGCCCAGGCCTTCGGCGCGGCGGGGGATGACCACATCCCGGGCGTCTGAGCCTTAATCCGAGCGATTCAATAGGGATTTCTGCTATACTTGAGTTAATTGATCGGGAACAAAAGCGCATCGAAGAAGTCCATCGCTGAGGGCTCCAAACCGCTTCCACATCGTCGACGAGTGAAGAGCTGGTGCAAAGCGCGTCGGGCCGGGTGAGACCCCCGCTCCGGCTTCAACGGTAGGTCAAGCAATTGAGAAGGAGCTTGCGATGCGTCTGACAACCAAAGGCCGTTTTGCGGTCACAGCCATGATCGATCTGGCCTTGCGCCAGAACAACGGTCCGGTCACGCTGGCGGCCATCAGCCAGCGCCAGCAGATCTCGCTGTCGTACCTGGAACAGCTGTTCGGCAAGCTGCGCCGCCACGACCTCGTGGAATCGACGCGCGGGCCGGGCGGCGGTTACACGCTGGGCCGCAAGGCCAGCGACATCACGGTGGCCGACATCATCGTCTCGGTGGACGAGCCCATCGACGCCACCCATTGCGGTGGCAAGGAAAACTGCCTGGGTGAGGCCGGCCGCTGCATGACACATGAACTGTGGGCCGCGCTGAACCAGCGCATGGTCGAGTTCCTCGACTCCGTGACGCTGCAAAAGCTCGTGGACGATCAGATCGCCAAGGGTGTTCAGGTGGAAAGCAAGCCCATGCTCAAGCGCGCCATCTCGCCGCAGCCGGTGGTCAAGCCGATCCGCGTGAATGCGCCCAACTCCGTGTTCGCGCTGGGCAACGCCTTCGCCAAATCCTGAATCGCCTGCGTTCGCCACTTCTTCAAGCCAGCCGCGACTGAAAGCTAGCCAATGTCAAGCACGCCCCATTTCCCGATCTACATGGACTACAGCGCCACCAACCCCTGCGATGAGCGGGTGGTGGACGCGATGATCCCGTGGCTGCGGGAGCACTTCGGCAACCCCGCGTCGCGCAGCCATGCCTGGGGCTGGGAAGCCGAGGCCGCGGTCGAGAAGGCGCGCGAGCACGTTGCCGCCCTGGTCGGTGCCGACCCGCGCGAAATCATCTGGACCTCCGGCGCGACCGAGTCCGACAACCTCGCCATCAAGGGCGCCGCCCAGTTCTACAAGGGCAAGGGCAAGCACATCATCACGGTCAAGACCGAGCACAAGGCCGTGCTGGACACCTGCCGCGAACTGGAGCGCCAGGGCTTCGAGGTGACCTACATGGACGTGCAGCCCGACGGGCTGCTGGATCTGGCGGCGTTCGAGGCCGCGATCCGCCCTGACACCATCCTCGCCAGCGTGATGTTCGTGAACAACGAGATCGGCGTGATCCAGGACATCGCCGCCATCGGCGAGATCTGCCGCGCCAAGGGCGTGGTGTTCCATGTCGACGCCGCGCAGGCCACCGGCCGCGTCGAGATCGACCTCGGCAAGCTCAAGGTCGACCTCATGAGCCTGACGGCGCACAAGACCTACGGCCCCAAGGGCATCGGTGCGCTCTATGTGCGCCGCAAGCCGCGCATCCGGATCGAGGCGCAGATGCACGGCGGCGGCCACGAGCGCGGCATGCGCTCGGGCACGCTCCCCACGCACCAGATCGTCGGCATGGGCGAGGCCTACCGCATCGCCAAGGAAGAGATGGCGGCCGAGAACCAGCGCATCCAGGCGCTGCACGACCGCATGCTCAAGGGCCTGCAGGACATCGAGCAGGTGTTCGTCAACGGCCACGCCACCCGACGCGTGCCGCACAACCTGAACATGAGCTTCAACTTCGTGGAAGGCGAGTCGCTGATCATGGGCATCAAGGGCCTGGCGGTGTCCAGCGGCTCGGCCTGTACCTCGGCCAGCCTGGAGCCCAGCTACGTGCTGCGTGCGCTGGGCCGCAGCGACGAACTGGCGCACAGCAGCCTGCGCATGACGATCGGCCGCTGGACCACCGAAGCCGACATCGATTACGCCGTGCAGACCATCCGCCAGAACGTGGACAAGCTGCGCGAGCTGAGCCCGCTGTGGGAGATGTACCAGGACGGCGTCGACATCTCGTCGATCCAGTGGACGGCGCATTGAACACACAACCTACCGAGTGAGAGAACCATGGCTTATTCCGACAAGGTCGTAGACCACTACGAAAACCCGCGCAACGTCGGCTCCTTCGACAAGGGCGACGATTCCATCGGCACCGGCATGGTCGGCGCACCCGCCTGCGGCGACGTGATGAAGCTGCAGATCAAGGTCAACCCGCAGACCGGCGTGATCGAGGATGCGCGCTTCAAGACCTACGGCTGCGGTTCGGCCATTGCCTCGTCCTCACTCGTGACCGAGTGGGTCAAGGGCAAGACGCTGGACGAAGCCGCTGCGCTCAAGAACAGCCAGATCGCCGAAGAACTGGCGCTGCCGCCGGTCAAGATCCACTGCTCCATCCTGGCCGAAGACGCGATCAAGGCCGCCGTGGACGACTACCGCAAGAAGCGCGTCCACTGACCATGGCCGTGACCTTGACCGAGGCGGCCGCCCGCCATGTCAACCGCTACCTGGCCAAGCGCGGCAAGGGCGTCGGGGTGCGCCTGGGCGTCAAGACCACGGGCTGCTCCGGGCTGGCCTACAAGCTCGAGTACGTGGACGAGCCCGCGCCCGAAGACCTGGTGTTCGAAGACCACGGCATCAAGGTGATGGTCGATCCCAAGAGCCTGGCCTACCTGGACGGCACCAAGCTCGACTTCGTGCGCGAAGGTCTGAACGAGGGCTTCCGCTTCGAGAATCCGAACGAGCGCGACAAGTGTGGTTGCGGCGAAAGCTTCCGCGTCTGAGCCTGCGTTCTTCCCGGCAACCGCCATGGCGCACTGCGTGATGGCGGTTTTTTCTTGGGTGCGCCGTGCGTGCCCACCATGACGATGAACCTGCAGTCCACCGATTTCGAACTGTTCGATGTGCCGGCCCGCTTCGCGCAGGACCTCGACGCCTTGCAACTGCGTTGGAAGGCCTTGCAGCGCGAGGCCCATCCGGACCGTTTCAGCGCACAGGGCGCGGCGGCGCAGCGCGTGGCCATGCAGTGGTCGGTGCGCATCAACGAGGCCTGGCAACGTTTGCGTGACCCGTTGCGGCGTGCGGCCTACCTGTGCGAACTGCATGGCGCGCCGGTCGATGTGCACGGCAACACCAAGATGCCGCCGGCCTTCCTGGTCCAGCAGATGGAATGGCACGAGCAGCTCGACGAGGCGCGCAGTGCGCAGGACTTCGATGCGCTGGACCGCGAACTGGCCGCCACGCACGCCGAGGGGCTGGCGCGCTGCGCGCAGCTGCTGGACGAGGCAGGCGATTTCGCGGCGGCCGCGGCCGAAGTGCGTGCGCTGATGTTCATCGAACGCCTGCAGGCCAGCGTGGACGACAAGCGCGATGCCAGTGCGGCCGCAGGGGGCGCTGCTTCCGGGGGACAATGAAACCATGGCGCTTCTTCAGATTTCCGAACCCGGCTTCTCGCCCGATCCCCACCAGCGCCGCATCGCCGTCGGCATCGATCTGGGCACCACGCATTCGCTCGTGGCGGCCGTGCGTAACGGCGTGGCCGAGTGCCTGCCGGACGAACAGGGCCGCGTGATCCTGCCCTCGGTGGTGCGCTACCTGGCGCCCTCTGCCGGTGGTTCCGGCCGCCAGATCGGTCACGAGGCGCTGGCCGCGCAGACGAGCGATCCTGCCAACACCATCGCATCCGTCAAGCGGCTCATGGGCCGAGGCTCGGCCGACGCGGCCGCCGCGGGCTTGCCCTACCGTCTTGCGGTCGGCGAAGGTGCCGGCATGCTGCGCATCGAGACCGCGGCCGGCCCCAAGACACCCGTGGAGGTCAGCGCCGAGATCCTGGCCACGCTGCGGTTCCGCGCCGAAGACAGCTTCAACGACGACCTGCACGGCGCCGTGATCACGGTACCCGCCTACTTCGACGATGCCCAGCGCCAGGCCACCAAGGACGCGGCCCAACTGGCCGGCATCCATGTGCTGCGCCTGATCAACGAGCCGACGGCCGCCGCGATCGCCTACGGCCTGGACAACGCAGCCGAAGGCGTCTATGCCGTCTATGACCTGGGCGGCGGCACCTTCGACATCTCCATCCTGCGCCTGTCGCGCGGTGTGTTCGAGGTCATCGCGGCCGGCGGCGATTCCGCGCTGGGTGGTGACGACTACGACCATGCACTGGCCGACTGGGCCCAGCAGGCCAGCGGCGTGCAGGCCGAAGGGCCGCAGCAACAGGTCGCTTTGCGCCGTGCGGCGCGCGCGGCCAAGGAGCAACTCACGGACCAGGAGCGCACCACGCTGCGTGTGCAGCTCGGGGAGCGCGAACTTGCCGTCGAGGTGACGCGCGCCGACTTCGAGGCCAGCACGGCCGCGCTGACGGCCCGCACCATGGCCGCCGTGCGCAAGGCCTTGCGCGACGCCAAGCTCACGCCTGCCGATGTGCAGGGCACGGTGCTCGTCGGCGGTGCCACGCGCATGCCCCAGGTGCGTCGCGCGGTCGAGGCCTTCTTCGGCAAGCCGCCGCTGACCAATCTGAACCCCGACGAGGTCGTCGCGCTGGGCGCGGCCATCCAGGCCGACCAGCTGGCCGGCAACAGCGGTGCAGCCGATCTGCTGCTGCTGGACGTGATCCCGCTGTCGCTGGGCATCGAAACCATGGGTGGACTGGTCGAGCGCATCGTGCCGCGCAACCAGACCATCCCGACCGCGATGGCGCAGGACTTCACGACCTACCAGGACGGCCAGACCGCGCTGGCGCTGCATGTGGTGCAGGGCGAACGCGACCTCGTGGCCGACTGCCGCAGTCTGGCGCGCTTCGTCTTGCGCGGCATCCCGCCGATGGCGGCTGGGGCGGCGCGCATCCGCGTGACCTTCACGGTCGATGCCGATGGCCTGCTGACCGTCAGCGCGCGCGAGCAGACCAGCGGCGTGGAGGCCAGCGTGGACGTGAAGCCTTCCTATGGCCTCAGCGACGACGAGATCGCGCGCATGCTGCAGGACAGCTTCAGCACCGCAGGCCAGGACATGCAGGCCCGCGCATTGGTCGAGGCCCGCGTCGAGCTGGACCGCATGCTGCTGGCCACCCACAGCGCCCTGCAGGCCGATGGCGACCTGCTGCCGGCACCGGAGCGCGCCGCCATCGACGCGCTGGTCGCCGCCGCCCAGTCCGCGCGCGCGGCCGACCAGGTGCAGGCCATGACCGCGGCCACCGAAGCCCTGGCCAAGGGCACGGAGGCCTTCGCCGCCTTGCGCATGAACGCCGGCATCCGCAACGCCCTGTCCGGCAAGAACATCGAGTCCGTCTGATCCCCATGCCCGTCATCAAGGTCCTGCCCCATCCCGAATACTGTCCCGCCGGTGCCGAGCTGCGCGCCGCGCCCGGCACCAGCGTCTGCGAGGCCCTGCTCGACAACGGCATCGCCATCGAGCATGCCTGCGACATGAGCTGTGCCTGCACCACCTGCCACGTGATCGTGCGCCAGGGCTTCAACACCCTGGAGGCGCCCGAGGAAGAGGAGGAGGACCTGCTCGACAAGGCCTGGGGCCTGGAGCCGCAATCGCGCCTGTCCTGCCAGGTCATGCTGGGCAAGGACGATCTGACCGTGGAAATTCCCAAGTACACGATCAACCACGCCCGCGAGAACCACTGATGCGCCAGATCGTCCTCGACACCGAAACCACGGGCCTGTCGGCCGCCACCGGCGACCGCATCATCGAGATCGGCTGCGTGGAGCTGGTCAATCGCAAGCTGACCGGCAACAACCGCCACCTGTACCTGAACCCCGAGCGCGACAGCCACGAAGACGCGCTCAAGGTGCACGGCATCAGCAACGAGTTCCTGCGCGACAAGCCCAAGTTCGCCGAGATCGCCGACGAGTTGCTGGACTACCTGCGGGGCGCCGAGATCATCATCCACAACGCACCCTTCGACGTGGGCTTCCTGAACAAGGAACTCGAGTTGCTGGGCCGCGGCCCGATCACGGACATCGTGGGCAACGTGGTCGACTCGCTGGTGATGGCCAAGGAGATGTTCCCGGGCAAGCGCAATTCGCTCGATGCGCTGTGCGGTCGCCTGGAGGTCGACAACTCGGGCCGCACGCTGCACGGCGCCTTGCTCGACGCCGAGCTGCTGGCCGACGTCTACATCAACATGACGCGCGGCCAGGACGCGCTCTTGATCGAGGTCGAGACCACCGACGAAGCGGTCACCACCAGCGAGGTGCCGCGCATCGACCTGTCCAGCATCGTGCTGCCCATCCTCGTCGCCAGCGAGGACGAGCTCGCCGCGCACGAGGCCGTGTTGGCCCAACTCGACAAATCGACGGGTGGGAAAACAATTTGGCGGACGGCCGAAAAAACTATGGCATAATCACAGGCTTTCCTGAACAAGATTCAGGGCGGTTAGCTCAGGGGTAGAGCACTGCCTTCACACGGCAGGGGTCGCAGGTTCGAAGCCTGCACCGCCCACCAATCCGAAGCCTCGCAAGTCACCGACTTGCGGGGCTTTTTGGTTTTCTGTCGGGGCCGAAAGATGTGCCGTGCTGGCCGGTCGCGGGTGTCGCGCACGTCAGCCTGCCGGCCGTGCATGCCCGGGCATTCGTCGCTCATGCGCGGTACAGGACGATCGCGCCCGTGATGAGCAGGCACATGCTGGCATTGCACAGGCTGACCGCCACCGCCTTGTCCAGCCGCTGTCCGTTGTGCTCGTACAGCCAGGCGGCCATCGTTGCGTTGGCGCCCGTCCAGGTGACCCATGTCCACAGCGAGTGCTGTGTCGAGCTGGCGCTCTGGACAATGGCCAAGAGGGTCGGCAGGTAGGCCGCCACGCGCGCTGTGCTGAACAGCGCGAATGCCCAGGCCAGCCAGCGCAGATAGCGCTGCCGTCCGCGGTCGCTGGCGAGCGTGGCGCAGCGGCCCTGCCGGGCCTGCGCCGGTCCGGCCGCTTTCATGGCACCCGCACCAGGAAGACGCGGGCAAGACCCAGGTCCGTGAGCCGGTCCACCACCTGGGCCGCATGCCACATGTCGTCGCCGAACACCAGCACGGGCACGGTGAGCGGAAGTCCCTCCGCGATTTGCGCATCGCGGACGCGGTGCACCGCGGCGTCCATGCCCGGCACGCCGCAGCACCCCACGCGCACCGCGATCGGTTGCCGGCCCGGGGCGGCTTGCATCGCGCGGGCCTGGGCCTCGGTGACATACAGGCCGGCACGCGTGCGGTGGTCGGGGCTGGCGGGAACGGCGTCGGGGTCGGCCGGTGCGCGCTCGGCGCGCTGGTCGGGCAGGGGACGCACGGCCTGCGTCGCGGCAGCAGGCTCCTGTGCCTGCGCATTGCTCCAGCAGGCCAGGCACAGCACGGCCGCACCGGCCAGGTGTTCGGCAAAGCGGTTCATGGTGGTTCTCCTTGGCCTGCGCGTCATTCCTGGGCAGCGCTCTCGTTCCGGGCGAACGCCCGCCATGCCGAGGTGGCGGCCTCCACCGCCTCGGCCAGTTGCTGCGGCGTGCTGCCCAGCAGTTCTGCGCCACCGGCCTGCAGCGGCCCCTGGACCGCAGGGTCCTGCAGCACCTGGGCGACCGCCGCCGCCACCTTGTCTGCGATGGCCTGGGGCGCGCCGGCAGGCGCGAACAGCGCATTCCATGTGGGGAGCGTCGCCGGTGGCACGCCGAGTTCGGCGAGCGCTGGCACGTCCGGCAGCAGCGCGCTGCGCTGTGGCAAGGCCGTGGCCAGCATCCGCAGCCGGCCGGCCTTGACGTGCTGCAGGCCGCTGAGGATGGGGCCGAAGTTCATGTGTACCTGGCCGCCGATGAGGTCTGGCATCAGCTGTGTGCTGCCCTTGTACGGCACATGCCGGGCCTTCACGCCCATGGCCGCGAGGACATGGGCGGCCACCATGTACTCGCCGGACGTGCCGGTGGCGAAGTGCAATTGATCGGGATGCGCGCGCCCATAGGCCACCAGCTCGGTGAAGTTCTGCACCGGCAGCGCGCTGTTGACGAACAGCGCATACCCGAAACTCAGCACGTTGGACACCGGCGTGAGCTCGCTCAGGGCCTTGTAGGGAGCGGCCTTGTGCAGGAAGGGAAGCCCGGCCATCGAAGCCTGGGCCCACAGCAGCGTGTACCCGTCAGGCGGTGCCCCCATGACCGATTGCGCGGCGATGGCACCGCCGGCACCCGTCCGGTTCTCCACAACGACCGGCTGCGCCCAGGCTGCGCTGAGTGCCCGGGCCAGCAGGCGCGCGGCCGTGTCCGATGGTCCGCCAGCAGGCGTCGGGACGACGATCGTGACGGGGCGGCTCGGATAGGGGGCCTGCGCCGATGCGAGGCGGCTGCTTCCCCACAGCATGGACACCACGGCAAGACCCAGTGTTCGGCGATCGATGTGCATGACGGACTCCTTTGTTGCACCGGCCCGGGACGTGCGGGCGCTCGGTGCCTCCATCCTTGCCATCCGCCGCAGCGCGCGCATCGTCCGGTGGTCTGGCCGAGGTACCGGGGGCTGGTGCTTCGGAACCGGTACTTCGGTACCGGTTCGGCCACTGGCGCAGCGGGGGCGTGTGGCTAAGATGGAAGCAGCCGTTTCGAGGGGTCGGATCGCCATGACATTCGAATACCACCGCATCCGCGCAGACCGGCGCCGCCTCATCGCCGCGGCCGCCTGCAGCACCCTGGCACCACTGGCACGGGCCCAGCCGGGGCGCAGGGTCCGCATCGGCTGGCTGGGCTGGATCGGGGCCGAGGGCGCGTCGGCTTCCGCATCGGCCCTGGCAGCCTTTCGTGCCGGCCTGGCCGACCGCGGGTGGACCGAGGGGCGTGACCACGAGTTGCTGGTGCGCGACGGCGACCGCCAGCGCAGCGCCGAGCTCGCGGCCGAGTTGATCCGCGCCGAGGTCAGCGTGCTCGTGGCGCAGGGGCCGATGGTGTTCGGCGCAAAGACCGTCTCGGGAACGACGCCGGTCGTCTTCAACATCGGCGGCGACCCGGTCGAGGCCGGGCTGGTCGCCAGCCTCTCGCGCCCCGGGGGGAACTTGACGGGGCTCACCTCGCTGTCCACCGAATTGGCCGGCAAGCGTCTGGAATTGCTGAAGACGACCTTGCAGGGCGGCACGCACGTGGCCGTCGTCGCCAACGCCCTGCATGCGGGCGTTGCCGTCGAGCGTGCCGCGGTCCACGCGGCAGCCCTGCGTCTGGGGCTGACGCTGTCCTGGCACCCGCTGAGTTCGGCCAGCGATCTCGAAGTCGCGCTGCCCCGCATCGCCGCCGAAGGCGCCCATGGCCTGCTGGCGGTTCCCGACAACCTCATCAACAACCAGGCGCGGGTCCTGGCCCGGTTCACGGGCGCCCAGCGCCTGCCGAGCATTTCGGGCTGGGCCGCCTTCGTGGAGGCCGGCAACCTCATGAGTTACGGCCCGAACGTGCATGCCTACTACCGCCAGATGGCGGGAATCGCCGACCGGCTGCTGCGCGGCGCGCGTGCCGCCGATCTTGCCGTGGAGCAGCCGCGCGACATCGAACTGGTGGTCAGTGCCAAGGTGGCCCATGCGCTCGGCCTGGTCCTGCCCGCCGAATTGCAGCTGCGTGCCGACCGCTGGATCGACTGAACGCCGCTGGCCGGGCTGGTGGCGCAGCGCCCTGGGGCGGCGTTATGCGCTGGCCTTTTCGCTGCTGGTGTGCCTGCCCTTGCTGGCCTACGCGGCGCTGAGCGCCACGCTGGTGTACCGCCAGCAGCGTGAGGCGCTGGCGGCCGTGCAGGCTGCCCAGGCCGGCGCCGCCGCGGTGCGCATCCAGCAGTTCCTGCAGGCGATCGAGCTGCAGCTCGGTTGGCTCGCGGCCCTGCCGTGGACGCAGGACGCCGCGCCGCAGCGCCGGCTCGACGTGCTGCGCGCCCTGCGCCAGACGCAGGCCATCACCGACATCGCGCTCATCGACGGCAACGGCCGCGAACGTGTCGCCGAATCACGCCTGGAACTGAGCCGCATCGACTCCATGGCGGACCGCGCCGCCTCGCCCGCGTTCTCGGGTGCGCGCCAACGCCGCGGCACCTACTTCGGCGACGTCAACTTCCGCAAGGGCAGCGAGCCGTTCATGACGGTCGCCGTCGCCGGCCCGGGCGAAGCGGCGGGAGTGGCCATCGCCGAGGTCGGGCTCAAGTACATCTGGGACGTGGTCTCGAAGATCCGCATCGGAGACGCCGGCATCGTCTACGTGGTCGATCCGGCCGGGCGCCTGATCGCCCATCCGGACATCAACCTGGTGCTGCGCAACACCGATCTGTCGCGGACCCTGCAGGTGTTCGAGGCGCACCGCGGAAGCGGCGGCATGTCGCCGCCCCTGCGCATGGTGGGCACGCGCGGCGAGCCGGTGCTGGCCAGCAGCGTCGTGCTGGCGCCCCTGGGCTGGCGCGTGGTCGTCGAGCAGGGCTTGCAGGAGGCCGACGCGCCGATGTGGGCGAACGTGCGGAGCGCTCTGTGGGTGGCCGCAGTGGGCCTGCTCGCGGCGCTGTCGGCGGCCTTGTGGTCGGCATGGCGGATCGCCAGGCCGGTGCACGAGCTGGCCCGCGGCGCCGAGCGCATCGGAGCGGGCCAACTCACGCACCGCATCGCCCTGCGTTCGGGCGACGAACTGGAGCGGCTGGGGGCGTGCTTCAACGCCATGGCGGCGCAACTGCAGGCCAGCCATGACGACCTCGGGCGCCAGGTGGAAGACAGGACGCGGGAACTGTCGGATGCCAACCGCGCCAAGTCGCGCCTGTTGGCCGCCGCGAGCCACGACCTGCGCCAGCCGTTGCATGCGCTGAACCTGATGGTGGGGCAACTGCGGCTCGATCCCGATCTCGCCGAGCGCCAGCGCCTGGGCCAGCGCGTGGACCAGGCGATCGCGTCGATCAATGCCTTGTTCGACGGCTTGCTCGACGTGTCCAAGCTGGACGCGGGTGTGATCCGCCCGCAGGTCGAGGCCTTCCCGGTCCAGCGCCTGCTCGACCGCATGGACGTGGCGCACTCGGCGGCGGCGCGGGCCAAGGGTCTGGAGCTGCGCATCCGCGCCCACGGTGCCTGGATCTGCAGCGACCCGCTGCTGCTCGAGCGCGTGCTCGGCAATCTGGTCGGCAATGCCGTGCGCTACACGCGCAGCGGCGCCGTGCTGCTGGGCTGCCGCCGCATGCGCAGCGGGCTGCGCATCGCGGTGTGGGACACCGGCATCGGCATCGCGCCCGACAAGCAGGCGCGCATCTTCGAAGAGTTCTACCGGATTGCACCGCAGGACGGCGCCGCGGATGGCGGGCTGGGTCTGGGCCTGTCCATCGTGGCGGGCCTGGCCGAGGTCCTGGGCCATCAGGTGGCGGTGCGGTCGATTCCGGGACGGGGCTCGTGCTTCGCCATCACGGTGCCCGAGGTTGCCCGGCCAGTGCAGGCGGCTGCGCCGGCACCAGTGCCCGGGCTGGACGCGTTGCAGGGCCGCCGCGTGCTGGTCATGGACAACGACCCGCAAGTGCTGGAGAGCACGGCGCGGCTGCTCGAAGCCTGGGGCTGCCACGTCTATGCCGCACCCGGCATGTCCGGTGGCATCTCCTGCCCGGCCAATGGCATCGAGCTGCTGCTGGTCGACATGCGCCTGGACGATGGCGAGGACGGCATCGGCGCTGTGGCGCGCCTGCGCCGCAGGCTGGGGCGGGACGTGCCGGCACTGGTCATGACGGGCGATGTGTCCGTCGCCACGCGCGAATGCATCGCCGCCAGCGGTCTGCCCATGCTGGAAAAGCCGGCCCCGCCCTTGCGTCTGCGCTCGGCGCTGACGCGCCTGCTTCAGCGGGACTGATCGGGCGGGGGCAGGATCCAGCCCAGCCGCGTCACGGCCAGAACCGCCTCGGTCCGGCTGTCGACGCCCAGGGCGCGCAGGATGGCGGACACATGGTTCTTCACCGTCGGTTCCGCGAGCCCCAGGGCACGGCAGATCAGCTTGTTGTTGCGGCCTTGCATGAGCAGCGCAAGGACCTCGAGCTGGCGGCCGGTCAGGCCAAGGTCGCTGGGGCTCGCGCCGGCACCTGCCATGGACGGCGGCCTGGCGGCAGCGGCGGGCTGCAAGGCCATGGGTGGCACGTAGACGCCTCCGGCCAACACCAGGCCCAGGGCACCGGCGATGATCTCGTGCGGCTCGGTCTTGGGGATGTAGCCCACGGCACCTGCGGCAAGCGCCTCCTGCACCGTCTTGCGGTCCAGGTCGCCGGAGAGCACCACCACGGCCGTGCCGATGTGGTCCGTGCCGATCCTGCGCAACAGATCGAGCCCGGAGCCGTCGGGCAGCCTGAGGTCCAGCAGCACCAGGTCGATGCTGCCGGCGGCGTCCAGGGCGGCAAGCGCCTCGGCACCGGTCGCGGCCTGCTGGACGGTCGCGCCCTGCCGCAGGGACAGCAGCAGGGAGGCAAGCGCTTCGCGGACCAAGGGATGGTCGTCGACGACCAGGAACTGCATGGCGTCCAACATCATGGCTGTTGCAGGTCCCGCACGAAGGCCTCCAGCTGCACGGCCGACAGCGGACGGCTGAACAGGTAGCCCTGCGCCTCGTCGCAGCCCTGCTGGCGCAGGAAGCGCAACTGGGCCTCGGTCTCCACGCCTTCCGCGATGGTCTGCAGCCCCAGGCTGCTGGCCATGTGGATGATGGCGGAGACGATGGCGCGGTCGTCCGCGTCGACGCTGATGTCGCGCACGAAGGACTGGTCGATCTTGAGCTTGTAGGCCCGAAAGCGCTTGAGGTAGCTCAGCGAGGAATGGCCGGTGCCGAAGTCGTCGATCGACACGCGCAGGCCGCGCTCGTGCAATGCCTGCAGGACGGCGACGGCATGCTGCGGATCCTGCATCGCGGCGCCCTCGGTCAGCTCCAGTTCCAGATCCTGGGGAGCAAGGCCGGCCTCGTGCAGCACGTTGTCGATCAGCGCCGGCAGTTGGGTCTGTTGCAGTTGCATGGCCGACAGGTTGACGGCCATGGTCAGGCCCGGCAGGCCGCGGTCGCGCCAGGCCTTGAGCTGGAAGGCGGCGTTGCGCAATGCCCATTCGCCAAGGGTGCCCACCAGGCCGCACGCTTCGGCCAGTGGGACGAACTCCGCTGGCGGGACGTTGCCCAGCTCCGGATGGCGCCAGCGCAGCAGGGCTTCGACACCGGTCACATGGCCGCTGCGCAGGTCCACCATGGGCTGGAAGGCCAGCGTGAACTGCTGGCGTTCCAGTGCGCGGCGCAGTGCGTTCTCCATGGCCAATGCACGCACCGCCTCGGTCTGCATGGCCGGCGTGAAGAAGCGGTAGGCGCTGCCGCCGCTGCGCTTGGCCTGGTGCACGGCCGCATCGGCGCGCTGCGTGAGCGTGTCGAAGTCCTCGCCGTCCTGCGGGTACATCGCAATGCCGATGGACGAGGAAATGCTGAGCTCGCGCTGCGCGATGTCGTAGGCGGGCGCGGTGCGCGCCATGAGCTTGTCGGCCACATGGGCTGCACCATGCACGTCGGTCTCGGGCAGCACGAGCATGAACTCATCGCCACCCAGGCGGGCAACCAGGTCGCGCTCGCGCACGGCCGAACGCAGGCGCTTGGCCAGCGCCGCCAGCAACTGATCGCCGATGCGGTGACCCAGCGAATCGTTGACGTACTTGAAGCGGTCCAGGTCCAGGTGCAGCACGGCCAGCGGCTTGGGCCCGGCCTGCGCCTGGGCGATCGCCTGGCTGGCGTCGCGTGCCAGCAGCGTGCGGTTGGGCAGGTCGGTCAGCTCGTCGATGTCGGCCTGGCGCCAGGCGCGCGAGGCGCTCTCTGCGAACTGGGCGACCTGCTCCTGCAGCTGCCGCACCTGGCGCTGCAAGGCATCGACCTGGCCGGCATCGGTCAGCAGCCAGACCGTGCCAGCGTCGGGCCTGCCGGCGCACAGGGCTTGCGCACGTGCATGGCAGCGCAGCGTGCTGCCGTCGTGGCGCCGCAGCGTCAGGATCTCGTCGAAGATCTGGCCGGCCTTCAGCGCGGCCGCGCAGCGGCGCTCCACTTCGATCCACCGGGCGTCGTCCGCGTGCCAGGCGCGTGAGGACAGGCCCAGGAGCTCCTGTGTGGCGCGGCCCAGCATGGCGGCGAACGGCGCGTTGCAGTACTGCACGCGCAGGTCGCGCAGCCAGGCCACCCCGGCAGGAAGGGCCTGCAGCGCAAGGCCCAGCCCGTCGGACGGCAGGAGGAGCGTGGCAGAGTCATGCGACGCGAGCGTTGGGCCGGCCATCGGAAGAATCAGTCTTCGAGCGGAGAGATGCCGACCACCACCAGGGACAGATTGTCGCCACCACCGCGTGCGCGCGAGCGGGCTTTGTCCACCAGCAGTTCGACTGCATCGCGTGGCGACACCACTGCCAGCAGGGCGCCGAGTTCGGCATCGTTGAAGTAGTGCCACACGCCATCGCTGCAGGCCAGCAGCACATCGCCGGGCGCGAGCTGCGCGATGCGGTGCTCGTCCAGGGGCGGCTCGGCTTCGCTGCCAAGGCAACCGATCAGGATGTTGGAATCCGGGTGGACGCGCGCCTGCTCCTCACTCAGTTCGCCGCGGTCCACCAGCGACTGCACGTACGAGTGGTCGCGCGTGCGGTGGATGAGCCGGCCCTGGTGGAAGTGGTAGATCCGCGAGTCGCCCACATGGGCCCAGTGGCAATCGCCCTTGGGCAGCAGCAAGAAGGCCGCGATCGTGCTGTGCGGTTCCTGCTCGGCCGAGATGGCCGTCAGCTTGATCACCATGTGGGCTTGCGCGACCACGCTGCGCAGCAGTGCCGCGCTGTCGTCGCCGACGGGGTCGAAGCGCTCGAACAGCTGGCGCGCGGTCAGCAGCACCTGGTCGGCGGCTTCGCGGCCGCCACTGCGCCCGCCCATGCCGTCGGCCACCACGCCGAGCAGGCAGCCCTTGACGCGCGGATGCTGCAGCAGTGCCACCTGGTCCTGCTGGTACTGCCGATCACCCTTGTGGATGCCGGTCGCGGCGCTGATCCGGAATCCTTGGGGAGGCGGCAGGGGCATCGTCGGTGCTGGGCTTTTGTAACGAGCGCGTATTATCAAGCGATCCGGTGCATGTCCCCTGCGTGCCGGCTCCCATCTTGTCCGCCAATCTCCACTCTCCCGAACGCCAGTTGATCGAGCTGCGCATCGAGCATGCCGACCTCGACGCCCTGGTGGACCGCATGGCCCACGCCAACCCCGTCGACGAGTTGCTGGTGCAGCGTCTGAAGAAGCGCCGGCTGGCGCTGCGCGACCGCATTGCGCGGCTGGAGTGGCAGCTCGAGCCCAAGGAGCCTGCGTGAATCCAATGGCCGGCGCCACGGTGCCGGCGCTGGTGCAGCAGGTGCGCGCGGCCTTTGCCGAAGGCGGTGTGCTGGCCCGGGCGGCGGAGCATTACCGGCCGCGCCAGGGCCAGATCGACATGGCCGAGGCCGTCGCCCGCACCATCGCAGAGGGCGGCGCACTGGTCGTGGAGGCGGGCACCGGCGTCGGCAAGACGTTCTCCTACCTCGTGCCGGCGCTGCTGAGCGGCGAGCGCGTGCTGGTCTCCACCGCCACCAAGACCTTGCAGGACCAGCTGTTCGGCCGCGATCTGCCGCGCCTGCGCGACGCGCTGGGCCTGGCCCTGCGCGCGGCTCTGCTCAAGGGACGCAGCAGCTACCTGTGCCTGCACCGCATGCGGCAGGCCGGCCAGTCGCTGGCGCGCGAGGAGACCGCGGCCTGGCGCACGCTGACGGCGGTCCAGCGCTGGGCAGTGGCCACGCGCACGGGCGACCTGGCCGAGCTGGCCGGCCTGGACGAACGTTCGCCCGTCACGCCGCTGGTCAGCTCCACGCGCGAGAACTGCCTGGGCGGCGACTGTCCCGATTTCCAGGCCTGCCATGTCTACCGCGCGCGCCGCGAGGCCATGGCGGCCGATGTGGTGGTGGTCAACCACCACCTGTTTTTTGCCGACCTCGCGGTGCGCGAGTCGGGCATGGCCGAACTGCTGCCCACGGTGCGCGTGGCCGTCTTCGACGAAGCCCACCAGCTCAACGAGACCGGCGTGCAGTTCCTGGGCCGGCAACTGGGCACGGGCCAGCTCCTGGACTTCGTGCGCGATGCGCTGGCTGCGGTGCGGCCGATGGCGGGCGGCCTGGCCGACTGGCAGGCGGAACTGGAGCCCGTGGAACGCCACGCGCGCGACCTGCGCATGCTGGCCGGGCCGGCGGCACCCGGCACGCGCTTGCGCTGGCTCGGTGCGGCGCCCGAAGGGCTGGATCCGGCCGAATGGGGCGAAACCCTGCGGGCGCTGGCGGCGGCGCTGCAAAGCTTGTGCGGCTGGCTGGAGGGCGTGGCCGCCATGTCGCCGGATCTCCAGCGGCTGCACGCGCGGGCGCTGGGTTTGGCCGAACGCGTCGCGCAGTTCGCGGCCGCGGGGCCCGAGGGCGTGGTGCGCTGGGTCGACGTGGGGCTGCAGCTGCGGCTGATCGAGGCGCCGCTGTCCATCGGTGCCACGGTGCAGGCCCAGCTGCTGCAGCAGCCCGGCCGTGCCTACGTGTTCACCTCGGCCACGCTCGGCGACGACCCTGGGCTGCGCTGGTTCACCGAGCCCTGCGGTTTGGAGCAGGCCGAGATCCTGCGCGTGGACAGTCCGTTCGATTACGCGCGCCAGGCCGCGTTGTACGTGCCGCGCACGCTGCCCAAGCCGGCCGATGCCAGCCACGGCGCGGCGGTGGCGGCCCTCGTCGCCGATGCGGCCTTGCGGCTGGGCGGCCGCACCCTGGTGCTCACGACCACGCTGCGCGCGCTGCGCAGCATCGGCCAGGTTTTGCAGGTGCAGTTGCAGGGACAGCTCGAGGTGCTGGTGCAGGGCCAGATGGCGCGCCAGCGCATCCTGGACCGCTTCCGCGCGGGCGGGCAGGGCGGTGGCGCCGGCTGCGTGCTGGTGGCCTCGGCTTCGTTCTGGGAGGGGGTGGACGTGCCGGGCGATGCGCTGCAGCTGGTGGTCATCGACAAGCTGCCGTTCCCGCCGCCGAACGATCCTCTGGTCGAAGCGCGTGCCCAGCAGATCGAGCTGGCCGGCGGCAGCGCCTTCAAGGCGTATTTCCTGGCCGAGGCTGCGGTGGCGCTCAAGCAGGGGGCCGGGCGGCTGATCCGCCGCGAGAGCGACCGCGGCGTGCTGGTCGTGGGCGACGCCCGGCTGGTGCAGATGGGCTATGGCAAGCGGCTGCGGGCGGCCTTGCCGCCCATGCGTCAGCTGCAGGACGAAGCTGAATTCCTGCAGGTGCTGGACGAGCTGGTGGCTACCAGACCTTCCACCACGGATCGTCCTTTGGCTTGAAGCCGCGCTGGACGTAGGCGCTCTGCGGGTAGTTGGTCTCCAGCACGCGACGGGCATCGTCGCGCAGCTGGGTCATGCCCAGGGCTTCGTAACTTTTGTAGATGATGTACAGCGCCTCTTCCAGGGCCGGCACTTCGCGGTAGTCGGCCAACGCGATCTGGGCGCGGTTGATCGCCGCCACGTAGGCGCCGCGGGTGTAGTAGTAACGCGCCACATGCACTTCGTACTGCGCCAGCGAATTGACGATGTAGTTCATGCGCTGGCGCGCATCGGGCGTGTAGCGCGAATCGGGGAAGCGCGTCACCAGTTCCTTGAAGGCCTCGAACGAATCCTTGGCGGCCTTCTGGTCGCGCTCGGACAGATCCTGCCGGCTGATGAACGCGAACATGCCCATGTTCTCGTTGAAGTTGACGATGCCCTTGAGGTACAGCGCGTAGTCCAGTGCCGGGCTGGCCGGGTGCAGCTTGATGAAGCGGTCCAGCGTGGCGATGGCCTGGGCCTGCTCGTTGGACTTGTGGTAGGCGTAGGCCTTCTCGAGCTGGGCCTGCTGGGCCAGCGGCGTGCCGGCGGCGCGGCCTTCGAGCTTTTCGAAAAGCGTGATCGCGCGCTCGTAACCGCCCGCGTTGAGCTCGTCCTTGGCCTCGCTGTAGATGCGGTTCGGGCTCCAGTTCGCGGTCTCGTCCACTGTCTTGGTTGCGCAACCCACCAAGGCCGCGGCCAGCAGCAGTGGCGCGAGCGCCGATAATTTGGAGCGATGGAACACGGGCAGATCCCTTGAAAGAAGCGGCGGCAATTATATCGGCCGACCCCCATGGCGACCCCCTGGCCGAAGGCCCCGAGGACGAGCAGGGCTTGGCCGCCGAGGTCGAGCTGCGCCGGGTCGTGGTCGATGCCGGCCTCCATGGACAGCGGCTCGACCGGGCGCTGGCGGCGCTGGTGTCGGAGTTTTCGCGCAGCTACCTGCAGCAGCTGATCGAGGCCGATGCCGTGCAGCTGAACGGCCGGCCGGCGCGCAAGAGTGCGGCGCGCGTGCACGTGGGCGACGCCCTGCAGGTGGAGCTGCGGCCCACGCAGCAGAGCCAGGCCTTCGTCGCCCAGCCCATGGTACTGGACACGGTCTACGAGGACGCGCACCTGCGCGTGATCGACAAGCCCGCGGGCCTGGTGGTGCATCCGGCGCCCGGCAACTGGAGCGGCACCTTGCTCAACGGCCTGCTGGCGCTGGACCCGGCCGCGGCCACGCTGCCGCGCGCCGGCATCGTGCACCGGCTCGACAAGGACACCAGCGGCCTCATGGTCGTGGCACGCACGCGCGCCTGCATGGACGCGCTGGTCGCGCTGATCGCGCAGCGCGCCGTGAGCCGCCAGTACCTTGCCCTCGCGCACCGGCCCTGGAGCGGGCCGGCGCAGCGCACGGTGGACGCGCCGATCGGCCGCGACCCGCGGAACCGGCTGCGCATGGCGGTCGTGGACCTCGCACGCGAGCCGGGCAAGACCGCGCGCACGGATTTCGACTGCCTGGACCAGGTGGAGCAGGGCTGCTGGCTGCGTTGCACGCTGCACACGGGCCGCACGCACCAGATCCGCGTGCATGCGGCTTCGCTGGGCCATCCGCTGGTGGCCGACACCTTGTACGGTGGCGCGCCGGCCGCGGGCCTGGCGCGCCAGGCCTTGCACGCCTTCCGGCTCGCGTTCGTGCACCCGATGACAGGCCAGTCTCTCGCGCTGTCCGCGCCCCTGCCCGACGACATGCGCCAGGCGCTGCAGACCTGGGGCCTGCGCTACAATCCCTGACCAGCGCGCTTGGTCTGACCCAAGGCCAGCAGCGCGAATGCCAGATACGCCCGATGCGCTCGCCGAGGCGGCGACCCGTCCACCCAGACGCATCCGTGCCCGCACCGCCCCGGTGCTTTTCCCGGAACCGTAGTAGCCATGAATTCGGCAGAGGCCAAGCATGTCCTCGAGGCGGCCTTGATGTGTTCGCCGCAGCCCTTGCCTGTGCGCGAGCTGCGCGTGCTGTTCGACGACGTGCTCGGCGCCGACACCATCAAGACCCTGCTGGCCGAACTGCAGCTGGAGTGGGCGCAGCGCGGGCTGGAGCTGGTCAGCGTGTCCTCGGGCTGGCGTTTCCAGAGCCGGCCGGCGATGCGCGCCTACCTGGACCGGCTGCACCCCGAGAAGCCGCCGCGTTACACGCGCGCCGCCCTGGAGACCTTGGCCATCATCGCCTACCGCCAGCCCGCGACGCGCGGCGACATGGAGGACATCCGCGGCGTCAGCATCAATGCCCAGGTGCTCAAGCAGCTCGAAGACCGCGGCTGGATCGAGGTGATCGGCCACCGCGAGACCGTGGGCCGTCCGGCCCTGTTCGCGACCACGCGCCAGTTCCTGGACGACCTGGGGCTGGAGTCGCTGGACCAACTGCCCGTGGCCGACGATCCGGCCCAGCGCGCGCAGCTCATGGCGGCCTTGGCCGCGGCCGATCCGGCCCAGGTGGCCTTGCCCATCGACGAGGTGGAGCTGGCCGTGGACGCCGATGCGCCGCCCGCCCCCCCCGAACCTTCTCCCGAAACGAACCCCGACGACGGCGCATTCCGCGCAGCGTCCGAACCTGCGGATCCCAGCCCATGAACGACATTCCCGGCACCGCGCCCGAAGACGAAGACAACGGCGCGCGCGCTGACGCGCCGCCGCCCGCCGAACAGGCCGAACAGCTTGAACCGGCTGCAGAGCAGGCCGGGTTGGCGTCCGGACCGGAAGCGCCCGACGCGACGGCCGGCCAGCCCGAGGCCGTGCCGGCCGAGAGCCGCTTCGACGACGTGGTGTCCGGCCGCTTCGACGCGGACGAGGAAGCCGCCGACCTGGCCCCGCCCAAGCGCGTGCTCGCGCCGCAGCCCGAGACGCCCAAGCTGCACAAGATCCTGGCCCAGGCCGGCCTCGGTTCGCGGCTGGAGATGGAGCAACTCATCACCGAAGGGCGCATCTCCGTCAACAACGAACCCGCCCACATCGGCCAGCGCATCCAGTACGGTGACCAGATCAAGGTCAATGGCAAGCCCATCCGCGTGCGCATCGACGCGCCGCCACCGCGTGTGATCGCCTACCACAAGCCGACCGGCGAGGTCGTCACGCACGACGACCCGCAGAACCGGCCCACGGTGTTCCGCAAGCTGCCCAAGCTGTTCCAGGGCAAGTGGCAGTCGGTCGGCCGGCTGGACCTCAACACCGAGGGCCTGTTGCTGTTCACCAACTCGGGCGAACTGGCCAACAAGCTCATGCACCCGCGCTTCGGCCTGGAACGCGAATATGCGGTGCGCGTGCTGGGTGCGCTCAGCAACGAGGAAAAGCAGCGCCTGCTCGACGGCGTGCAGCTGGACGACGGCCAGGCCCAGTTCGGCAGCATCGAGGACGGCGGTGGCGAAGGCTCGAACTGCTGGTACCGCGTGACGATCTCCGAAGGCCGCAACCGCGAGGTGCGGCGCATGTTCGAGGCCGTGGGCCATGCCGTGAGCCGGCTGATCCGCATCCGCTACGGCGCGATGCTGCTGCCGCGCGGCCTCAAGCGCGGCGCTTCGCTGGAACTGGACGCGCGCGACATCCAGGCGCTGATGCGGGCCGCCGGCGCGCAGCCGCCCAAGCCGCAGCAGGCCCGTGCGGGTGGCCGCAACCAGGCGCCGGACCGCCGCGGCGGTGGCCGCCATGCGCGCGGCGGGCAAGGCCAGGGGCAGGGCGAGGGCGGTGCGCCCGCGCAGCCGCGTGGCAACAACGGCGGCGGCCGCAACAAGCGCGGCGGGCGCGGTGGTCCGAACCCCGGCGGTGGCAATCCGGGTGCGCGGCGCGAAGGCGGCAACCGCTCCGAGGAGGTCATTCCAAACCCGCTGACCGTGAGCACGCCGGGCGGCCAGCGCCGCAAGCCGCGCGATGGCGGCGGTGGCGGCGCCGGCGGACAGCCCGATCCGATGAAGACCTCGTTCGGCTACATCGGCGCCGACAGCTTCACGCGCCAGCGCCAGGGCCAGCAGCGCCGGGGCGGTGGCGGTGGTGGCGGAGGACCCCAGCGCCGCGGCGGGCGCGGTCGCTGAGGCCTGCATTTCCCTGGCACGTGCGCAGCTTTCGAATACAGAGGGCGGCACGGGCTAAAATCACGGGCTTTGCGCGCTCAGGCGCATCCCCTTTTTCTCCAACGATCCAAAGCCTCGCGGCTTCACCCAAGGAACTCCAAAAATGGCCATCGAACGCACCCTTTCCATCATCAAGCCCGACGCCGTCGCCAAGAACGTCATCGGCCAGATCTACGCCCGCTTCGAAGCGGCCGGCCTGAAGATCGCCGCCGCCCGCCTGGTGCAGCTGTCGCGCGCCGAAGCCGAGCAGTTCTACGGCGTGCACAAGGAGCGCCCCTTCTTCAAGGACCTGGTCGAGTTCATGATCTCCGGCCCCGTCATGGTGCAGGTCCTGGAAGGCGAGAACGCCATCCTCAAGAACCGTGACCTGATGGGCGCCACGGACCCGAAGAAGGCCGCCCCCGGCACCATCCGCGCCGACTTCGCCGACAGCATCGACGCCAACGCCGTGCACGGCTCGGACGCCGCCGAAACCGCCCAGGTGGAAGTCGCCTTCTTCTTCCCGGGCCTCAACATCTACGCACGCTGAGATGCTGCATCCCGCGCCTTGCCACCCCGCCCGGGGTCGTCGCCGGCGCGGGCTGAGCGCGGCGGGAGCTTGCCCATGAGTGCAGCGCCTGCCGTCAACCTGCTGGAGTTCGACCTCGACGGCCTCGCGGCCTTCTGCGAGCGCCTGGGCGAAAAGCGCTTCCGCGCCACCCAGCTGTTCCGTTGGATCCACCAGCGCGGCGCCAGCGATTTCAGCCAGATGAGTGATCTGGCCAAATCGCTGCGCGGCAAGCTGGAGGGCGCCGCGCAGATCACGGCGCTGCCCGTCATCACCCAGAACATCTCGCAGGACGGCACCGTCAAGTGGCTGTTCGACGTGGGCGCGGGCGATGCGGTCGAGGCCGTGTTCATTCCGGAGGACGACCGCGGCACGCTGTGCGTCTCCTCGCAGGCCGGCTGCGCCGTCGGCTGCCGCTTCTGCTCCACCGGCCACCAGGGCTTTTCGCGCAACCTCACGACGGGCGAGATCCTCGCCCAACTCTGGTTCGCCGAGCATTTCCTGCGCAAGCACCTGGGCGTGGCCGAGCGCGTCATCTCCAACGTGGTGATGATGGGCATGGGCGAGCCGCTGCAGAACTACGCCGCCCTGGTACCAGCGCTGCGCGTGATGCTGGACGACCATGGCTACGGCCTGTCGCGCCGGCGCGTGACGGTGTCGACCTCGGGCGTGGTGCCCATGATGGACCGGCTCGGCCAGGACTGCCCGGTGGCGCTGGCCGTGTCGCTGCATGCACCCAACGATGCACTGCGCGACAAACTGGTGCCGCTGAACCGCAAGTACCCCTTGGCCGAGCTCATGGAGGCTTGCCAGCGTTACCTCGCCCATGCGCCGCGCGACTTCATCACCTTCGAATACTGCATGCTCGACGGCGTGAACGACCAGCCCGAGCATGCGCGCGAACTGATCGCGCTCGTCGAGCGCTACCGCACCGACGGTGTCTGGTGCAAGCTCAACCTGATCCCGTTCAACCCGTTCCCGGCCTCGGGCCTCAAGCGTTCGCCGGCGCCGCAGGTCAGCGCCTTCGCCAAGCTGCTGCTCGATGCCGGCCTGGTCACCACGGTGCGCAAGACGCGCGGCGACGACATCGACGCTGCCTGCGGCCAGCTGGCCGGCGACGTGAAGGACCGCACGCGGGTGGGCCAGCGCATCGCGCTGCAACGCCAGGTGCCGCTGCAGGTGGTCGCGGCACCGCCCGAGGGAAACTGAGCAGATGCGGACGACGACGCGCCTGTCCGGCCCCACCCTGGCCATCGCGCTGGCCGGCCTGGCCTTGTCCGGCGCGGCGCTGCTGTCCGGCTGCGCCGCGCCGGGTGGCGGCGCGCGCGGCACCGATCCCTCGGGCGTCGTGATCCCGTCGGAGGAAACCGAGGCACGCAAGCGGGCCCGCGTGCGGCTGGAACTGGCCTCGCGCTACTTCGACCAAGGGCAGACCAATGTGGCGCTGGAGGAGGTCAAGCTCGCGCTGGCGACCGATCCCGGCTTCGCCGAGGCCTTCAACCTGCGGGCGCTGGTCTACATGCGGTTGAACGATCTGGCGCTGGCCGAGGACAGCTTTCGCCAGGCCCAGCGGCTGAGCCCGCGCGACCCCGGCACGGCCCACAACTACGGCTGGTTCCTGTGCCAGCAGCGCCGCTACGACCAGGCCGCCGTCCAGTTCGCCGTGGCGCTGGAGAGCCTGACCTACACCGACAAGGCCAAGACCTGGCTGGCGCAAGGCATGTGCCAGCAGCAGGCCGGCCAGGTGGCCGAGGCCGAGCGCAGCCTCATGCACTCGTACGAGCTCGATCCGGCCAACCCGATCACCGGCTACAACCTGACCCAGTCGCTTTTCAAGCGCGGCGACCTGCAGCGCGCGCAGTTCTACATCCGCCGCATCAACAACAGCGAATACGCCAATGCCGAGTCGCTGTGGCTGGGCATCAAGGTCGAGCGCAGCCTGGGCAACCGCCAGGCTGCCGAACAACTGGCCACGCAATTGCGCAACCGCTTCGCGCAGTCCCGCGAGTACATGGCGCTCGAGCGCCAAGCTTTCGATGAGTGACAAGAATTTTTCTCCTGACCTGGCGCCCCCGCCGTCCGACCAAGCCGCCAGCGGTGCGCAGCGCGCTGGCGCCATGCTGCGCCAGGCACGCGAGGACGCGGGCCTGCATGTGGAGGCCCTGGCCGTCGCGCTGAAGGTGACGGCCAAGAAGCTGGAGGCCCTGGAGGCCGGCCGCATCGACCTGCTGCCCGACCCGACCTTCGCACGTGGCCTCGCGGCCAGCATCTGCCGCGGCCTCAAGCTCGATCCCAAACCGGTGCTCGATCTGATGCCCGGCATCGCTGGTGAGCGCAGGGAGGTCGCGCCGCCGGCCATCAACGCACGCTTCGAACCGGGCGCTCCCGCCTCGGGCAGTTCGGCGCTGCGCAGCAGCCCGAGCCCGGCGATGTGGATCGTGGCCCTGCTGCTGCTGGGCGCGCTGGCCATCTACTTGTGGCCTGGCCTGGGCGGCCGTTCCTCCGAGGCCGACAACGGCTCCGCCGCCACGCCCATGGGTGCGCCGAGCGCGGTGACCGAGAGTGTGACGCCGGCCGAGCCGGCTCCTGTCGCAGCCACCACCGTGACCGAGCCAGCGCCAGCCGTCAGCGCCCCCGCTGCGCCGGCTTCGGCCGTGGTGGCGGCTCCGGCTGCCCCGGCCGCATTGCTGCAATTCGTCGCCAAGGCCGAGACCTGGGTGCAGGTCACCGATGCCACCGGCGCCACGCCGCTGCGCCGCAGCCTGGTGGCCGGTGAGACCGTGACCGCCACGGGCACGCCGCCCTTGAACGTGGTGGTCGGCCGCATCGACGCCGTCGACGTGCAGGTGCGCGGCGAGCCGCGCGACCTGCGCGCCATCGCCAAGAACAACGTCGCACGCTTCGAGGTGAAGTGACCATGCCGGACACCGTCGACCCCACGCCCCCTTGCGCCATCACGCCGGCGGCCCCGGCCGCGCGCCGCAGCCTGCAGGCACAGGTGCGTTGGAAGGACCACCTGCTGACCCTGGGCGGCAACGCACCCGTGCGCGTGCAGTCCATGACCAACACCGACACGGCCGATGCCATCGGCACCGCGATCCAGGTCAAGGAACTGGCGCTGGCCGGCTCGGAGATGGTGCGCATCACCGTCAACACGCCCGAGGCGGCCGAGGCCGTGCCGCACATCCGCGAGCAGCTGGACCGCATGGGCATCCACGTGCCGCTGATCGGCGACTTCCACTACAACGGCCACCGGCTGCTGACCGATTTCCCGGCCTGCGCCGAGGCGCTGTCCAAGTACCGCATCAACCCCGGCAACGTGGGCAAGGGCGACAAGCACGACAAGCAGTTCGGCCAGATGATCGAGGCGGCCATGCGCTGGAGCAAGCCCGTGCGCATCGGCGTGAACTGGGGCAGCCTGGACCAGGAGCTGCTGGCCAGCCTCATGGACGAGAACAATGCGCGTGCCCAGCCCTGGGACGCGAAGCAGGTCATGTACGAGGCGCTGATCACCTCGGCCATCTCCTCGGCCCAACTGGCCGAGCGCATGGGCATGCCGGCACACCAGATCATCCTGTCGTGCAAGGTCAGCGGCGTGCAGGACCTCATTACGGTCTACGGCGAGCTTGCGCGCCGCTGCCGCTACCCCTTGCACCTGGGCCTGACGGAGGCCGGCATGGGCACCAAGGGCACGGTGGCCTCCACGGCCGCGCTGGCGGTGCTGCTGCAGCAGGGCATCGGCGACACCATCCGCGTCTCGCTGACGCCGCAGCCCGGCGAGGCGCGTGCGCAGGAGGTGGTGGTGGCGTCCGAGATCCTGCAGGCCCTGGGCATGCGCAGCTTCGTGCCCAGCGTGACGGCCTGCCCGGGCTGTGGCCGCACCACCAGCACCACCTTCCAGGAACTGACCAAGCAGATCGACGACTTCCTGCGCCTGCAGATGCCGGTCTGGCGCCACCGCTACCCGGGCGTGGAGAAGCTCAAGGTCGCCGTGATGGGCTGCATCGTCAACGGCCCCGGCGAGAGCAAGCACGCCGACATCGGCATCAGCCTGCCCGGCACCGGCGAGGCCCCGGCCGCGCCCGTCTTCATCGACGGCGAGAAGGCCATGACGCTGCGCGGCGAAGGCATTGCGCAGGAGTTCCAGCAGGTCGTCGAAAACTACATCGAAAAGCGCTTCGGCCAAGGCTCCACGGCCGCCGCCTGAACAACCGGATTCCCATGGCTGACAAGATCAATGCCGTCAAAGGCATGAACGACATATTGCCGGCGAGCGTGCCGCGCACCGACAAGCTGCCCGACTCGGCGCTGTGGCACTGGTTCGAGAACACCGTGCGCGAGGTGCTGGCCCGCTATGGCTACCAGTACATCGTGACGCCCGTGGTCGAGCCCACCGCGCTGTTCGTGCGCGGCCTGGGCGAGGTGACCGACATCGTCGAGAAGGAGATGTACTCCTTCACCGATTCCATGAACGGCGACAGGCTCACGCTGCGGCCCGAGGCCACGGCCGGCATCGTGCGCGCCATGGTCGAGCACAACGCGCTGTACAACGGCCCGCTGCGGCTGTGGACGCTGGGCCCGATGTTCCGGCACGAGCGCCCGCAGAAAGGCCGCTACCGCCAGTTCCATCAGCTCGACGTCGAGGCCCTGGGCTTCGCCGGCCCGGACGTGGACGCCGAGCTCATCCTCCTGGTGCGTGCGCTGTGGAAGCAGCTGGGCCTGATCGAAGGCCAGCACGTGCGGCTGGAGCTCAACAGCCTGGGCCAGCCGGCCGAGCGCCAGGCCCACCGCGATGCGCTGGTGCGCCACTTCGAGGCCCATGCCGATGTGCTGGACGAGGACGCCAAGCGCCGCCTGCACAGCAACCCGTTGCGCATCCTGGACACCAAGAACCCGGCGATGCAGGCCATGGTCGAGGCCGCGCCGCGGCTCATGGATTTCCTGGGCGAGGCGTCGCGCGCCCACTTCGATGCCGTGCGTGCCGTGCTCGACGCGGCCGGCCTCGCGTACCGCGTGAATCCGCGCCTGGTGCGCGGCATGGACTACTACAACCTCACGGTGTTCGAGTGGGTGACCGACCAGCTGGGCTCGCAGGGCACGGTCTGCGGTGGCGGGCGCTACGACGGGCTGATCGCGCAGATGGGCGGCAAGAGCGCGCCAGCCGTGGGCTTCGGCCTGGGCATCGAGCGCCTGCTGCTGCTGATCCAGGGCCTGGGCCTGGCCGTGCCCGATGCGGCACCCGCGGCCTACGCCATCGTCGCCGCGCCCGAATTGCTGCCGCGCGCCATGGTCGTGCTCGAGCAGCTGCGCGAGGCCGGCCTCAAGGTCGTGCTGCACGCCGGCGGTGGCAGCATGAAGTCGCAGTTCAAGAAGGCCGACGCGAGCGGCGCGCAGTACGCGCTGGTCTTCGGCGCCGACGAGGCGGCCACTGGCGAGCTGACCGTCAAGGCGCTGCGCGACGGGCAGGGTGCCCAGCAGCGCCGCCCGCTCTCCGACGTGGCCGCGTGGGCCGCATCCCTACAATCGCGCGCTTGATTTCGTGCGCTGACCGCGCCTTTCGCTCTTCCTCATGGCAAAACATCTCGATCTCGAAGAACAGGAACAGCTCGACCAGGTCAAGCACCTGTGGCAGCGCTACGGCAATGCCATCACCTGGCTGCTGATTCTTGTCCTCGCCGGTTTTGCCGGCTGGAACGGCTGGCAGTACTGGCAGCGCAGCCAGGCGGCCAAGGCCGCCGCGCTGTACGACGAAGTGGACCGCGCGGCCAAGGCCGGCGATACGGCGCGCCTGGAGCGGGCCTTCGGCGACATCCGCGACGGCTACGCCGGTACCCTGTACGCGCAACAGGCCGGCCTGCTGGCCGGCAAGGTGCTGCACGAGAAGGGCAATGCCGATGCCGCCAAGGCGGCGCTGGGCTGGGTGGCCGAGAAGTCATCCGATCCGGCCTACCAGGCGCTGGCCAAGCTGCGCCTGGCCGGCCTGCTGTTCGACGCCAAGGCCTACGACGAGGCCTTGAAGCAGCTCGGCGGTAACTTCGCCGGCGAGTTCGCCGCGCTGGCGGCCGACCGCCGCGCCGACATCCTGGCGGCGCAGGACAAGAAGGCCGAGGCCCTGGCGGAGTACCGCAAGGCCTACGCCGGGCTGGACGCGCGCTCGGGCTACCGCCGCATGGTCGAGGTCAAGCTCAACGCGATGGGCGTGGACCCGGCGGCGACCGCCGCCACCGGAGCCGCGAAATGATGGCGCGTCGTCTGACCCGCCGCCTGGCGTCCTCCGCGACGCTGCTGGGCCTGGCAGCCGCCTTGTTGACCGGCTGCGGAAGCGGCGGCAAGCCCAAGCCGGCCGAGCTCGGCCCCAACCCCGGACTGCTCGGCGTGCGCCAGGTCTGGACCGCCAAGGTCGGTGAGATCGGCTATCCGTTGGACGTGCAGGTCACGGGCCAGCAGGTGGCGCTGGCCAGCAGCGACGGCACGGTGCTGGCGCTGGACGCGCGCACAGGCCGCGAACTGTGGCGCGCGGCGACCAAGGCCAAGCTCTCGGCCGGCGTGGGCAGCGACGGACAGCGCACTGCCGTGGCCACGCAGAACAACGAGATCGTGGCCTTCGAAGCCGGTCGTGAGCTGTGGCGCCAGAAGCTGCCCGCACAGGTCAGCACGGCTCCCTTCGTTGCCGGTGGCCGCGTGTTCGTGCTGGCGGCCGACCGTTCCGTCACCGCGCTGGACGGGGCCAGCGGTCGCCGCCTGTGGACGCAGCAGCGTGCGGGCGATCCGCTGGTGCTGCGCCAGAGCGGCGTGATCCTGGCCGTGGGCGACACGCTGGTCGTGGGCCTGTCGGGTCGGTTGGTCGGCCTCAATCCGCTGAACGGCCAGGTGCGCTGGGACGTGCCCGTGGCCACGCCGCGCGGCACCAACGACGTGGAGCGCCTGGTCGACCTGGTCGGCCGTGTGAGCCGCGTCGGCGATTCCGTCTGTGTGCGGGCCTTCCAGATCGGCGTGGGCTGCGTGGACGCGGCCCGTGGCAACCTGGCCTGGACCAAGCCGTCCTCGGGCTATGTGGGCGTGCACGGCGACGCGCGCATGGTCTACGCCCCCGAGAGCGACGGCAAGCTCGTGGCCTGGAGCCGCAGCACCGGCGAGCAGGCCTGGACCTCCGAGCGCCTGCGCTACCGGCAACTGACGGCGCCGCTGGTGCTGGGCCGCTCGGTCATCGTCGGCGACGAGACCGGCATCGTGCATTTCCTGTCGCGCGAAGACGGCTCGCCGCTCACGCGCGTGAACACCGACGGCTCGCCCATCGTGGCGGCGCCTGTCGTGGCCGGCGACACCCTGGTCGTCGTCACGCGCAACGGCAGCGTGTACGGCTACGCGCCCGAATGACCCGCACAAGATGAAACCCGTCATCGCCCTGGTGGGCCGGCCCAATGTCGGCAAGTCCACGCTGTTCAACCGGCTGACGCGGTCGCGCGATGCCATCGTGGCGGATTTCGCCGGCCTCACGCGCGACCGCCACTACGGCAACGGCAAGCAGGGCAAGCACGAGTACATCGTCATCGACACCGGCGGCTTCGAGCCCACGGCCGAAAGCGGCATCTACAAGGAGATGGCCAAGCAGACGCGCCAGGCCGTGGCCGAGGCGGATGTGGTGATCTTCGTCGTCGATGCGCGTGGCGGCCTGTCGGCCCAGGACCACGACATCGGCAACTACCTGCGCCGCCTGGGCAAGCCCTGCGTGCTCGCGGCCAACAAGGCCGAGGGCATGCACGACGGCCAGCAGCTCGTCGAATTCTTCGAGCTCGGCCTGGGCGAGGTGCATGCGGTGTCCGCCGCGCATGGCCAGGGCGTGCGCACGCTGGTCGAGCTGGCGTTGGCGCCGCTGAACCTGCCCGACGAACCCGAGGACGATGCGGGCAGCGAGCCCGGCGTGATCCGCCTGGCCGTGGCCGGCCGGCCCAACGTCGGCAAGTCCACGCTGATCAACACCTGGCTGGGCGAGGAGCGCCTGGTGGCCTTCGACATGCCGGGCACCACGCGCGACGCCATCAGCGTGCCGTTCGAGCGGCACGGCCAGCGCTTCGAGCTCATCGACACGGCTGGCCTGCGCCGGCGCGGCAAGGTGTTCGAGGCGATCGAGAAGTTCTCGGTCGTCAAGACGCTGCAGGCCATCGAGAGCGCGCATGTGGTGCTGCTGCTGCTGGACGCGACGCAGGGCGTGACCGACCAGGATGCCCACATCGCGGGCTACATCCTGGAGAGCGGCCGGGCCGTGGTGCTGGCCGTCAACAAATGGGATGCGGTGGACGCCTACCAGCGCGAGCTGGTGCAGCGCTCCATCGAGACGCGGCTGCCCTTCCTCAAGTTTGCCGCGCTGCATTTCATCTCGGCGAAGAAGCGCCAGGGCATCGGCCCGCTGTGGGGTGCGATCGCCCAGGCCTACAAGGCGGCGATGTGCAAGATGTCCACGCCGGTGCTCACGCGGCTGCTGCTGGAGGCCGTGCAGTTCCAGTCGCCCAAGCGCAGCGGCATGTTCCGGCCCAAGATGCGCTACGCGCACCAGGGTGGCATGAACCCGCCCATCATTGTGATCCACGGCAACTCGCTGGACCATGTGACCGAGGCTTACAAGCGCTTCCTGGAAGGTCGCTTCCGCAAGGAGTTCGACCTGGCCGGCACGCCGCTGCGCATCGAGATGCGCACCTCGGCCAACCCCTTTGCCGACAAGTCCGAACGCTGATGCGGCAGGCGCTTCGCACCGGTGTGGTGCGCGCCGCCGGCGTGTCCTAACACGCAATTTAAGGGCATCAGTGTTTCTACGGAGGGCGCGGACCCTCTGTGGTATGGTCCCCCTCTCCCAATAACAACGGTTTGAACACGGAGGATATCGTGAGCAACAAAGGTCAACTTTTGCAGGATCCTTTCCTGAACACGCTGCGCCGCGAGCATGTGCCGGTGTCGATCTATCTGGTCAACGGCATCAAGCTGCAAGGCCAGATCGAGTCCTTCGACCAGTACGTCGTGCTGCTGCGCAACACGGTGACCCAGATGGTCTACAAGCACGCCATCTCCACCATCGTTCCGGGTCGCGCCGTGAACTTCCAGCCGGCACAGGACGACAACGCGGACGCTGCGTCCTGACGAGTCCTGCCGCCGGCACTTGTGTGTCGGCCCCGTGCGCCACCCCGGTGGCGCACCCTTTCGGTTCTCTCCGATTGACTGAAATCCCTGTTGCGGACGCTGCGGCGGCCCCGGCCATCCTGGTCGGGGTCGATTTCGGCCTGCCGCATTTCGACGCCGAGCTCGAGGAGCTCGGCCTCTTGGCCCAGACCGCCGGCCTGCAGCCGGTGGCCCGCGTCACCTGCAAACGCAAGGCACCCGACGCCGCGCTGTTCATCGGTAGCGGCAAGGCCGAAGAGATCAAGCTGCTCGCGCGCATGCACAAGGCCACCGAGGTGCTGTTCGACCAGGCCCTGAGCCCGGCCCAACAGCGCAACCTCGAGCGCGCGCTGGAGCTGCCGGTCAACGACCGGACCATGCTGATCCTGACCATCTTCTCGCAGCGCGCGCGCAGCCACGAAGGCAAGCTGCAGGTCGAGCTCGCGCGGCTGCAGTACTTGTCGACCCGGCTGGTCCGGCGCTGGTCGCACCTGGAGCGCCAGCGCGGCGGCATCGGCACGCGCGGCGGTCCGGGCGAACGCCAGATCGAGCTGGACCGCCGCATGATCGGCGAGGCCATCAAGCGCACGCGCGAGCGCCTGTCCAAGGTCGTGCGCCAGCGCGGCACCCAGCGGCGCCAGCGCGAGCGGCGCGATGCTTTCACGATCTCGCTGGTCGGCTACACCAATGCCGGCAAGTCCAGCCTGTTCAATGCCATGGTCAAGGCCCGTGCCTACGCGGCCGACCAGCTGTTCGCGACGCTGGACACGACGACGCGCCAGCTCTACCTGGGCGAGGCCGGGCGCTCCGTGTCGTTGTCCGACACCGTGGGCTTCATCCGCGACCTGCCGCACGGACTGGTCGACGCCTTCCGCGCCACGCTGCAGGAGGCGGCCGACGCGGATCTGCTGCTGCACGTGATCGATGCGTCCAACCCGCACCACCCCGAGCAGATGGAAGAGGTGCGGCGCGTGCTGGCGGAGATCGGCGCCGACGAGGTGCCCATGCTGCTGGTCTTCAACAAGCTCGATGCGCTGACGCCGGAGCAGCGGCCGCTGCAGATGGCGGACACCGTGGAGGTCGACGGACGGCAGATCGGGCGGGTCTTCGTCAGCGCGCGGACGGGCGAGGGCATGCCTGCGCTGCGGGCGGAACTTGCGCGCCGCGCCGAGCAGATCGCACCCGCGCAGGCCCCTGATTCCCCTGGGTATGATGAGGCCGATCCCCGTTTCGGCACAATCGTCCGTTGACCAAAAGAGACCAGAGCGCATGAATCTTTCTTCTCGGCCGTCGGCTTGGGCAGGCCTTCCCGGCCGCATCCGCGGCATGTTCAATCTGAACGATCCCCGCTGGGGCCGCGGAGACGACAAGGCGGGCGATCCGGACGAGAAGCCCGACACGCGCCGTCCCGACAACGAGCGCCCCTACGAACCCCAGCGCCCCACGCCCAGCCGCGGCGGCAACCAGGGCCCCCCGGACCTGGACGAGCTCTGGCGCGACTTCAACCGCAAGCTCGGCGGGCTGTTCAACGGTGGCCGCAACGGCGGCCGCGGCAACATGGGCTCGGGCAATGGCGGCGGCTTCCAGCCCGACATGAAGGGTGCCGGCGTCGGCATTGGCCTGGTCGGTGCGGTGGCTGTGCTGATCTGGTTGGGCACCGGTTTCTTCATCGTGCAGGAAGGCCAGCAGGCCGTCATCACGCAGTTCGGCCGCTACCACTCCACCGTGGGCGCCGGCTTCAACTGGCGCCTGCCGTACCCGATCCAGCGCCACGAGCTGGTGTTCGTGACGCAGATCCGCTCGATCGACATCGGCCGCGACGTGATCATCAAGGCCACCGGCTTGCGCGACTCGGCCATGCTGACCGAGGACGAGAACATCGTCGAGATCCGCTTCGCCGTGCAGTACCGCCTGAACGACGCGCGCGCCTTCCTGTTCGAGAGCAAGGACCCGACCGCCGCCGTGGTGCAGGCGGCCGAGACGGCCGTGCGCGAAGTGGTCGGCAAGATGCGCATGGACTCGGCCCTGGCCGAGGAGCGCGACCAGATCGGCCCGCGCGTGCGCACGCTGATGCAGACCATCCTGGACCGCTACAAGGTCGGCATCGAGATCGTCGGCATCAATCTGCAGCAAAGCGGCGTGCGGCCGCCCGAGCAGGTCCAGGCCGCGTTCGACGACGTGCTCAAGGCCGGCCAGGAGCGCGAACGCGCCAAGAACGAGGCCCAGGCCTATGCCAACGACGTGATCCCCCGCGCCACCGGTACCGCGTCGCGCCTGATGGAGGAAGCGCAGGCCTACAAGTCGCGCATCACGGCCCAGGCCGACGGTGATGCGCAGCGCTTCCGCTCGGTGCTGGCCGAGTACCAGAAGGCACCGCAGGTCACGCGTGACCGCCTGTATACGGAGACCATGCAGCAGGTCTACACCAACGTCTCCAAGGTGATGGTGGATTCGCGCCAGGGCTCCAACCTGCTGTATCTGCCGCTGGACAAGCTCATGCAGGCGTCTGGCCAGTCGGCCGGCGTCATCGGCGATCCGGCCCTGGCGGGCAGTGGCCAGGCCACGTCGACCGCCCCGGCGGCACCCCCACTGGCCAGCGGCGACCTGCGTGCCCGCGACGGGCGCACCCGCGAACGTGATCTGCGCTAGGAGGCGCGCCAAGTGAACAGAATCGGATTCATCGCATCCTCGCTGCTGGTGCTGCTCGCACTGGCCAGCTCCATGCTGTTCGTGGTGGACCAGCGCCAGTACGGCGTGGTCTACGCACTGGGGCAGATCAAGAAGGTCATCACCGAGCCCGGGCTGAACTTCAAGCTGCCGCCGCCGTTCCAGAACGTGCGTTACCTCGACAAGCGCCTGCTGACGCTGGAAAGCAGCGACTCCGAGCCCATGCTCACGGCCGAGAAGCAGCGCGTGGTGATCGACTGGTACATCCGCTGGCGCGTGACGGACCCGTCGGAGTACATCCGCAACGTCGGCCTGGACGAAAGCGCCGGTGCCAACCAGCTCAACCGCGTCGTGCGCAACGCGTTCCAGGAAGAGATCAATCGCCGCACCGTGCGCGACCTGCTGTCCACGCGGCGCGAGGAGCTCATGGCCGACGTCAAGCGCGAGGTGCTGGAGGTCGTGCGCGGTGGTCGGCCCTGGGGCATCGACGTGGTGGACGTGCGCATCACGCGCGTCGACTATGTGGAGTCCATCACCGAGTCGGTCTACCGCCGCATGGAAGCCGAGCGCAAGCGCGTGGCCAACGAGCTGCGCTCGACCGGTGCGGCCGAGGGCGAGAAGATCCGCGCCGAGGCCGACCGCCAGCGCGAAGTGACGATCGCCAATGCCTACCGCGACGCCCAGAAGGCCAAGGGCGAGGGCGATGCCCAGGCCGCTGCGCTGTACAGCGAAGCCTTCGGCCGCGACCCGCAGTTCGCACAGTTCTACCGCAGCCTGGAAGCCTATCGCGCGAGCTTCAACAAGAAGAGCGACGTGATGGTGGTCGACCCCTCCTCCGATTTCTTCCGGGCCATGCGCGGGGCGAACCCCGCCGCACCGGCCGGCCGCTGAGCCACGGCCGCGCCCCGTGGACACCCTCTGGGCGGCCCTGGCCCTGGTGCTGGTCATCGAAGGCCTGATGCCGTTCCTCTCGCCGGGCGGCTGGCGCCGCATGTTCATGCAGGTGCTGCAGCTGTCCGACGGGCAGATCCGCTTCTTCGGCATGTGCAGCGTGCTGCTGGGCCTTGCTCTGCTGGCGCTGCTGTCCTGAGCCGCCGTCGCACGGTCTACCGGGCCCCGATCCGAGGCCGGTAGAATCCCGTTTTTAACAGCGCACTGATTTCCATGTCTGCCTGGGTCCTGCCGGATCACATCGCCGATGTATTGCCCTCCGAGGCCCGGCACATCGAAGAGCTCCGCCGCGAACTGCTGGACACCGCCCGTGGCTATGGCTACGAGCTGGTGATGCCGCCGCTGCTCGAGCACCTGGAATCGCTGCTCACGGGCACGGGCGAGGCGCTGGACCTGCTCACCTTCAAGCTGGTCGACCAGCTGTCCGGCCGCATGATGGGCCTGCGTGCGGACACCACGCCGCAGGTGGCCCGCATCGACGCGCATCTGCTGAACCGCCAGGGCGTGGCCCGGCTGTGCTACTGCGGCCCCGTCGCCCACACCCGGCCCGACCGGGCCGACGCCACGCGCGAGCCGCTGCAGTTCGGCGCGGAGATCTACGGCCACGCGGGCCTGGAAGCCGATTTCGAAGTGCTGCTGCTTGCGCTGGACTGCCTGTCGGCGGCGCAGCTGCGCGAGCTCACGGTGGACCTGTCCGATGCGCGCATCGTGCAGGCCCTGCTCGCCGACAGCGCGCTGGCGCCGGCCGAACTGGCCCGCATCCATGGGGCCCTGACGACCAAGGACGCTGGCGAGCTGGCCGCGTTGACGGCCCGGCTGCCGGCCGTGGACCGCGAGGGCCTGCAGGCGTTGCTGCAGCTGTATGGCGACGCCGGCGTGCTGGAGGAGGCCGAGCGCGTGCTGCCCAACCGGCCTGCGCTGCGCCATGCCTTGGCCGAGCTGCGCCGCTGCGCGGCCCTGCTGGGCGAGCGCGCCACCGTGCGCGTGGACCTGGCCGATCTGCGCGGCTATGCCTACTACAGCGGCGTGCGTTTCTCGATCTACGCGGCGCATGGCGACGCGCTGGTGCGCGGTGGCCGCTACGACGAAGTCGGCGCCGTGTTCGGTCGCAAGCGGCCTGCCGTGGGCTTCAGTCTGGACCTCAAGCAACTCATCGCGGCCGTGCCGCCGCGTCCGCTGCGCGCGGCCATCCGCGCGCCCTGGGGTGAAGACGGCGCTCTGCGCTCTGCCATCGCGGCCTTGCGCCGCAGCGGCGAAACAGTGGTCTGCGCCTTGCCGGGCCACGAAAGTGAAATCGATGAGTTCCATTGCGACCGCGTGCTGACGCACAAGGGCGGCGAATGGGTCGTGCAAGCCATCTGAACCTGCCTAGCTTTGGGCACTCGAGACATGAACACAGGTAATCGCGCGGCCGCCGGTCGCAACGTGGTCGTCGTTGGCACCCAGTGGGGCGATGAAGGCAAGGGCAAGCTGGTCGACTGGCTGACCGAAAGCGCCCAGGGCGTGGTGCGTTTCCAGGGCGGCCACAACGCCGGCCACACGCTGGTCATCAACGGCAAGAAGACGGCGCTGCACCTGATCCCCAGCGGCATCATGCGTCCCGGCGTCAAGTGCTACATCGGCAACGGCGTGGTGCTGTCGGCCGCCAAGCTGCTCGAGGAAATCCAGGGCCTGGAAGCCGCCGGTGTCGAGGTGCGTTCGCGCCTGCGCATCAGCGAGGCCTGCCCGCTGATCCTGCCGTTCCATGCGGCGCTGGACGTGGCCCGCGAAGCCGCGCGCGAGAAGGTCGGCATCGAGAAGATCGGCACCACGGGCCGCGGTATCGGCCCGGCCTACGAGGACAAGATCGCGCGCCGCGCGCTGCGCGTACAGGACTTGAAGTATCCCGAGCGCTTCGCCACCAAGCTGCGCGAACTGCTGGCCCTGCACAACTTCGTGCTGACCGAGTTCCTGCATGCCGCGCCGATCGACTACGACCAGGTCTATGCCGAGTCCATGCAGCATGCCGAGCAACTGCGTCCCATGATCGCCGACGTCTCGCGCGAACTGAACGCAGCCCACCAGGCCGGTGCCAATCTGCTGTTCGAGGGCGCGCAGGGCACGCTGCTCGACGTGGACCACGGCACCTACCCCTACGTGACCTCCAGCAACTGCGTGGCCGGCAATGCGGCCGCTGGTGCCGGTGTCGGCCCCAGTCTGCTCCACTATGTGCTGGGCATCACCAAGGCCTATTGCACGCGCGTGGGCGGTGGACCCTTCCCGACAGAACTCGAATGGGAAAAGCCGGGCACGCCGGGCTACCACATGAGCACCGTGGGTGCCGAGAAGGGCGTGACCACGGGCCGCTCGCGCCGCTGCGGCTGGTTCGATGCCGCGCTGCTCAAGCGCTCGGCCCAGGTCAACGGCCTGTCGGGCCTGTGCATCACCAAGCTCGACGTGCTGGACGGCCTGCAAGAGCTCCAGCTCTGCACGGGCTACAAGCTGGACGGCGAACTGATCGACATTCTGCCCATGGGCGCGGACGAGATCGCGCGCTGCGAGCCGGTCTACGAGACGCTGCAGGGCTGGACCGAATCCACCGTCGGCGTGACCGACTACAACGCGCTGCCTGCCGCGGCGCGGCGCTACCTCGAGCGCATCGAGCAGACCACCGGCGTGCCGATCGCGATGGTGTCCACGAGCCCGGACCGGGACCACACCATCCTGATGCACAACCCCTACCAGGCATCCTGAGCCCCCAGCCCGCCCCACGGAGAACCCCATGCTGACCGAAGACGGCAAACACCTGTACGTGAGCTACGACGAGTACCACAACCTGATCGAGAAGCTCGCGATCAAGGTGCACCAGTCGGGCTGGGAGTTCGACAACATCCTGTGCCTGGCCCGTGGCGGCATGCGGCCCGGCGACATCCTGTCGCGCATCTTCGACAAGCCGCTGGCCATCATGTCCACGAGCTCCTACCGTGCCGAGGCCGGCACGCGCCAGGGCTCGCTGGACATCGCGCGCTACATCACGACGCCCAAGGGCGAGATCGCCGGCAAGGTGTTGCTGGTCGACGACCTGGCCGACAGCGGCCACACGCTGAACGCCGTGATCAAGCTGCTCAAGACCAGCTACGAGCCGATCACCGAGCTGCGCAGCGCCGTGCTGTGGACCAAGGGCGTCTCCTTGTTCACGCCGGACTACTCGGTCGAATTCCTGCCCACCAACCCCTGGATCCACCAGCCCTTCGAAGGCTACGACACCATGGGGCCCGCGCAGCTGCTGGAGAAATGGAAGGTCTGATCGCGCCGGCGCAGGGCGGCGGCTAACATGGCCGCATGCCTTGCCCCACCACCGATCTGATCCACCATCCCTACGTCCCGCCGGCCGAGTTCGCAGCGCCGCAGCCCGGCGTCTTCAAGGCCTCCACCGTCATCTTCCCGAACGTGGCGGCCATGCGCAGCCGCGAGTGGCGGGACAAGTCCGGCTACACCTACGGCCTGCACGGCACGCCGACCACCTTCATCCTGGAAGAGCGCCTGGCCGCGATCGAGGGCGGCTTGCAATGCCTGCTCGTGCCCAGCGGTCTGGCGGCGATCGCCAACGTGGCCTTGTCGCTGCTGCGCAGCGGCGACGAGGTGCTGATCCCCGACAACGCCTACGGGCCGAACAAGACGCTGGCGCGTGGCGAGCTGCAGGCCTGGGGCATCCGCCACCGGTTCTACGATCCCATGGACCCGGCCGACCTGGCGGCCCAGATCGGTGAACACACGCGCCTGGTCTGGCTGGAGGCCCCGGGCTCGGTGACCTTGGAGTTTCCGGACCTCGTGGAGCAGGTGCGGACCTGCCGCGCGCGCGGCGTCACGACGGCGCTGGACAACACCTGGGGCGCCGGCCTGGCCTTCGACCCCTTCGACCTTGGCACGCTGGACGCGCCGCTGGCCGTCGACATCTCGGTGCATGCGCTGACCAAGTACCCGAGTGGCGGTGGCGACGTGCTGATGGGCAGCATCGTGACGCGCGACGATGCACTGCACCAGCGGCTCAAGATGACGCACATGCGGCTGGGGCTGGGGGTCGGTGCCAACGATGCCGAAGTGCTGCTGCGCTCCCTGCCGAGCATGTCCCTGCGCTACCGTGCACACGACGCCTCGGCCCGCGCGTTGGCCCGCTGGTGCCAGGGCCGGCCCGAGTTCGTGCAGGTGCTGCATCCGGCGCTGGCCGGTTCGCCGGGCCATGCGCACTGGGCAGCGCTGTGTGCACGTGGCGAGCCGGAGCGGCCCGGACGCGCCGCCGGCCTGTTCAGCGTCGTCATCGACCCGCGCTACACGCAGGCGCAGGTCGATGCGTTCTGCGACGCGCTGCGGCTCTTCAAGCTTGGTTACAGCTGGGGCGGCCCGATGAGTCTGGTCGTGCCCTACGAGCTGGCCCAGATGCGCGTCCGATGGCCCGCCCATCTGCAGCGCGGCACGCTGGTGCGCTTCTCCGCGGGGCTGGAAGATGTGGCCGATCTGCAAGCCGACCTGGAGCAGGCTCTCGTCGCCGCGTTTGCCGCCTGATTGTGTACGCCGGCGGGCGCAAAAAATATCCGTATTCACGTACTTCGTCCCCGGCAATCAAGCTGTTAGAGTGGGGCGAACCCAACTGAACAGCGAGCACGACTTTGGCAACTCCCAACTACGGCTACGAGAAGCGGCAAAAGGAACTGGCCAAGAAGCGCAAGAAGGAAGAGAAGCTCAAGGCCAAGGCCGAGCGCAAACTGCACGGCCCGGCCGACGGCGAGCTCCAGGCCGGCGGCGTCGATGCCGAAGACGCCGACGGTGTGACGGCGCCGCCCGCCACCGAAACCTGAGGACGCCCTCTCAGCGCAGCTGCTTGCGCAGCTCGGCCCAGACGTTGTCCAGCATCGCGGCCTGGGCCTCTTCGCGCGGATGGATGCGGTCGGCCTGGAACAGCGCCGCCGCATCCGGTCCATCGGCCACGCCTTTGAGCAGGAACGGCACGAGGCCGGCCTTGTGCTCACGCGCCACCTCGGCGAACAGCATGCTGAACTGACGGCCGTAGTCCGCCCCGTAGTTGGGGGGCATCTGCATGCCCACGATCAGCACCTTGGCGCCGGCCTGCTGCGCCGACTGCGTCATGGCCGCGAGGTTGTCGGCCGTGTTCTTGAGCGGCAGGCCGCGCAGGGCGTCGTTGCCGCCCAATTCCAGCACCACGTGGGTGGGCTGGTAGTTCTTGAGCAGGGGCGCGAGGCGGGCGCGGCCGCCCGAGGTGGTGTCGCCGCTGATGCTGGCATTGCGCACCTCGGCCGCGATCTTCTGTTCAGCCAGCCGCTGCTCCAGCAAGGCCACCCAGCCCGTGCCGCGCTTCAGTCCGTACTCGGCCGACAAGCTGTCGCCCACCACGAGGATGCGGGCCCCGCCGGCGCCGGTCGCCTTGGCCGCCTGTGCCCACGAAGGCCCGGCCAGCAAGGGGATGTACAGGCCCACGATAAAGTGTCGTCGTCTCAAACCAAGAAGCCTTTCATGTCCCAATCCCCCGGTGCCGCGCTGGTGTCTGTCGAGCATGTGTTCAAGTCGGTGGCCGACTCGACGGGCACGCTCGACATTCTGCGCGATATCGATTTCGCCCTGGCTGCACGGGAAACAGCGGCCATCGTCGGAGCTTCGGGTTCCGGCAAGAGCACCTTGCTGTCCATCATCGCGGGCCTGGACACGCCGACGCGCGGCACCGTCCGCATCGCGAGCCACGACCTGTTTGCGCTCGACGAGGACCGCCGTGCGGCCCTGCGCGCGCAGCAGGTCGGCTTCGTGTTCCAGAGCTTCCAGCTGATGGGCAACCTGACCGCGCTCGAGAACGTCATGCTGCCGCTGGAGCTCGCGGCCCGGCGCGACGCGCGCCAGGCGGCCACCGAGATGCTGGCGCGGGTCGGGCTGTCGGAGCGGTTGTCGCACTATCCCAAGGTGCTGTCCGGCGGCGAGCAGCAGCGCGTGGCCTTGGCGCGTGCCTTCGTCGTGCAGCCGGCTGTGCTGCTGGCCGACGAGCCGACCGGCAGCCTGGACTTCGCGACCGGCGAGAAGGTCATGGAGCTGATGTTCGAACTCAACCGCGAACTCGGCACGACGCTGGTGCTGGTCACGCACGACCCCGGCATCGCCGCGCGCTGCGAGCGGCGCATCACCATCGAAGCGGGCCGCATCGCCGCCTGAGGACCGCCGCCAAGGGGGCGCGCCGATAATCGCGCCCCATGTCAGCTCCCAAAGTCCTGTTCGGCTTCCACGCGGTCAGCGTGCGCCTGAAGACCGCACCGCAGTCCATCGTCGAGATCTACTATGAGCCGACCCGGCGCGATGCCCGCATGCGCCAGTTCCTCGAGCGCGCCCGCGAAGCCGGCGCCCGCCTGATCGAGGCCGATGGCCTGCGGCTCGCCAAGCTGGCAGGCAGCCACGGCCACCAGGGCGTCGCCGCGCGCGTGCAGCCCTTGCCCCAACAGCACTCGCTGGACGAGTTCCTCGACGGGCTGGACGGACCGCCCCTGCTGCTGGTGCTGGACGGCGTCACCGACCCGCATAACCTGGGCGCCTGCCTGCGCGTGGCCGACGGCGCCGGCGCCCATGCCGTCATCGCGCCCAAGGACCATGCCGCCGGCATCAACGCCACGGTGGCCAAGGTGGCCAGCGGCGCCGCGGAGACCGTGCCCTATTTCATGGTCACCAACCTGGCACGCACCCTGGGTGAACTCAAGGAGCGCGGCATCTGGTGCATCGGGACCAGCGGGGACGCCGACCGGACGCTCTACCAGACCGATCTGAGCGGCCCGGTGGCCCTGGTGCTGGGTGCGGAGGGCGAGGGCATGCGCCAGCTCACGCGCAAGACCTGCGACATGCTGGTCCGCATCCCCATGCAGGGGGGCGTGGAGAGCCTCAACGTCTCCGTGGCGAGCGGGGTGTGCCTATACGAGGCCTTGCGCCAGCGCGGCGCCTGAACGACGGTCGCCGCCGATTGCTGTGAAATCGGCAACAAAGCATGGCTGAATTTGCTTGATTTGTAAGCAGAAGCAGGGCTTCCAGTTACAGTTCGACGCATTTTCCGCTCACGCCGGCGCATCGAAAGCCGGCGCACCCACCATGCACCCGTCCCTTGCTGTCCTGCGCAGCTCCTCGCGCGCCCTGTGCCTGAGCCTTCTTTGGGCTGCCACCGCCGCCGGTGCGGTCGACAGCAAGGCCGGTCGCTACTACGAAGACGCATTGAGCCGCTACGAGCAGCGGGACGTGCCCGGCGCCATCATCCAGCTCAAGAACGCGCTGCAGATCGACAAGAACATGCTGCCGGTGCAGCTGTTGCTGGGCAAGGCGCTGCTGGCCAACGGCGATATGGCGGCCGCCGAGGTGGCCTTTGCCGAAGCCCTGAGGCTGGGGGTGGACCGGGCCGAGGTCGTGCTGCCGATGGCGCGCGCCTACCTGGCCCAGGGCAAGCACCGCCGGGTGCTCGAGCAGCCGGCCTTCGCCGTGGGCGGGCTGCCGGTCCGCACGCAGATCGAGCTGTGGGTGCTGCGGTCGTCCGCCATGTCCGATCTGGGCGACGCGCGCGGCGCGCTGCACGCCATCGAACAGGCGCGTGCGCTGGACCCGCGGGCGCCCGATGCGTGGCTGGCCGAGGTGCCGGTGCGCATCCGTGGACGCCAGTTCACCGAAGCTGCGGCGGCGGCAGAGCGCGCGCTGGCGCTGGCGCCGCAACTGGCAGAGGCGCGCTACCAGCGCGGCGCCGTCTACCACGTGCTGGGCGACCTGCGCGCTGCGATCGCGGCCTACGACCAGGTGCTGGCGCTGGACGCCGACCACCTGGAGGCGCGCGTGGCGCGGGCCGGGCTGTACCTGGACACGCGGCGCAACGCCGACGCGGCCAGCGATCTGGCGCACCTGCAGCGCTTGTTCGACAAGGAGCCGCGCGCCGCTTACCTGCGTGCGCTGCTGGCCGAGCGCGAGGGCAAGCCGGCGCAGGCCAAGCAGCACCTGACCCAGGTGACGGCGCTGTTGGACCCGGTTCCGGTGGAGTTCATCCAGTACCGCTCACAACTGCTGCTGCTCAACGGCCTGGCCCATCTGGGGCTGGGCGAGAACGAGAAGGCCCAGGCCTACCTCGAATCGCTGCAGCGGGTCCAGGGCACCACGCCTGCCGCCAAGTTGCTGGCGCAGCTGCAGATGCAGCGTGGCGAGACGGAGCGTGGCGTGGGCACGCTGGAAGCCTATGTGCGGACGGCTCCCGGCGACAAGCAGGCGCTGATGCAATTGGCGGGCGCCTACATGGCGCAAGGCCGCAACGCCCAGGCCATCTCGCTGATGCAGGAGGCCCTGCGCGGCGAGGACCGGCCCGACATGCGCGCCGCCCTGGGCATGGGACTGATCGGCAGCGGTCACACCGGCCAGGGCGTGAGCGAACTCGAAGCCGCGCTGCGCAAGGACCCGGGCCAGGCCCAGGCCGGCACGGTGCTGGTCGGCCTGTACCTGCGGGCGGGGCAGGGCGCCAAGGCAGCCAAGGTGGCCCAAGGCCTGGTCAAGCGCGACCCGGACAACGCAGTGTTCCAGGACCTGCTGGGCATGGCCCTGGCCCAGAGCGGCGACACGAAGGCGGCGCAGGCCGCATTCGAGCGCGCGATGCAGCGCGATGCGTCCCTGATGGCCCCCAAGCTGCACATGGCGCGCCTGGAGATCGGTACGCGCCAGTACGACGCGGCCGCCAAGCGCTTGCAGGGCCTGCTGGCCGGCGACGAGAAGAACATGGACGTGCTGCTCGAATTGGCGCTGCTGGCCGAGCAGCGCGGCCAGCTGGCGCAAATGGAGGAATGGCTGCGCAAGGCCGAGGACCATGCGGGCCCGTCGGAACTGCGACCGGGCCTGGCACTGGTGGACCTCTACCTGCGCCAGCAAAAACCCGGCCCGGCGCTGGAGGCGGCGCGGCGTGTCCACGCCAAGGCGCCACCCGATGACCTGCCGACCCAGATCGCCTTCGGCCGCGCCCAGGCGGCCACGGGCGAGCGCATGGGCGCACGTGCCGCCTACACCGTGGCCTCGCGGCTGGCCAACAGCAATGCCCCGCTGCAGGTGCGCATCGCTTCGCTGCAACTGGCTGTCCAGCACGCCGAAGGCGCGGCCTACAGCCTGGACAAGGCCCTGACGGCGCAGCCCGACTTCCTGCCCGCCCAGGCGCTGATGGTCGACGTGGACATCCTGCGCAAGGACCTGGCCGGGGCGGAGCGCCGCGCCCGGCGCATTGCCGAGCAGCACCCCAAGCTGGCCGTCGGCTACAGCCTGCAGGGCGATGCCGCCATGGCGCGCGGACAGCAGGGCGCGGCCCTCGAGCTGTACCGGCGCGCGCACCAGATCGAACCCTCCACCGACACCTTCCTGCGGCTGTCCGACGCGCTGTGGCGCGTCGATGGCGGCAAGCCCGCCGTCCAGTTGGCCGAGCAGTGGTCGCGCCAACGGCCCACGGATGCGCACGCGCGGCGGGTGCTGGCCGATGCCCATGCCCGTGCCGGCCAGTTCGCCCAGGCGCGAGCGGCCTACGAAGCGCTGATCCAGGCCGCGCCGCAGGACGCCGAACTCCTGAACAACCTGGCCAATGTGCTGCTGCGCCTGAAGGATCCCGGTGCGGTGGCGGTTGCCGAACGCGCCCTGGCCGTGCTGCCGACCGATGCGAGCGTGCTGGACACGCTCGGCTGGGCGTTGTTCCAGGCCGGCGGCGACAAGCAGCGCGAGCGTGCACTGGGCCTGCTGCGCGATGCGCGCCTGCGCGCGCCGGCCAATCCCACCATCCGCTACCACCTGGCGGCGGTGCTGGCCCAGTCGGGCCGCACGGCCGAAGCGCGGACCGAGGCACAGGGCGCGCTCGACGCGGGCGAGTCCTTCGAGTACCGCGCAGAAGCGCAGCAGTTGCTCCAAACCCTGCGCTGATTTGTCGGATTTTTATGCATCCGAATGTTTCAGTTGTCGGGCCCAGTGCCAAGTCGATTGATTTGTAACGGAATTTTTCTCTGGCATGGATTTGGCTTACAAGTTTGCGAATATTGTTTCGAATTCGATCGGAGGATCTTTCAGATGAGCAAGAACAAGCTGCTTCCGCTGGTGGCGGGGCTGGCACTGACGGTGGTGGCCGGTAGCGCATCGGCCGACTGGTCGTTCAACAACCGGTACCAGTCCAGCAATGTGGCCACCGACCAGGGTGTCACGGCCACGGCCACCGCCTACTACATCGCCAACAGCAGCGGCAATGCCTTCGTCGCCAAGACCGACAAGGTGTCGGCCACGAACACCAAGCTCACCTTCAACGGGACCTCGGGCCTGGGCGTGTCCTCCGCCGGCGAGAGCGGCAGTCCCAACCACGCCATGGACAACACGGCGCGCACGGACATGATCCTGTTCAGCTTCAGCGGCCTGGTCGAGCTGGACTACGTGTCGCTGGGCTGGACCAGCAACAGCAGCGGTTCCAGCACCAGCACCAGCCGCGACGCCGATTTCAGCGTGCTGCGCTTCACGGGCCTGGACCTGCCCACCAACAAGGACAAGACGCCCTACACCATCGTCGGCAAGACCTGGGAAACGCTGATGGCCGAGGGCTGGGAACTGGTCTCCAACGTCGATGGCAAGGACGCCAAGAAGTACGCCGTGAACGGCCAGGACAACACCAAGGTCGAGGACAAGGTGTCCAGCTGGTGGATCGTCAGTGCGTTCAACACCGGCTTCGGCGGCAACAGCGGCCTGTCGGGCGGCAACGACTTCTTCAAGCTGGCCAGCCTGTCCGGCACGGTGCATGAGCGTCCGACCACCGAGGTGCCGGAACCCACCTCGCTGGCGTTGCTGGGCCTGGCCGCGCTGGGCCTGGTGGCGACGCGCCGGCGCATCCAGCGCAAGGCCTGATTCGCCGCGCGCGCACCCAAGGAACAACGGCGCCCGATGGGCGCCGTTTTCTTTTGGCGGTTGCGTTCAGACGGTGCCGCTGGCGCGCAGGGCGGCAATGTCGCTGTCCTGCAGGCCCAGTTCGCGCAAGACCTCGTCCGTGTGCTGCCCCAGTGCCGGCGGGGCGTTGCGCAGCACCGGCGGATGCTCCGACAGCCGCAGGGGGCTGGCCACGCCGGCCACCGATGCGATGCCGTCGCCCGCGTCGCGCGGCAGATCCAGCCGCAGTCCGCGCGCCACCACCTGCGGGTCGGCAAAGGCCTGGCCGATGTCGTTGATCGGCCCGCAGGGCACGGCCTTGTCCTCCAGCAGCGCCACCCACTGCGCGGTGCTGCGCTGGCGCGTCAGCTCTTCCATGGCCGGGATCAGCGTCGCACGGTTGTGCACGCGCGCCGTGTTGGTGGCGAAGCGCGCGTCGCGCGACCACTCCGGCCGGCCCGCCGCCTCGCACCAGCGCGCGAACTGGCCGTCGTTGCCGATGGCCAGCAGCATGGCGCCGTCCGCTGTCGGAAAGTCCTGGTAGGGCGCCAGGCTCGGGTGCGAATTGCCCTGGCGCTGCGGTACCTTGCCGGTGTTGAGGTAGCCGGCCGCCTGGTTGGCCAGGATCGCCATGCCCACGTCGAGCAGGGCCATGTCGATGTGCTGGCCGCGTCCCGTCTGCTCACGTGCGCGCAAGGCTGCCAGCACGGCGGTGGACGCGTAGACGCCCGTGAACAGGTCGGTCAGCGCAACGCCGACGCGCACTCCGCCGCCGCCGGGCTCGCCGTCGGCGCGGCCGGTGATGCTCATCATGCCGCTGGAGGCCTGGATCAGCAGGTCGTAGCCCGCGCGCTCGGCATAGGGGCCGGTCTGGCCGAAGCCCGTCACCGAGCAGTAGACCAGCCGCGGGTTCAGGGCCGACAGGCTGGCGTAGTCCAGCCCGTACTTCGCCAGGCCGCCGACCTTGAAGTTCTCCACCAGCACGTCGGCCTGCTCGGCCAGTTGCCGGATCAGGGCCTGGCCTTGCGGCTTGGACATGTCGATGGTGACGGAGCGCTTGTTCCGGTTGCAGGCGGCGAAGTAGCTCGCCTGGTCGGTGTCGCGGCCCTGCGCGTCCTGCAGGAAGGGCGGGCCCCAGTGGCGCGTGTCGTCGCCGGCACCGGGCAGCTCGACCTTGACCACGTCGGCGCCCAGGTCGGCCAGGATCTGGGTGCACCAGGGGCCGGCCAGCACGCGCGACAGGTCCAGCACCTTGACGCCGGCCAGCGCGCCGGCGGTAGCAGATGCCTGCGCCATGGTCAGTTGGCGAAGGCGGCGATGCCGGTCTGCGCGCGGCCCAGGATCAGCGCATGCACGTCGTGCGTGCCTTCGTAGGTGTTGACCACTTCGAGGTTCACGAGGTGCCGCGCCACGCCGAACTCGTCGGAGATGCCGTTGCCCCCCAGCATGTCGCGCGCCAGGCGGGCGATGTCCAGCGCCTTGCCGCAGTTGTTGCGCTTGATCAGCGAGGTGATCTCCACCACGTTCTGGTGCTCGTCCTTCATGCGGCCCACGCGCAGCGCGGCCTGCAGGCCCAGCGTGATCTCGGTCTGCATGTCGGCCAGCTTCTTCTGGACCAGCTGGTTGGCGGCCAGCGGGCGGCCGAACTGCTTGCGGTCCAGCGTGTACTGCAGCGCCGTGTGCCAGCAGAACTCGGCCGCGCCCATGGCGCCCCAGGCGATGCCGAAGCGCGCGCTGTTCAGGCAGGTGAACGGACCCTTCAGGCCCTGCACCTCGGGGAAGGCGTTCTCCTCGGGCACGAAGACCTCGTCCATCACGATCTCGCCGGTGACCGAGGCGCGCAGGCCGACCTTGCCGTGGATCGCCGGTGCGGACAGGCCCTTCATGCCCTTTTCCAGCACGAAGCCGCGGATCGGGCCGAGCTGGCCGCCGGCGGACACTTCCTTGGCCCAGACCACGAACACATCGGCGATCGGCGAGTTCGTGATCCACATCTTGCTGCCCTTGAGCTTGTAGCCGCCGTCGACCTTGTGGGCGCGCGTGGCCATGGAGCCGGGGTCGGAGCCGTGGTCGGGTTCGGTCAGGCCGAAGCAGCCGATGAACTCGCCGCTGGCGAGCTTGGGCAGGTACTTCTGCTTCTGCGCTTCGGTGCCGAATTCGTTGATGGGCACCATCACCAGGGAGGACTGCACCGAGGCCATGGAGCGGTAACCCGAGTCCACGCGCTCGATCTCGCGCGCCACCAGGCCATAGCTCACGTAGTTCAGGCCGGCGCCGCCGTACTGGGTCGGGATCGTGGGGCCCAGCAGCCCCAGCTCGCCCATCTCGCGGAAGATGGAGGTGTCCACGGACTCGTTGCGGAACATGGCCTGCACGCGCGGCATCAGCCGGTCCTGGCAGTACGCGCGCGCGGCGTCGCGGATCAGGCGCTCGTCTTCGGTCAGTTGTTGGTCGAGCTGGAAGGGGTCTTGCCAGTCGAAACGCGCTTTGGCCATGGGGTCTCCTCAAGGGGGCAGATTGCAAAGGCGCCCATCCTAGCTGCGGCCAGGGGGCGCGGCAAACGATGATTCTTGATCGAGATATGAGATTGAAGAATATTTGGAGCGGGGCTTATCGGACCGATGGGGTCTAAATGTGTATATTGGGAATACTTTGCGCCGCAAACTCCCATCCACCCAGGCCCTGGTCTGCTTCGAGGCCGCAGCCCGCCACGAAAGCTACACGCGCGCGGCGCAGGAGCTTTCGCTGACCCAGGGCGCCGTGTCGCGGCAGATCGCCGCGCTGGAGGAGTTCGTCGGCATCGTGCTGTTCCGCCGCACGCGCCACGGCGTGGCCCTGACCGACAGCGGTCGCGACTATGCCCGCCAGGTGGCCAGACGGCTGGACGGCCTGGAACTGGACACCTTGAACGCCATGGCGCGCCAGCACAGCGGCCATTCGCTGGCGTTGGCGGCCGTCGCCACGTTCGCCACGCGCTGGCTGATCCCGCGCCTGCCCGCGCTGGCGCTGCGCCACCCGCAGATCACCGTCAACATCGAGACGCGCACGCGGCCCTTCCTGTTCAGCGACGACGGTTTCGACGCAGCGCTGTACGCCGGCACGCCGGAGCAGGTGCAGAACTGGCCCGGCACCAGCGCCGTGCTGCTCATGAGCGAGGAGGTGCTGCCGGTCTGCAGCGCGGCCTTGCTCCAGGGACGCGGCACCCTCACGCCGGCGCAGGTCGCCGAACTGCCGCTGCTGCAGCAGAGCACGCGGCCGGATGCGTGGCGGCTGTGGTTCGAGGCCATGGGCGTGCAGGCCGCGCACTGGCAGAGCGGCCCGCGCTATGAGCTGTTTTCGATGTCGGCCACGGCAGCCGCGCATGGCCTCGGCGTGGCACTGGTGCCGCGCATGTTGGTGGCCCAGGATCTCGCGCGCGGCGACCTGGTGCTGGCCTGCGACCGGACCCTGCGCGGCAGCCGCGGCTACTACCTGGTCAGCCCCGAGCGGCGCGATCCGCCCGCCGCGCTCGCGCTGTTCCGCGACTGGCTGCTGGAATGTGCGAGCGCCGAAGCGCCATGACGCCGCATGGCTGCGGGTTTGCCCGATGTCGGGCTCACTTACACAGCCGGCCGTGCCGTGCAAGTGACCTCTTTCACGTCGGGCGTGGGTGTGTGTAACTTCTTGATTTTTTGTGATTTATTTGGAGGCGCGGCAGCTGGCCCACACATTGCTATGTGGCATGCATGTGGGAAATCATCATCATCTTGTATGTAATTTTCCTGGCGATCGGGCTTCGCAAGATCCCGTGAGCGCGGGCCGCGCCGCTGCACCGGCCTGCCGGGCCGGGTCGGCGAGGCGCTCCGCCAGAAAGTCCAGGAAGCAGGCAATGCGCGCGGCGAGCTGCGTGTTGCGGTAGTACACCGCGTTGATGGACTCGCGCTGGTCCACCGCCAGGCGCGGCAAGACCTCCACCAGATCGCCGCGCAGGCGGTCGGGCGTGGTCATGAAATCGGCCAGGCAGCAGATCCCGGCACCGGCCAGCGCCAGCTGGCGCAGCGTCTCCCCACTCGATGCGGTCATGCCCGGGCTGATGGGCCATTCGTCGCCGTGCGGCCCGCGCAAGGGCCAGCGGTTCAGCGCATCGGGCTGGTTGAAGCCGAGCAGGCGGTGCTGCGCCAGGCGCGCCAGGCTGGTGGGCTTGCCGTGCGCCGCCAGGTAGGCCGGACTCGCCAGCACACGGCGGCGGCTCGTGCACAGCGGCCGCGCGTGCAGCGTGGAATCGCGCAGGGGGCCGATGCGGATGGCGACGTCGGTGCGGCGCGCCAGCAGGTCGATGTTGAGCTCGTCGGTCTCCAGTTCCAGCGTGATCTGCGGGTACAGCTGCTGGAACTGCGGCACCAGCGGCACGATGGCATGCAGCATGAAGGGCGTGGCGGCGTTCACGCGCAGCCGGCCCGCCGGCTGCTCGCGGCGCAGCGCCATGTGCTCCTCGGCATCGTCGATGGCGGCCAGGATCGCGCGCGTGCGCACCAGGAAGGCCTGGCCTTCCTCGGTCAGCGCGATGCGGCGGGTGGTGCGGCGCAGCAGCGTGGTGGCAAGCTTTTGCTCCAGCCGGCCCAGCGCGCGGCTGACGCCCGACACCGTCTGCCCGAGTTGCTCGGCCGCCCCCGTGATCGAGCCGGTGGCGACCACCGCCGCGAAGGCCTGCAACTCGTCCAGCGTGGTCTTCATGGCGCGCCTCCATGGCCCGTGGTCGCGGAGCACAGGTTGATCACCAGCACGCCCGCGATGATCAGCCCCATGCCTGCCAGCGCCGGCGCGTCCAGCCGCTGGCCGAACAGCACGAAGGCCACGACCGCCGTGATCACGATGCCCACGCCGGACCAGATCGCGTAGGCCACGCCCACCGGCATGCTGCGCAGCACCAGCGACAGGCAGTAGAACGACGCGGCATAGCCCAGCGCCGTGGCCAGTGCCGGCCCCGGCCGCGTGAAGCTGTCCGAGGCCTTGAGCATGGCGGTGGCGAACACCTCCAGCACGATGGCCGCGCCGAGCAACAGGTAAGTGGTCATGTCCGTGCCTTCGTGTCCTGGGTGAAGGCCAGCAGCGCGTCCTGCAAGGCCTGGCGCTCGGTCACAGTCAGCTTGTAGATGCCGAGCAGGTCGGACAGCCACAGCCCGTCCGCCGCCAGCCGCACGATGAGTTCCCGAGTGCCTTCCGCGTTCTCGCGCCGGCAGCCGGCGACCCAGTCGCTCCACTGGCGCGCCAGCGGTCGCTCGACCACGCTGGCCGCGAGCACGGCGCGCCAACGGTGCGTCACGTGGCGCCGCCGGCCCGCGCGCACGGTCGCGCGCAGGTAGCTGGCGGCGCCGTTCGGTTTGCCGCCGTGGCGTGCGGCGTCGGCGTCCAGATCGTTCACGAACTCGGCCTGCGTGGTCTCCCACAAGGCTTGCAGCAAGGCCTCGCGCGTGCCGAAGTGGTGCTGCACGGCACCCTTGGTCACACCGGCCGCATCGGCCACGCTGCCGATGGACAGCGGCGCGCCTTCGGTCAGCAGATCGGCCGTCGCGGCCAGGATGCGGGCGCGCACCTCGGTCGGGGCACGGGTGCGCCTGCGAGCGTCGTTCATGGTGGTGTCTTCTTAAGAATACGAGCGTATTTTAATGAGGCGCCCGGCCCGGCAGGCGGCGCAGCGCTGCGATGACCTTCGTCATGCGTGCGCGCGATGCCGGCTGGCTATGCTGGCCGCCAGGGTTTCCCTTGGGGAATACGGATGCGCACCGCAGGCAATCGATCGGCATGTTCGACACACCGCAGCCCCCGGTCCGGCTGGCTGGTCGGCGCTGCCGCGCTGCTGGCCCTGCTGGCCGCCTGTGGCGGTCCACCCAAGGTGCCGTCCACGACGGTGGCCGGCAGCGTGGCGGCGGTGGCCGGCGTGAACCCCAGCGTGAGCGGGCGGCCCTCGCCACTGCTGCTGCGCGTCTACGAGCTCAAGACGGACACCGTGTTCGCAGCGGCCGACTTCGTTTCGCTGTACCAGCGCGACCAGGCCGAACTCGGCGCCGACCTCGTCGGCCGCGAGGAGATCATGCTGGCCCCGGGCGAAACCCGTCCCATCCAGCGCACGCTGGCGCCCGAGACCCGCTTCCTCGCCGTGTTCGCCGCCTACCGCGATGTCGAGCATGCGCGCTGGCGCACCGTGCTGGCCGTGCGGCCCGGCCAGGCCCAGCGCGTGACGATCCGCGCGGGCGAACTGGCGGTCACCGCCGAGCTGGCGCCATGAGTGCGCAGCCCGACGGCGATGCCGGCCCTGGTACCGCGCCCGGGCCCGGCGCGCCGCTGCCGGCCGCCGACAAGGTGGTCTGGACCCAGGGCATGTTCCTGCTGCCGCACCACTTCCAGCAGGAGACGCGCTACCTCGAGACCCTGGTCGACCGCCGCGTGCGGCCCTTGGGGGCGCATGGCTGGGGCTTCAGCGAACTCGTGCTCGACGAGTCGCTGCTGCCGCAGGGCCAGCTGGGTCTGGTGCGGGCCCAGGGCGTGCTGCCCGACGGCACGCCGTTCTGCATTCCGCAGACCGATGCGGCGCCGCTGCCGCTCGCGCTGCCGGCCGACGTGCAGAACGAACTTGTCTACCTGGCCGTACCGCAGGCGCGCGACGGTGTCGACGAGGTCGACTTCGACGCGGTCGACCCGGGCACCGCCGGCCGCCCGCAGCACCGCTACCGCATCACCGACCATGCGCTGCGCGACCGCACCAGCGCCGGCGACGATCCGGAACCCGTGCAGACCGCCGCGCTGTGCCTGCGCCTGGTGCGCGCGCGCGAACTCGGCGACGGCCAGGCGGCGCTGGGCGTGGCCCGTGTGGCCGAGCGGCGCAGTGACCGCCAGCTCGTGCTCGACCGCGCCTACACCCCGCCGCAGACGCGCATCGACGCCAGCGGCCAGCTCTCGGCCATGGCCGCGCTGCTGCACGGCCTTGTCCGCCAGCGCGCCGAGGCACTGGCCGCCCGCATGGGCCAGCTCGGCCATGGCGTTTCCGAACTCAGCGACTTCCTGATGCTGTTGACGCTGAACCGTGCCGAGCCGCTGCTGCGCCAGCACGCCCGTGCGCCCCATGCCCACCCCGAGCAGCTGCACCGCGACTGTCTGCAGCTGGCCGGCGAGCTGGCGACCTTCGCCGCCGCCAACCCGTCGTCGCGCCAGCCGCGCGAGTACCCGCTGTACCAGCACGAAGACCTGCAGGCCAGCTTCGCCCCGCTGCTCGACGCGCTGCGCGCCATGCTGTCCACCGCGCTGCAGCGCCATGCCGAGCAGATCGCGCTGACGGACCGCACGCACGGCGTGCGCACGGCCGTGCTGGCCGATGCCGAGATGCTGCGCAGTGCCAGCCTGGTGCTGGCCGTCAACGCCCAGCTGCCGGCCGAGCAGCTGCGCCAGCGCTTTCCGGCGCAGTCCAAGCTCGGGCCGGTGGACCGCATCCGCGACCTCGTCAACCTGCAGCTGCCCGGTGTCGCGCTGCGGCCGCTGCCGGTGGCGCCGCGCCAATTGCCCTTCCATGCCGGCCACCACTATTTCGAGCTCGACCGCGGCGGCGAGCTCTGGAAGCAGCTCGAACGCAGCGGCAGCCTGGCGCTGCACGTGGCGGGCGACTTCCCGGGCCTGGAGCTCGAGCTCTGGGCCATCCGGACCTGAGAACGTGTGAACGGACCGCTCCCACCCACGCGAGGCTCCGATGAACACCTGGTTCCACCGTGATTGCTGCGTCCAGGACCTCGCCCTGCGGGCCGGGGCGCGGCGAGCCGCATGCGGGCGTTGCAGGCCTTGCCCGGGCACCAGCCCGAGCTGCGGCCTGCGCCTACGCCTGCGGCACGCCGCACCCCGTCGTGGGCGCGATCGGTCCATTCACACGTTCTGAGGCCGGCCCCATGGACCGCCCGATCGACGACCCCTTCGCCGCGCTGGACGAGCAGCACACCTTCGTCAAGCCGCGCCCGGGCGGTGGGGCTGCGCCGCGCCCGTCCGCCAACCCCATCCCGGCTGTGGCCGCCGAGAGCGAGACCGCCGCGCCCGCGCCGGGCCTGAACCCGCTCGTCACGCTGGCCAACCGATTGCTGCTGCTGGTGCCCGCGCTGCGCGCCACGCAGCGTGTGGACGACCCGGCCGCCCTGCGCCAGGCGCTGGCCCAGGGCATCCGCGACTTCTGCACCGACGCGGCCGCGGCCGGCATCGCGCCCGAGCGCGTGATGGCCGCGCGCTACGTGCTGTGCACCCTGCTCGACGAGGCCGCGGCCGACACACCCTGGGGCGGCAACGGTGCCTGGGCGCAGTACAGCCTGCTGGCCATGTTCCACAACGAGACGCGCGGCGGCGAGAAGGTCTTCCAGCTCATGGCCCGGCTGGCCGAGCAGCCGGCCGCCAACCGCGACCTGCTCGAACTCGTCTACGCCGCGCTGGCGCTGGGCTTCGAGGGCCGCTGGCGCGTCGTCGACAACGGTGCCGCCCAGCTCGAGGCCGTGCGCGACCGGCTCGCGCAGATCGTGCGCAAGGAGCGCGGCGACCATGCCCAGGCGCTGGCCGCGCACTGGCAGGTGGAGCCGCTGCCGCAGCGCCGCTTCTCGGGCTGGCTGCCGCTGGGCGCCACGGCCGCCGGCGCGGCGCTGCTGCTGGCGCTGGTGTACTCGGGCCTGTCGCTGTCGCTGGCCGAGCGCTCGGACCGCGTGTTCGGCCAGATCCAGGCGCTGCGCCTGACGCCGCCCGTCACGGCGCCGCCGCCGCCCGCGCCCGTGCCGCGCCTGGCGCAGCTGCTGCAGCCCGACGTGAAGGGCGGCCTGGTGGCGGTGCGCGATGAGGTCGACCGCAGCGTCGTCACCTTGCGCGGCGACGGCCTGTTCGCGCCGGCCAGCGCCACGCCCGCGGCGGGGCAGGAGGCGCTGCTCGGCCGCATCGCCGCAGCGCTCCGGCAGCTGCCCGGCACCGTGCTCGTCACGGGCCACAGCGACAGCAGCCCGATCCGCACGGCGCGCTTTCCATCCAACTGGCACCTCTCGCAGGAGCGCGCCGAGGCCGTGCAGGCGCGTCTCGTGGACTACGGCCTGCCGGCCGAGCGCGTGCGCGCCGAGGGCCGGGCCGACGCCGAGCCGCTGGTGCCCAACGACAGCACCAGCAACCGCGCCCTGAACCGCCGCGTGGAGATCACGCTGATGGTGCTGGGGCGTGCGCCGGTCGCGGCCACGGCCGCGGTGCCGGCCGCTGCATCCGCCGCCTCGGGAGCCACGCGATGAAGAAGCTGCTGGGCTGGATCTTCAACCGCTGGCTGCTGCTGGCGCTGCTGCTCGTCGCGCTGTCGCTGGTGCTCTGGATCGCCGGGCCGCTGCTGGCCATCGGCGAAGTCCGGCCGCTGGAGACCGAGCGCGCGCGTGCCATCGCCATCGTGGTGCTGCTGGTGCTGGTGGCGCTGCGCATCGCCTGGGGCCGCTGGCGCGCCAGGCGCGGCAATGCCGCCGTGGTGCAGCAGCTGATCCAGCCGGCCGCGGCCGAGCCGCGCGAGAGCGCCGACATGGCGGCCGTGCGCCAGCAGTTCGAGCGCGCGCTGCGCGGCCTGGAGCAGGCCCGCTTCGGCCCGCGTGGCACGCTCAAGGGCTGGGCCGCGCGCCTGGGCGGGCGGCACCTGTACGAGCTGCCCTGGTACCTCATCATCGGCGCGCCGGGCTCGGGCAAGACCACGGCGCTGCGCTACAGCGGGCTGCGCTTCCCGCTGGCCGAGCTGCTGGGCAAGGAGGCGCTGCGCGGCGTCGGCGGCACCCGGCATTGCGACTGGTGGTTCACCGACCGCGCCGTGCTGATCGACACGGCCGGGCGCTTCACCACGCAGGACAGCGACCCCGACAACGACCAGGCCACCTGGAACGGCTTTCTGCAGATGCTGCGCCGCACGCGCACGCGCCAGCCCATCAACGGCGTGCTGGTCACGGTCTCGGTCAGCGACCTGCTGGCGCAGCCCGCGGCCGAGCGCGCCCAGCATGCGCAAACCGTGCGCGCGCGGCTGCAGGAGCTGCACGGCCAGCTCGGCATGGCGTTTCCGATCTACCTCATGGTCACCAAGGCCGACCTCCTGGCCGGCTTCATGGACTACTTCGCCACGCTGGACAAGGAGCAGCGCAACACGCCCTGGGGCTTCAGCTTCGCGCGGGGCAGCCAGGCGCCGCTGGCCGGCATGCCGGCCGAGTTCGACGCGCTGCAGCAGCGTCTGGTCGACGGCCTGGTTGCACGCCTGCAGGCCGAGCGCGACCCGGGCCGGCGCGCGCGCATCTACGGCTTCCCGGTGCAGTTCGCGGCACTGCGCGAGGCGCTGCAGGAGTTCGCCGAAGGCGTGTTCGCCCCCTCGACGCTGGAAGCCAGGCCGCTGCTGCGCGGGATCTACTTCGTGAGCGGCACGCAGGAGGGCGCGCCGATCGACCGCGCGCTCGGGGCCGTGGCGCGCCGCTTTCGGCTGGAGCAGGCGCTGGTGCCGCCGCAGCAGGCCAGTGGCCGCAGCTACTTCCTGCAGCGCCTGCTGGAGGACGTGGTGTTCGCCGAGGCCGGCCTGGCCGGCCTGCGCGGCGGTGCCGAGCGCCGGCGCCGCTGGACGCTGGCCGCCGGCTACGGCGCCGTGGGCGCCGTCACGGCCGGCCTGCTCGCGGCCTGGACCCTGAGCTGGCTGGACAACCGCCGCTACGTCGACGCCGTGGCCGCGCGCGCCGGCCCGGTGCAGCAGCTGCTGGCCGCCACGCCCGACCGCGCCACGCCCGAGCTGCTGCCACTGCTGCCGGCGCTGGAGGCCACGCATGCACTGGCCCAGCCCGAGGCCGCGCCGGGCGGCTTCGGCCTGTCGCAGCAGCGCAAGCTCGACAGCGCCGCCCAGGCCGCCTATGCGCGCATGCTGACCGACGCGCTGCTGCCGCGCCTGGCCCTGCGCATCGAGGAACAGCTGCGCCAGGGCGTGGGCGCGCCCGAGCAGCAGTACGAGGCGCTCAAGGTCTACGCCATGCTGCATGCGCCGCAGCACTTCTCTGCCGAGGCCTTGCGCCGCCACGTGCAGGCCGACTGGCAGGCCACGCGGCGCGAGCTCACCCCCGCCCAGCGCGAGCAGCTGCAGCGCCACCTGGACGCGCTGCTCGCCCAGGGTGGCGTGGCCTCGCCGCTGCAGGCCGACAACGCGCTCGTGAGCGCCACGCGCGCCCAGCTGGCCAGCCTGCCGCTGCCCCAGCGCGTCTACAACCGGCTGCGCAACCAGGGCCTGGGCCAGGAGTTCGCGCCGTTCACGGTGGCGCGCGCGGCCGGCCCCAACGCCGCGCTGGTCTTCACGCGGGCCAGCGGCGCGCCGCTCACGCAGGGCGTGCCCGGCCTGTACACGCGCGATGGCTACCTGCGCGGCTTCCAGCGCGAGGTGGGGCAGGTGGCCGACCAGCTCGCGGCCGAGCAGCCCTGGGTGCTGGGTGTGGCCGACGAACCGCGCGACGCCGCCGCGCGCGTGCGTGCCAACGCGCCGCTGGTGGACGACGTGCGCCGCCTGTACCTCAACGACTACGCTGCCACCTGGGAGGCCTTCATCGCCGACATCAAGCTGCTGCCCATGGGCCAGCTCGCGCAGTCGGTGCAGATGTCGCGCCTGCTGTCGGCCTCCGACAGCCCGCTGGCGCCGCTGCTCAAGGCCATCTCGCGCGAGACCACGCTGGCCAGCGGCGGCACCACGGTGGAGACGGCCGAGCAGCGCGCGCAGGACATCGTGCGCCAGGGCCGCGAGAAGCTGGCCGGCGTGCTGGGCGCGGGCGGCGCCGCGCCGGGCGCGGGCGCGCCCTCGCTGGAGGAGCAACTGGTGGACGCCCGCTTCGCCAGCCTGCGCCACTTCGTCACCGCGCCCGCTGGCGGCCGCGCGCCGCTGGACGACACGCTGGCCCTGGTGGCCGAGGTCAACCTGCTGCTCAACGCGGCCCAGACCGCGCTGCAGGGCGGGGCGGCGCCGCCGCCGTCGCCGTTGCCCAACCGCGTCAAGGCCGAGGCCGCGCGCATGCCGCAGCCGCTGCGCGCCATGATGGAGACGCTGTCGCAGAGCAGCGCCAACATCGCCCAGGGCCTGCTGCGCCAGACGCTGGCGCAGGAGGTGCGCGCGCAGGTCGGCGAGTTCTGCCAGCAGGCCGTGGCCGGCCGCTACCCGCTGGTGCCGGGCTCGGCGCGCGACGTGACGCAGGCCGACTTCGCCGCGCTGTTCGGCCCCGGCGGCAAGATCGACCAGCTGTTCCAGCAGAAGCTGGCGCCCTACGTGGACACCAGCCAGCGCCCCTGGCGCTTCCGCGCCGTGGAGGGCACGCCGCTGGGCGCGGACGGCGGCCAGCTGCCGCAGTTCCAGCGCGCCGCCGCGATCCGCGAGACCTTCTTCCCCGGAGCCGGCGCGCCCGCGCTGCGGCTGGACTTCAAGCCCGTCGAGATGGACGCCTCGATCCAGCAGTTCATCCTCGACGTGGACGGCCAGATCGTGCGCTACGCCCACGGCCCGCAGATCCCGAGCTCGGTGCAATGGCCCGGGCCGCGTGGCAGTTCCGAGGTGCGCGTGCAGCTGAGCCCGCCCAGCGCCAGCGGGGCCTCGGGCCTGGTGGACGGCGGCCCCTGGGCGCTGTTCCGGCTGTTCGACCGCGTGCAGATCGACCCCACGGGCGCGCCCGAGCGCTTCCGCGCCACCTTCGACATCGGCGGTCGCAAGGCCGTGTTCGAGGTCACCACGAGCAGCGTGCGCAACCCGTTCCGGCTGCGCGAGCTGCGCGAGTTCGGTTGTCCGGCGGGGTTGTGATGGACTTGGAGCCCGACACGATCACCATGCCGGCCGTGGCCGCTGCCATGGGGGCCGCGCCACCGGCCTGGTACGGCAAGCTCTCCATGCTCGGCGACTTCGCCCAGCGCCGGCTGCCGCAGGAGGTGGCCCTGGCCTGCGACCGCTGGCTGGCCGCCACCATGCACGCGCTGCCCCAGGTGCTGGGCGAGCGCTGGCCCTGGGCCTACCTGGAGGCGCCGCTGCTGCGCTTCGCCTGCGGGCCCGGCGTGCTGTCGGCGCACTGGTGGTTCGGCGTGCTGATGCCCAGCTGCGACAAGGTGGGCCGCTACTTCCCGCTCTGGGTGGGCCAGGGCACGGCCCAGCCGCCGCGCGATGCCGCGGCCCTGGCCGGCCTCGTGGCCTGGTACGAGGCGCTGGCGCGCGCGGCCGTGCGCACGCTCGAAGACGGCGCCACCGTGGCGGCCTTCGAGGCCGAACTGTCCGCCATGCCGGCCTGGCCCGCGGCGGCCGGGCAGAGGCCCGCGGCGCCTGCGCTGCCCGAGGCGCTGGCCCTGCTGGCCACCGATGCACTGCTGGCGCGGCTGCAGGGTCGCACGCTGTGGTGGCCGGCCGTGCGCCAGGCCGCGCGCCCGGCGGAACTGCAGCTCGCCGACGGCCTGCCCGGCGCCGAGCTGCTGGCGCAGCTGCTGCTGGCGGACCAACCCGCGGGCCGCTGAGCGCCGCCCGTCAGTCGGCCGCCACGACCCACACCGCGATCGCGCTGTAGTTGTCCTGGTCCTGCCGGCCCTGCGCCGCGATGGCGTCGCGCATGGCGGCCAGCCAGGCCTGCGGCGACTCCGCGGCGAGCAGGCTGGACACGATGCCCGCATCGCCCACGCTGGCCCACCAGCCGTCGCTGCAGAGCAGGAACCGGTCGCCGCTGGCCAGTGGCTGCTCCGCCGTGGTGTGCGGCTGCAGTTCGCCGTCGATGCCCAGCGCGGCGGCCAGGTGGTGCTTGTGCGGATGGTGCCGGGCCTGCTCGGGCGTCAGCACGCCGGCGTCGATCAGGCCTTGCACCAGCGTGTCGTCGCGCGTGACCTGGTCGATGCCATGCCCGCGCAGCCGGTACAGCCGCGAGTCGCCCACGTGGCTCCACAGCGCCACGCCGCGCCGCGCATCGATGCACAGCGCCACCACCGTGGTGTGCATGGGCGCCTGCGTGCGCCGGCCGTTGCGCACCTCGGCATGGGCGGCCAGCACGGCGTCGGTCAGCAGCTCGGGCCGCCAGGGCAGCGTGGCATCGCCCAGGCCGGCCTGCAGGCTGCCGATGGCCAGGCGCGCGGCCTCGGCACCGTCGGAATGGCCGCCCGCGCCATCGGCCAGCACGGCGAACCAGGCCGGGCCGTTGTCGCGCATGAGCACGGCGTCCTCGTTGACGGTGCGTGTTCCCTGTTCGCTGCAGCACGCCACCTGCAGGCGCAAGGCGGGTGCCGTCATTGTGTGTCGCCGGTGTGCCGGGCCAAGCGTTGCAGCTGCTCCTCGTAGGCTTCGAGGAAGGCCTTGCCGAACAGCGCGTGGAAGTCCTCGCGCGCCTCCTCGCGCAGCGCCTCGAAGTGGCGCAGGTACAGCGCCCACAGCCGCGCCTTGCGGTTCTGCGGCAGCACGCTGTCGAGCACCGAGCGGCCGCTGAGCTGCGATTCCAGCACGGTGGGTTCGAAGCGCGCCAGCACGCCTTCCAGCGCGGCGCGCGTGCCGGCCATGCTGCCGATGGTGTGGCCCACCAGATCCTGCATGGCGTCGCGCATGGCCTCGCGGGCCGGCAGGAAGCCGCGCAGCGGCGGGCGCAGCAGCTGCTCCAGCACCGACTGCGCGTCGGGCGAGAACTTGAGCGGGTTGTTGTCGCGCGCGCGGATCATGGTCACGTTGGCGCGCAGCTCCTGGCGCGTGGCGGCGCGCACGGCGAGCATCTGCAGCGTGCCGTCGACGGCGGCGCGCAGCAGCTCGCCGACCAGCTGCATGCGCTCGGCGCCACCGCCCTGGGCCGGGTCGGGCCGGATGCCGGCACCGGCGCAGAAGGCGGCCCACAGCGCATCGTCACCGTCCGTGGCCGGTGGCGGTGCCGGCAGCGGCGCAGCGGGCGCCGGGGCCTGCACGGGCCGCGGCACGAAGGGCGTCTGCAGCAGTGGCGCATGGTCGTCCTGCGTGGCGGGCGCCGGCGCCTGCCGGGGCGTGGTGTCGGCGGCCCCGGCCAGGAAGCCGGCCACCGCGTCGTGCGTGGCCATGCCCGGCGCCAGGCCGAACATCTCGTCGAGCGAGCGGCCCTCGCCTGGGGGCAGCAGGTCGGCGAACGGGTCGCCGGTGGCCGGCGCCGGTGGTGGCGCGCGGGCCGGGTCGGCGCGCGCGGCGAAGGGGTCGAAGTCGTCGGGCAGCAGCGCGCCCGCAGGGGCGGCCCGCGATGCAGGCCTGGACGTGGGGGTGGGCGCATCGGCGCCGAGCAGGTCCGCGAAGGGATTGCCCGCGCCGACCGGCGTGGCCAGCGGCGCCGGCCGCAGCAGCGTGGCGCCCGCATCGGGCTCCGGGCCGGCCAGCACTTCGAGCCGGTAGCCGCCGATGCGCACTTCGTCGCGCGCTTGCAGCGGCACCGATTCCCCCTGGTGCAGCGGCTGGCCCGCGACCACGATGGGGTTGGCGCTGCCGATGTTGCGGATCAGGAAGCCGCCCTGCGGCCGGGCCTGGATCTCGGCCTGCTGGCGCGAGATGTGGCGCTCGGGGTCGGGCAGGGCCAGCGTGTTGTGGTCGGCCCGGCCGATGGTGCCGCCGCGGCCGTCGAACTGGGCCGTGATCGGCTGGGTCAGCGGCAGTTCGTTCAGCGACACCGCGCGCAGGGTCAGGGTCATGGTGATGCGCTCCTTCGGCCCGGCCATGGTGGGGCCGCGCGGCGCCGCGCTCAATGTCCGAAAGTCATGGCCAGCCAGGTGGCGACCGCGCCGAACACCAGCGCCAGCCAGGCCCAGGTGCGCACCGCGCCATCGGCGCGGCGCAAGCGCAGCGTGCGCAGCCCAGCTGCCACGAGGAAGGCCGCGGCCAGCAGCGCGAAGACCAGGTCGGTGTGCATCACCCACCCCGGCCCGGCAGGCCCAGCAGGCGGCGCTGCCGCCAGGTCGGCGCCGCCACGTTGAAGCCGGCCTGCCCCGGCTGCAGCAGCACCAGCAGCTGGGCCGCGAGCGCGCGCTGGCGCTGCGTGCCCGTGCGCAACACCTGGCCCAGGTGCGCGGGCGTGGGCGCCGCGCCGACGAAGCAGCGCGGGGCGGCGAACGCGCCAGCCCGGGCCTGCCACCAGCGCTGCACGCGGGCCGGGTCGGGCCAGGGCAGGTTCTCGTCGTCGTCGAGCGCCACGTCCTCGTCGTCCGGGTCGTCGCTGGGGCCGGTCTGCAGATCCGCGGGCGGCGGCTGCTCCAGCTCCAACGCCACGAGGTCGGCTCCGGTGATGGTGGAGAAGGCTTCGCCCGCCACGCGCGCGAGCGCCACGTCCTCCATGCGCTCGATGAGCCAGGGCACGAGCCGCGCGTCGCCAAGCCAGCCGATGGCGCGCACGGCCTCGCGCGGCGCGGCTGGCATCAGCTCGCGCAGCTGCGCGCGCGCCTGCTCGGGCGGCAGCGCCTGCACCGCCAGCGGACGCAGCGGGTCGCAGGCGGCGGGCGTGGCGAAGGCGGCCCGCTCCAGTGCGCGCAGGGCCGTGCCGCGGTCGCCGAGCAGGCAGGCGGACCGCGCAGCGGCCCCGGCCAGGGGCGGCGCATCCAGCGCGGCCAGCACCAGTGGCAGCAGCTCGGTGCGCCCCAGTGCGGCCGCCGTGCGCAAGGCGGACAGGCGCAGCACCGGGTCGTCCGCGCGCAAGGCCGGGGCCAGGGCAGGGCCGGGGTCGACGCCGTGCAGCCGGCAGGCTTCCAACCCCAGCGCGCGCTGCCAGGGCGGGGCCGCGGCCAGCAGCATGCGCACGGGTTCGCGCAGCAGCGGCGCGCTGCTCCACCCCAGCGCCGAGACGATGCCGCGCCAGGCCTCGGGCACGGCGGGCGCGAGCGCCAGCACGCGCTGCTGCAGGTCCGCGTCCCGCGCCTGCAGCGCGGCGGCGAAGGCGGTGAAGACTTCGCCGCAGCCGCACTGCTCCAGCGCCACCTGCGCCCGCGCGAGGCCCTCGGCGCCGGCCACGGCCAGGCCGTCCAGGTGCGCATCCAGCCGCTCGTCGAGCCGGCCCAGCTGCAACAGCCGCACATGCGGTGCGCGCACCAGCACCGAGCGCACATGGCGCAGGTGCGCCGCTTCGTCCGCATGCTGCTGCACGATGGCCGGGATCGGCAGGCGCGACAGCATGGCGGGCTCGGCCTGCGTGGGGATCGGGGAAAAGGGCGCTTGCACCGGGGCATGCTGCGCGTGGGGCCGGCCGCGGAGCAATGTCCGAAAGTCACCTGCGCAATGCGCGCGCGGCTCCCATACTGCAGGCGTCGCATCGAGAGCGTCTTCCATGCCCAAACCGTCCCTGGTCCTCATGGCCGTGCTGGTGCTGCTGACAGGCTGCGCCGCGCCGCCCAAGCCGGCGCCCGAATCGGCGCCCTCGCGCATGCCGGCGCCCGCACCGCCGCCCGCGCCGGAACCGCCCCCACCGCGTGCGCCGCAGCGCCCGGCCACGCCGGCCGAGGCGGCGCAGGCGCAGAAGATGGCCCGCGCCGTGATCGACCTGCTGGAGGCCGGCAAGGAGGACGAGGCGCGCGCCGAACTGGAGCGCGCACTGGCGCTGGACTTCAACAACAAGCTGGCCCTGAACCTCATGCGCCAGATCACCATGGACCCGGCCGAACTGGGCCGCGAGTCCTTCAACTACACGGTGCGGCCCAGCGACACGCTGTCGCGCATCGCCCAGCGCTTCCTGAACGACCTGTACGCCTTCTACATCCTGGCGCGCTACAACGGCATCGCGGTGCCCAAGCAGATCAGCAGCGGCCAGGTGCTGCGGATCCCGGGCAAGCCACCGGCCGGCGGCGCGGCCGCGGCGCCCGAGCCCGCACCGCGGCCGGCCGCGCC